>NZ_AP026910.1 GCF_026000575.1 Rhodoluna sp. KAS3 | reverse complement strand
CCGCATCCCCCGATGACGGCATCCTGTGGATATGTCCGAGTATTGATTCAACTCAATACCGACCTTAAAAAGCAAATTAACACGGTGTGTCGAATCCAAGAATTTAAGAAACTTTGTGTAAGACTTTTGTGTTTTTCATTAATCACGCCTAAAAACTTGACCAGATCTAGTTATTTGGCGTAGGTTTAACAGGTTGCTCTGCATCTGGAACGCTAATTAGTTGGTTAACCAACACGAACGCAAACGTTCCAACCCAAACTTGCAAGATCCAAAAACGGAGAAGAATCCATGTCGAAGCGTACTTTCCAGCCGAACAACCGTCGTCGTGCAAAGACCCACGGTTTCCGTCTACGCATGCAGACCCGCGCCGGCCGCGCTATCTTGGCTGCACGTCGTCGCAAGGGCCGTTCAGAGCTTTCTGCTTAGTCCGGGCTCACTGCCCTAACCGGTCGCCAAGCCTCGGTAGTCAACAGATGTTGGCCCGCGAAAACCGTCTGCTCAAGGCAGACGATTTTCGTATGACCATGAAAACTGGTCGCAAGGTTGGTTCAGACCATCTAGTCATCTATCTAAAGCGGGATGAGGCATTGCCTCAGGCCCGCTTTGGCTTTGTGGTGGCAAAGACGGTAGGTGGAGCGGTAAAAAGAAACCTGGTCAAGCGGCGAATGCGCGAAATTGCTCGGGAATTACTAAAAGAAGTAGACAGCCAAATGACAGTGGTTGTTCGTGCCCTACCCGGTGCGGCAGAGCTGGACTGGAATAAACTTCGAGAAGAACTTAAAACCGCTTTTTATACAGCGGTAAATAAGACGGCCAAGTCATGAATCTTGTAATTCGGATTTGGTTGGCACCAAGAAACTTTCTGGTTTTGCTTATCAAGGCCTATCGCAAAGTGATTTCTCCGCTTTATGGAGATGTCTGTCGGTATTACCCGACGTGCTCGGCGTACGGTTTAGGGCAAATCCAGCAGCGCGGCGTGGTTTTCGGATCCGTTCTAACGGTTCTGAGAATTTTGCGTTGCAACCCGTGGTCGCAAGGTGGCGTCGACGAGGTAAAACCAGGCTCCGGCCGGTTTCGGGTGACTGAAAACGGCTTTGTAGTACCAAACCTTAAGAAGGGTTAGTAAATGCCAGATCTTTTATGGCCAATCAAGTGGGTAATTGAGCTCATTCTTGTTGCCTCACACACACTGTTCACTTCACTCGGCATGGGAGCCACCCAAGGTATTACCTGGGTGCTGTCAATCATCGGTTTGACCGTTGTGGTTCGTGCTGCACTTATCCCAGTGTTTGTAAAGCAGATCAAGAGCCAGCGCAACATGATGAACGCGCAGCCAGAATTGCAGAAGCTTCAGAAGAAGTACAAGGGCAAGACTGACCGCGAGTCACGCGAGAAGATGGCTAAAGAGCAGATGGAGCTGTACAAGCGCACTGGCTCAAACCCATTGAGCTCATGTTTGCCGCTTTTGATTCAGATGCCGATCTTCTCGGGATTGTTCTTTGTATTGAACGATGCGCAGAACTCAATCAACACCGGTAATGCCGGTGTAGGCCTGATGAACCTTGAGCTTTCAAACCAGTTTGCGCAGGCAACACTGTTCGGCGCTCCCCTAAAAGACACTTTCTTGAGCAGCTCGCTGCTTGAGGTAAAGATCCTGGCTGCGGTCATGATCCTTGTGATGACCGCTACGCAGTACATCACTCAGAAGCAGATCATGTCTAAGAACCAGAACCCTGACGTGATGAACTCTCAGTACATGCAGACTCAGAAGATCATGTTGTACGTATTCCCATTGATCTTCATGATCTCGGGTATCTCGTTCCCACTGGGCGTTATGTTCTACTGGCTAGCATCGAACTTCTGGACCATGGGCCAGCAGTTCATCGTGATTCGCAACATGCCAACCCCTGGCTCAGTTGCGCACAAGGCCCGCGAGGAGCGCTTGGCCAAGAAGGGCAAGCTGCCTAAGGCTGAAGCAGTAGCCGAGGTTGTCGAAGAAGAGAAGCCTCGTCAGCGCACTCAGCCAGCTAGCAAGACTCGTGCCAAGAAGTCCACCACAACTCCAACTACCAAGAAGGCTGCACCGAGCAAGAGTGCGCCTACCAACAAGGGTAAGAAGTAATAACTATGACCACTGAAGAACTAAAGCCAAACGAAGAGTCGTCGGTAAAGGCCCTTGAAGAAGAAGGCGACATTGCCGCTGACTACCTAGAGGAACTGCTCGACATTTTCGATCTTGATGGAGACATTGAAATCGATGTACGCCAAGGCCGCGCATACCTAGAAATCACAGCTGGTGGCGAAAGCAACCTACGAGTTATTTCTGACCCAGAGACTGTAGAAGCGTTGCAGGAGCTAACCCGCCTTGCCGTTCAGGTAAAGACCAACAGCTTCAGCCGTTTGATTCTTGATGTTGGTGGCTCACGCCAGGCGCGCGTTGATGAGCTAACTCGCATCGTGAACAAGCTGATTGCCAAGGTCAAGGACACCGGCGAGACCGTTCCTATGAAGCCAATGTCTTCTTATGAGCGCAAGATTGTGCACGACATCATCTCTGAGGCAGGCCTAGTGTCTGAGTCTGAGGGCGAAGGTCGCGACCGTCACATCGTAATTAAGCCGGCTATCGCCGAGTAACTTGCGCGGCATGTTTCACGTGAAACTTATCGAGAAAGTTACTCGTTCAAGATTCGGCCAGCGCGTCTCAGCATAGCTTCGCCGCGCTCGGGCCTCGCGTGAAACCTTTGTCGCAGTTATAAACATCAGGTCGGGAACTCCCCGACCTGATGTTTTCTTTTGGAAAGATGAATTTATGACCGAAACCCCAGACTTCACACCAGAGGCCGAACCTGCGATTGCCGCCACGATTTTTGGTGCCGGTATTGATAAAGCGCGCGGTTATGCGGCGGCTCTGGTCCGCGATGGCGATGAACTTGGCCTATTGGGGCCACGTGAAATGCCAAAGCTTTGGTCACGTCACATCCTGAATTCTGCTGTGGTTGCTGAGCTAGTGCAGGCAGGCAAGAAAGTTGCCGATGTTGGATCTGGGGCTGGTTTGCCAGGTATTCCGATGGCAATTGCCCAGCCAGATGCCGAATTTGTGCTTATTGAGCCAATGGAGCGCCGTTCTAACTGGCTAAAGCAGCAGGTTGAAGAACTGGGCCTAACCAATGTGCGGGTAATCCGTGCTCGTGCCGAAGAAGTTGGCGAAGCATTCGATATTGTGACCGCTCGCGCTGTTTCGGCCCTACCAAAATTGCTTCGGATGACCGTTCCACTGACCCGAAACGGCGGCGAAATCATCGCGCTAAAGGGCTCTAAGGCTGCCGACGAGATTGAAGAGTCAAAGGCTCTCCAGAAAAAACTCAAAATTGCCGGATTTGAGATCTTGGTAACAGGTGGCCAGCACCTTGCCGAGCCGACTACCGTGGTACGAACTACGCTAGTCTGAAGTTTTAGATAATCCATTGGAGTTTGTTTTGAGCGAGCAGCAAATTTCTCAAGCCGAGGCCTCTTCAGTTACCCCTGCCACCGTATTTCCGGGGCATGGTTACCCAGCGGACCGCATCGAGACTAGCCCAGAGCCAACCGGTTGGATTGTTTCACGTGAAACAATCACCGAAGTTAAGGTCAAATAATGGCATTTGTTGAGACTCCCCTAGCTCGTGAGCTGGCCAATAACACTCGAAGACTTCAGATAATTGCCCAGCAAACTCCACCAAAGCCAAACCGCACCAGGGTAATTTCGGTTTCAAACCAAAAAGGTGGCGTTGGTAAGACCACTAGCACCGTAAACCTAGCTGCCGGACTGGCTAGCAAGGGCCTAAAAGTGCTGGTTATTGACCTAGATCCACAGGGAAATGCCTCGACAGCCCTGAATGTGCCTCACCAGGAGGGCACCAGAGGCATTTATGAGGTCTTGACCGAGGGCGCCAGCATCGAATCTGTCGTACAACAGTGCTCAGAGAGCCCAAATTTGACCTGTGTTCCGGCCACGATTGATCTTGCCGGTGCCGAGATCGAGATCGTTACCCAGATTGAGCGCACCAACTGGCACGCTATCTTGAAGCAGGCCATTGACGCCTACCTTCAGCCGGGCCAGGGTCACGATGTCCCAGATTATGTCTTTATCGACTGCCCACCGAGCCTCGGCTTGCTAACGGTGAATGCCTTTGTTGCAGCTACTGAGGTGCTGCTTCCGATTCAGTGTGAGTACTACGCCCTCGAGGGGTTATCGCAGTTGCTTAGAAACATTGAGCGAGTTCAGCAGGCTCTCAACCCACAGCTGGTTCTATCGACGATCTTGTTGACCATGTACGACTCAAGAACTCGACTTGCCGCACAGGTGGTTGCCGATGTTCGTCAGCACTTCCCGGCACAGACTTTGGACTCAGTGATTCCTCGCAATGTTCGAGTTTCTGAGGCTCCAAGTTTCGGTCGCACGGTAATCACGCACGACCCATCTTCACCCGGTGCCATCTCTTATCTAGAGGCGGCCATCGAAATTGCAATTAAGGGAGCACAGAATGGCAGATAAGAAATCGGGCCTAGGCCGCGGTATCGGTGCACTGATTCCAACCTCACCGTTGGTTAGTGAAAGGCCAATCGATGTGTTCTTTGGTGGCGACTCTGCGGCCCCAGAGGCCAGTGTTGAGGCGGAAGTTAGCCTAGTTGAGGTTCCGGGGGCACGCTTCGGCCACTTGGATCTAAGCTCAATCATTCCTAACCCGATGCAGCCAAGATCAGTGTTTGAGCCAGAGGCTTTTGCCGAGTTGGTTCACTCAGTTCGCGAGTTCGGCGTCCTTCAGCCAATCGTGGTTCGCCCGCTGGGCGAGGCAAATGGTCAGCCAACCTATGAGTTGATCATGGGTGAACGCCGACTTCGCGCCTCTAAAGAAGCCGGACTGTCAAAGATCCCGGCCGTTATCCGCGAAACCGCTGACGACAACATGCTGCGCGACGCGCTGCTTGAGAACATTCACCGCGCAAACCTAAACCCGTTGGAAGAAGCCTCGGCGTATCAGCAGCTTTTGGCAGATTTTGGCATCACCCAGGATCAGTTGGCCGAAAAGATTGGCCGCTCTCGTCCGCAGATCACCAA
Source organism: Rhodoluna sp. KAS3 (assembly GCF_026000575.1). NCBI lineage: Bacteria > Bacillati > Actinomycetota > Actinomycetes > Micrococcales > Microbacteriaceae > Rhodoluna > Rhodoluna sp. KAS3. The sequence goes on along the minus strand of NZ_AP026910.1, from coordinate 1,332,923 downwards.
CACCATTCGTTTGCTTAAGTTGCCGATCAGCGTCCAGAAGAAGGTTGCTGCCGGAGTTTTGAGTGCCGGTCACGCCCGTGCAATTCTGAGCGTGGTTGATGAGTCGCGCATGGAGCATTTTGCCAACAAGGTAATCAACGAGGGCCTATCGGTTCGTTCCCTAGAGGAAATCGTTGCCCTAGACAAGCCAAATAAGCCAGGAAAAGCCACAATTACCCCTGGTGGACGCCAGGATTCACTAAAAACCCTTGCTGACAAGCTCGGTGACCGCTTGGACACCAAAGTCAGCATTGTTTTGGGCAAGAAAAAGGGTCAGCTGGTCATTGATTTTGCGACAGTTGGCGATCTAACCCGCATTCTCAAAGAGCTTGGCGTAGACACCCAACACTAAGTTTCACGTGAAACATCGGCCCATATTCTGACGGGGCGGTGGTGGCGGGACCGATTTAGGCCCCCCTCTTAGGTCTTAGCCGCGGTTATTGCGTGCTGCCTCGGCTAGCGAGTAGTAAACCTCACCCAGCGAGTTTCCAGAGGCAGTCACAGCTTGCGGCAGCAGTGAGGTTTCGGTAAGCCCAGGCAAGACGTTTGCCTCTAGGAACCAAACCGCACCCTGATCATCAACAATTAGGTCGATTCGTGACAGGTGGCGCAAACCAAGCAACTCGTGAGCCTTGATGGCAATCTCAGAGGCTTTATCGGCCAGCTTTGGGGTCAAACGTGCTGGAACAAAGTAATTGGTCTCACCGGCTGTGTAGCGCTCGTCATAGCCGAATTTGCCGTCTACAGGCTCGATCTCGACGGCTGGCAGCGCAATTGGGCCGGCACCGAGGTCAATAACGCTCACAGCCAGTTCTGTACCAGCGATGAACTTCTCAATGATTGCGACATCGCAGTAGACATAGGCGTCAATCATGGCCCGGTTTAGTTCAGATTGGTCATGCACAATCGAAACACCCTGGGCCGAGCCGCTCTTGGCAGGCTTAACCACTACCGGAAGCGAAATCGACTGCGTCACAGCCTTCAAAACACCTTCGGCGTCTAGCTCTCGGAAGGTTTCTTTAGGCAGGGTCACCGAAGGAGGCGTTTGAATACCTGCCTGAGCGACCAAAACCTTGGCAATTGACTTGTCCCAGGCCAAACGAGCTGAAGCAGCGCTGGCACCAACGAATGGAACACCGGTGAGGGCCAAAATGTCGCGCAATGCGCCGTCTTCACCGCTGGCGCCGTGTAGGCAAGGCCAAATTACATCTGGCTTGTCTTTGAGAATGTTGGCCAGGAGGTCGTGATCTGGCTCGCGAATTACAACTTCGGCACCGAAGTCAGTCAGAGCATCGGCTACGCGGCGCCCAGACTTTAGTGAGATGTCACGCTCGTGTGAGATACCACCTGCAAGAACCTGAATTTTCAGTTTGGCTGCGGAGTTACCCTTGACGATCATGATTATTTTCCTTTTTTAGCAAAGGTTTCTAGTAATTCGGTTTGGAGATTGATCACATTTGCGAGGCGCTTGATTCCAACATTGATGTTCTCAGGTGTTGGATACGAGTAGCAGACTCGAAGCTTGTTGTGACCGGTTCCATCGCCATAGAAGGCCGTTCCCGGGGTGTAGGCAACCAATTCCTTGACCGCCAGCGGGAGCATGGCCTTTGAGTCAATGCCGTCAGGCAGGGTAACCCATAGGTAGAAACCACCATCAGGGCGCGTGGTTTCAAGTTTTGGCAAATATTCGTGCATTGCAGCCAGGGCAGCATCGCGACGCTCACGATAAACCCCGCGGAAGGTGTCAATCTGACCCTTCCAATCGGCAGTTGCCAAGTATTCGCTGATCATCATCTGACCAAATGAGGTTGGGCACAAAATTGCCGACTCATTGGCCAAAACCAACTTGTCACGGATGGCCGGCGGTGCAAGCACGTAACCCACACGGAAACCCGGTACCAAAATCTTTGAGAACGAGCCCAGGTACACAACGCCGTCTTCATCCATGCTGCGAAGCGCGTCAGGCACCGGCTGATCGAAGTACAAAAGGCCGTAAGGGTTGTCTTCAACCACCAGGATGTGCTCGCGCTTACAGATTTCTAGGATGCGAGGGCGTCTTTCGGCAGAAAGGGTGACACCTGAAGGGTTGGCGAAGTTTGTGACTAGGTACAAGAACTTGATGGTTCTACCCTGAGCCTTCATGCGATCGATGGCCTCTGAGAGGGCTTCTGGCGAAATACCGGCATCATCGGTGTAAACGTGCTCTACATGGGCTTCATAGTGGTTGAAAATACCCAAAGCGCCAACGTAGCTAGGGCCTTCAGCCAAAACCACGTCACCGTGGTCAAGGAACAGGCCTGAGAGCAGGTCTAGGCCGTGCTGAGAACCGGTGGTGATGACGATGTCCTCTACAGAGCTGCTGATGCCCTCAAGAGCCATTAGGTCACGGATCTGGTCGCGTAGAACTAGGTCACCCTGGCCGCTGCCGTACTGCATTGCCAGCGCACCGCGCTTGGCCATCATGCTCTCGTAGGTCTGCTGAAGGAGTTCTTGAGGCAGTGCAGCCACGTATGGCATACCGCCCGCGAGAGAAACAACCTCAGGACGAGAAACTACAGAAAAGAGTGCTCGAACCTCAGAAACAGCAAGGGTTTGCGCGCGCGCAGCGTAAGAATCCAACCATGAATCGAGGTTGTTGGCTTGCTGCTGGCTTTCGGTCATTCAATAAGTCTAGTTAAAACCAGACTACTGAAGGAATTCAGCCAAGTCGTTTACCAAAATTTGCTTTGGCTTTGCGCCAACCATGGCCTTGACAACCTGGCCATCTTTGAAGACCTGAAGGGCTGGAATGCCGGTGATGCCGTACTGCTGAGCTAGGCCAGGCTCGTCATCAACGTTTACCTTGACGACCTCAATTTTGTCGGCGTACTCTTCGGCAATCTGGTCAAGAATCGGTGAAACCATGCGGCACGGACCACACCACTCTGCCCAGAAGTCAACAAGCACAGGCTTGCTGCTTGATAGAACGTCAGCCTGGAAGCTTGCGGTAGTTACATCTTTTGCCATGATCGAATCCTTTTTGAAAATGTGCAGTTATTTGAATCTAAACAAAGGTTTCACGTGAAACCTTCAAAGAAAATTAGTGGTTCATTAGGTAGTGCTCTGCGTCTAGCGCAGCTACACAACCAGAACCGGCAGCAGTAATTGCCTGACGGTAGGTAGGGTCAATGACGTCGCCACAGGCAAAAACGCCCGGCAGGCTGGTCTTTGATGAGCGTCCTTCAACCTGGATGAAACGCTCAGGGGTCAACTCGACCTGGTTTTCAACCAACCAGACGCGTGGGTCGTTACCAACAGCGATGAATAGGCCTTCTAGAGCAAGCTCCGAGGTTGATCCATCAACGGTGTTTCGCAGGGTTACACCCTCGAGCTTGGCCTCACCGTTTAGCTCGGCGATCTCTGAGTTCCAGATGACCTCGATCTTTGGGTTTGCCAGAGCGCGCTCCTGCATGATCTTTGAGGCCTTGAAGGTGTCACGACGGTGAATGATGTAAACCTTGGTCGCAAAGCGGGTCAAGAACAGCGCCTCTTCCATTGCTGAGTCGCCACCGCCAACTACTGCGATGTTCTTTTCGCGGAAGAAGAAGCCGTCGCAGGTGGCACACCATGAAACACCGTGGCCTGACAGTTCCTTCTCGCGTGGCAAACCAAGCTCGCGGTATGCCGCTCCCGTTGCCAAAATCACAGTTTTGGCCTCGAAAGTCTCGCCGCCGCCGGTCTTGACGATCTTGATGTCGCCCTTGAGGTCAACCTCTACAACGTCATCCATCAGGATCTCGGTGCCGAAGCGCTCTGCCTGCTCTTGGAAGTTGGCCATGAGCTCTGGGCCCTGTAGGCCCTCTGGGAAACCAGGGAAGTTTTCAACTTCGGTGGTCTTCATTAGCTCGCCACCAGCCTCAACAGATGAAGCAATCAGCAATGGCTTCAAACCCGCGCGTGCGGTGTAGATACCTGCTGTGTAACCGGCTGGACCGGAACCAATAATGATGACGTCGCGCAATGTATTCTCCTCGAGCCAAAGCTCGTTCTAAATCTGGGTGATTCACCCTAGTCAGCCAATATTACCGGCGAACAATTCCCTTGATTCCGGCTACAGCCGTGTCTATTTCGGGAACTTTTAGGAAACGGAGGGTTAGGACGTAGATGGCGAGCATGACAAAACCGGCGATCAGGCAGCTGAGCACCGAGCTGAGCACAGTTTGAACCACAAAGGACTGGGCTGAAATGCCGCCCAACGCCTGAAGGGTGGCCCAACCACCGAGGCCGGCTACAACGCCCGCGGTGACAAATTGGATGCTTGAAACTGCAATTTTGTGCTCGGAAAGCTTTCCGATGCGCCTACTGAGCAGAACGTAGGCAATTACCGCCTGAATCAAAATGGTCACGCTGGTTAGTGCTGACAGGCCGACCACCAACCATTCCGCCGGAACGGTGACCGCCATGGTTAGCGACCCGGCGACGTGAATTGTGATTTGCACCAGGGTGAAACCAAACGGAGTTCTAGTGTCTTCAAGGGCATAGAACGCACGCTGCATCATGTAGACAAAGCTGAATGGCACCAAACCAAACATCAGGGCAATCAAAACATTGCCCAGCGCAATGGTGGCCGGCAATTCACCGACAAAAATGCGTGAAATTGGGTAGGCCAGCACGATTAGGGCGACGGTCGAAAAGACTGAAATTACCGAAATGGTGCGCAAACCAGCGGCAAGATCGGCTTTCAGCAGGTGGATTTTGCCATCCTGCACGTGATTGGCCATCTTGGTGAAGTAGACGGTGGCGATCGATACAGTGCCCACAGAGTGCGGAACCATGAAAATCAACCACGCGATGGCTGCTGCCGCGACCGAGGCCACCGCAGGGTTGGTGTCACGAGCGCTGACTGCGCCCGAGGCCACGATGGTTTGGACCAGGCCACCGATTTGAGTGACCACCACCATTCCTAGCGACCAAGAGGCTGCCTTGAGCGCCGGGCGAAGACCAAAGCCACGCCATTTGAAGTTGATGCTGAGTTTTAGGTCAACCTTTTTCCAGGCAACGAAGAGAATCAATGCCTGCGCAGCTACGCCTGCGGTGGCACTGCCGGCCAACAGGGCAATTTGTGACGAGGTCCAGTCTTCAACGGCTCGAGAACCGGTTGGGTCGGCGCCGAAAATCACAACAAAAGCAACCAAACCGGCCATTGAGACCAGATTGTTGAGCACTGGAGCCCACATAAATGGCCCGAATGTGCTTCGAGCATTGAGCACTTCACCCAGAATCGAGTACAAACCGTAGAAGAACAGCTGAGGCAGGCACCAGTAGGCAAAAGCGGTGGCCAGGGCCAGTTGCTGATCAGTCCAGCCGTTGGTGTAAATCGAGACCAAAAGCGGAGCCGCCAGGGTGGTGATGAGGGTTACGGCAAAGAAAACCGTGATTATCAGGGTTAGTAGGCGGTCAACGTAGCCCTTGCCGCCATCGGTGTTAGAACGGGCCTTCACAATTTGAGGCACCAAAACAGCGTTCAAAAGCCCGCCAACAATGATTGCGTAGACGTTGTTTGGCAGCTGGTTGGCAACACCAAATGCGTCGGCGGCGTCGGTGGTAACACCAATGGCTGCTGCCAGGATTACCGCGCGAACAAAGCCAAGAATGCGCGAAAGGATGGTTCCGCTGGCCATGAGAAGCGAGGATCTGGCAACACTCAAGCTTGAACCTCTAACGTCTCGGCGGCCTCGGCCTCGTGGCGCAGGCGGTTTTTACGTTTGGTGCGAATCACACCCACTGTTCCGAGCAAAACCACCAGGGTGCCTAGGCCAATCAATAGAAATGACTCAACATCGGCGTTGATTTCCATTGTTATGACCACTGAACGACCAAGTTGGATGCCAGAAAACGTGGTTAGCCAAACCTGAAGGCCCACGCCCCCGTTGGCAATGGCCTTGACCGGTACCTGGGCGGTAACTTCGGTTTGGGCCGGAACCACGATTTCAACAACTTCCGGAACAATCAGGCGGCTGTTGTTTGGTTGAGCGTGAACGTGAACGCGCACGTCTTCATCGAAGTCGTTTTGGATTCGAATCGGAACCTTGGATTCACGTGAAACCAGGTTGATGTCTGAACCGCGAACTACATAAACGCCATCTACCTCGACTTCACGAACGTCAGATTTGGCGAGAGAAATGGTCGGAACCGACGCCGATGATGCCGAAATTGAACCAATAGCTAAAACCGCGGCCAATGCCAGCGCCAAAAACCGCCGCACTAGAGGTTTCTCTCAATCCACTCTTCAACCCCACGCGCAATTCTGCGCTCGTTTTCGTGGGACAAAGTCTTTTGTAATCCGTCTACGGCGAACCATTTGACATCTACGGCCTCGTGCTGAGGGTCATTCTCAACGGTCAGCTCGCCACCAATCTGGCGCATCAAAAAGTGGTGCACAGTCTTGGAGATCAACTTGTGACCGGCGGCAAATTCGTAGCGAATTGAGCCCAAAGCCTCAATGATTTCGACTTCGAGGCCGGTTTCTTCGGCAATCTCACGAACCGCTGCTTCTTCGAGGGATTCTTGGCCCTCAGGGTGGCCCTTTGGCACGCACCAATCAATGCGCCCACCGCGATTTAGGCGCCCAATCAGGGCTACCTGCAATGAACCGTCTGCAGCCAAAACAAAACCACCCGAAGAGGTTTCTTCAACTCGCGTTAAGCGGCGACCACGATTTGGACCGGCGCTCTGTTGATTCATAAAGCAACTCTAAACCTTTGGCCAAGCTAAATGGGCAGGCTGTGGCACGATTGAAGGCATGCGCTCTGTGGCTGAAGCTTTGGCAAATCTTGAACGGACTACCGATAGTCCCCTATTTGTCACACTCGGTCGAATTTTCACCGATGCCGGCCATGAAATCTCGCTGGTGGGCGGCCCGGTGCGCGATGCCTTTCTTGGCCGCAAGGCTCCAGACCTAGATTTCACTACTTCGGCCACCCCCGATGAAACCATCGCGATTCTCAAGCCACACGTTGATGCCTTTTGGGACATTGGGCGCGCTTTTGGAACCATCGGTGCCCGAATGGGTGACGACACCGTAGAAATCACCACCTACCGCGCTGATAAATACGACGTCGATAGCCGTAAGCCGGAGGTTGTGTTTGGCAAAAGCCTTGAAGACGACCTTTTTCGCCGAGATTTCACCGTTAACTCAATGGCACTGCGACTGCCAGACAAGGTGTTTGTTGACCCATTCAAGGGGCTCCAAGATCTGATTGACGGCGTCCTCCGCACCCCTGGCAAGCCTGAAGATTCATTCAGCGATGACCCGCTTCGCATGATGCGCGGTGCCCGCTTTGCATCGCAGTTGGGGTTTGAAATCGAGCCGGCAACCTTTGAAGCCATGACGGCAATGGCCGAGCGGATTGAAATTATTTCGGCCGAGCGGGTTCAGGTTGAACTAACCAAATTGATGCTTGGAGACAACCCTCGCGCCGGACTGACCGCCCTAGTTGACAGCGGTTTGGCGGCCCTGGTCTTGCCAGAATTGCCCGCCCTAAAGCTTGAATCTGATGAACACCACCATCACAAGGATGTCTACGAGCACACCCTCACCGTGGTGGAGCAGGCGATTGACTACGAAAAGGATTACAACCTCGAGGGCGACTTCATCCTGCGCTTTGCCGCCCTGATGCATGACTGCGGCAAGCCGGCCACCAAACGCCTTGAGCCGGGTGGCGCGGTTTCGTTCTATCACCACGATGTTGTCGGGGCCAAGCTTGCTGCCAAGCGCATGAAGGCACTGCGGTTTGATAATGACTCGATCAAGGCGGTTTCTCGGCTAATTGAATTGCACCTACGGTTCTTTGGCTACAGCGACCAAGCCTGGACCGACTCGGCAATTCGGCGTTACGTGCGCGACGCTGACGATCAACTGCTGCGCCTGCACGCCCTGACTCGAGCCGATGTGACCACCAGAAACAAGCGCAAGGCCGACCGGTTGGCCCATGCCTACGATGATTTGGAGCACCGAATCGCGGTCATTCAGGAGCAGGAAGAGCTGAATTCGCTGCGCCCAGACCTTTCGGGTGAACAGATTATGGCGATTCTGGACCTCCGCCCAGGCCGCGAAGTTGGCGAGGCTTATAAATTCTTGATGGAGCTGCGTCTCGAAGAGGGCCCGATTGGCCCAGAAGAAGCAGAAAAACGCTTGCTTGCGTGGTGGCACAGCCGGTAGGCTAGAGAGGTTGTCTATTGGGCTCAGTCCCATGTTCTTGACAACAGCTATGCAAGACCCTCCTGTCACGGAAAGTCCGTGACCGCTCTAGTCCAAAGGAGGTGGGTTAGTTATGCATAAGTATGAGCTCATGGTAATTCTCGATCCATCGATCGAAGAACGCACTGTTGCTCCATCCCTAGACAAGTTCCTCAACGTAATCCGCAATGCTTCAGGCACTGTAGACAACGTTGACCTTTGGGGTCGCCGCCGTTTGGCTTATGAAATCGCTAAGAAGACCGAAGGCTTCTACGCAGTTGTGAACATGACCTGTTCATCAGCAGCAGTAGTTGAGCTTGACCGTCAGCTAAAGCTTTCTGAGGCTGTTCTTCGCACCAAGGTGCTACGTGCAGACGAGGCAGTTGTAAACATCAAGCCTGTAGAGGTTCCTGAGGTTTCAGCTGAAGAAGCTGCTGCAGAGGCGCCTGCTAAGAAGGCACCAGCTGCAAAGTCATCAACCAAGAAGGCCGAGTAAAGTCACATGGCCGGGGAAGTCAACGTAACGATTGTTGGAAACCTAGGTAACGACCCTGAACTTCGCTACACCCAGGGCGGTATCGCAGTTGTTTCACTAAACGTGGGTTCAACTCCACGTACCTACAATCGTCAAACCAGCGCGTGGGACGACGGCGAGACCGTATGGGTTCGCTGCACCGCCTGGCGTGAAGTAGCTGAGAACATCGCTCAGTCACTCACCAAGGGAACCCGCGTTGTGGTTACTGGGCGACTAAAGCCAGCATCTGCCTACCAGACAGCACAGGGTGAGGCTCGCGCTTCACTAGAGCTTGAGATCGAAGAGATTGGTCCGTCGTTGCGCACTGCAACCGCGTCAGTCACTCGTCGTGCTCGCGAAGCTGGCGCTGGTGCAGGAGCCGCTGCAGTTGCAAGTGACCCTTGGGGCGCTGCACCTGCTGCATCAAAGGCTTCAAAGCCTGTCGATGACGCATGGGCAAACCCAGGTACCGCTGCTACCGGCGACGACACCCCGTTCTAATCAGACTTTAAAGACAAAATTTAGGAGAAATCATGGCTGCAAAGAGCGATCCTCGCAACAGTAAGAAGCCAAAGCGCAATGCAAAGAACTTGAAGGATGTGCCAGCAAAGGCAATCAAGGTCGGCGTTATTGACTACAAGGACGTTGCAACCCTACGCAAGTTCGTATCAGACCGCGGCAAGATCCGCGCTCGTCGTATCACCGGTGTTTCTGTTCAGGAACAGCGCCTCATCGCCCGTGCCGTAAAGAACGCTCGCGAAATGGCTCTAATGCCATACGCAGGCGCTGGCCGCTAAGGAGAAATCGAATGTCAAAGCTAATTCTGACCAATGAGGTCTCAGGCCTAGGTGGCGCAGGTGACGTTGTAGAGGTAAAGAACGGTTACGCACGTAACTACTTGCTTCCACGCGGCTTCGCTGTTCTATGGACCAAGGGTGGCGAGAAGCAGATTGAGTCAATCAAGGCTGCTCGCGACGCACGCGCACTATCAACCGTTGAAGACGCACAGGCTCTAAAGGCTGCTCTAGAGGCAAAGGCTGTACGCCTTACCGCTAAGGCTGGCGTTGGTGGCCGTTTGTTCGGTTCTGTAAAGACCGCTGACGTTGTAGCTGCAGTTGCAGCTGCTGGCCTTGGCGAGCTAGACAAGCGCAAGGTTGCATTCGTTGCACCTATCCGCAACTCAGGTGAGCACCTAGCTACCGTTCGTCTTCACGGCGACGTTGTAGCTACCATCACCCTGCAGGTAGTAGGCAAGAAGTAATTTACGACTTGAAGTAATTCAAGAAGTTCAAGTGGGTCGCCTTCGGGCGGCCCACTTTTTTGCTTTTGAACCCAGTGCCCCAAGCTGATCGACGTATGAGCGGTCCTGGATAAGTTTTGACAGGACAAATTTCAGAAATGTACGGTTCCTCACCTGTGGATAAACGGTGGATAACTTTGCTCCACGGGCCTCCGCGGGGCGGGTTCGGCGTGTCGCGACAAACCCTAAGGTTATGGTTTAGGGTTATTTGAGAAAAGTTATCCACATAGATGCATCCCAGTAAATTACTGGATTTCACCCAAAATTCCACATATTGTCCACAGTACTTTCCACAGGTTGTGCACAGTTATTACCGCGTGTCTCCACAGTTATCAACATATCTGTACACAAGCCGTTTTCGCTTATCGGTGTCAGTGGTGAATGCTAGACAGGTATTGGGTCAGTATTGGGCCAAAAATAGGAGAAATTAATGTCGCTTTTGTCTGTTCCACCGGTTGATCCAAGCCGCGGAAACGAGCGAATGCTGCCAAACGACATGCTTGCCGAACAGAGTGCCCTGGGTGGCATGCTGCTTTCACCAGAGGCCGTTGCCGAGGTTCAAGAAGCAGTTCGCGGCGGAGACTTCTATGCACCCAAGCACGAGGTTATTTTTGAGGCCATCCTTACCCTGTTTTCAAAGGGTGAGCCGACCGACGTGATTACAGTCACCGATGAGCTAACCAAATCAGGCAACTTAGTTAAGGCCGGCGGAGCCGACTATCTACACACCCTCACCTCGATTGTTCCAACCGCTGCCAACGCTGGCTTCTACGCCCAGATTGTTGCCGAAAAGGCCACCCTGCGCCGCTTGGTAGAAGTGGGTACAAAAATCGCTCAGCTTGGCTATGCCAACGAGGGTGAAGTCGAAGACCTAGTGAACCAAGCCCAGGCTGATGTCTATTCGGTCACTCGCGGCGCTGCCAAAGAGGACATCGTTGACCTCAACGACTCGATTGAGGCTGCGATTCACGAAATCGAGCAGGCACAAAGCCGCGGTGGCGACATGGTTGGTGTGCCAACCGGATTTACCGAGCTTGATGAACTCACCCACGGCCTCCACGGTGGCCAGTTGATCATTCTGGCCGCTCGCCCAGCCGTTGGTAAGTCAACCCTGGCGCTTGACTTTGCCCGCAATGCTGCCATCAAGCACAAGCGCGCAACTGTTTTCTTCTCACTTGAAATGGGTCGCGCAGAAATCGCCATGCGAATGCTGTCGGCTGAATCACAAATTCCGCTTCAGAACATGCGCAAGGGCTCATTTGCCGACAGCGACTGGACTCGCCTCGCCGCGGTTCGCGGTCAGATCAACGATTCACCGCTTTACATCGATGACAGCCCAAACATGACTCTGGTCGAGATTCGCGCCAAAGCTAGGCGTTTGAACCAGCGCGTTCCGCTAAAGATGATCGTGATCGACTACCTTCAGCTGATGACCTCGGGTAAAAAGGTCGAGTCACGCCAGCAAGAGGTATCGGAGTTCTCACGAGCCCTAAAGCTTTTGGCAAAAGAACTAAACATTCCGGTTATCGCGATCTCGCAGCTAAACCGAAACTCAGAGCAAACCAAAGACAAAAAGCCTGAAATCTCGCAGCTTCGTGAATCGGGCTCGCTAGAGCAAGACGCCGACGTCGTGATTCTGCTTCACCGCGAGGCACTGGGCGAACGCGAGCACCCACGCGCTGGCGAGGCAGATTTGATTCTGGCCAAGCAACGTAATGGACCTACCGGCACTGTTGTGGTTGCCTTCCAGGGCCAGTACTCGCGCTTTATGAACATGAAGCAGTAGTTGGCCCCGGCCAATCGCCCTGACGCAGCGTGAAACAATAGATTTATGCGCATTCACCAGGCAATCCAGGCAACTACTGCTCTTGCAGCAGGCATTTTCATCACCTTTTCGCAGGTGCACGATTCAAGCACAGCAATAATTGGTCTGCTCGTGCTTTGCGCTGGCTGGCTGGCGGCATCGGTGGTCACGGCGGTCAGAAACTTTGGCGAACCTGGCACTTCGGTGCACATTGTGGTTGCCGGCGGAACCATCTTGATGGCCATCCTCGCGATTCTGACAGCAAACAGCCCGATTTATTTTGGTACCTGGCTGCTTTTGGCGCACTGGGGTTTCTATGGCGCGGTAATCGAGGCGATTTTTGCCAAGCAGGCCCCGGCCAAAACCCCCGCTCGACGCGACCACCTGATCAGCATGGCGCTGGGATTGGGACTCTACCTTTCTCAGGCCATCATCATGATTGCTGGCAACGACCCGGTTAGCCAGGTCGGATTCTTTGGCGCTTACGCGGTAATTATCGGTGTGCACCTAGGAATAGCGGCGGCCTCACCAGCGGTTGCTAAGTAGCAGAATCACAAATTCCCCCCGATAACTAAGGCGTAGGCTTAACCCATGGCAAAAACCCCTAAGAAAAAATCTGAAGCACGCAGCTTGCGCACCTACCTTGGGCTATCGCTGGTTGCGGCAGTATTTGTAGGCCTATTTGTGCAGGGTGGCGTTCGCGACATCAACACAACTTTGATTTGGTCTGGATTGACCTTCATTATTTCTTTGGTCACCATTGCAACTTTGGCTTTGACCGTAAAAGAGAATCCGGGTGACCCTAACGAGCCAATGCTCAAGTAGCACCTGACCTAAGCAGCAGAAAAGGGCGGCCAATGGCCGCCCTTTTCGTTTACCCGATGCGCAAAAAGCGCTCAGGAGAAGTTACTTCTGAATTCGCTTTGCTAGCTCTGACGCAACACCAACGTAGGTGTGTGGGCGCAGGGTTAGTAGGCGATCCTTGGCCTCTTGACCAATCTCTAGGCCGTTGACAAAGGCAACCATGTCTTCGCCGCTGAGGCGCTTGCCGCGAGTTAGGTCTTTTAGCAGGGCATAAGGGTCGTTGATGGTTGAGCGACCAGCTGCAACCTCGGCACGAATCACAGTCTGGATTGCCTCGCCGAGGATCTCCCAGTTGTCGCTTAGGTCGGCGTCTAGAACCGGAAGCGAAAGGTCGATCTCATTCAAGCCACGAGTCACGTTATCGATTGCCAACAGCGAGTGGCCAAGGCCTAGACCAATGTTGCGCTGAGAAGATGAGTCGGTGAGGTCACGCTGTAGGCGTGAAGTGATGAGGGTTGAAGCCAGGCTGCCCAGGATTGCGTTTGAAAGCTCAAGGTTTGACTCGGCGTTCTCAAAACGAATTGGGTTGATCTTGTGCGGCATGGTTGATGAACCGGTGGCGCCGGCGACTGGAATCTGCTTGTAGTAACCCATTGAGATGTAGGTCCAGATGTCGGTGCAGAGGTTGTGCAAGATGCCGTTGAACAGTGAAACCGCGGTGTAAAGCTCGGCCTGCCAGTCGTGAGACTCTATCTGAGTGGTCAGTGGGTTCCAAGTTAGGCCAAGTCCGCTGACAAAGTCCTCAGATTCCTTCGGCCAGTTAACGCTTGGTGCCGCAACCACGTGGGCCGAGAAAGTTCCGGTGGCACCTGAGAACTTGCCCAGGTACTCGGTGGCTTCGATGCGCTTGATCTGGCGCTCTAGGCGGTGCACAAAAACAGCAATTTCCTTGCCCATGGTTGACGGGGTTGCCGGCTGACCGTGGGTGTGTGAAAGCATGGCTGCATCGGCGTACTTGGCCGAAAGCTCGCGAAGTTTTGCGGTTAGCTTTTCGACGCGAGGCAACCAAACATCCTTGATTGCATCGCGAACGGTGATTGCGTAGCTGAGGTTGTTGATGTCCTCAGAGGTGCAGGCAAAGTGGGTGAGTTCAAGCAGGTCGTTGCGGCCCAGCTCTGACAACTTGCCACGGATGAAGTACTCGACGGCCTTCACATCGTGCTTGGTAGTTGCCTCGGTTTCGGCCAGAGTTGCAACGTCTGCGTCTGAGAAGTTGGTCACGATTGCTCGAAGCTGGGCAATCTCAGAATCACTGATGCTGGTTCCGGTACCAAGTAGGTCGCGGTTGGCAAGGTGGATTAGCCATTCGATCTCCACCGCAATTCGGGCACGGTTTAGGCCGGCCTCTGAAAGGTGAAAACCTAGGTCAGAAACGGCAGCGCGGTAGCGGCCATCTAGCGGGGAAAGGGGCTGAATTGAAAGATTACTCACCTGTCTATATTGCCGTAAGTTCTGCACAGTTTGGGGGCTTTCAGCCCTTTGATTCGACTATTCGCAGATGCTGGACCGATGGATTCGATTGACCAGGCCCTACTCGCTGTTCTTACCCAGATAAATTTCGCTGCTCCAAACCCTCTGCTTTGGCGAGGTAGTGCCGCGACGGCACTGGCGGGTTCCGTCGAGAGATTGGCTCTAGACCTGCTTTCAATTCGATCTCGGTTAAGTTCGTGGGCGATGTAACCGCCTTCGGCGGCGAACCACAAATTATTGCCACCCTGCTCGAGATAGAGCGGGTTCAGGCCTGCCTGGGCTCGGCATATTCTTTGCTGCAGCAGCAACTTGAGCTGCCCGATTTTTTCCAATTGCCACTCAAGCGGATTGGTTTGGCACTTGAGATTGGTCCGGTTCTGGAGCGTTTGGAGTTTTTGCATCAGGCCTGTGCTGTAGCTGCGCAGCAGTATTTTGACGGCGAGGTTCAAACTGCCTCAACTTTTGAAAGCCTAGATTTTGCCGCTATTCCGGCAATTGCCGGTGTATTGGCGGCCACTTCGGGGCAGTGGGCCCCGTATCGAGATTCCCAAATCAAAGTTGAACCAACAGGTTTGGCAACACCGGTGCAGTCGGCCACCAGTTTGGCGGCTCTACTCACCAGATTGGAACGAACAGCCTCGGCCGGCGAACCAATGGTCAGAATTGAAAAATATTCGAGCGCCTTCGGCGCTAGGGGGCCGGGCACAGCCGGCAACTGGAGCTCGCCCGGCAATTATCCGGCGGGGGACCGCTACATTGTCTACATTCCGGGCACCCAAGCCTGGTTGCCCATCGCCGGCAAAAACCCGCTCGACCTAACCTCAAACCTGCAAGCCATGGCTGGGCCTTCAAAGGCATCCAGTGAAGCCGCGGTCCAGAGGGCAATCGTCAACGCGGGTGTAACCAAGCGGGACCGGGTGCTGCTAGTCGGTCACTCGCAGGGCGGCATGGTGGCGGCAAACCTCGCTAGCCAGCCCCAAAATTACAAAGTTGCGGGTTTGGTAACCATCGGATCACCGATAAGTCAGCTGAACCAGGACATCAGGGTGCCAACCATCTCGCTGCAGCACACCAACGATTTGGTTCCAAAATTAGACCTCGCGCAAAATGCGCTGGGCAAAGACTGGGTAACGGTTGAACGCGAGGCACCGGTGAGCAGCAGCAATTCAAAACCGGCTGTGCTGCAGGCTCACGAACTCAGTACCTATCGGGGCACCGCACTGCTTGCCGACCAAAGCACTGATGCCGGGCTAGCCCGCATCCGTGCATTAATCACCGATTTTGCCAGCGGCCAAGGGCAGGCCACGAATTACAGGATTTCGAGGTGAGCCCAGACAGAGGCTTTGCCTAGAGCAGTTTTAGCGCCTTGAAGACTGCCCGACCAAAGAACGAGGCAATGCTCATCACGATCGAGCCAAGGATGGCCCAGCCGAGCGAGTCGATAGTCAAGCCATCAGAAGAGAAACCGTAAATCGTCAAGACGTCATCGCCGAATAGCTGTGACAACCAAGCCACAAAAAGCAGCAGCGCACCGTTGATCAAAAACGAAATTAGGCCAAAAGTAAGGATGTAGAGCGGGAGAGCCAGAACTTTTATCACCGGTGCAACGATGGCGCTGACCAGGCCAAAAACCGCTCCGACAAGGAGGAATGACCCCGCGATAGCCCAAAAATCGGTGCCACCATAGGGGTTCAGCTTGATTGCCGGGATGCAAAGGGTCACTACCCAGAGGGCAATGGCATTAATAACGGTTCCAACTAGAAAACGAATCATGACTAGATTGTGCCACTCAAAGAAGTAAATTAGACGAGATGACTTATCAAGATGCTTCGAACGTACCGATGGTGCAACTTCTTTCACCAGACGGACAGTACGGCGTGCCTGCCCAATACGCGGAATACGGCAAATACATCGATCAGCTCGGCGAGGCTGACTTTCTAAAGTTTTATCGCGACATGGCACGGATGCGTCGCTTCGACAATGAGGCAACTGCTCTTCAGCGTCAAGGACAGCTAGGTCTCTGGATTCCTGCAATTGGCCAAGAGGCTGCGCAGATTGGCTCGGGCTACGGCGTTGGCCACAACGACCACATCTTCCCTAGCTATCGCGAGCACGGTGTGGCAATTACCCACGGCATTGACCTAATGGCAATTCTCAAAATGCTTCGCGGTGTTAACCACGGCGGTTGGAACCCAGATGAGACCCGGTTCCACCTTTACGCAATTGTTTTGGGCACCCAGGTGCTGCACGCCACCGGCTACGCAATGGGCGTGAAGTTTGACGGCAAAGTCGGCACCGGCAACCGCGATGAAGACTTGGCAGTTATTTCTTACTTCGGAGACGGAGCGACCGCCGAAGGTGATGTTTCGGAGTCATTCCTATTTGCTGCAACCACCCAGGCTCCGATGGTGTTTTTCTGCCAGAACAACCAGTGGGCAATCTCAAGCCCGGTTGACTCGCAGACCACTGTTCCGCTTTACCAGCGCGGTATGGGCTTTGGCGTGCCTGGCGTCCGCATCGACGGCAACGACGTTTTGGCCAGCTACGCGGTAACCAAGAAGCACATGGATGACGCACGCAACGGTGCTGGTCCATTCATGATTGAGGCACTCACCTACCGCATCGGTGCTCACACAACTTCAGACGACCCAACTAAGTACCGTTCATCTGATGAGGTGGAGTACTGGAAGGCCCGCGACCCACTGGCTCGATTCGAGAAGTTCTTGCGCCGCCAGGGTATCGGTGATGATTTCTTCAATGAATGCGAGGCTGCTGGCGAGGCGCTCTCGGCAGAGATTCGCGAAAAGACCTTTGCCCTAGGTGAGCCACCAATCGAGAACATGTTCAAGCACGTTTACAGCGAGAGCCACCCGCTTATCGAGGAGCAGCTTGCTTGGCTTGAGGCTTACGAGGCTTCGTTCGGTCAGGGCGGTGCCAACT
The DNA here is from genome assembly GCF_026000575.1 of Rhodoluna sp. KAS3. Taxonomy (NCBI): domain Bacteria; kingdom Bacillati; phylum Actinomycetota; class Actinomycetes; order Micrococcales; family Microbacteriaceae; genus Rhodoluna; species Rhodoluna sp. KAS3. The sequence goes on along the minus strand of NZ_AP026910.1, from coordinate 1,315,774 downwards.
AATGACTAACTTCGTAGAAATGTCGATTGCCAAGGCAATCAACGCCGGTATTCGCAAAGCTATGGCCGACAACCCAAAGGTTTTGGTTTTTGGCGAGGACGTAGCTCAGCTAGGTGGCGTGTTCCGCGTGACCGAGGGAATTCTTGACGAGTTTGGCCCAAGCCGTATTTTCAACTCGCCGATTGCTGAGTCCGGAATCATCGGAACCGCTATCGGTTTGGCGATGCGCGGCTACTCTCCGGTAGCCGAGATTCAGTTTGACGGCTTTATTTTTCCGGCTTTCAACCAGATCACATCGCAGTTGGCAAAAATGCAGAACCGTTCGGAGGGTTTCACGACCATGCCGGTGGTTATTCGTGTGCCATTCGGTGGCGGCATCGGTGCGGTTGAACACCACTCTGAAAGCCCAGAGGCGTATTTTGCTCACACCGCAGGCCTTCGGGTAATCAGCCCAAGCAACCCAAACGATGCCTACTGGATGATTCAGCAGGCCATCAAGAGCAACGACCCAGTGCTGTTCTTTGAGCCAAAGCGCCGCTATTGGCAAAAGGGCCAGGTCAACCTCGATGAACCTCCGGCCGGCATGCACACCGCCAAGGTTTTGCGGCCTGGATCACAGGTGACCGTTGCTGCCTACGGCCCCATGGTTGCCGTTGCGCTTCAGGCAGCTGAAATTGCTGCCAGCGAGGGCACCAGCCTTGAGGTAATCGACATGCGTTCGATGTCACCAATCGACTTTGCCACCATCATCGAGTCGGTCAAAAAGACCGGACGCCTGGTGGTTGCTCATGAAGCCAGCACTTTTGTCTCGATCAGCTCAGAGGTGGCAGCGCGCGTGGCCGAGCTAGCGTTCTATCACCTCGAGGCACCTGTTATCCGAGTGGGCGGATTCGATGTTCCTTACCCATCGGCAAAGCTCGAAGAAAAATTCTTGCCAGACGCCGACCGCATTCTTGAAGCGGTTGACCGCGTTTTGGCCTACTAGGTTCGGCAAAGGATAGAAATGACTCAACTAGCGTTCTTTAACCTGCCAGATGTTGGCGAAGGTTTGACCGAGGCCGAAATTGTGTCTTGGAAGGTCAAGCCGGGCGACACCGTGGCCGTAAACCAGGTAATCGTTGAGATTGAAACCGCCAAGAGCTTGGTTGAGTTGCCTTGCCCGTTTGCCGGCGTAGTTGCCGAACTTTTTGCTGCCGAGGGCGACACCGTAGAGGTGGGCAAGCCAATCATCTCGGCTACCGTTGCCGACGGTGCTGTTGGCACAGTCAGCACTAACACCAGCGCGATTCCAATTGTTGATGCCGCAGCCGCGGTTGCCGCTCACGAAGTTATTGCCGATGCTGCCGCGGCTGTTGCCAAAGAAGAAAAGCAGCCAAACCTAGTTGGTTACGGTGCATCCGGCCACGCAGCCTCGCGCCGCCGCGGACCAGTGGTACCGGCCGCCGCCAGCGTTGCAGCAGCAAGCGCGTCGCTGCCATTGATTCCAAACCCAGACACCACTTTGATCAACGTTGCGGCCATCACCGCCGAAGACAAGGTAATTGCTAAGCCACCAATTCGTAAGTTGGCCAAGGACCTAGGCGTTGACATCACGTCAGTAACCCCAACCGGTTTTGCCGGCGAGGTCACCCGCGAAGACGTCCTCGGTGGCGCGCAGCAGGCATCGGTGTTTAGAAACCTTTCAACCCCAGAGGCACCGAGCGCCCGCGAAGAGCGTATTCCGGTCAAGGGTGTTCGCAAGGCAATTGCCACCGCGATGGTGTCGTCAGCATTCACCGCACCGCACGTGAGCATTTTTGTAGACGTAGACGCCACCCGCACCATGGAGTACGTCAAGCGCTTGAAGGCTTCGACCGATTTTGCCGGTGTCAAGGTGACCCCACTTTTGATTATGGCCAAGGCCATGATTTGGGCAGTTCGTCGCAACCCAATGGTCAACTCGACCTGGACCGATGAAGAAATCATCGTGCACAACTTTGTGAACTTTGGAATCGCTGCGGCAACCCCGCGCGGTTTGATCGTGCCGAACATCAAAGACGCCGACAAGATGTCGATGCTTGAGCTGGCCAAGGCAATTGAAAACTTGGCCGCGGTTGCTCGCGAGGGCAAGACCACCCCGGCTGACATGAAAGACGGAACCATCACCATCACCAACATCGGTGTATTTGGTGTTGACACCGGAACCCCGATTTTGAACCCAGGTGAAGTTGGAATTGTTGCCCTTGGCTCGATTCGACCAAAGCCTTGGGTGGTCAACAACGAGATTCAGGTTCGTCAGGTAACCACTATCGGTGCGACTTTTGACCACCGAGTTGTAGACGGTGACGTTGCCTCGCGCTTTGTTCAAGACGTAGCTTCGGTCATCGAAGAGCCAGCGCTGCTGCTCGACTAGCTTCAGCCAAGCCTCATAATCAGCGGGCCAAGCCTGCTGGTATTGACAATCATTATCAATAAGCCTTAGCCTTGAGCAATGAAGAACTTGATTGTCAAGGCCGTGGCCGCATTGTCAGTGGTCGCGCTAATTGCCATTGCACTGGGTCTTAGCGGTTGCGCGCAGGCGCCAAAAGAGTGGTCGGCCGGCAATGGTGAGATCAGGATTGTGGCCAGCACCAACGTTTGGGCCAGCATTTCGGTCGAGGCCCTGGGCAAAGACGTGGCCACTGCCCACGCCCTGATTTACAACATCAACCGCGACCCACACTCGTTTGAGGCTTCGGCCCGCGATCAGCTGGTGATTAACCAGGCAGACATCGTGGTGATGAATGGCGGCGGGTACGACGACTTTATGACCACCCTGGTGGCTGCGGCCGATAACAAACCAACCCTGATCAACGCGGTTGATGTGGTTGGCACGCGCGAAGACGGCAATGAGCACGTTTGGCTTGATATTGACCGGGTGCGCGAATTTGGCGCAGCCCTGAGTGCCCAGGTGGCGGCCGACTACCCAGACCTGGCCGAAAAGCTGACCGCAAATCTTGAGATTTTTAATTCCAACATCGATGCCCTTGCGGCTGACCAAGCAGAGCTGAAGGCAAAGGCCAACGGTGCCCAGGTGATTCAAACTGAGGCCTTGGTCTCTTACCTGCTTGAAGACACCGGTTTTGTAGACGCCACCCCAACCGAGATGTCTGAGGCCGTAGAAGAAGAACGCGACATTCCACCGCTGGCAATGCAAGAAGTTCAACAGCTGATTGATGCCGGAAAGATCAGCGCGATTTTGTCACCGTTTGGCGGTCACACCGAGAACTACCCGGAATGGACCGGAAATGTGGTGACCCTAGGTTTCTACGAGATTTTGTCGATGGACCCAGACACCTACGAGCAGTATGACAAGACTTACTTTGAATATGTCACCAGCTGCCTTCGCACCCTTGAGGTGGGTCTCGAATAATGAGCGCCGTCCTAGAGATTCAGAACGCAACCTTTGAGGTTCCGGGTGAACAGGGGCAAACCCGCACGCTGTGGAGCAATCTTTCCCTCGAGGTAAAGCCGCAGGAGTTCATCGCGGTAATTGGTGCCAACGGATCGGGCAAAACCTCACTGCTCAAGGCCATCTTGGGCCAAGAGCCACTCGTGGCCGGCTCGATCAAAATCAATGGCAAGCCAATTCATCGTGGCAACCGTCAGGTCGGATACATTCCGCAGCACCGCGTTCTTGATGCTGGCACTCCCCTTCGCGCTCGAGATGTTTTGCGCTTGGGTCTAGACGGGCACCGCTTCGGCCTTCCACTGCCTAGTCGCAAGTCAAAGGCACGTGTCGAGCACATCCTGGGTTGCATCGATGGCTATGAATTGGCCAAGAAGCCAATCGGCGAGCTATCTGGCGGAGAATTGCAGCGCCTAAGAGTTGGCCAAGCCGTGATTGGCGAGCCAGACCTGATTTTGGCCGATGAGCCACTGAGCGCATTGGATTTGCATCAGCAAAAAACCATTGCCGAGCTGCTTGACCGCGAACGACGCGAGCATGATTCGGCAGTGCTATTTGTGACTCACGACGTGAACCCGATTTTGTCGATGGTTGATCGCGTGCTTTACCTGGCCAATGGCAAGTTCCGCATCGGTACCCCTGATGAGGTTTTGACCAGTGAGGTTTTGAGTGAGCTGTATGGCACTCCGGTTGATGTGTTGCGCAACCAGGGCCGCATTGTTGTGGTTGGCACTCAGGATCACGACCACCACCCAGATGAGGTGTGGAACTAATGGTGCTTTTTGATTTCTCTGATTACGGCCAGCTTCTGCCGCTGGTCACCAACTCACTAATTGCCGGTGCTCTGCTGGCTCTGGTTGGCGGGCTTATCGGAATCTTTGTGATGAACCGCGATATGTCTTTTGCCGTTCACGGCATTAGCGAACTCAGCTTTGCGGGTGCAGCTTTTGCCCTACTGGCTGGCGTAAATGTGGTTTTTGGCAGCGTGATTGGCTCGATAGCTGCGGCCCTAATCATCGGGGCACTCGGTGCCAAAGCCAAAGAGCGCAATTCAATCGTTGCGGTGCTAATGCCTGCCGGGCTTGGCCTGGGTATCTTGGCACTGGCACTTTATGAGGGCCGAGCCGCCAACAAATTTGGTCTACTCACCGGTCAGATCGTTGCGGTTGATGACCCACAGCTTGCTTGGCTGGCCGGCATCTGCCTAGTGGTTCTGATTACCCTCGCGCTGGTTTGGCGCCCGCTCAACTTTGCCAGCCTTGACCCAGATGTCGCTGCCGCTCGAGGCGTGCCAACCAGAACCCTATCGGTGGTCTTCATGCTTTTGCTTGGCCTGGCGGTCGCCGCCAGTGTTCAGGTGGTTGGTGCGCTGTTGGTGCTTAGCCTGCTGGTCACCCCAGCCGCCGCCGCACTTAGGCTCACGGCATCGCCGGTTTTGGCACCGATGCTCTCAGTGATTTTTGCTGTCACCAGCGTGATTGGCGGAATTCTGTTGGCGCTGGGCGCAGGTCTGCCCATCAGCCCGTATGTGACCACGATCTCATTCTTGATTTATGCGGTTGCTCGAGTAATTGAGCGGGTGAAAAAGTGAAAAAAATCGAAGCGGCTGACGCCGCTAACGCGCCGGGCAAGCCGGCCAAACGGAACACGCCCCAAAAAGATGCCGTTCGTCACGCACTGGGCGAGGCAATTGGTTTTGTAAGTGCTCAGCAGTTGCACCAGGTTTTAAAGAATCACGGATCGACTATTGGCCTGGCCACGGTTTACCGCGCGCTCGCAGACCTTGCCGCCAACGGAGACGCTGACTCTCTGCAGAGCAAAGAGGGAGAGGTGCTTTACCGCGCCTGCACGACCGAGCACCACCACCACCTGATTTGCCGCAAGTGCGGGCTGACCGTTGAGATTGAAGCGCACCGGGTTGAAGCCTGGGCAGATCAAGTAGCCACCGAACACGGATTCACAAATCCGAGCCACACAATCGACATTTTTGGTGTCTGCAAAGACTGCCAGGCCTAATTTTTTGCGGTTAACGGCGTGTCAATCCTAGAAATTAAGTCGTGGGACTTGCTTAAGGGGTTCAGGTTCGCCTAAACTTGAGCAGTTGCCTAGATAACTTCTAGTTGCAGCCACAATTTTTGTACACAAGCCTTTGCCTTTACCGGCCAGCCCAAATCGGTGCTGAAGGGCTTGCCCTTGAAGGAGAAGAAATGGCAGCTTATTGCCAGGTCACCGAGAAAGCGCCGCAGTTTGGCCACAACGTCTCGCACGCCCAGAACAAGACCAAGCGTCGCTTCAACCCAAACATCCAGAAGAAGACTTACTTCGTTCCTTCAATGAAGCGCAACGTAACTCTTCAGGTGAGCGCTCGCGGCATCAAGGTAATTGACGTTCGCGGTATCGAGGCTGTTGTAGCCGAGATTCTTGCTCGTGGCGAGAAGATCTAAGGAGTAAGCACATGGCTAAGAAGGACAAGGACATCCGTCCTATCATCAAGCTTCGTTCGACTGCAGGCACTGGTTACACCTACGTAACCAAGAAGAACCGTCGCAACGACCCAGACCGTATCGTTCTGAAGAAGTACGACCCAGTTGTACGTCAGCACGTTGAATTCCGCGAGGAGCGCTAAGAATGGCTAAGAAGAGCAAGATCGCTAAGAACGAGCAGCGCAAAGTAATCGTTGAGCGTTACGCAGAGAAGCGCCTAGCACTGAAGAAGGCTTTGGTTGACCCTAACTCAACCGACGCACAGCGCGAAGAGGCACGTCTAGGCCTACAGAAGCTTCCACGCAACGCTTCACCGGTTCGTCTACGTAACCGTGACGCGATCGATGGTCGCCCACGCGGTGTTCTAGCTAAGTTCGGTGTGTCACGTGTTCGCTTCCGCGACATGGCTCACAAGGGCGAGCTTCCAGGCATCACCAAGTCTTCTTGGTAAGCACTCGGTAGGCAAAGCCTCACCAAATTTGCTTCGGCAAATTACAAGTTTTAAACAGAAACCCACTGTTCTTAGTTGAACGGTGGGTTTCTTTTTATACGTGGATGTCCGTATATGCCAGTAAATACGCGGAAAACTCTCAAAAAATTCACAAGCAACACGCCGAGCCAGATGAATGACAAGTTTTTACAGGGCAGTAGCGTTATCCCTGACAGTACGTCAAACGTCTAAATGTCCAGGAGGACCAAATGTCTCTAAACAAGAGCGAACTAGTAGCAGCAGTTGCTGCAAGCACCGGCGAGTCACAGGCTGCTGTTAACCGTGTTGTTGACGCAGTATTCGAGACCATTGCAAAGACCGTTGCTGACGGCGGCAAGGTTACCATCCCAGGCTGGCTATCAGTAGAGAAGGGCCACCGTGCAGCTCGCACCGGTCGCAACCCTCAGACTGGTGCAACCATCCAGATCGCAGCTGCAAACACCGTTAAGGTTTCAGCTGGTTCAAAGCTAAAGGCTGCAGTTAAGTAAGTCTTAGAAACACTTCGAAGGGCGCTCACGAAAGTGGGCGCCCTTTGGTTTAACCGTTTGGGCGTAGCCTAGAACCATGAGTGATAAAGCCAAAGGCAACCTATTAGTTATTGCGCAGTTTGGTCTCCTCATCGGCATTGTCATGATGGGTATCGATGAACCCGTTGAGCTGTGGGCCTACATCGGTGGCGTTTTGTTCATTGCGCCGGGCATTTTGATTTTGTTCTTCGCGCTGCGCGACCTTGGTGCCTCGCTCACCGCCAACCCAGTGCCAAAAGCCAAGGCCAAGCTCGTTACCACTGGCCTGTACCAAACCATTAGGCACCCGATTTACACCGGCCTGCTGCTGGCCAGCTTTGGCTCGGTAGTTCAGTCGATGGCATTTGTAAAACTGATGTTCTGGCTATTTCTACTAGCTCTCCTGATCTACAAGGCCAGCTGGGAAGAATCGCTGCTCGAAAAGAAGTACCCGGGATATGCCGAGTACAAGAAGCAGACCGGTCGCTTTCTGCCCAAGCGCAAAAAGTAAGCCTGCCGTAGGCTTAAGCAGTGAGTTCTCCCACCAACACCCAATCCGTTCAGCGCGCCTCTCTGGCTAGCGCTGCGCTTATCGGTGCTGGTTTGATTGCAGTGGTTGCCGGCCTCTTAATAGGTGGCGGCGCTGCTGCGCAGGCATTGGCCGACCCGGGTGAAGTGGTTCGATGGGGCCTGCCGGTTGCCAAACTGGTTATGAACTTCTCGATGGCTATTGCCGTGGGCACACTGATTTTTGCCGCCTTCAGCCTGAGCCAAGAAAACCTACTACTGACTAGGGCCCAGATTATCTCGAGCATTGCGGCCGCAGTTTGGGCCGTGGCCGGTGCGGTCAACTTTCTATTCACCTATTTGTCGGTCGCCGGCGTGGGTGTCTCAACCAGTGAGAGCTTTAGTAACAGCCTTTGGCTATTTGCCACCGAAATTGAACTTGGGCAAATGCTCGCGCTCAACCTCGTGGCCGCAGTGATCCTGAACACCCTCACGATTTCGATTAGAAACCTAACTGCCACCGCGATGCTGGCCGCGCTTGGTCTGGCCTCACTGATTCCACTGGCGCTGATCGGGCACGCCGCCGGAAGTGAAAACCACGGAATGGCGGTCAACTCGATCGGCATCCACCTAGTTGCCGTCACCATCTGGGTTGGCGGGCTGTTTGCACTGTTTGTGGTTCGCGGGCGCGATGCAGCCGAGGCATCGGTGTTGACCAAGCGCTACTCAAGTTTGGCGCTGCTAGCTTTTGTGTTGGTGGCGGTTTCTGGCATGGGTTCTGCCTGGGTGCGCATTCCAGATCTGGCATCACTGAACTCCCCTTACGGCCACCTGCTGCTTTTGAAGGTCGTGACCCTGGCAATTCTTGGTGTGGTTGGTGCGCTTTACCGCCGCAACCTGATCGCCCGACTATCCGAGGGTGCAAATAAGGCCAAGGCGTTTTGGTCTTTGGTGGCGGTTGAGTTTGGCATTATGGGCACGGCAATTGGCCTGGCCACTGCCCTGGCCCGAACCGCATCGCCGAAAGATGGCGAACTAATCGGTGAAGTAACCCCAGCTCAGATTCTTACCGGCTCACCGTTGCCACCAGAACTCACCCCGATCAGACTGCTGACCGAGTGGAAACTGGACCTGGTCTGGTTGATTATCGGTGTGGGTGCAATTTGGATGTACCTTGCCGGTGTGCGCCGCTTGGCTAAGCGCGGCGATAAGTGGCCAATTGGCCGCACGGTGTCTTGGATTGCCGGAATGCTGGTGCTGATTTACACCACCAGCGGAGCCCTGAATGCCTACCAAGAGTATCTATTCAGCATGCACATGATTGGCCACATGATTTTGGCCATGGGTATTCCGGTGCTTTTGGTGCCCGGTGCTCCGGTAACCCTGTTGATGCGCGCAGCCGAAAAGCGCCAAGACGGTTCTCGAGGAATGCGCGAGTGGGTACTTTGGGCGGTTCACACCAAGTACGCGCAGTTTGTGGCGCACCCGATTGTCGCGGCCATTCTGTTTGCCAGCTCGCTGGTCACTTTTTACTACACACCGCTATTTGCTTGGGCAACCAACGAGCACCTGGGTCACGAGTGGATGGTGGTTCACTTCTTGATCACGGGTTACCTCTTCGCGCAGGCGCTCATCGGGGTTGACCCGGGGCCAGTGCGCCTGGCCTACCCGCTGCGATTGCTAATGCTGATTGGCACCATGGCTTTCCACGCATTCTTTGGTTTGTCGTTGATGGACGGCTCGGGGCTGCTACTTTCGGATTGGTACGGAGCCATGGGTAGAACCTGGGGTGAGACCCCGCTCGAGGATCAGCACACCGGTGGCGCGATTGCCTGGGGTATCGGTGAGCTACCGACTGCGGCTCTGACGATCATCGTCTCGGTGCAATGGTTCAAGGCCGATGGGCGCGAGGCTAAACGCCTTGACCGAGCCAGCGACCGAACCGGCAACCAGGATGTTGAGGCCTACAACGAGATGCTGGCCAAGCTAAACGCACGAAAGGAGGAGCGCTAATGGAGCAGGTAGTACTTTCAGCCGAACAGCGCCACCTCTTTGAGTACATCGAAGAGTCAGAAAACAACATCTTTGTGACCGGCCGAGCCGGAACCGGTAAGTCAACACTGCTCAGCTATCTGATTGAAAACACCAAAAAGAAGGTTGCCGTTTGCGCACCTACCGGTGTGGCCGCACTCAATGTTGGTGGCGTAACCATTCACTCACTGTTTGGTTTTCCGTTTGGAATTTTGGGCACCGAGGACATCGGTCGCCACCTCAGCCGCCGCACTCGCGAGGTTCTAGCGGCCATCGACATGCTGGTCATCGATGAGGTATCGATGGTCAATGCCGACCTGATGGACACCATGAGCCGGGCGATGGGTATTGCCCGCGGCCGCCGCAAACTACCGTTTGGTGGAGCCCAGGTTGTCATGTTTGGCGACCCGTACCAGCTGGCGCCCGTGCCACCGAGTGACCCTCAAGACCGGGCTTACATGGCCGAGAACTACCAGAGCGGATGGTTCTTTGACGCTCACGTTTGGCGCGAAGACAGCCTTGAGCGTTACGAGCTGAGTGAGATTTTCCGTCAGCACGACGAGCACTTCAAAGAGATCCTCAACGCTATTCGCGACGGCTCTTGCACTCAAGAGATGCTCGACTACATCAACCAGTGCGGTAACCGGTTCCCTCCGCACGATGACGTTATCCGCCTCGCAACAATCAATGCTTCGGTCAATGCGGTTAACAGCACCCGGATGGCCCGAATCGATTCGCCGGCCAAGCGGTTTGACGCGGTGTTCAGTGCCGCTGATGAAAAGGCCTTTGGTCGCACCCTGCCGGCCGACCCAGTGCTAGAACTCAAGGTCGGTGCCCAGGTCATGTTCATCAAGAACGACGACTCGAGCACCAAGAAGGGGCCGACCGGCCCGATTAAGCGTTGGGTAAACGGCACCATCGGTCACGTGCTTGAACTACCGAGCTCGGGTGGCGTGATTGTTGAGGCTGACGGTGAGCGCCTCGAGGTTGGTCGATCAACCTGGGAGAAGGTTCGCTACGAAATTGACGAGCAGTTCGACGAAGAGTCGGGCCGAGTCAAAGAGGTATTGATCGCTGTGCCTCTGGCCGAGTTTCAGCAGATTCCGCTGCGACTAGCCTGGGCGGTAACCGTTCATAAGTCTCAGGGGCAAACCTACGACGAGGTTGTTATCGACATGGGTCGAGGCGCCTTTAGCCCGGGCCAAACCTACGTTGCACTTAGCCGCGTGCGCTCGCTGGAGGGTCTATACCTGACCAGAGCGATTCGGATGAGTGACGTGATGGTTGATGAAGACGTACTGCGATTTATGCAGGGTGTGCGGCAGGCTCCGATTGAGAAGCTGTTTTAGCCAGCTTTAGCTCACGCATAGCCAAGAACAATGGCACCGTAAAGGCCGCCGCCGTGACAAACGCCAGCGCGATGTAAACCCACAGGTGCTTCATTTTTTGCCGACGGCCCTCGATGATGATGAAGCCCATCGAAGCAAAACCGACAATCAACAGATCTAGCGAAAGCACCCAGTCAACGTTGCTGGTAAAACCTTCGGCAAGGTAGTCCTCGCCGCCCATAACCGCCAGCGCGTTGAAGTACCAGGCCGTAATCAGGCCGATACCTGAAAGAATAAAGAAATAGATTGCTGCTGAACGACGTTTGGTTTCCATAGTGCAATCATCCTGCAGAAGTGAGATTTTATGAACCGTCTCGGTGGCTTTCTCGTGCGCCACAGCAAGCTTGCCCTGTTTGGGTTCATCTCGCTGATTCTGCTTTCTAGCGTTTGGGGCTTTCAGTCATTCGGCCAGCTAAAAGCCGGTGGCTACGAAAATCCATACAGTGACTCAACCAAGGTCATGGATATCCTCACCGAAACCTACGAGGAGTCCACTCCCGAGGTAGTCATCGTGGTGGATTTTGAAGACGGCGTTGATGCCGAATCGAGCGCAACCAGCACCAATAACCTGGTCGAAGAATTGCGCGATGTCTCTGGCGTAGACAGCGTTGACAGCTATTACTCACTGGGCCGCCCAGCCTCACTAATCAGCGATGACGGCAACGCCACCTACGTTTTTGTTGACGTTAAAGATGACGTAACCCAGGCAACAGTTGCCGCCGGAATTGCCGATAAGTTCTCGGGGCAGTACGAAACCGCTCAGGTTTATGTGGCCGGCTTTGCCACCGTTACGGCATCAATCAACTCGGTAATCGAGCACGACCTAGCCCGCACCGAGGCCATCGCCGTTCCGCTGACCATCGTGCTGTTGGTGTTTGTGTTTGGCTCACTAATGGCATCGGGCCTGCCGCTGCTGGTGGGTGGCTTGGCCATCATCGGTTCATTCTTCTTTGTTTGGGTCTCGACCCAGTTCACCGATACATCGGTGTTTGCACTGAACCTGATTACCGGTTTGGGCTTGGGTCTCGGCATCGATTACGCACTGCTCATGGTCAACCGGTTCCGTGAAGAGCGGGCCTCCGGAAAATCGGTTGCCGATGCAACCATCAGAACGGTTGAGTCAGCCGGTCGAACCGTGCTGTTTTCTGGTTTGACCGTAGCCATCGTTCTGGCCTCGCTGTTCTTCTTCCCGCAGTACTTCCTAAAGTCCTTTGCGCTCGGTGGAGTTGTTGTGGTGCTGCTCTCAGTTGCCGCAGCCCTGATTGCCCTGCCGGCCATGCTCAACCTCATGGGTGATCGAGTCAATAAGTGGCGCATCATCAAGCGCGACCTGACGCCAAAAGAATCAGGCGCTTGGGGCAACATTGCCCGATTTGTCATGAAGCGCCCGGTCTCGGTTCTTTTGGTTGCCACCCTGGCTTTGGGTGGCCTTGCCTCGCTCTCGGTCAATGCTCAATTTGGTCAGGTCGATGACCGAATTTTGCCGCAGTCTGAACCGGCTGCGATTGCTAGCAACGTAATCCGTGACCGCTTCACGGCCAAAGAGGGCTCGCCGATTGAGATCATTCTTGAGGGCGCGAGCGATCAGCAGGTTGAGCAGTACGTGCTTGATCTTTCAGCGCTCGACCACATCGTCTCGGTTAGGTCCTCGGTGGGCTTTGCTGCCGATGGTGCCATGCTGCCGCAGTTTGGACCGGGCATCGAGACCTATGCCAACGGTGACTATCAACGCGTGACGGCAATTCACGACATCGATTCGCGCTCTCCTGAAGGCGTGGCCATCACCGATGCGATTCGCGCCATCGACACATCAGATTTTGAGGTTCTAGTCGGAGGTTCGGCAGCGGTCTACACCGACTCGCAGCGCGGTATCGAAGAGCAACTGCCAAATGCCCTGATTTGGATTGTTGTTTCTACACTGGTCTTGCTGTTCCTATTCACCGGATCGGTGCTTCTGCCGATCAAGGCCGTGCTGCTGAATATTTTGTCGCTGGGCGCGACCATCGGTTTTATCACCTGGGGTTTCCTCGACGGCAGCATTCGCTGGCTGGTCGGTGACTTCTATGTCACCGGCAACATCGATACATCTTCAACCGTGCTGATTGCCGTGGTGGCCTTTGGTCTATCGATGGACTACGAACTGTTCTTGCTTAGCCGAATCAAAGAGCAGCACGATGCCGGAGCCAGCACCGAGGATTCGGTAGCCAACGGACTGCAGCGATCGGGGCGAATCATCACGGCTGCTGCCCTGGTGCTTGCCTTTAGCTTTGGTGCTTTTGCAACCAGCGGCGTAACCATCATGAAAGCGCTAGGCCTAGGCATTGCCTTTGCCATTTTGGTTGATGCCACAATTGTGCGCGCGCTTTTGGTGCCGGCGCTGATGAAGTTGTTCGGCAAGGCCAACTGGTGGGCCCCTAAGTGGATGAAGGCCATTTATAAGAAGGTTGGGCTCGACCACTAATCTAGAACCATGCTTATGTCAGACCGCGATATCCGCGCAGAAATTGAGGCCGGCCGAATTGGCCTTGAGCCACTGAACATGGATCTTCTTCAGCCATCGAGCATCGATGTTCGACTGGACCGATTCTTCAGACTTTTTGACAACCACAAGTACGCCTACATTGACCCTCGCGAGGATCAGGTAGACATGACCCGCTTGGTTGAGGTTGCTGCCGACGAAGCTTTCATTTTGCACCCGGGTGAGTTTGTGCTGGGTTCGACCTACGAATTTGTAACCTTGCCAGACAACATCGCAGCCCGCCTTGAAGGCAAGAGCTCACTTGGCCGCCTAGGGCTATTGACTCACTCAACCGCGGGTTTTGTTGACCCGGGTTTCAAGGGGCACGTGACCCTTGAGTTGGCAAACGTTTCAAACCTTCCGATTAAGCTATGGCCTGGCATGAAGGTTGGGCAGCTTTGCTTCTTCCAGCTCAGCTCGGCCAGCGAGACCCCTTACGGTTCAGAGAAGTACCTATCTCGCTACCAGGGTCAGCGCGGCCCAACCGCTTCACGCAGCCACCTGAATTTTCACATCACAGATGTTGGCAACGAACCTCTGTAACTAGGGGCCTTGGCCTAGAAAGCCGAATCTTTAAAGATTGCCCTTGCGCTTTCGAGTGCGGGGGCTTTCTTATTGCCCAAATTCCGCACGGCATAGTCGTCGGCGACCACCTCGCACAACCGCTCAACCTCAAGCACCAGGGCTTTGGATGCGGCCATTTTTGGCGAGAGCACGCGAACCAATCGGGCCAGTTTTTTGAGCCCAAAGTGCCTGCCGCGAACATGCCCCAATTCGTGCCAAAGGACGGCCGCGAAGGCATCGGTGTTTAACAGGTTTTGCAGGGCCGAGGACACAATGATTTCGCGACGGCCGGCCACCGCGTAGGCAAACGGTAGGTCGATGGCAAAGACCGGGGTGCCCATAAAATTCAGCAGCGGCTGCTTGGCTTGATCTACCGCGGGTTTGATTTGACGGGCAGTTTGAACCAGCGGCTCCAGGCGCTGCTGAACCAGCACCAGCGAGACACCGCCCAGCAGCAAGGCCAGCCACGGACCAAAACTCACGGCCAAGGCCATGAACCACTCAGAGTCGCCAAACAGGCTGGCTTCAAGCGCGGCAAAGGTATCGAAGTAAGACCAGATGGCCACAACCAGCGCCAGGCAGGTAGCTAGGCCGGCTGAGAGCAGCGAGCCAAACCAGATTGCCAGGCCCAAACGCGGGCGGGTGTTGAACCTACCAACCAGCGCGACCGGAGCCAGGGTTGTGATTAGTAACACCCACTCCAGGGCAATGGGAATCAAAAGGATTGGAGCGGACACCGGTTGAGACTAAATGAGTGAGTTTCGCAGAGCTTGAAGCTGCGATGGGCTGAGGCCCTCGGCAAAGTGAGAAAACGCCAGAGCCGGGTTCTCGGCATCGGCAACCAACTTGAGCATGAGCTCGGCGGTGTGCTGCTCGCGCGACTGGGCCGCGGTGAACAGCAGTGATCGGCCGGTTCCGGTGGCGCGCAAAACCAGCTCTTTGTCGGATAGGCGTGAAAGCACCGTGAGAATTGTGGTCAATGCCAGCGAGCCATCAGGGCTCACGCACTCAAGAATCTCGGCCGAGGTCATTGGGCCTTCGGCGTTCCAAAGGCAGTTGAGAATCAGGGACTCTAACTCACCTTGTTGGCGCTGAGATTTGGGCATGTGGCAATTCTACACAGTGTCGAATTGGGGCCCAGTTTGCAACCGATGCCCGGTGTCGAATTGGGGCCCAGTTTGCAACTGATGCCCAGTGTCGAATCAAGGCTGCTTGGAGTAGGTGACCTTTGGGTTTGGGTCGACTCGAAGCAACAGCAATAGTCCAACGCCAAGAATCAATAGCAATCCGATGATTCCAAAGATGGTTGCGTTCTCGAGGCCAAGCAGCAGGCTGGCTACGGTGATTGAACCGGCCCACATAAAGCCCGATAGGAACGAGGCAGCGCGCCCGGTGGTTTGGTACAAACCAAACACCTCACCCTCGCGACCAGCTGGAGTGAATCGAGAAACAAAGGTACGGCTAGCTGCCTGAGCTGGCCCAACGAATAGGCAGAGGAACAATCCGCCAATCCAGTAGGTAATCACTCCGGCGCCGGCGAACGCAAAGACCGCGGTTCCCGAGACGATCAAACCAACCAAAGACAAGATGATTACGGCACGGCTGCCCAGGATGTCGTCAAGGCGGCCACCGATTGCGGCACCGATACCGGCGACTAGGTTTGCGGCAATTCCGAAAAGGATTATTTCGGTCTGGCTAAAGCCGAAAGCCAATGAACCAAGCACTGCGCCAAAGGTAAAGACACCCGCCAGGCCATCGCGGTAAATAGCCGAAGAGATCAAGAACTTGAAGGTCTCTGGAGCCTGCTTGCGAAGCGACTTTAGCTGAGACCAAAGCTTGATGTATGACTCAATTACGCTCTGCTTTTTGGCCCCCGGCGCAGCCGCGATTTCAGGAACACGGCGGAACAGCGGGATTGAGAACAGGGCAAACCAGACGGCTGAGAACAAGAACACAATGCGAACGTTCATTGAGTCGGCAAGCACAATGCCAAAAACTGTCTCAGGCAAGATAAAGCCGAACAGTGAGATGCATAGAAGCAGGATGCCGCCGGCGTAGCCAAAGCCCCAGGCGTAACCAGAGATGCGGCCGATGGTTGACGGGGTTGAGACCTGGCGAAGCATGGCGTAGTAGTTGATGAACGCTGACTCTTGAACCACCGAACCGAGGCCGTAGAGGATCAGGCCAAACAACAGGTACTCGGGGCTGGGTGCCACAAAGAACGCAGCAACCATGATGGCCACCAAAAGATAGGTGTTGATCATGAGCCAAAACTTGCGCTTACCGGTCTCATCAGAGCGGCGGCCAAAAACCGGCGCCATGATTGCCACGATTAGACCCGCGATACCGGTGGCAACGCCCAGCAGGGCATCGGTGTCGGTGCCTTTGGCGGCCACTGCCCCGGCAAGATACAGCGGAAACACGAAGGTTTGCATCAGGGTTGGAAAAGGCTGTTCAGCCCAGTCCCAAAGGGCCCAAGCTAAGGTTGCGCGTTTTTCTGATCTTGCAGCATTGGAAGTCATAATCAGCAACGCTAGCCGATATTTGGCTACTTAACCGTCACTGTTTTAAAGCTGCTATCGGCAGTTAGGTAATAGTTTCCCCAAAAGTAAACTCCGGCCTTAAATTTGCCGGCATAACTAGGTGCCTTGACCCGCACCGAAACGTATCCGCTCTGGCTGGTGGTGGCTTTATATGTCTTGCCAGCAAATTTAAAAGTCACCGATCGGTTGGCCATCGTGGCACCAAAAGCGGTCTTTAGAGTGCCCTTGAGGTAGAAGTATCCAGAGCGCTTGACCGAGGTGGTGCTGGTGTTGGTCAGGCTGGTGATTACCTTTACCTTTGCCGAGCAGGTCACGTTTACATCGAGGTTGATAGAGGTATCGATGTATTGGGTCATCACAATCGGGGCGCCGGTAAAACCGCTGGCGCCGGTGCAGGCATCGGTGGCGGCCTGGTGGGTAGATTCACCCAGGGCATGCCAACTAACTAGGTCAGAGAAAAGCTTTGATCCGCCGGTGATTACCGACCACTGATACGGGGTTGAGTAAACACCGAGTTTGCTGATTTTGGCGACCGACTGCAGGTAGTGAGTGGCGCCGGCTATAGATGCAACATTTCGGCTGGTGGCCTCGGTGCCGGTGAGTACAGGTGTGCTCTCGGTCCAGTCGGCTCCGCGCCAACTGTTTGAAGTTTCAACGTCAAGCCACCAGGTGGTTAGCGCCGGAGAAGCGGTGATGCCCAGTCGAGCGTAGGCGTCAACCGCCCGCTGGTAAGAATCCTTAGCCGCGTTATAGCCGTAGTTAAAGGCGCAGCCGGTGCTGTCAGCATCAGCTGAGTCGCAGAGCATCGGGGTGGTTTGATCAAGCGGCCAATAACTTGAGCTTGGCCCGAGGTTGCCGGTATTGATGTAGAACTGCGCGGCAGTGCCGCCAGCCCAGGTGATTTGCTCGTCGAGGCAAGGGTTGCCCGAGTAAACCAGGCCACCGTTGATGCCCACAATCTTGAAAGCGCCGTCGGTAGGCAGTACGGAGTTGCACTGAGGGTAAGAGATGTCGTAACCCGAGGTTGGCTCAATTGCGCTGGCCGGAGAGGCTGCGGTGAGCAACCCCGCCGCCAAAATGGCCGCGAGCACCTTCAGAAACCTGCGCTTCATGCTTTAAGGATGCCACTTTTTGCTGTTAAAAGGCTCCGAAATCCATCCTGGTTGCCAAACTTGAGTCCAGAAGACTTAGATTTTGCTGAGAGTGCTTGACAACCAAAAATCTGCGTGTGAAACTTGAGTCAAATCGGCTCAGGTTTGAGCCGCAGCAAGTAAACAACCGGGCCACAAGCCCAAAAAACGAGGAGAAAAAAATAATGGCACGTGCAGTAGGTATTGACCTAGGTACCACCAATAGCGCAGTTTCTGTGCTTGAGGGTGGAGAACCAACCGTTATCGCTAACGCAGAGGGCTTCCGCACCACTCCATCAATCGTTGCCTTTACCAAAGACGGCGAAGTTCTTGTTGGTGAAACCGCAAAGCGTCAGGCAGTAACCAACGTTGACCGCACCATCGCATCAGTCAAGCGCCACATGGGCACCGACTGGACCTTTGATGTTGACGGCAAGAAGTACACCCCACAAGAGATTTCAGCGCGAACCCTAGCCAAGCTAAAGCGCGACGCTGAGACCTACCTTGGTGAGGCCGTAACCGACGCAGTTATTACCGTTCCTGCTTACTTCAACGACGCAGAGCGTCAGGCAACCAAAGATGCCGGCGAGATCGCAGGCCTAAACGTTCTACGTATCATCAACGAGCCAACCGCAGCTGCCCTGGCCTACGGCCTAGACAAGGGTAAAGAAGACGAGCTAATTCTGGTCTTTGACCTTGGTGGCGGTACCTTCGACGTCAGCTTGCTAGAAGTTGGCAAGGATGAGGGCTTCTCAACCATTCAGGTTCGCGCAACCTCAGGTGACAACCGCCTTGGTGGAGATGACTGGGACCAGCGCATCGTTGACCACCTAGTCAAGAAGTTCAAGGAGACCACAGGTGTTGACGTATCGAAGGACAAGATTGCCCTTCAGCGCCTAAAGGAAGCAGCGGAGCAGGCTAAGAAGGAACTTTCTCAGTCAATGAGCGCCAACATCCAGTTGCCTTACCTATCTCTAACCGAGAACGGCCCAGCGAACCTGGACGAAACCCTAACCCGCGCTCAGTTCGAGCAGATGACCGAAGACCTATTGCTTCGCACCAAGAAGCCATTCGAAGACGTCATCAAGGAAGCCGGAGTAAAGGTCTCTGACATTGCCCACGTGGTACTTGTTGGTGGTTCAACCCGTATGCCTGCAGTATCTGAGCTAGTCAAGAGCCTGACCGGCGGCAAAGAGCCTAACAAGGGTGTAAACCCAGATGAGGTCGTTGCAGTTGGTGCATCGCTACAGGCTGGTGTTCTAAAGGGTGAGCGCAAGGACGTTCTACTAATCGACGTGACTCCGCTATCTCTTGGTATCGAAACCAAGGGTGGAATCATGACCAAGCTGATCGAGCGCAACACTGCGATTCCGACCAAGCGTTCAGAGACCTTCACCACCGCAGATGACAACCAGCCATCAGTGAGCATCCAGGTTTACCAGGGTGAGCGTGAATTTGTTCGCGACAACAAGTCACTCGGCAACTTTGACCTAGCCGGCATTGCGCCAGCACCACGCGGTGTGCCGCAGATTGAAGTTACCTTCGACATCGATGCCAACGGTATCGTGCACGTGTCTGCAAAGGACAAGGGCACCGGCAAGGAAGCATCTGTGACCATCACCGGTGGTTCATCGTTGTCAAAGGAAGACATCGAGCGCATGGTTCGCGAAGGTGAAGAGCACGCCGCTGAAGACAAGAAGCGTCGTGAAGAAGCCGACACTCGCAACCAGGCTGAAGGTTTGGTCTACCAGATCGAGAAGCTGATCAAGGAGAACGACGAGAAGCTACCTGAGGACGTAAAGACCACAGTTCAGGCTGACGTTGATGCTCTAAAGACTGCGCTCGCCGGAGAAGATATTGAGGCGGTTAAGTCTGCACTCGACAAGCTAAATGAATCACAGCAGAAGCTGGGCGAGGCAATCTACGCTGCTCAGCCTGCCGAGGGTGAAGAAGCTGCGGCTGATGCATCTGGTGAAGATGTGGTTGACGCTGAGGTTGTCGACGAGGATGAGGAAAAGAAATAATGTCTGATCAAAATCCAGCTGGCACTAGCCCAGAGGAATCCTCTGAAATTCACGATGCTTCGCAATCTCTTTCAGAGGACTCCTCGAGCGCCGAGGCAGTTGATCCGATCGACGCAGAGCTAGCAGATTTGGTCGACGACCTAGGACCGCAGAGCAAGGAGGCCGAACTTCTGGCCGATCTGCAGCGACTGCAGGCTGAGTTTGTGAACTACAAAGCGCGCGTTGAACGCGACCGCGATGTTGCCCGCAACGCAGCGATTGCCGAGGTTTTGCGAGCCATGCTGCCAGCCCTTGACGACCTAACCAGAGCTGAGGCTCACGGTGACCTAGAGGGTTCACCGTTTGCCGCAGTGGTCACCAAGTTGCGCAATGCCGGTGACAAGTTTGGTCTCAAGTCATTTGCCGCCAAGGGTGACAAGTTTGACCCAGAGCTACACAACGCTTTGGTTCAGACTCCAAACCCAGAGGTAACTGAAAACGTAATTGCAGACGTGGTCGAACCAGGCTTCATGCTTGGCGACCGCCTGCTACGACCAGCAATGGTTGCCGTTTTCATCCCAGCTGAATAAGAAATTACAAAAGAGGTTCAATACACATGGCAAGTCAAGATTGGTTCGACAAGGACTTTTATAAGGTCCTTGGCGTAGCTAAAGACGTGTCTGAAGCAGAACTGAAAAAGGTCTACCGCAAGTTGTCGCGGCAGTTCCACCCAGATACCAATCCAGGTGATGCCAAGGCAGAAGCACGCTTCAAAGAAATCAGCGAGGCCTACTCGGTTCTTTCTGACAAAGAGCAGCGCGCTGAGTACGACCAGATGCGAGCAATGGGATCCGGCGCTCGTTTCACCGGCGGTCAGGGTGGCGGTTTTCCAGGAGGTTTTCCTGGTGGCGCCAACTTTGGCGGTGGCGGTTTTGAAGACGTATTTGCCAACCTTTTCGGTGGCGGAGGTCGGGGAGGTTTTGGTCCGCAGCGCGGAGCAGACCTCACCACCTCAACCACGCTGGACTTCATCGATGGTGTTAAGGGCACCACGATCAAGCTGCAGCTCAAGAGCAACGGTGAGCCAACCAGCATCAAGATTCCAGCCGGCGTTCAAGACGGTCAGAAGATTAAGATCGCTGGCAAAGGTCAAGCCTCACCAAACGGCGGCCCAGCCGGTGACCTAATCATCACAGTGACGGTAAAGCCCCACCCAGTCTTTACCCGCGATGGCCAGAACATCCGGGTAACAGTGCCGGTGACCTTTGCCGAGGCAGTCTTAGGTGCAACCATCCAGGTGCCAACCCTGGGCGGCGACCCGGTGAAACTAAAGGTTGCGCCGGGCACACCAAACGGACGCGTGCTAAGAGTCAAAGGCCGCGGAGTTGTGACGGCCAAGGGCGAGGGCGACCTGCTTGCAACCGTGGACATTGCGGTGCCGAGCCACATCAACGACAAGGCACGCAAGGCCCTCGAAGAATTCGAGAGCCACCTTCCGGACGAGGACCCTCGCGAGGACCTACTGAATAAGGCCGGCCTTCTCTAGGAGCCCTAATGGAACAGTTAGACGAGAACTCACCAATCTTTGCGATTGGCGTTGCGGCTGAACTGGCCTCAATGCACCCGCAAACCCTGCGTGATTATGACCGCATCGGGTTGGTGGTGCCAAGCCGTACCGGTGGGCAAACCCGCCGCTACACCATGCGAAACGTTGCCCAACTTCGCGAAATTGCACGCCTCTCAAATGAGGGTGTAAGCCTTGAGGGCATCCGACGCATTTTGGAACTCGAAAACCAAAATGCCGAGCTAGCCAAGCGAGTTCGAGACCTCGAACAAGCGCTAGCAAACGAACTTATGAATAGACCTGGGGCCCGAGTTTTTGCAGCGGGTGATCAGGGTGTCGAGAGTATTGCTCGCGGTCAACGACCAGCGAAGCACAACTCAGTAGTGCTGTGGAGGGCCCGATGAACAACCAAAATATGCAATCAGAAGACCAGCGTTCGGCGCTGGAAAAATACGGCGTAAACCTAACCGACATTGCTAAGTCGGGAAAGCTTGACCCGGTGATTGGCAGAGACGCCGAGATCCGTCGAGTGTCGCAGGTGCTCAGCCGCCGAACCAAAAACAACCCGGTCCTGATCGGTGAACCAGGCGTAGGTAAAACTGCCGTGGTCGAGGGCCTTGCCCAGCGAATCATCGCCGGTGACGTACCTGAGAGCCTCAAGGACAAGCAGCTAATTAGCCTTGACCTAGCTGCGATGGTTGCCGGTGCTAAGTATCGGGGTGAATTTGAAGAGCGCCTAAAAGCGGTTTTGGGTCAGATCAACGCCGCCGAGGGCCAGGTAATTACCTTCATCGATGAGCTGCACACCTTGGTGGGCGCGGGTGCCGGTGACGGCCAGGATGCCGCCAACATGTTGAAGCCGATGTTGGCTCGCGGTGAGTTGCGTCTGATTGGTGCAACCACACTCGATGAATACCGCGAACGTATTGAAAAAGACCCAGCGCTTGAGCGCCGATTCCAGCAGGTTTATGTGGGCGAGCCATCGGTGGTTGACACCATTGCCATCTTGCGCGGACTAAAGGAGCGCTACGAAGCGCACCACAAAGTTGCCATTGCCGACAGCGCTTTGGTCGCTGCCGCTACCCTGTCTAACCGATACATCACGGGGCGCCAGCTGCCAGACAAGGCTATTGACCTGATTGATGAGGCGGCGTCACGCCTGCGCATGGAGATTGACTCGGCCCCGATTGAGATCGACGAACTTCGCCGCCAGGTTGACCGACTAAAGCTTGAAGAGTTGGCTCTAAAGAAGGAGAAGGACGAGGCTTCGAAGGAGCGCCTCGAAAAGCTTCGTGATGACTTGGCCGAAAAGACCAAGGCGCTTGATGGTTTGAACGAGCGTTGGGCCAAAGAGCGTGCCGAGTTAAACAAGGTTGGTGACCTAAAGACCAAGCTGGATGGCTTGCGCATTGAAGCCGAACGAGCACAGCGCGAGGCAAACCTAGAGCGGGCATCGCGGTTGCTTTACGGCGAGATTCCGGCCCTTGAAAAAGAACTTGCCCAGCTAGAGTCTGCCGAGTCAGGTGAGGCAACCACCGAGCGCATGGTCAACGATCAGGTTGGCGAGGATGACATTGCGGCTGTGGTTAGTGCTTGGACCGGCGTTCCGACCGGCCGCCTGCTAGCCGGCGAGAGTGAGAAACTGCTCAACCTTGAAGCCGAACTTGGCAAGCGATTGATCGGGCAAAAAGCCGCGGTTAAGTCGGTGTCTGATGCTGTTCGCCGCACAAAGGCAGGCATCAGCGACCCAGATCGCCCAACCGGCTCATTCCTATTCCTTGGCCCTACCGGTGTTGGTAAGACCGAGTTGGCAAAGAGCTTGGCTGAATTCTTGTTTGACGATGAAAAAGCCATGGTTCGCATCGACATGAGTGAATACGGCGAGAAGCACTCGGTTAGCCGCTTGCTAGGTGCCCCTCCGGGTTACATCGGCTACGAAGAAGGTGGCCAATTGACCGAGGCGGTTCGCCGCCGACCGTATTCTGTGGTGCTGCTTGACGAAGTTGAGAAGGCTCACCCTGAGGTGTTTGACGTGTTGCTTCAGGTCTTGGATGACGGCCGATTGACCGACGGTCAGGGCCGAGTCGTTGACTTTAAGAATGTGATTCTGATTTTGACCTCAAACTTGGGTAGCCAATTCTTGATTGACCAAGAGCTGGGTGCCGACCAAAAACGTGAGGCCGTTTTGGCCACTGTTCGCGGTCACTTCAAGCCAGAGTTCTTGAACCGCCTCGACGACATCGTGGTGTTCAGCGCTCTAGACCGCAACGAGTTGGGCCAGATTGTTGAACTAAACATCGATCGACTTCAGCGCCGCCTAGAGCAGCGCCGTTTGCAGTTGGCAGTAACCCCGGCCGCCAGAACCTGGTTGGCCGACAAGGGTTACGATCCAATTTACGGAGCCCGCCCGCTACGCAGATTGATGCAGCAGCAGATCGATGACCGCTTGGCAAACTTGCTTTTGGCCGGAACAATTCACGATGGCTCTTTGGTCAAAGTGGATGTTGCCGAAGACGGTGTGCAGCTGGTGGTTACCCCCGGAGAAATCTAGGGGTAACCCCGGCGCAGCCGGCTCTCAGACTGGCTAGATAAACTGACACCATGGCAAGCATCAGCAAATTTGGTAACCGCGCTCTCAAACGAGGCGGGCACTCACTAATTCTCGGCTGGTCACCGGTGGCCATTGAGGTCATCAAAGAACTTACGATTGCGAACGAAAACGTGCGCAAGCCACGCATCGTGGTTTTGTCGCAGACCGCACCCGCCGAAGTTGAGTCAGCTCTGGCCGGCCTTGAACTTGGTCGGCAGAAGTTTCAGGTAATTCAGGGTGACCCAACCAGCGCCAAAGACCTAGAGGTAGCTAACGCTGCCGGCGCAAAGTCAATCATCGACCTGAGTTCAAAACTTGAGTACCTTGAGGATTTGGCCAACGCCCACGCGGCCCAACACCCAGCGCTGCGAGTGGCCATCGA
This sequence comes from Rhodoluna sp. KAS3, assembly GCF_026000575.1. Classification (NCBI taxonomy): domain Bacteria; kingdom Bacillati; phylum Actinomycetota; class Actinomycetes; order Micrococcales; family Microbacteriaceae; genus Rhodoluna; species Rhodoluna sp. KAS3. Next base: position 1,291,648 of record NZ_AP026910.1, on the reverse strand, counting down.
AGAGATTTTGTCTTTCGAGGGTGAAGAAATCTATTTCAACGAGCTGCCAGCGCTATTTGGCAAAACCTACGCAGATGCAGTTCTGGCTTTCAACACCGCATCGGTCATCGGTTTGGTTATCGACGGTGAGCCGGTGCTCAACCCAAGCGCCAGCCAGGTTTTGCCGCGTGGTGCCCAGGTTATTGCCATTGCCGAAGACGATGATCAGGTTATCTACACCGGCATTCGCCAAGACGCCCTGGCAAAACTTGATTTGAGCCTGGCCCAGACTCTACCGGCGCTAATGCAAACCCACACCGATGCCGCCATGCCTATCGACCACCTCAAGGCCCGGCTGCTTGCCCAGATTTCAGAGAATTCTGATCTGCTGTCAGTTTTTGACGGCCTGTTTGCCGCCGAGGGCGCAAGTATTGGTCTGTTGCCGGTAACCGCTTTTGCAACCGCAGGTCAACCTATTGAACTTGCCGACCTAGCTGTTCTCGGAATCTCGAAGGGCTACTCGGTCATCGGCTACTTTGATTCGGTCACCGGTGGAGTGGCACTGAACCCGCCAAAAAACGCCCGCATTACGCCGGAGGCCGGCGATGCCTTGGTTGTGGTTGGCACCTTCAAGGCCTAGCCCAAAACACCACCCAATCGAACCCCAAATTCTGATGTCTACCGCAGCAGAAGTTAAGCAGGATCTGGCTGCGTTTGCGCGCCCCGAAAAAGAAGCCACCTTTTCTTGGTTTTTCAAAACCGGGCCGGGCCAGTATGGCGAGGGCGATGTGTTCATCGGCGCCAAGGTGCCCGAGACCCGGTCGGTAGCTGCCAAGCACAAGGGTCTGCCGCAGCACGAAATTGACGAACTGCTGGCATCTGAGGTGCACGAACACCGTCAGTGCGGCCTGTTCATAATGGTCAATCGATTCAAGCGCACTAAAGCCGCCGCCGAGCAGCAAGAAATGTTTGACCACTACCTACAGCTTCTGCACGAGGGCCGAGTCAACAACTGGGATCTCGTTGATGCCACAGCACCTTATCTGGGTGCTTTTTTGATCGGCAAGCCAGATGCCATGGACCTACTTCAGCGACTAGCCCAGAGTGACTCGTTGTGGGAGCGCAGGGCGGCGATTATTTTTACCTTTGCGTTCATCCGTGCCGATAAGCAGGGTTTTGAAAACTTTGACCTTGAGCCCACCTGGGCCATTGCCGAAATGTTGCTGGCTGACAAACACGACCTAATTCACAAAGCAGTCGGATGGATGCTTCGCGAGGCCGGAAAACGCGATGTTGAAAAATTGCGCGAATTTTTGGGCCGCTTCGCGGCCACGATGCCTAGAACCGCGTTGCGCTATTCCATCGAAAAACTCGATCAAACCGAGCGAAAGTACTGGCTCTCAGTCGGTTAGGTCAACGACCACCGGAACGTGGTCACTTGGGGCCTCGCCCTTGCGCTCATCGCGGTCAATAACGGCGCGGGTTACCCGCTCGGCAAAAGGCTCTGACCCCAAGATGAAGTCGATGCGCATGCCTTCGTTCCGCGGAAAACGCAGCTGCTGGTAATCCCAGTAGGTGTAACCCTGCGGGACCAGCGGGCGAACCACATCTTGCAAACCAATCTGCTCAAAAGCTTCAAAGGCCTGGCGCTCTGGTTCTGAAACGTGGGTTGCGCCGGCAAAGTCATCGATGTCCCAAACATCGGTGTCTAGCGGCGCAATGTTGAAGTCACCCATCAAGGCAAGAGGCTGGTCTGGTTCGTGCTCAACCCACTCGGCAGTGTTGGCTGCCAGGCGGTCGAGCCACTCAAGTTTGTAGTGATAGTGCTCGTCGTTGACCTCGCGCCCGTTTGGCACGTACAAAGACCAAAGCCGCACGCCATTGAAGGTTGCACCAAGTGCACGAGCTTCTTCAATTGGGTCCTTGCCCCCCTTGCCAAAGGCCGGCATACCCGAGAAGCCAATCTCTATATCCTCAGCTTCGATTCGGCTGGCAAAAGCAACACCATTCCACTGATTCAATCCGTGCATGGTGATCTTGTATCCGGCATCTTCGAACTTTTGATACGGAAACTGATCAGGCTTGCACTTGATTTCTTGCATCGCAAGAACATCGGTGTTGGAACGGACTAGCCAATCGACAACCCGGTCAACTCGGGTGCGAATGGAATTTACGTTGTGGGTGGCGACGCGCACAGATTAACTCTCGAGTGGCTCTAGGTGAGACTGGTCCATGTAGAAAGGTTCGATGATGTGACCATCTGGGTCTTCGAAGCCCCAGCCAAACATAAATCCGTGCTCTTCTGGCTCTTTGTAGTTGCGGCCACCAAGCTCAAAGGCCTTCTCGCAAACGGCACGAACCTCGGCCTCTGACTCGTAGGTAATTGCAACGATGCAAGAAACGGTCTTTTTGGTTGGGGCAATTGGCTTGTCCACAAAACCAGAGAATGTGGCTTCTTCGAGCAGCATGATGAAGTTGTATTTGCCAACGATCATGCAGGTTGAGGTCTCGCTGGTGAACTGCGGGTTGAACTTAAAGCCAAGGGCGGTATAAAACTCAACAGAGCGCTTTAGCGAGTGAACCGGCAGGTTGGTGAACATCATCTTTTCCATGCAACCAGCCTAAACGGAGCGTTCTCGTAAACTAGAGAAATGACCTTTACCTCGCCATCAAAGCCGCGCCTAGTTGAACTGATTAAAGAACTTGCTGTCGTTCACGGCAAGGTCACTTTGTCTAGCGGTATCGAGGCCGACTATTACGTAGATCTGCGCCGCGCGACCCTGCACCACGAGGCTGCACCATTGATCGGTCAGGTTGTTCTAGACATGCTTGACGCAGCCGGAATCACCGATTTTGATGCCGTTGGCGGTTTGACCATGGGTGCCGACCCGGTAGCCACCGCAGTCATGCACCAGGCTGCAGCTCGCGGCCGCGCCATCGATGCTTTTGTGGTTCGCAAAGCGGCCAAGGCGCACGGAATGGGTCGTCAGGTTGAAGGCCCATCGGTAGAGGGCAAGCGCGTAATTGTGGTTGAGGACACCTCGACCACCGGCGGTTCACCGTTGACTGCAGCCAAGGCTCTCGAAGAAGCCGGCGCAATCATCGTGGCAGTTGCCACCGTAGTTGACCGCGATACCGGTGCCGATAAGGTAATCGGCGATGCCGGCTACCGTTACTTAAGTGCGGTGTCTCTCGATGACCTCGAGCTCCGCTAAACAAAAAAAGCGCCTGGCGCCGTTCCTGCTGATGCAGGCTGCGTCAATCACATCGATTATTTCTGGGTCGATGGTCTTTATCTTGCTGCCTTGGCTATCGCTAGATATTTCGGGCTCTTCGGCTGCCGCCGGACTTGTAGTTACCATCACCGGAATCCCGGGGCTTTTGCTTTCGCCGGTCATGGGCTCGATCATCGACAAACTTGGTCGCCGCCGAACCGCTGTCTGGGTTGAAATGCTGGCCTCGATTGCCTCGGTGGTCATTCCGGTTATGGCCGTGGTGTGGACCATGAACCTACCGCTGCTAATTGCCTTGGCTCTGATCAGATCTGTAGTTGCACCGGGCGGGCCAAGTGCGCGCAAGGCCATCGTTCCTGATGTTGCGGCTGCCGCCCACATGACTCTCCCGCGAGCAAACTCGATTCACGAGGCTGTTTTTGCATCGGGCTTTGCCATTGGTCCAGCTATTGCCGCGATCTCGATTTCTCAAATTGGCGCCATCAACTCGTTCTGGATTGTTGGCGGATTTGGGCTTTTGGCTGCTGTGTTCACCATTCTGATCAAGGTGCATGAGCAGCAGGATGAAAAGGACTCGGAGGAGTCAAGCGGCCTGTTTATCTATGCCGTTCAGGGCTTCAAGATTTTGTTCCAGACCCCGGCCGTGTTGATCATGATGTCGACCTTCATGTTCTTGGCTGTGGTCTACCTGCCAACCGAGATGGTGGTTCTACCTAAGTACTTCAATGAGATCGGAAACCCAGAGGCTCTGGGTCTGATTATCTCGACGATGGCTCTGGCCTCGGTCACGGGTGCTCTGCTCTTTGAACGAATCAACAAGCGATTCAGTTTTGCGGCAATTTTCCGCATGGCAATCATCGGTGTTGCGGTGGCGATTGTGCCAATGTCTTTGCTGCCAGACCAGGCCGTGATGTTTGCTTTTGCTGCTCTGCTCGGGGCATCATGGGGTCCGCTTGGTCCACTGCTGAACACCGTGATTCAAGAGAAGATTCCGGCAAGCAAACGTGGCCGCGTGTTCAGTCTTGAGATGGCCATCTGGAATGGTGGCCCGATGATTTCGATGGTTTTGGTCGGTGCAGCGCTCGACACCTTTGGTGTTAGAGCCGTCTACCTGGTGCTTGCGCTGGCCGTGGCTGCAACCGCGGTAATTGTGTCGTCGCGCAAAGAGCTGCAACAGCTAAATAGTTAGCCCTCAAGCAAGTCCGCCACTGAGTTCAAAATCTCAGTTGGGCGGAACGGGTACTTGGCAATCTCGGCGTCGTCGGCAATTCCGGTCAGCACCAAAACAGTGTGCAAACCAGCTTCGATACCTGCCACAACGTCAGTATCCATGCGGTCACCGATCATGCCGGTTGACTCTGAGTGTGCGCCAATCTTGCGCATTGCGCTGCGGAACATCATTGGGTTTGGCTTGCCAACAATGTATGGCTCCATGCCGGTGGCTTTTGTGATTAGCGCGGCTACCGAACCGGTTGCTGGCAGTGGACCCTCGGCTGACGGGCCGGTGGCATCTGGGTTGGTGGCAATAAAGCGGGCACCACCGTTAATTAGGCGCACGGCCTTGGTCAACATATCAAAGTTAAAGTTGCGGGTCTCGCCCAGCACAACGTAGTCAGGGTTATTGTCAGTCTGAACGTAGCCAATTTCGTGCAGTGCCTGGGTTAGGCCAGTTTCACCGATGACGTATGCGGTGCCGTTTGGCTTCTGCTTGTCTAGAAACGCTGCGGTTGCCAGAGCCGATGTCCATATGCGCTCTTCTGGCACGTTCAACCCGCCTGACTGGAGTCGAGCTGCTAGGTCGCGAGGGGTGTAGATCGAGTTGTTGGTCAGAACCAAAAACGGGGTGCCGTTTGCTTGCCACTGAGCGATTAGCTCAGAAGCGCCCGGAAGTACATGACCCTCGTGCACGAGCACGCCGTCCATGTCGGTGAGCCAAGATGTGATTTTGCTGCGATCTGCCATTCCTCTAGCCTACCCAAACCTGATTGCGGCGAGGTCGGAGAGCCCAGTGGTCGATGAATCTTCGCCTAGGCTTAACCCATGCCTAAAGAAACCCGCCTTTTTACCCGCGTGACCAAGGGTCAAACCGCGTGGTTGGGCCAAGCGCTGCGTAACGAAACCACCGGCGGAATTCTGCTTTTGGTCGCGGCAGTTGTGGCACTGATTTGGGCCAATCTGGACTTCACCTCTTATAGCCAGCTCAAAGATTTCAAGATCGGCCCGGCCGAGCTTCACCTCGACCTTTCCCTCGGAAAATGGGCGGCCGATGGCCTGCTAGCCATCTTCTTTTTCGTAGCCGGCATCGAGCTCAAGCACGAACTCGTAATGGGCTCGCTCAAAGACCGTTCGGTCGCGGCGGTTCCAATTGCGGCTGCGATGGGCGGCATGATTGTGCCGGCTCTCATCTTTACCGCCTTCAACTTCAATCAACCAACCGCAGCTGGTTGGGGTGTGCCAATGGCCACAGACATCGCTTTTGCACTTGCCGTGCTGGCCGTTGCCGGTCGCTCGCTGCCGATTGAACTGCGCGCATTTTTGTTGACGCTTGCCGTAGTTGACGATCTGGGTGCAATTATCGTGATTGCCATTTTCTACACCGCACAGCTCAACTTTTTGGCGCTTGCCGTGGCCATCGGTGGCTTGTTTATTTTTGGCATGCTGCAGAAAAAGCGCGTTACCGGCTGGTACTTCTATTTGCCGCTAGCCGCCGTAATTTGGATGGCGCTGCACGAGAGCGGGATTCACGCGACCATTGCCGGTGTGGCTATGGGCATGCTGATGAACCTTAAGCAGGCTGACCGAGTGCTGCATGTGGTGCACCCAATTTCAGCGGGCTTCGCGGTTCCAGTTTTCGCGTTTTTCAGCGCCGGCGTATCGGTGCAGGGCACCAGCATTACCGACGTAGTTGAATCACCGGTGGCGCTCGGAATCATCCTCGGCCTGGTGATTGGCAAGCCAATCGGTGTGGTTGGCACGGCTTGGTTAATGGCCCGCTTCACCAAGGCAAGTCTGTCCAAGCAGCTTTCGTGGTGGGACGTCGCGACCATCGGCACACTAGCCGGCGTTGGTTTTACCGTCTCATTGCTAATCAGTGAACTTGCCTTCCACGGTTCAGACGCAGCACCGATGGGCACCCTGGCCGTACTTTTGGCTTCAACCATCGCCGCGGTTTTGGCCACCATCGCGCTGCAATTTAGAAAGCGGGCCTACGCACGTGTCTAACCAAGATGAACTAGCGGGCGCTTCGCCAACTCCCGAGCAAACCACCTGGGGAGTCGGGCCGTGGCAGGGCGAATGGCCTGAAGATGCCGGCACGCCTGAGCAGCCGAATCCAGAGTCAATTCTTGACCCTGAGTTGCTAACCAACGGCGATACCCGCAACGTATTGGACAAGTTCCGCTACTGGAAAATGGATGCGATTATTGCCGAGCTGGATCGCCGCCGCCACAAGTATCACGTGGCCATCGAGAACTGGCAGCACGACCTAAACATCGGTTCAATTGTTCGCACGGCCAACGCATTCTTGGCAGCTGAGGTGCACATCATCGGCAACCGCCGCTGGAACCGCCGAGGTGCCATGGTCACCGACCGCTACCAGCACGTGAGCCACCACCCAACCGTTGAAGAGTTTGTTGAGTGGGCTAAAACCGGCGGCGAGGGTGGCAAGGCCATTCCGATTATTGCTATCGACAATGTGCCGGGCTGCAAAAAGATTGAAGAGTACTCGCTGCCTGAAGAATGCGTTTTGCTGTTTGGCCAAGAAGGCCCTGGCTTGAGTGACGCAGCAATCGACGCTGCCGAAGTTGTTCTAGAAATCACCCAGTTTGGCTCAACCCGGTCAATAAATGCTTCGGCCGCAGCGGCAATCACCATGCACTGCTGGGTTGAAGAGCACGTCTTCAAACGGCGATAATTTCGGCACCCCTAGATCGGACTACAACAAGTTAAATTTCGCGGGCAATTACTCCGGGAAGGTCCGAGAACCTTGCCTTTTTATCGCTGGTAACTATCAGCGCCGATTCAACTGTGGCGTGGGCTGCAACTACCAGATCAAATTCTGACATTGGTGTTCCGGCCTGCACAGCGCTTGCCTCAAGAACGGCAAAAGCCTTGGCCTCGATTTCGGTAAATTCCAGAACTTCGGCCAATGACTTGAATTGCATCAAAAACTGCATTTGGCTGATTTTGGACTTTGCCGACTTCATTAATTCGATGCCGGTTAGAAACTCGGCAATAACCACCGTTGGTAGGAGCAAATCATCTGATGGCGAGACCACCTTTTCAATTTCAATCTGATGCTTGGCTATCGAAATCAAAACAGAGGTATCTATAACTAGTCGCGCCATGGGTTTGGCCTAGCAATTCGGTTGGCTTGGCGGCGCTCCATCACGGACTTCATGGCCTGATCAAAATCGGGGTCAGATGCTGCGGTTTGGCCAGCGGCTTCGAGGCTGTGAATCAGGTCAATGATCGCGGCGCCATTAGGCACGTGCTTAGCGGCAGGCGAGAGGCGGGCAATTTCAACTTTTCCGCGCAAAATTACAATTTCTTCGCCGGCCTCGACCGAATCAAGGACTGCCGAGAAATTTCTGGCCACCTCGGTGGCGGTCATCTCTTTCATGAAAATCAGATTATCTGATTCATGGTGATAGGCAATAGGCATGGTCCAAAAGTATTACTCCCCTTTACCTAGCACCCACGGGGCCTAGCAATCTGGGGATAAACTTAGATGTACGCCATTGCGTACCACTCCAGATACAAAGCAAGGGGTATGCATGCCTGCGGTAGTAATTATTGGTGCTCAGTGGGGCGACGAAGGTAAGGGCAAGGCCACAGACCTTCTGGCAGAGCACATTGACTACGTAGTTAAGTTCAACGGCGGTAACAACGCGGGTCACACCGTGGTTATTGGCAACGAGAAGTACGCGCTGCACCTTTTGCCATCAGGAATTTTGACCCCGGGCGTTATCCCAGTGATTTCAAACGGTGTGGTCATTGACCTTTCAGTTCTGTTCCAAGAGATCGAAGCGCTTAACGCCCGCGGAATCGACACCTCAAAGCTTCGTGTATCAGCAAACGCGCACATCATCACCCCTTACAACGTGACCGTTGACAAGGTTTCAGAGCGCTTCTTGGGCAAGCGTGCCATCGGTACCACCGGTCGCGGCATCGGCCCTACCTACGCTGACAAAATCAACCGCGTGGGCATCCGCGTTCAAGACCTATTTGACGAGAGCATTTTGCGCCAGAAGGTTGAGGCCGCACTGGTCCTAAAGAACAACCTGTTGAGCAAGGTTTACAACCGCGCAGCCATCCGTGTTGATGAGGTTGTTGCTGAGCTGCTTTCATACGCTGAGCGCGTTCGTCCAATGGTGGCCGACACCGCGCTTGAGCTTTACAACGCCATCGATGAAGGCAAGACCGTTCTGTTTGAGGGCGGCCAGGCAACCATGCTTGACGTTGACCACGGAACCTACCCGTTCGTGACCTCTTCAAACTCAACCGCCGGCGGTGCCTCAACCGGTTCAGGCGTTGGCCCAGCGGAGTTCAAGACCGTAATCGGAATCGTAAAGGCGTACACCACCCGCGTTGGTGCCGGCCCGTTCCCTACCGAGTTGTTCGACGAGTCTGGTGAGTTCTTGCGCGCCACCGGCTTTGAGTTTGGCACCACCACCGGCCGCCCGCGCCGCTGTGGTTGGTATGACGCACCGATTGCCCGCTACTCAGCGCGAATCAATGGTGTTACCGACTTTGTATTGACCAAGCTAGACGTGCTTACCGGCTTGACCGAAATTCCGGTTTGTGTTGCCTACGAGGTTGACGGCAAGCGCGTTGACGAGATGCCGGTTTCACAGACCGACTTCCACCACGCCAAGCCAATTTACGAGACCTACCCTGGCTGGACTGAGGACATCACCGGTTGCCGCACTTTTGCTGACCTACCAAAGAATGCTCAGGACTACGTTTTGATGCTCGAGAAGATCAGCGGTGCCCGCATTTCAGCCATCGGTGTTGGCCCTCACCGAGATGCCGTCATCGTGCGTCACGACATGCTTGAGGTCAAGTAGTCGATTATTGAATTAAAAAATGCCCCGGAGAGGAATCTCCGGGGCATTTTTTACACTGGCTGCCTACTAGCAAAAGCTCAGCGGTTAAACCTTATCCGATGCAGGTTTCAAACCCGTTAACGGTAGCGCTGGCTCCAAGCAACGCTGGTCAAAATACCAAAGGCCGCCAGCCAGGTTATCGGTGACACCGGCTGCTGCAGAATCAAGATCGAAAGCACCATCGTGACAATTGGCTGCAGCAACTGAAGCTGAGCGCCCTTGACCAACCCGATGATGTGCAAACCCTGGTTGAGCATGAAATTGCCGATCGACAGCGAGAACCAGCTGACGTAAAGAAAGCCCAGAATTGCCGTCCAGGTTGGCCACTCGGTGATTGGGTTGATTGACCAGTTGACCACCGCAATCGGCAGCTGAATCGGAATCGAAATTATGACGGCCCAGCTCAACACGGTGAATGACGAATACTTTGCGACCAGGGTTGAACCTGAGATGTGGCCCATCGATGCCAGCAGCACCGCGAAGGCCATGGCCAAGTAACCCCAATAGGTGCCGCCACCAAAATCGGTGTCGCCTTTAAAGTAGGCCAAAGACATGGCAGAAATTGCGCCCAGTGCCGCGGCCGCCCAGAACATGGGCTTTGGGCGTTTGTGCCCAATAAACACCGCAACGATACCTGTGACCATTGGTGTTACAGCACCGATAACTCCGGCGTCGGCAGCCGGAATGGACTGCAGGGCCAGCGTTGAAAGTAGCGGAAAACCGATGATGATGCCGATGGACGAACCCAGAATTAGCGGATAGGCCTCGCGCGGTGGCAGCAGCGGTTGCTTCATGAGTTTGAGGGCAATTACGGCCAAGATGCCGGCCGGCACAACGCGGCCGATGCTCATGGTGATTGGGTCAAAACTCTCTGAGCCAAGGGTTACGGCAATAAAAGTGAAGCCAAAGCCGGTCACTGCAATGAGCGAGAGCAGGTAGCCACGGAACAGCTCTGGTTGGGTCTTCATTTGGTTAAATCTAATGCCCCCACCGCGAGGGGTGAGGGCATTAGATGAGTTGCGGGCTTGGTTAGCCACGAACAGTGTTGATCTCGTGGGTTAGGGCCTCAAGCTCTGCACCACCGGCCATTGCCTTGGTCAGCTCTTCAAGCTCTACGTTGGCGCGCTCAAAGCGGTTCAACATGCGGCCACGGTTTAGTAGGTAGAAGCGGTCACCAACCAAGAACGCGTGGTGAGGGTTGTGGGTAATAAACACCACAGATACTCCACGGTCCTTTGCTGCAAGAACATACTTCAGAACAATTCCAGACTGGCGAACACCGAGTGCTGAGGTTGGTTCATCCAGGATCAGAACCTTGGCACCAAAGTAAACAGAGCGAGCGATAGCAACAGACTGACGCTCACCACCCGAGAGGGTACCGATTGGCTGGTTTACATCGCGCAGGTCAATACCCATGGCTAGTAGTTCTTTTTTGGTGATCTCTTTCATCTGCTTTACGTCAAGCCACTTGAACGGACCAAAACCCTTGCGGATCTCGTTGCCCAAGAAGAAGTTGCGCCAGACGGTCATCAGTGGAATGGTTGCGAGGTCTTGGAACACGGTTGCAATACCCATGGCCAATGCGTCGCGCGGTGAAGCAAGTTCAACCGGCTGACCCTCGAACAAGAACTCACCCTTGCTTGGCTTGTGAACACCGCTCAGGGTTTTGATCAGGGTTGACTTACCGGCACCGTTGTCACCGAGGATGCAGGTTACCTGCCCCTTAGCTACCTCTACAGAGATGTTCTGAAGGGCAATGACGCTGCCGAAAGACTTCTCAACGTTTTTTAGTTCTAGTGCGTTGGTCATTTTTTGCCGCCTTTTGCTTTACGTCCGATGTAGGTGTTGATCATTACAGCTGTGAACAAAATCACACCAAGGAAGGTTGAGGTCCAGTCAGAGTCCCAACGTGAGAATGGAATACCGATGTAGGCCATACCCATGATGAGTGCACCGAGTGAAGCACCGATAGCGCTACCGGCACCACCGGTAAGCAATGTGCCACCCACTGCTGCAGCGATGATGTAGTAGAACTCCTGGCCAACACCCTGACCTGCCTGCATACCCTTTAGTCGAAGCACAAACATGATGCCGACCAGAGCTGCAGAAAGAGCGGTGTAAACAAACAGGATGATCTTGGTCTTGTCGACCGGAACACCCGCGTTGCGAGCGGCGTTGGCATCTCCACCAACAGCGAAGATCCAGTTACCAAAACGGGTACGGGTCAACACGAAGGTTGCGATTACTGTGATGGCAATCCACCAGACGATCGAGATCTGGAAGCCAGGGTCACCGATCTTCGAAGCAAAGATTGCCTCAGCTACTTCAAAGCCTTCAGCTTTATCGGTGCCGGTTACACGTACTGAGCCGGTAACTGACTTGGTGAACGCCATGTTCGCACCTTTGAGAACAAAGAACGTCGCCAGGGTCACGATAAATGAAGGCAGCTTGGTCTTGACTACAACGTAGCCATTGATGAAGCCGACGGCTCCGGCAAACAACAGCGCAATCACGATTGAGGTCCAAATGTCTAGACCAACTTCGGTGACCAACATACCGATGAGCAGACCGGTGGTTCCAACCAGTACACCGGTTGAAAGGTCAAACTCGCCGGCAATCATCAGTAGTGCTACTGAGATGGCCACGATGCCGATTGGGGCTGCGATGTCTGTCCAACCAGAGATACCACTTAGGTTGGCAAAGTTGCCAGTGGTGTCGGTGGCTGCAAACATAATGAAAATTGCGACTGCACCTAGGAATGCTCCGAATTCGGGGCGGCGCAGAATTTTGGTGAGGAGCGAGGCGCTTCTAACGCGCTCATCCACTGCTGACGACTTTGTCATGTGATACCTAACTTGGTTATTTGAAACTGTGGGTGTTGCCAGTCAGAAAACGATGGTGGGCTAGGAAAACCTAACCCACCATCGTTAGTGCTGAACTTAACTTTTAAGGATTAGCGAGTACCTGCTGCTACTAGTTCTTTGACTAGTGCAACGTTGTCTGCAGTCACAAAGCCAGGGCCGGTGTAAACAGGAAGGCCACCGCCAAGCTCGTGTCCGTTAGTTAGGTTTAGGAACAATAGAACTACTGACTGGTAGCCCTGTGCGTACTGCTGCTGGTCAATTGCAAACTCCATGGTGCCAGCTGCGATTGCGTCTAGTGCCTCAGGAGACATGTCAACGGTACCGATCTTCAAGGTGACGCCAGCTGCTTCTGCTGCAGGTAGAACAGCCTTAGCTGCGATGTCTGCGTTCAAAGCGAATACTGCATCGATGGTTGGGTCAGCGGTTAGAGCTGCCTGTAGCTTTGCAGATGCTGCGGTTAGGTCAGCAAGACCACCGTCAAGGTTGAAGTTCTCAGCCTTACCGTTGAAGGTTTCTGCAAGACCTGCACAACGCTCCTCAAGACCAACGTTTCCAGCTTCCTGGATTGGGCAAAGCACGTGCTTTACGCCTAGTTCGTTGAACTTAAGACCAGCCTCGCGACCAGCGATGATTTCATCCTGACCAACGTGGGTGAATGCGCCTAGGTCCTTGAATACTGCAGAACCTGAGTTCATGGTTACGGTTGGGATGCCAGCTGCATCGGCAGCCAACATAGCTGACTTGATTGCCTCTGGGTCTGGTGCTGAAGCTGCGATACCGTCGCAACCTGCTGCAACACCGGCTTCAATGGTTGAAGCCTGCTTTGCTGCATCGTTGGTTGAACCCTGGTAGTCAAGCTCGACGCCTAGGTCAGCTGCTGCTGCCTCTGCACCCTTTTGTGCTACAGACCAGAAGGTACCGCCGTCACCGTGAGTGTAAACACAGATCTTGATGTCGCTGTTTGCGCCAGCTTCTGGGGTTTCTGCGGCTGGAGCTGAACAACCAGCTAGAGCCAATGCGGTCAGAGCCGCACCTGCAGCGATTGCTGCAAATTTCTTCTTGAACATTGTTGCCTCTCGTCATTGATGAGTTACTTGTTTAGATGTGCAGTCGCTAACAAAGGGAACGCGACCACGACTTTTTCAGTATGTCAATACATTTCAAAATATTTGGACCGTTCCACAAATTCGTTATTGAACTGAAATCTTAAATCCATTCGGTGGTACTGTTTTTTTGTCCAGATGGACATGTCCAAAATCAGGAGAATTGTGTCAGTCACCAAGCGCCCAACCATTAGAGATGTGGCCGCCGAAGCCGGCGTATCGAAGTCACTCGTGTCTTTGGTGTTTGCCGGTGAAACCGGTGTGAGCCAGGAGCGCCGCGAGAAGGTCTTGGCAGCGGCCAAGAAGCTGGGCTTCACACCAAATCTTTGGGCACGCTCACTTTCATCGGGGTCAGCCAACTTTGTGGCCATGATTGTTGCCGACCTGCACAACCCGCTGTTCACCGAGATCGCCGACTTTGCCCGCAAGGACCTTTTGGAAAAGGGAATCAATACGGTCATGGCCGCCGCTGTAATTAGCGAGCGCAACGGCAAGAAGATTCTTGAAGCATCGACTGTCAACTCAGTGCTTGATCTTCGTCCTCGCAGCATTTTTATTGTTGGTGGTTTGCCTGATTACAAAGCATTGAAGTCTGTGCCGGCATCGGTGCCAATTGTTATGGCCACCGGTATCACCACTCAGTTGCCACGTGCCATCACTGTGCGAAGTGACGACAATGAGGGCATGCGCCTGCTAGTCAAGCACCTGGTTGGTCTTGGGCACCAGCGAATCTCTTACGTGGGTCCAGTCGACGAAGCGGTCTCAGTCCTTCGCCGAGCAGCTTATGAAAAAGCCATGTTCGATGCGGGGTTGGCAAAGTTTGCTCACATCGAAGAATGTGACCGCACCGAGAGCTCTGGATACTCGGCTGCAAAACTCTTGCTGAGCAGCCCAACCAAACCGACCGCAATCGTTGCCTTCAACGACATTATTGCCATCGGTGCTCAAGACGCGGTTGATCAGGCGGTTGAAGCCGGTGGCCCGAAGGTTGCACTCACTGGGTACGACAACGTTTACATCTCTGCGTTGAGCAAGGTTTCACTCACTTCGATCGAGCAAGAGAAGGCTGCCATCGCGCACAAGGCGGCAGAGCTGTTGGCTGATGGTGATCTAGCTGAAGAATTCAGAGGCAAAGAGATTCTCCTGCTGCCAAAGCTTGTGGCTCGCGAGTCCACAACCACAGCGCCGGTCAAGTAGTTTTCTCGGGTTTCGGTAGCCAACCCAAAAAGACATTCGATATTGATTTGACAGTTTGGAATTTGTCCAACAAAATTGGACCGTTCCATATTGAAAGTAGGAGTCAATGGCGAATCCAAAAACTATCGGTGTAGGTCTCATCAGCGTTGGCTGGATGGGCAAAGTTCATAGTCGCGCGTATCAGGCTGTGCCCGTTGTGTACCCCGAACTTGGACTTAAGCCACGTCTGGTGATTGCAGCCGACACTTCTCAGGAACGCGCCGATTACGCACGGGATGTGCTGGGCTACGAGCGGTCGACTCTGGATTACAACGATGTCCTGAACGACCCTGAGGTTGATGTTGTATCAATCTGTGCCCCTAACTTCTTGCACGCAGAGATTGGAATCGCGGCGGCAAAAGCCGGCAAGGCATTCTGGATCGAAAAGCCGGTTGGCCGAGGCGCAGCTGAAACCGAGGCAGTACAGGCAGCAGCCGAGGAAGCCGGAGTGGTCAGCACCATCGGCTTCAACTACCGTCACGCACCGGCCGTTGAGCACATCAAAGGCCTAATCGCCGATGGCTCACTGGGCAGAATCACCAACCTTCGCGGCACATTCTTTGCTGACTACTCTTCTGAACCAAACGGCGCACTGTCATGGCGTTTTATCCGTGGGCTTGCCGGAAGCGGAGTTCTGGGCGACCTAATGGGCCACCTGGTTGACCTTGTTCAATATGTGGCCGGGCCAATTGCCGAGGTCTCGGGCATCACCAGCACGGTTTACACCGAACGACCAGTGGCGCAGATGGGGCAGGGTACCCACTTTGACGTTATTGAGGGCGGCGAGAAGAAGCCGGTTGAAAACGAAGACTACGCGGGCATGCTAATCAGACTTTCTGATGATGCTGTGGCTGCTGGTGCAATCGGAACCCTAGAGGCATCTCGCGTGGCTGTAGGCCCACGGGCCAGCTACAACTTTGAGATTTACGGCACCGAGGGCTCAGTCAAATGGGACTTCCAGCGCATGAACGAACTTGAGGTTGCAATTGGCCGCAAGGGCAACCACCTGGGTTACCAGCGAATTATGGTTGGTCCTGGGTTCGGCGACTTCGATCACTTTCACCCGGGCGCCGGCACCGGCATGGGCTACGACGACCTCAAAGTCATCGAGGCCAAGAAGTTCCTGCTGGCCTATCAGGGTCAAGAGGCCAAGAACTCAAACATCTACGATGCAGTTTCAGCAGCTCGAGTGTGCTCGGCTGTAGAAGAATCAATGGAAACCAAGCAGTGGGTTGCCATTGCACCGACAAATCACACCACATCGGCAAAGCGCTAGAAAGAAGACACAACATGACTAAAGCAGTAAAAATCGCTGGCGCTCCGATCTCTTGGGGAGTTTGTGAAGTACCTGGTTGGGGTTTCCAGATGGAGCCTGACCGCGTCTTGAAAGAAATGGCTGAACTTGGCTTGGGCGCAACTGAATTTGGGCCACTCGGTTTCTTGCCGGTTGACCCTGCTGGCCGTGCTGAGGTTTTGGCCGCGCACGGAATGGAAGCAGTCGGCGGGTTTTTCCCGGTTGTAATGCACAAGGCTGACTTTGACCCGCTGCCATCGGTGCTTACTGAACTTGAAAGCTACGCTGCCTCTGGAGCCAAGACTTTGGTGCTTTCAGCAGACACCGGCCTCGAGGGTTATGACACCAAACGACCAGAGCTGGATCAGGCAGGCTGGAATGTTTTCTTTGTGAATCTTGAACGCATCAAAGAGGCAGCTGCAGCGCGCGGAGTGACCGCAGTTTTGCACCCTCACGTTGGCACCATGGTCGAGACCAAGGCCGACGTAATGCAGGTCCTAAACGGTTCAACCATCGATTTCTGCCTCGACACCGGCCACATGATTATCGGTGGAACCGACCCGGTTGAGTTTGCTGCCAAGTACGCCGACCGCGTGGCGCACTCTCACCTAAAGGATGTAAACCTTGCTGTGGCTGACCGAGTGCAGGCTGGGGAGATCACCTACTACCAGGGCATTCTCGAAGGCATGTATGTTCCGCTAGGCACCGGAGACGTTGATGTGCGATCAATCGTGAGCAACCTGATTTCGGCAGGTTTTGACGGATGGTTTGTGCTCGAACAAGACAACGTGATCAACTCGTTGCCCGCTGAAAAGCAAGGCCCATTTGCTGATGCCAAGGCAAGCGTCGAGTTCATCCGCGCGGTTGCAGCCGAGGTTGCCGCAGCCAAGTAATCCGAGCTTAAAAGTAAAGGCCCGAGAAATCTCTCGGGCCTTTACCGCTGCTCAGGTATTAGCTGAGGTCAACCTTTACGCTCTTGCCGGTGGTTGCCGACAGCTGCGCTGCGTCAGCCAAAATCAGCGCTGCGCGGCCGTCCTCGAAAGTTGGGTTTAGAACCTCGCCGCTGCCAATGCTGGTGATGAACTGCTCGAGCTCGTTGCTGTACGCAAAGGCGTAGCGCTCCAAGAAGAACTCCATGTAAGGGTTGCGGGCTTCGACAACCTTGTTGGTGTAAAGCTTCACGGTGGTTGGGGCCACGTTCTCGGCAAATAGAGCGCCCTCGCTACCAAACGCCTCAAGGCGCTGGTCGTATCCAAATGCGCTGTGGCGTGAGTTGATGATGGTGATTAGCTCGCCGCCGTCACCCTTCAGGGTGACAACCACGCTGTCAAAGTCGCCAATTCCACGGATGTCGTCGCTGAATGAGTTGGCACCAGTTGCGCTTACCTCAACGATGTTTGGCACAAAGAAACGAGCCATGTCAAAGTCGTGAATGGTCATGTCGCGGAAGATGCCACCTGAAACCTCAAGGTAAGCCTTAGGGGCCGGAGCTGGGTCGCGGCTAATGATGGTTACCTGCTCAAGCTTGCCAATGTCGCCGGCAGCAACGCGCGCCTGGATCTCACTGAACTGCTGGTCAAAGCGGCGGTTAAAGCCAAGTGCAATCTTTACGCTAGCTGCGTTTGCCTTGGCGCGAAGCCCATCAACTCGGGTGATGTCAAGGTCAATTGGCTTCTCGCACAGCACGTGCACACCGGCATCAATCGCTGCGCTGATTAGGTCGATGTGAGTTGAGGTTGGCGATGCAACGATAACTGCGTCAACCTCACCTGAAGCAAAAACCACTGCTGGGTCGTTGGTTGCCTTGCCGCCGTACTGAGCGGCGGTCTTCTCAGCGCCCTCAACAAAAACGTCGCAAACCCAAGTCAGCTCGGCATTGGCAGAAGCTGCAACCGTGGCTGCGTGCACTTGGCCAATTCGGCCGGTTCCAATAAGACCGATGCGTACTTTGTTGCTCACGATGACTCCTTTGTCTGTGCTGTTGCCAGTGGTTTGAGAAAATTTGCGTTTGGGCGTCCAATAATGGACCGTTCCAAGAATAGTGTCTACAGTTCTCAAAAAACAAACCTAAAGCTAAAATGTAATAACAAATGCAATTTGCACTGAGGCAAATGCATCGGTGTGGTTAGCCACCCAACAGACAAAGGAGTCGCAATGAACACAAAGCCAGACCGCAACCTAGGCATGGAGCTTGTTCGTGCGACCGAGGCTGCAGCGATTAAAGCCAGCGCATTTATTGGCCGCGGCGACAAAAACGCCGCCGACAAAGCCGCAGTAGACGCCATGCGTGAATTTCTTTCAACCGTTGATTTTGCCGGCACCGTCGTTATCGGTGAAGGTGAAAAAGACGAAGCCCCAATGTTGTTCAACGGCGAAGTCGTTGGCAACGGCAACGGGCCTGAGTGTGATGTTGCGGTAGACCCAGTCGACGGAACATCGGTGACTGCCTCTGGCCGCGCCCACGCCATCTCAGTTATCGCGGTTTCAGACCGAGGCACAATGTACAACCCACAAGACGTGTTCTACATGGACAAGCTTGTGACTTCAGCAGCCGGTCGCGGCGCCGTGAGCCTGGACCAAACCCCAGAAGAAAATGTGCGCGAGCTCGCTAAGGCTTTGAAGAAGGACGTCAGCGAGATCACCGTGGCAATGATTGACCGCCCACGTCACGTGCCGCTGCAAGAAGCGGTTCGTCGAGCCGGTGGCCGCACCCGCCTATTTCTAGACGGCGATGTTGCCGCGGGAATCCACGCTGTTACCGGTGACGGAAACATCGACATGCTGCTTGGTATTGGTGGAGCCCCTGAGGGAACCATCACCGCCTGTGCAACTAAGGCGCTCAACGGATTTATGCAGGGACGCATTAGCCCACTTTCCCCAGAGGAAATGAAGAAGGCAATCGAGGCCGGCCACGACCTGAACAAGATTTTTGAAATGGATGACCTGGTTAAGAGTGACAACACCTACTTTGTTGCCACCGGTGTGACCGATGGGTTGCTGCTTGATGGCGTTCAGAAAAAGGGTCAGTACCTAACCACCGACAGCATCATTCTGCGTTCTCGTTCTGGCACAATCCGCCGAGTAAAGGCTGACTACCTAGCTGCTCGCTGGCGCTAGCCGCAATCGGTGGTGGCAGAATTGAACCACTATGTTGATTACACCGAAGTTTGAAACAGTTGCCGAGTTGTTCTTTGCCCAGGGCAAAGAGCTCGAAAAATCCACCGATGGCGCCTTTGCCGGAGGTTCATCCATGGCAATTTATCAAGACGGTGAGCTGGCCCTAGACATCTGGCAGGGTCAGGCAAAACCTGGGCAAGACTGGCAATCAAACACCGCATCGGTGATTTTCTCTTGCACCAAGGGCCTGGTATCAATAATTGCCAACCAGCTGATTGAGCGCGGGCTGCTTGACCCAGAAGCGCGCGTGGCCTACTACTGGCCAGAGTTTGCCGCGGCTGGCAAGAGTGAGATTCCGGTCAAGTGGTTGCTTCAGCACCGCTCCGGCCTTTCGGCTGTTCGCCGCGATTTAAACATCGATGAATTTCTAGACGGCCACACCGTGGTTGACGAGCTTGCCGCCCAAGAGCCACTGTGGGCACCCGGCACCGGATACCAGTATCACGCCGGCACTTTTGGTCACTTGATTGGTGAACTGGTTCGCCGCATTACCGGCGAGACTATCGGTCAGTACCTGCAGAACCACATTGCCGGCCCCCTCAATGTTGACGCCTGGATTGGTCTGCCGGCCGACAAACTAGGGCAGGTTGCGCCGCTAATTACCGACGGCAAGCGTGCCTCTGGCAACCCGCTGCCTGGCACCCCAAACTATTGGATCGAAAAGGCCATGACTTTTGGCAACGCCTTCACCGCCGAGGTTGCTGGCGATGGTACCGGGTTCAACGACCCTCGAGTTTTGCAGTCTGAGTTTGCCGGCGCCGGTGGCGTTGCCAGCGCAAAGGCCTTGGCCAAGATTTACTCGGCTTGTGTTACCGAAACCGATGGCGTGCGATTGCTGAGTGATGAAACCCTAAAAGTTGCCGCAGAGATTACCGTGACCGGCCCAACTGTTTGGGGCGAGCCAGGCCCGTGGCCAAACCGCGGACTCGGATTCATGCTCGACACCCCTGGCTTCAGAGACATGCTCTCGCCTACCTCATTCGGTCACGACGGCCTCGGCGGGCAGATTGCCTGCGGTGATTTCGGCCTAGATGTTGGCGTGGCCTACACCTCGAGTTACATTCACAGCGGGCCTGAAGAGCAGAATTGGCAGCAAGCGGCCATCCGTGAAGTCAAACGAATTTTGGCACAATAGAACCCTATGAATCCAGAAGAGTGGCAAGGCGCGGGCGAGCCCGATGAAGCCGTTCAAACCTGGGGCGGCGAGGTCAAGGGCAAAGTTGCGGTTCGCAAATCGGGCCCAATCGTCAAGCACATACCTTTTTATAAGTTTCCGTACTACCCCGATGTTCTAGATTTACGTAAGTGCGGTTACGAGATTGACTCGTTTGCGCCGCTATTTGATTTGCTCGATGGCGCGCATGTTCGGCACGCAACCGTGGCCCACATCCTGCTGCATTTACCCACCGATGAATACGGGCGCATGGGAGATGGCTCGGGCGGTAACCCGCTCTGGAACCCGCGCCGTGCTCGTGAGCTTGAGTTTCAGGTTCGCGCTGCGCTGCACCGATACGGCTTGAGTGATGTTCCGACTTTGTTGCGCCGGATGATTGGTAAGGCTTTTCCGGGTGATTCGATGACCCACATCAGTGTGGATCTTTTGAACGTATTTTTCTGGGCAGCGCTGGCCAAAGTGGCGCGCGATTACGCTTGGCGCGACGAACGGCTTGAGTTTATGGCCGAGTACCTTGAGTACCCGGTCAAGCGCGCTTTTAGGCTTGGCTAGAGTTCGCCGGCTTGGCTAGAGGTTAACTGAGCCAAAGTCGCCAACGTAATCTGGGCGCTTGACGGTCTGGCCGGCTTCTTCTGCAATCAACAGGGCAGCTGCCCAGTCGTGTTCTTTGATGTGCTTCTCGTAATAAACATCAACCGTGCCGTCAGCAACCATACAGGCATCCAGCGCTGCTGATCCCATGCGGCGAATGTCAACAAACTCAGGCATCATCTGGTCAAGTTTTTCAAACTGAGCAGCGCGCTCAACGGCTGAGTATGAAAAGCCGGTGGCCAAGATTTTGGTCATCCGGTCTTTTGGCGGGCCAAAAATCTGGGTGGTTACGCCGTTGCGAATAACCCAGGCGCCACCGCCGCGTTTTGCGTAGTAGGTGGTGTTTAGGGCGGGCGCCACAACCGCGCCGGCAACCCACAGGCCTGTGGTTAGGTCTTGCGCGCCAACTGAGGTGGCAAAGTATGGAATACCGCGGGTGTAGTTGACCGTTCCGTCGAGCGGGTCAATGCTCCAGCGCACCGCCGCGTTGGCACCTACCTGCTCGGCAAGTTCTTCACCACTGATGGTGTCGTTTGGGCGCAGCTCCGCAATTACGCCGCGAACCACATTTTCTGAGGCCAGATCGGCATCGGTGACTTTGTCTTCGGCAGAGGTCTTGGACTGAATATCAAGCGGTCCGCCAAAGCGCTTCAAAAGTTCGGCGGCGCCAGCGTTGGCTGCTGTCAAAGCGCAACCAAGCAGCTCTTCTAAATAATCAGGGTTCATCTCAATATTTTACCTTTGAGGGTTGACGCCTAATTAGATGTTGGCCGAACTGCCCGCACTGCCGTGAGCCATCGCGCTTTCGTGCTTGCGAATCACGCGGTTATCGCTAATCCAGTCCATCACCGCAAACAGCACACCAGAAACCACAAAGGTCAGGTGAATGATGATGCGCCAAATCGTGCCCTGGCCAACCTCGGCATGGGTGTCTTCGGCCAGCTCAACAAAGTCCTTCAGCAGCTCGATAACTGAGATGGCCACCAACGAGCCGATCAGCTTGATCTTCAAACCAGAGAAGTCAACCGACCCCATCCAGTAAGGGCGGTCGACCGAGCGCTCAGCAACCTCAATCTTCGAAACAAAGTTCTCGTAGCCCGCAAACAGCACAATCAAAATCAGGTTGGCCATCAGCACCAGGTCAAGCAGCGCCAACAGATCAAGTACAAAACTGTGGTCATCGTGCAGCATCACGTTTTGCACCATGGCAATGAACTCAACAACAAACTTGTAGGCCAGTACGGCCAATACACCGATGAGCCCTAGGTATAGCGGCGCTAGTAGCCAGCGTGACCAAAAGATGCTGCGTTCGATGACGTTTGAGAGCTTGCTCATAGGTTGAATTCCGTTCTTTTCGCTCCACATATCCTAGCCTTCGCGAAATTTGGCAGTCATTTTGTCAGAGGCACCCACTACGTTGGTCGCGAGTCGCTCAACTTGATTTTCAGGGGGGGGGGGGGGCTTAAATGAGATTAGGGGGAATCACATGTCATCTATTGAAGACAAAGCGTTAACCAAGCTGTGGAAGCGCTCCACAGACTTGAACAATCCAAACCGCCACAAGGCCATGTTTGACCTGGCGTTTTATCTGTGGGACAACAACGAGCATGACGATGCCGTTGCAGTTGCCGGCGGTTTGATCGATGCCCTGGCTGACGAGCGCGGTTCAAGCTTGTGGGTGGAGGCAACCCGACTCAAGAGCCTTGCCCTTCACGATTCTGCGCGCGATGAAGAAGCCATCGAGGCCATCCTCGAGGCTATTGAGTTTGCCGACGTCATTGCCAATTCACTTGACTACGCCTTTATGCAGTGGCACTTGGCCGATTGCTACCGCACCACATTGCAGGAGGGGCTGCAAGAGGCTGCCTACCGAAAAGCTATCAACGGGTTTGCTGAGGCTGGCCACGAATACTTTCAGGGCCAGGCCCTCTTTGACCTTGGCGCACTATTGGCAAGCCGCATGCGCTATGCCGAGTCTCGCGAAAACCTGACCCTTGCAGTTCCGTTGCTTGAAGCCCACGGGCGCACCGAGCACATCATTTTGACCAAGTACAAGCTGGCGTTTGTTGAGCGCAAGCTCGGCGATCTTCATGTAGCCATTGGTCACGCTCAAGACGCCATGCGCATCGCCGAATTTTCTAACGATCTTCAAGGGCAAAGAGAGAGCCAGATTGAGCTGGCTAACATCCATTCAGAACTCGGCAATAACGAAATTGCCGACGACCTACTCAAAACCCTCATCGAGGACAACGACGTAAAAGAAAAGCGCGAGACCGCTGCTAAAGCTCTCTACAGCCTGGGTCAACATCAACTGCGCAACGGGTCAAGTGATGCGCGGGGCACACTTGAGTCAGCGGTACCTTTGCTCAAGGCAGTTGGACTCAAGAGCCTTGCTCAGCACGCAGAGTTGAGCCTGCTGCACCAGAGCTAAGTGCGGGTTTTACACAGGTTGGTTTCCACTGGCCAAAGTTATTGAGTTCTGAATAAGACTTTGATAACTTAGCCGTATTGCGATTGGCTCACACCCAATCCCCCCCGGCGGTATATCCGCCGGGTTTTTTACTTAACGAGGTTCTAATGCCCCGCATGTTGGTTTGTGTTGACGGACTCAACATTTTTCATGCGCTTCGCGATTTGGACGAGGATCTTCTAAAAATCGATCTGATGGCCCTTTCGAAATTCATTGCTGATGGGCACGGAATTTCAGAAGTGCGAGTCCAATATTTCACAGCAAAAATCAGACATCTTGGCAACTCAGTCAAGGAAGCCCAGCATAAATATTTGGCCGAACTTCGATCATCCGGGGTAGAGGTTGTCCTTGGCGAATTTAGGAGCCAGTCTCAAAATTGTCCACATTGCGAGACCAAATTCTGGAAACATCAAGAGAAGCAGACAGATGTTGCTTTGGCTACAGAACTAGTCAAAGGTGCCTTGAACGGCAAATACGAAGAGATTCTCTTGTTTAGCGCGGACTCAGACTTCCTGCCAGCCGTCCAATTTGTAACCCAAGAATGCCCTTGGATCACAATTCGAATCGTCTCGACGGTGGCGTACTTGAGGCCTGTTTACGCAACTCTCGTAAGAGCAAGTCAGGGGCAAATAAGGCTCAGCGCTGAGTTGGTGTCTAAGTTCCAATTTGGCTCTACTATTTAGTTAACTGAACGATATGGGGGTATCGAAATGGCAACAATGACAGTCGGTAAAAGTGTCGGTGCAATTGCTTTGGCACTGGGTCTAGTCCTTTCATCGGGGATAGGCGCAACAGAAGCTGCAACTGTTAAAGCCGGCGGTAAGTGCACAACGCTAAACAAAAAATCAACCGTAGGCCTAAAAACTTACACCTGCGTAAAGTCGGGCAAGAAGAAGGTTTGGAAACTCACCTCCACCGCACCCGCGCTTGGCAGCGCAAAGCGACCTGTGCCAGTTGGAACATCTCTAAAGATCGGAAATTTCAAGTTCACTTTCAACGAGTACGTTGACGATGCATCTTGGTACGTCTGTTCAGAAAACATGTTTAACGACGGCTGTACATACGACGATAACTACGACGGCATTCCGGACCCAGAGGCCACAACCCGCTGGGTTCAATTCAACGTCACAGCCACCAACATGGGTGACGAAACCGAGGAGCCATACATTGCTGAAGTCGGTGTAGTGGCCGGCGGAAAACTGGTTTCTCAGGGCATCTTTGGGCCAACAGTCTCGGATGACCTAGGTGACATTGCAATCATGCCTGGGTTCAGCGACTCGGGCAGCCTTTACGTGCAGTTGGACATCTCGAAAGACCCAAGCCAAATGGTTCTGATTCCAAGCGCCTGGGAAGACAAGTACTACTTCTTTAACCTTCAGTAACCAAACGACTCATTTCTCGGGTTCCCCGCGCTCTCATGACAGACTGAACATGAGGGCCGGGGGTCCTCTAGAGAGGATTCACCGTGAGTCACCGCGGCATTACTTCAACAAACTTTTCAATCGCAGATCTTGCCCTGGCCCAGACCGGCCGCCACCAAATTAGCCTGGCCCAAAACGAGATGCCAGGCCTCATGGCCATCCGTGCCGAATACGCCCAAAGCCAGCCTCTAGCCGGTGCCCGCATTTCGGTATCGCTGTCAATCACCGTACAAACCGCAGTTTTGGTCGAGACACTGGTGGCCCTGGGTGCCCGCGTGCGCTTGGCCAGCTGCAACATTTTTTCTAGCCAGGATGAAGCTGCCGCTGCACTGGTTGTCGGCAGCGGAACCTCTGAGTCTCCGGCCGGAATTTCAGTCTTTGGCTGGAAGGGCGAGAGTTCAAAAGAGTTTTGGTGGTGCCTCGACCAGATTCTGGATTGGTCAAATTACCCAGACGCCGATGGCAACACCCACCCGGGGCCAACCAGCATTATCGATGATGGCGGCGACCTAATCTACCTAGTGCACCAAGGCATTGAGTTTGAAAAGTCTGGGGTTTTGCATAGGCAAAATTCATGGATTGAGTCTGAGCACGAAATTGTGCGCGAACTACTTGCCGCCTCGCAAAGCAAAAACCCGAACCGCTTTGCCACCCTGGTTAGCCAGGTAATCGGTGCCAGTGAAGAAACCACCACCGGCATTCAGCGCCTTGAAGAACTCTCGCGCAAGGGTGAGCTCAAGTTTCCGGTGATCAACGTCAACGACGCCGTCACCAAATCAAAGTTCGACAATAAATACGGCATTCGTCACTCGCTGGTCGACGGCCTAAACCGCGCAACCGATGTCCTTATCGGTGGAAAAGTTGCCTTTGTTGCCGGCTACGGAGACGTTGGCAAGGGTTGCGCCGAGGCGCTGGCAGGCCAGGGTGCCAGGGTAATCATCGGTGAAATTGACCCGATTTGCGCACTTCAGGCGGCCATGGACGGCTATCAGGTTGCCCAGCTCGAAGAGGTAATTGAGCAGCTGGACTTTGTGATCACCGCCACCGGAAACATTGACATTGTTAGGCCGGAGCACTTTTTGAAGCTCAAGAACCTGGCCATTTTGGCCAACGTTGGCCACTTCGATAACGAGATCGACATGCACGGTCTCGAAGCACTCGAAGGTGCCCAGAAGATTCAGATCAAACCGCTGGTTGACCAGTGGAGTCTGCCAAACGGCCGCTCAATTTTGGTGCTCAGCGAAGGTCGCGTAATGAACCTTGGCAACGCAACGGGGCATCCGAGTTTTGTGATGAGCGCGTCTTTTACCAATCAGGCCATGGCCCAGATTGAGTTGGCGCAGAACGCTGCCAATCTTGAACCGCGGGTTCACCTAATTGGCAAGCTGGCCGATGAAAAGGTGGCGCGATTGCACCTGCCTGCCCTTGGGGTATCGCTGACCAAACTAAGTGAGCGCCAGGCTGGCTATATTTCGGTGCCGGTTGAGGGCCCATACAAGCCCGACCAATACCGCTACTAAACCGCGAATTACAAAATCTGCAGGCGGGTCAAAAACTCTTTAGTGCGCTGCTGCTTTGGGTTGGCAAAAAACTCCGCGGCCTCGCCCTCTTCAACAATCGCGCCCTGATCTAAAAAGACCACCCAGTCGGCAACATCGCGGGCAAAAGACATTTCGTGAGTTGCCATGATGATGGTGGTGCCCGAGTTCTTTAGGTCGCGAATCAGCTCAAGTACCTCGCCAACCAGCTCAGGGTCAAGGGCGCTGGTTACCTCATCAAGCAGCAACAGCTTTGGGTTTAGAGCCACGGCCCGAACAATTGCCGTGCGCTGCTGCTGGCCACCCGAGAGTTTGTCCGGAAAAGAACTTGCCTTATCGGCTAGGCCAATTCGCGAGAGCCACTGCATAGCAATTGCATCTGCCTCAGCTTTGGTCTTGCCCTGAACGTGGCGCAGGGCCAGCGTGATGTTGTCCAGAATGCTTAGGTGCGCAAATAGGTTGTATGACTGAAAAACCATGCCAACATCGCGGCGCACTTCATCTTGGTCAATGCCGGCCACACTGATGTCGCGCCCCTCAAGCCAAATTTGCCCATCACTGATTTCTTCAATCAGGTTGATGCAGCGCAGCATGGTTGATTTGCCCGAGCCCGAAGACCCAATCAGGGCCACAATTTGACCCGGATAAATTTCGAGGTCAACACCGTTCAAAATCACGCGCTCGTCATATTGCTTACGCAAATTGCGCACTTTTAGCCGAGGGTTTGACCAGTCAATCTGGCTATGGGCATCAGGCTGGTTCAGGTTTTCTGAGGTCACAGGGCACTCCCGGCTTGCTCTCGCTGAGCATACTTTTGGCTAATCCGGTCGGCAAAGCGCACCGATGGAATTGCCAGCAAAACAAACAACAGACCGGCAACAACATAAGGCGTGAAGTTGGCGTACTTGGCCACCTCAATCTGGGCGCCGCGAACAGCATCAACTGCACCAAGAATCGATATCAGGCCAACGTCTTTTTGCAGCGCCACAAAGTCGTTCATCAGTGGCGGGGCAACGCGCCTAACCGCCTGTGGCAAAACCACCAGGCGCATAGTCTTTGAATAGCTGAGGCCGAGTGATCTGGCGGCCAAACGCTGCGATGGGTGAATGCTCTCGATGCCCGCTCTAAACACCTCAGACACATAGGCCGAGTAGGTGAGAATCAGGGCAACCGTGCCCAGCACCTCGGCCGGAATGCGCCCCAAGAATTCAAGGCGTAAACCAGGGATTCCGAAGCCAACGATGTAGAGCACAATGATCAGCGGCAGACCTCTAAAGAAGTCAACGTAACCGCGGGCAAAGATGCGCAGCGGAAAAAACACCGGGTTGCGCAGTGTGCGCAGGATGGCCAGCAGAAGGCCAAAAATCAGCACACCGATAACCGCAAATACCAGCACCCGAAGGTTTAGCCAGAGTCCCTCGATGACTCGAGGGAAGGCTGCGACTGCGGTGTTCCAGTCGAAGAACGAGGTTGAGACTCGCTCCCATCCGGGTGTGTTGACCAGCGCAAACCAGGCCACCGAGGCAAAAACCAGGGTGCTGATAAATGACACCAGGGTTGAACGGCGCTTTTTGCTGGCGCGATAAACCCGTCGTGCAAGTTCAGCCTCGGAGGGCTGGTATTGGCTGGTCATAGGTACTACTTAAGCACAGGTGCTCCGGCATAATCTGCCAGCCACTTGTCGGCTAGCTCTTGCAACTTGCCGTTGGCGCGCAGGCGGTCAACGGCAGCGGTAACAGCGGCGGTCAATGGGCTGTCTTTGTCTAGCACTAGCCCAAACTGGTCGCCCACGGCAGCACCTGAAAGCTGGCCAACAATCTTGCCGCCGGTTAGCTCAACTGCGGTTAGGTAAAGCGCCGTTGGAAGGTCAACAACAAGTGCGTCAATCTGGCCGGCCTCTAGAGCAGCCTTGGCGTCATCGTTTGAGTTGAAGGCCTTGGCGCCTGCGGTTGGCTTGATCACTGACTCAATGGCAGCAAAGCTGGTGGTTCCGGTGGCGGCACCAATCTGAAGGCCCTTTAGCTCGGCAACGGTGGTTGCGCTGGCAGCAGCTGAACCCTCAACGGTGATCACAGTCTGGGTGGTCTCGTAGTATGGGCTCGAGAAGTCCACGGCAGCCTTGCGCTCATCGGTGATTGAATACTGCTGAAGGTTAAAGTCAAAGTTCTTTAGGCCCGGGGCAATTGCCTCGTCAAAAGTGGTGCGAACCCACACAACATCGCTGGCTGCAAAGCCAAGCTCTTCGGCAACTGCATAAGCAACTGCAGCTTCAAAGCCCTCGCCAGACTCAGGGGCGTCGCCAACAACCCATGGCTCATAGGCAGGCTCGCCGGTGCCGATGGTCAGCTTGCCAGCGGTTAGGGTCTGCAGTGCGTCTGGTGACTCAGATGGGGTTGGAGTGGCTGATGCGCAGCCGGCAAGTAGAAGTGCGGTGGCGGTGGCCAGGGCAACTAGCCCGGTCTTGAAACGCTTTGATGATGACATGCGATGCTCCCTTAATGAATTGTGTTCGTAAGTGGTGAATTCTGGTTTGTGCCAATGAATTCCTTTGAGACAACTCTGCCGGCAGCCACCGACCTTGGCAAACTTCTTTACCCTCTGTTACTCAGGGGCTATTCGGCCTTCTTGCCCATGGCATCGATGATTGCCTCGGTCGACCACAAGAAGAAACTTGAGGTCAGCCAGATTCCTCCGGCATAAGCCCAGAGGCTGCTAAAGAATCCGGCAACCGAGATCCAGAAGGCCATGGCGGTGTCGGTTGAGCCTGAGCCGTTGAGCTGCAAGATCACTTGGGCGATGAACGCAATAATGCTTATGCCAATGGAACCAAATAGAAGGTATCCAAAGAACTTGGTGCGCTGGCGCAGTTTCTTCAAACTCTTATTCATGAGGCTAATTTAGCGCTCTCCGCCTTCATCGTCACCGTAGTAATCGGCAGCGTAACCACCGGAATAGCCCATGCCCTCATAGCCTCCCGGCCCCGAGTGTATGTCACCTTCGCTCATGCCGCCGTCGGTAGGTTCTGTGCTTTGGCGGGTCGGCGGCGTCTGGTTTGGTCGATTTGCCCCAATACCAAACAGCATGGCTAAGCAGCCCAATGGTTTTTCAGTCATGGCCAAAGATTAGGGTCACCCTCTGACAATGAAGGTCACGTTTCAAGATGCCTTAGTTTTTCGTACTATTTCTTAGTTGTTAAACGAAAAGTGATCAACGGGTTGTAGCGCAGCTTGGTAGCGCACTTGTCTGGGGGACAAGGGGTCGCAGGTTCAAATCCTGTCAGCCCGACTTTAGAAACAAAGTTCACGAAAGACCGGATAGGTGGCTGTCCACCTATCCGGCGAAGAATAACAAATAATTAAACCCAAAAATGCGCTCAGCACGACATTTGTCAAGACCATTGTCTTTGAAACCAACCACTATCTAGCAACCCAAAACTAGCGCTGCCATAGGCTCACAAAGTGCCCCGCCCAGAGGCGTTGGCAAAGTTACTAGAAAGTGTTGTGAGTAGTTTGTTCAAAAGCCAAGCCAAAGCATTTAAATTTGCATCAAAGCGCGTAGCCGCCGTCGCGGCAACGCTTGCCTTAACCCTTACCGGCGTAGTTGCAATCACCGCCGCCCCAGCGCAGGCCGCCGAGTCTGCCGTCACCTACAACGTTCGCGTAAACCGCAACATCAATAACGGTGCCGTATCTGTGATTCGCCCAGGCGAGACCGTGAGCGTTTACGTGGCCGCGTATCTTGATACCCGCTCTAACGGTTCAACCCTGGTCACCGACCTTGCCGTTGACGACGTTCTAACCTTCTCTCCAAACCTAACCACCACCCTCACCCCGCAGAACGTTCAGTTCAACTGGTACATCACCGGAGACCAGTCCTGCTATGGCGTAACCATGCCTCAGACTGCGCAAATTTCTTGGACAGAAGCCATGAAGACCTGTGGTGGTGGCGCTGGTGCGAAGTACATAAACCCATACTGGAACGCACGCCTAACCAACAACACCACTGAAAATGTGACATTCTCGGTGGCACCAACCTTTGGTATGCCTAGTGCAGTTGACGGCCTTGCCTCTGATACACCTGGGTATCGTGCAAACAGCCAGGCCACCTTTGAAGCTGCCGATCTGACCAGCTACACAGCCACCGCATCAGACACCAACGTCATGTTTGAGACCAACAAGGGTCTGTGTTTGGCTCGTGACTTGACTGTCGGCAGTGCTTTCAGAACCTCAATCGAAGTGACCGCAGACGGTCAGCCTCTAACCACCGATAACGACGGCACCAACAGCTACGCTGACCCAAATATGGCTGTTCGTCACCTACCTGTGGGTGAGGAATACCTAACTGAGACTCTGCCGGGTGTTGCCAAGGTTCTTGGCTACAGCATTACTGGTGGTCGCGTGACGCTAACCACCGATGGTGTTCACAACTTCAACGGTGTGACTGCAGACATCGATGGCACCGGTGTGACCGAGATTGATGCGATCGATGCCGACTACACCTGGTCACCAACCACCTCTACGCTGACTTTCTCTCAGACCATCGGGTTGCCAGACACCAATTACACCGAGGTCTCGGGTGCAACTGTAACCGGCACCGAGGGTGGTCAGTACAACTTAATGCCGGCCGACACTCAGGGCGTGAAGGTCCTCGGAAATGTCTATGTTCAGCGCCCAATTGCCAACGCCGTTTACGCTCCAAGACTCACGATTGTTGACAACACCGATGGCGTGACTTCGGTGGCTCGCGACTGTGGTCCGGCGGCACCAACCTTTACCGTTGACACAACCAGCAGTACCTTCAACACCATCGCAGTGAATGTTGATCAAGCAGTTGGAGCCACCAGCTACACCTGCCGCGCGTACACAACCGCAGGCACTGTGGCGTTCACCGGATACCTAACCGAGACCAACCGCGCTGGGGGCCAGAAGTGCTTTATGTATGCGTTGAGTCAGTCAACTGCCTACAACGTCAAGGTTTTGGCGTCTTCAAGCTTTGAGGGTGAAGGCCCAGAATCGGCAGCTGTGGCACACACCACTGTTGCTGGCGGAGGCGGCGGTTACACCCCACCGGTCATGGTTACACCAGAAATGGCTGCGCCATCAGGTTCAACCACAATCAAGGTGACCGCACCAACTATCAAGACCATGAACGCTGCGATTTCGGTCACCGATACCTCGCGTTCATTTGCCGGAGCCAACGGAGATGTCTTCTACGGCTCAGCAGTTGCCGGCACTGTGACCGTGGTCAACAACACTGCGGCCGGTGCAAACACCAAGTTTGCCGGCAGCGGAAAGCTTGTGATTACTGGTGCAACTTCACTCAACTCTGTTGGTTGGATCGGCACCAAGGGCACCGGTTTTGCTGTGCTGTACCGAAATGCCGAGTTCAACAACGTGGTCAAGTGGGGCTCACTCAATTCGGCTAGCGGAATGAAGACTCAAGAAATCACCCAAGCCAAATTGTCAGCATTCTGTACCGCTGCTGCTGGCTCTGGTTACACCGCTGGCAACCTGTTGCTGACTTCATCGGCAATGTCGGCCCCATTTGTGCGTGTTGATTGCATGAACCCGATGGACATGACCAAACCAAACCGCACCATTCTGGCGACCGTTGCTGCATCAAGCACCAGCCCGCTGGTTAAGACCTCGGCCCAGATCACCAACTACACCAGCAGCACCTACGGCTGTGTTGCGGTATCGATGGGTGCCAACAAGGCAGCTACCACCAAGACCGCAGCGCTGTTGGCGGTGGCCACCACTTATGCCAAGACCGTGGTTGGTTCAAACAGCTACTGCCAGTTTGGTTCAGGTGCGGCTATTGCCAAGCGTGAGGTTCTTTCAATCTCGGGTGCCGGCAAAAAGTTGGCTTCAAGCCTGCCTTCAACATCGGTGATTCCGGCAGATGTAACCGGGTTCTCGGCAGTGCCGGGTAAGTCGGCTAACACCTGGGTTGTTCTAACCAGCAGTGTGGGATCGATGCAGTCTGGCCCTGGAATGAAGTTCATCATGACCGTTGATGCCAAGGGCAAGGCTGTAAAGGGTAAGAACATTACCTACTCGGCTGCCTCAGCACCTAGCAACGCCAAGTTTGCCAGCTACAGCACCATTGCAGCTATTGGCCAGCTTTCAAGCGGAACCATCACTGGCATTAGAAGTGGAAGCGTTTCTGGTACATCAAACCAGAGCTGGGCTGCCGTATCGATCAGCCTGTCAACCGGTGTAGTTACAACCGGCCAGGCAATCACCATTACCGCCAGCTCATACACCGGCACGCAGCAAGCAGCCCGCAACATGAACATCACCGCTGTAACCAGCGACTCAAAGAAGGTAAGCGTTTATGTTTTGGCCGATGCTGTGACCAGGCAGTACAAGGCAGCAACTTGGACGTTGCCAACCAAGTAATTCCCCGATGAAGACCGCCCCGCTCTCTCCCCCCAGAGGGCGGGGTTTTCTTCTTTTTAGGGAGCCCGGCAGACAAAGCTGGAGTCGATCCCAAGGATTGTCGGGCTAGTGACGTAGGATCTTTGAAGGAGACAGGACCTATGACAAAAGAACCGAATTTTTGCGAGCCACAGAACCCAGTTGGCAATGTCGCTGAGCTATTCGCGGGCGTCGGTGGGTTCCGCATCGGGTTAGCGGCCGCTGGCTGGAAAACTGTTTTTTCGAACCAGTGGGAGCCCTCCACCAAGACCCAGCATGCGTCTGACGTCTACGTTGCCAATTTTGGTGCTGAGGGTCATTCCAACGAGGACATCGCAACTGTCAAAGAAATACCTAACGTTGATTTGCTGGTAGGTGGATTCCCTTGCCAGGACTATTCAGTGGCTAAGTCTCTCAATTCTTCCAAGGGGTTGGAAGGCAAAAAAGGAGTCCTCTGGTGGGAAATTCTCCGGCTGGTTCGCCAAGCAAAACCTAAATTTATATTTCTAGAAAACGTAGACCGCCTTTTGAAGTCGCCCTCTTCACAGAGGGGGCGTGACTTTGCAATCATGCTCAAGACTTTGGGCGACGAGGGTTACCTAATCGAGTGGCGGGTGGTCAGCGCATCGGACTATGGTTTCCCACAACGCCGAATTCGCGTTTTCATCATTGCGAAAAAGACCGACGCTAAACCAGTGGATGCAAAGGAGTATGTCACAAAATCAGGAGTGCTAGCCAGGGCATTGCCGGTTTCTCCAGTGACCGAAGAAGAATCAAGGTTCGAACTCCGCGATGGCGCAGATGTCATTTCTCGAAACTTTAACAACGGCGGGAAGAAATCACCATTTCTTAATGCTGGTGTCTACTTTGCCGGAGAGGCTAAAACGTTCAAGACTTCGGTGGCTCACACAGGGAACAAACAGACTCTTGGTGACATTGTGCAAGCCGATTCAGCAGTTGCACCAGAGTACTTCGTCGATTCCGAAAGAATTTCAGAATGGGAATATCTCAAGGGGGCCAAGACTATCGAGCGGACTCATAAAGGAAGTGGCGCAACCTATAACTACGCTGAGGGGAAGATGGCCTTCCCCGACCTTCTCACAAACCCGAGTCGCACAATTCTCACGGGTGAGGGTGGTACCTCGCCGTCTCGGTTCAAGCACATAATTGCAGCAGAGAATGGCTATCGCCGACTGACACCTATTGAGTTGGAACGCCTAAATGGCTTTCCCGACAACTGGACTGCTAAAGGCCGCGACGGAAACAAAGTAAGCGACGTTCGAAGAGCCTTTTTTATGGGAAACGCGCTCGTAGTTGGGCTCATTGAAAAAGTGGGCTACGTGCTCGCCGATGACCAAAAGCAAACAAGCGGTAGCTAGGTGCAGGTGGGCAATGACCGAAAAGTATGATAAAGCCTCTGTGGAATCCATAGTTAGATTTGCAGAACTTCTTACGGGCAAGACTCTCAACGAGGTTGTAACTCTTCCTAGAGAGGTTGTCAATGCTCAGAATCGTGGCGATTTAGGTGGATTGGTTGAGGCCCATTTTTTTGAACTGCCCCCGACGACATCGAATGTAGATTTCCCTTTAGCAGGGCTTGAGCTCAAGACCACCGGATTGAAAAAACGTGCAGATGGCACGCTGCAGGCAAAAGAACGCCTGGTGCTGACGATGATAAATTACCTCGCCATCGTCGATGAACAGTGGTCTACATCTGTGTTATTCACAAAATGTAGATTGATGCTCATACTCTTCTATCTTTATGAGAAAGACATATCAAGCATCCAACAGAGGTTTGTCCTCGCACCATTCCTGTACCGAATGGAATTACACGATATTGCCGCCATCAAAAGAGACTGGGAGTTTATCCAGCAAAAGGTTCGCCAGGGGAAAGCACATGAGCTTTCGGAAGGAGACACCTTTTATCTCGGTGCATGCCGAAAGGGCCCCGGGGGGCCCGGCGAAACCCTGCGACGTCAACCATTTTCTAAAATTGGGGCAAAGTCACGGGCATTCTCATTCAAGCCTGCCTACGTAAATGGTTTGATAGCCCATCATGTAAACGCAGAGCCAGTGCTTGACTTGAGAAACAAGACATTTGAAGAAGCCACATTCGAAAAGTTTGAAGCTTATTTGGGCAAAAGTGTTAGCGAGCTAGCCCGTATTTTCGATTTTTATAAGTCCGGAGCAAACCACAAGGGTTATCTTCGGGAGTTAGCTGTGAGAGTTCTGGCTAGCGGCGGAAGCTCAATTCCCGAACTTCTTAGAGCTGGCGTCGAGATGAAGACTATTCGTCTCACAAAAACGGGCAGGCCACGTGAATCCATGTCTTTTCCAGGCTTCAGTTTCATGGGTATCCTCGATCAAGCTTGGGAGGAGTCTAACTTTTTCGAGAAGCTCGAAAGTAAGTTTCTATTTGTTGTCTTTCAGGAAGGCGAAGACGGTCAGGAGGTGCTTTCCAAGGTCTTTTATTGGAACATGCCCTATGAAGATCGCCTTGAGGCCAAGCGCGTGTGGGAGGACACCAAGAAACGTGTGGCTATCGATGCTTTTGACTTACCAAGAATCACTGAGAGTCCGATTGCGCATGTTCGTCCCAAGGCCCGTGATGGAAAGGACACCCTCCTAACTCCACAGGGGAAAGAGCGGGTTAGGCAGTGTTTCTGGCTCAACGCTGGTTACATCCAGATGATTATTGGCAAACGGAGCAGCTGATTATTTAGTACCCGATGATTGTGATTGCGTGAAGTGGCAGCTGAAGGCGAGATGAAGCGTACAGAGTTTCAAAGAAATTTATAACGCTGTTGAAATCTGAGTTGCCCCTGTAGTTATTTCTCACAGAAATTACTAAATACTTCGCCTCTTGCATCATGCATGCCTGGAAAAGGTCCTTCAAGAACTGATAGTTGGCGACCGCGCGGCCCGCCTCGACCTCCATCACGATTCCGTGTTTTGGGTGGAAGGCATCGGCATCAAAATATTTCAAAGGCAGAAATTTGGGCTTTCGGATTGCGGTGCCTGCAGGGAATATGCAAACCTGATTGTTCGAATCAAAGGAAATAACAGAATGAGTGACATCACTGTAACCATCAGACCAATAGAGGGCGGTTGGTTTTGGCAAATAGAACGGGAGGGTAGGACAAAGTCTGGTGTAACTATGACTAAATGGGGTGCCAAACGAATAGCCGCGATAGAGGCAAGTAGTTGGCGTCCAGAGCCGAAAACAGAAAGCTACACAATCAAAAGACTCAATTAGACTGCCTCAATCCAACGGTAATTTCCACTTACGAAACCCAGCTGCAATTTACTTGGCTTTTCTTGGATAAGCTGCTGAACCGAGGATTAGGAAGTGGCTTGCTCTGAATAGCCACCCGCAATTAGCCCGTCTCCCTACCTGCATGTAAATTCCCGAAATACGAGGAGGTGGCCGGCGATGAACTTTTTGGTTCAACACAAGGGGAACGCGATCGCCCCTTGAAAAAGGACTCGGCAACATTACCTGGGCGCTTTCAAATCTCGGGCCGTTAGACCAGCGAAATTACGGTGGAGGATTGGCGTCGTTCACCGCTCATGTCACTTAGCTGTCTTTCAGCAACGCCTTGAATCGCAAACTTGCCGCTGTTTCCAGTAATAACTAATTGCGGAGTGGAAATGCGGAGCCCTCTCAATGACAAGTATGATTCGCGCAATTCTAAAAATAATCGAAACAGTCAAAAGACCGATTGACTATAAAATCAGGGAACAGGGGGGGCACGCTTCAGCAGCAGATAACTCCGCTGGAGCGCTCTAATTAGCTAGTCAAATTGCTGGGGGGGGGGCGAGTTTTCTAAGAAGTTCTTGCGAGAGTCTTGGTTTAGTGACTAACTCGTCAACAACACGATTAATAGTGTTGAAAAGGAGTTCCGCCATATCGGTGGTTTCTTCCGAAAGATACAGAGCCACAATTTCTGGGTTTCGGTCATCTGGGTGTAGAACATTATTTCCCAATTTTCGAATTATGTTCAATATCTGGCAGGTATCGGATGACAGGGAAACCTCTGCCCGCTCTATCAAATCGTACAAACGATTCTTGCCGTCAACCTTTGGGACAAGTTCGTATAGAAGTACCTCGAGTGCAGCTCTAGCTAACGCGGCCGATGCCCTTTTTGAAACTCGATAAACTTGCCTCGCTTCTTCATACAAATTAGCGGCTTCGAATGGAAGGTCTGGCGACCCCAGGGGAATTGGCGTTGAATTTGGAAATACCAAGTCACTGCCTCGCCAGGCACTTTTCTTACTGCATGCCAAGCATTTGGAAAATCTCCATTGAGTCTTATTGGGTTTCACATAACTAGATCGGGTGGAGTTTTCTAACGTAAACTCCTCATCAACGGCCTGCGCAGAAAACTTGTTTATTCCTTCTTGTGATTCTAGAAAGGCGGTGAACCAAGTCTGTTGAGCGAAACTTCCGCAGCGGGGGCATTCAAAAGATTGCT
Source organism: Rhodoluna sp. KAS3 (assembly GCF_026000575.1). Classification (NCBI taxonomy): domain Bacteria; kingdom Bacillati; phylum Actinomycetota; class Actinomycetes; order Micrococcales; family Microbacteriaceae; genus Rhodoluna; species Rhodoluna sp. KAS3. The sequence goes on along the minus strand of NZ_AP026910.1, from coordinate 1,254,567 downwards.
TGTTCAATCCAGGGGCCCAACTTCCCTTGGGAGAAGGCGTATTGGCGTTATTATTCATGGATTAATTTCTCTCCGGCATGGTTTTCGATTCCTAAATTAACAGCAAAACCCCGGCCGTTTGATCGATGCTTTCGCATTACAGGGACGGTTCCGGGGTATTCATTGAAAGGCTAACAGAAGTGACCGACACCAGTCAATCTCCAGAGTGGGAGTTTTACGAGCGTCATTTTGCGACCGCCAGAATGGCCCATTATCTAAAGGAATTTGACGGAGATAAAAATAGGGCCAGGGCTCTCTACGCCTGGAATAACGAAATATCAGCGGGATTCTGGGAGCTACTAGCCTACCTAGAGGTTGGACTAAGAAATACTATTGACCGCCAGATGACTGCCCGCAGATTAGCTGTAGGCAACGAGCAACACTGGCTTATAGGTGAGAGTCAAAATTTGATTCAACTCAATAGTCGTTTAGGTAAGGACTTAGAGGCGGCGAAGCGTAGAGTTCATCAGAATGGCAAGGAGCTCACAGGGGAACAGATGCTCTCTGAACTGTCGTTCAATTTTTGGACTCTCATGATCGCCAATAAAACCAAAAAATACTGGCCAGACCTTGCGGGTGGATTTATAGGGTTGCCAAGCCGCAGTTCCAAAGACCTTGCTTGTCTATTGAACGAAGTTCGAAACTTCAGAAACAGAATTGGCCATCATCACCGAATTTGGAATTTAGACCTTCAGATGATGCATCAAAAAATAAAAACAGTTGCGCTGTTCATAGACCCGGCGTTTTCTGAGTGGTTGGCTCACAAAAGCCGAGTTGATGACATATTGAAACGCAGGCCCTAGCCAAACAACTCTGGCAAAGTAGCCTCGTGCGCACCGCGCAGGTCACTTAGCTGCCAGGTAGCAAGTTCTTGAACTTCAAACTTGCCGCTGTTGTCGGTAACACCAATGCGCAGCACCGGAATACCGCGGGCCTCACATAGACCAACAAACTTGACGTCGTCTTCGCGACCAACCGAAACAATTACACGACCGGTTGACTCTGAGAACAGAGCTGCGGTGCGGTCAACGCCGTCGCGCTCCATGATCTCGCCAAGCCAAACACGGGCACCCATGTTGAATCGCAGCACGCTCTCGACCAAAGCCTGAGCCAAGCCACCCTCTGAAAGGTCGTGTGCTGAGGCAATCAAACCCTGCTCACTGGCAGCAGCAATGGCCTCGGCCAGCTGCTTTTCAAAAGCTAGGTCAACCACTGGTGGGCGGCCGCCAAGGTGGCCGTGAATTACCTCAGACCAAACTGAGCCATCAAGTTCATCCTTGGTAACACCAAGTAGGTAGATGTTGTTGCCCTCGTCCTGCCATCCGCTAGGAATGCGGCGCGCAACGTCATCGATGACACCAAGCACACCAACCACAGGGGTTGGGTGAATAGCAACATCGCCGGTCTGGTTGTAGAACGAGACGTTACCGCCGGTAACCGGAATACCCAGCTCAAGACAGCCGTCAGCCAAACCTGCAGTTGCCTGCTTGAACTGCCACATAACCTCTGGGTTCTCTGGTGAACCAAAGTTCAAACAGTTGGTAACCGCCTTAGGGGTGGCACCGCCAACTGCAACGTTGCGGTAAGCCTCAGCCAAAGCCAACTTGGCACCCTGGTATGGGTCTAGGTAGCAGTAGCGGCCGTTGGCATCGGTGGCAATTGAGATGCCCAAACCTGATTCTTCAGAAACACGAACCATGCCCGAGTCATCTGGCTGAGCCAACGCAGTGTTACCTCCAACATAGCGGTCGTACTGGTTGGTGATCCAGCTCTTGTCAGCCTGGTTAGGGCTGGTGATTACCTGAACCAACTGGGTTGCAAGCTCGTATGAGTTGTCGTTGTGGCGGTGAAGGCCGTGGCCATTGCCAGCTGCAACGTGAACGGTGTTGGCGTTTAGGGCATCCTGGTATGCCGGGTAGGCAACTGGGCGCTCATAAACTGGGCCGTCGTGAGCAACGGTGCGCGGTGGCACGTTGACGATCTCTTCTTCACCCCAGTTGATGTAAAGGCGGTCCTCGTTGATAACCTCACCGATTACCGAGTACTCAACCTCCCACTTGTTCACGATTGCCTCAAAAGCCTTTAGGTGCTTCTTCGGCACGATGCCCATCATGCGCTCCTGCGACTCTGACATCAGAATTTCTTCTGGGGTTAGAGACTCATCGCGCTTCAAAACGCTCTGTAGCTGCACGCGCATACCGGCGCCACCGTTTGAGGCAAGCTCTGATGTTGCACAGCTAATACCGGCACCACCAAGGTCCTGAATACCGGCAACAACCTGAGCCTTGTAAAGCTCAAGGCAGCACTCGATCAAAACCTTCTCGGCAAATGGGTCGCCAACCTGAACCGCTGGGCGCTTGGCCGGGCCGGTTGAGTCAAAGGTCTCAGATGCCAACACCGATACTCCGCCGATGCCGTCAGCACCGGTGCGAGCACCGAACAGAATTACAAGGTCGCCAGGGTTTGAAGCCTTGGCAAGCTTGAGGTCTTCGTGGCGCAGAGCACCAACGCTCAGTGCGTTGACCAGTGGGTTGCCCTGGTAAACCTTGTCAAAGTAGGTCTCGCCACCGATGTTTGGCAGACCCAAGCAGTTGCCATAGAAGCTGATGCCGTCAACCACACCGTGAACCACGCGTGCGGTATCTGGGTCGGTAGGTGCACCAAATCGTAGTTGGTCCATAACCGCGATAGGGCGTGCACCCATGGTCAAAATGTCACGGACGATACCGCCGACACCGGTTGCTGCACCCTGGAAAGGCTCAATGTATGAAGGGTGGTTGTGCGACTCAACCTTGAAGGTCACAGCCCAGCCCTCGCCGACGTCAACCACACCGGCGTTCTCGCCCATGCCGACCATCAGGTCTTTCTTCATTTCATCGGTGACCTTCTCGCCAAACTGACGAAGGTAGATCTTTGATGACTTATAAGAGCAGTGCTCAGACCACATAACTGAGTACATGGCAAGCTCTGATGATGATGGGCGGCGGCCCAAAATTTCACGGATGCGCGCGTACTCATCGGCCTTTAGACCAAGCTCAAGCCAAGGCTGGTGCTTGTCTGGGGTGATCGCTGCCTCGGCGGTGGTGTCAACGCCTGAAGGAACGAAAGTTTTCTTCTTTTTGAAAAGTGCCATGTTTATGAGCCTTTGCGCTTAAGCGTTGACGAGCGAGTGGATGACTGAGGTGAAGAACTTGAGGCCGTCGACGCCAGACTTCATTGCAATGTTGGTGTCTGGGCCAAAGCCTGGTTCAACCGCGTGCTCTGGGTGAGGCATTAGGCCCACAACGTTGCCGCGCTCGTTGCGCAGACCGGCAATGTCGTTCATCGAGCCGTTTGGGTTTGAGTCAAGGTAGCGGAACGCAACCAAGCCCTCGCCCTCGAGGCGCTTTAGAGTCTCGGCGTCGGCGATGTAACCGCCCTCACCGTTCTTTAGCGGAATGGTGATTTCTTCGTTTAGAGAAAACTCGTTGGTCCAAGGGGTGTTGACGTTCTCAACGCGCAGGCGCTGGTCGCGGCAAATAAAGTGCTGGTTCTCGTTGCGAATCAGGCCACCAGGTAGCAGGTGAGCCTCAACCAATACCTGGAAACCATTGCAGATACCCAGTACTGGCAGGCCGCCGTTGGCAGCCTTGACGATCTCTGCGGTGACTGGTGCCTGAGCTGCGATAGCGCCGCAGCGGAGGTAGTCGCCGTATGAGAAGCCACCCGGAAGAACAACCGCGTCGACTTTGTGAAGGTTTGCGTCTGCGTGCCATAGCGGCACGGCCTCGGCACCGGCTAGACGAACAGCGCGCTGTGCATCGCGGTCATCGAGGGTACCTGGAAATGTGACAACACCAATCTTGATGGTCATGTGGTTGCCCGCCTTAGTTCTGAACGGTTACCGAGACAACGTCTTCGATAACAGCGTTAGACAAGAATGATTCACCGATCTTCTGTGCGTCAGCGATGTCTGCGTCAGTAACTGCGCGGTCAAAGTGAAGCTCGATGCGCTTGCCGATGCGAACGGCAGTGATGTCTTTGTGGCCCTTGCGGTGCAGAGCGTTGTTCACCGACTTACCTGCTGGGTCTAGAAGAACCTCTTTTGGCATAACTTCAACGATGATTTTTGGCACAGGAACTCCTGATTTTTAGGCGGCAGGTGGGCGCACGAACGGCCGTCTTTGGCTGGGCGAACTTCTCTATTTTAGCGGGAGTTAGGCAACTTCTGTAGTGAGTCGTTCAACTAGCTCGGCATACTTGTCGGCAGTTTGGGCAACGATTTCGGCCGGTAGGGCTGGCGGTTCACCCTGCTGGTTCCAGTTTTCGGCCAACCAGTTGCGCACAATCTGCTTGTCAAAGCTCTCTTTGCGCTCGCCTCGGTCCCACGCTGCTTTGCTCCAGAATCGGCTTGAATCTGGGGTCAGCACTTCGTCGCCCAGCGTGATGGTGCCGCTAACGCCGTTGAAGGTTGCGGTTGGTGCGCCGGCTGGGTCGATGCCGAACTCAAACTTGGTGTCGGCCAAAATCAGGCCGGCGTGCTCGGCAAGATCGCTGGCGCGCTTGAAAACACTGAGGCTTAGGTCGCGCAGGGCATCTGCGTTTTCTTGGCCAATCAGTTCAATTACCTGGTCAAAGGTGATGTTTTCGTCGTGCTCGCCCATCGGTGCTTTATAAGCCGGGGTGAAAATTGGCTGCGGCAGGCGGCCGCCAAAGGTTAGGCCCTCAGGTAGTTGAACACCACAGATGCTGCCGTTGGCCTGGTAGTCCTTCCAGCCTGATCCGCTGATGTAGCCGCGGACTACACATTCGATCGGGAACATCTCAAGTTTTTTGGCCACGGTTGCACGACCGGCAACTTCGGCTGGCACCGGTACATCCTGGCTCAAGTGGTTGGGCACATCGATGCGGTCAAACCACCAGTTGGTCAGGGCGGTTAGGTGCTTGCCCTTGCCGGTGATGGCTGGTTCGAGCACGTGGTCGAAGGCGCTGACGCGGTCAGATGCAACGACCAAAATCACGTGCTGCAGGGCTGGGTCTTCTGATTCGTAGAGGTCGCGAACCTTGCCGCTGTAAACGTGAGTCCACCCGGCAATTTGCTGAGCGCCGGTGCTGCCCGCGCCCGCTAGTTCAGCCGCCATTAGTTGGCAACCTTTGCTGCGATGTCGGTGCGGTAGTGGCTGCCCTCGAGGTGAATTTCTTTTAGGCCCTCGTATGCCTGGGCGCGTGCGCCGGCAAAGTCGGCACCGGTTGCAACCACCGATAGCACTCGGCCACCGGTTGCAACTAGAACCTCTTCATCGTCTTTATTGCTCTGGAACGCAGTTGCTGCGTGGCAAACCTCGACGCCCTTTGATTCAGCTGCGCTGATGCCGTAGATCGGGCGGTTAGGTGCTGAAGTTTCTGGGTAGCCCTCGCTGGCCAGCACCACGGTGATGGCAACGTCTTTGGTGAACTCTGGCTGAGGCGCGGTTTCTAGGTGACCGGTTGCTGCCTTGTAAAGCAGGGTGCTCAGTGAGGTAATTAGGCGGCGCAAAACCACCTGGGTTTCTGGGTCGCCAAAGCGGGCGTTGAATTCAATCACGCGGGTGCCGCGCTTGGTCAAAATTAGGCCGCAGTAAAGCAGTCCAACAAATGGTGCGCCTAGGCGGGCAAGTTCTTGAACGGTCGGAATCGCTACGTCGCGCTCGACTTCTTCGATAAAGCCTTCTGGCAGCCAAGGTAGCGGGCTGTATGCGCCCATGCCTCCGGTGTTTGGGCCTTCATCGTTGTTGAAAGCGCGCTTGAAGTCTTGTGCTGGAGTTAGCGGAAGAACGGTTTTGCCGTCGCTCAAGAAGAACAGGCTGACCTCTTGGCCGTCAAGAAATTCTTCAACCAGAATTCCCATGTCGATAAATTTGGCGGCGTGCTCGAGTGCGGCGGCGCGGTCACTGGTGACGATTACGCCCTTGCCGGCAGCTAGGCCGTCGGCCTTGATTACGTATGGTGCGCCAAAGTCATCCATGGCGTCTTCAACTTCTTGCATGGTGGTGCACTCGCGGGCCATACCGGTTGGTACGCCGGCTGCAGCCATAACTTCTTTGGCAAAGCTCTTTGAGCCCTCAAGCTGTGCGGCTTCTTTTGATGGGCCAAAAACTGCGATGCCCTGTTCGCGCAGCGCATCTGAAACGCCGGCGATAAGTGGAGCCTCTGGGCCAATGATGGCCAGTTCAATTGCGTGCTGCAGAGCAAACTTGGCAACCTCAAGCGGGTCGTTTGGGTTTAGGTCTGGTTCGCAGTGGGCGTCGAGGGCAATACCGGCGTTGCCTGGTGCAACGATGATGTCGGCCTTGGCGGTGCCAGTGCGGATCAAAGCTTTAACAATTGCGTGCTCGCGGGCGCCCTGGCCCAAAAGGAGAATCTTCACCCGACAAGTTTACCGGCGCGACGGGCAACTTTACCGGCGAGAATAGAGGGTATGAAGTTATCTATTTTTTCCGCAGCCACAGGTGCTGCGATGGTTGGCGCTTTGGTATTGACCGGATGTGCCTCAGGTCCGGTTGCGTCACCAAGTCCTTCGACAAGTGCCAGTGTGAGCCCAAGCACCACGCCGGTTGATGAGCGCGGTGCTGACGCCTTGGCTGAGTTTGAGGTTGCTGCCACCGCAAGTTGCGACAAGGCAATGGCCGAGGGTGTTGTTGAGACTGTTGCCGCTGGTGACAAGCTTGCCCAGCCAGAGTGGTGGTTGATGATGGTTCCAAAGTCAGATGCCATTGATGGCTTCTCGGCTGCACGTTACAGCTCGGCCACCGACAGTGCCGAGGTTATTTACGAGACCTACGAGTTTGACACCTGTTACTCTGCTACCCAGTTTGCGTTGGCTCGTGAGGGTGGCATTGACCTCAACAAGGTCATGCACGTGACTTACGACAAGATGATGCGCTCCTACGTTGCCGTTGGCCTTCAGGCTGAAAGCGGCCCGGCGGTTACCTTCTTTTTCCTAAACGATGCTGGTCTGATTGAAAAGGTTCAGTACCCAGGTGCCGAGGTTGGCGAGGTCGCTTTCGAGCGTGCAATTCGCTACGGCGCACTGACCTCTGAAGAGCAGGGTTGGTTTGAATCAGCGGTAGCGAAGGTCAACTAGTCGCTGTTTGGCGCGTAAGTCGATAAAACGCATACTTCGAAAAATGGCTAGGCGAAGAATTAAGCCCGAGCAGGGTTGGCAGGCAGTTGCTGAGGTTTCGGCCTCGGCTGCTGCCGACACCCACCCGGCCTTTGCCTTAGCGGTCCGCTTTCTGCTCGAAGAATTGGCGGACGTGGCACCGGGTAACTCGGTAGAGGTTCGGGTTCCTCCACTGGGGGCAACTCAATGCATCGAGGGTCCTCGGCACACTCGAGGTACTCCGCCAAACACTGTTGAAATGAGCCCCGAGGTTTGGTTCGCTCTGGCTACCGGCACTTTGAGTTGGCAGCAGGCGCTAGCCGAATCCAAGGTTTTGGCGTCGGGAACCCGTGCCGATCTTTCCGGTGTGCTACCCCTGCGCGTTCAGTAAACCCCCTCAGATTTGACCGATCTGATCACCTTCCGGTCCCTGAACCTGCCCAAATTTCCCCAAATTTGCCTACGCAAAAAGCCAACTTAATTTCGTTGCCTACCAAACACGGATGCTCGGATTTTGGCCTGGCCCTAAATTTCGGCCACCATCTTCATCGCAATTAATTCCAAATTTCAGATCCAGCTGCGCATCGCGTAGCTGGCTTTTTGCCTACGCAGAATTTGCTGATTGTGAGCAGGTTTATCGGGGTGAAGTTAGTCAAAATGGCCGAAAATGCAGGGGTTTACTGAACGCCGGAGGGGTGAGTCTGGACCCGCCCGAGAGCACTGCCAAGTTGCGCCGAAGGAGTGGGTCTGGGCCCGCCGGACCGGGCCGCCCAAAAACTCCGGAAGGTTCACACGATTCTTGCGGTTGAATTGATACATGGCTGAGAACAAATCACGAGTTGAGCAAGTCCGCATTCGTCGCACCCCAAAGTACCTACCGTTCCTACTGACCGGCGGCATTCTGGGCGTCATCACTGCACTCATCGTGGGCGTTTCGATTCCGGCCGACCAGCGCACTGCTGAACCAATCGTCACCTATTTGGTTGCTTACTTTGGCGCCATCGGTGCTGTCTTGGGCATTGTGTCGGCACTGGTCGCCGACCGAATTTCTGCCTCTAGGTCTAAGACCCTAGAAGCCACTAAACTAGAGGGGTAATCGCGCCTCCAAGAGGCAAACGCCCACCTCTAACGACAGGAAACTGCCTTGCTTCGTGGCGACGGAAATCTAAATCTCGACATTGCTGTAAGTAATGACGACAAGTCTCCGCAAGACCAATGTGGCGTTTTCGGTGTCTGGGCCCCAGGTGAAGAAGTTGCCAAGCTAACGTTCTTCGGCCTCTATTCACTTCAGCACCGCGGTCAAGAATCAGCCGGTATTGCAACTTCAGACGGCAAAAAAATCCTGGTGTACAAAGACATGGGTTTGGTATCGCAGGTCTTCTCAGAGTCAGCTCTTGAGTCACTTGTCGGTCACATTGCAGTCGGTCACAACCGCTACTCAACCACCGGCGCAAGCCACTGGCGCAACGCCCAACCAACACTTGGCCGCACCTCAGCCGGCACCATTGCCCTGGCTCACAACGGCAACCTAACCAACACCGCCGACCTGCTTGACCTTCTAAAAGAGCGCTACCCAAACCAAGAGAGCAACGAGATCACCGGCGGAAACACCACCGACACCGCTGTGCTCACCGCCCTGATGGCCGGCGACCTTGACCACACTCTTGAAGCAACCGCCCTAGAACTTCTTCCAAAAGTTAAGGGCGCCTTCTGCCTGGTCTTCATGGACGAAACCACGATGTACGCAGCGCGCGACCCACAGGGTGTTCGCCCGCTAGTGCTTGGCCGCCTCGAGCGCGGTTGGGTAGTTGCGTCTGAGACCGCCGCACTCGACATCGTTGGCGCAAGCTTTGTTCGCGAGATCGAACCAGGTGAGCTAATCGCGATTGACGAAAACGGCCTGCGCTCAACCCGCTTTGCCGAGACCAAGCGCGCCGGTTGCGTTTTTGAATACGTTTACCTAGCCCGCCCAGACACCGCAATCAACGGCAAAAACGTCTACGACGCCCGCGTTGAAATGGGCCGCGTTCTTGCTCGCGAATACCCGGTCGAAGCCGACCTAGTAATTCCAACCCCAGAATCGGGCACCCCAGCTGCCATCGGCTTTTCGCAAGAATCAGGCATCCCATTTGGTCACGGCCTGGTCAAAAATGCCTACGTTGGCCGCACCTTTATTCAGCCATCGCAGACCATCCGTCAGCGCGGTATCCGCCTAAAGTTGAACCCCCTAAAAGAGGTCATCGCCGGCAAGCGCATCGTGGTTATTGACGACTCAATTGTTCGCGGAAACACCCAGCGCGCCCTGGTCCAAATGCTGCGCGAAGCCGGTGCCGCCGAGATTCACGTGCGAATTTCATCGCCACCGATCACCTGGCCGTGCTTCTACGGCATTGACTTTGCAACCCGCGCCGAACTAATTGCCACCGGCCTTGGAGTAGACGATGTACGCACCTCTATCGGTGCTGACTCACTGGGCTACCTGACCAAAGAGGGCATGATTTACGCCACCGGTCAGCAAGAGAACCAGCTTTGCACCGCTTGCTTTACCGGCAAGTACCCAATTGAACTTCCGACCGCTGAACGCCTGGGTAAAAACCTGCTTGAGCGCAACGACGATGCCGCCTGCAACCCAGGCCCAGACAGTGAACTCGACGCACTTTCGCGCGAGCAACAGGAGACTTTGAATGACTAACTCAGGCGGGCACTCAAGCGCCTATGCGGCATCTGGTGTTGACACCGAAGCCGGCGACCTAGCCGTTGAACTTATGAAGCGTGCCGTTGGCGCAACTCACAACGACCTCGTGATGGGCGGCCTGGGTGGCTTTGCCGGCATGATGGACGTCTCGTTCCTAAAATCATACGACCGCCCACTTTTGGCAACCTCGACCGACGGTGTTGGCACCAAGGTTGCTATTGCCCAGGCAATCGACAAGCACGACACCATTGGCCAAGACCTCGTTGGAATGGTTGTCGACGACATCGTTGTGGTTGGCGCAAAGAGCCTGTTCATGACCGACTACATTGCGTGCGGAAAGGTTGTGCCTGAGCGCATTGCCGACATCGTTCGCGGTATTGCCGAGGCTTGTTCAGCAGTTGGTGTTGCCCTAGTTGGCGGCGAGACCGCAGAGCACCCGGGCCTACTTGGTGTTGATGACTACGATGTTGCCGGCGCTGCCGTTGGTGTTGTTGACGCAGCCAAACTTCTGGGCCCACAGAACGTTCGCGTTGGCGATGTCGTGCTCGGAATGTCATCGTCGGGCTTGCACTCAAACGGTTACTCGCTTGTTCGCAAGATCATCCGTGACAAAGGTTTTGACTACAAAGACAACGTTGCAGAGTTTCCGGGCATCAGCCTTGGCGAAAAGCTTTTGGAACCAACCGCGCTGTACACCGGCGTTCTAAACACACTGCTTGAGAGCGAACTTGGTTCAGCTGTTCACGCCATGAGCCACATCACCGGTGGCGGTATTGCAGCCAACATCGCCCGCGTTCTTCCGCAGGGTGTTGCCCTCGATGTTCACCGCGCTACCTGGACTCCTCAGGATGTCTTCCAGGTTCTTGCAGGCTGGGGCGGATTTAGCCTTGAGTCAGTCGAAGGCACCTGGAACCTTGGCCTTGGCCAGGCTGTGGTTGTTGAGGCTGACAAGGCTGACGAAGTTGCAGCAACCCTGACCAAACTTGGTGTTCACACCTGGAACCTCGGCGAGATTGAGGCCGCACCGGCAGACCTATCAACCTATGTTCAGGGCGCTAAGGGTGTTGACGGTGGCGCAGTTCGCCTAGTTGGCGAATACAAGTAATTCAGCAGGCCTAAAAAGAAGTGGGCCCCAACCAATGGTTGAGCCCACTTTTTAGTTGGCGTAGAAGTTAACTGAACCGCGAACCCAAACGGTAACCCGCATTCCAATTTCTGGAGCAAACGGTCCGTTGGCGCGAGCGCGAATTAAGACGCTCGGCAGCCGCACCTCAACCAGGGCATCGTGCCCAAAATACTGGCGCCCGACAACCTCGCCGGCGCCCTTGGCATCTGGCTGCAGGTAAAAACTCTCCGGTCTAATTGCAACCCGGCCGCGCGCACCCTCAACCACTTTGTTCAGCGGGGTTAGCGAGCCAACCGCCGTAACAACCTTGCCACCCTCAACAACGCCATCGATAACGACCGAGTCGCCCAAGAAAGTTGCCATTTCAATATCGGCCGGGGCCTGGTAGATCTCACGCGGATTACCGACCTGAGCAAACTCACCGTCGCGCAGCACGGCAACGCGGTCGGCCATTGACAAAGCTTCTTCTTGATCGTGGGTAACCAAAATTGCGGTGGTGCCGGTAGTTCTCAACACGTGGCGCACGTCATCGCGCAAGCGGCCGCGAAGCTCTGCATCTAGCGCCGAAAACGGCTCATCAAGCAAAATCAAATCTGGGTTTGGCGCCAGCGCACGGGCCAAAGCAACGCGGTGTCTCTGACCACCCGAAAGCTCATGGGGCATTCGCGACTCAAAACCAACCAGGTCAACTAACTTCAATAGTTCGGCTACGCGAGCAGCGCGCTCACTCTTGGCCAGATCGCGCAATCCAAAATCGATGTTTTCACTGACGCTGAGGTGCGGAAACAGGGCAGCATCTTGAGGAACAAAACCAACGCGACGTTGCTCGGCCGGAACGAATTTGCCGGCACCCGCAACCGAGCGCCCACCAATCTCAATTTGGCCAGAGTCGGGTGAATCAAAACCGGTGATCAGGCGCAACAAAGTGGTTTTGCCTGAGCCGCTGCTGCCCAAGACGGCAATGAACTCGTGATCGGCAACCTCGAGGTTGAGGCCATGCAAAACCGTGTGGTGGCCGAAGCGCTTGCTAACCGACTGAAGCTTGAGTGCAATAGGCACTATTCACGCTCCAGTCTTCGGTCGAGGTCAACTTGGCTGAACATTGACTGCCGCACCTGGCGGTTCAGCAACCATGCCGGGATTCCGGCAACCAATACCAAAATTAGTGCATACGGGGCCGCGGCTGCGAAAGAAGAGACCGAGGTCGCGTTCCAAAGCCGGGTGGCCAAGGTCTCAACGCCGGTTTCGCGCAGCATCAGAGTGGCTGGCAACTCTTTCAACACCGATAGCGCAACCAGTGCGGCACCGGCCAAGATTCCCGGGCCAGCAATCGGAATTACTACTCGGCGCAGGGTCTGCAAACGCGTGGCACCGAGGCTTGCGGCGACTTCATCGAGTGCCCGAGGTGCCTGGCTGATCGGTGTTTGCATTGCGGCAACGGCGTTTGGCAAAAACAAAATCAGGTAGGCAATAATCACTAGCGCGCTGGTTTGGTAAAGCTGAGGCAACAGGCGGTTGCTGATAAAGACCAGTGAAAGTGCCACCACGATGCCCGGCACCGCATGCGTTAGCCAGATGGTTCGATCAATCATGAGAGTGGTTTTTGAGCGGAAGCGCACTACCAGTACCGAGATTGCGATACCGAAAATTGCCGCGACCAGACCACCGGCCAGCGCGTAACTGATCGAGTTGACCAGCGCTCGGCCGAGCTCGCCGGCGTCAGCTTTTGAAAGCCCGATTAGGTTCCAGCGAATCAGGCTGATGGTCGGCAAGAGAATGCCGACAGCTGCCCAAACCACGGCAACTGTGCCGGCAATAGGTGCAAACCAGCCCAAGTGAATCAGTGATGTTTTGCGCACCCGAGAGTCGGTCGGCACAATTTTGCCTCGAAGCCAAGGTTCGGCTACAAGCAAAATCACAGTGATAACGACCAGGATTGCCGCCAGGCTGGCCGCGGCCGAACGGTCAAAACTTGAGCGGTATGCGTTGTAAATTGCGCGGGTAAAAGTATCGAAGCTAAGAATTGAAACGGCACCGAAGTCACTGAGCGTGTAGAGGGCCGAGAGCATGGCGCCAGAGATGGCGGCCGGGCGAATTGCGGGCCAGGTCACGTTTTTGAAGACGCGCCAGCGGCCCAGCCCAAGAGATCGGGCGACTTCTTCGGTGGCGGCATCTGAGCGCACTAGTGCAGCCGAAACTGCAAGATAAACATACGGCGCGGTACCTATGGTGAGCACCAGCCAGGCTGCCCAAAAACCTTTGAACCCGGGCACAAGTGCGGCAAAAGCGTAGGCCGAAACGTAGCTGGGCATGGCCAAGGGTAAGGCTGCCAAGATGGCAAAGAAACTGCGGCCGCGAATTGAGGTGCGCACGGTTAGCCAGGCTTGAAAACTACCGATGGTGATTGCCGCAACAGCAACCGCGAGGGTCAGTAAAACTGAATTGCCGAGGAGCTCAAAACTGCGTGAGCGTAAGGTTTGCGTCAGTACTTTATCGATGCCGAATTCGGCAAGGCGCACACCCAGATAGACCAGGGGTGCAACTGAAGCAAAAACGGCAACAACCGCCAACCCCCAAATGAGGGCTGGCGGTCGCTGACGTAGTGAGTTTTTCAGTTTGTACCTAGTCGGTTAGTCCTGCATTGCGAATCAACTCAAGAGTCTCGGCCAGTGGAGCCAGAGCGCTTAGGTCAATGTTCGGTGATGCAATTTCATCCAAGGCTGGCAGCCAGGCCTGAGCCGGAATTCCGGTCAGTGAGTACTCAGATGTCTTTTCAACAAAGAACTTCTGTGCCGTCTCACCAAGCAGCCACTTGGCAAAGGTCACAGCTGCTGCATTGTCACTCAGCACACCAACACCGGCAACGTTGACCAGGTTGCCAACATCGCCTGACTCGAACCAAGCCATCTTTGACTTCATGTTCTCTTCACCGATCTCGGTTGCGTGCTCAAACCAGTAGTAGTGGTTGATTAGACCAGCAGTGATTTCGCCGGCTTCAACTGCCTCAAGAATTTGACCGTTCTTCTCAAAGATTACGGCGTTCTCCTTCATTGCGGCCAACCACTCGGTGGTTGCAGCCTCGCCCTTCAGCACACGCATCGCGGTAACAAAAGACTGGAACGAAGCGTTGCTCGGCGCAATGCCAATCTTGCCCTTCCAGGCTGGGTCGGCAAGATCAAACACCGATGCTGGCAGGTCAGCTTCATCGATAAGTTCTGGGTTGTGAGACAGCACGCGACCACGGCCTGAAACACCAACCCAGGTGTTGTCGGCGGCACGGTACTTGGCGTCAACCAAGTCAGTGATTTCTGAATCAAGGGTCTTCAAGACGCCAGCTTCGGTCAGGGCGCCAAGTGCACCGGCATCCTGTGAGAAGAAAACGTCAGCCTGAACGTTGCTGCCCTCTTCAAGAATCTGAGCGGCAAGTTCGGCCGAGCCCGCGTAGCGAACCTCGATTTCGATTCCGGTCTCTTCGGTGAATGCCTCAAGCAGGGGTGCAATTAGGTCTTCTGAGCGGCCAGAGTAAATGGTGATTGACTCGGCGGTTGGGGTTGGGGTGGTTTCTTTTGCGCAGCCGGTCAGTGCGGTTACTGCGGTGATTGCTGCGATGGCGGCGGCACTGACTCGCAAGCCGCGCTTTAATTTGTTATTCAATTAGGTTCCTTCAGTTGCGGACTGGATGGTTATTCCAGCCGTCTGTTTTTCTCGGCCGTGTGGCCTAGAAACTAACTTAGGGTACCCTAACTAAAATTACAAGAGTTGATTTTTCAGTGCCCAAGATTGTGCCGACCTAGTTAGTCAGCACAATCTTGATTCGCCTCAGGTGGCCGCCAAAACCGGTGTCTTGCCGAGACATAACTTTGGTAACCCGCTGGTTTGCGCCCAGATAATTTGCCATAACCGACTTGGTGTTGAGCGCCCTGCGCTTGGACAATCCGTAGTCAGCTCGCAGAACGGTTGGGCCGGTGGTGTATCCGGTGATTTTGACCTTGGTGTAGCTCGGATACTTTTTGAGGAAAACTTTGATGCGTTGCCTCATCTGAGTTGTCAGTTGATCTGAACCAGCGGCAAAACCTGAGATAACAATCGCGCGCGTTGAGGGGTTGCCGCCAGTATTCGTGCTCGCGCTTGGGCTTGGAGAAGGCTCAACGTTGGTGTTGCCGCCACCTCCGGTCGAGGCAACCTTCCAGCTGGCAAACAGTACGGTGTCATTGGTAACCACCGCGGTCTGTTCAGGTTCATAGGTGGTGCCGGTGCCGTCTGGCTCGGTGTTCCAGCCATCAAACTCGTGACCATCCAGCGTCAAGCCTCCAGAGTTATCGGCAATCACAATCTGCGCTGAAGTCGCCGGAACAGTAGCCACGCTTGGCTCGATTCCCGCAACTGCTCCGTTGCCTGAGTAAACCACCGCATAAACAGCAGATTCCCACTGGGCATAAAGCGTGGTGTTGGCCGTGAATTTTTGGTTTGCAGCACCAAGGGCCACGGGGGTGCCAGTGCCATCGGCCGCAGTATTCCAGCCAATCAGGCGCATGCCTTCTTTGGTCAGGTTTCCGCTATTCAACGCAGCAGTGATGCCGTTTGAGCCCACGTAGCTGTTCTGGCTGGTCGGCACAGTTCCTGAGGCAGCTCCGTTTCCGTGATAGGTGACCGAGTAGTTTTGACCCCAAACTGCATACAGAGTAAGGCCGGCAGCAAAGCTGTAAACGTAGTTGCTCTGGTAGCTCACGCCAGTTCCATCAGCTGCAGTGTTCCAATGCCTAAAGGTAAAGCCATCGCGGGTAAAGCCGTTGGCATTTACCTGGGTGTTATCCATGGCAGTTTGAGTTGGCGTTGATCCTGCGGTTGCACCGTTTCCGTTGAATACGAGGTCGCGGTTAGCCTTTACAACCCAAATTGCGTAGAGGTCGACATCGCTGGTGAAGGCATAGTTTGCGCCATCTAGGTACTGTGCCGTAGTGGCGCTGTAATTGGTGCTCCATCCCAAAAAGCTGTACCCGGTTCGAGTGAAGCCATTCAGCGTGAGCGCCGTTTGGCCGGGTGCTAGCTGAGTGGGGGTTGTTCCCCCGGTTGCGCCGTTGCCGTAGAAGGTTGCCTTGTAGTTGACCACGACTGCCTGCCACTGCGCATAAAGGGTTGCGGCTGCAACGAACGCGTATTTACCTTCATCCGCGTAGGCAAAGCCTGTCCCATCGGCGGCAGTGTTCCAGCCGATGAATTCATAATTGGCGCGGGTAAAGGTGTTTTTGTTGAGTGTTGCCTCGGTGCCAGACGATTGGTTGGCCATAGAGCCCGTGCCGCCGTTGGCGTCAAAAGTTACCGTGTGCGTAACACCGGTTCGCCATTGCGCATACAGGGTCACGTCGTTAGTTGTCGTAATCTCGGCGAGGTTTGCATACGCGGTTCCCGATCCGTTCGCTGCAGTATTCCAGCCCACAAAGGTGTATCCGGTGCGGGTGAAAGTTGCCGGCTTTAGTGCAGTTGGTACATTGCTACCGACTCTTTGAGTTTGGGTCGTTGCAGTGCCAAAGTTTGAAGAGAAAGTTACTGTCTTCACGCTGGCATCAGCCAGCCAGCGCACAATTACAACACCAGATCCACCTGGCTTGCCGCCGGTGTCTTCTGGGTCAACGCCACCGCCACCACCGCCGGTGTTTGGCTCGCCCGCTGTTGCGTTTGCCTTAACCCCAAAGTTGGGATGCGTTGTGCCTCCAGAGAAGCCAAACGAGCTTCCGCGGCCACCGCCTCCGATGCCGCCCTGACCACCACCGGTGGTCTGCGGGTCATTGCTCGAATAGAGGTTTCCGTTGGCATCAAGGCCGTAGTAAGTGGATGAGTTTGAGTTGATGCCGCCACCGCCACCGCCACCGTAGTAGGTCTCGGTTCCGCTGATGCTTGAGGCAACGCCGATGCCTCCATTCCCTCCGATGTGCCGACGAGTTGTGTTGAATCCAGCACCGCCGGCGCCACCTCCGCCACCGGCTGCACCGTAGTCGGAGTAAGTTCCGTAGCCACCGTTATTTCCCTGGCCAGCAATTCCTTTACCGGCATATCCCAGGCTGCCCCAGCGTTCGCATGGGTTGCGAGTGCAGTCAAAACGTGAGCCGCCACCTGAGGCTCCGTCGGCTGCGGTAGCAGAAGCCTGGTTAGCCGCCGCGCCACCGCCTCCTCCGGCCGCCGTGATCGAGTCAAAACTTGAAGCGTCACCCTTGCCGCCCGGTGCGTCTGAGTTTTGCAATCCGCCTGAACCGCCGGCACCGCCGGCGCCAACGGATACGGCAACGCTAACCCCCGGGGTTACCGAGTAGTTGGTTCCCTGCAGTACACCGCCTGCGCCACCACCGCCAGAGGCTCCACCTCCACCACCGCCGACCACAAGGTAATCAACCTGGCCAGTAGTTTCTGGAACTACAAATGTGTATGCCCCAACGGTTTTGAACTTTGCCACGCAGTAGATGCCGCTTAAGTAGACATCGACGTCAGCGTCAGAAACTTGATTGCCGCCAGAAGTAATTACCACTGGGCAGTTGGCATCGGCGGCCTGTGCGGGCAGCTGAATCAGTGGGCTGAGAGTAAGCAGTGCGGTAACGAATGCGGCGGCTGAAGTCCTGAATTTTTTAGGCATAGCCGAAGGCTAATCCCGGCTCAAGCTGGTCCGGTCAGGCTCATACATTTGTATGGGACAAGGCGACGTGCTTAGCGGCAAGCGCTCGCGCAACCAGCCGCGCAACCTACCCAAGGTTCACCGCGGAGCCCACTTAGGCAACCGGTGGTCCTTGGGTTTGTTGCATCTGTGGCAGAAGTAAAACGGTCAATGATGATATCAACCAGTTGCTGCGGAACTTCAGCGCCATTGACTAAAAGTGGTTCGGTGGCCAGGTGTGCCCCAGATTTTTTAGTCACTCCGGCAAAGTAGCCCTCGGCCAAAAGATAGGTGGCAACAACCACTCGCCTGCGATGGTTTTGAAACTTAAGTTTTGGCACCAGGTCTTTTAGTTTTGGCTCGGCCGCAGACAAAAATGCAAGCTCAACTTTGCTGCCCAGTGCCTCTTCGAGCATGGCTTGCACCAGCTGGCTTTCGGCCTGGGCACGAGGGTCGCTAGAGCCAGCAACGGTCAGAACAACTAGGTCATCAGATTTGTAACCAACTTGATTCAAGCGCTCGACTAACACCTCGACCAATCGCGCATCTGGCCCCAGTGCCGGCGTAATTTGGGTGTGCTCGCCTGCAGCAAATGTGGCATCAGCGATGTCTTGACGCACGTGGTACCCGGTTGCCAAAAGTAGCGGCACCAGAATCGCCGGCTCAGCAGATCCGGCCTTATCTAGAACGGTCGGTACATCCGGCTGCTGAACATCCACAAACGCTTCAAAAACCCGAGTCTCGGGTAGGGCTTTTTGAACCTCAGAAACAAGCGCAGAAATGGCTGCCGCACCATTGGTGTTATCGGTGCCGTGTGACGCTGCAATCAAAGTTGCCATGGTGTCCTCAATGCCTAAAAGGGGTTCCGCTTAGTCTACCCAAATGGTAGGAATTGCTAGTTCTGAAATGAGGCTACTTTGGCTCTGTGGCGCGGAAGTTGGTTATTACAGAATGTTTCAGCCTCCAAATTTGCAAGCCCTAAAGTTGAATAAGTCACGGGGCCTGACACCCCCATTTTTTAAGGAATTTCGATGAGTGAAAACACACCGGTCGGCGGAACCCACGCCGCAGCTAGGCCACCGCGCGAGGGGCGCTCGAATGGTCAGTGGAAGGTAGACGGCACTGAGCCACTGAATGAGAACGAACAGTGGAAGCAGCAGGACGGCGGCCTTTCGGTACGCGACCGCATCGAAACCATTTATTCCAAAGAGGGCTTTGACTCAATCGATGAGACTGACCTGCACGGTCGATTCCGCTGGTGGGGTCTGTACACCCAGCGCAAGCCGGGCATCGATGGCGGCAAGACCGCTCAGCTTGAGCCTCACGAGCTTGAAGACAAGTACTTCATGCTTCGCGTTCGCATTGACTCAGGTCAGCTAACTACCGAGCAGCTTCGGGTAATCGCAGGCATCAGCCGTGAATTTGGTCGCGACACCGCAGACGTTACCGACCGTCAGAATTTCCAGCTGCACTGGATCGAAGTCGAAAACGTTCCAGAAATCTGGAAGCGCCTCGAAGCGGTTGGTCTAGAAACCACTGAGGCCTGTGGTGACGTGCCTCGAATCATTCTTGGTTCGCCGGTTGCTGGCATCGCTGCCGATGAACTTATCGATGCAACACCGATCATCCGTGACATTGTCAAAAAATACATTGGTGACCCAGAGCTGGCTAACCTGCCACGCAAATTCAAGTCAGCCATCACCGGCCACCCAAGCCAGGATGTGGTTCACGAAATCAACGACCTTGCTTTTGTTGCCGTTGAGCACCCTGAATACGGCGTGGGTTTTGACCTTTGGGTAGGTGGAGGTTTGTCAACCGCACCTCGCCTGGCCGAGCGCTTGGGCACCTGGGTTGCACCAGATCGTGTTGCCGATGTTTGGTACGGCGTCTGCTCATTGTTCCGCGACTACGGCTTCCGCCGCCTGCGCAACAAGGCACGTTTGAAGTTCTTGATGGCCGATTGGGGTCCAGAGAAGTTCCGCCAAATTCTTGAGACTGAGTACCTAGATGCTCCGCTACCTGACGGTCCATCGATTCCGATGGCCAAGGGCATCGGCGACCACATCGGTGTTCACAAGCAGAAGGACGGCAAGTTCTACATTGGTGTGACCCCAGTGGTTGGCCGCGTTTCTGGCACCATCTTGGGCCAGCTTGCTGACCTGCTTGAGAAGTACGGCTCAACCCGTTTGCGCACCACCGCTCACCAGAAGTTGGTTTTACTTGACATCGAAGAAAAGGATGTTGAGGCAATCATTGCCGAACTAGATGAGATTGGTCTGGCTGCCCGCCCAAGTGACTTTAGACGCGCGACCATTGCCTGCACCGGTATTGAGTACTGCAAGTTGGCAATTGTTGACACCAAGAACACCGCAACCAAGGCTGTGCACACGCTAGAAAAAACCTTGGCTGACGTAAAGCTTGAGCGACCAATCAGCCTGCACATCAACGGTTGCCCAAACTCTTGTGCTCGCATTCAGATTGCTGACATTGGCCTAAAGGGTCAGTTGTTGCCGGATGGCAACGGTGGCATGGAGCCTGGATTCCAGGTGCACCTTGGTGGAGGATTGGCATCGAAGGATCGCGAAGAAGCTGGCCTTGGCCGCACCGTTCGCGGACTCAAGGTCACCGCTGCAAACCTAGACAGCTACGTTGAGCGAGTGGTTCGCCGCTACGACGAAGACGCAGCCGAGGGTGAAACCTTTGCCGAATGGGCACACCGCGCAGAAGAAGAGGCACTGCAATGAGTTTGACTACCGAACAACGCCGTAGCGTTGACGAGCTAAAAGAATTAGTCGGGCAGGGCAACGCCGAGTTTGAGGCCATCGCGGCTTCGGGCACCGAGGCAACTGCCGAGCAGGTTATTGCCTGGGTGGCAAAGAACTTTGCGGCCGACTCAATCGCGGTTGCTTGCTCAATGGCCGACTCAGTTTTGCCGCACATTGTCTCGCAGCAAATTCCAAACGTCGATGTCTTGTTTCTCGACACCGGGTACCACTTTGCTGAGACAGTTGTAACGCGCAACGAGGTTGCTCGCGCACTGCCTATCCGTGTGGTTGATGTAAAGCCAAAGCAGACCGTTGCCGAACAGGATGCCCAATACGGCGAAAAGCTTTGGTCGCGTGACCCAAACCTTTGCTGCCAGCTGCGCAAGGTTGACCCGCTGCACAACAGCCTTCAGAACTACGAATTGTGGTTCACCGGTGTGCGCCGCGACGAGGCGCCGACCCGCGCCAACACCCCGCTTTTGGTGTGGGACGAAAAGAACGGGTTGGTCAAAGTAAACCCGCTGGCTGCTTGGACTTTTGACCAGCTAATCGACTACGCCACCGAGAACAAAGTTCCGGTCAACCTATTGCTTTCAAACGGATATCCATCAATCGGCTGCGAGCCTTGCACCAAGCCAGTTGCCGAGGGTGAAGACCCTCGCTCTGGCCGCTGGGCCGGCGCCAACAAGACTGAATGTGGGTTACACATATGAGTCAGAAGCTCTCTGATCACCGACTAGACCTCTTAGACACACTCGAGAGTGAGTCGATCCACATCATCCGTGAAGTGGTTGCTGAATTTGAACGCCCAGTGCTTTTGTTCTCGGGCGGCAAGGACTCAGTAGTTGTTCTGCACCTGGCCACCAAGGCGTTTTGGCCTGGCAAGGTACCTTTCCCGGTTCTGCACGTTGACACCGGCCACAACTTTCCTGAGGTCATCGAGTTTCGCGACCGCACTGTAGAAAAGCTTGGCCTGCGCCTAGAGGTAGCCAGTGTTCAGGATTACATCGACCGCGGTGTGCTGCAAGAGCGCCCAGATGGCACTCGTAACCCGCTGCAGACCTTGCCGTTGCTTGATGCAATTGCTGCTGGCAAGCACGATGCAGTTTTCGGTGGCGCTCGCCGCGACGAAGACAAGGCTCGTGCCAAGGAGCGCATCATCAGCTTGCGCGATGAGTTTGGTCAGTGGGACCCACGCAACCAGAGACCAGAACTTTGGAACCTATACAACGGTCGCCACCTACCTGGTCAGCACGTTCGCGCGTTTCCGATTTCTAACTGGACCGAGCTAGACATTTGGCGCTACATCGAGCGCGAGGGCATTGAGTTGCCACCGCTTTACTATGCGCACGAGCGCGAGGTTTATCAGCGTGACGGTATGTGGCGTGCGGTTGGCCCAGTATCTGAGCCAACACCAGATGAGGTCGTTGAGACCCGCTTGGTTCGCTACCGCACAGTTGGTGACATGAGCTGCACCGGTGCCGTTGAGTCGCCTGCTCGCACCATCTCAGATGTGGTGCTTGAGGTTGCGGCTTCAACTTTGACCGAGCGCGGTGCTACCCGTGCCGATGACCGAATTTCAGAGGCGGCAATGGAAGACCGCAAGAAGGAAGGCTACTTCTAATGCCGGAAATCACCCAGACTTTGGCGCAGACCAGAACCCTGCTGCGCTTTGCCACTGCCGGTTCGGTAGACGATGGCAAGTCAACGTTGGTTGGCCGTTTGCTGCACGACAGCAAGGCGGTTTTGGTTGACCAGCTTGAAGCTGTTGCCCGCACCTCAGCCGAACGCGGTTTTGGTGGCGAGGCCGGAGGCCTTGACCTAGCACTGCTAACCGATGGTCTTCGTGCCGAGCGTGAGCAGGGCATCACCATCGATGTTGCCTACCGCTACTTCTCGACCAGCGAGCGCTCATTCATTTTGGCCGACTGCCCAGGTCACGTTCAGTACACCCGCAACATGGTGACCGGTGCAGCAACTGCCGACGCCGTTGTGGTTTTGATCGATGCTCGCAAGGGTGTGCTTGAGCAGACCCGCCGCCACCTATCGGTGGTTGCACTGTTGCGCGTGCCAAACGTGATTGTTGCCGTGAACAAGATTGACCTGGTTGACTTCAGCGAGCAGGTTTACAACGACATCGTGACCGACCTCAGCCGTTTGACCAACGGCATGAGACTCGATCAGGTGCACGTGATTCCGGTTTCAGCTCTTGAGGGTGACAACGTAGTTGAGCGCTCAACCAAGACTCCTTGGTACACCGGCCCAACCCTGATTGAGTTGCTCGAGCAGCTTCCGGCTATCGATGAGCTTGAGTCTGAAAATGAGGCATTCCGCTTTCCGGTTCAGTTGGTAATTCGTCCGCAGGGTGGTTTGGCCCCAAGCGTAGACACCGATGAATTCCGTGACTACCGCGGGTATGCCGGGCAAATTTCTTCAGGTGTGGTCAAAGTTGGTGACTCGGTAGAAATCGTTCCGGGTAACTACAAGACCAAGGTGGTTGGCATCGACATTGCCGGCAAGAGCGTAGATCAAGCCTTTGCTCCGCAGTCGGTCAACCTGCGATTGGCAGAAGAGTTTGACGTTGCCCGCGGTGCAGTTATCGGTGCTTCAAACACCCTGCCAGAGTCAGTCAACCTGATTGAGGCCGAGGTCTTTTGGCTTGACCCACGCTCGGTTGAGCCTGGTGCTCGAGTGTTGGTCAAGACCGGCACCTCAACGGTTCAGGCAGTAATCTCTCAGGTGATTGGCCGCCGCAACCTAGACACTTTGGCAATTGACCCAGCCGACAAAATTGAGGTCAACGACATTGCTCACGTGATGATCAAGCTGGCCGCAGCGCTGCCTTTTGATGATTACCGCGATAACCGCCGTGCCGGTGCTTTCTTGATTATTCAGCCTCAGGATGGCGCAACCCTCGGTGCTGGAATCCACACCAATTTGGAACTGGTCAACTTCTCAATATGACCCAGTCAGAGCTTTACCCACTGGGACTCCGCATTGCCGGCCGAAAGGTCGTTGTGATTGGCGGAGGAAAAGTGGGCACCCGTCGAGTCCACGGCCTATTGGCCGCGGGCGCTTCGGTGACCCTAATTTCGCCAGAGGTAACAGCCGATTTGGCTGACCTCGCGGCAAAGGGAAGCATCACCTGGCACCAGCGTGGTTTCGAAAGCGGCGACCTAGCCGGTGCATGGTTGGTTCAGACGGCAACCGGTGTTGCCGAAGTCGACGCTGCGGTAACCCAAGAGGCTGAGGCGCATCAGATTATTTCGGTAAATGCTGCCGAGGCTGAAAAGTCAACCGCTTGGGTGCCGGCAGTTGCACGTTTTGACGGCGTAACCGTGGCCGCTTTTGGTGGCGGCGACCCTCGCCGCGGCATGGCACTTAGAGATGCCATTCAAGATCAACTTACCGAGGGCAAACTGCCAACTGCCGCGGTGCGCAAGGCACAAGAAAAGCTGGCTGGCACTGTTGCCTTGGTTGGTGGCGGCCCGGGTGCCGAAGACCTAATCACGGTTCGCGGCCAACGCCTTCTTTATGCCGCCGATGTAGTGGTGACCGACCGCCT
Organism: Rhodoluna sp. KAS3; assembly: GCF_026000575.1. Classification (NCBI taxonomy): domain Bacteria; kingdom Bacillati; phylum Actinomycetota; class Actinomycetes; order Micrococcales; family Microbacteriaceae; genus Rhodoluna; species Rhodoluna sp. KAS3. Next base: position 1,230,614 of record NZ_AP026910.1, on the reverse strand, counting down.
CGGTCCGCGCGCCTTGTTGGAACACCTGCACCCAGGCGTTGAGGTAATCGATGTTGGTAAAGGCCCAAGCAACCACCCGGTTCCACAGGACCAGATCAACCAAATTCTGGTTGACCAGGCCAAACTCGGCAAGCGCGTGGTTCGGCTCAAGGGCGGCGACCCATACGTTTTTGGTCGCGGCGGCGAAGAGCTTGATTTTTGCGTGGCAAACGGCGTTGAGGTTGAAGTCGTACCAGGCGTCAGCAGCGCCATCGCTGTTCCTGCCCTGGCTGGCATTCCACTAACTCACCGCGGGGTGTCAACCTCATTCACCGTGATTACCGGCCACATTGCCGTTAGCGAAATCACCGGTGGGTGCGACCACACTGTGGTGATATTGATGGGTGTCGCCTCGCTGGCTGAGAGCGCAGCAAATCTTGCTGCCGGAGCCCGCGGAAAAGATTGCCCAATTGCCATCATCGAAGATGGCTACGGCCAGGGCCAAAGAATTACCCGATCCACACTTGGTGAAGTTGCCAAGGTTGCCGCAGAAATCGGTGTGAAAGCGCCAGCGGTAATTGTGATTGGTGATGTCGTGAACGAGAGAAACAAAGAAGAGGAATCAAATGAGTAAGCACCTTCGCGTAGCGATTATCGGCGCCGGTCCGGCTGGTATCTACGCCGGCAACATCTTGGCCAGCAAGTACCCAGATGTAAACATCGATCTATTCGACTCGCTACCTGCGCCTTACGGTCTAATTCGCTACGGTGTTGCACCGGACCACCCGCGCATCAAGGGCATTGTCAACTCATTGCACGAGATGCTCGACTCTGGTGTGATTCGATTCTTCGGCAACGTTGAGTTTGGCAAAGACCTAACCCTTGCAGACATTCGCAAGCACTACCACGCGGTGATTTTTGCCACCGGTGCCATCAAAGACGCAACCCTAAACATCCCTGGTGTTGACCTTGAGGGTTCATACGGTGCAGCTGACTTTGTTTCTTGGTACGACGGCCACCCTGACTTTCCGCGCACCTGGCCGCTAAACGCCAAGCAGGTTGCAGTTTTGGGTAACGGAAACGTGGCCCTCGACGTTGCTCGCGTATTGGCAAAGCACGCTGATGACATGCTTTCAACTGATATTCCGGCCAACGTTTATGAAGGCCTAAAGGCTTCACCGGTCACCGATGTTCACGTTTTTGGTCGCCGCGGTCCAGCTCAAATTAAATTCACCCCGATTGAGCTTCGCGAACTAGGCGAACTTGAAGATGTTGACCTAGTGCTTTACGACGAGGACTTTCCTGAGGGCTGGTTTGACGAGGATGCTGAGGGTGTCACCAACCAGCACAAGGTCATGGCGCGAATCATCGAAGGTTGGCGCGAAGAAGAACCAAAGGGCGCGAGCCGCCGCTTGCACCTGCACTTCTTCTCGAGCCCAGTTGAAATTCTTGGCACCGACAAAGTTGAAGGCATCAAGTTTGAGCGCACCGAACTAAACCCAGACGGTTCTTCGGTTCACGGAACCGGCCAGTTTGTCGAGTTCCCAGTTCAGGCGGTTTACCGTGCCATCGGCTATTTCGGTAGCGAGCTGCCAGAGGTTCCATTCGACGACAAGTACGGTGTGATTCGTAACCAGGGCGGCCGCGTTGTCGACGAAGATGGTTCACAGGTTGAAGGCCTATACGCTACCGGTTGGATCAAGCGTGGCCCGGTTGGTCTAATTGGCCACACCAAGAGTGACGCGACTGAGACCATTGAAAACCTGGTTGCTGACGTTGACAAGTTGGTTGACCCGGCGGTTGCTGACACCGATGCCGTCTTGGCTGAGCTAAAGGCCCGCGGCGTTGATTACACCACCTGGGCAGGTTGGCTAAAGCTGAACGAGCACGAGATTGCTCTGGGTGCAGCCGACACCTCGCACGTAGAGCGTGAGCGCGTTAAGGTTGTTGACCGCGAAGAGCAGGTCAGCATCTCAAACGCTTAGCGACCGATAAGCCCGCGGTTACGCAGGGTTCGCTGGCGAACCGGTGCAAAGACTAGACGCTCGATCAAAACACCCACGGCCATAATCGTGATAATTGAGCCGAGCACCAAAGACATGTCGCCAAGCTGGCGACCGGTGTCGAGCATTAGTCCGAGGCCAGGTCCGAGTGATGGCGCAATGGCAATCAACTCTGCGGCCATCAGTGAACGCCAGGCAAAAGCCCATCCCTGTTCAAGGCCGCCCAAGAAGCCCGGCCATGCGCCCGGGATGACGATGTGGTAAATGCTGTTGAAGCCCTTGGCGCCCAAAACCTTGCCGGCGCGCAGGTAAATCGGTGGAATCTGATCGATACCTGAGATGAGGCCGTTGGCGATGGATGGAACAGCGCCGAGCAGGACCACGGCAAAAATAGTGGCGTCTGAAAGCCCAAACCAGATGATGGCTGCCGGCACCCACGCCACCGATGGCAATTGCTGCAAGCCGGTAAGCAGTGGGCGGGCAATGGCGCGAAGCGTTGGGTTTAGACCTAAGGCAAGGCCAATCGGCAGGGCAATCACGAGTGAAATTGCAAAGCCCTGAACACCGCGACGAAGGCTGTTGAGTGCTGAAGGAAACAGCAGCCCCTGTTGCGCCTGGTCAACCAGTGAGGCAAATACCTGGGCCGGTGACGGCAAAATGTAGTCCGGCTGCAACTTGAGCAAAACCGCAATTTCCCAAATTACAAAAACAATGGCCACGGCAACCAGTGGGGCAAATGCCTTGAGTAGACGCTTGCGTCGGCCGCCCTTTTGGCTGGCGTTGGTCTCGAGTGCGTCGAGGCCAGCAGACATTGCCGCAAGGTCAGCTTTGCGCTGTTTCTCTTCTAGCTCGATGTCGATATCGATGTGTTCAAAATTAGGCATGGCGGCGAATCTCCTTACGAAGTTCATCGGTGATCACTGCAGAAATTTGGGCCACGGTGTTTGACTCGATGCGTCTTGGCTGGGCGTACTTAATCGGCCATTCGCGGATGATGCGGCCAGGCTTCGAGCTCATCAGAATGACGCGCTGACCGAGTCGCACGGCCTCGCGCACGTTGTGTGTAACAAAAATTACGGCCAGGCCGGTCTCTTGCCAGATTCGAATCAACTCGTCGTGCAGAAAGTCGCGGGTGATGGCATCTAGGGCTGCAAACGGCTCGTCCATCAGCAAAACCTTGCGGCCCTGTGCAAGTGCGCGGGCAATGGCAACGCGCTGGCGCATGCCACCCGAGAGTTCGTGTGGTCTGAGGTCAAATGCGTGTGGAAGGTGAACCAATTCCAGAAGGTCCTGAGCCCGGGCCTCGCGACCATCAGCGTCAAGTCTTTTCACTTCAGGCGCATCGCTTAGCTTTAGGGCCAGCTCGATGTTTTCTCCGGCGGTCAGCCAAGGCAGCAGCGCGTGCTCCTGAAACATCAGGCTGGCGGCGTATTTTGATTCGATGGTGCCCGAAGTCGGGGCGTCCAGACCGGTCAAAATGTTTAGCAGAGTTGATTTACCGCAACCGGATGCACCAACCAGTGACACAAACTCGCCTTCGTGTAGGTCAAGGTTGAAGTCGTCTATGACCACCGGGCCATTCTGGCTAAACCTCTTGGTGAGGTTTCGGATTTTTAGAATTGGTTCGCTCATTAGCTTCCTAACCCAGCAGCGTCTGCGGTCGGCAGCCCTCGGCGGGCCACCAAATTGTTTAGCGGTAGAAGGTCGTAAATGCCCTTTAGTCCGGTGCTGCCAAGTTTCAGCATGTCCACTTTTACGGCGTCATCGGCACTTTTTTGCAGGGTCAAAGCCAGTGGGTCGTAGCCAAATTTGAGGTTGCTCCAGGCTCGGTCCAAGGTTTCAACGCCCAAGGTCTTGCCGGTCTGGCGGGCAATTTCTTGTTGGCTTAGCAACTTGGCCTCTTCGGGCGCGTTTTCGATAAGCTGCAGTGCATCGAGGTTGGCTTCGAGTACCGCCTCGACCGCTGCCGGATACTCAGCGCTGAAGCTAGAGGTCGCGGCAATTAGCGTGGTGGCAAAGGCGCCATTCGCCCAAAGGTCTGCCTCGTTGACCAAGACTTTGCCGCCGCCCTCGAGTACCAATCTTGAAGCCCAAGGCTCCGGCACCCAAGCGCCATCGATGTCACCCTTTTGAAACAGCGATAGTGTGGCCGCGTTGTCCGAAGGGGTAATGGCAACATCGCCGCCCACATCAAAGCTCAAGCCATTGTCGCTAAGGTAGCTACGCAGTGCAACATCCTGGGTGCCGCCCAGGCCAGGGGTGGCAAAGTTCTTGCCGGCAAGGTTTGACTCGGTTACGCCCGGCTGCACTACAAATTGCGCGCCACCAGAAGTTGCCCCAGACACAATTCTGAGCAGGCTTCCGTTGGTAGTTACAAACCCGTTGATGGCGGGGTTTGGGCCAACGTAGCTGATGTCCAGGGCACCGCCTTTAAAGGCCTCGACGGCCGCGGATCCTGACGGGAAAACAAAGTATTGAATCTCGGTGTCAGGTAGGTACTTCTCGAAGTACTGTTCCTGCACGGCAATAAGTGCCGGTGCGTGAGTGATGTTGGCAAAGTAGCCAATTCGAATCACTGACGGAAACTCTGAATTCTTGGCATCTGGGTTTGAGGTTGGGATAGCTGAGAACAGAGCCGAACCAATAGCAATGACTGCCAAGATAGCGCCGGCAAGCTGACCTAACTTTTTACGTTGCCGGTTACGCTTGCGCATCAATTACTACTTTCTCTAGTGCTTTTGTAGAGATTAGCCCGAGATTTCTTTTGCTGCTCATTCGTGACGTAATGTTTCAAAGCCCAAAACCTGATTGGATAGAGGCATGCAGGTATCGGCAAAGGTTGACTACGGAATGAGAGCGCTGCTCTTTTTGGCCGAGTCTTACGCCGCCGACCCAACCGGATTGGTTAAGGGTGACGCCATTGCCAAATCGCAATCCATCCCGATCAAGTTCCTTGAGGGAATCCTTACCGAGCTTCGTCACGCCGGATTCATCATCAGCCAGCGCGGAGCCGTTGGTGGTTATCGACTAAGCCGCAGTCCTGAGAAAATCAGCCTGGCCGAGGTTATCCGTGTGCTCGATGGCCCATTGGCCGCGGTGCGGGGTTTGCGCCCAGAGAACGTGAATTACAACGGCCCAGCCACCCACCTGCAGGATGTTTGGGTTGGTGTGCGCGTGGCACTGCGCAGCGTGCTCGAGAACGTTTCTTTGGCTGATGTTGTGTCGGGCAAATTTGGCACCCAGATGAGTGATTTGCTGAGTCAGCCAGATGCTTGGGTTAGCCGACCGGGTTACGAAACCAATTAGTTTGACATCGCTCTAAGAGCGGCCAACTGCGCTGAGATTAGCGGCGGTCTTCTTCGGCTTCTTCTGAATCTTCGTCAGAATCGTCTGCGTAGAGGTCTGCCCACTTGTCTTCGTATTCAGGCTCAGAGTCGCCGGCAAAGCCAGTGCTGGCAGGCGAAATGTGGCCGATTTCTTTTTCAAGCGCGGTCAAGTCGGTGTTCGGGCTAAAGTACTTTAGCTCGCGAGCCACCTTGGTGTGCTTAGCTTTTTGACGGCCACGCCCCATGACGAGACCCCCCTAACGTGTGTGGGAGAGAGAAAACCTGCCCCTATTTTAGCAGGGCCAAAGCGGCCAAAGCCCCTAACCAAACAGCAAGTGGAGTAATCAGCAGATTTAGTGCGGTGTTGATAAGTCCCTGAGCAATGCGCCCCCGTCTGAAAAATTCAACCGTTTGCGCAGCGTAAGAGCTAAAGGTTGATAGCCCTCCGGCAAACCCAACCACCACAACTGCGCCGATCGAGGCCCAAACCATCAAGTCGGCATCGGCCGCTGCTTCAACGGCAAAAAAGTTAGCCGTAAAACCAACCACGCCAGAAGCCAAAACGTTGGCTGCCAAAATACCCCAAGGTAGCTTGCCGTTCCACTGAGCCGCAAACAGCCTGAGTACCGCACCAACGCCGCCGGCAACTCCGACCAGCGCAATAATCCAGGGGCTTAGGTAGCTCATTTGGCACCCCGATCACGAGCAATCGAGTAGGCCAAATAGTAAGAGGCCAACCCCGATGCAAAGAGCGCAAGAGCCCAGGCAAAAACCACCCAGCCCAGCACACTCTGCCAAGTTACGATCATCGACGCCAGCCCGCTCATAGTCGTAAAACCACCAGCCAGACCAACGGCCCAAAACGCTTTTTGCTCTGCGGTGTCAAAGCGTTTGTCACCGTTGAACCAACCCAGGGCAGCGGCACCAAGCGTGTTGACCAGCACTAGCCCCATCAGTTGACCTGATACATCACCGATAAAAAATCGCGCGAGCGTGCCAATCGTGCCGCCCATAAAGGTGAGCCAAATTACTCGGATAGTCGGTTTCACAGGTTAATCCTTGCGGCGCTTGGTTCCCATTGCAAAGGTTGAAGCAAATCCGAGTGCCATAAATCCGGCAGCAGCCCAACCGGTTGCCTGAACTCCAGTAGTAAAGCCCTGGTTGGCGGCAGCCTGAATATCGGCGGCGGCCTGCGGCGGCAACCCGGCCTGAATCATTCCGGCCTCAACGTATGGCAGGGCCGCACCGGCAGAATCCACAACCTGGTCGGTAAGTCCCTCAACCAGCTCGGTCTGCGCAGCCGCATCGATCGATGCAATCAACGGAACCTCGCGAAGGTTTTGCTCGCTGGCCACCTGAGTTGAGGTGAACAGAATCGTTCCCAAAACAGCGATGCCCAGCGCTGAACCAATTTGGCGAACCGTGCTCTGCGAGCCCGAAGCCTGACCAATTTTTTCGTTCGGAACATCAACCATGATCACGCCGGTCAGCTGGGCGGTGGCCAGACCGATTCCCATTCCGTAAATCATCAACCAAGCGGCTACTGACAGCCAGCCGCCCTCGATGGTGCCGAACAGGGCAATACCGGCAATACCAATTAGCTCAAGAGCAACACCGATGCGTACCGCGTTGGTGGCCGAAAGCTTGCCGCTCATCGCACCGCCGATTCCGGAAGCCAGGAATGAGCCGCCGGCAAGCCAAAGCAGAACCAATCCAGATGAAATTGCGCTGAGGCCAAGCACGTTCTGAAGCCACAGTGGGATTGCAAAAAGTAGACCGAACTCGCCCATCGAAATAATCAGTGCGGCAATTGAGCCGTTTCTGAAACTGCCAATTTTAAATAGGTCAAGGTCAAGCAGCACATTCTTGTGTGCGCGCTCACGAGCCTTCTCCCAGAGGGCAAAGAGCACAAAGAAGACCAACGAGATCCCGAGCGAAACCGGAATGATTGAAAGGCCTTCGGTTGGCCAACTGAAATCACCGATGGTGAAAACATTTGTGGTGCTGGCCTGCCACCAGCCATAAACACGGCCTTCGATTAGACCAAAAACTAGGGTGGCAAACATCACAACTGAGATACCTGCACCGACGTAGTCGATGCCACCTTCGCGGTGCTCTTGCTTAGATTCGCCAATCCAGTACAGCAGACCTGCAATAACCAACAGGCCTAGCGGCAGGTTGATGTTGAAAGCCCAGCGCCAGTCAAAGTCAGTGGCTAGCCAACCGCCAAGTACCGGCCCAACGGCCACCATTCCACCGATGGTTGAACCCCAAACGGCAAAGGCAATGCCGCGCTCGCGACCCTGAAAATTTGCGTTGACCAGCGACAGCGTGGTCGGTAGCACCATGGCTCCACCGACACCTTGGGCCACGCGGGCCATGATCATTTGGGCTGCATCTTGGCTAAAACCTGCCCAGACCGATGCCAGCACAAAGATGACCAAACCGATTACCAAAACTTTGCGGCGACCAATGCGGTCTGCCAGTGAACCCCAAACCAAAAGCAGTGAGGCAAAGACCAAAACGTAGCTCTCTTGAACCCACTGAACCTCGGTAGAGGTTAGGCCAAGGTCTTCGATGATGCTCGGAAAAATGGTGTTGACGATGGTTCCGTCGATGATAACCAGAGAGATGGCCAAAGAAATAAAGACAAGACCGATCCAACGGTTACGGGTATTTTGCATAGTGCCTAGGCTACCCGAGCCCCACGACGATTGAGCCGGCTTGCCCTACGCTACTGCCAGAATTGCGCTCGACAACAGGGCTATCATGATGCCCAACTGCTGGGTCTTGGCCAGCCGCTCTTTCAAAAAGATGCGGGCCAAAATGATGGTTCCGAGTGGGTAAAGCGCGGTCAAAACGCTCACCACAGTTAGTGATCCAAGTCGCATACCGGTCAAAAAGAAGATGTTGGCGCTGGCATCAAAAATGCCGGCCAGGGCCACCGAGATCCAATACTTGGCCGGAATCGGTTCGCGCTTTTCCTGTTTGACCCCGCGAGCCCGCATAAAAGCGGTCAGGGTAAAGATGCCAAGCATCGTGGCCGACATTCCCCTGAGCAAAATAACTGGGGCAAGGCCAGAGTCTGATGGGGCTTGGTCCACACAGATCAAAACCACACCGATGCCCACGCCGGCGATGATTCCTAAAATTAGTGCTCGAGTGGATGGCAGCCGAACATCCTCGCCCGGCACAAAGCCCACCAGAAAAACCGCCACCACGATGGCTGCGATGGCGCCGAAGCCAATCGGTGAAAATCGTTCACCCAAAAAGAAGCCAACAATCATCGGAACGATTGCCGAGACCACAGCTGAAAGGGGAGAGACTACTGAGATTGGCCCGATAGCCAAGGCGGCGTAAAGGGCGGTCATACCGATAGCCGCTGCAAAGCCCGCGGCGATTCCCCAAAACCAGGCACCCGGGCTAAAGGTGGCACCGAATATCAGGCTCATGATGGACACAAAGCCCAAACCAACCAGTCCAGCTAAAAATGTGACGGTGACCGGCTTGATCTTTTTGCTGGCTAGCGCGCCAAAAAAGTCGGCAAAGCCGTAAACCAAAGAGGTAGCAAAGCCCAGGATGATTGTGGTCACGCCTAAAGCCTAGTGATTGCCAGCTCTCTCGCCGGAATGTCCGGTTAAAGCAAAAACACCCTTTGACGTGAGATCTAAGGGTGTCTTCGTGGCTCCGACCGGCATCGATCCGGTGACCTAACGATTTTCAGTCGTTCGCTCTACCAACTGAGCTACAGAGCCAAGGTAAATTGCTTTACCTTTCAAAAAAGCCCCTCGAATGAAGGGCTCTTTTTGAGCGATCCTGACGGGACTTGAACCCGCGACCTCCGCCGTGACAGGGCGGCGCGCTAACCAACTGCGCTACAGGACCTTACTTTGGTGCTTTGGTACTTTGAAGCCTCGCTCTATAGTGACCCCAACGGGATTCGAACCCGTGCTGCCGCCGTGAAAGGGCGGTGTCCTAGGCCTCTAAACGATGGGGCCTACAAAGCGGATACTTCATAGCACCAAGAGAAAAGAATAGTGCTTGGTGCCGGTCTTGGCAACCCGAGACTGGATTCACAGGAAAGGTTCATGTAATTGTTTAGGGTTTCGTGTTAGTTTCGAAGCATGAAGTTACGGGTTTCTCGCGTCTTGGTTGCCTCTGCGGCGGTCACTGGCTTGCTCCTCACCGGGGCAGCGATCAGCCCATCATGGGCGGTTCCTGACTACCCAACCGCCGGCGAGGTCGCCGAAGCCAAGAACAATGTGACTGCCAAAAAAGAGATGATTGCTCGACTCGAGAAGATCATCGCTGACCAGCAGGTAGAGGCCGACAAACTCAGCAAAGCCGCGCTGATCAAGGCTGAACAGTTCAACCAAGCCCAAGAGCAGGTTGACATCATGACCACCAAGGTCAACTCACTTCAGAGCCAGGCTGACACCGCAAATGCACAGGCAGATGCGGCCAAAGAGCAGCTCGGCCAAATTGCTTCTCAGATGTACCGCGACGGCACCAGTGGAACCTCACTCAACCTATTTTTGAATTCCGGCGAAGCCGATGACCTGCTCTACCAATTGGGAGCACAAGAAAAGGTTGCCGATCAGAACGACGTAATTTATCGCCGTTCAATTGAAAAGCAGCTTTACGCACAGTCGGTCACTGACGAATTGAACGTTGCTAAAAAACAGTTGGCCGAAAAAGCAGCACTGGCCAAGTCGGCATTTGCTGAAGCCACCGATGCAGCCAATGCAGTCCAGGCACAGGTAGACGAGAGTGAGCGCGCAAACCGCACACTTTATGCACAGCTGGCCACCTTGCGAAACACCGCATCAGACCTAGAGCGCCAGCGTGCTGAGGGTTTGGCTGCTGAGGCCCGCCAGAACGCCGGAACCTCGATGCCTACCGCACCGGAGCTCTACACAGTTGGCGCACCTGACCAGGGCAAGGTCGAGACCATGTTCACCTTTGCCAAGGCTCAGCTTGGTGAACGCTACGTGCTTGGCGGCATGGGCCCAGATGTTTGGGACTGCTCGGGTATTACTAAGGCTGCGTACGCGAGCGCCGGAATTTACATCGGCACCCACTCAGCTACCAACCAGTTCAACACCATGGCAGCCAACAAGAAGTTGATTCCGCTGAACCAGGCGGTAAGCGGCGACCTAATGTGGTACTCAACCGAGAGCGCATTCAGTGGCGATAAGTATCACGTGGTGCTTTACATGGGCGGCGGCATGATGCTTGAGGCGCCAAACCCAGCACGAACCGTGAGAATTGTTCCGCTACGCTACGGCGAATTGTTCCGCTACGCAGGGCGCCCTTCAGCCTAAATTCTTGTATTCTCTGGTCATGACTGAACGTGAGCCACTGAGAATTTCACACATTGCCAAAGCACCCATCGGTGTGGTTTGGAATGCCTGGACGATTGCCGATCAGTTGGCGAAGTGGTGGGGCCCGCAGGGTTTGAAGCTGACCGTGGTGCAGGCCAATGTTGAACCTGGCGGCAAATTTCACTACCTGATGTCGAACGAAGACGGCACGCAAGAGCGCTTTGAAATGTGGGGCGGCTTTGATTACCTAACCGTTGACCGTCACCAAGAAATTGTCTTCATCAATTACTTCTCAGATGAATTTGGCGCGCGCGCAAGACACTACCTAAACCCGGACTGGCCGCTTGAGGTTTACAACACCCTCACCTTTGTCGAAGACGGCGATCAAACCCTGATTCACCTTGAAGGTGCACCGCTGAACGCCCAACCTCACGAGGTTGAGCTGTTCTACGCAAATGTCGAGTCGATGCGAATTGGCTTTGGAGCGACCTTCGCCCAGCTCGATGAATTCTTGGCTAGTTAGTGACCCTGAGCCTCAAAGCGCTCGTAAGCCTCTTTGATTAGACGCTCTGCAACGTCCTTGCCCTGCCACTCGCCAACCTTTACCCACTTGCCTGGCTCTAGGTCCTTGTAGTGAGAGAAGAAGTGAAGTAGCTCGTTCTTGGTCTGCTCTGGCACATCGTTGATGTCCTGGATGTGGGCCCAGCGTGGGTCCTTAGTCTGAACACAGATGACCTTCTCGTCAATGCCGCCGTCATCCTCCATAGGCAATACGCCAACTGGGCGGACATCCACAACAACACCTGGGAACACTGGGAACTCAAGAAGGACTAGAGCGTCAAGCGGGTCGCCGTCGCCGCCGAGAGTCTTGTCGAAGTAGCCATAGTCAACCGGGTAGACAAACGGAGTAAACAAAACGCGGTCTAGGTGCACGCGGCCGGTCTCGTGGTCAACCTCATACTTGTTGCGGCTTCCGCGAGGAATCTCAATTACTGCTTCGTAACCCATGGTTCTCCTAAATAGGCTTGAGGCGAGAGAAAATCTCGCAGGACTTCTAAAAGATTACCGAAAAGAGTGACTGTTGACTGAACGCCCGCGCTTGACCCCGGCAATTGCCGATGTTCGTCGCGCGGTGCGCGAATCTTTAGAGTTGGCCGGGGTCACCAAAGGGCAGTTGGTCTTGGTGGCTTGTTCGGGTGGGCCCGACTCACTTGCGCTCGCCGGAGCCTTGGCATTCGAGGGACCGCGCGCGGGCATCCGGGTGGGTGCCGTAATTGTTGACCACCAAATGCAGTCTGGCTCGGCAAGAGTGGCTCAAGACACCGCTCTTATTCTGACCGGGTTGGGGCTTGACCCGGTTGAGGTTGCAACGGTTGAAGTCGGCACAGTTGGCGGGCCAGAGGCCGCCGCCCGGGTTGCCAGGTACCGTGCGCTCGACGAAGCCGCTGCCAGGCTTGATGCCGTGGTCATTATGCTGGGCCACACTCTTGATGATCAGGCTGAGACCGTGTTGCTGGGCCTAGCCCGCGGGTCAGGCGCCAGGTCACTGAACGGCATGGCCATGCACTCGGGTCGCTACCTGCGCCCACTGCTTTCAGTCAGCCGAAAAACCACCCAGAGGTTTTGTGCCGATAGCGAATTAAAACCTTGGCTTGACCCGATGAATCACGACCCGCGTTACGCCCGAGTGCGTGTGCGGCTAAACCTGCTGCCAAAGCTAGAGCAAGAAATTGGTCCGGGAATTGCCGAGGCGCTAGTGCGCACAGCCGAGCAGCTTCGTGAAGACGATGAAGTTCTGTCGAGGCTGGCTGAAGCCTCTTACGCCGATATTGTGGCTACCAAATCAAACGCAATTCACATCGATGTGGCTGGGTTTAAGGCTTTGCCGTTGGCGATTCGGCACCGAGTTGTTGCCCGCGCGCTTGAGGTACTTGAGGCCCCAACTTTTGCCCGAGTACACATCTTGGCGGTCGACGAGTTGGTTGACCGGTGGCACGGGCAGAAACCGCTGACCCTGCCAGGCGTTAGAGTAGAACGACTGGGTGATTCAATCACCCTAAAGACCACTAAAACCCTCAAACCAGGAGCCTGCTAAGTGGACCTTTCGAAGGTAGCTAACGAAATCACCGAGGTGCTTGTCACCGAAGAACAAATTGCCACCCGAGTTGCCGAATTGGCAGCCGAGTTGGACTCAAAATACGCAGGCAAAGATGTGCTCTTGGTGGGTGTTCTAAAGGGTGCCGTCATGTTCATGGCTGACCTTTCACGCGCCATGCAGCTATCGGTGTCAATGGACTGGATGGCCGTCTCTTCATACGGTTCGGGAACAGTTTCATCTGGTGTGGTTCGAATCCTCAAAGACCTAGATGCTGACGTCCTAGGTCGTCACGTGGTCATCGTCGAAGACATCATCGACTCAGGGCTGACGCTCAGCTGGTTGGTCTCTAACCTCGAAGCCCGCGGTGCTGCCTCGGTCGAGGTTGTTGCATTGTTGCGCAAACCTGCTGCCGCAAAGGTGGAAGTAAATGTCGCACTCGTAGGTTTTGATATTCCGAATGAATTCGTTGTGGGCTACGGCCTCGACTATTCAGAGAAGTACCGCACGCTAAAGGGCGTGGCTGTGCTTTCTCCAGCGGTTTATTCCTAGAAAGGACTGAGGCAAGGCCTCAATCATGAACTTCAAGAAAATCCTCAGTGGTCCATTCGTCTGGATCTTTGTAGCTGTGATGGTCTTGCTCATCGGTTCGTCGATGATCAACGGCAACAGCGTAAAGCAGGTAACCACCGCCTACGGCCTAGAGCTCATCGAGAGCGGCAAGGCTGAGCAGGTCAAGGTACTGGGCAACGACCAGCGCGTTGACGTAACCCTGATCAACGAAGACGCCAAGTATGGCAAGAACGTTCAGTTCTACTACGTCACTGCTCGCGGTGACCAGGTTATCGAGGTAATTTCTAACGCCTCTATCTCTAAGGGCTACGACGATGATGTGCAAAACACTCCGTGGTACCTGGCGATTTTGGGCACACTGCTTCCGTTTGTCATCATCGGTTTGATTTTCTGGTTCTTGATGTCTGGCCTTCAGGGTGGCAACAGCAAGGTAATGAACTTTGGCAAGTCAAAGGCCAAGCTGATCAACAAAGAGCAGTCAAACAAGACCTTTGCCGATGTTGCCGGAGCCGACGAGGCCCTTGAAGAACTACAAGAAATCAAAGAGTTTTTGCAGGAGCCAGAGAAGTTCCAGAAGCTTGGCGCCAAGATTCCTCGCGGTGTTTTGCTCTATGGCCCTCCGGGAACCGGTAAGACTTTGGTTGCCAAGGCCGTAGCCGGTGAAGCCGGTGTGCCATTCTTTGCAATCTCAGGTTCTGACTTTGTTGAAATGTTTGTCGGTGTTGGTGCGTCGCGAGTTCGCGACCTATTTGACCAGGCCAAGCAGGCTGCTCCAGCGATTATCTTTGTCGACGAAATTGACGCCGTTGGTCGTCACCGCGGTGCCGGTATCGGTGGCGGTAACGACGAGCGCGAGCAGACACTAAACCAGCTTTTGGTTGAGATGGATGGCTTTGATTCAAAGACCAACGTGATTCTGATTGCGGCTACCAACCGCCCAGACATCCTTGACCCGGCTCTCTTGCGCCCGGGCCGTTTTGACCGCCAGATTGGTGTGGGTGCTCCTGACCTAATCGGGCGCGAGCAGATTCTTAAGGTTCACGCCAAGGGCAAGCCAATTGCCGATGACGTTGACATGGCCTCAGTTGCTCGGCGCACACCAGGTTTTACCGGTGCCGACCTAGCCAACGTATTGAACGAAGCAGCTCTATTGACTGCTCGCCAAAACGAAAAAGAAATTTCAGCAGCCACTCTTGACGAAGCAATCGACCGCGTTATCGGTGGACCGCAGAAGAAGTCACGCTTGATGCAAGACAAAGAGCGCCTAAACACTGCCTACCACGAGGCCGGCCACGCTTTGGTTGCGGCTTCGCTAAACCACAGCGACCCAGTGTCAAAGGTCACCATTTTGCCTCGCGGTCGCGCACTTGGTTACACCATGGTGTTGCCACTCGAAGATCGCTACAGCGTCTCAAGAAACCAGCTGCTAGACCAGATTGCCTACGCAATGGGTGGCCGCGTTGCGGAAGAGATCGTGTTCCACGACCCAACCACGGGTGCCTCGAATGACTTCGAAAAAGCCACTCACATTGCACGCGAGATGGTCACCAAGTACGGCTACTCATCGCAGTTGGGTTCAATCAGCTTTGGCGGCGGTGGCGAGGTTTTCATTGGCCGCGACATGGCTCAGGCTCGAGAGTACTCAGAGGCAACCGCTCAGCTTATTGACGCTGAGGTCCGAGCAATTCTTGATGCTGCTCACGACGAGGCCTACAAGGCACTGACCCTAAACCGCAAGGTTCTTGACGCCATGGCAAAAGAGCTCATGGAGCGCGAGACTCTTCAGGCTGAAGACATCGCAGTGATTTTCAAGCCGGTTAAGAAGTTGCCGCTTCGCCCACAGTGGTTGTCGAAGAAGACCCGACCTGTTTCAAAGCAGGGTCCAATCGAGATTCCGGTAAAGGGTTCGTCAGCTGAGAAGGCCAAGGTAGCTAAGGCTGCAGCGGTAAAGGCTGCCAAGCCTGCCAAGCCTGCGGCTAAAAAGCCTGCGGCGCCAAAGGCACCGGCAGCTAAGAAGCCAGTAGCACGCAAGCCGGCTGCACCAAAGAAGACCGAAGAGTAAACCTTGGTTGACACCGCGCGCATCAAAGCTGCAGTCGTTGAGCTGATTCAGGCCATCGGCGAAGACCCAACACGGAGTGAGCTTTTGGCGACTCCGCAGAAGGTGGCTGAGGCGTACGCGGAGTTCTTCAAGGGCGTGGGTGCCGATGCCGGCGAGACCCTGTCAGACACTTTCGAAGCAGAGCACAACGACGTTGTGATTCTCAAGGACATTGAGTTTGTTTCGATGTGCGAGCACCATCTATTGCCCTTCACCGGGGTGGCTCACATTGCCTACCTGCCAGACGACCGAGTGATTGGGCTTGGCCGCCTGCCTAAGTTGGTTGAGGTTTTGGCTGCTCGCCCGCAATTGCAAGAGAATCTAACCGCTCAGATTTCCGATGAGCTGGAGGCTGGGTTAGGTACCAAGGGTGTGGTTGTGGTCGTTGAGGCCCGTCACCACTGCGTGGTTTCTAGAGGCGCCCGCCAGCCTGAGGCAAACACCGTCACCATGGCAACGCGTGGTTGCTATTCAGAGCCGGCCGCACGCGCTGAGGTCATGGGCCTCATCTCTAAGTGAGATTGATTTCGAAATGACTTTCAACCGGCCCCTCGTAATGGGCGTTCTAAACGTCACGCCAGATTCATTCAGCGATGGTGGTGAATACACCTCAGTTGAGTCAGCTCTGGATCACGCCCGCCTGCTGATTATGGGTGGCGCCAACATTATCGACATCGGTGGCGAATCAACCAGGCCGGGTGCAGCTCGGGTGAGCCCAGAGATCGAATTGGCGCGAGTGATTCCGGTCATCGAAGCAATCGTTGAAGAGCTGCAGAAAATTGATCGTCGCGATGTGTTGATCAGCATCGACACCATGAATGCTTCGACCGCGTTGGCATCTGTTGCCGCTGGCGCCTCGATTATCAACGATGTTTCTGGTGGCCTGGCCGACGAAAAAATGTTTGGCCTGGCTGCCGCCTCTGGAGCAAAAATCATCATTTCTCACTGGCGTGGTTTTAGCGATGAGATGCAGAACAACGCCCAGTACATCGATGTTGCTCGCGAGGTTGCCATTGAGTTGCAGGCGCGGGTGGATGCTGCGATTGCAGCTGGAGTGAAGCGCAGCAAAATCATCATTGATCCGGGTCTGGGTTTTGCCAAGGACATGCAGCAAAACTGGCAGCTGGTTGCCCGTCTTGACGAGCTTGAGAAGTTGGATTTGCCGATTCTTGTTGGTGCAAGTCGCAAACGGTTTATTGCCGGTGCGCTTGAGCCAGGTCTTGAGCCTGAGGTTACCGAGATTTCAAATAACCGGAGAGATTTGGCGACAGCGGTTCTGACCGCCCTCCTGCTGCAGCGCAAAATATGGGGTGTACGTGTGCACAACGTAATTGCCACCAGCGATGCAATCTCGGTAGTCGAGGCATTGCGCCAGGGCAGCGAAGAGGGGCAGAGTTAACTCATGGCCACCGTTCAGCAGTTCAAAATTAAGCTCACCGGGCTCAAAGTTTTTGCGCACCACGGGGTGTTTGAGTTTGAGCGCGAAAACGGCCAGGAGTTTTTGATTGATGCGACCATCTGGGTTGCCGGTCACAAAGCTGCCATCACCGATGACCTGAGCAACACGGTTCACTACGGTGAGTTGGCCGAGGCCATTATCGAGAACGTGAAGCACGAGCCGGTCGACCTGATCGAGACTTTGGCCCAGCGCCTTTTGGATCTGGCCCTAAATTTCGGAGGGCCAGCCAGCCCGGTGCTCAAGGCAAAAATCACAGTGCACAAACCAAACGCACCAATTAATCATGAGTTTCAAGATGTTTCGGTCACCGTCAAGGCCAAACGCCGTTTTGACAAAGCCAGCGCAATTGGCAGTGAGGGCTAAGTCATGGCTGAACCGGTAAAGGCAATTTTGGCATTGGGCGGAAACCTCGGTAAGCGCCGCAAGACCATTCGCTCGGCACTCAAAGCGCTGGCGCTAACCCCGGGTATCAAGGGCGTTCTCTGCTCACCGCTGGTCGAATCGGTGGCATTGACCGAGGCCGGCACGGACGAAACGAAACCCAACTACCTAAACGGAGTGGTTCGAATCGAGACCACCCTGAAACCAAAAGAGTTGCTAAACGAGATTCGCCGAATCGAGACCGAGCACGGGCGAATTCGCCTTGAGCGTTGGGGCTCGCGAACCCTCGATATCGACATCATCACCTATGGCAACGAGATCAAGGTGGGCAAAGAGTTGACCCTCCCGCACCCTCGCGCTTCTGAGCGCGCATTCGTGCTGGTGCCTTGGTCGCTGCTTGAACCAGACGCTGTTTTGCCCGGATACGGATCAGTCAAAGAGCTGGCCGAGCCGATTAAAGATCAGGTCTGGCTAGTTAGATGAAGCCGACCAAAATTCAAACCCTTTTGGCTTGGGCTGTTTTGGCGGCTACCGCGGGCTACCTGGTTCCCCGCCTAATTGTTGCCAACGGCGGCCAGGTTCCGGTTGCAGCTTTCACCATGATTTTTACCCTGCCAACCGTAGCCATCCTGCTGGTCATATTTGCAATTCCCATGATCCGTCGAGCGCGAGCAACCAAGGCAAAGCCAGCCGCCCTGCTCAATCCGTTTTACGCAGTCCGAGTTGTGCTGCTAGCCAAGGCCATCGCAATCTCAGGTGCAATCTTTACCGGTTGGCACGCGGGTGTGGTCTGGTTACAGGCAACCTCGCCGGTGATTCCCGCCGGAATCTGGCCAAATCTTGCTGCGCTCATCGGTGCAATTTTGATGGTGGTTGCCGGCATAGTTATTGAGCGCGTTTGCCGCATTCGCGACGATGGCCGCGACGGTCAATCAGGCTCGGCAGGCGCTGGTTCAACCACCGAGGTGAATCCAGCTTGAGTAATGGAAGACTGGCTGTCGGAATCATCGGAGCTGGACCAGTTGGCGCTGTCTTGGGTCAGGCCTTGGCCTCAGCCGGCCACAACCTTATCGGTGTGGCAAGCGCCAGCCCGCAAAATCTTGAGCGCCTAGACGCACTGATTCCAGAGGTCCCGGTGCTGGCTATCCCTGACCTAATTGCCGTGGCAGACCTTGTGGTTTTAGCTATTCCGGCTGATCAAATTACACCTATGGTTTCTGGCTTGGCTGCCGCGGGTGTTTGGCGTGCGGGGCAGTTGGTGGCCCACACCGCCGGCGAGCACGGATACTCGGTCTTGGATCCGGCCTCTGGCGCGGGAGTGATTCCGCTGGCGATTCACCCAGCCATGACCTTTACCGGAACCAGCATGGACCTGGTCAAGATTCGCGAAAGTTACTTTGCGGTCTCGGCGCCAAATGTGGCCTTGCCGATTGCGCAGGCCTTGGTCATTGAGATGGGCGCCGAGCCAATTGTTGTTGCCGAGGCAGACCGCGCGACATATTTTGAGGCGGTATCGGTTGCTAACTCGTTCTCAAAGATGATTGTGAACCAGGCCATCGGATTGCTAGAAAACGTTGGAATCGAAAACCCTCGCGGGGTAATCGGGCCGTTGATTCGCAGTGCCGTAGAGCAAGCCCTAGCCGATGGTCACAAACCGCTCGACCCAGAGGAACTGCTGAGCTAATGCACATAGCCACCACGGTCTCCCAGTTAGCCACTGAGGTTTCGGTCGCGCGCTCTGAGGGTAAGAAAGTTGCCCTGGTGCCAACCATGGGTGCCTTGCACGCCGGCCACCTCTCGCTGATTGCCGCCGCGCGCAAGCACGCCGACTTTGTCGTGGTCTCGATTTTTGTAAACCCGCTTCAGTTTGGTGCCGGCGAAGACTTCGATAAGTACCCGCGCACACTTGATGCTGATGTTGAAAGCCTCGAGGTAATCAACACCGATGTCCTGTTTGCGCCATCGGTCGACGATGTTTACCCAGAGGGATCAGCGGCCAAACCAACCAAGAGTGCCGGAGGAATCGGTGTGGTTTATGAAGGCGCAGCCCGCCCCGGCCACTTTGATGGAATGCTGACCGTGGTTGCCAGGCTCTTTGACCTGGTGCAACCAGATTTTGCAGTCTTTGGGCAAAAAGATGCCCAGCAGTTGTTTTTGATTCAGCAGATGGCCAAGGCCGACTACCCGGCGCTTCAAATTGTGCCGGCGCCGACTGTTCGCGAACCAGGCGGTCTGGCAATGTCTAGCCGCAACCGCTATCTAGACGCCGCCGCCCACGAGGTTGCCGAGCAGCTATCGGCCGCCCTGCGTGCCGGACAAGCAAATGCTGCCAGCCCAAGTGCCGCTCTCGAATCTGCCCGGGCCTTTATGTCAAAGGCACCTGAGGCTAAACTTGATTACATTGCCTTGGTAGCGGCCAATTCTTTTGAACCAATCGATGATGAATTCAAAGGTCGCGCGCTATTGCTAATTGCAGCGGTTGTCGGCCAAACCCGACTGATCGACAACATCGAAATAACTTTTTAGGAGCACTCGCATGAGTCAAGACTCAACTGCTGGCATTGCCAACAACGAGATTGAACAGGACCTTGAGCAAGATTTGCCTGAGCAAATTGCGGTCCGCTTGGCCAAGCGTGAGCGCCTAAACGAAACCAGCGATGCCTACCCAGTTAGCGTTCCGGTTACCCACACCATCGATGGCGTCCGTGCTGCTTACCCTGATCTAGAAATCGATGTTGCAACCGGGGACAAAGTTGCCCTCGCAGGTCGCATCGTGTTTCAGCGGAACACCGGCAAGCTTTGCTTTGCCACTCTTCAGGCTGGTTCGGGCCAGCGTATTCAGGCCATGCTTTCGCTGGACAAAGTTGGCGAGGACCGCCTAAACGAGTGGAAAGAGCTCGTTGACCTAGGTGACCACGTATTTGTATCGGGTGAGGTCATCACCTCAAAGCGCGGCGAGCTTTCAATTTTGGCCGACGAGTGGTTGATGGCTGCCAAGACCATTCGCCCACTGCCTAACCTGCACAACGAGTTGGGCGAGGAGTACCGTGTCCGCCACCGCTATGTGGACCTAATTGTTCGCGATCGTGCCCGCGAGGTAGTTCAGATTCGCTCGAAGGTTATGCAGTCTTTGCGCCGCACCTTTGAACAAGAAAACTTCATCGAGGTTGAAACCCCGATGCTTCAGACCATTCACGGTGGTGCTTCGGCCCGCCCATTCAAGACTCACTCAAACGCCTTTGACACCGAATTGTTCTTGCGCATCGCGCCCGAACTGTTCTTGAAGCGTGCGGTTGTTGGCGGCATTGACCGCGTCTTCGAAATCAACCGCAACTTCCGCAACGAAGGCGCCGACCGCACCCACTCGCCAGAGTTTGCAATGTTGGAGTCGTACCAGGCCTACGGTGACTACAACTCAATCGCCGACCTAACCCAAAAGCTGATTCAAAATGCCGCGATGGATGTCTTTGGCACCCACCAGGTTGAGCTTGAAGACGGCGAGATCAACGACCTTGGTGGCGAGTGGCCACGAATTTCAATGTACGAGTCACTTTCTGAGGCTTGCGGTCAGACCATCACCCCAGAGACTTCAATTGCAGACCTTAAGAAGTTGGCTGCTTCGGTTGAGATCGAGATCGAACACCCGCTTCACGGAAAGTATGTTGAAGAACTTTGGGAGCACTTTGTTAAGGGTGACCTGGTCAAGCCAACCTTCGTAATTGACTTCCCTGTTGATACTTCACCGCTGACCCGTGATCACCGCTCAAAGCCAGGTGTGGTTGAAAAGTGGGACCTCTACATTCGCGGTTACGAACAGGCAACTGGTTACTCCGAGTTAGTTGACCCGGTTATTCAGCGTCAGCGATTTGTTGAGCAGGTAACCTTGGCCGCCGCCGGCGACCCAGAGGCCATGAAGCTTGATGAGGACTTCTTGAAGGCTCTCGAATTTGGAATGCCACCTTCAGGTGGAATGGGTATGGGAATCGACCGTCTACTAATGAGCCTTACCGGGCTCGGAATTCGCGAAACAATCATGTTTCCGTTGGTGAAGTAATCATGGATCTACAGGTTCTTTGGGATGCACTCTTGGCTCTCGTGCCACCGGTGTTTGTTGGCGGTATCTTCTGGGTCATGATGCGCGGAATCCTGCGCGCTGACTCTAAAGAGCGCAAGGTTTACCAGGAGATGGAAGCTCAGATTCGCGCCGAGCGCGAGGCAAAAGCCGGCAAATAAGCCCGCAAAATCGGCAACAAAGTAAATAAATTCTCAACACGCCGACACGATTAGGCAAACTACATCTAGTGTCATAAACTGATGCAACAACTAAATAAGCCATTTTTCGGTAAAAACCAGCAAAATCAAGGGTTTACCGAACATCGCATAGATGCGGTGTCAGGGGGGAATGGCTTAGTTGCTGCAAAACAGTTCTTTAGAGGAGAGATTTATGACTATCACCGTTTACACCCTGCCTTCATGCGTGCAGTGCGACAGCACCAAAAAGCTGCTTGACCGCAAAGAACTTGAGTACGTTTCTGTTGACATGAGCGAGGACGAGGCAGCTCTTGAGCTAGTCAAGTCACTTGGCTATGCACAGGCTCCAGTAGTAGTTGCTGGCGACAGCCACTGGTCAGGTTTCCGCCCTGACAAGATCTCAGCACTCGGCGCAGCCTAAAAAACTGCTCATGCTAGACGTCGTTTACTTTTCGAACGTCTCTGAGAACACCAAACGCTTTGTTGAGAAGCTGGATGTTCGGGCTTTCCGAATTCCACTTCACGCTTCCGAGCCACCGCTTCAGGTAACCCAGCCCTATGTACTGATCTCTCCGACATACGGGGCAGGTGATGACCTCACCAGTGTTCCAAAACAGGTGATTCGGTTTCTCAACGACCCTGAAAACAGAAAAAACGCTAAAGCCGTCATCGCAGCTGGCAACACCAACTTCGGCGACAAGTACTGCAGAGCCGGCGAGATTATCTCGCTCAAGCTTCAGGTACCCCTGATTTACAAATTCGAATTACTAGGCACCCCGTATGACGTGGCGGCCGTAGAAGAAAAGATGGAACAACTGTGGAAAACACTCTGATTGAGAAGGCCCCTCGCACCGGATACAGCTACCACGAGCTGAACGCAATGCTGAACTTGTACGACAAAGACGGCAAGATTCAGTTCGACAAAGACAAGCAGGCTGCTCGCGAGTACTTCCTAGAGCACGTGAACATGAACACCGTGTTCTTCCACAACCTCAAAGAGCGCCTTGACTACCTGGTCGAGCACGACTACTACGAGAAGCCAATTCTTGACGCCTACGGCTTCGACTTCCTGCAGAAGATCCACGACTTCGCTTACTCATTCAAGTTCCGTTTTGAGTCATTCCTGGGTGCCTTCAAGTTCTACACCAGCTACGCGCTAAAGACCTTTGATGGCAAGCACTACCTAGAGCGCTTCGAAGACCGCGTGGTCATGGTGGCACTTACCCTTGCCGAGGGCGACGAAGACCGTGCACTGATGTTGGTTGAAGAAATGATCACCGGTCGTTTCCAGCCGGCAACTCCAACCTTCCTAAACTGTGGCAAGGCCCAGCGCGGCGAGTTTGTCTCATGCTTCTTGCTTCGTACCGAAGACAACATGGAGTCAATCTCACGTGCCATCAACTCATCGCTGCAGCTTTCAAAGCGTGGCGGCGGTGTTGCCCTTTCACTAACCAACATCCGTGAATCAGGCGCACCGATCAAGAAGATTGAAGGCCAGTCATCGGGTGTTATCCCGGTTATGAAGATGCTGGAAGACGCATTTAGCTACGCAAACCAGCTTGGCGCACGCCAGGGTGCGGGTGCGGTTTACCTAAACGTTCACCACCCAGACATCATGAAGTTCCTCGACACCAAGCGCGAGAACGCTGACGAGAAGATTCGTATCAAGACCCTGAGCCTTGGTGTGGTTATTCCAGACGTCACCCTTGAGCTGGCTAAGAACAATGACGACATGTACCTGTTCTCTCCATACGATGTAGAGCGCGTGTACGGTGTTCCGTTCAGCGACATCTCAGTCACCGAGCACTACCAGGACATGGTCGACGACGCTCGCATCCGCAAGACCAAGATCAAGGCTCGCGCTTTGTTCGAGACCATTGCTGAGCTTCAGTTTGAGTCGGGCTACCCATACATCGTTTACGAAGACACCGTGAACCGCGAGAACCCAATCGCTGGCCGCATCAACATGTCAAACCTTTGCTCTGAGATTCTTCAGGTCAACACCCCAACCACTTACAACGCTGACCTCAGCTACAAGGATGTCGGCAAGGACATCTCTTGCAACCTCGGTTCGTTGAACATTGCCAAGGCAATGGACTCACCAGACTTTGGTCGCACCATTGAGGCATCTATCCGTGCTTTGACTGCTGTCTCTGACCTGAGCAACATTGATTCAGTGACCTCAATCAAGTACGGCAACGATGAGTCTCACGCGATTGGTCTGGGCCAGATGAACCTTCACGGTTACCTGGCACGCGAGCGCGTTCACTACGGTTCTGAAGAAGGTATTGACTTCACCAACATCTACTTCTACACCGTTCTGTTCCACGCTCTAAAGGCTTCAAATACCATTGCTCGCGAACGAGGCAAGGCATTTGGTGGTTTTGAAAACTCAAAGTATGCAACCGGTGAGTTCTTCGACAAGTACACCGATAAGGTTTGGTCTCCTGAGACCGAGCGCGTTGCAGAGTTGTTTGCCAACGCCGGTATCGAGATTCCGAACCAGGAAGACTGGCGCCAGCTAAAGGCTGCAGTCATGAAGGACGGTATCTACAACCAGAACCTTCAGGCTGTTCCACCAACCGGTTCGATCTCTTACATCAACAACTCAACCAGCTCGATTCACCCGGTTGCGTCAAAGATTGAGATTCGTAAAGAGGGTAAGTTGGGCCGCGTTTACTACCCAGCTCCATACCTAACCAACGACAACCTTGAGTACTACGACGACGCCTACGAAATCGGCCCAGAGAAGATCATTGCCACCTACGCAGCTGCAACCCAGCACGTAGACCAGGGTCTTTCACTGACCTTGTTCTTCAAAGACACCGCAACCACCCGCGATGTTAACAAGGCCCAGATCCAGGCTTGGCGCGCAGGCATCAAGACCATCTACTACGTACGTATTCGCCAGATGGCCCTCGAGGGTACCGCTGTCGATGAGTGCGTAAGCTGCATGCTCTAGAAATTATTTAGACCCCATCCAAGTTCAGTTTTAAACCTGCAAAGAGAGAAGAAAATGACTGCCACAACGCTAAGTGGAATCACTCGTCCGGTGAACTGGAACAAACTCGAGGACTCAATGGACCTCGAGGTTTGGAACCGCCTCACCTCAAACTTCTGGCTGCCTGAAAAGGTACCGATGTCAAACGACATCCCTTCATGGGCAACTCTTCGCCCAGAGGAGCAGAAGCTAACCATGCACGTATTCACCGGTTTGACTCTGCTGGACACCATCCAGGGAACCGTCGGTGCAATCTCACTGATTCCTGACGCGCTAACCGCTCACGAAGAAGCTGTGTACACCAACATCGCTTTCATGGAGTCAGTGCACGCCAAGAGCTACTCATCGATTTTCTCGACCCTGTGTTCAACCGATGAGATCGAAGAGGCGTTCCGCTGGTCAGAGGACAACCCTTACCTTCAGAAGAAGGCCGAGATTGTTCTTGGTTACTACCGCGGTGACGACCCGCTAAAGCGCAAGGTTGCCTCAACTTTGCTTGAGTCATTCCTGTTCTACTCAGGTTTCTACCTGCCGATGTACTGGTCATCACGCGCCAAGCTCACCAACACTGGTGACTTGATCCGCTTGATCATCCGTGACGAAGCCATTCACGGTTACTACATTGGCTACAAGTTCCAGAAGCAAATGGAACTTGAGACCCAAGAGCGTCGCGACGAGTTGAAGGCGTACACCTACGACTTGCTACTTGAGCTGTACGAAAACGAGATCAAGTACACCGCTGACCTTTACGACCCACTCGGCTTGACCGAAGACGTAAAGCACTTCTTGCACTACAACGCCAACAAGGCCCTGATGAACCTAGGCTTTGACCCGTTGTTCCCTAAAGAGGTGTCAGAGGTTAGCCCAGCAATTCTGTCTGCGCTTTCACCAAACGCTGACGAGAACCACGACTTCTTCTCAGGTTCAGGTTCGTCTTACGTAATCGGTAAGCACGAGGCCACCGAGGACGACGACTGGGACTTCTAGTCACTCAAATTCACCAAGAAAAGACCCGGGCTTTGGCTCGGGTCTTTTCGTTTTCCCTACAGCGAACAAGCCCCCACAGCCGGATTACCCGACTTAGCATTTCTATTAGACAGCTATAACCAAAGCTGGCGAATGGAGTAAAAATGTTCGAGAAATTCACCGACAAGGCTCGTCGAGTTGTTGTGCTGGCCCAAGAAGAAGCCAAGCTGCTCAACCACAACTACATCGGCACCGAGCACATCCTGTTGGGTTTGATTCACGAGGGTGAGGGCGTAGCCGCTAAGGCTCTAGAGTCGCTCGGCATCAACCTAGATTCCGTTCGCGAACAGGTTCAAGAGATCATCGGTCAGGGGCAGCAGGCTCCGTCTGGTCACATTCCATTCACGCCGCGCGCAAAGAAGGTGCTCGAGCTTTCACTGCGCGAGGCTCTGCAGCTAGGCCACTCATACATCGGCACCGAGCACTTGCTTTTGGGGCTGATCCGCGAGGGTGAGGGTGTTGCAGCCCAGGTGCTAACCAAGCTTGGCGCAGACACCAACCGCGTTCGCCAGCAGGTAATCCAGTTGCTTTCAGGGTTCCAGGGTAAAGAGACCGTTGCAGTTGGCGGAGACAACACCGAGAAGCAAAAGGGCTCTCAGATTCTTGACCAGTTTGGACGCAACCTGACCCAGGCTGCTGCCGAGGGCAAGCTTGACCCAGTAATTGGTCGCGAGCGCGAGATCGAGCGCGTGATGCAGATTCTTAGCCGCCGCTCAAAGAACAACCCAATCCTGATTGGTGAACCGGGTGTCGGAAAGACCGCGGTGGTTGAGGGTTTGGCTCAGGCCATCGTCAACGGCAATGTGCCTGAGACCCTCAAGGGCAAGCAGCTTTACACCCTTGACATGGGTTCACTCATCGCTGGTTCACGCTACCGCGGTGACTTTGAAGAGCGCCTAAAGAAGGTCACCAAAGAAATCCGAACTCGCGGTGACATCATCACTTTCATCGACGAGATTCACACCTTGGTTGGTGCGGGTGCTGCCGAAGGCGCCATCGATGCCGCATCAATTTTGAAGCCATTGCTTGCGCGCGGTGAACTGCAGACCATCGGTGCCACAACACTTGACGAGTACCGTAAGCACTTTGAAAAAGACGCAGCGCTTACCCGCCGATTCCAGCAGGTAACCGTTAACGAGCCATCTTTGCCTCAGGCCATCAACATTCTTAAGGGTGTTCGTGACCGCTACGAGGTGCACCACAAGGTTTCAATCACCGATGGCGCCTTGGTTGCCGCGGCTCAGCTATCTGACCGCTACATCACCGACCGATTCTTGCCAGACAAGGCAATCGACTTAATCGATGAAGCGGGTGCGCGTTTGCGCCTGTCGATCCTGTCGTCTCCACCGGAGATTCGTGAAATCGAAGAAAAGATTGTTGCTCTCAAGGTTGAGAAAGAAAAGGCTATCGAGGCTCAGGAATTTGAGCTAGCCGCAGCAAAGCGCGACGAAGAAAAGAAGTTGAATGCCGAGCGCGCCCGCATGGAGCGCGAGTACCGCCAGGGCAACGTGGCAGCGCAGGGCATTGTTGACGAAGGCCTAATCGCTGAGGTTTTGGCTCAGGCCACCGGTATTCCGGTGTTCAAGCTCACCGAAGAAGAGAGCGCCAAGCTCATCTTCATGGAAGACGAACTTCACAAGCGCGTTATCGGTCAAGAAGACGCCATCGCTGCGATTTCTAAGTCAATCCGTCGCCAGCGTGCCGGCCTCAAGGACCCTAACCGTCCTTCGGGCTCGTTCATCTTTGCCGGACCTACCGGTGTTGGTAAGACTGAGCTAGCCAAGGCTTTGGCCGAGTTCTTGTTCGATGACGAGGGTGCGCTCATCTCGCTCGACATGTCTGAATACGGCGAAAAGCACACTGTCAGCCGCCTATTCGGTGCCCCTCCGGGCTTTGTTGGCTTCGAAGAGGGTGGTCAGCTAACCGAGAAGGTTCGCCGCAAGCCATTCAGCGTGGTTCTATTCGACGAGATCGAAAAGGCTCACCCAGACATCTTCAACTCGCTGCTTCAGATTCTTGAAGAGGGCCGATTGACTGATGGTCAGGGTCGCGTCGTTGACTTCAAGAACACCATCATCATCATGACCACCAACCTCGGAACTCGTGACATTTCGCGCGGCACCATGGGCTTCTCGCTCGAGGGCAGCGCTGCAAATGACTACGAGATCATGAAGGGCAAGGTCAATGAGGAGCTCAAGAAGAACTTCAAGCCTGAGTTCCTAAACCGTGTTGATGAGACCATCGTGTTCCCTCAGCTAACCAAGCCTGAACTAGTTCAGATTGTTGATCTATTCATCAAGCGCCTTGGTGTTCGCCTAGAAGACCGCGACATGACCATCTCAGTAACCCAGGCAGCTAAAGACCGCCTGATTGAGATCGGCTTTGACCCAGCGCTAGGTGCCCGACCACTCCGTCGTGCAGTCCAGCGAGAAATCGAGGACCGCCTAAGCGAGAAGATCATGCACGGTGAGGTTAAGAACGCCTCTGACCTCGAGGTTGATTTTGTCGATGGCGAATTTGTATTCACCAACAAGGTTCGTGAAGCACTCACGGCAATGTAATTTGAAAAAGCAAAAACCCCGTCGATATCTATCGGCGGGGTTTTTGCTTTAGGCCTGAACTCTATTTGTTCTGCGAGTATCGGCTGATCATCGAAATCGCGTATTCAAACGCTGGGCGCATTTCAAACTTAGGGTCAAGTAGCCATTGGGTCTGCAGACCGTCCCAGATGGCAATAATGATTGCTGCCTGGATATGGTCTTCTTGATTCGGAGTGGTGCGACCGTGATCATTGGCAATGTCTAGGGCAAAGCTAGCGCGTGACTTGCGGTAGCGCTCAAGGAAGTATTCGTGAGCCGGAAAGTTAGGGTCGGTGGCCTCGCCAACGAGGTTGGCCCAAAGGCGAGTCAAGGCCGATTCTTCTTCGTTGCGCTTTTGGCCCTCGAGAGCTGACTCCTGCCAAGTTGAACCCGAAACTTTGCGACGTTCTTCGGCGGCTTCATGTTGGCTTTGTTCGCGCCTGTCCACCAGAGCTAGTAAAACTGCTTCTTTATTTGGAAAGTGGTGCAGCAATCCTGCCTGACTGAGGTTGCAAGCTGCAGCAATCTCGCGCATTGAAGTGGCGTGGTAGCCGGTTTTTCCGAATGCCTCGACGGCTTTAGACAAAATCTCTTCGCGCTTGGCATTCCCTTTTGAATAGGGGCCTCTAGGCTGCTTTGCCGGCATCTTCACTCTCCTGGGGCCAGTTGGTTGTAAAACCTTGGGTCCAAACGTCGGTCGACCCCAAGAAATATCGAGGCTTGGCGCTGGACAACTCAACTAAGGGTAAAGGCAAGGCACGGGTCTGACAAATATGTTTACCCAGGCGGAAGAGAATAGAAGTATGTCTAAAACCATCGGCGGCACGGGTCGCATCAAAATGATCTTGCTGATTGGCGCTTTGGGCATGCTTCAGCCGTTCACGGTTGACCCTTACATCCCATCTTTGCCAGCGGTGTCTGATGACTTGGCAGTAGACCCGGGTCTTATTCAGCTGACGCTCAGTGCCGTCAGCCTCGGATTTGCTTTTGGCATGCTGCTCGCTGGCCCAGTCAGTGACGCAATCGGACGTAAGCGCCCAATGTTGATTGCACTGGCAATTTACATTGCGTCTTCACTGTTATGCGCTCTGGCGCCAGGATTAGAAGTCTTTTTTGCCGCCAGAATCCTCCAGGGGCTCAGCGGTGCGGCTCTCACGGTGATCGGTAACGCAATGCTTAGAGACCTTTACACCGGCATGCCGCTACTAAAAATGATGAGCCGGGTGATGCTTATCAACGCTGCATCCTGGTTCCTTGGCCCGCTGATTGGGTCAGGCTTTTTACAGTTCACCGACTGGCGCGGTATTAGTCTTTTCGTCGCAATATTTGCGGGCGTGCTCGGCGTAATTGCATTCCTTAGTCTGCCTGAGACCCTTAAGACTGAGTCGCGGCGCGACGAAATCTTCAAGGGCATGGGCAAGCGCTTCCGAAATGTTTTGCGCGACCGCAGCTACACCGGGCTCCTAATTATTCAAATGCTGATCTCGGCATCGGTGTTCGCCTACCTTTCGGTCACACCATTTGTTTTTGCAAATACCTTCGATGTTCCGGCTACTGAGGTGGGGCTCTACTTAGGCCTCAACTCTTTCGGCGCATACCTAGGCATTCAGGCCTCGTCAAAGCTGGCTCAGTACATTCCGGCACAATGGCTGCTCACCGGTTCGCTGATTTTGGCTGCGATTGTCGGTCTGTTGCTAATTGTTGCCTCAAATGCACAGGCTAGTTTTTGGACGATCGAGGGCCTAATTTTTGGCTGGCTTTTCTTGTTTGGGGCAACCAACACACCGGTAAACGCCCTCGCGCTTTCTCCACACGGTTCAGAGGCAGGCACCGCGGCATCGCTTATCGGTGCGGTTGGCTTTTTGGGCACTGCAATGGCCGGCCCGTACTACACAACTCTGGATAAATTCTCGGCCGTCGGCGTTGGCACCACATGGTTGATCTTCATGGTGATTGCCATTGTGGTCATGTTTGTAGTGGTGCGCCCCAACAAAATAAAGCCGCTGACCTAACTGCAATTTTGGGTTATGGTTTTGAATCTAAGTCGTTGGGTTGCCGAAAATTCGGCTACCGTTAATTCATGACCCACGCCACAATTACCGTTCGCCCAGCACTGACCAGCGATGTTCGCAACATCCAGGCCATGCGCCAGCCGCTCGAGGGCTCACGCGTTCTCTTGGGGCACGAGTTGGTCGGGCTATACGAGGCCGTTCCGGAGTTCATGGTTGCCGTCGATGAAAATGATTTTGTCGTTGGCGCAGGAGCCCTGCATGTGATGTGGGAGGACCTTGCCGAGGTTCGTTCTGTAGTTGTTGCTGAGCACATGCGCGGGCATGGTGTTGGTAAGGCAATCTTGGATGCTCTGCTGGATCGCGCCAGCCACCTCGGTATCAAACGAGTCTTTTGCCTGACCTTCGAGGTCGACTTTTTTGCAAAGAGTGGCTTTGTCGAGATCTCTGATGTGCCGGTTGATCCGCAAACCTATGCCGAGATGGTCCGTTCGCACGACGATGGTGTGGCCGAGTTTCTTGATCTGGCGAGGGTCAAGCAAAACACTCTGGGCAACACCCGAATGCTTAAGACGCTCTAGCCAGACCCTTGGTTAGCCTTGAAGCATGAGCAGAAAACCAAACTTCCTAATCCGCAGAATCATTGCGTTGGCAGTGGTTGTGCTGTTTGTGACACTGATAATTGCCGGTGTGTCAGCAGCCGTTAACTGGGTCTCAGGCATTCTTTCCCCGGCTCCTTCGGCCTCGCCAGTTGCTAGTGCATCGGCAACCCCGGGCTCAGATTGTGACCCTGCAAAAATCTTGATCGAAGCTCGGGTAACCAACTCGGCCGGCAGCCCGCAGAGCACCTTCGACAGCGGTATCAATCCGTTTTTCTCTTTCAAAGCCACCAATCAGTCTGAGATCGATTGCGTCTTTGATGTTGGCCCAGCCGTGGTCTACTACTCAGTGACCAGTGGCGAGCAGGTTATCTGGGAGTCAGCCGATTGTGACCGAACCAAGTTGGTCGGCTACCCAGTGCTAATCAAGGCGGGGGAGTCAGTTTCTAGCAGTACCGAGAATGCAGACTGGTACCGCGTCTTCTCGAGCGCCAAGGGCTGCGGTGCTGATCAGCAGCCCGTAATCGCCGGCGGTGCTTCGTACCACCTAGTGGCAACTGTCAGTGGCGTTAAGTCTGACAACGTTCAATTTATTTTGAACTAGATGAGTCGCAGTAATTTGGCCTGATCAATTGCGTCGCTTCTTTTGCTTACGCCTAATTTTTTATAAAGCATCGAGCTGGTTTGCTTAATGCTTGACTCGCTCAAATTCAGCACACGCCCAATTTCGTAGTGAGTCAGCCCTTCCTCCATGAGAGTCAGAATTTGCAGGTCCCGCGAAGTTATTTGGGTATCGTCGAGAAGCTCGAGGTCACCAGCGCCTGAGTCGCCTCGGGATGCAAGGCTGGTCAGATAGGCGCTGGCACCAACCGCCAAAACGTCAAAGGTTTCATCGGCAGCTAAGTCCCCACTAATTTTGGATGCAAAACTGATCCCTAACGATCCAATAGCTTGCCCCTGATGTTTTAGAGGGATACTGAGGAATCCGATGCCAATCGAATGCTCGAGTTGGGACACCTCAAACATCGCCTTGTATTCATCGGAACTTTTTATTACCAGAGAACTTCCAGACAATATTGCCATGGCGCTTGCCGAGCTCTCCCACAAGCTAATTTTTGCAACGTTTGCAGTGTCAACCTCATATCCGTAGCGGCCTACCCACCGGATTTTTGCCTCTTTATCGACACGAGTAATAAAGCAGGCTATGGCGCCGTAACCCTCGTGAAGATAATGTACAAGGCCCTTGCAGAAAGTGTCCGCATCCAGTGAATTTCCCAGTGACTCAAAAAGATATTTGGCTGTGGCCAAAGGCTCGGATTTTAATTGGCTCAAGGAAGTCCCCAATGTTAGTTGTTGGTTGCTAAGCCCCTCAGTCCAAAAGATTAGTTCGCGCATCTGACATGCAGCTTGGAATTTCCAAAGTTTGTACTTTTCGATACGTACATTGAACTTTGCAACCGAGGACTTTAGGCTCCGCCGATGTTTGAGTTGGTTCAGGAAAAAAATTCCTCGGGATGTCTGGTGCATCCTGATCGCAAATATTGTTTTGGGGGCTTCAAAATGAAACAAACTTCGAAATTGTCTCTCGCCGTTATGGCAGGAGTTGTTGGACTAGGTCTAACATTCGCAACAGTCTCACCTGCGGTTGCGGCAGACACCCAGTACGTGTGTGTCTCAAAGGCAAATAAGCTCACCGTTCGCACCAAGTGTGTCACGGGTGAGCGCAAACTGTTCACCGTTCCAACTTCAATCGTGGGTCCTGCTGGTGCAACAGGTGCAACAGGTGCTACTGGCCCTGCTGGTGCTACTGGCCCTGCTGGTGCTACTGGCCCTGCTGGTGCTACTGGTGCTACTGGTGCCCAAGGCCCTCAGGGTGAGCAAGGTATTCAGGGTATTCAGGGTCCTGCCGGAGTAGATGGTGCGCAAGGACCAATCGGCCCTCAGGGAATTCAAGGAGAGACTGGCCTAACCGGACCAATGGGCCCAGAAGGACCACAGGGCCCTCAGGGTCTTCCTGGTGCTGATGGTGCTGATGGTGCTGATGGTGCTCCTGGTGCTGATGGTGCTGATGGTGCTCCTGGTGCTGATGGTGCTCCTGGTGCTGATGGTGCTCCTGGTGTCGGTTACACAAACGCGGTTGACGGCGACGCATGTTCGATTGACGTTGATGGAGCTGGACCAAACGTCCCTATTGCCGGCTTTATTGACATTGCTGAAACAACGCCTGGAAACGGCATCTACACCATCGTTTGTGACACAAACCTAATCCCGTAACACAAAGAACGTTGTACTTGGACTCGGGCAGGCCTATCCTGCCCGAGTCTTCTACAAACGGAGGAACTCGAATGTCAAAAATGGCCAGCCTTATGCCCTTGCTAAGTAGCACAACAGGTGCGATTTATCTGTTCGTTTATCTGAGCTATCCGGAATTCTTTATCTGGAATCCAACGCAGTCACTAGATCCGCTGCTGGGGTGGGTTCAGTTCACGTCAACAATTGCCTGGTTCATTACAATGCTGGTACCGACCGCACTGTGGATTGCAGGATCAAGGTTTAATCCAGGTAAAAGTCGCTTATACATAGGTGCAGCATTTGCTTGGCCTGGAGTCCTGTCGATCTTGCACTTGTATCTTTTGTTCAGGACTGGGAATGCCGGCTTTGCCTACTTGATTAACTACCCAATTTTCGTCTTTACCGACATTCTTGCACCTGTTGTTTACCTCCAACTGTGGAGGCTGGGCAGAAATCAGACATCAAGTTCAGGTCTTGTGAAAAATGACTTTTTGTTTGATTCTGGTAGCGCCAATTAGCACAGTCGTCACTGTAAGTTTCCGGCGGTGCTTCGTACCACCTAGTGGCAACTGTCAGTGGCATTAAGTCTGACAACGTTCAATTTATTTTGAACTAGCGGTTTGCTCAGCCTCTGTGTTTACCGGTTTAAGTAGACCGTCTCCCTTCCTCTTTTTGGAATCCAAGGATCTGTAAACCGATGGCGTCATGTCCATTTCTGCCAGAAATTGCCGGTTAAAGTTGGCCAAATTTGTATAGCCGCTTGCGACGCAAATGCTCGAAATAGTTTCGTTAGTGTCCTCAAGCATTCGGCATGCATGAGCGATTCGCATCTTTCGCACCATTTCGCTGAACGTTAGTCCACTAGCGCGCTTGAAGTATTTCGAGAACGTCGGTTCCGACATGTGTGAGAGTTTTGCAGCCTCAGACATTCGGATGTGCGTCGTGAGGTTTTCAAAAATATATTTGACCCCTGACTCAACCGCGGATTTACCCTCGTTGCTTGCGTTGGGGGTAAACCATTGTTTGGTGATTAGTTGTTTTTCCTTCGCGGGTGCCTCGGCGAACAGCACCAGAAGGGCAAGGAAGTGAAGGATTCGACGCGTGCCGCTGCTCTCACCAACAGCTTCGATTTCTCTCGCTGCCCGCTTTGCCGTCTCGCCGGAGTAAATAATGCCTCGGTGAGAGTCTTGGATTAATGACTTTAGGTCGCGCATTTCAGGCATGTTGTCCATCAAGTTGTCTATAAATTCTGGCAAGAACTGGATCACGCCATCCCTGTTCTTAATCACTTGCCCCGGTTTGAGGTCGCTCATCCAGTCATGTGGCAGGCCTGACCCAAGGAGCGCAACCTGTCCCGCGGCGAATGTTCCGATTGAGTCGCCAATTAGATAACTACCCGTTCCCTCACGGATTAGATGGATCTCGTACTCGGGGTGGTACTGCCAACGCGCGATGTCAGCTGGGTAATCATGCGAGAAGTACCTAAACGACTGGAAAGGGTTGGGCGGGATGACCTCGAGGGCAGCAGGTTTTCCGAGTAGGCTCTGGGCAATTTTTTGTGGCTGCAAGTCTTTTGGCGGTAACGGATTCATAACACTAATTTTCCATTCGGCTAATTTAAGTGATTTCTACGTTTGTAAATATGGTCGAGGCAAAAAATCAAAAAACCCTTGAATTTGCGCCTTTTGCCGAGTTCTAATGCTTTTTTGCCGATACTATTTTTCCAATTCGGTATTTTTTTGTTGAGCAAAATAGTATCAGAAATTCACTGAATTTGACCCCCAAATTTATTTCTTTGTTATCAACTGGTCGGTAACTTCGTACTACAGATCAGCGCAAGAGCGCGATCTTCCCGGTTCGTAAACCGGGTTCATCATGTAGCAAGGACGACAAGGGAGTATCAATGCTTTTGAAGAAGCGCGCAATGGCCCTAGGTGCAATGTTGGGTATCTCAGCTTTGGCACTAAGCGGATGTGCATCATCTGACGGCGGAACTGTAGAGGACGTAACTCTTACGGTTGCAACCGTCAACAACGGAAACATGGTTGACATGGAGTCGCTCAAGGGCGAGTTCGAAGCAGCCAACCCAGGAATCAAGGTCAACTTCCAGGTAATGGAAGAGGGAGACCTACGCAGTGCAGTTACTGCTGACGTTGCCAACGCAGCTGGTCAGTATGACATCGTAACCATCGGTGCATACGAGGTGCCACAGTGGGGTGCCAACGGTTGGTTGACTGACCTAACCCCAGATCTACAGGACGCAGCCTACGATGTTGAAGACATTCTTCCTCCAGTTCGCTCTGCCCTTTCAGTTGATGGCAAGCAGTACGCTGTGCCGTTCTACGGTGAGTCATCAATCCTTATGTACAACAAGGAAATGCTTGACGCGGCAGGCCTTACTCTGTCCAACAACCCGACTTGGCAAGAAGTTGCCGAGGTTGCTAAGGCTGTAAAGACCGACGAGACCGCTGGAATCTGTCTTCGCGGAAAGCCAGGTTGGGGCGACTTGTTCGCGCCACTAACTACCGTTGTGCAGACCTTTGGTGGTAGCTGGTATGACATGAACTGGGACGCTCAGGTGAACTCTCCAGAGTTCGTTGAAGCCGTCACTTTCTACAAGGACTTGCTAGACGAGGCCGGACAGCCAAACCCAGTTGACTACAGCTTCAACGAATGTATGAACGCGCTCAAGGAGGGCAAGGCCGCAATGTGGTACGACGCCTCAGTAGCTGCGTCGATGCTTGAGGCCGATGACTCACCAGTCAAGGGCAAGTTGGCATACGCTCACGCTCCAGTTGTAAAGACTGCAGAGTCTGGCTGGCTATGGAGCTGGAACCTTGCTATCCCAGCAAACACCCAGAACAAGGATGCTGCTGTGAAGTTCGTCAAGTGGGCAACCTCTAAGGAATACCACAAGCTTGTTGGTACCGAACTCGGTTGGTCAAAGGTTCCACCGGGCGCACGTATCTCAACCTATGAGATTCCTGAGTACAAGGAAGCCGCAAAGGCCTACGCGCCAATCACCCTTGAGGTTATGAACAACGTAAACCCTGTTCAGCCAGGTGTAAACCCACAGCCATGGGTTGGTATTCAGTACGTTGCAATTCCGGAATTCCAAGAAGTTGGAAATCAGGTTGCGCAGCTAGTAGCCGACGCTATTGCCGGACGCACCACAGTCAAGGAAGCTCTTGATGCTGGTCAAAAGATCGCTCAGGTAGCTGGCGACGCTCACAAGTAACAAGAAACAATAGGGGGCCCGGGGTTGACTCTGATGAGTGGTCAACCCCGGGTATCCTCACCATTAAATTAGATTCCAGACAAGGAAGTCCCAAAGATGGCAGCAAAAGCAAACCAGTCGGTTGCGGTTGCAAAACAAAAGACAGACAACAAGAAGGTGCGCCTATCGCGCGCGCTTATCCTGCCGGCGCTTTTGTTCAGCATTATCCTCACTCAGATTCCTTTTCTGGTGACCATCTACTTCTCAACTCTCAACTGGAACCTTCTGAAACCGACGGAAATCGAATTCGTCTGGTTCAAAAACTATTTCTCTGTATTTGAAAAGGGAGACCTTCTCCCGGCCACGCTTTCCACCGTCGGAATCACATCGCTATCGGTCATCCTCTCGGTGATTCTCGGCTTGTTGCTCGCAGTGCTTCTTGACCGAAAGTTTCGCGGGCAGGCACTGGCACGAACACTGCTAATCACTCCGTTTCTGCTCATGCCAGCAGCAGCTTCCTTGATTTGGAAGTACTCGATGTTTGACAACAATGTCGGCATCTTGAGTTGGGTCTCTCAGACACTCGGTATGAAGCCGATTGAGTGGACAACAGACCTACCATTTATGACCGTTGTCATTATGTTGACGTGGCAGTACACCCCGTTCATGATGTTGATCCTTCTAGCCGGACTTCAAAGCCAAAGCCGCGAGGTTTTGGAGGCGGCAGCTGTTGACGGTGCAGGCGCATGGCGCACCTTCCAGTGGATAACTCTCCCGCACTTGAGGCAGTACGTAGAAATCGCTGTGCTGCTGGGAACAATTATGTTGCTCCAGGTTTTTGACCCGATCGCCATAATGACCAAAGGCACAGGCGGAACTAAAACGCTGTCATACCTTCTTTACGAACGTGCCTTCGTCGGGCTAAATGTCGGTGAGGCGGCTGCCTACGGCGTCGTGACGGTACTACTAACGATTGTTGTGGCAACTCTCGCTCTCAAAAACTTGTTCAAAGTGTTCATGGATGGAGGCCAGCGCTAATGCGTCAGCTCAAGGGTTCTTTGGTTACCGCGGCTACTTGGGTAATCGTTTTGATGTTCTTTTTCCCAGTCTTCTGGATGTTCCTGAACGC
The DNA here is from genome assembly GCF_026000575.1 of Rhodoluna sp. KAS3. Taxonomy (NCBI): domain Bacteria; kingdom Bacillati; phylum Actinomycetota; class Actinomycetes; order Micrococcales; family Microbacteriaceae; genus Rhodoluna; species Rhodoluna sp. KAS3. The sequence continues at coordinate 1,193,270 of NZ_AP026910.1, read as the reverse complement.
TTTCAAGAGTGAGCAGGATGCCTCGGCAATCCCACCAACTTTCGTTTTCGAACCGGATCTTTCAGGTTTTCAGAAACTTATGGACCGCGGAATGATGGATTACCTCACCAATTCGATTACGTCCAGTGTTCTTTCAACGCTCATAGTCCTGGTCCTCGCCATTCCAGGTGCGTACGCGCTTTCAATTCGCCCGATCAAGAGCGTTAAAGATGCACTGTTCTTTTTCATCTCAACGAGATTTATGCCCGCTGCCGCATCACTTTTGCCGCTGTACATGATTTTCAAAAGCATCGGCATGCTGGACAACATCAACGCGTTGTCCCTGGTTTACGCAGCCATGAATCTTCCTATTGCAATCTGGATGATGCGTTCATTCTTCAACGAAGTTCCCTTGGAAATAGTTGAAGCAGCCCAAATTGACGGCGCAAATTTCAGAACGGAGCTTGTTCGGATAGTTCTACCAATTGTGCTGCCGGGCATTGCGGCCGTGGCTCTGATCTGTTTCATTTTCTCCTGGAATGAGTACTTTCTAGCCACATTGTTGACAACCTCTGATGCCAAAACGGCACCACCATTCCTTGCCTCTTTTGTTGATGGAAGAGGGCTATTCTTGGGTGTTTTGTCAGCCGCCGCAATGGTCGCAGCCCTACCAGTTTTGATTGCTGGTTGGATTGCACAGAAGCAGTTGGTCCGAGGTCTTGCCATGGGAGCTGTGAAGTAAGTATGGATCGTCTAAACCAGGCAAACCTGCCGGCCGTGCCAGCCACGGTTCAGACCCCAACGTATGACCGTTCTAATTTGAAAACTGGCATTGTTCACTTTGGCGTCGGCGGATTCCACCGGGCTCACATGGCAATGTCAATCGATCGGTTGCTGAATCAGGGCAAGGCCAAGGACTGGGCCATTTGCGGCGTAGGGCTGCTCGAGCATGACCGTCGAATGCGTGATGTTTTTGCAGAGCAGGATTGTCTCTTCACTCTTGTGCTCAAGCACCCAGATGGTCAGCGTCACGTGTCTGTGATTGGCAGCATTACTGAGTACATATTCGCTCCGGAAAATCCGACCGGGCTCCTAGAAAAGTTGGCAAGTCCCGATACAAAGATCGTTTCACTCACGATCACTGAAGGGGGCTACAACTTTGACCGAGTCACAGGTGAGTTCGACGCAAAGACAGCCGCAATAGCTGCAGAGCTGGCACCAAATTCTGAACCATCAACAGTCTTTGGATTTGTAACCGAGGGGTTGCGTTTGAGGCGTGAACGAGGCCTTGCGCCGTTCACAGTTCAGTCCTGCGACAACATTCAAGCAAATGGTGACGTTGCCAAGAGGATGTTCACGGCATTCGCAAACTTGAAGGATCCCGACCTAGGGTCATGGATCGAAGAGTTTGTTCGTTTTCCCAACTCAATGGTGGACCGAATAACTCCAGTGACCGCGCCAGAGGATGTAGTTGAAGTCGCAGAGACGCTGGGTCTCGAGGACCACTGGCCCGTCGTGGCGGAACCTTTTTTCCAATGGGTTGTAGAAGATGAGTTTCCATTGGGTCGACCCCCTCTAGAGGAGGTCGATGTGCAAATGGTGCAAGACGTTATGCCATATGAACTTATGAAACTCAGACTTCTAAATGCCAGCCACCAAGGATTGACATACTTCGGTTACCTCAGCGGTTACCGTTATGCGCACGAGGCAACGTCCGATCCGGCAATTGCCCAGTTCTTGATGAAGTACATGGTTGAGGAGGCAACGCCAACACTCCTGCCAGTGCCTGGTGTTGATTTGGATGCTTACCGACACAAACTAATCGAGCGTTTTTCCAACCCGGAAGTGAAAGACACGCTTGCCCGGCTTTGTGCTGAATCATCAGACCGAATTCCTAAATGGTTGGTTCCAGTCATTCATGAACGTTTGGCCCAAGGTGGTGATGTCGCACTGTCAGCAGCAATTGTTGCTAGCTGGGCAAGGTACGCGGAGGCCGTCGATGAACAGGGTGAGCCGATTAACGTTGTCGACCCTTTGAAAGATGTTCTTGTACCAATCGCGCAATCGCAACGAGTTCACCCGCTCGCATTTATTGAAAACCGCGAACTCTTCGGCGATCTAGTCGACAACCCAAAGTTTACCGAGCCGTATTTGGCCGCCCTATCATCGCTGCACACCAACGGGGCGCACGCGACCGTTGTGGCAATCTCAAAGTAAAGATCTGGAGAATAAATTGACTGCTACCATGCGAGCCTCGTTCCTATTAAAGCAGGGAGAATTGGTCGTTAAACAGATTGACGTGCCTGAGTTGGACGCAGACGAAGTCCTTGTAAAGGTCGCGGCTGTAGGCGTTTGTGGTAGTGATGTCCACTACTTCCAACACGGAAAAATCGGTCCGTACGTTGTTGAAAAACCCCTTATCCTCGGGCACGAACTATCTGGAACGATAACTGCCGTCGGTGCCTCAGTGGATAGTTCCCGAATCGGACAACGAGTAGCCGTAGAGCCTCAGCGACCTTGCGATAAGTGTGAGCAGTGTCTTGCGGGTCGCTACAATTTGTGCCCGCAAATGGAGTTTTACGCCACCCCGCCCATCGATGGCGGGTTCGCCGAGTATGTGAAAATTCAATCCAGATTCGCATTTCCGATTCCTGACAACGTGTCGTTTGAAGCGGCAGCCCTTATAGAGCCACTATCGGTATGTGTATGGGCTGCCCAAAAAGCTGAGATAAAAGCTGGTAGCCGTGTGCTCATCGCCGGTGCCGGTCCAATCGGTGTAATTATGGCGCAAGTGGCTCGTGCCTTCGGGGCTGCTGAGGTAGTTATCACCGACATTGCTGAAGATCGCCGAGACTTTGCGCTGAACCACGGTGCAACCCGAGCAATTGATCCGAGGATTGAAAATGTTGAGGGACTCGGTGTAAACGCTTTTGTGGACGCCTCCGGTGTTGCTCAGGCGGTTTACTCAGGCATCAAGGCTGTCGGTCCCGCCGGACATGTTCTGCTAGTCGGCTTAGGGGCTGAGGATATGGTTCTGCCGGTTTCGCACATCCAGAACAATGAGATTTGGGTGACGGGTGTTTTTCGATACGCCAACACGTGGCCAACTGGAATCGAATTGGTGGCGACTGGAAAAGTTGATTTAGATGTTCTTGTAACTCACAAGTTTGGGCTTGATGAGGTTGAGTCTGCATTGAATGCTGGCAAATTAGCCGGGTCAATGAAGGCTATGGTTCAGCCGGGGCTATAGCCATGGCTCTTGTTGCCGGGGTAGATTCGTCGACCCAATCGTGCAAGGTAGTCATTAGGGATTTGAGTTCCGGAGCAATTGTTCGCACCGGTTCTGCTTCGCACCCCGAGGGTACTGAGGTTGATCCAGAAGCATGGTTGTCGGCACTAGAGGCTGCCATTGACAGAGCCGGCGGCCTCGAAGACGTTTCAGCGATTTCAATTGCCGCTCAGCAACATGGACTCGTTGCTCTTGACTCGCTGGGGCGGGTCGTAAGGCCAGCCCTGCTGTGGAATGACACTCGAAGTGCGTCAAGTGCCGACGATCTGATAGCCGAGCTTGGTCGATCAAGGTTTGTCGAGGCCACCGGGTCCGTCCCTGTAGCTTCGTTCACTATCTCAAAGCTGAGATGGCTTAGAGACAACGAACCTGAGCTGGCCTCAAGAGTCGCGGCGGTCGCCTTGCCGCATGATTGGCTCACGTGGCGTATGAGAGGCTTTGGTCCCGAGGGGCAATCTGAATTGGGGCCCGACTTTGCCGAGTTGGCGACGGATCGGTCTGACGCCTCGGGAACTGGTTACTTCAACTCGAGAACGAACGCTTATGACACCGAACTTTTCGAGGCAGCCCTGGGGCACCAAGCGGCCCTGCCTCGTTTGGTTGCTCCGGGTGGGCAGGTTGGAACTGACCAAGCAGGACGTATTTACGGACCTGGTGCCGGAGATAACGCGGGTGCGGCGCTGGGTTTGAATATGACGCCCGGTGACGTAGCGATATCAATTGGCACTAGCGGTACCGTCTTCGCGATTACCAAACGCCAGGCGCAGGATGAGTCGGGCATGATTGCTGGCTTTGCAGACGCCGCCGGAAGTTTCTTGTCTATTGGGGTCACCCTGAACGCGGCACGTGTCCTAAAGAATGGCGCCGATTTGCTCGGCGTGGATTTCGACGAGCTCAGTACCCTAGCGCTTTCAGCGCAGCCCGGAGCCTCTGGTCTTGTGCTAGTTCCGTATTTTGAGGGAGAAAGAACGCCCAATCTTCCTCAGGCCAAGGCGCGTCTACACGGCATGTCATTGGAATCCACAACACGTCAAAATTTGGCACGGGCCTATGTAGAAGGGATGCTGTGCGGGCTTGCATTTGGACTTGATGCTTTATGCGCACAGGGAGTTGAAGTTCAACGAATATTCCTCATTGGAGGTGGTTCGCAAAATCAAGCGGTAAAAAAGGTTGCCACTACTTTGTTTGATTACCCAATTGTGATTCCTAGAGTCTCGGAATATGTCGCCGAGGGGGCAGCGGCACAAGCTGCCTGGGTTCTTACAGGCATTCCACCTGAATGGCCAATTGAATTGGCCGACGAGCTGGTGCCGGACATCGCCCCAAAAGTGCGACTTCAATATGAAGAAGCTACCAGTTCAGTCCAAGGCTGAGCGCAGCGCGTAGGTCGCCGACGCCAGAGTCAACCGACCGAATAAATCCGAGTCGAGTGGCCTCATTGGCCCGAACTTTGGCGTTTGAGACTTTACGAATCTCGCCGGCCAGCGAGATCTCACCAAATGCAACCAGGTTGTGGGCAATTGGCTTGTCTTGAACCGCAGAGGCAATTGCCAAAGCGATGGCTAGGTCTGATGCCGGCTCGGTTAGGCGCACGCCACCAACTGTTGAGACGTAAACGTCCATGTCGCCGACTCTCAGCCCAGCTCGGCGCTCAAGCACGGCAAGCAACATGGCCACGCGAGCAGAGTCCACTCCGTTGGTTACTCGGCGCGGTTGGGGTGTCGATGACTTCACTACCAGCGCCTGAACCTCGGCAATTAGTGGCCGCTTGCCCTCAACGGTAACTGTGACGCAGGTGCCCGACACTGGGGCGTCTCCGCGGGACAAGAAAAGCCCGCTCGGGTCGGCTACTTCAGCAATGCCCTCGCCGGTCATTTCAAAACAGCCAACCTCATCGGTCGGACCAAAGCGGTTCTTCATGCTGCGCACAAAGCGCAGCGATGTCTGGCGATCGCCTTCAAAGTGGCAAACAACGTCAACCAGGTGTTCCAGGGCACGCGGGCCCGCGATGTTGCCGTCCTTGGTCACGTGACCAACCAAAATAACCGGCAGCGCCCGCTCTTTGGCCACACGGATTAGATTGGCCGCTACCTCGCGAATCTGAGAAGGCATTCCGGCGGCTCCGTCGATCTCGGCAGCGGCAATTGTTTGCACAGAGTCAACAACCAATAGCTCGGGCGCAATTGCGTCAATTTGCCCGAGTACGGTCGACAGGTCGGTCTCGCTGGCGATGAAAAGGCTATCGCTCATGGCACCGGTGCGCTCGGCGCGTAGGCGAATTTGCCCCACCGATTCTTCGCCGCTGACATAGAGCACGCGCTTGCCAGACTTGGCAGTATTTGCCGCAACCTCAAGCAGCAGGGTGCTCTTGCCAACCCCAGGTTCACCAGAGAGTAAAACAACCGCGCCTGGAACCAAGCCGCCGCCAAGAACGCGGTCGAATTCGCCAACCTGAGTAGACCAAGCAGTGACGCGCTCAGTGCTGACATCGGTGATGGGTTTTGCGGCTGAAGAGCCAACAATGGCCACGGCACGAACGTTGCGAACCGTGCCCAAGCCGCGCCCGCCACCCGGCTTGCCCTCTTGCATTGTGTCCCAAGCTTGGCACTCGCCGCAGCGGCCAACCCACTTGGGGGTGCTCCAGCCGCACTCGGTACAGGTAAAGGTGGCTTTGGCGGCAGACATACCTCAAAACTACCAAGCCATACTGACAATCGGGCTCGCCTAAACTGTGTCTGTGGACATCAAAAGAATCGCAATTCTCGGCACCGGCTCAATGGGCGGCGCAATCTTGTCAGGTCTGTTGAAGTCAGGCTTTGATCCAAGTCAGATTTCGGTAAGCACCAAGAGCACCGATAGCGCCGAGCGCCTGGCTGAAGAGCTGGGTGTCCTCAGTTTTGCGCTTGAAAACGGCGATGACGCCAATCAAATGGCGGTTGCTGGGGCTGATGTGGTTTTGATCGGGGTTAAGCCGGCCTATGTGCTTGAGGTCTTGGCAGACGTTGCCGACTCACTCAACGACAACGCGCTCGTGATCAGCGTTGCCGCCGGCACAACCACAGCCTCAATGGAGGCAGTGCTGCCTGAGGATGTTGGTGTGGTCAGGGCCATGCCAAACACACCTGCGATTGTTGGCCGCGCGGTCACCGGTGTTGCAGCTGGTGAGCGAGCTACCGACTGGGCGGTTGATGTAACCCGCGAGCTTTTTGAAACGGTGGGCAAAGTCCTTGTGCTCGACGAGAGCAAGATTGATGCGCTGAGCACAATCTCTGGCTCGGGCCCGGCCTACGTGTTCTACCTAATTGAGCAAATGACCAAGGCTGCCAAGCATCAGGGTTTTAGTGATGAAGATGCAGCGCTTTTGGTCAACGAGACCTTCTTGGGTGCGGCCGAACTTTTGGTTGATTCGGGCAAGGCACCAGATGTCCTTCGCAAGCAGGTAACCAGCCCAAACGGCACCACTGAGCGAGCAATTGCAAGGATGGAACAAACCGACTTGGCCGGGATGTTTGCCGAAGCCACCGACGCGGCTCTTGCCCGTGCGCGGGAGATTGCCGCCGGAAAGTAACCGGCTACTTAGCCGCTACACCGTTGGCTAGTCGACCCCAAATTGGCAAACTATCTGTGCCAACAAATAGGCCGCTGAACGCCGTCAAAAATGCGGTGTTCCAGCACTCGTCGTTTACCGGGTTGCGGTCCAGCTCAGAAATCACTCGACCGTGCAGCATGCCTAGAGTCAGCACGGCAGCCGCGCGAGGGTCTAGGTGAGGCTTCAAAATTCCGCGGTCCTTCAGCAGCTGCATAACCTCGGCCAAGCTCGAGGTTAGTTCACTCTGAACTTCGATGATGGCTTCGCGCAGCGGCGGCCGACCGGTAGTGCTGCCGATGGTGGTTGCCTGGTCGCGGGCCGGAAACTGCTCGAAGTGGTGGTTTAGGAAAGCCAGCATTTCGTCATAGTGCTCGGCCATTTCTTTGGCACTGTGCATGCGGGCCATGAATCTCTTGACGCGCTCAATGTCATCTTGGATGGCGTTGCGAAAACGCTCAACATACGCGGCTCGAATTAGACCATCGCGGTCACCGAAGTGGTGATAGATCGAACCAATCGACACATTTGCCGTCTTGGAAATCTCTTGAACTCGAACCGCAGCCTCGCCACCGCTAAGCAGGTACTTATTGGTGACTTGAAGGACCAAGGCAATGGTGTCAACAGCGCGCGCCTGCTTTGGAGCGGGAGCGGGGGCTGATTTACTCTGCGGGCTCATGGTTAGACCTTCCGGCGATTTTCTAGAAAACTCTTGGAATACTTTCTAATCCGAACCGACAGCTGGTGGAATCTATTTCTCAAATTCCAAAATTTATGAAAGAAAAACTATGACCGGTCTCTAAATAGAGTTTTGAAAATAACCAGTGCCAAAAGTGCACCGGCAAATTGGCAAATTACAAAATTCAACACCGATTCCGGGGCAATGCCGGCAAAGGTATTTGAGAAGATTCGACCGACGGTAACCGCAGGGTTGGCAAAAGAAGTCGAAGCGGTAAATAGGTAGGCAGAGCCAATCCAGGCGGCAACCGCCACTCCAATTTGTGCGGTGCTGAAATTGCGCGCACTGAAAACCAAAATCACCAATAGCAGTCCGGCTGTGGCAACAACCTCTGAGATCCAGATTCCGGTGCTGGCTCGAACATTTTCAGAAATCTTCAGCGGGGCTAGGTCAAACATTGCGTTGGCCAAAATTGCACCGGCAGCGGCACCAACGGTTTGAGCTGCCGCATAGGCAAAGAAGGTCGTGGCATCAAGTTTTTTGAGCGCCAACATAATCAAAGAAACCACAGGGTTAAAGTGAGCGCCACTGATTGGCCCAAATAGGGTGATCAGCAGAGCCAGAGCTGCAACCGTTGAGATGGTGTTGATTAGCAACGCTTGGCCAAAATCGGTGGAAAGGTTCTGCCCCATGATTCCCGAGCCGACAACTACCGTGACCAGCAGGAGTGTGCCCAAGAATTCTGCAACGATTTTTTTAGTCATGTTTGGCAAGTCTTTCTACCTAAGTTCAGCCTGTAGATTACCGCAGCAACCTGAACGCAAGGTTTCTAACTGGTTCACCCAGGCCCACTTAACTCGGCTAGAATAGAGAAATCGTTTTGCTGTTTGCCGATCCGGTAGATGAGCATCCAAAATCTGTGAGGTCCCTATGGGTTCAGTAATTAAGAAGCGCCGCAAGCGTATGTCTAAGAAGAAGCACCGCAAGTTGCTTCGTAAGACTCGTCACCAGCGTCGCAACAAGAAGTAAGTCGTTTAGTCGGCTTACTCAACAAAAATCCCGTCAAGTTTTCTTGACGGGTTTCTTGTTTAACCGGGCTATTTATTGGCGCGCAGTTCGCGTTTTTTGAAATCCAAGATTGGCCACTCGGCCGCCACCGCGTAGCGCTTAAGCGCAGCATCGGGGTTAACCGCCACAGCGTGACCAACCACAGTCATCATCGGTAGGTCATTCACGCTGTCGCTATATGCGTAAGAGTTTTTGAGGCTGATGTTGCGCTCCTTGGCCAGCGCTTTTACAGCCTTGCGTTTGTGTTTGCCGTGGAGGGTCTCGCCGACCAATTTGCCGGTCAGAATGCCATCTTTGACTTCGACCACGGTACCCAGGCCACCGGTCAGGCCAAGGCGGTGGGCAATAACATCAGCAATTTGTTTTGGTGTGGCAGTAACCAACCAAACCTCGCGCCCAGCTGCGATGTGCTCTTTGGCCAGGCGAACAGTCTCTGGCCATAGCTTTGGGCAAATGTACTTGTCGTAAACCTCATCGGTCAGTGCGGCTAGGTCGTCGGCCTTGTGGCCTTCGATTAGCCCAAGCGCGCGATCGCGAATCTCATCAACAGTTGTGAGGGTCTCGCCGCGGGCAATAAAGCGGGCCTGCTGCCAGGCAAATCTCCAGAAGTCACGGCGGCTAAAAAAGCCACGCTTGAAAGCTGCTTTTCCAAACAAAAAACTGCTGGATCCCCGAATGATGGTGTTATCAACGTCGAAGAACGCGGCTTCGATTTTGGTTGATTCCTTAGGGGTATTCGGCACCTGTTCAGTTTAGTTGCCGGCGTCGGCAACACCTGTCATAGGCTGGGGTTTGTGAACGTGGAATTAACCTTGATCGGCAAGCCGGGGTGTCATCTGTGTGATGATGCCCGCGATGCAGTGAATCGTGTGGTTGCTGATTTTGAGCAGCGCCAACCAGCTGCGTCAGTCAGCCTCACCGAGTTGAACATTCTGGATGACGCTGAGCTTGCCGCCCGATACTTAGAGGAAATCCCGGTCTTGCTAATTAATGGGCAAGTGCATAACTATTGGCGTATCGACGAAGTGCGATTTGCAACTGCGTTGGACAACCTAACTAAGGGGTAGTGGTTTCGATGCGATGGATTTTGAAGCGATTCTGGTTTCCGATTTTGCTAATTGTTTTGTCATTGCTGGGCCGCAAATATCCGTGGGCGTTAAAAGCAAAGAACACCATCATGAAGTTTTCTGACCCAATCCAGACTGTGCGTTCGGCGGCCAAAGGCACCGCCAAAAAATAGTTGTGGCTGACCGCAAAAAAAGTCTAGACTTTATGTATAGACGGGCGGTGAATCAGTGGAAACTGAAGTAAAAACCAAGTTTTTTCGAAATGGCGGCAGCGTTGCTGTCCGTATTCCAAGTGCCTGGAACTTCAATCCTGATCGAGTAACACTCACATTTGATGCAATCAGTAGAAGCATCACCATCAAACAATTCCCTCAACACCCGCTCGAAGATTTCTTTGCTCTTCAAGATGAGCTTGGTCCGGTCGAAGACGATCAGCCGCTATTTGAGCGTGAGCAAGGCAGAGACACTTTCATCAGTCCCATTGAAGTAGTCGGCTAACTATGTTTTTGTTGGATACCGACATTGCATCGGCCATCATTAAAAACCGCACCGCACTCGGCAATTATGTGCACCTTTTAACCGAGTCCGAGTGGGCAATTTCTGCGGTCACTCAAATGGAGTTGCGGTTCGGAATGCTCACAATGCCGCCCGAGCACAAAAGCCGCAAATTGATTGCAAGTTTTCTCATGCACGCTCCGGCTGTTGCTTTCGATAATCGCGCTGCCGACGAAACAGCAAAAATCCGGGCCAAACTCAAACTGGATGGCGCACAAATTGGATTTTATGACCCGCTGATCGCAGGGCACGCTCTGGCAATCGGAGCTGTCTTGGTAACTGCAAACACAAAACACTTTGCCAACATAGAAGGCCTCGAAACTACCAATTGGCTTAAGTAAAAAATCCCCGACCAATGGCCGGGGATTTTCTTTAAGGTGCCGAAGCTTATGGCTCCAAGCGGTTTGGTCCGCGGAACAAGAAACCAACTTCGCGAATGTTTGGCTGGTGCAATAGCAACATCAGAACGCGCAGCAGGCCCATTCCAAAACCACCGTGTGAAGGTGCGCCGTACTTGAAGAAGTCAAGGTAGGTCTGTAGGCCCTCTGGCTCAAGCCCCTTGGCCTTTACCTGCTCGATCAAAACATCCAGGCGGTGTTCACGCTGAGCACCGGTGGTGATCTCAGTTCCGCGCCAGATCAGGTCGTAGCTGTTGGTAAGAGCTGGATTGTCTGCGTGACGCATGTGGTAGAACGGGCGCACTGTTGCTGGGTAGTCGGTAACAAAAACAAACTCGTGACCGTGGGTCTCTTGAGCCCAGGCAGCAATTTGGCGCTCGCCCTCAGGGTCTAGGTCGCCACCGCGCTCAACAACGTGGCCGCGTTCCTTGATGATCTCAACCGCTTCGGTTAGCGGAACACGAGGGAACGGAATTGAAGGTACCTGAACCTCAACGCCAAAGTGCTTCAAAATTTCATCGCCGTGCTTGTCTTTGACCGCACTGATGGCACGGTGCAGCAACTGCTCCTGAATCTGCATGATGTCTTCATGCGAATCGATCCATGAAACCTCGATGTCGACCGAGACAAACTCGGTAGCGTGACGAGAGGTGAACGATGGGTCGGCACGGAAAACCGGACCGATCTCAAAGATTTTGCCCAAACCAGACATCATGGCCATCTGCTTGTAGAACTGAGGTGACTGGGCCAGGTAAGCGTGAGTGTCAAAGTACTCAAGCTTGAATAGCTCGGCGTTTGACTCTGATGCTGAGGCCATAAGTTTTGGTGAGTGAATCTCAACAAAGTCGTTCTCAGCCCAGTACTGGCGCCAAGCGTTTTCAATAGTGGTCTGGATGCGGAAGACCAGGTTCATCTCAGGGCGGCGCAGGTCAAGGAATCTCCAGTCCATGCGCTTGTCGATTGAGGTGTCGTCGGCAATCGGGGTTTCTGGGTCAGCCATGGTGACGATTTCGACATCGTCTAGCTGAATCTCAAGGCCACCGAGCTTTACGCGCTCGTCGTGCACCAAACGGCCGGTGATCCAAACAAAGGAACCGTTGGTAAGGGTCGAAACCTTGGCTGCCAGAGCGTCGTTCTCGTCCGGCACCTCGTTGACTACTGGGCGAGGGTAAGTTACCTGAACATCGCCTGACTCATCACGAATGATGATGAACTGGATGCGCTTCTGATCACGAAGCTTTTCTACCCATCCACCAATGGTTACTGGGCCATCTGGCAGGGCGGCAAGGTCTTTAACTAGGGCACGGGCTCTCATATGGGTCAAGTTTAGCCGAGGGTAGACTTATAGCTATGCCCGCCGAACGTATCCACCTAATCCGTCACGGTGAAGTGCACAATCCAGACGGCGTTTTGTATGGTCGGCTGCCGCACTATTCATTGAGCGCAAAAGGTCACGAGATGGCTGCCACAGCTGCAGCCGCACTAAAGGCTGACCGGCGCCCGATTTCTGCCCTGTATGCCAGCCCACTGTTGCGCACCCGCGAATCTGCCGAGCACGTTCAAGAAGCATTCGGCCTTGATGTCGTCACCGATGAACGATTGATTGAACCGCACAACGTGTTTGAAGGTCGTCGACTAACCGGTGGGCACATCCTGGTTCGACCACACCTTTACTTTCACCTACGCAACCCAATGCAGCCGAGCTGGGGTGAGCCTTACGTTCAAATTGCTGGCCGCATGATGGCAGCGATAACTGACGCGTGGGAGAAGACCCCCGATGGCGATGTGGTTTTGGTGTCACACCAACTGCCGATTGTTATGGTTCAGCGGGCGCTCGCCGGAGAATCGCTGGCTCATAATCCAAAGAAGCGCCGTTGCGCTCTTTCGAGCATCACCACCCTGGAACGCCAGGGAAACCGTTTTGTTGAAGTTGACTACCGCGACCCAGCTGCTGGTGCCGGTGCGATTGATTTGGGTGCCGTATGAGAAAAAATCAACGACTCTTTCTGAACATTGCCTTTGCCATCATGGTTGCGGCAGTAATTATCGCCAGCCTGTCAGGCTGTGCCGCCAATGACCCTTTGGCTAACCAGTTCAAAGCTGGTGACAACAAAAATTACATCGCCGGCGATGGCACGGTAACCGAGTTCTCAGTCGAAAATCGCAAGGCGGCTGTTGAGTGGAGCGGAACCACCGAGAGTGGCGAAGTAATTAGTAGTGCGCAGCTTGAAGGCGTAGTAACCGTGGTCAATTTTTGGTACGCAGCCTGCTTGCCTTGCCGCCTTGAAGCGCCAGATTTGGTGGCCCTCGCGGCTGAGTACCCAGAGGCCCAGTTCATCGGTGTAAATGTGCGTGACTCGGCCGAAACCTCAGCGGCATTTTCGAAGAGCAAAAAACTGACCTGGCCTTCAATCATCGATAAAAACGATGGTGCCGTGATGCTGGCCTTTACCGGAATCGTGACACCAAATGCTGTGCCGACGACCCTGGTGGTTGGCAAAGACGGCAAAGTCACCTCGCGCGTATACGGTCAGATTGACCGATCAATTCTTGGCACTCTAATCAAGACAGCTCTCGAGGAGTAGGTCTTGAACCCAAACGACATCATTCTGAATGGCTCGCTGCTCGCGGCTGTTCCGATGGCGCTTTTGGCAGGCATTGTCTCGTTTATAAGTCCGTGCGTTTTGCCGCTGGTGCCGGGATACCTAGGTTTTGTCTCTGGAATGTCAGCCACTAAGAGCCGCGTGGTCCTAGGCTCGCTGCTGTTTGTTCTCGGGTTTTCGATTGTCTTTGTATCTTTCGGGGCTCTGTTCGGGGGCATCGGGGCAGCGGTTTACGCCAGCGGCATCATCTGGGTTCAGCGGGTGCTTGGCGTTTTTGTCATCTTTTTGGGCTTTGTTCTGATGGGGCAATTCAAGTTCATGCAGCGCACCATGAAAATGCAGGTTTCACCTAAGTTGGGTCTGTTTGGTGCGCCCCTTTTGGGCGTTGCCTTTGGGCTCGGGTGGACCCCGTGCATCGGCCCAACTCTGGCTGCGGTTTTGACATTGGCATCTGATTCAGGGTCTCCGGCCAAGGGTGCACTACTTGCTTTTGTTTACGCACTCGGAATCGGGCTGCCGTTTGTGGCGATCGCAGCCGGATTTGGTTGGGCTACGAAGTCGGTCGGGTTTATCAAAAAGCACATTCGTGCGTTCAACATTGGCGGCGGCGCGCTGCTGGTAATTCTCGGTATTTTGATGGTCACCGGAATCTGGAGCGCACTGTCATCATGGCTACAGCTGGAGGTGTTTGGCTATTTCCAAGTTGCAATCTAACGGCAGCGAGTCTTCGGCAAATCTGACCGATGCGGTAAACGATTTTGAAGAGCAGGTTATCAACGCCCCGACTTTGAGTTTGGCTGGTTGGGCGCGATGGACCTGGCGTCAACTGACCTCAATGCGCACCGCTCTGTTTTTGCTTTTGCTATTGGCTGCCGCTGCGGTTCCGGGGTCAATTTTTCCCCAGCGTTCTGCTGACCCAAACGGTGTAATTCAGTACTTCGACAACAACCCGGTTGCAGCTCCGATTCTTGATGCCATTCAGCTTTTCGATGTCTATACCTCGGCTTGGTTTTCAGCAATTTACATCCTGCTGTTCATCTCACTAATCGGTTGCGTTTTGCCTCGCACCGCGGTTCACGCCAAGGCTTTGCGTTCGGCGCCACCAGCTGCTCCACGACTTTTTTCACGGATGCCGGCTAGCCAAAAGGTAAAGCTTTCGGCTTCAAAGGCTGATCAGATTCCTCAGGCGGCTTTTGACCTGCTTAAGAAGCAGGGTTACCGAGTTGTGCGTGACGGAAACTCAGTTTCGGCTGAGCGTGGCTACCTTCGAGAGACCGGAAACTTGGTTTTCCACATCTCACTCATCGGTGTTTTGATTGCCGTTGGTTGGGGCGGTGGCCTCAGCTACAGCGGGCAGCGAGTTTTGGTTGAGGGCGAGACCTTTGTTAACAACCTTGCTTCTTACGACTCGTTTGCGCCCGGCACATTTTTTACCGAAGAAAATCTGGTTCCTTTTGCGGTCAAGCTAGACAAGTTTGAGGTTGATTTTGACTTTGCCAACGTGACCAACGTAGGCACACCATTGGACTTCAGGGCTTATGTTGCTGCCAAGGTACCTGCCTCTGAGGGCGTTGCTGCCCAAGAGAAATCTGGCGTGATTCGGGTCAACGAACCGCTTGAACTGCCGGGGGCACACGTTTACCTGACCGGTAATGGTTATGCGCCTGAGATCACCATCCGTGACCTAGATGGCAACATCACCTACTCGGGTACCACCGCGTTTTTGCCGCAGTCAAGCACCTACACCTCACTCGGCGTAATCAAGGTGCCCGATGCTCCGAAGCAGTTCGGCATTATTTCTTTCTTCTACCCGACGGTTGATGAACTTGAGACCGGCGCACTCACCTCGCTGTATCCGGCACCGATTGACCCGTTGTTGACGATGAATGTTTACGAGGGTGACCTTGGTCTTGAGACCGGTGCCCCTAAGAATGTCTACGCGCTCGACACCTCCAACATGACTCAGGTTGCTGGCGGTAAGAGCGGAGTGGCCGGTTTGCGCCTAACCGTTGGTGAGACCGTTGATCTACCCGGCGACCTTGGCACGGTTACTTTTGACGGCATTCGTCGTTTTGCCTCACTCGATGTGAGCTACAACCCGGGCGGAATTTGGGTGCTTCTTTTTGCGTTGCTTTCTCTAGCGGGTGTGACGCTTTCACTTTTGGTTCCTCGCCGTCGCGTTTGGGTCAGACAAACTTCAACGGGCTTTGAAGTTGCAGCTCTTGCTCGCGGCGATGACCCGTCACTTGAAAAAGTTGTTTCTGAGGTGGCTTCGGCTTTGGCCCCAGAGGCAGATTCACGTTCTAACTCAGATTCAGACCAAGCAGAAGGTAAGTAAGTATGACTTTGATGGCATTGGGTAACGGCTTCTTGACCGAGGTTGGTATTGCACTAAACCCAGAGCTCGCGGGTATTTCACGCCTGTTCATCCAGGGCGCCATGTTGTTCTACACAGCGGCCTTTCTGAGTTTTGCGTTCCACCTATCGCGCCTAGCCAGCCTTGATAAGGCTGCTCGCCAGACTGCGTCAAAGCTTGAGCGAGCCGGAATTATCCTGCTCGGCATCGCCGCGGTTATTCACGGAGTCGGTGTTGTCCTGCGTGGTATTTCGGCTTCTCGTGTGCCTTGGGCCAACATGTACGAGTTCTCGATTACGGGTTCATTCGTTGTCGTGGCGATTTTCTTGATTGCTCTAAAGATCAAGGACATCCGCCTAATTGCAACCTTTGTGGCTGGTTTCAACCTTTTGATTTTGGGCACCGCCGACACCGTATTTTGGGTGAAGGTGCAGTCACTAATGCCTGCGCTGCAGAGCTACTGGTTGGTCATTCACGTTCTGGTTGCGGTGCTGGCTACCGCCTTCTTCAACATCGCAGCGGCGCTATCGATTGCCTATGTATTCAAGACCGCTAAATGGGTCCAGGCATCCAAGGTCAAGGTTGTGGCTACCTTCAAACGAATTCTGGATCTGTTTCCGGACATCGAAAAGATGGAGCGGTTGGCCTACCGATTCAACATCATCGGTTTTATTCTCTGGAGCTTCACTCTGATTGCCGGCGCAATCTGGGCCGAACGCGCCTGGCACCGCTATTGGGGTTGGGACACCAAGGAGGTTTGGACGTTCATCATCTGGACCATCTATGCCGGCTACCTGCACGCAAACGCTACCCGCGGTTGGACTGGCAAGCGTTCAGCGTGGTTGTCGATCGTCGGCTTCCTTGCCATTCTGTTTAACTTCACAATCGTGAACCTGTACTTCAAGGGCTTGCACGTTTACAGCGGTCTATAAACACCGATGACCTCCAGCGCGTCTAATCTGCCACCGCTAATAGAAATTCTTTCTTCGGCGCGCGTGGTGGCTTTGCCGCTGCGAACCTCGTTTCGTGGGCTAACCGAGCGCGAGGCGTTGCTGTTTGAGGGGCCTAACGGTTGGGCCGAGTGGTCGCCTTTTGTTGAGTACCACGACGCTGAGGCAGCTGTTTGGTTGGCTGCGGCGATTGAATTTGCTTATGGCCAGTTGCCGCCGGTGCTTCGCGATCGAATCCCGGTAAACGCCACGCTTCCGGCCGTTGCGCCTGACCAAGTTGTGTCCGTGCTCTCGAAATTTGGTGCTTTTCGAACCGTCAAAATCAAGGTGGCTCAGAGCGGTCAAGACCTCAATCAAGACCTTCAGCGCATTTGGGCGGCTAGGCAAAATTACCCCGATGCTCGAATTCGCCTGGACGCTAACGGGGGATACTCGGTAGCCGAGGCAGTTGCTCTGGCGTGTGCCATGGTTGAAAACGGAGTCCCGCTGGATTACTTGGAGCAGCCGGTTGCTTCAATTGCTGAGCTGGCTGAATTGCGTCGCGAAGTTAACGCCCTTGGAGTTTTGATCGCTGCCGATGAGTCCGTTCGAAAAGTTACTGACCCAATGGCAGTTGTTGCTGCGGGTGCGGCGGACATTCTGGTTTTGAAGGCCGCCCCTTTGGGTGGAGTTGGTCGGGCGCTGAATATTGCGGCAGAGGCGGGTTTGCCGGTTGTGGTTTCAAGTGCGTTGGATACCTCGGTGGGGCTCTCGATGGGGGCTTACCTTGCTGCTGCTTTGCCGAATCTGGATTTTGATTGCGGATTGGGCACGGCGGCCTTGTTGGCCGGCGACGTCACGCGCCAACCGTTGCTGCCGGTGGATGGGTTTATCGATGTCCGACGGGTCGAGGTGGATGAGGCCAAGCTCGATATTTTTGAGGCTGAGGACCACCGAATTGACTGGTGGATCGATCGGCTTGACCGATGCTTCAAGTTGCTGCAAGACGCCGATTACCTAATTAGGTAATTTCTGATTACTTTTGCCTCAACGAAAAAACCTGCGCGATAAAGAATCGAGAGCAGTGTGCCCGAATTCGGGTCCCGGCGCCCGTTTTCAAGTCGATTTATCACTGACGGTGGCACCCCAACAAGCTCAGCAAATTGTTTTTGATTGAGCCCCAATTGCATGCGTGCATCAAAGATCAGGGCTGCTGAGAAAGTGCGGTAGTAATGGCCTGGCAGGCCACGACCTTTGGTCTTCATCTGTATCGAGAAACCATTCTTGCATTCCCAAAAATTACCTAATTAGGTAATTGCTCTGAACTGGTCTCGATGTTTTGTGGACAAATTGGGATGGCTGCTACCGCGCAGCACCTCAAGTTAGGCTTTAGACATGAACTCAAAGGTTTCAGAAATCTTCGACCCAACCATTTGGCACGAGGTGCCAGGCTTCGAGAACCTCGAAGACGTCACCTATCACAAGCACATGACCTTGGGCATCGTGCGCGTTGCATTTAACCGCCCTGAGGTTCGCAACGCTTTCCGACCAAAAACCGTAGATGAGCTGCACCGCACCCTCGACCACGCACGTATGGATTCGCGCGTTGGCGTAGTGCTCCTAACCGGCAACGGACCATCAGCCAAAGACGGCGGTTGGGCTTTTAGCTCAGGCGGCGACCAGCGCGTTCGCGGCCGCGACGGCTATAAGTATGCCGAGGGTGAAACTGCCGAAACTATCGATGCTGGTCGAAATGGCCGCCTTCACATTCTTGAAGTTCAGCGCCTAATCCGTTTTATGCCAAAGGTGGTTATTGCCCTGGTGCCTGGTTGGGCCGCTGGTGGCGGTCATTCGCTAAACGTGGTTGCCGACCTATCTTTGGCCAGTGCCGAGCACGCCCGATTTAAGCAAACCGATGCCGACGTTGGTTCTTTTGATGCCGGTTACGGCAGTGCCTATTTGGCGCGTCAAACCGGTCAAAAATTTGCCCGCGAAATCTTTTTCTTGGGTGCCGAGTACAACGCTCAGCGCGCGTATGAAATGGGCGTCGTGAACGCGGTAGTACCGCATGCTGATCTTGAAAAGGTCGGAGTCGAGTGGGCAACGGAAATTCTTAGAAAATCACCGCAGTCCATTCGCATGCTCAAGTTTGCATTCAACGCAGTTGACGACGGCATTGCTGGTCAGCAACTGTTTGCCGGCGAGGCAACTCGCTTGGCCTATGGCACCGATGAGGCAGTTGAAGGCCGCGACTCGTTCCTGCAAAAGCGCGAGCCAGACTGGTCTCCGTATCCTTGGCACTTCTAAACGGCATAAAAAACAGAAATAAATGCATCCACTAAAACTGATCGCAGCTAACGACGCCTTTGGTGCGCTCGTTGCGCTGACTGATGTTTTGGATGGCAAGCACGCACTTTTTGTAACCGCACCCGAGGTCAACGGAAAAATGCCCGAAACCCACGGGCTGCCTGAAGAGGTTGATGACCGCATTGCTCTGATCGTTGAAAGTTCAGGCTCAACTGGGCAACCAAAGCGAATCCAAATTTCACGCGAAGCTCTGATTTCCAGCGCAAACTCCTCGGCCTTGGCGCTCGGTTCATTCGAGGGCACCGCTCAATGGCTGTTGGCGCTCCCGATCAACTACATCGCTGGTTTGAATGTTCTAACTCGGTCAGTTTTGGCTGGTACCCAACCGGTGCTGATGAATACATCGGTGCCGTTTACGCCAGAAGCCTTCAGTCGTTCAGCCAGTTTTATGACCGGTGACCGTCGATACACCTCACTGGTGCCGACCCAGTTGGCGCGTTTGGCAAAAGCCGTCGAGCAAGACCAGTACTTGCTCTCGCAGCTTAGAAAATTCGACGCCATTTTGGTCGGCGGCCAAGCGCCCCAAGATGAAGTTGTCGCCAAGATGACCGACCTGGGCGTGAACCTGGTAATCACCTACGGCATGACCGAAACCTGTGGCGGCTGCGTCTACAACGGTCAACCTTTAGCCGGGGTAGAGCTCGCAACCAACGCTGGGCGCATCGGGGTTAAGGGGCCTATGTTGGCTGAGGTGGCGACTGACGAAAATGGCTTTTACTGGACCAACGATGAGGGCGTGGTTTATGCCGATGGCCGCCTAGAAATCATCGGAAGAATGGACCGGGTTATTAATTCGGGCGGCATCAAGATTTCATTGGATCGAGTCGAGCAACTAGCCCAGCAGGTAGTCGGTGTAACAGGGCTGGCAGCCACGGCAATTGACGACGTTGAGTGGGGGCAGAGGGTTGGCATCGTGTTCACCGGCAGCCCCGAGGTTGCCGATGAGGTGGCCACAGCCTTGGCCGATGACCTCGGGCCAGCCGGCAGACCGATTCGAATCCTCCGGGTAGACAAAATTCCGCTACTGCCAAACGGCAAAAATGACCTTCTAGCAATCAAGCAGCTCTTTGAGGAGAACTAATGGCCCAGCAAAAGAAAACCGGCAAAACAGCCGCCAAGTCAAAGCGCTCAGACTCACTAAAACTGTGGATTGCTGGCGCACGCCTGCGGACTCTGCCTCTGGCGATCGCTCCGGTGCTGATTGGTATGGGCGCTGCAGATGCGGCCGGCAAGTTCAACCTATCGCTCTCCTTGCTAGCGCTAACGGTCTCACTCAGCCTGCAGATTGGCGTCAACTACGCCAATGACTACTCAGATGGAATTCGCGGCACAGATGCCAACCGCGTTGGGCCACTGCGCCTAACCGGGTCAAATTCAGTGCGGCCGAGCGCTGTAAAAAATGCGGCATTTGCATTCTTCGGTATTGCTGGCATCGCAGGCCTAGTGATTGTTGTCATGACCCAGCACTGGTGGTTCTTGCCGGTCGGAGCGGTGTCAATTTTGGCAGCCTGGTTTTACACCGGTGGCAAGAGCCCATACGGTTACGCCGGGCTCGGCGAGCTTGCTGTCTTTGTGTTCTTTGGTCTGGTGGCAACCTATGGCACCGCCTACATTCAGATCGGCTCGTTTGATCTCAACTCGCTATTTGGCGGCATCGCGCTAGGTTTCTTTGCCTCGGCGGTGCTCATGATCAACAACATCCGTGACATAAACACCGATGCCGAAGTGGGCAAGAGAACCCTTGCGGTCAAGGTGGGCGCCAAGTGGGCCAAGGCGCTGTTTGTTGTGATGCTCTGGCTGCCAATGCTTATTTTGGCGCCGTTCCCGTTTCTCTACCCGGCAACATTCTTTGCCTGGGCAACGCTATTTTTGGTGGTGCCGGCCACGGTTATTGCACTTGCGGCCAAGACTCCGCGTGAGCAAATTTTGGTCCTAAAGCTAACCAGCTTTGCTGCACTTGCCTACGCCGCGCTATTTGCGCAGGGGCTGGCTGCCATTAACGGCTAGAGGCTGAATCCTCAGAATCTGCATCTTTGTCGCCAACATTTTTGCGGCGGTTATCGATTGACTTGTAGATGGCTTCAGAAACCGCATTTCGCTGCTTGTTGAAGAAAATCAGTGAAATGGCCAGTGAAACAACGGCAGCAATCAAAGCTGAGAAGAATGGGTCAAAGCCAACCATCAGCATGATGGCAAGTAGTACGGCAAATAGGCCGACGCGAATGGTGATGTAAAGGATCCATGGGTTCTTCATGGAATAAGTCTAAGTTTCAAGGTGGTTAGAGTTAAATCATGAAGTGGTTGGTTTTTGTTGCAGTTGCTGCGGGCATCTTGATTATTTTCGGTGCCACCTACGCAATTAGTCGCGTGCTCGAAAAGAAGCGTGCCCCAAAGTACAAAACCACAGCGCCAGATGACGACCCGCAGTTTTTGCGCGACCTGGCCAAGAAGCTCAAAGACCAGGATGCCCCGGCGTCCCCTGAGGCCGGTTCGGCTGAGCCAGAAGCTCCAATCGACCCGCAAGACGACAAAGACTCTGACCCGAGCGACAAGCGTGACCAGTAGTTCACCAGCGCAGGTTTTTGCCGCGCATCTTCTTGCTGCGCTGGCCAAGGCTGGCGTTCAAAATTTCTTTTTGGCTCCGGGGGCTCGTTCGCAGGCATTGGCAATAGCAGCTGGCCAGCTTGCCGCAGCTGGCAAAATCAAACTTCACGTTCGCCTCGACGAGCGCTCAATGGGCTTCACTGCACTTGGTTCTGCGCTAATCAGCGGCGAGCCATCGGTGCTGATTACAACGTCTGGAACAGCAGTAGCCAACCTGCACCCGGCCGTGCTTGAAGCAAGCCACTCGGGTGTTCCACTGATTCTGTTGACCGCAGACCGCCCGCACGAGCTACGCGGTGTTGGTGCAAACCAGACCACTAATCAAATCGGAATCTTTGGCGACGCTGTTCGTGAGTGTGTTGATGTGCCGGCACCGAATGGCCACGACGGCGAGATTCGCGAGGCCGCCACCCTGGCAACTAACGCCATCGCCGTGGCCATGGGTTACGACGGCGACCAGCCCGGCCCGGTGCAACTGAACCTGGCGTTCCGCGAACCGCTTTCGGCCGTCGAACCAAATGCCGCAGAGCTAAATCCGAGAATTGAACTGCCAAATATTTTTGAACCGCACCCGGAATTTGCCATGCTTTCGGCCAAGCGCCCAACTGTGGTTATGGCCGGAGCCGGAGCCGGTTCAGACGCAGTTGAACTTGCCGAAGCATTTGGCTGGCCTTTGTTTGCCGAGCCATCTTCTGGCGCACGAATGGGCGCGAACGCCATCCTGGGATACCGCAATTTGCTTGAGCAAAACGCCGACCTGGCCAGCCAAATTGGTCGCGTAATTGTTTTCGGCAAGCCAACCCTCGGCCGGGCTGCAATTCGCCTGCTCTATAACCAAGACATCGAGGTTGTTGTTGTTCGCAGCAAGACAATGGGCCACTTTGATGTCAGTCGGCGGGCCGCGCACACCATCGATGAAATCACCGTTGACGATGAAGTTGATTTTGAATGGCTTGAAGCCTGGCGCCGGGCCGACCACGAGCACATCGCCGTCGTTGAGACCAACACCGATTCCCTTGATCGCCGAGCGCTAATTCAAGCGGTTTGGCGAGTAACCGAAGGGGCTGACCAGTTGTTGCTTGGTGCCTCGAGGTTGATTCGTGAGGCAGATGCGCATGCTCCCGCTAAGGCCATCCGGGTATTTTCAAACCGCGGTCTTGCCGGCATCGATGGCACGGTGGCAACCGGTGTTGGTATTGCTTTGGTTGAGCGTGAGGGGACAACCCGAGTGCTGCTAGGCGACCTAACGCTCTTGCACGATGCGGGATCACTAAACATCGATCCGCGCGATGGTGACTTGAACATTCAAGTTATTGTTGGCAATGACCACGGCGGCAGCATATTCGGTGGCTTGGAAATGGCAAAAACTCTCGACACCGAAACTTTTGATCGACTGTTCACCACTCCTCAACAGGTTGACCTGTGGCACTTGGCTCAGGCCTACGGTTGGGCTTACGAGCGGGTTGAAAATCTTGGGCAACTCGATGCCGCCCTTACTAAAACCGGCCGAGTCCTGGTGGACGTCCGCCTGGCATAAATTGCCTAGGCGAGTGCCTCGCGAATTGGTCGGAACTTGAGTTCAGTCTCTGCCAACTCGGCTACCGGGTCTGATGCCGCCACAATTCCGCAGCCAGCAAATGCGCGAATCTGACGTCCAGAAATCTGTGCTCCACGAAGCGCAATTGCCCACTCGCCGTCGCCATCCGCACCAATCCAACCAACCGGTCCGGCATAACGGCCTCGATCGGTGCCCTCAAGCTCATCAATCACTTCGCGCGCGATGTCGGTCGGGGTTCCGGCTACCGCGGCTGTTGGGTGCAGTGCTGCTGCCAAATCCAACACCGATGCCTCTGCGCGCAGAACGCCGTGAACATCGCTGGCTAGGTGCCAAAGGTTTGGCAAAGCCAAACTGAACGGCTTTGCATCAGCATCGACCCGCTCGCAAAAAGGCGAGAGCGATGCCACGAGTGAGTTCACAGCGAAGGCATGCTCGTTTTTGTTTTTCTCCGAGCTGGCCAAGGCTGCCGCAATGGCCTGGTCAACGCCAGGGTCGGTTCCGCGGCCGGCGGTTCCGGCAAGTACGCGAGCCGACACTTGGCCGTGCGAAACCCGGACCAATAATTCTGGAGACGCCCCGAAGGTTCCGTCTACCGAATACACCCAGCAGGTTGGATAGCTTTCGGCCAGCCGAACCAGTGCCGGACGAATGTCAAAAGCCGAAGGAAGTTTGGCAACCAAGTCGCGCGCCAAAACTACTTTTTCGAGTTTGTGAGCAGCAATACTTTCAACTGCTTGAGCCACCGAACTCTTGAACTTCTCGGCCGATACCGCGCCAGACACAAAGGCAATCGGCTCGTTTGGTGAGTAGCTGGTTGGTGTTGGCCAGATCAGTTCGTCATTGCTATCTGCGGTACTTAGGTTGCCGTCGGCCTCGCCTGCAACTGCGATGCTGGTAAGCCAGCCGCGGCCATCGCGCAAACCCAAAACCATGCGCGGAACGATCAAAACACTCGGGGTTTCACTGTTGTCAGAGAACGCAAATGAGCCAAAGGCCACCAGGCCGGTACCCGGAATTTGCATCGGGTCGGTGATGGTTGCCTCAGCAACCAGGGCCTTCCACTGCAACGACAAATCCTCGAATCGGTTTTTGCCGGTTGCTGCAACGAGCTTGGCGCTCTGGCCAAAGCCAACGATGCCGCCATTTTCGCGTATAAAAGTGAGTGGATTTTCGGGAAGTTGGGCCAAAAGATTCTGCGGGGCATTGGCAAGCTCGACGGTCGAAACTATAAGTTTCATGCCGGCCTTTCTATGCTGAGCGTTATCTGTGAACCTGCTGAATGGGCTGGAATGCCACGTTGGCGCTGGGTATCTTTGGAATACACCGTCTCAAAAATCCTAAGCCCGTTAAGGAGGGTAAGAATGCGTAAGCCTAAGTTGCTTGCCATCATGCTCTCTGGGTTTCTAGTCATTGCCGGCATTGTTGCACCTCAGGCCGCATTTGCTGATCCGGCTGTACCGACTGGCGATAACCCAAACGCCGCCTCCTTCAGCACCGCTAGCGAAGACGAAGAAGAGGACGAGGCTGAGGATGAAGATGTTGAATCTGAGGACGAAGTCGACGAGGACGAGCAGGAATCCGAAAAGGGTTACGGCGTTCGCCCAGTAAAGCCAAAGCGCCCAAAGGTAGTCGATGACCCGGATACGGTGATTGACGAGAGTTTGGCATTCACCACATCTGAGTTGAATGAACTGCGCACCAGATTTGGCAGCGCAGATGCGCTTGAGTTGCCGCCGCTTTTGGTGAAGCCCAAAGTTGATGGTGGTTTTCAGGTGCAATCTGAGACAGCAGACCTGACCGAACAGCCTGAATTGGGTCAGACCATTGATCTTGAAAACATGTCGCGCCGCCACGAATCACCAGCTGCCGAGTTCTTCGAAAAAGCTCAGGTTGGCCTAGTTGCGATGGGCGCGGGAGCGATTGCCCTCGGTGCTGTGGCAACGACTAGAGCAGTGCGTGCCCGAAAGAATAAATCTGAGGACTATTTCTACGGCGAATCGGATTAGCCCTTAGGTGTTGCCGGCATTCCGGCATAATTTAGCGCCAATTAGCGTGGGTAGGATTGACCTGTGAGCAAAGCAGATTTGGCCAAAAAGCCTGCCGAAGTAGCCGCAATGTTTGACGTTGTGGCCCCGACCTATGACCTAACCAACTCACTGTTGTCTTTTGGTCAAGACCGTCGCTGGCGTTCAGTGGTTCGCGAATCAGTCTTTCCGCAGAGTGGCCAGAAAATTCTCGATCTGGCTGCCGGCACCGGCGCATCATCGGTGGCTTTTTTGGACGAAGGCGTAACCGTAGT
Source organism: Rhodoluna sp. KAS3 (assembly GCF_026000575.1). Lineage (NCBI taxonomy): Bacteria > Bacillati > Actinomycetota > Actinomycetes > Micrococcales > Microbacteriaceae > Rhodoluna > Rhodoluna sp. KAS3. The sequence continues at coordinate 1,167,933 of NZ_AP026910.1, read as the reverse complement.
TGCCGGAGACTTTTCTGAGGGCATGTTGGCTGTTGGTCGCAAGCGTCACCCAGAGATTGAATTTGTGTTTGCAGATGCCACCAACCTGCCTTTCAAAGAAGCCGAGTTTGACGCGGTAACTATTTCTTTTGGATTGCGCAACGTAGTTGACGTTAAGCAGGCTCTGGCTGAGATGTACCGAGTTACCAAGCCGGGCGGCCGAATCGTAATTTGTGAATTCTCTAAGGTGCCAAACCCGATTTTGCGCCCGCTCTACGAGTTTTACCTCAAGCGGGTTTTGCCTGCGTTCTCAGCCATCTCGACCAAGGCGCCAGAAGCATACGGGTACCTATCTGAGTCAATTTTGGCTTGGCCAAACCAGCGCGATTTGGGGCTAATGGTTTCTGCGGCGGGCTATGAAAACGTTGCCTACCGAAACCTAACCTTTGGAATTGTTGCGGTTCACCGCGGTTTCAAGCCAGCGGCAAAAAAGACCAAAACCACCAAAGCCGCCAAGCCGGCAACTCGCAAACCAGCTACCCGCAAACCTGCAGCAAAGAAAGCCGACCAGTGAGCCGTATTTCTCTACCCAAGCAACTTCGTAAAGTAGCTGACCGCGCGCTACTGAAGTCTCTTGAGTCTGGCCTCGAGCTGGTCGAAGATGGCCTGTTGGCAGCAACTGCGCATGCCGACAAAATTGCTGGCGCTTCGGCACGACACCTGGTTGAAGCCGGTGGCAAACGTGTGCGCCCAACCTTGGTTTTGCTTGCGGCTCAACTTGGCGATGCCACCAAACAGGATGTACTTGATGCGGCCGTTGTAGTTGAGCTTACGCACCTAGCAACTTTGTACCACGATGACGTAATGGACGATGCCCCGACTCGTCGCGGTGTTCCAACCGCGCAAATGGTTTGGGGTAATTCGGTTGCTATTTTGACCGGAGACCTCCTGTTTGCTCGGGCCTCTCAGGTGGGTTCGCACCTCGGCCAGGCATCGTTGACCCTCCAGGCCGATACTTTTGAGCGCCTGTGTCTAGGTCAACTTCACGAGACCATCGGTCCAGGTGAAGCTGAAGACGCCACCGCGCATTACATCCAGGTGATGGCCGATAAGACCGGATCTTTGATTTCTGCGTCTGCGCGCCTGGGTATCATGCTCTCTGGTGCGCCAGCGGAATACGAAGAGCCGATGCGTGTTTTCGGAGAGAAAATCGGTGTGGCATTTCAGCTGATTGATGACGTAATTGATATCTCTGAAGCCGGGCCATCGGGCAAAACTCCGGGCACCGATCTTCGTGCCGGCGTGCCGACTTTGCCGGTGCTTTTGCTGCGCAAGGCTGCTGCTGCCGGAGATGCCGTTGCGTCGGAGCTAATTGAATTTATTGACTCAGGTCTTGAAGATGATGCAAAGTTGGCCGAAGCTCTGGTTCGTTTGCGCAACCATGAGGTCGCCGAACTTTCTTATCTCGAGGCAAAGCGTTGGGCTGATGAGGCCATCGATGCCTTGGCACCGCTGCCGAACGGTTCGGTGAAGTCAGCGCTTGAGCAATTTGCTCAGGCAGTAGTAGAACGCAATAACTAACATGGGGCTCACCAACGCACGCGGCAAAGTTGCTCAACAGGCAACCAACGCAACTTTCTTCTTTCAGGGTGTAATTAGCACCACCCAGATTCCGCGCATTCCAGAGCTGATCGACAACCTAAACGTGACCTTCACCGTTTGGGGTTTGATCATTGGTTTGGCAGGCCTCGGTTCACTTATCGGTCTGACCATGGCCAACCGGTTTATTGTTCGTTACGGCGCCCGCCGAATGGTCTTGATCGGCAGCCTTGCTGTATCGACGCTCATGATGACCCTGCCATGGATTACTAACCCGTGGCTGTTCTTTACAGTGCAGGTAGTCAGCGGTTTTTGCGGCAGCGTGATGGGTATTGCCCTCAATGCCCAGTCGGTTGTTTTGCAGAAGCTGCTAAACCGTGTTGTGATTGGCCGGTTCCACGCCTCATGGAGCATCGGTGCCACCGCATCTGCTGCCGTGGCTGGTGTTTTTGCCGGTTTCATGCCGCTTTGGCTCCACCTGACCATCGTTCCGTTGCTTTCGGCGATCGCGTTTTTCTGGACCACCAGCAAGATGCTCACCACTGAAGAAATTGGCCACGCGAATGAAAAGAAGTCCGAAAAGCGGATTCCTTTCTTCAAGTCGCCACCGCAGGTTTGGCTGCTGACCGCAGGCCTTTTCACCGGTGTATTTCCGGAGCTCTGCATGATGGACTGGAGCGCAGTCTTTGCCCAAGAGGCCATGGGTCTAAACGCCGGCCTGGGTGCAATTCCGTACACAATTTTCTCGGGCGCAATGATCGTTGGTCGCCTCTCAATCGGCAGGCTGACCAAGCGCTTCCACATCAGTGAGCTTTCAAAGTGGGGCGGCATTTTTGGCAGCGTCACTCTGGGTCTTGGTGTGCTGCTCGGCCCTCTGCTTGCCCAAGTAGATCAGATTCTGGCGTTGGTCGCGCTCTCAGTTCTTTGGGGCGCAACCGGTCTTGGTCTAGCACCGATGGTGCCTTCGTTCTTCACCGGTGCTGGATTTGTGAAGGGCCTAACCACCGCCCAGGCAATGGCTCGCATGAGCTTGGTCAACTCCATCATCATTATGGGCGCCAAGATTTTCATGGGTGCGCTAGCTCAGAACGTAAACATTGTGGCTGCGTTCATTTTCCCAACAGCACTGATGCTGGCCGCCGGCTTCATCGCTCACGTGGTTGCAAAGCGTGCAAAGCGCGCAGACGCCGTGGCAATGGCGTTCCCGCCTACCGGCCCGATCTCAATCATCGAAAACTAAAAAAGCCCCGGAGATCTGGGGCTTTTTTAGAACGTCTATCTAAAATTCTTCAGTGCTTATGGTTTCAGAACTCCTAACGGAAATTCTGAAACTGCACATCGATGTCGAGGTCTTTGCCCTTGAGGAGGGCCATGGTGGCCTGGAGGTCATCGCGGCTCTTTGACTGAACGCGAAGTTCATCTCCCTGAATCTGTGACTTGACGCTCTTAGGGCCTTCTTCGCGAATAATCTTCGAGATCTTCTTGGCCTGCTCTTGGTCGATGCCATTCTTCAGCTCGCCCTCGATGCGGTATTCCTTGCCCGATGGGTAAGGCTTGCCGTCAACAAAGCTCTTTAGTGAGATTCCACGCTTGACTAGCTTGGACTGAAAAACGTCAAGAACAGCCTTGACGCGCTCCTCGCTAGAAGCCTTCATCAGAATCTTCTCGCCGCTCCAGTCGATTTCTGCACCTACGCCCTTAAAGTCGTAGCGCGATTCAATCTCTTTCTGCGCCTGCATGAGAGCGTTGTTTGCTTCTTGCTTGTCTACTTTGCTTACGATGTCGAATGTTGAGTCAGCCATAACCTCAGTTTACCGAGGGCAGGGCCATCGCGCGCCTAAGCCTCGGTTGCAGGGCGTGCGGTGCTCGAGCGCACCATCAGCGAGACTGGCCATTCGACAGCCTCGGAGCGATTCTCGCGGGCATCATCATCAGCTTGGTTCAGAAGTTCAAGTAGCCAAACCGTGGCCTCTTTAGCCTGTTCACGAACACGCTGGTTTACGGTGCTCAGCCCAAAGAACTCCGATAGGTCGTGGTTGTCGATGCCCACAATGGAAATATCCTGCGGGACCCGAAGACCAAGGTCCTTTACTGCCATAATCGCACCGATTGCCATCTCGTCTGAGTTGCAGAAGATGGCTGTTGGCGCGTTGTGGGGGTCTCCAAGTAATTGTTTGGTTCTAAAGAATGCGCCCGGAATGGTGTAGTCACATTCCATTTTCCAAGCTGGAATCTGAGTTATGCCCGCGTCTTCCAAAGCCGATAGGTGGCCAAGGGTTCGGGTGTTTGGCTGGTTGAACTCAAGGTCAGATCCGCTGTAGCCACCAAGGTTGGCAATTTTGCGGTGACCCAAAGAAATCAGGTGTTCGGTGGCCAGCTTGCCCGCGTTGAAGTCATCCATGGCCAGGCTTCTAGCGCCTTCAATCGGGCCACCGATGCCCAAAACTGGGCGTTGCAGGCGGTTCAAGATTTCAAGCTCATCAGCGGTCGGATTCACTGCCACCAAGATCAAGGCGTCCACGCGCTTGCGGCCCAAGAAGTCCTTGAAGATCTTCTCGCGCTGAATCTTTCCGCCGCTCAGGTTGTATAGGGTCAGGTCGTAGCCGTGCTCAATCAGGGTTGATCCCATCGACTCGAGCATGGTCGAGAAGAACCAGCGGTCAACGTAGGGCATGATTACACCGATGTTGCGGTTGCGCCCGGTTGCGAGCGTGTAGGCCGAGTGAGAGGCTACGTAGCCCAGCTCTGCCGCGGCTGCCTCCACCTTTTGACGAGTCTTTTCAGAAACATGCGCCTTGCCGGTTAGTGCGCGCGAGACGGTAGCAGTTGAAACTCCTGCAAGTTTTGCAACGTCTTCGATGCCAGCCATGTCAACCTTCTGTAAAAAATGGAAAAAATGTAAATTGTTAGGTAAAGATTGTCAGATGCTGGGGCCCCTTGCAAACTGAATCATCGATTTCCCACGTGCCGAGAATTGGGCTAAACTAAGCAGGCACGTTCGTCTGGCTGATTACAGGCAGCCGAAGGTGCATCTGGCTAGTTACCCAAGCGGCCAAAGGGATCTGACTGTAAATCAGCCGGCTCAGCCTTCGGGGGTTCGAATCCCTCACTAGCCACTAAACCCCACTCCTCCACGAGTGGGGTTTTTTTATTTATTGGTTCCCTTTGTTGCATTATTACTACATAGCATTTATGCTACATACATGGGTAGAAAATCAAAGGCCGAAGAAGAGCGGGTGGCCAACCGCCTTGAAGAGGCTCGAGCCCTTTCAGGCCTGAGTCGGCAAGAGCTCGCCGACCAGGTCGAAGTTCACTATCAAACCATCGGTTACATCGAACGCGGTGAGTATTCGCCTTCCCTCGTGTTGGCTTTGCGCATCGCGGCGATTTTGAAAGTCAGAGTCGAAGAGATTTTCTGGCTGGATGAGGAATCCAAATGAACGAGCTAATCACAATCTCAATCGTCCTTGGCTTCATGGCGGTTGGTTACCTCTTGATTTATCCGCGAGCTAAGTCTGTAACTGGTCTTCGCTGGATGGACGCCACCTTGGGTCTACTGACTATCGGTGCAGTTGGTGCTATCTACTTCAACTCAGGCATCGAGTTCAACCTGCTTTTCTTCAAAACTAACTGGTTCATATTCACGCTCATTCTGATCGTGATTTTGGAAACTCCGCTTTGGTACTTCTACATGAAATCGCATCCGGAGCAAGGAACAATCGCACAACTCTATGGAATGGCTTCTGATCCAAAATCAAAGAAGGTAGCAAAAAATATCGATGCCGTTATGCATGACACCAAGTGGGATGTAATTCGCACCGCGCGGGCTCAAAAAATTCTTGTTGTCCTCGGTGTCGCCAGCATCTTCGGCGCTCCAGCCCTGTTCTGGTTCGAAGACTTTATAAAGCCCGGAATCGGAATACTAGGTGTAATTCCAATCTTTCTGATTTGGTGGCTGCTTCGAATCTCGGTCCGTCTAGTGGCCGACGCCCCGGATGAATATTTGGATGAACTCCAGTTGAAACATCGAGACCGCACATACCTCCACTCATTTCGAATTTTGGCAGCATTAGTTTCTGCGCTGGCGGTCGGGTTGATGATCTTTGTTATCTCTATGGATTACGTGAGCATCGACTCAGTCGATTACTACGAGTTCTCGCTCACATTTGGACAAGTGAATGCAGTGATATGGGCCATCCTCGGATCCGTGATTTTGGTTCCAAACCTAGTGATGGCATGGAGTCAGTCAAAGGGGGTCAGAGTCTGATGCCGCTCGAGATTTCGATAATGCTTATTGCAGGCACCGCCGTAATTCTCTTCTCCTGGCTATCAGGGCGAAAAAAGTAGCCGGCTCAGCCTTCGGGGGTTCGAATCCCTCACTAGCCACAGACGAAAAACGCCCCCAACGGGGCGTTTTTTGCGTTTGTGGTTATAAAAAAGACCCAACAAGCGAAAGCCTGTTGGGTCTTTTTTACTTTTGGGGACCCTGTGGCGCAGCAAGGCAACGGGTAGTCTAGAGAAGTTAGCTGCTATCTCTGAGAACTGGAGCATTCCATCGTGAACGAATCGACTATTTACTACACATATACCGATGAGGCTCCTGCCCTAGCAACCGCCTCGCTTCTGCCGATTGTTCAGGCCTACGCTGCTGCGGCAAACGTTAACATTGAAACTCGAGACATTTCACTTGCTGGTCGTATCCTGGCCAATTTTGCCGACCACCTTCCAGAAGGTCAGCGCGTCGCTGACGCTCTGGCTGAGCTCGGCGCACTTGCAAAGACTCCTGAAGCAAACATCATTAAGCTTCCAAACATCTCGGCGTCGATTCCTCAGCTCAAGGCTGCGATTGCAGAGTTGCAGGCCCTTGGGTTCAACATTCCAGACTATGTAGACGAACCAACCACCGATGCAGAGCGCGATGCCCGCAGCCGCTATGACAAGGTCAAGGGAAGTGCGGTCAACCCGGTGCTTCGCGAAGGTAACAGCGACCGCCGCGCTCCACTCTCGGTCAAGGCTTATGCTCGCAAGCACCCGCATGTGAACAAGCCTTTTGCCGCTGGTTCAAAAACTCGCGTCGCAACTATGGGCCACGATGACTTTTTCTCAAATGAAAAGTCAGTTGTGCTCGCAAAGGCTGACACTCTAGACATTCGCCACATCGCTGCCGACGGAACCGTAACTGACCTGAAGAAGGGGCTAAAAGTTCTTGAGGGCGAGATCATCGATGCAACCTTTATGAATGCTGCTGCACTCGACGAATTTCTTGCCGAGACCCTCGAGCAGGCTAAGGCAGACAACGTACTTTATTCACTCCACCTAAAAGCAACCATGATGAAGGTCAGCGACCCAATCCTGTTTGGTCACGCGGTTAAGGCGTTCTTCGCCGAGGTTTTTGAGAAGCACGGAGCTGCCCTCGCGGCGGCCGGCCTGAGCGCAAACGATGGCCTTGGTTCAATCCTGGCCGGGCTGGTAAACGTTGCCGGTGGCGACCAGATTGCAGCCGATTTTGAAGCCGCATTGGCCAAGGGCCCTCGACTCAGCTACGTAAACAGCGACAAGGGCATCACCAACCTGCACGTGCCATCAGACGTGATCGTTGATGCGTCTATGCCGGCGCTGATTCGCAACGGAGGAAAGCTTTGGGGCATTGACGGCTCTGAAGACGAGACTCTTGCCGTGATTCCAGACTCTTCTTACGCGGGCGTCTACCAGGCAACTATCGAAGACGTCATCGAAAATGGCCCGCTTGACCCGGCAACTATTGGCTCAGTGCCAAACGTTGGATTGATGGCGCAAGCCGCAGAAGAATACGGAAGCCACGACAAGACATTCGAGATTCAATCAGCAGGTCGAGTCGAGGTAGTTAACGCTGCCGGTGAAGTTCTGATTTCGCACGATGTTGCCGGTGGCGACATCTGGCGTGCCACCCAGACCAAGGACGAACCGGTTCGTGACTGGGTGAAGCTTGCTGTTACTCGCGCCCGCGCATCTAAGGTTCCGGCAATCTTTTGGCTAGATGAAGCTCGTGCTCACGATGCCAACCTAATTGTGAAGGTGAACCAGTACCTTGCAGACCACGACACCAAAGGTTTGACCATCAAGATCATGGCTCCGGCCGAGGCAACCAAGTACTCGCTGGCTCGAATTCGTGAGGGATTGGACACCATCTCAGTCACTGGCAACGTTCTGCGTGACTACAACACCGATTTGTTCCCAATCCTTGAGGTTGGTACCAGCGCCAAGATGTTGTCAATTGTTCCGCTTCTAAATGGTGGAGGACTTTTCGAAACCGGCGCGGGCGGCTCGGCACCAAAGCACGTTCAGCAGTTCCTTGAAGAGAACTACCTGCGTTGGGATTCACTTGGCGAGTTCTTTGCGCTGGCTGCATCTCTCGAGCACTTGGCCACCACAACGGGCAACAGTAAGGCTCAGGTACTGGCTGACACTCTCGACCGCGCAACCGGAACCTTCCTAGAAGAAGACCGTTCGCCAGGTCGCAAGATTGGAACTATCGACAACCGCGGAAGCCACTTCTACTTGGCCCTCTACTGGGCTCAGGAGCTAGCTAAGCAGACCGTCGACCAGCAGCTAGCTGAGGCGTTTGGTGCACTAGCCACAACCCTTACTGACTCAGAAGACCAGATTGTTGCGGAGCTGCTTGCGGTTCAGGGTGAGCCGGTTGACATCGTTGGTTACTACCTTCAGAACATTGATCAGGTAACAGCCGCAATGCGTCCGTCAGCCACTTTCAACGGCGCGCTAGATTCACTGGCTGGCTAACTGATAACTGCCGCCAGCCATGCCAAGAACGGTATTCCTAGCAATAGGTTTACCGGAAAGGTAATTCCTAGGGCCGCGGTAATAAAGTAGCCAGGATTTGCCGATGGCAGCGATAGTTTTACTGCCGCTGGTGCGGCGATGTATGAGGCGCTGCCGCAAAGCAGTCCAAAAGCAATCGATCCACCCTGGCTCATGCCGATTGCCTGTGCTGCAAAAACACCGATCGATCCGGCCACAAACGGAAACAGCACGGCAAAGGCAACCAGCCCGATGTCGATTGTCTTTGCCTCCCGAATGCTTTGGCCTGCTTGAATTCCGAGCTGCAGCAGAAAAATCGTCAGCATTCCAGAAAACAGGCTGCCGAAAAACGGCTCAACCTTTTCGAAGCCGGTAGCACCGGTAATAGCACCCAGAGCGATTCCGCCAACCAGCAGCACGATCGACTTGCCGGTGAACACCTCGTGCATTAGGGGTTTCAGGGAATGTGACTCACTCCATTTTTTGGCCAGAAGAATTCCGACAACCAAGCCCGGCACTTCCATGACCGCAAGCAACGAGGGCAAGAATCCTTCAAAGGTCAAACCGGCTTGTTCGATAAAAACTAGGCCGGCTGTAAAAGTAACCAGCGAGGTCGATCCGTAGTGCGCAGCCAAGGCGCCCCGATTCATCTGGCTTAGGCGGGTTATCCGCCGCAGAACCACGAACGCCACTAGCGGGAGTGCGATGCCGAGCGAAACCGAAAGGAGCAGGGGCAAAACGATCTCGTCGAGTGGAGCTGTCCTTAGCGCCACCCCGCCTTTGAGGCCAATGGCTAGCAACAGATAAATCGAAATGAAGTCAAAAATTTGCTTTGGAATCGAAAGTTGGCTGCGCATGGCAACTACCAAAAGCCCAAGCACAAAGGCCAGAACAGGCGGGGAAGAGAGGTTGGCTAGGGCAAGTTCGAGCGTTTGCGGCATGTATTTCTTTCCTTGAGAAAATTTGACAAGAAATAGAATACAAGAAAAACTATTCAGTAATTACTTTTCAACTTAAGAACGGGGCGGCCATGAATGTCGAACTATGGATGTGGCTTTCGGTTGTTGGGCTCATCATTGCAATGCTGTTGGTAGACCTATTTGCACACCGCCACGCTCACGAAATTAAGGTCAAAGAGGCGGGGCTCTGGTCACTGTTCTGGGTCGTTATCGGAGTGCTCTTTGGTGTGGCAATCTGGGTCGGCTTCGGAGCCGAGTATGGCCAGCAATACTTTGCGGGACTTCTGATTGAAAAGTCGCTGGCCGTCGACAACGTATTTATCTGGGCAATTATTTTTGCCAGTTTTGCGATCCCCAAAAAATACCAGCACCGCGTTCTGTTCCTCGGAGTCCTTGGCGCACTTGTCTTCCGCGGGCTGTTTATTGCAGCCGGTGCCGCGATACTCGAGAGTTTTGCCTGGGTGCTTTATCTGTTTGCTGCCTTCTTGGTATTCACCGGAATCCAGATGCTCAGAAAACGCGCAGAACATGAAGATCCTTCCAAGTCAGCTTTTTACCGTTGGTTCTCAAGGGTTGTGCCTTCGACCACCGAGTATCATGGTCAAAAGTTGGCTATCCGGGTAAATGGCAAGCTCGTAGCCACCCCGCTACTTATGGTCTTGGTCTTGGTCGAGTTCACCGACATAGTCTTTGCCGTCGACTCAATTCCGGCAATTTTTGCCGTTACTTCCGAACCGTTCCTAGTTTTCTCGGCAAATGCGTTCGCGATTCTTGGGCTCCGAGCCATGTACTTTCTGCTGGCAGACTCCATGCACAGGTTCATTTACCTCAAAGTCGGATTGGCTTTTGTTCTCATATGGGTGGGTATCAAGATGGCTCTACATGACTTCGTCAAGATTCCAACCCCGATTTCATTGGGCGTAATTGTTCTTATCTTGTTCATTGCAATTGCGGCAAGTTTCCGGGCAACCCGTTCGAAGCAAATTGAAGTTGAGAAGGAATCTCGATAGACAATAGAACTATGGCTAATTGGACCTTTCTCACCCACCATGGGCACGTTCTCGTGGCGCTTGTGCAAACACCGGACCTAACCATTGATCAAATCGCGGCCAAGGTAGGCATAACCTCGCGAGCCACCGCCGGAATATTGAACGACTTAGTGGCTGCTGGCTACGTTGTGAAAGAAAAGGTGGGTAGAAATAACACCTACCTGGTGAACGGCCAGATTCCGATGAGGCACCCTTTGAATGAGAAGGCCAACGTTGCCGACTTACTTGCACTCTTTCAATAAATTATTGGGATGAATTGCTGCCGCCTTTTGCTTGAGGATAGTGCGCAAGAATTTGCGTGCTTTTGATGGATAGGCGGAAAAGTGCAAAACCCTCAGCTACCCTCTGAACTTCGCGACATTTTTGATTCGGTCAAGCAGATGATTTCGAACAACAGCACCGGATTTGGCACAAAAGACACACCCGTCAAAGTGGCCCCTGAGGCCCTGCAAAACTCCATCCTTGCGGCCCTTGCTTCGGGTGACAAAAACTTAGCCCAGATTGTTCGGGCAATTGGTGTTGCCAGCGGCAAAACTTTAAAGCCTTCTGATGGCACCGTCTCGCTGGAGCTTGATTCGCTCCTGGAGCGTTCTTTGGTTGAGTCAGAGCTATTTGAAGATCGCAAGGTCTTTAGGCTTACCGAGTCGGGTTCGGCTCACCTGGCCAGCCTCGATCAAGCTACCGACTCGTCGGAAAATGAGGCATCTGAGACCGAGACAACCCAGCGCCACTCAGGTGCGTCTGACTGCAGCAACAACATCCTGACTGCTTCAGCCAAGTTTGCGAATGCAGTATCGGGTATTGCTCAAAGTGGTGATCGCAATCAAAAAATGCGTGCCACCGAACTGGTTGATGAAGTTACCCGAAAGCTATACAAAATTCTGGCCGAAGACTAGTCAATGGAGCCTCACCTTTCGGATGCCCAAGCGCGGGCAGCGACATCTCACTCGCTCAAGCGCAGGTATCGACGAATTCTTAGATTTGCCGCCTTGGCGCTGGTTCAGACCTGGTGGTTTGAATTGTTCCTGCCAAAGTTTGGTCTGAAAAAGTATGTGGCGGCCAGTCGCACTCGCCGGCTTCAGCGTCTGGCAAGAAGATTCAGAGAATTGGCCGCAGATTTGGGTGGCTTGGTCATCAAGGCTGGGCAGTTTCTCTCGGCCCGCATCGATGTTTTACCGGTTGAGATCACTCGTGAGCTGGAGGGGTTGCAAGACGAGGTTGCGCCCGAACCGTTTGAATCGGTGGTTAGGCAAATTGAAAGCCAATTGGGTTTGCCGCTGGCCAGCGCATTCCAAGAATTTTCAACTGAGCCAATCGCCGCCGCCTCGCTCGGGCAGGCATATCGTGCCACCCTGTCGGCCGGACTTGCTGCCGACCTGGGCTTTGAGAACGTTATCGTCAAGGTACTTAGGCCCGGCATTGAAGAGGTCGTTGAGGTTGACCTAAAAGCCATTAGAAAAGTCGGTACCTGGCTCTCAAAAATCCGCTTGGTTTACCGGCGGGCAGACGCACCTGCGCTGGTCGAGGAATTTGCATTTACTTGCCTGCAAGAAATCGACTATCGAGTTGAGGCCCAGCACCTCGAACACTTTGCCCAAGATTTTTCAAATGACCCCTGGGTCTCGACACCGACTGTCATTTGGGAGCGCTCAGCCCGAAAGGTGCTGGTGCTGAGTGATGTCTCAGCAATCAAGATTTCTGATGTTGATGCGCTTGAGGCGGTTGGAATCGATCCAAACCAGGTAGCCGCCGAATTGGCCAGAGTCACATTTCAGCAAATGTTTGTGACTGGCTTTTTTCACGCAGACCCGCATCCAGGCAACATTTTTGTGACCCCCGCCGGGCCGGATTCTCCGGTTCCGTTTACGCTGACCTTTATTGACTTCGGCATGATGGGTGAGGTGAGCGAGGCCCTCAAGCAGGATCTCCAAACCCTTCTGTTTGCGGTTGTGGCACGCGACGCTAGGGCATATGTACAGGCCATCCAAAAGCTAGGCATTCTTTTGCCGAGTGCCGATACCGTTCAGCTTGAGCGAGCAGTCTCAGCACTGTTCGAGCGCTTTGCCGGCCTAGGGGTGGCTGACCTAACCAAAACTGACCCTCGCGAAATCCGTGCCTTTGCCTTCAAGTTCAACGAAATCCTGCGGACACTGCCATTCCAAATGCCAGAGAACTTTCTGCTGCTGTTCCGCAGCATCTCGCTGATTTCGGGAGTAACCAGCGCACTCAACCGTGACTTCAACATGTGGGATGCGGTAGACCCGTTTGCCCGGGCGCTAATCAACGGTGCTGGTCGCCGCACTGCGGGTGCCGCAGGTCGGCAAATCCTGGCAACCGTAACCGCAATGGTCGGGCTACCTCAGCGTTTGGAATCGCTAATCTCGCGGATTGAGAATGGCGACCTAGTGACCAGGAATCCGGAACTCGAACAAAAACTCAAGTCTGTCTCGGCCAGCAATAGCCGGCTTACGGTAGTGGTCGCAATTGCTGCCATTGTTATCGCCTCTCTATCCATGGGCGTCATCTAGCGCAATATTCGCCACCCTTTCGCCCAGCCGGTGGCGTGAAACGGCAATCTGTGTTGAAATGTTTGTTAAGACAAACACCTAGTCGATGGAGACTAGAGAGCGGCGCAGATGTCACAGATTGAATTCACCACCCGTAAATGGGTTAGGCCCGAAGACCTGAATGCCAACGGCACCCTATTTGGTGGCAGTTTGCTGAAGTGGATTGATGAAGAAGCCACGATTTACGCAATCTTGCAATTAGGCAACCGCCGAGTTGTTACCAAAATCATCTCTGAGATTAATTTCTTGGCCTCGGCCATCGAAGGTGACCTAATCGAAATGGGTCTGATCGCCACAAAGTTTGGCAACACATCAATCACCATGCGTGCCGAGGTTCGCAACATGATTACCCAAAAAAACATCTTGACCGTGGACCACATTGTGTTTGTTGGGCTTGATGCCAGCGGCCGACCTATGCCACACGGATTCAGCGTTGTCACCAACGATCGCGATCGGATTCCGACCCACTAAATTTGCGGGTGAACAACTGGCAAACTCGGTTTTATTACTGACCCAAGAGTGTAAAACTTGAACTGCGATAAAAGAGAAAAGAGTTCGAGTTGTCAGATAAAAAAGCATCCGTCCTATTTGTTTGTGTTCACAACGCTGGCCGTTCACAGATGGCCGCAGGTTACCTACAGGCACTTGCCGGTGACCGAGTCGAGGTTCGTTCAGCCGGAACAGCTCCGAAGAATGAAGTAAACCCATCGGCCGTTGCAGCAATGCTTGAAGAAGGCATCGACATCAGCACCAACACCCCAAAGGTATTGAGCGATGAAGCTGTGAAGGCTTCAGATTATGTAATCACCATGGGCTGTGGCGACACCTGCCCGTTCTTCCCTGGTAAGACTTACCTTGACTGGGTGCTCGATGACCCAGCCGGTCAGGGCGTTGAAGCGGTTCGTCCGATTCGCGACAAGATTCGTGCGCACATCGAAGAGCTAATTGCTGAGATTGACCAGAAGTTTTAGTCACCCAAGTAGTTTTTGAAGAGCCCACCAGCGATGGTGGGTTTTTCAGTTTTAGAGGCAAGGACTAGTCTGAAAACGTGGCTGGAAGTTCTGCCCAATGAGAAGAGACAAAGTGTCAAATTTGAAACCATCGGTAATGTTTGTTTGCGTTCACAACGCGGGCAAGTCCCAAACTGCAGCAGCCCTGATGCGGCACATCGGTGGTGAAGACGTAGACGTTTATTCTGCCGGCACCGCGCCCGGTGAGCAGCTGGCTGCCGATGCAGTTGCCATGCTCTCCGAAATCGGCATTTCGACCGGAGATGAACACCCAAAAACTATTGACCCACAACTATTCGAGTCGGTTGACCGAGTAATTGTTCTGGGAACCGAAGCGAAGGTTGCACCTACCCCAACCATGAAGGGGAATGTTGAGGTATGGCCAATTGTTGAGCCTGCAGAACAGGGAATCAAGGGAGATGAACGTGCGCGACTCATTCGAGACGACATCATCGATCGAATTCTTGAGCTCGCAGAACAGCTTGGTCTAGCCGAGTAGCACTGCAAACCGGCACCAAGCAGAATTACAAAAACTTAAAGGGGAACCAATCATGAACGGTTTAATCAGTTTCATCACCGGCCGCAAAACAGCTTGGGTAACCCTGCTGCTAGGCCTAATTTTTGCAGCGTTGGCCTTTGGCCCACTCAGGGCTGCCACTACTGAAACCAACCCGGGCGTTGGTTTGCCGGCAACTGCAGAATCAGTAATCGTTGATGAAAAGCTGGCTGACCTGCCCGGTTCAGACTCCACCGCAGCTGTCATTGTCTATGCCTCTGATTCAGAATTTTCAGAAGAAGCAATTACCTGGTTGCAGGGCACTTTTGACCCGATGGCCGGCATGCCAACCGGTGGCGTAAACGAAAAGTTCTTGGAGTTCACTAACGCTGAGTTGAATGGTGCTGCGTTTGTGCCACCGGCTCAGATTTCCGAAGACGGCAAGGTGGCCGTGGTAACAGTTCCGCTAGAAAAGTCAGACGAGACCGAGGTAATCACTGACCGAGTCGCCGAATTGCGTGAGATTGCCGATGACGGTGCTCCCGCGGGAATCGATGTTTATGTAACTGGGCCTGAGGGTTTCCAGGCGGACATCGCCGGAGTATTTGCCGGTGCTGACTTTACGCTGTTGCTTTCAACCGTTGTGGTTGTTGCGGTCTTGCTTCTAATCACCTACCGCAGCCCAGTGCTTTGGTTGATTCCGCTTTTGGTAGTGGGCACCGCAGATGGCATGGCGGGTCAGTTGGCTCGTCAGGTGGCCAACCTGTTTGGCATCACCCCTGATGCATCGGTTACCGGAATTCTCTCCGTGCTCGTGTTTGGTGCGGGCACAAACTACGCACTATTGCTGATCGCTCGCTACCGAGAAGAACTGCTCGGCATCCAAGACCGTCACGAAGCCATGGCCAAGGCCCTGCGCGGCGCTGGCCCAGCGATCATTGCATCGGGTGGAACAGTAACCCTCGCACTTCTTACCCTCACCTTTGCCGACCTTGCTGGTAACCGAGCACTCGGAATCGTGTGTGCCACCGGTGTGGTCATTGCCATGATCTCTGCACTGGCAGTCTTGCCAGCGGCACTGGTTGTCTTTGGCCGCGGTTTGTTCTGGCCATTCGTTCCAAAGTTTGGTGGCGTGAACAAGAGCGACTCAGGTCTTTGGGCCAAGTTGGGTCGTGGGGTTAGCAAGAAGCCGGTGGCAGTTTCTGTAATCGGTGTTTTGATTCTTGGAGCCCTTGCCGCCGGTGCTGGCGGAATTCAGGTTGGTCTTTCTAGCTCAGACCGTTTCTTGAAGACTCCTGAGGCTGTGGTGGGTTCTGAGGTTTTGGCCGAGGCGTTCCCGGCAGGTTCAACCTCGCCAACCATCGTGGTCAGCAACCTCGACAAAGCTGACAGTGTTGTTGCAGCGGCTCTGACCGTTGATGGCGTTGCTTCGGCAGAGGTCACAGCTTCAAACGACTCAATTGCGCGCATCGACGTAATTCTTGACGGAGCAGCACAATCTGAGGAAGCCAACGCATCAATCGTTGCGCTTCGCGAAGCTGTGGGCACCGTTGATGGTGCCGACGCTGCCGTCGGTGGCCAAGATGCCCAGGCCCTTGAGGTCAAAGAGGCATACGCCCACGACCAGCTAATTGTGATTCCGCTGATCTTGCTGCTGGTCTTCTTGGTGCTGGTTCTTTTGCTCCGCGCAATCGTGGCGCCGGTGCTCCTGCTGGTCACCGTAGTTGCATCATTCTTTGCATCGATGGGCGCCGGCTGGTTCCTGTTCGTCAACGTTTTTGGATTCCCTGCCCTAGACCTGAGCGTGTTCCTTTACAGCTTCTTGTTCTTGGTTGCCCTTGGTGTTGACTACAACATCTTCTTGGTAACCCGAGCAAAGGAAGAGGCCGAACACCTTGGAACCAAGCAGGGCATGATTAAGGCGCTTAGCTCAACCGGTGGCGTCATCACCAGTGCGGGTATCCTGCTCGCAGCGGTATTCGCAGTTTTGGGTGTTCTGCCGCTTGTGGCGCTGGCCCAAATCGGTGTGATTGTTTGTATCGGTGTGCTTTTGGACACCCTGTTGGTACGTACCGTGATTGTGCCGGCACTGGCGTTTATGGCCAAGAAGACCTTCTTCTGGCCATCAAAGAAGTACCAAGACTAACGGTCGATAATTGGCCAAGCGGGGGAGTGAGGCAGCACGGACTGGCTCACGCCGCCCGGCTTGGCTAAGCCGCAACCTGTTTGCGATCTCGTGGGTGTCTTTGTTGCAAGATGCCGCCAGCGAGATGCTCTACCCATTGATGCCAATCTTTTTGAACTCGGTCCTTGGCGCACCGGCTGCAATTGTCGGCGCCATCGAGGGCGCGGCCGAAGGCGCAATGTCGCTAACCAAGCTGGCCTCGGCTTGGATCAACCGGTGGGTTCCGCGCAAAGTAATGGTGGCGGTTGGATACGGCGGCGCAGCGCTAGGCAAGTTCATCATTGCCCTGGCTGGGGCCTGGCCCGTGGTCATGATTGGGCGCGTTGTTGACCGTCTAGGCAAGGGTCTGCGGTCTGCTGCGCGAGATGCAATTCTGGTGCAGGGCGTTGATTCGCGCGATCGCGGAAAAGTGATTGGCTTTCACCGGACCAGTGACACATTAGGTGCGGTAATTGGTCCGGCTCTGGCCCTCGCGCTGCTATCGCTGTTTGATGGTGACTTAAGAAGTGTTCTCTGGATAGCGGTTATTCCGGCGGTGCTTTCAACCGCTGCCGTGTTCTTTATCAAAGACAACGATTTTGAGAACCGCCGCCAACCCAGGCCGCGCAAGCCTCGCAAAATTGCTGCGACCGCGGCTGCCTCGAAATCCTCCACCGGTGCTCAAGGCACACTCGCGCCCAAACTAAAACTCTTGATTTGGATGCTGGCAATCTTTTCACTGGCTAACTTTCCGGACGCCCTGATTTTGCTTCACCTGAGCCAAGAGGGTTTTGAAGTCACCGAGGTTGTTGGCCTTTATCTGCTGTTCAACATTGCCTATGCCTCAATGAGTTTTCCGTTTGGGTTACTGGCAGACCGCATGAAACCGCAACACGTTTACGCCCTCGGTCTGGTTTGCTTCTCAATTGCGTACGGTGGCTTTGCGCTTACCAGCGACAAAACCTTCTCAGCCCTGCTGGTAATCGTTTACGGTGGCTTTGCTGCCGCCAACGATGTGGTCGGCAAGTCTTGGGTGTCTCGCATCGCCCTCGATAATCAGCAGCTTCTGGTGCAATCTAGGCTTCAGGGTCTCAGCGGCCTGGGGTTGCTGGTTGCCGGAATCTGGGCTGGCCTAGCTTGGAACCTCGGAGAGGGCCTAGGCACTACCCCGCTGCTTATTTCGGCAGCGTTCGGATTAGTTGCCGCTGCAGTGGTGGCCAGAACCAAACTTGGTGACTAGCTAATCCGCAGCCAAACTGTTTGATCAGCAACAAGGCCGTGACCCGCGGTCATACCGTGCAGGCTTGAGGCAATCAGCTCGCCGGTTGGTAGCGTAATTGGCTCATGGCCAAAATTGTGAACCACCAGGATGTCACCGTTGCGGTAGCCGAGGGACTGCTCGCTGACAAACTCGGGCGCCCATTCAAACGATCCCTCGCCAAGGCCCAAGAGGCGGCGCGTAGCCAGTGCGTGCTTGTAAAGCTCGAGGGTCGAGCCCTCAACGCCTTCTTGGCGGTCGCGTGCGTATTCGCCGTATATCTCTGGTTGAGGTAACCAGGCCTGACCAGTCTTGTTAAAGCCGTTGGCCGCACCCAAACCAGATTCCCACGGCAATGGCACTCGGCAGCCATCCCGACCAACTCGCTTGCCGGCAGTGCGGTAGAAAGTTGGGTCTTGTCTAAATTCGTCAGCCAGGGTGGTGTGCTCAGGCAATCCAAGTTCTTCGCCTTGGTACAGGTAGGTTGAGCCAGGCAGGCCAAGCACAAACAGGGTTGCAGCGCGCGCCCTGCGTAATCCAAGCTCGCGGTCTGGCTGAGGGTCGTTTGGCCCGATCCCATCTGATGCGGTTGGGCGGCCCTGAACGCCACCCATGCGGGTTGCGTGGCGAATGATGTCGTGGTTTGACAGCACCCAGGTGCTCGGGGCGCCAACACCATCGAAGGCCTCAAAAGACTCATTGATCGAGTTGAACAGAATCTCTGGCTTCCACTCGCTGTCTAGAAACCTGAAGTTGAAAGTCTGGTGGAATTCATCTGGGCGCACCCACAGCGCCATAAATGAAAGTGGCAACACGTATGCCTCGCCACACATAGCGCGCTCGCCAGGGTAGCTGTCGAGAATTTTGCGCCACTTTCTAAAGATTGGGTGCACAGAATCTTGAAACCACATCGGCGGAGAGGCTTCACCCTCGATAAATCCGGCGCCGGCACGCTCTAAGTCAGGGTGGTCTGGCAACCCCTCGGCTTTGCCCATGGCGTGTGGCTGGTCGACTCTAAAGCCATCCACACCTCGGTCTAGCCAGAAGCGCAAAATCTCTTCGAAAGCCTCCTCGACCTTTGGGTTTTCCCAATTTAGGTCTGGCTGTGATGAGTCAAATAGGTGGCAGTACCACTGGCCCGGTGTGCCGTCTGCGTTAGTGGTGCGGGTCCAAGCTGGGCCTCCAAACATCGATACCCAGTTGTTCGGCGGTAGGTCCCCCGATGCTCCGCGCCCATCCTTGAAGTGGTAGAAGGCACGCTCAGGCGAACCTTCTTCGCTAGCCAGGGCAGCCTGGAACCATCGGTGCTGGTCACTGGTGTGGTTGGGTACCAGGTCAACCAAGACCCGCAGACCCAAATCATGGGCCCGGGTCAACATGTCATCAAAGTCAGCCAGGGTGCCG
The DNA here is from genome assembly GCF_026000575.1 of Rhodoluna sp. KAS3. Taxonomy (NCBI): domain Bacteria; kingdom Bacillati; phylum Actinomycetota; class Actinomycetes; order Micrococcales; family Microbacteriaceae; genus Rhodoluna; species Rhodoluna sp. KAS3. Next base: position 1,148,650 of record NZ_AP026910.1, on the reverse strand, counting down.
AACAGCGGGTCAACATCGCAGTAATCACTGACGTCATAACCTGCGTCTTTTTGCGGCGAGCGCATAAACGGAGACAACCAAACAGCATCAATACCCAGAGCCGCCAACGACCCCAAGCGAGAGGTAATGCCCGGCAAATCACCCATGCCGTCACCGTTAGCGTCTGCAAACGAGCGTGGGTAAACCTGGTAAATCACTGCCGAGCGCCACCACTCCTGCCCGTAACGAGCTAGGTGGCGGGCTCCAGTGGTTGTGTCCATCGTCATGTTAGAGCTTGATCCAAACGGTCTGGTCGTGCTCAAGCTCGCCCTCGATGCTGAGGTCGTGCTGAGTGGTAACCAAAATTTCACCGGCTGGAACCACAACGGCCTCAGGGCCAAAGTTGGTCAGCACCAAAACTCCGTTGTTGATGTAGGCCAGGGTGTTTTTATCCTGATACTCGTCAGCCCAGCGGAACTGGCCTGAGCCAAGACCAAACTGGCGGCGTTCCTTTAGCAGGCGCTTGTAAAGCTCGAGCGTTGATCCAGCTACGCCCTCCTGCAGGTTACGAGCAAACACGCGGTAGTTTGCAGGCTGCGGTAGCCAAGATTCTCCGGTGGTGTTGAATCCGTTTGAAGCGGTGGCGTCGGCAACCCAAGGCAGCGGCACGCGGCAGCCATCGCGGCCAATGCGCTCGCCGTTGGTGCGGGCATAGGTAGGGTCTTGGCGGTACTTGCCCTCGAGTTGCCATGCTTCCGGCAGGCCAAGTTCCTCTCCTTGGTAAAGGTATGAAGAACCAGGCAGACCCAGCATGAACGAGGTTGCAGCACGGGCGCGACGAAGACCCAGGGCCTCATCTGGCATTGGGTCAGTCGGGTGAATTCCATCACCAGGGCGCGGGGTGTTTTCAGGAGCAATTCCCAGGCGGGTTGCGTGGCGAATTCCATCGTGGTTCGAAAGCACCCAGGTGCTTGAAGCGCCTACCTTGCCGTACTCGACGATTGAGTCGGTGACAATCTTCTTGATTGCTGCTGGCTCGTAAGCGCTGTGCATGTAGTCAAAGTTGAATGACTGGTGGTACTCATCTGGGCGGACCCACATGGCCAGTCTCGGCAGTGGGCTCATTGATGCCTCGGCGCACATCGCGCGGTCGTCAAACTCATCGATTACACGACGGAATCGACGAATGGCATCGTGAACACCCGGCTGACCCCAGTAAGGAACAGCAAGCTCGGCTTCATCCATAGTGAGGTTTGAAATTGAGCGTTCACGAAGGTTCTCGTCGTAGATGGTTGCGTCTGGCAAACCGGCACGCTTGACCATGCCGTGGGCAACGTCAACGCGGAAACCGTCTACGCCCTTCTTGAGCCAGAAGCGCAAAATTTCGTCAAACTCATCGGCAATCGCTGGGTTCTCCCAGTTCAAATCTGGCTGCGATGAATCGAATAGGTGCAGGTACCACTGGCCCAGTGAGCCGTCTGCCTCTGTGATGCGAGACCATGCCGGACCGCCGAAGATTGACTGCCAGTTGTTCGGAGGCAACTCGCCGTTAGCACCCTTGCCGTCCTTGAAGTGGTAGTAACCGCGCTCGATTGAACCCGGAGCCGCGGCTAGCGCAGCCTGGAACCAGGCGTGCTGGTCGCTGGTGTGGTTTGGAACGATGTCAACAATGATGCGAATGCCCAGAGATTTTGCCTTGGCCAAGAGAACATCAAAGTCTTCGTTGGTGCCAAAGATTGGGTCAATTTGGCGGTAGTCACTGATGTCGTAACCGGCATCTTTTTGTGGGCTCTTGAAGAACGGGCTAAACCAGATTGCGTCGATTCCCAAAGTTGCCAGTGAATCCAGCTTCTCGGTGATGCCCGGAAGGTCACCAATTCCGTCACCATTTCCATCCGCAAAACTGCGTGGATAGATCTGGTAAATCACTGCCGAGCGCCACCATTCGGCTTGCTCGTTGTTCTGGGTTAGAAAGGTCGCGTTAGTCATGAAAATAACTTTAGTGATGCATTAAGTTTGGTTTGCCTCCAAGCGCGATTTAGTGCTAAAGTCTTCTGGTGCCTGGCGCAAGCCTATGGTGCAGCGCCCCGATAGCTCAGTGGTAGAGCACTTCCATGGTAAGGAAGGGGTCGCCAGTTCAATCCTGGCTCGGGGCTCGAAACAAAAAATAACCAGTTACCGCAAGGTAATGCCCGGCTGGGTAGCTCAGGTGGTTAGAGCACACGACTCATAATCGTGGGGTCGCGGGTTCGAGTCCCGCCCTAGCTACCAAAACTTTTCTACCTCCTAGTCTCAAAAAATTTCGTTCAGGCTAGATACGCTTAAGCCGTGGTAAATCCAAATGTGCAGGGCAAGAAATATCCGGCAACCAACCCTTACTTGGTCGGCCGAGAAAAAATCCGCGAATTCGCCCACGCGGTCAAATCAACAAATCCAATGAACCTCGATGTTTTCGCTGCGCAAGCGGCCGGCTACAACGACGTAATTGCCCCGCCTACTTTTGCGGTGGTTATTCAAGAGCGTTCATTGGCAACAGTTCTTGCCGACCCAGAAGCTGACATCGATTTCAGCCGAGTCGTTCACGGCGATCAGCGCTTTATCCATGCACGCCCGATTGTTGCCGGCGATGAGCTGGTCAGTGAGCTAGAGGTTGCCAGCGTCAAGTCGCTCGGTGCGCACTCGATGGTCACTTTCGAGACCAAAATTTATGACATCGATAAAGAGTTGGTTTGCACCGCAATCTCGACCCTTGTGGTTAGAGGAGACGAGTAAATGACTCACATCAACATTGCCTCGCTAGAGGTCGGCCAGGTTATTGGCACCACCGAATTTTTGCTCACCCGTGATTCTTTGGTCCGCTATGCCGGTGCCTCAGGTGACTTCAACTCAATTCACTACCGCGATGACGTTGCGGCTGCAGTAGGCCTTCCGGGTGTGCTGGCTCACGGCATGTTGACCATGGGTGCCGCTGTTCAGGTTGCCGTTGATTGGGTTGGCGATGCCGGCCGAATTGCCGACTACCAAGTGCGCTTCACCAAGCCGGTTGTAGTTGACCCGGTTGACGGTGCCGTTCTGGTCGTCACCGGAAAAATGGGTGCCATCGATGCTGAAACCCGCTTGGTGCGCATCGACCTAACTGCCGTGTTCAACGAGACCACTGTTTTGGGTAAAGCACAGGCTCAGGTGCGCGTTTAATGGCACCTCAGCCGCTTAGCGAGCTAACTACCATTCGGGTCGGAGGGGTTCCGGCCGAAATTTATGAGGCAAAAACTCGCGATGACCTGATCGAGCACACCCTTGGTGTTTGGCGCTCGGGCGATGACTGGCTGGTTTTGGGCGGTGGCTCAAACATGGTGGTTGCCGATGACGTCTCAGAGCTCCGGGTTATCAAAGTTGCCAATCTCGGCATTGAGCCGGTTCGCTCTCGCGAAGACGGCCGAGTAGTTATTCGGGTTCAAGCCGGTGAAAACTGGGATGCCTTTGTGGCTCACACAATTGCTCAGGGCCTGGCTGGCGTTGAGGCCATGAGCGGCATTCCGGGCACAGTTGGTGCAGCTCCGGTACAGAACATCGGTGCATACGGACAAGAGCTCAGCGACTGCCTAGTGCGCCTGGAATTCTTGGATTACGAGACCCACGAATTGGTAATTCTGGAGGCCAAAGACCTTCAGTTTGGTTACCGTGACAGCGCAATCAAGCGTGGCCGCCCGGGTGTAATTACCTGGGTCGAGTTTGAATTACAAGATTTGGGTGGGCTTAGCCGGCCGCTTTATTCAACCCAGATTGCCGCCGATCTTGGTGCGCAAATGGGTGAGCAGGTGCCGTTGATGGAAGTCCGCAACAGCGTGCTCAAGTTGCGAGCCAATAAGGGCATGGTGCTCAGTGATTCTGACCCAGATTCAGTCAGCTGCGGCTCATTTTTTACCAACCCAATGGTCAGCGATACCTTTGCTCGTTCGCTGCCAGAGTCGGCTCCGCGCTATGAAAATGAAGACGATGACGGGCTAACCGTCAAGTTGTCGGCAGCCTGGTTGATTGAAAATGCCGGCATCGCCAAGGGCTTCAGAATTGCCGGCTCTAAGGCTGCGATTTCTTCGAAGCACACTCTCGGCATTGTGAATACCGGCGGGGCTACGGCCGCAGAAATTATTCAGTTGGCTCAATTTGTGCAGACTCAGGTCTCGAATAAGTACGGCATCAACTTGGTGCCCGAGCCAAACCTGATCGGGTCATTCGACTAATTCGGCCAATAAAAAAGCCCTCCGAAACCGGAGGGCTTTTTTATTTAAGGCTTAGCTGAACAGCTTCTGTAGGCGCTGGATGCCCTCGAGTAGTGGGGCATCTCCGAGCGCGTAGCTCAGGCGGACATAACCCGATGGGCCAAATGCCTCACCCGGGACCAACGCCACCTCGGCTGCATCCAGGATGTAGTCGCAGAGTTCAAGTGAGGTGTTGATCTGCTTGCCGCCCCATTCGCGACCGAGCAAACCGGTCACGTCTGAGTAAACGTAAAAAGCACCCTGTGGGGTAGGGGCGTTCCAGCCCTCAATCTTGTTTAGCTCGGCCACAGCAACCTTGCGGCGGCGGTCAAAGGCGTCGCGCATTGCCAGAACTTCATCCTGCGGACCGGTAAGTGCAGCCAACGCAGCCTTCTGTGAAATGTTCGAAACGTTCGAAGACAGGTGAGACTGCAGGTTTCCGGCGGCCTTCATTGCGTCCAGCGGGCCGGCCATCCAGCCCAAACGCCATCCGGTCATTGCGTAGGTTTTTGCTACGCCGTTAACCAGGATGGTGCGGTCAATCAACTCAGGCACTGCCTCGGTGATCGAAACTGCCTTTAGGCCGTCATAGGTCAGGTTCTGATAGATCTCGTCGGTGATAACCCACATGCCGTTTTCGAATGCCCAGCGACCGATTGCCTCGGTCTCTTCGCGGGTGTAAACCGAGCCGGTTGGGTTTGACGGAGAAACAAAAAGCAAGACCTTTGAGCGCGGTGTGCGAGCAGCCTCTAGCTGGTCAACGGTGACCTTGTAGTTTTGGTCGGCACCGGCAAATACCTCAACCGGAACACCGCCGGCCAAACGAATGGCCTCAGGGTAGGTGGTCCAGAACGGGGTTGGCATCAAGACTTCGTCACCCGGATCTAGAAGGGTTGCGAATGCCTGGTAGACAGCCTGCTTGCCACCGTTGGTCACAACCACCTGAGCGGCAGAGATCTCGGTGCCAGAATCGGTGCGGGTTTTTTGGGCAATAGCCTCGCGCAGGTCAGGCAAACCAATCGCCGGGGTGTATCGGTGATTCTTAGGGTCACGAACCGCGATAGCTGCTGCCTCGACGATGTGCGCTGGGGTGGCAAAGTCTGGCTCACCGGCGGCGTACGAGATTACCGGGCGGCCGGCAGCCTGGAGTGATTTGGCCTTTGCATCAACTTTTAGAGTCGCTGATTCAGCGATTGATCCGATGCGCTTTGAGATTCTTGGGAAGTCATTCACGCTGTAAAGCCTACTAAAGGTGCAAAACGGGCTTTGCATTAAGTAGCGCCTAGGTCTAAACTCTTTAGAGGTAGTTTGACAACTTCTGAAGCCTAATCTGGCAAATTAATCATTTCTAAGATTCCAATCTAGAAGTGTGCTTTTTGACAGTTCGGTTAGAAGTCAAGAACTAACCCGTAAAGGGTGGTGGCTCAATTGGTAGAGCATCGGTCTCCAAAACCGAGGGTTGCAGGTTCGAGTCCTGTCCGCCCTGCTAGAAGTAGTTGATCGAAACTTCGGTTTCAAGAAGAAGGAATGTCTCATGGCAGATGAGCTAGAACAGGTCTCAGAAGACCTAGTTGAGCGCGCAAAGGCTGACAAGGCCTCAAAGCGCAATGTCTTCGGTCGCACCCTTCTGTTCTTCAAGCAGGTCGTTGGTGAGCTAAACAAGGTCACTAAGCCAACCTTCGCTGAACTTCGCAACTACACCGCAGTTGTATTGGCTTTCGTAGTCGTCGTAATGGCAATCATTTCGCTGTTCGACTGGCTGTTCTACCAGGGTGTTGTTTTCGTCTTCACCCCAACCGCTTAAGTAAGTAAGGACACACCACATTGAGTGATTCAGAACGCACCGAACTAGAGGCGCTTGCCGAGGTTCAGGACGTTGCTGCTGAGCAGATCATTGCTGAAGCAGATGCCGACCTTGCCGACTTGGCTCAAGACGCTGCGGCAGAGCTAGAGCAAGACCTAGAACTTGAAGAGGCAATTGCCGAGGTTCAGGCAGAGACTGCTGAGATTTCAGACATGGAAGAAGAAGGCTCACCGGTTGACCCTTACGCCGAGTTCCGTGCCGAGCTTCGCCGCCAGCCAGGCAAGTGGTACGTAATCCACTCATACGCTGGTTACGAAAAGCGCGTTAAGCAGAACATCGAGAACCGCAAGCTTGCTCTTGAGGGCGGCGACGACATCTTCCAGATCGAAGTTCCAATGGAAGACTCGATCGAAATCAAGAACGGTCAGCGCAAGCTGGTCACCAAGGTTCGCATCCCTGGCTACGTACTTATCCGTATGGAAATGAACGAAGAGTCATGGTCATTGGTTCGCCACACTCCAGCTGTTACCGGCTTCGTGGGCAACTCACAGAACCCAACTCCACTTCGCCCAGATGAGGCCTTCAACATGTTGAAGACCCTTTACGTTCTTCCTGAAGAAGCAGAAGCCAAGGCAGCTGCCAAGGGTGGCGTTGCAGTCAAGGGCAAGGCAAAGGCTGTTCCAATCAACGTCAACTTCAAGGTTGGCGAGAGCATCATGATCAAGGATGGCTCGTTCGCAGGTCTTCCTGGAACCATCTCAGAGATCAAGCCTGAAAGCGGCAAGCTAACCGTTCTAGTTTCACTCTTCGAGCGTGAGACCCCAGTTGAGCTTGGCTTCGAGCAGGTTGGCCCACTGGCCTAACCGCCCACAAAAGTTTTAAACAGTTTCCAAACCAATACAAAAGGAAAATCAAAATGGCACCGAAGAAAAAGATCACCGGCATGATCAAGCTTCAGATCAACGCGGGCGCTGCTAACCCAGCTCCTCCGATTGGTCCAGCACTTGGCCAGCACGGTGTGAACATCATGGAATTCTGCACCCAGTACAACAACGCAACTGCAGACCAGAAGGGCAACGTAATCCCGGTTGAAATCACCGTTTACGAAGACCGTTCATTCACCTTCGTTCTAAAGACCCCACCAGCAGCTGAGCTAATCAAGAAGGCAGCTGGCGTAGCAAAGGGTTCAGCAACTCCTCACACCGTGAAGGTTGCAACTCTGTCAAAGGACGCTCTTTACAAGATTGCTGAGCAGAAGATGGCTGACCTAAACGCCAACGATGTTGACGCAGCTGCAAAGATCATCGCTGGTACTGCCCGCTCAATGGGAATCACCACCGAAGCTTAAGTAACACCCGCCCATCCGGGCACCGCTCATTAGAGCAAAACCAAGAAGTCGTGGGAGTATCGCGCGCGATACGTTGACCACAACTGTGACCAAAGAAAAGGAACAACAGCATGGCAAAGCGCTCAAAGGCTTATGTAGCCGCAGCAGCTCTTATCGAAGAGGGCAAGTTTTACACCCCAGCCGAGGCAGTAACTCTAATCAAGGAGACTGGCTCAAAGAAGTTCGATTCAACCGTTGAGGTTGCATTGAAGCTTGGCGTTGACCCTCGCAAGGCCGACCAGATGATCCGTGGAACTGTTTCACTTCCACACGGAACTGGTAAGACCGCCCGCGTTATCGTGTTTGCAACTGGTGCCGCAGCTGACGCTGCAGTTGCAGCCGGCGCTGACGAGGTTGGTGGCGACGAGCTAATCGAGAAGGTAGCCGCAGGCTGGACCGACTTCGACTCTGCAGTATCAACCCCAGAACTAATGGGTAAGGTTGGTCGCCTAGGTAAGGTGCTTGGTCCTCGTAACCTAATGCCAAACCCTAAGACAGGTACCGTAACCCCAGACGTTGCAAAGGCTGTTAAAGACATCAAGGGTGGTCGTATCGACTTCCGCGTTGACAAGCAGGCAAACCTACACTTCGTAATTGGTAAGGCATCTTTCACCAAGGAGCAGCTAGGCGAGAACCTTGCAGCAGCACTTGACGAAGTTCTTCGTTTGAAGCCTTCATCATCAAAGGGCCGCTACCTAATCAAGGCTGCAGTTTCAACCACCTTCGGTCCTGGCATCTTGCTAGACACCAACGTGACCAAGGTTGAGTTCTAAGCCACAGGTTTAGTCAACTAAGTACTTCCGATGAGGGGATCAGGTCGAAAGACCTGGTCCCTTTCTCATCGCCGTTGCGGCTCGGTGCCTAACCAGACATCGATGTTCAACAAAAGATATACCTAAATTCAGATCAATTCATTAGGCTGTTAGCCGACTACCGAAAGGCGGGATATTGCCTCAGCACGCGTTTGGCGCAGCCACACTCCTCGACACGAAAGACCCAATGGGTTTGCGCTCTAGCGCACCCCTACTAGATGCCTGGATTCGAGATATGGAGACCGACCGGTCGCCATTCCAAATTCCTGGACATAAGGGCCGCACCGATCTAACCGGCGCGATCGTCGATGGCGACATTCCCGTACTACCTGGCAATCACCCGCACCGCATTTCACCTTCTCTAATCCTCAAGGCAGAGGCTCTTGCTGCCGACCTTTGGGGTGCCTCACTGTGCCGCTTTGGCGTCAACGGTTCCTCGGGCTCAAACCACGCTGCTGTTATGGCCGTGGCTAGCCCTGGCGAAAAAGTCATTGTTTCCCGCACCCTGCACAAGTCCGTCTTGGTTGGCTTGGTTTACGCCGGTGTGATTCCGGTTTGGATTCGCCCAGAGATCAACCCGGCTACCGGTCTTCCGGAATATCTGCCTTCAAGCCGCTTGGCCGAGACCTTGGCCAAGCACCCAGATGCCAAGGCCGTCTTGATTGGTGAGCCTTCATACGTCGGCACCATGTCAAACATTCCACGCCTGTCAAAGGTGTGCCACGAGCACGGAATTCCACTCGTGGTCGATGCCGCTTGGGCTGCCCACTACGGGTTCCACCCAGAGCTGCCAAACCACCCGTTGGCCGAAGGCGCCGACATCGTGGTTACCTCAGCCCACAAGACCCTGCCGTCATACTCGCAGGCTTCTTTTGTGCTGGTTCGAGATGAGTATGTTGACTTAGCTCGGTTCAACAAGATGTTTGATTCAACCCAAACCACATCGATGTCTGGACGCATCTTGGCATCAATCGATGCTGCTCGCGCCTTGCTAGAGCGCCACGGCGAGGAGTTGATTGGCCCAGTTATTGAGGCCACTGAGCGCGGCCGTGCCACTCTAACCGCTGCCGGCATCGACGTAATCGACGGTGAGTACATCGACCCGCTCAAGCTGGTAATCATGCTTTCGGGTTGTGGCTCAGACGGCACCAAGGTTGAGGCTGATCTGCTGGCTGCCAACATCGATGTTGAAATGGCCAACCGCGACATCATCATTCCAATGATCACTTTTGCCGACACCCCAGACCGCATCAACGACCTGGTCAAGCGGATTATCGAATCGGTAAACCGTCACCGCGGTGAGGTGCGCCCAATCGAAATTTTGCCAGCCTTCTCGATCGAGCCTGAGGTTGTGGTGACTCCGCGCGAGGCATTCTTCTCGAGCTACGAGGTGGTTGACGCCAAGGACGCCGTGGGTCGAGTTTCAGCTGAGATGATTTGCCCTTACCCACCGGGTGTTCCGGTCTTGTCTCCGGGCGAGAGAATTACCGAGGCTGCCCTTGGCGCCTTGTTCCAAGCCAGAGACATGGGTGTGCGCATTGCATTTGTTGCTGACCCAACTCTGCAGACCCTGAAAGTGCTGCCTGAGTAGGCCTAAAAATGACATTCACAAGTGAAGAATTTCCGGGCTGGAAGAAGCGCGTAGCCATCTTTATGACCGGCCAAACGGTATCGATGTTTGGTTCTTTCTTGGTGCAGTACGCCATCATGTGGCACCTGACCCTGACCACAAAATCAGGATTGGTGCTGGCTTTGGCCGCTGTGTTTGGCTTTTTGCCGCAGGCCATTGTGTCAATCTTTGCCGGGGTGTGGGCCGACCGAGTCAACCGCCGCAATATGATCATGATCTCTGACTCGACCATCGCGCTTTCAACTCTCGGGCTGGCTCTGCTAATGCTCTCGGGCATCGATGACCTCTGGCTGATCTACTTGGTCATGGCCGTTAGGTCGGTGGGTGCCGGTGTTCAGATGCCTGCAGTCTCGGCCCTGCTGCCGCAGATTGTGCCTTCAGATAAATTGATGCGCATCAACGGAATCAACAGCAGTCTGCAGTCGGCCCTGGGGCTGTTAGCTCCGGTGGCCGCCGCTGCGGTTTACTCAACCATGTCAATCGTGCCGATTTTCTTCATCGATGTTGTAACCGCGATTATTGGCGTGGGTCTGTTGGCCACGATTTCGGTGCCAACCCTAGAGCGTGCTGCCAGCGATGAAAAGCCATCGTATTTTGCCGACCTTAAGGACGGGCTGAATTACATCTTTACCCACGATTTAGTGCGCTGGGTAATGGGTGTTTTTGCGGTCGTATTCTTGCTGACCGTGGCGCCGTCTAATCTTTCACCGCTATTTATTGTTCGCAATTTTGGGTCGGAAGTCTGGAAGCTGACTGTCGGTGAGATTGCGTTCAGTGTCGGTATGGCTCTCGGTGGTGCCCTGCTTGCGGTGTTTGCCAACAAGGTCAACCGCATCGGCATGATCATCGGAACATCGGTGTTCTTTGGGCTGCTATCTGTGGCCATGGGCTTCACCACCAACCTGATTGTGTTCTACATTTTGTTCTTCATCATCGGTCTTGCGGTTCCGTCATTCTTTACCTCAGCCATGACGCTCCTTCAAGAGACGGTAGAGCCAGAGCGCCAGGGGCGCGTCTTTGGGTTTGTCGGCATTGTGATCTCGGTGGCGATGCCGATTGGAATGGCTGTGCTTGGGCCACTGGCAGATGTGTATCCGGTTGAATCTTTGATGATTGTTTCTGGATTGGCCATGGTGGTTTTTGCCTTGGGTGCGGTGTTGTTGCCGGCTGGTCGCAAGGCCGTTGCTGCTGCGCAAAAGTCCAGCGCTGAGGCAGCCAATGCCGAGGCTCCAGCCACTTCAGAATAAGATTCTAATTATGAACGACCTGAGCTACAGCGCTAATCACGTGCGCACTACCGACCCGCACGACTACGATCACAGCCACCCAGACATCTCTGGTGGATGGTTGCGCGCTGCAGTCTTTGGTGCCATGGACGGTTTGGTCTCAAACATCGCACTGATTGCCGGTATCGGTGCTGCGGGTGCCTCTGCCCCGGTGATTGTTGTTACCGGTGCCGCTGGTTTGGTTGCTGGTGCATTTTCAATGGCGCTGGGTGAGTACGCGTCTGTCAAGACCTCAAATGAGCAGGTTCACTCTGAATTAGCCGTCGAGATTGAGGCGCACAAGCGCAACCCTGAGGGTGAGGTCCACGAGTTGGCCCGCCACTTTAGCGACATGGGTATGACCGAGGCCACTGCAGCAGTTGCGGCCCGCGAGGTTCACGAAAACGCGGATGTTGCCGCTCGCGTTCACATTACCCAAGAGCTTGGTGTTGACCCGCACTCCAACCCGTCACCGTGGGTGGCTGCATTCTCATCTTTCGCGATGTTCGGTATCGGTGCAGCTGTGCCGTTGATTCCATACATCCTTGGTTACGACTCACTGCTTGCCGGTTTGGCAATCGGTGGTGTTGGCCTATTGGTTGCCGGTGGCATTGCGGCCAAGTTCACCCGCAAGTCATGGGTTACCAGTGCTCTGCGTCAGCTTATGTTTGGCGGCATTGCGGTTGGCGCTACCTACCTAGTTGGACTCTTGCTAGGCGTTAGCGAACTCTAGTAATCCGGCCAATCGGCTAACGCACTTTACGTCTTCAACGCTGTTGAACTTGGTGCGCAAAAGCGCCGGTGAATAAACCAGATAGCTGTTAGTTTTGGCACGCGAAAGCGCCACATTCAAGCGGTTGCGATCCAGCAAAAACTCAAGTCCGCGCGGTGCGTCTTCGGCGCTCGATGCAGCCAAGCTGATGATCACAGCCATGGCTTCGCGCCCCTGAAACTTATCGACCGTGCCAACTTCGACCTGGTTCAACCCATCCAGGTCCAGCGCATGCCGAATGGCATCAACCTGAGCGTTATAAGGCGCAACTATCAAAACCTCGGTTTGCTCAACGCGCGTCAAAAGCCCGTGGCAAAGCTGCAGCACAGCGGCAACTTCTTCATCAGAGTGGCTGATGTTGCCCGAGTGCTCCACCGGTATCAAAGTCAGGCCAGGGGTCAAGCCCTCAATCTTTTGCTCGGCAGCGGCACTGAACGAATGCAAGCGGCCCTGATACGAAAGCCAAGAAACCGGTTGGTTAACGGCCGGGTGCATGCGCCGCGTAACCTCAACAAAATAACCCTGCTCGGCCGGCAAAATTGCGTGGTCACCCATGTAGTGGCCCAGGGCTGAGTTTTCAACTCCACCCGGATGAATGGCCTGCACTACCTGTGTCAATTGGCGGGGGTCGCCCAACAGAATCATGTTGTCTGAGCCCTGCGCCACCGCGATGGCATCAACTAGGGCAAACTGAGCTGCTTCGTCGATGAAGATGTAGTCAAAGCGTGAGGCCAACAACTGTGGGTTAGAGAAGGTCCAGGCCGTTCCTCCTACAACATAGCCGCCCGCTTGTTTGGCTCGCCATTCGGCGGTTTTGGTTGCGTTGGCCGGCTTGAACCAAACCTTAGGCGTGCGGTCACCACTCTTGGCGGACTTGGCAATTTTTTCGGCCGGCACACCAGCATCGATGCAGCCACTGAGTAGATTCTCGACAGCCGAGTGAGAGTTGGCCACCACGGCAACGCGCTTGCCGGTAGCCACCAGGTGGGCAATTGTTCTAGAGCCCAGATAAGTTTTGCCTGATCCGGGTGGGCCTTGAATTGCCAAAACTGATTTATTCAAGCGGTCAATCGAATCGATCACGGCAGGTAGGTAATCGCCTTTAACCACCGGCGCTAAGCCCTTGCCGTCAGAGGTTTGCGGTGGTCGGCGCATCAACAAATCCAGGGCGGCAAAACCAAGCGGTGCTTCATTGAGCGGAGACACCCATTCGGCAGCAAGGGCCAGCGCGTGGTCGCGAACCGAGTCATTCTTGGAACGCGCGGGAATGAAATCATTGGCCCAAATTGCATTAGGCGCGTATTGCATGTTCGCTACTTTTCCGGTTCGAACAAACCGAACTCGGTCATCATCGACTTCCAATAGGGTTCCGTAATCGCGGTCCTGCTGGTTTGAGCCAAAGTCGTAGCGCACAAAGATTGAGTCACCGGGCTTTAGGTGAACTACCTGACCTGGCTCGAGGTGATACGTGTACTCGACCTTGATCGACGCTTGGGGGTCCCGTGCTTCAAAAATCGCGTCAGATTCAACCTGGTGACAGCCCAAAACCACAAGAGCCTTACGGTCTTTGGCTAGCGTCTCGTATGGGGCCTCGACGCGCATGTGGTTCTCTCGCCAAAAGACAACTTCTTCACGCTTGTAATAGAGCACTGAGTGCACCAGCGCCTGCCAAACCGTAGCTCGGTAATCGGCCGCTTCAGAGACTCCGTAGTTAAAGCTTTCGAGCGCGGCAGCCATGTGTTTGGTCGCGCGCTGAAGTTCTAGAAGCGCCAGCTCGGCTTTACTTGCCGATCCATCATCGGGGTTAGCCTCAGCTGCGCGCTCAGTTTTTTTTCTATCGACAGCCTTGCGGTGCTGCGCGTATCGGGTGCCTGCCTCGGGCATTGCCGCCAACCACTCGTAAAGCTCGAGGGTCGAGATGCAGTCATCCTCGTTGTAATCGGCAATGTTCTGCAGTAGTTGATCGGCCTCAGGCGCGCCCTCAATAATGGCGCTGCGATAGTTGTCATACTCCTCGATGCTAGAGGCGGCATCGGCAACCTCTCCGTCGCGCCCAAACCCGTATAGCGGTTCAAGTTTCTTAATCGAGTAGCTTGGCTGGCTAACCATAATTGAGCCCTTGACCACTTTGTATAGGTCAATCAGTTTGCCCTCAGAAATCAGCCAGTCAACCTCGGCCTCCATCAATCCGTGCCGAGTGGCCAGTCGGTTGAGGGCCGAAACTTCGTAGGGGGCGTAGTGGTAAATGTGAGCGGTTGGGTCGGCCTGACACCGGTCGTACGCAAACTTTACGAAACCGGCAAAGGCCCCGGCCTCTTGGATGCGGTCGTGCGCAAACCACGAGTGAAACTTCTTGTCGCGAGTGACTGCGCCAAATAGATACTCGAGCCCGCCCTTTTCTTCGAAGTAAGGAAAACCCTCCATGTCAAAGAAAATATCGTTGGCTGAGGCAGGTGGCAGAACCGCAATTTCAGGGTCTTCAACCACGATGTGTTTGTGTTGGCCGGTCTGGTTGTAGCCAACCTGAAGGCTGGCCTGCTTGCGCAGTTTGTCAAAGGTCAGGCCAATAAAATCGCTCGGACGCTGACTATCGGTGGCATTTGCCAGCTGTGTCATGGTGTTGATGCCGGCTTTGCGCAGCTTTTCAATCTGACTCTTATTGATGCCTGCAACTTGCACCATGTGGTCAAGGTCTTTACGGTTTTGGGCGCAAAGGCCCGGATACTCGCAGATCTTGCAGGTGCTCTCTGACTCGCAGTGCAGATCAAGGTTCTCGAGTTCAAACTCGGAAGTTTGGCCCGCGGCAACCTTGGTGAAGGCAGCCTCTAAAACCGCTCGGGCACGGCGCATTGCCGGCACAATCTCTGACTCCTCAAAAACCTCGGTGGTTCGGCTGCCCAAAATTAATCCCTGCAAACCACCCTCGGCCTTCAGGCCAAGCGCCTCGAGGGCATCAACGTAGATTGCCACCTGAAGCAGGTAGTGGGGCTTGGCCGAGCGGGCCAGTTTTGCATCCCAGGCCAGATACCCACCGATGCCGGCTAGGTCTGGATTCTGTTTGGCAGTGAGCCGACCGTCAACAAATTCGAGTTCATAGTCAGCCCGGACTAAAAAGTCTGGCCGGCCCCGAAATTCTGAGAGCCCTGATCGGTGCTGAAGTTCACCCTGATAAATAACCGGCACTCCGGCGCGCATTAGGGTCACGGTCTCGGCAAACTTATCGTTGCCTTCTGGGCGTTGAAAGTCATCTTCGCTAAGGTGCTCGCGAAGCTCACCCTCGATCTCGGCCTCAAATTTATCGCCGTAGCGCATGGCCAGGTTTTTATCAGTTTGCTCGTACGGGGCAACGAGCTCGGCAACGCCGGGAAGCTTCAGTTCGCGGGCAACGGCTAGCCGCACGCAGTGATCACAGGTGGCGGCTCGCATGAGGTCGCGAGTGTTAAAAGCCCAAACTGGTTCACCGGTTTGAAGCTTTGAAATTACATACATTTAGTTGATTGACGCCAAGACTTCGTTTAGGTCGGCCAAGGTTGGCGGCTCGGCGCCCGCACGTTCACAGGTGATCGAGGCCGCAATGCCTGCGTTGTAAACAAACTCACGCAACACGTCATCGCTTAGGTTCTGCAGGCGGTCAAACGGGTCGGTGCCCAAGGCATCCACATCTGAAAGCTGGCCTAGAAGGTTTGCGCAGAAGGTATCTCCGGCACCTACGGTGTCAACCACATTGATTTTGCGAGATGGAACATCAAATCGAATCTTGCTGCCATCGGCGCCAAGGCGGTAGGTCGAGACTCCGTCGCCACCGCGAGTAATAAAGACGTGGCGGCCAGAATCACCAATCCACTTCCAGACAATTTTGTCGATGTCTGTGCCAGGTTCTAGGTCGTAAAGCCATTCGATGTCTTCATCTGAGGCCTTGATTACGTGTGAAATGTCGTTGATGCGCTCAACGCGAAGACGCTCGTGGTTGCGCTCAAATCCGAGGGCCGGACGCATGTTGATGTCGTGGCTGATGGTCACCGACTTCTGCTTGTAGTGCTCGCGCGCCCAGTCTTCGATAACCATGTTGCCCGGTCCCATGGCCATGCCTAGGCAGCCAAATTGAATTGCGGTGGCGTGCAGGTTGTCCAGGTCGGCATCGGTTGGCAACTCCTCTGGGGTCCAGCCCCAGTCAGCGGTGCCATTGACGTAAAAAGAGTAAGAAGGCACACCGTGTGAGTCGATCGATACGGTGACCAAAGTGGTCTGTTCGTCGGCACTGATGGCGTGATCAAGACCCACGTGGTTGGCCTCTAGCTTTGCCCGGATGAGCTTGCCGAAACCATCCTTAGAGAGGCGGGCAAGAAACTGCTGCGGGGTGCCGCGGCGAGCCAAGGCGATAGACACATTGGCGTTTGCGCCACCAACAATGGCGTTGAATGCGCCTGGCTGGTAACGGTTTTCAATTAGGTCAATGAGGGCTTCGCCGATAACAAGGATCATAAAAAAAGTTTAGAGGGCTAGAGTGATGGATATGAGAAAAATACCTCTTGAGAACCGCGCTGTTGCACTACCGTTACTGGGCCTAGTCATTGCCTGGGCGCTATTCATGGGTGCCGCTTATGCAGACCTCTATAACTCGAATGCGTATTACTACGGCGAGAACCCACCACCAGAGACTTTCAAAATTTCGGTGTACCTAAACTTCTTGGGCATCACAGTTGGCTCGCTGGCATCTCTATTTGGCCAGACCTGGGCAATCAAGGCCCGCCATGCTCTTGGTGAGGACCACAAGATGGCCCGCGCTGCCCACCGATTCACCAACCTTGCAGTCATTATTTCTCTGGCGATTGGTGCAATCTTTGCCATCAGCACATTCCTGAGCTCGTTCAACAGTTACTACGGTCAGGGCTCAGACGTATTCATTCACTTCTTGAATGTTTACCTTCCAATCTTCTTGGCAACCGCCTTGGTCATCACGGTTCTGCTTCGCGCCTTTGTCTTCCGCGTAGACACCATCGAAACCAATGAAGAGGGCAAGCCAAAGATGTCAGAGGCTCAAAAGGCCCTGGGTCTTGGTTACGCCGTGCCAATCTTGGCAGCCGCCTTTGCCATGATCTTTGGTTTGGTGGTTTACCAAGTAACCCGCACCGACCTTCAGGTTTGGGTCTGGGTGATCATTCAGCTGATCATTGCGCTGGGCATTATTGCCGGAACCCGCTTTTCATCAAAGGCCCGCTTAGCCAAGACGGCCGAAGCCCCTAAGCCTCGCAAGGCTTTGGCTGCCGCTGGTGCTGCCAACCTAAACTTTGTGCTTTCAATCGTGTTCGGTGCGGTCGTATCGGTTATGGCTTTCACCTTTGGCCAGATGGCAATCCAAAAGCTGCAGGTGTGGCCTGAGGTTCCGGTGGACTGCAAGGAAGAGGAGTGCAACGTTCAGCCAGGTTTGGCCGAGCCGTCTATCCAGTGGTTGTTTGAAGACCTATTGCCAGCCAAGGTTCTTTTGGTTCTGGCGGTAGTCGGTATTTACCTAACTATCACTGAGCGCAACCGCGAGAAGAAGCAGGCTTAGTTGAAATTTTCGGCATCGGGGCTGCTTTTTGACAACGATGGCGTCTTGGTTGACTCTCACGAGGCAGCAATAGCAGCGTGGGCCACCTGGTCTAGCGAGTATGCCCCCGGCTGGGATTGGAACAGTTCTGAAAACGCTGGCGTTCGGGCTGAAGATAAAGTTCGCGAGCACGTGGCACCTGAGCTTTTTGCAGAGGCCAACGACCGCATCAACCAGCTCGAGCAAGATACAGCCGGACAAACCGTTGCCCTGGGTGGCGCGTTTGAGTTGCTGCACTCGCTGCGGCCGGGAATCTGGACGGTATGCACCTCGGCGAATGTGAATCTGGGCAAGGCAAGGCTCGAGGCCGCCGGGCTGCCGGTGCCAGCCGAGTTGGTTAGCGCCAGTGATGTAAAGCGCGGCAAGCCTTTTCCTGATCCATACCTGCTTGGGGCCGAGCGGCTTGGCTTTAACATCCATGACTGCGTGGTTTTTGAAGACGCAATTGCCGGTGTTCAGGCAGCTATTGAGGCCGAGGCCGGCTTGATTATCGGGGTTTCTGAACGCGCTCTGCTGAGCGATGCCGACATCGTGGTGCGCGACCTAACGGGAATAACCTTTGATGGCGAAACTCTTGTTATTCCAGATAACAATCGATTGAGATAGAGGGAAACATGGCTCAGGTAACTTATTACGGCGCTGACTGGTGCGTTGATTGCCGCCGTTCAAAGGCTTTGCTAAACAAGCTTGAGGTTGCCTATGACGTCAAAGACGTCTCTGAGAGCGCCGAAGTTGCTGCCGAGGCAGAGGGTATTTCTGGCCGCAAAAACATCCCGGTAATTTTGTTTGAAGATGGCAAGTTTTTGGTTGAGCCGAGTGATGCAGATTTGCAATCAGCGCTCGCCGAAAGAAATCTGATTTAGTCTTAAGTTCTAATTTGTGCCTGGATCGTTATTGGCACGGATTTTAGATCACAAGATTTGGGGCAAATTGTTTAATCGGAACGTAGTCATCGTCGAGGACGAGGCACTGCTGCGCGACCTAGTTGCAAAGTCGCTAGAAGCAGCCGGTTTCAGTGTTGCCGTGGCTGCTAACGCCGCCGAAGCCAAAAAGTTGTTTCAGGATTTTGACCCAGATGCCGTAGTGCTCGACATTGAGCTCGGTGCCGGTCCAAACGGCTTTGATTTTGCTCAGTGGATTCAGGCCACCTCACCGGATGTCGGCATTGTGTTTTTGACCAACCTGCCTGATGCCCGCTTTGCCGGACAGGATCCAAATGAGCTCCCTAAGGGTGTCTCTTATCTTCGTAAGTCACAGCTGATTGACTCCAATGAATTGGTTAATGCGCTAGAGGCCGTGCTTCACGACTCAGTTACGCCACACATGCGCCACGACCTAAACCCTTCGCGCCCACTCGCCACTCTCTCGAAGAAGCAGATTGAGGTGCTGCAGTTGATTGCTGCGGGTTACTCGAACGGTCAGATTGCTGAGAAGCGCGCAACCTCTATCCGTGCCGTAGAAGGCATCGTGTCGCGAGTGTTTATTGCCCTGGGTGTAGACATCGATGCTGGCGGTAATGCTCGAGTAGAGGCCGCGGCCAAGTACCTCAAAGCTTCAGGAACCACGACCGGCGAGTAGTCATGCCGAGCCAATTTCTGACTCCGCGAATTAGTGTTCGCGAGGCGTTTTACAACGCGGCCGGGCCGGTGGCGCTTAGCAACCGCAACCTTTTTCAGTTTGCGATTCCGTCATACGCATTGATTCTCATTAGTAGTCCGGGTCGCCTTGGCGGTTCATTTCTTGAATGGTTTTTTATTGCCACGGGTGCTTATTTTGCTACCATTGCGGTCCTGATTGCTGCGCGCGAGACCTTTCTGGCTGGGCCCGATCGGGGTTCTAAGCCGCTGCTAACCACTCTGGCGCTGCTGCTTGCCGGGTTTGCTCGCGGTTTTGCGGTTTGGGGTGTTGGTTCGGCTTTTGGGCTGATTTCGCCGAGTGAACTCTTGTTCAGGCTTTATGCCGGCCCGTTTTTTGTGTTTGGTTCGGTAGCCACGCTGGCTATTTATAACGCTTCGAAAGACCGCCACGACATTGTGATTGCTGACCTCGAGAAGCAAAAATCTGCCCTGGACTCGCTGCGTAAAAACATGCACGGGCAGGTGGCCCAGCAGCAGGCTGAGTTGCTTGCCAAAGCGCAGGAAATCCTGATTCCGGTGGTTGAGCAATTGCGCCGTGGTTTAAAGAGCCAAGATGTTTCAAAGTTGGCACCTAGGTTGCGCGACACCATCGAAGATGTGGTTCGGCCACTTAGCCATGAAATTGGCCGCGTCACCTCAGCAACCGAGGCCGCGCTTGAAAACGCCTCAAAGGGTTTTGCGGTTCGCTCTAGGGGCCGATTCCCGACCAAAATTTCGGTAGGGCAGATGGTCGTGCCGTCGCTAACCACCTTTGGTTCTGCCTCGGTGACACTGACGGTGCCTGCTGCAGTGACCAACGGCCAGCCACAAATCACAGCAGTCATCAGTGTTTTGCTTTGTTGGTTGTTGACCCGCGTGGCTCAAAAAGGCTTGCGCAACTGGTGGGTCTCACCAATCGTCGCATCATTTGCGGTTGCCAGCGTGATGGCAATTGTCACTTTGGTAACCGGATTTGTGCTGGACACCCTGGGCTTGGGGCTCAGTAGCGTAACCCTGATGCAGTACCTAACCATGCTGCTGTTCTTGGCCCTGCTCGGCTTTGCCATGCAGATTGCTCGAACCCAGCGCCATGACGCAGAGGTTCAGATGGCCAAGGTGCTGGGTGAGCTATCGGTGTTGACGGCGCAGTTGAGGCAAGAGCTTTGGCTCAACCGCCGCCGCGTGGCATCTGTGATTCACGGGCCAATTCAGTCGGCGCTGTATGCGTCTGCCATCAGACTCAGCCAAGAGCAGGTCAAGTCTGCCGCCTACCTTGAGGCCATCGAGTCAGACATCGTCGGGGCACTGAAGAAGCTTGAGACCATTGAGGAACAAGAGTCTTTTGATGAGGTTTTGAACCAGATTAAGACGATGTGGGACGGTGTGGTTGAGCTGAATTTGCCGCCACTAAACACCGATTGGGCAGATCGGGTGCGCGCAAACTCGGTGGCAACGGCCTGTTTTACGAGTGTGATTCGCGAGTCGGTGAGTAATGCTGCCAAGCACGGCAAGGCAAGCAAGGTTTGGGTTGAGGTTGCCCAGGTTGACGAACATATCCTCGAGCTGAAGATCACAAACGACGGCGTGCCGCTAAACAGCAGTGTGGTGCCAGGTTTTGGATCATCGATTCTTGACGAGGTCTCGCTGGGTTGGCGCCTTTACAACACCGATCGAGGCACGACTTTAGAGATCAAGGTGCCAATCTAGGTTTTGCTATAGCCAAAAGCCAAACCTTCAAGTAGTCTAAGAACGTTACGAATTCGTGACAGTAGTCGTTTGCAGTACATCATTTGAATCATGTGGCCACCTAAGTGCCGCCTCTGAGATGTACCAGTCTTTTCCTCTAAATGAGAATCCGCCGTATTGCGGATGTTCTTCTCGTGTGTGGGTTTAGCGCTGTTCGACTAGCCCACCGGCCCACAAGCAGCTACTCCCTGCGAGGGCCAACACAACTGAAGAGGAATCTACAACTATGCCTGGATTTGGCAAGTCATCGTCGCGCGCGCCTAAGGGAGCTGCCGGCAACAATTTCAAGCCACGTGAAAACGGGAAAAGCCGCGACAGCGGGTTTTCGAACAAGGGCGGCGGAGCACCGACTTCTGGTCGTGCGCCTCACCGCGCAGCCGACGGCACCGGACCATCACGTGCTCCACGAGCAAAGGGCGCGTTCTTTGAGAGCGGCCCAAAAAAGACCTACGGTGATTCACCTCGTGGCGAGCGCCCTTCATACGGCAACGACCGTAACTCGCGCCCAGCTGCAGGCCGCACCTCACCTCGCGAAATGAATGGTGGCCGCGAAGACCGCGGTCGCGACTGGACTCCGCGCAACGGCGAAGGCACCGGTGCACCAGCACGCAAGCCTCGTTACAACGCTGATGACCGCGCAGCCCGTGATGGCCGCCCTTCATACGGCAACCGCGATGACCGTGCTCCACGTCGTGACTTTGGTGACCGTGACTCACGTCCTTCTTACGGCAACCGCGATGACCGCGCACCTCGCCGTGACTTCGGTGACCGCGACTCACGTCCGTCATACGGTAACGACCGTCCGCGCTTTGGTGGTTCAGATGACCGCCGTGGCAATGACCGCCCTTCATACGGCAACCGCGATGACCGTGCTCCACGTCGTGACTTTGGCGACCGCGCGCAGCGCCCAGCCGGTGGCATGTCAAACCGCCCATGGGAAGACCGCAACGAATCACGCCGCGACTTTGCATCACGCGATGACCGTGGCCCACGCCGCAACTTCTCGGAAGACCGCAACCCAAACCGCCCAGACCGTGCCGCACGCGATGACTCACGTGAGTCAACCTTCCGCGGTGCACGCGACTCAAACCCAAACAAGAAGGCTTTCTTCGAGGACAAGGTTCTTGAGCGTCTAGAGGCAGTAGAGCAGTCAGAGGCAATCACCGCTGACAGCTTCGAGGCCATGGGTCTTCACCCAAAGGTGCTTATTGCTCTTGAGGGCATGGGCGCATCAACTCCGTTCCCTATCCAGGCAAGCACCATCCCAGCTGCAATTTCTGGCCGCGATGTTCTTGGCCGCGGTAAGACCGGTTCGGGTAAGACCATTGCGTTCACCGTGCCACTAGTTACCAAGTTGATTGCTGCTGGTTCAGTGCCACGCAAGGCTGGCAAGCCACGTGCGCTAATTTTGGCGCCAACCCGCGAGCTTGCAGACCAGATCGACCGCACTGTAAACGGCATTGCCCGCGCAGTTGGTTTCTACACAACCTGCATCTACGGTGGTGTTCCTCAGCGCAAGCAAGAGAACGCCATGAGCCGCGGTGTTGACATCGTTGTAGCAACACCAGGCCGTCTTGAAGACCTAATGGCACAGCGCATCATCGATCTTTCAGAGGTTGAAACCCTGATTGTCGATGAGGCTGACCACATGTGTGACCTTGGCTTTATCGAAGGTGTGCGCCGCATCATGCGCGCTGCCGGCGACAGCCAGAAGCTGCTTTTCTCGGCAACTCTTGACCGCGAGGTCGACGCATTGGTTAAGGAATTCCTTCCTGACCCATACGTTTACGAGGTTCCGAACGAAGAGACCGACACTGCCAACATCACTCACCGCGTAATGACCGTTGACCCTGAAGACCGTTCACAGGTTCTTTTGCGCATCGTTCAGGGTGAGGGCAAGTCAATCATCTTTACCCGTACCAAGATGACCGCAGAGCGTTTGAGCGAGAGCCTGACCCAGGCTGGTGTTCCAGCTGCTCGTCTGCACGGTGACCTAAACCAAAACCAGCGAAACCGCAACCTTGAGCGTTTTACCAAGGGTGCTGTTCGTGTTCTAGTTGCCACCGATGTGGCCGCTCGCGGTATCCACGTTGACGACGTTGCTTTTGTGGTCCAGGTTGATCCACCAGAGGAATACAAGACCTACCTTCACCGCTCTGGCCGTACCGGTCGTGCGAACAAGGAGGGTACTGTTATCACCCTGATACCACGCAGCCGTCGCCGCCGCATGGAAGACCTACTTCGTCGTGCAGAGCGCGACGGAATCTTCTCAGACGTACGCCCATCAAGCGAGTTGCTTGAGCAGCTAGCTGGCCCAATCGCTCCACCTCCGGCTCCAGAGGCACTTGACTTTGGTGACTCACGCGGTGGCAACGGTGGCGGTGGCCGCGGTCGCGAAGGTCGCGGCGGTTCAGGCGGTGGCCGTTCAGGTGGCCGTGGTAACTACGGTGGCTCTGGTAAGGGTCGTTGGGCAGACAAGCCTAAGGGCGAGGGCCGACCACGTGCCAAGAAGTACAACGACTAGTCGTTAGTTTCAGAAAACCCCATCGGTTAGCGCCGGTGGGGTTTTTGGCACTTGCGCTGATCTCGGCGGTCTTGTAGGCTGTAAGAAGCCACAGACCGTCGGTTTTGCTTCTCGCGAGGCAACGAAGGATACGAAAGTGTCAACCCACGCAGGTGTATTTAGAAGTTCAATTCGTTGGTTTTTAAACTGAGTTTTTTACTGCTTCATGCGTCTGCATGGAGCATTTTTTATTTCCCGGGGCTACCGACATAAACATTCAAGGAGCGCCATGGCGAACAAGGTCGAGAAGGTAGCTGAGCTAACTGGTCTATTCCAGAACTCAAACGCCGTCTTTCTAACCGAGTACCGCGGTCTCACCGTTGCACAGCTCAAAGAGCTACGTCGCAACATCAGTGCAGACGCAACCTACGCCGTAGCAAAGAACACTCTTATTGAGATCGCTGCGAAGAACGCTGGAGTAACCGCATTTGACGGCCAGTTGTTCGGACCAACCGCTCTCGCTTTTGCAACCGGAGACGCAGTCTCAGTTGCTAAGGCTTTGCGTGACTTTGCGAAGGCAAATCCTCTACTAGTAGTAAAGACCGGTGTCCTAGACGGCGTTGCTCTTTCTGCTGCAGAGGTGCAGAAGCTTGCAGATCTCGAGTCTCGCGAAGTTCTATTGGCCAAGGCCGCAGGACTTTTCAAGGCTCCGATGTACAAGGCTGCTGCTACAACTCAGGCACCGCTATCACAGGCTGTACGCGTTATCGACGCACTACGCGCCAAGCTAGCCGCCTAAAACCCAAGCTTTACAAACCAAACTTTTATAAAAACAAGGAGATACATCATGGCAAAGTTGACCACTGAGCAGCTTATCGATGCATTCAAGGAACTATCACTAATCGAGCTTTCAGAGTTCGTTAAGGCATTCGAAGAGGTCTTCGAAGTTACCGCAGCTGCTCCAGTTGCTGTTGCTGCCGCTGCTGCTCCTGCAGCTGCTGCTGCAGAAGAGAAGGACTCATTCGACGTAGTTCTTGAGTCTGCTGGCGACCAGAAGATTGCAGTTATCAAGGAAGTTCGCGCACTGACCAACCTAGGTCTAGGCGAGGCTAAGGCTCTTGTTGACGGTGCACCTGCAACCGTTCTAGAGGGCGCAAACAAGGACGCTGCTGAGAAGGCAAAGGCTGCCCTAGAGGGCGCTGGCGCAAAGGTTACCCTTAAGTAATCTAGCTTTTTAGCGACAAACTCCCTCGGCTTCGGCCGAGGGAGTTTTCTCTTAACCGGGGGACTTTCCTGAGAGTTTTTGGGTACGCCAATTAAGTCCGGATATCTGTTCGGTCAAGCCGAACATTTCATTTGTCCTGTTTTTGTCCTTTTTAGACTTGACAGTTGCGAGAGCGCTATTTGGCGTATCCGGACTGATGATTTTGGGCGTAAGGAGGGTTGTGTGGGGAGCTTTATTGCGAAGCGTCGGCATCTCAGACGGGCTCTCCTGTCGGCCGCTCTTTTGTTGGCTGGATCCGGCCTGGCTGTTGGCGTCGGGGCAAGTTTTGCCGATGTCACGGTAGGTACAGGAAACTGTGTTCAAACAGTGGGGTCTTCGGCAGGAGTTACAAGCACGCGATCCGGAAACGAATGCGTAGTTAAGTTCACAAATGTCGGTTCGACAACCTGGAATACGCCAGCCGGAGTCACTAAAGTTCGTGCACTAGTTGTCGGTGGTGGTGCAAGCGGTAACCGCGGTATCTATGGTGTGTACTACGGTGCAGGTGGTGGTGGTGGAGAGGTCAAAGATCTGTCCAATCTCTCGGTGGGTTCAGGAGCTAAAACAGTTACGGTTGGAGCTGGTGGGCAAGGTGTTCTGGCAGCAGATAACACCGTAGGTAGCTCAGGCACACTATCTCAATTCGACTCAACTCAGGCCCGCCCTGGTCAACCAGCGAATAACACCCGCACAAACAATGCGGGAACGATTGGTGGAACCAGCGGCTCAGGTTTCCTAGGCGGTAATGGCACCACCGACTATGGCGACCCAATTCTGGTTTCACCGAGCGCCAACCTAACCACCAGCGTTTTGGTTAGCTCAATTGATGGCTCGCGCTCTGGCGCCACCGATGGCAACACCGATACCGCCTCGTTCCGCTCAGGTACCGCCGTGTTCCGCACCGCAACTTTCAGAACCGCCGCGGTTTCACCGAGCCCGTCGCCGAGCCCATCGGCAACCACGGCTCCGGTTACTGGTTACAGCGTGAAGGTAGTTACTGTCACTTCGGCACCTGAGCTTGCTCCAACCTCAACTGACTATGTCACCGAGGGTGTTCACCTTGGTGTTGCCACACCTTCTGAGCCTCGTTCACTTGGCTCAGATGTCGACGACATCGGTGGCAAGAAGATTAACCTGGCCTGGGTTACCCCTGAATCTGATGGCGGCGAGGCCATTACCGGATACCGTGTTCGAATCGAAGGCGGTGCCGAGACTCAAACCATCGAGATTGACGACGAGACCCTGAACTACACAATCAGTGAGGTTCAGGCCGGACGTACCTACGTAATCAAGATTGCCGCCCTAAACGTAAATGGTGCCGGCGCTGAGGCAACTGTTACCGAGATCATTCCGGCGCCTCCAGCCCCACCGGTTACCCCTACTACCACTCCGACTCCGTCGCCGACTCCAGAAGAAACTGAGTCACCGCGACCAGTCAAGCCATCTCCAAAGCCAAGCCCAACTGATGGAACCGGCAACGGTGGTCAGAAGCCGGTGGACACCGATAACGACGGCATCGAAAACAACGAGGATTCAGATATCGACGGCGACGGTATTCCGAACGGAACCGACCCGGATATGGATGGAGACGGGATTCTGAATGGTGAAGACCCAGACCCAACCGACACCACCGGAGCTACCGAAAAGCCAGAGGCAAATGAGGGCAACGGCGATGGCTCTGCCGGCGGTGTGATCACCAACGCGGTCACCGGTTTGGCATTGTTCCTTGGTTCCATCTGGCCATGGGTTTTGGCATCTGCGCTGTTGATGCTGATTGGCGTGCTCTGGATCAAGCGCCGTCAAAACGCCAGCCGCGACTAGCCGCTAGCGGTTTTGCATGGTTGTTCTACGAATTGTAGAATAGAGGCATGAAAAAGATTTTCGCTGCGCTAGTTGCCACGCTATTTTTGACCACGCTGACCGGCTGTGCTGAAGCCAAGCCAGAGGCTGTGGCCGAGGTTTCGATAGTCGACGGCTGGGTGCGAGTTTACGAAGGCACCGAAGCCGCGGGTGGCATGACCGGAGGTTTTGCGACCATCACCAACAACCTTGATTCAGAAATTACTCTGGTTGGAGCCAGCTCTGAGAGTGCCATGATGACCGAGGTTCACGAGGTTGCCATGGTTGACGGAAAAATGAAGATGCAGGCAAAAGAAGGCGGCATCACGATTGCTCCAGGCGAGACCGTCAGCTTAGAGCCGGGCGGATTGCACGTAATGCTTATGGGTCTAAAGCAGCCGCTGCTAATTGGTGAAGAAGTAAAAATCACCCTTGATTTTGAAGGCACCGATGACGTTGCTGTGGTTTGGCCAGCCAAAGAATCACTTGCCGGAGACGAAGAATACGTCTCAAACCAAGAGTAGAAACCGATTGAGTAAAGTATCGCGCCGAGGCTTTCTGGCGGGGGCATCTGCTTCGGCCGGTGCCATAGTTGGCGCATCTGCGGGTGCGTGGTTTGGGGCCGATCAAGCCGCTGCAGCGGCCGAGATCAAATCGCAAACCGCGGTACTCAAGCGCAAAGAAAAATTCTACGGAGCCCACCAAAACGGCATCGAGCTTGAATTACAAACCTTTACCAATTTTGTTGCCTTCGATCTTCTCGATGGGGTAGACCGAGCTGCGATGCTCCGTTGGATGTCGCTGTTGACCGACGACATTGCCCGGCTAACCCAGGGAGATGCAGCTCTGGCTGACGCTCAACCGCAACTGGCGCTTGGCCCGGCTCGACTCACGGCAACCGTAGGTTTTGGTCCAGCGATGTTCGAAAAGCTGGGGCTCGAGCACCAAATGCCAGACTCTTTTAAGAACCTGCCGGCATTCAAAATTGACGCTCTGAAATCCGAATTTAGCGGCGGGGATGTTCTGATCCATGTTTCGGCCGACGACCCAATTGTGTTGTCTCATGCGGTGCGCCGCCTGATCACCGACAGTCTTGGTTTTGCATCGGTGCGTTGGTCACAGCAGGGTTTTTCTAACGCCCAGGGCGTTGTGCCGCACGGTGTTCGTCAGCGAAACCTAATGGGCCAGGTTGACGGCACCGATAACCCCGGTTTGGCCACGGATGACTTTGAGAATTTGGTGTGGATTAACGATGGCCCCAACTGGATTCAGGGTGGCACCATCATGGTCTTTAGGCGAATTGCCATGCAGCTGAATACCTGGGACCAACTTGGTCGGGTTGAAAAAGAACAGGTGATTGGCCGCACGCTCGACACCGGCGCTCCACTGGGCAAGGCCAATGAGACCGATGTCATTGATTTTGATGCTGTCGATGCAAACGGTCTGAAGGTAATCCCTGACTTTGCACACATTCGCCGGGCCCACGCTCACGCGCCCGGAGAGCGCTTTTTTAGACGCCCGTTCAATTACGAGACCGGGGTATCGGCCGATGGCAACCCAGATGTTGGTCTGCTCTGGACTGCCTATCAGCGCAATCTTGACACGCAATTTATCCCGGTTCAACGCCGCCTAGAGCGGTTTGATCTCTTGAATAAATGGACCACCCCGATCGGCTCAGCGGTATTTGCGATTGCCAAAGGTGTTCAGCCAGGGCAGGTTTTGGCTGCTGAACTCTTTGCCTAAGTTACCGATTGTTATGCCCTCGCTAGACCCAAATCAGGCAACAACATAGATTGTTTTTATGGCAAGAATTTTGATCATGCACGGCTGGACCAACCGCCGCCAAGAGGGTGTTTGGCAGCGCAAACTTGCAAGCACACTGCGGCACCAGGGGCACCAGGTTATTTATCCGCAGTTTCCAAACACCGATTCCCCGGTGCTAGAGGAGTGGCAGGAGCTGCTGCTTGCCGAGTTGGATTTGCTTGCTGAGGCAGGTTCTGGCGAGACCATTGTGATTGGTCATTCGCTGGGTTGTGTGAACTGGATACAGGCCGCCGCCGAGGGCAAAATCAAGACGCCGGTTGACCGTCTATTGCTTGTGGCTCCGGCTGACCCTGACCTTTTGGGTGAGGTCAAGGGCCTAAAGGTCAACCTCAAAAAGCGCCAAGTGGTTGATGCCGCACTGGCCTCTGCCAAATCAATCACGCTGGTTGGTAGCGACCTTGACCCTTGGCTTCCAGACGGCGTTCAAGCAACCTACGGAGACCCGCTCGGAGCACGTGCCGTAATTCTTGAGGGCGTAAAACACTTCTCTTTGACAGACGGTTTTAGCGATTGGCAGGGAGTTGTCGACTGGGTTAATGACCCAGCCGCAGACCTACGCATTCGCTAGGTAGGCTGGTTCTATGAGAATCCTTTTGGTTGGCGCCGGTGGTGTTGGCGATGCAATCGCAAAGATCGCCGCAACCCGCAGTTTTTATGACATCTTTATCGTTTCTGACTACGATTTTGCCCGCGCTGAAGCCACTATCGCCTGGATCCGCGCTCGTCACGGCGACCGCGTAGCATCGAAGTTTTTAGCTGCCAAGATTGACGCCAGCCAGGCAGCTGTAGTTGCCGAGCTTTGCCTAAATCACAAGGTGACTCACCTGATCAATGCGGTTGAGCCAAAGTTTGTGCCGACCATTTTTTCTGCGGCCTACACCGCTGGGGTCAACTACATCGACATGGCAATGAGCATCTCAGAGCCGCACGAAACCGACCCATTCCACAAAACCGGTATCAAGTTGGGTGACGGTCAATTTGCCCTGCACGACCAGTGGGAACGTTCCGGAAAATTGGCGCTGGTTGGTTGCGGCGCGCAGCCGGGATTGTCCAACGTTTTTGCTCGCTACGCGGCTGAGAATCTGTTCAGCGAAATCGACGAGATCAGCGTTAAGGACGGTGGCAACCTAACGGTTCGCGATGCCGATGGCAACGAACTATTTGCACCGCACTCATCAATCTGGACCACCATCGAGGAGTGCCTAAACCCTCCTGTGGTTTACGAGCGCAGCCGCGGTTGGTACACCACCGAGCCGTTTAGCGAGCCAGAGATTTTTGAGTTCCCAGAGGGCATCGGGTCGCTCGAATGTGTGAATGTCGAGCACGAAGAAGTAACCATGTTGCCGCGATTTATTCGGGCCAACCGGGTCAGTTTTAAGTACGGCTTGGGTCGCGAATTTATCGAAGTTCTGAAGACCCTGCAGAAGCTTGGGCTAGACCAAACCAAACCTCATCGAGTGCGCTCGGCTCAGGGCCCGGTTGATGTTTCGCCGCGCGATGTTGTTGCAGCCGTGCTGCCAGACCCAGCCAAAATTGGTCCACAGATGACCGGCAAGAGCTGTGTTGGAATCTTGGTCACCGGTAAAGACCTTGATGGTAAGGACCGCGCAACCTTCTTGTATCACGTGGCTGATAACTCAGAGACGATGGCCGACCTTGATGCTCAGTGCGTGGTTGCCCAGACCGCATACGCGCCGGTTATTGCCCTTGAGCTGATGGCCAGTGGTGCCTGGCGAGGCGCGGGTGTGCTTGGCCCAGAGGCATTCGACGCTGTGCCGTTCCTTGACCTAATGGCTTCGAACTTTGGATTCAGCCAAAAGTGGGTTGCTCAAGAGCGCCTGCCAGCAAGCCCTCTGCGTCACCCATAATTCATTGGTAAAAGAAAACCCGGTCGAGGTATCGACCGGGTTTTCTTTTTTGGCATGAAGCCTCAAATTAGTGGGTGCTTGGAGCCTGTTCAACTTCTGAACGGTCGCCTGACCATAGGGTGTGGAAAGTGCCTTCCATGTCTACGCGCTTGTAGGTGTGAGCGCCAAAGAAGTCGCGCTGACCCTGTACCAAAGCGGCTGACAGGCGTGGTGAACGCAAGCCATCGTAGTAAGAAAGCGACGATGCAAAGGCAGGCACCGGAATACCGGCAAGCGAAGCCTTTGAAACCACGGTGCGCCATGATGACACTGACTCAGCAACAGCCTGCTTGAAGTAAGGGTCAAAGATGAGTGACTGAAGTTCAGCGTTCTTGCCGTATGCGTCAGCAATGCGGTTCAAGAACTGAGCACGGATGATGCAACCGCCGCGCCAGATCTTTGAAACAGCACCTAGGTTGATGTCCCAGTTGTATTCCTTGGCGCCGGCACGAATTGCGTCAAAGCCCTGTGCGTAGGCAACCAACTTTGATGCGTAAAGTGCGCGACGAACGTCTTCAACAAACGCTGCCTTGTCGGCCACGGTCCACTCGGTTGCATCTGCCGGCAAGCCATCAACTGCGGCGCGCTGTGCGGCCTGAGATGAAAGTGAGCGAGCAAATACTGCCTCGGCGATACCTGAAACTGGGGTGCCTAGGTTTAGAGCGGTCTGAACGGTCCAAACACCGGTGCCCTTTGAGCCGGCCTGGTCAAGAATTACATCAACCAATGGCTTGCCGGTCTTGGCGTCAACCTGCTTTAGAACCTCAGCGGTGATCTCGATTAGGAATGACTCGAGGTCACCCTTGTTCCACTCGGTGAAAATCTCTGCAATCTCGGCTGGGCTGTAGGCGCCGGCCTGACGAAGGATGTCGTAGGCCTCAGCAATTAGCTGCATGTCAGCGTACTCAATACCGTTGTGGATCATCTTGACAAAGTGGCCAGCGCCATCGGTGCCAACGTGGGTAACACATGGCTCACCCTCAGCAATTGCTGCGATTGAAGCAAGGATTGGGCCGAGGGTCTTGTAGGCCTCTGCTGAACCACCAGGCATGATTGAAGGACCCTTTAGGGCGCCCTCTTCACCACCTGAGATACCGGCGCCGACAAAGTTGATGCCCTTGGCTGAAACTTCTTTTTCACGACGGATGGTGTCGGTGAATAGTGCGTTACCACCGTCAACAATGATGTCGCCTGGCTCGAAACGCTCGGTTAGCTGTGAAATAACGGCGTCGGTACCCTTACCGGCCTGAACCATGATGATCGCGGTGCGAGGCTTGGCCAATGAGGCAACAAACTCATCGATGGTCTCTGATGCAATGAAGCCTGCTTCTGGGTGCTCGTTGATGAGCAGCTCAGTGCGCTCGAATGAGCGGTTGTAAACGGCAACGGTGTTGCCCTCGCGGCTTGCAAGGTTGCGAGCCAAGTTTGAACCCATTACTGCGAGTCCAACGACTCCGATGTTTGCCTGTGCGGTCATGTTTTCCTTTAGATGGTTGTTTGCTTCAACAATATCAAAGAATGGCAGCAGATTCGCGTGCTTTATCGGCGTATCGCTTGACGTGCCAACTGTGGGTAGCAACGTGGGCGACTGAGGCTGCCTGACCGCAGGTTCGGGCGGCAAATCGGGCGGCCTCGTTTGTGGTTTCTCTGGCCGCGGCGTGAGCAGCAAACGCCGCATCGCGCACTGGCCCAACTGCCAATTCGCCACGCAGCCAAAGCCGCAGCGCAGCCAGTGCTTCACGCGGTCGCAAGTCGTGTGGTTCGGCTCGTTCAAAAATTTTTAACACCGATTCAGCCTCGGCCAAAGACTCCTCGGCCGCGATGAGGTGATCGGTGTCTGGAAGGTTCATTAACTGCAGTCTAAATCAACGTGAATCTGGGTGTTGGTTGGGAATACGGGCTTAATCAGAGCGGTTGGCCAACCCTTGTAAGCCCGAGAATCAAATAGGTGAGGTTGTAAATGTCTTCAGAAGCAAAGTGCCCATACACCGGAGCGACCAACGAGCCAGTTGGAACATCAAATAACGATTGGTGGCCATCGTCTTTTAAGACCGACGCACTGCTTCACAACTCTCCAAAGAGCGACCCAATGGGCGCTGACTTTGACTACGGCCAGGAATTTTTGTCTTTGGACTTGGCAGAGCTCAAGGCTGAAATCAACGATCTAATGACCACCTCGCAGGATTGGTGGCCAGCCGACTACGGACACTACGGTCCTTTCTTCATTCGTATGGCATGGCACTCAGCCGGAACCTACCGCGTGACCGATGGTCGCGGTGGCGCCGGACAGGGCCTTCAGCGATTTGCACCACTGAACAGCTGGCCTGACAACGTAAACCTAGACAAGGCCCGCCGTTTGCTGTGGCCAATCAAGCAAAAGTACGGCAAGAAAATCTCATGGGCTGACCTGATGATTTTGGCTGGTAACTGCGCACTCGAATCTATGGGACTGAAGACCTTTGGTTTTGGTGGCGGCCGCGCAGATGTTTGGGAGCCAGACAACACTTACTGGGGTTCAGAGACCGAGTGGTTGGCCAATAAGCGCTATGACTCAACCCGAGACGCAGGGACTCTAGAAAACCCGCTTGCTGCGGTTCAGATGGGTCTGATCTACGTAAACCCAGAGGGCCCAGACGGCAACCCTGACATCCAGGCTTCAGCCAACGACATTCGCGAGACCTTTGGCCGCATGGCTATGAACGACGAAGAAACCGTTGCTTTGATTGCCGGTGGTCACACATTCGGTAAGGCCCACGGAGCCGCAAACCCTGAGGGCAATGTTGGCCCAGAGCCAGAGGCTGCCCCGCTTGAGGCGATGGGTCTTGGCTGGAACAACAGCTTCGGAACCGGCAACGGCGCAGACACCATCAGCAGTGGTCTTGAGGGTGCCTGGACACCAACCCCGACCAAGTGGGACAACAGCTATTTTGAAACCCTGTTTGGTTACGAGTGGGAGCAGCAGAAGAGCCCAGCCGGAGCCATTCAGTGGGTTCCAAAAGACGGCGCTGCTGCAGACGCGGTTGCCGATGCGCACGATCCATCAAAGCGCCACGCACCAATCATGTTCACTACCGACCTAGCTCTGCGTTACGACGCCGAGTACGAGAAAATCTCGCGCCGTTTTCTAGCCGATGCAGACGCATTTGCTGACGCATTTGCTCGAGCCTGGTTCAAGCTGACTCACCGTGACATGGGTCCTCGCGCACGCTACCTAGGTGCTGAGGTTCCTGCAGAGGTTCTAATTTGGCAAGATGCAGTGCCTGCGCCGACCGGCAAGGCACCAAGCGCCGAAGACCTAAAGGCTCTAAAGGCTTTGGTCCTGGCCTCAGGCCTTTCAGTTGCTCAGTTGGTCTCGACCGCATGGGCATCAGCATCAAGCTACCGCGATTCAGACAAGCGCGGTGGCGCCAACGGTGCTCGCGTTCGCCTTCTACCTCAGCGCAACTGGGAGGCCAACTCTCCAGCTGAGCTAGATGCCGTCTTGACCAAACTTGAAGGTATTCAGGCTGCGTTTATTGGTTCTCACCCTGGTGTTGAGCTATCGCTGGCCGACCTCATCGTGTTTGCCGGTGGTGTGGCGGTTGAGAAGGCTGCTGCAAACGCAGGTGTCGAGGTAGAGGTTCCATTTGTTGGTGGCCGCACTGATGCCACTCAAGAAATGACCGATGTTGCCTCGTTTGAATACCTTCGCCCATACGCAGACGGTTTCCGCAACTACGCCAGCAAGGGCCATGGCCCAATCGCCGACCGCCTGTTGGTTGAAAAAGCCAACCTACTTGCACTTACTCCACCTGAAATGACCGTACTCATCGGTGGTCTTCGTGTGCTCGGGGCCAACACCGGTGGTTCAAAGGTCGGCGTTTTCACCGATAAGTCAGAGACCCTGTCAAACGACTTCTTTGTGAACCTGCTTGACCTAGACAACACCTGGCACGCGCAGTCACCAGCCGGAGAGCTGTTTGACGCGCGTGATCGCAAGACTGGAGCTGTGAAGTTCACCGGAAGTCGAGTCGACCTAGTGTTCGGTTCAAACTCGGTACTGCGCGCGCTCGCCGAAGTTTATGCATCAGATGACGCCAAAGAAAAGCTGGTTCACGACTTTGTGGCCGCCTGGTTCAAGGTCATGATGCTTGACCGCTTTGACGTTGCCAAATAAAGCAGAAATTAGTTGAAGAGGTTCCGGAGCTGAACCATGATTATGGCAACAGCTTCGGACTCACCCATTGGAGTATCTGATTCGCGCTGAAGTCGGATAATTTCCGTCCACACCTGAGCTGCGATTGCGCCAACCAAACCAGCCTGGATCCTCGCGTTCTGGTCGTTCCCGAGTCGGTCCAAGGCCGCCTCCTGCATCTCCCGAGACCAGACATCGCGGTAAAAAGCAACAACGTCATCGGTCAACCGGGCCCGTGATACTTCGGGGCCGGGAGAAAAAATTTTGAGCACATCATCTGTGTGAGTCGCGGTCAGTTCTAGAGTCGCCTGCAATGAATCAAATAGCTTTTCATCTGCCGGGCGCTCAAGCAGGTGGGCCCTGAAAGCATCCATAAACTCATCGATAGCAGGAAAAAGCAGGGCATTTTTGTTCGCAAAGTAATTGAACAGACTGCGCCTAGAAATTCCAACATGATCAGCAATTTGACTCATGGTGGTGTTTTCAAAGCCCACCTCTTCAAACAATCGCCAGGCCTTCAGGATGATTTCGTTCTGGCTTGATTTGAGCGGGCGGCCGGCGTGCGTGCTGCCTGAATCTGGCTCGAAGTCTGTCATGGGGACAACTTTAGTGCCAAAGTTGACTTAAATTTGCACCGATGCAAGAATGTTATTGCACTAGTGCAACAACTAGTTCATCGATGCTTAGAAAGATGGTCACACAATGGCTGAATTGCTGTATCGACTTGGTCAGTTCTCCGCAAAACGGGCTTGGCTAATTGTCGTTTCTTGGGTTTTGATTTTGGCGTCGATGGGCGGTTTAGCGATTGCCGCCAACGCAAAGCTCTCGACCAGTCTTTCTATCGCTGGCATTGAATCTCAGTTGGTGATTGATCAGCTTAAGAAGTCTTTCCCTGATGCCAGTCGCGGTTCAGGCCAGGTGGTTTTTCATGCCACCGATGGTGTGGCCTTTACCCAGGCTGAGAAGGACGCAATCAGCGCTGTCTTGGCTGAGGTAAATAAGCTGCCGAGCGTTGCAGACACGCTGAATCCGTTTGAGACTCAGGAGTCACTAGATGCCAGCCGTCAAGAAATTGCCGACGGCTATGCCGAAATCGAAGTTGCCAAAGAGCAGCTAGCTCAGGCGCAGGCAGCAATCGATGAAGGCCTGGCCGGACTCGAGCAGGCCCAGGGGCTTATGCCCGCTGCGCAGCTTGAATACATGCGAGCCGAACTAGCTGATGGGCAAGCAAAGATTGATGAAGGTTTGGCTGAGATTGCTGAAAACCTGCCAAAGCTTGAGCTTGGTGAACAGCTTTTGGCCGCTGCCGAGAATTTTGGAACCGTTTCTGATGACGGCCAAACTGCACTCGCGGCAATCTATTTTGATGGCCCACTCTCACAAATTGAGAAGCCAGAAATCACTGCCGCCACCGACCTAATTGCCAACGCAGATTTGGGCTCGGTTGAGGTAGAAGTTTCGCAGGACCTAAGCCAGTCACTCGGTGGCATCCTCGGAATCGGTGAGGCCATCGGTCTGATGATTGCCGCTGTCGTTTTGTTTGTCATGCTCGGCACATTTATCGGTGCGGGTTTGCCGGTTCTATCAGCCATTTTGGGTGTGGGTATTTCGGCAGCCATCACTCTGTCGTTGGCCTCTGTCATTGAAATGACATCAACTACCCCGATTCTTGGCGTCATGCTGGGGCTGGCTGTTGGAATTGACTACTCACTGTTTGTGCTCAACCGCCACCGCCGCCAGTTGAAGACCGGCATGGATCTTCGCGAATCAATTGCGCTGGCCAATGGAACCTCGGGCAACGCTGTGCTGTTTGCGGGTTTGACTGTTGTGATTGCGCTGGTTGCTTTGAACCTGACCGGCGTTGGATTCTTGGGCATGATGGGCTCAATGGGTGCCATCGCGATTCTGATTTCTGTTGCGGCAGCACTTACCTTTACGCCGGCTCTATTGAGCCTGGTCGGCATGCGAATTCTTAGTGAAAAAGAGCGCGCAGCTGTGGCAGCAACCAAGCCGGTGCACTCGGCTGAAGAGTTGCACGATGCAGTCGAGGCCAAAGCCTCAACCAAGTCGGTTTGGGCTGCCAAGCATCCGTGGCTGGCACTGTTGTTTGCCGGTGTGATTTTGGCAACCGTAGCTTTGCCGTCTTCAAGCATGCGTCTTGGTTTGCCAGATGGTGGTTCTGAGCCAGAAGACAGCACGGCCTACCGTGCTTACACACTCACCACCGATGCTTTTGGTGAGGGCGCAAACGGGCAAATTATTTCAGTGGTGGCCATTGAGTCTGCCCTCGACGAGACCGCAGAACTTGAGTTGCAGGCAGCTATTGTCGGCGACCTAATGGCCCTCGACAATATTTCAGCCGTTGTGCCGGGCGGAGTTTCTGACGACGGGAAAACCATGATTTTCTCGGTCGTTCCATCAGAAGGTCCGTCAACCGAAGAAACTGAGAACCTGGTTCGTGACATCCGTGCACTGGAATCTGAGTTTGCCGAGGCTTACGATGCCACCCTCGGTGTCACCGGAATTACCGCGACAAACATCGATATTTCTCAAAAGCTCAACGACGCCCTGCCGATTTACCTCGGTACCGTTCTGTTGCTTTCGATTTTGTTGATGACTCTCGTGTTCCGGTCAATCGCGGTGCCAATCATCGCAAGCGTTGGCTTCTTGCTAACTGTGTTTGCAACCCTTGGCGCTGTTGTTGCAGTTCACCAGTGGGGCTGGCTCGGGTTCCTCTTTGACATTCACAACCCTGGACCAATCCTGAGCTTCTTGCCGACGATGTTGATTGGAATCCTGTTTGGTCTAGCCATGGACTATCAGTTGTTCTTGGTGTCGGGAATGCGCGAAGCCTACGTGCACGGCAAGTCTGCTCGTGAGGCAATTGATCAGGGAATTCACTTGGGTCGTGCCGTGGTGGTTGCAGCGGCAATCATCATGATCACCGTGTTCGGTGGCTTTGCGTTCTCGCACGTCACCTCGGTAAGGCCTATCGGTTTTGGTCTAGCCATCGGTGTTCTGATTGATGCATTCTTGGTCCGCTTGATTCTGGTGCCTGCCGTGATGTCTTTGCTGGGCGACAAAGCCTGGTGGATTCCGAAGTGGTTAGACCGAGTTTTGCCAGACGTTGACGTTGAGGGCGCCAAGCTAGAACGCAGTCACGTTCACTAGTCGAATTAGACTGAAGAAATGTTGACTCCACGGTCTTTGTTTCGAGTGTTCGCCCTCAGCGAGGGTGTCACCTGGACGCTCCTTTTGGCAGGTTTGCTCGCGAACGCTCTCACCGAACTCCCGTCTGGGGTAGTCACGGTTGTCGGAGGTCTGCACGGCGCCGTATTTCTTGGGTACGCCGTAATTTCGGCACTCGTCGGTGTAAACCAGCGTTGGGGTCTTGGTCGCACGGTTCTGGCCGTGGTCCTTGCTGTGATTCCGTATGCCACCATCCCGTTTGAAAAGCAGGTTGAGCGTAAGGGTCTATTGGTCGGTGAATGGCGCCGCGAGCATTCGGGAGATGCCCGCGATGACCACTGGTTTGACCGCCTTTACCGCTGGTTCATTGTGCGCCCATTGCTACTAACGGTGGCACTACTTTTGTTGGTTGTTGGTATTTTTGCGCTGCTGCTTTTTGTTGGCCCGCCGGGTGGCTGGCCTGCTACTGACTAATGCCTGACCTGCAAATCAGCTATCCGGCCGACCTACCGGTTAGTCAGCGAAGAGATGAGATTCTCGAGGCTATCCGTGATCATCAAGTGGTGGTTATTGCCGGTGCCACGGGTTCGGGTAAGACCACCCAGATTCCAAAGATGTGCCTTGAGCTGGGTCGAACCAGCATTGCTCACACCCAACCCCGCAGAATTGCTGCGCGTGCTGTGGCTGAGCGCATTGCTGAAGAGCTAAAGGTTGATTTGGGCGGCCTGGTTGGTTACCAGGTTAGGTTCACCGATAAGGTCAGTGCCGACACCAAGGTCAAAGTCATGACCGATGGAATTTTGCTCAACTCAATGCAGCGGCACCGAAAACTTGAGCAATACGACACCATCATCATCGACGAAGCACACGAGCGCAGCCTCAATATCGACTTCTTGCTGGGATACATCAAACAGTTGCTGCCGAAGCGGCCTGACCTCAAAGTCATCATCACCTCAGCCACCATCGACCCAGAGTCTTTTAGCAATCACTTTGGTGGTGCACCGATTATCGAAGTTTCTGGGCGAACCTACCCGATTGAGGTGCGTTACCGGCCAACCGCTCGCGAGGCCCATGACGACACCGATCCCGATGAAGAAACCACGGCTTCTGATTACATCGATGGCATCATCCGTGCTCTGAAAGAACTGCAATCTGAGGCCGAGGGTGACACCCTGGTGTTCTTGTCTGGCGAGTCTGAAATTCGTGACGCACAGGATGCCATTGAGGGCAGTATCACCAGCGGTGCACTGGTCAAAGGCACCGAGGTTCTGCCGCTTTATGGTCGACTCAGCGCGGCTGAACAGCACCGGGTTTTTGAGAAGAGCAAGTTGGTTGGGCTTCGTCGGCGGGTAATTCTGGCCACCAACGTGGCTGAAACCAGTTTGACGATCCCGAACATCAAATACGTCATCGATGCCGGAACAGCCCGAATTTCTCGTTACAGCCCAAAGGCAAAGGTTCAGCGCCTGCCCATCGAGGCTATCTCTCAGGCAAGTGCCAATCAGCGTGCCGGGCGCGCAGGCCGAACCAGCCCCGGAATTGTGATTCGTCTGTATGCCGAAGATGATTTTGAGTCGCGGCCGGCATTCACCGATCCAGAAATTCTGCGCACTAATTTGGCTTCGGTAATTCTTCAAGCGGCCAACTTGGGTCTTGGTGACATAACCCAATTTCCGTTTTTACAACCGCCTGATCCGAGAGGTGTAAAAGACGGTCTAGGCCTCTTGGCAGAGCTGGGTGCTGTCGATGATGCCAAGGGCAAGTCCATTCGGCTTACACCGGTTGGTCGCAGCCTAGCCCGGCTGCCGATGGAGCCAAGGTTTGCCCGCATGCTCTTGGAGTCAAAGAACTTTGGGCTGGTGCGCGAGGTCATGATCATCGTGGCCGGCCTGACCATTCAGGACCCGCGCGAGCGACCGCTGGCTAAGCGCCCGCAAGCTGATTTGGCTCACGCCAGATTTGCCGACCCGACCAGCGACTTTTTGAGTTTGCTAAACCTCTGGAACTACCTAGAGGAGCAGCAGCAAAAACTTTCATCCTCGGCGTTTAGGCGTTTGTGTAAGAACGAGTACCTCAATTACCTGCGCGTGCGTGAATGGCAAGACCTCATTCGGCAGCTCAAGTCAATTGCCAAGCCGCTAGACCTGGTTGTCGGTATTCCAAAAGTGGACCCAGACGGCATTCACAAGAGTTTGCTAGCCGGCCTGTTGAGTCAGATTGGTTTGCGCCAGCTCACCGAGAAAAAGGGTGCAGATTTGGTTAAGGGTGGCTCGGCCGCTAAAACCAATAAGGGTCCGGGCGAGTACCTGGGCTCAAACGGTAAAAAGTTCGTCATCTTTCCGGGGTCAACGGTTGCCAAAAAGGCACCGGCTGCAATCATGAGCGCCGAATTGGTTGAAACCAGCCGTCTTTTTGCCCGGATGAACGCAGCGATTGACCCCGCTTGGGCCGAGCCGTTGGCCGGAAATTTGGTGAAGCGAAGTTTTAGCGAACCGCACTGGGAAAAATCCCAGGGCTCGGTTGTTGCCTACGAACGCGTCATGCTATTTGGTGTGCCAATCGTGGTCTCGCGTCGCATGCAGTACTCGCGAATCGATGCCGAACTTTGTCGCGAGCTGTTTATTCGTCACGCATTGGTTTTGGGGGAGTGGGATTCAAAACAGGCCTTTGACCGCGCTAACCGGACTCTAATCAAACAGCTTGAAGCCAACGCTGATCGCGCCAGAAAACCGCAGCTGGCACCTGATGAAGATGACATCTATCGTTTTTACCTTGCCCGCGTTCCGGCCGAGGTGGTCTCAACCCGCACTTTCGAAGGTTGGTGGCGCAAGGCCAAGCACGAGGACCCATCGCAGCTAAATATGACCCGCGAGCTGTTGCTGGGTGAGGAAGT
Source organism: Rhodoluna sp. KAS3 (assembly GCF_026000575.1). Classification (NCBI taxonomy): domain Bacteria; kingdom Bacillati; phylum Actinomycetota; class Actinomycetes; order Micrococcales; family Microbacteriaceae; genus Rhodoluna; species Rhodoluna sp. KAS3. The sequence continues at coordinate 1,108,197 of NZ_AP026910.1, read as the reverse complement.
TGCCAAGCCGGACGAACACGAACACCCGCGCGAGTGGTTGCACAACGGGCAGCAACTCAAGTTGCGCTACCGGTTCGAGCCGGGCGCCACCGATGACGGCGTGACGGTGGATGTTCCATTGCCGCTTTTGGCCAGTTTGAGGCCTGAAGAGTTTGACTGGCTGGTGCCGGGAATGCGCGCCGAATTGGTAACCGAACTTCTGCGCAGCTTGCCCAAAGCGATTCGCCGAAACGTTGTGCCGGCTGCTGACTGGGCGGCAAAAGCCTTGGCTGTCTTGCCGGCCGAGCCTGCCGGAAGCCTGCTGACTACGCTTGCAAAAACTCTGCAGCAGTTGAGCGGTACAAAAATCGATGCGACTGACTTTGATGTTTCTAAACTGCCGACCTCCCTAAAGATGACCTACCGAGTGGTTGATGCCGGGGGCCGCACACTTGGGCTGGGCACCGACCTTTCGGCGCTCCAAGAAAAACACGCAGAGAGTGGTCGAGGAGCGGTTGCCCAGGTAGTCGAGAAAGTGCACTCTCCAATCGAGCGCGATGGCCTCAAAGCATGGGATTTCGACTTTCTCGAGAAAAGCATCGAGTCAAAGCACGGCAATAATGTCGTTCGTGCTTTTCCGGCGCTGGTCGCTGCACACGATGGCGTGAACATCAGGCTGTTCTCTACCGAATCAGAGCAGACGTTGCACCACATCCGTGGCGTTGTTGCATTGGTTGCAGGCGCGATTGCGAGCCCGGCAAAATACGTTGAATCTCACCTGGCGCAAAACGAGAAGCTGGCAATTGCTGGGTTGCCGTACCCAAACTTCAACGCATTCATCGATGACGTGATTGCTGCCGTTGCTGAGCGCGAAATTCGGCGGGTTGAGCCAACCGGGCGAATTTTCACCAAACGAGAATTTGAGCAGATCAGAGATTCGGTTTCGGCAATTATTGTTGAGCAGGCTTTCGAGGTCTCTGCGCTGGTTACCAAGATTGCTGTTGCAGCTCGCGAGGCAAATAAGGCCATCGGTGAGGTCAAGTCATTCGATTTCTTGTCGGTGCTTACCGCTGAAAAGACCCACGTGGCCGAACTAATTCAGCCAAAGTTTGTCAGCGCAGTTGGCCTTGATCGGCTGCCGCGCCTGGTGGTCTACCTGCAGGCAATCAAACAGCGCATGGACAAATTGATCGAGAATTCGGTTCGCGACCGTCAAGCCACGGCCGAACTAGACCAAGCTATTGGCCTTTACATTTTTGCCGGCGGAACCTTTCCGCTAAAGGCTGGTGCCTCAGAAAAATTGGTGGCAGCGCGTTGGCTCATCGAAGAGTTTAGAATTAGCCTCTTTGCTCAATCTCTGGGCACCGCTGAAACCGCATCGGTTCAGCGCATCAAAAAAGTTTTGTCCTAACGGAATAAAACTGTCATCTGATTGGTTTTGAACCGAATGCCTGCCATTAAAAAGCGCCAATCTGCGACCATGGGCCTAATTTCAGCCCTCGGTCCGTTCCAGTTTGATATGTATCTACCGGCACTACCAGCGCTGATTTTGTACTTCAGGACTACCGAGACCCTCGTTCAACTAACCATCACAGCCAGTCTTCTGGGCATGGCCATGGGTCAGGTTTTTGTTGGGCCAATCACTGACGCACTTGGTCGCAGGCGGCCGCTAATGATTGCCCTGAGCGTATTCATCGTGGCATCGATAGCCTGTCTGGCGGCGCCAGATGTCACCTGGATGATCATTGCCCGATTTATTCTGGGCTTTTCTGCTGCAGCCGGTTTTGTAATCGTCAATGCGTTTATCCGTGACATGGCCACGGGTGACAATGCGGCCAAGCTCTACTCAACTCAGGCTGCAATTTCAAGTTTGGCTCCAGTGCTGGCCCCGCTGGTTGGCGGTCAGCTTTTGTTGTTGGGCGACTGGCACATCGTGTTTATCTTCTTGGCATTTATGGGTGCCGCCGTTATGGGATTTGTGGCCGCTTACCTCCCTGAGAGTCTCCCGCAGAGCGCTCGAAGCGAGCTAAGTTTTGGTGCAACCTTTTCAGCTTGGGCGCACGTGCTGCGCGATTCTCGCTTTGTGGTTTTGATCGTGCTCGGTGGTGTGTTGTTTGGTTCGGTCGCCAGCTTTATTGCGGGTGCTCCATTTGCACTGCAGCAGGGCTTTGGGCTTACACCTACCGAATACACCTATGCCTTTGCGGCCGTGACCGTGGTTATGTTTGGCGCAAACTCACTCAACCGTTACTTGCTCAAGCATGTTTCGAGCATCAGTTTGATGCGCTACGGGCTATCTCAGGGGCTCTTGGCTGCGGCCGTAATGGTCACAATTAACGTCTTTGAAATTCACGATCTTTTGTTGACGATTGTGGGCTATGCCCTAGCTGTATCGGTGATGGGTTTCACCATGGCCAACATCATGGGAATGGCCATGAAAGACCACGCCGAGCGCGCTGGTGTAGCGGCCGGATTGATTGGCTTTGCCACCTCATTGTCAGGAGCAATCGCAGCGCCTCTGACCAGCATGGTCTTTGGGGCTGACATCGCCGGCGTTGGTACTTTTATGGCAATCCTGTTAGTTGCAGCAGCTGTGCTGGGCTTCATCGGTTTGCGCAATGAAGTGCCGGTTCGTCACTAACTAACTGCGCGCTTAATCAGCTCGGTAATCTGCTTTTCAATGGCCGGGGTAATTTCGTTCACCGCATAAGAGGTTGGCCACATTGAGCCTTCGTCAAGCTGGGCTGCATCCTGAAAACCAAGTGTGCAATAGCGCGTCTTGAATTTTCCGCTGTCTTGAAAGAACACCACGGTCTTGCCCTCAGCATTGCAGTATGCCTGCATTCCGTACCAGGTCTTGGGCTGCAGCGATGGGGCGTGAGTCTTAACCAGTTCGTGAATTTTCTCGGCAATCGCGCGGTCGGCCGGAGCCATGACCGCTACCTTTTCTAGGACCTCGGCTTCGAGCTGCTCAGGCGTCATTTTCTTGCGAGCCTTTGACCGTTCGGCCATGGTCTCTTTCATAGCCTGTTTTTCTTCGGCGGTCATTGCCATGCGCAGTCTCCTTTGGGTCTCAACTTTCAAATAGCGTAATCTCAACTCATGAGTGATTTGAATGAAGTTGGGCAACGCGATGGTTGGCGATGCTGGTTGTGTGACTCCGAGGTTGATCCAGAGGCATCGACTAATTCAGATCTAGGTCCAAGCGTTGATAGCTACGCTGCCGCCAAGGCAAAAAAGGGTTCAGCTGTAATTGAGCGCCTAGCTCACCGCGCTTGCAACACCATGAAGGGCAAAATTGCCCCAGTTGTCCCTTGGTCACCAGATCTTTTTGTGGTTGACCCAGCCCCGATTTTTGAAACCGTTGAACGTTTGGCTCGTAAAGGCGGCCGTGAAATCGTGGCTCGGTGCCCTGATGAGCGTGATGCCAATCAGGCTGCCGAATGGTTGCTAGATCGCCTCTCACGTTTTGCTCCGGGGCAAAAATTCAGTACCCAGGTAACCCCGGGTGGCGGGCAGTACATGCTTGCCTTGCGCAGCGAGTAGGCAAAAATGCAGTCTTCGGCCGCCACTATTTCTGACTATTTGGCAGAGCAGTCGACCGAGCGTAGGGCAGGGCTTGAAGCCTTACTGGCCGCTGTGAGACAAAACATCCAGCCAGGTTTTATAGAAACCATGCGTTGGGGCATGATCAGTTTTGAGGTGCCGCTAGATGTTTCTGGCCCAACCTACAACGGGCAGCCGCTCAACTACATCGGTCTCGCTTCGCAAAAAAATCACTTCTCGGTTTACCTCATGCCGGTTTATTTAGACACCGATGTCGAGACCGAGTTCCGATCGCGCTGGGAGGCAGCCGGTTTGAAACTGGACATCGGCAAAGCCTGTGTGCGATTTACAAAAATCGAGAACGCCGACCTTGCCTCAGTGGGTTGGGCAGCTGGGCTAATGAATCCGGTTGAATTCGTTGACGCCTGTAATGCCGCGCGTACTATGAAGCCATGACCATTCCAGCTGATGTCCTTGCCTACAACCAAGCCCAAACCGCCGATCAGGCTCTGATCTGTGAGGCGCTGGCCGAGCTGTTTGTAAAAGTTGTTCCCGCAGCTGAGGGCAAAGTGTGGCATGGGCATCCAGTTTGGTTTTTGGATCAAAACCCGGTTGTTGGTTACAGCATCAAAAAGAGTGGTGTTCAAGTTTTGTTCTGGAGCGGCCAGTCTCTCGAGGGCCCAGGGCTTGTTCCATTAGGTAAGTTCAAGGCGGCCAGCTGGGATGTCGCCGACTTGGCCAGTGTGCAAGCGCCAGAACTCACCAAGTGGCTCGGTCAGGTTTCAGCCATCCAGTGGGATTACAAAAGCCTCCCAAAGCTCAAGAAACTTGAAAAACTGACCCAGTTTTAAAAAAGCGCTTCAACGCCGTCTTTCTGCGACATCTCAACGTTTGAGGCGCGATTGATGATTCGCAAGACTGATGTATCTCGATTGGTAAAATAAGCCAGAAGCCTTGTTATTTTGATTATTTTGCTTCACTCAAATTCGAATAGAAGAAAGTGAAGAAATGAACGAGGAAAAGAAAGACAAGAAAATCCAGGAGATGTCCGACTGGGTTGAGTTGAGAGATTCTTGGACCCGAAAGCGTTTTGATTTTCAAGAGCGCTGGCACGGTTGGAGATCTCCGACAGGTCTTGGTCTGGGATTTGTTCTGCTTTGTGCAGGACTTTTCCTTTTGAGTCTGGTTGGACGAACTTAGTTCGTTAGCCAAAATGCCCCTGATGAAAGTCAGGGGCATTTCTCATTTGCGCGGAGAATGCTTGATACGCACTAACGCCCTCTTGCCCGCGTAAATCCTGGGGCTAGGGTGTACCAAATCGCTTTCTACGCCATCTTTCTACGCCAAGTTGACTAACGCGGCATTCACTTTTGGAACAAACGAACCTTTTGAGTTGCCTTTACTTTCCTTGCCCAGATGATGATCAGCGGTGTGATGATGACAGTTGGGGCTAACCAGACAATAACCTTGAATGCGCTGGAAGGATCAAGCCTCGGAACAACTTGTTGAACCAGCACGGCCGTGACCGTTGCGATTGTTCCCCCGAGCATGTGGGCGAGGTGATTGGAGATTCTGGTTCCGAAGTCTTCCGCTTTTCCCCATCCTCGTAAATCCTGGACCGCGAACTGAAGCCCTATAGCCCCAAACGCAACTAGAACCCAACCCATCGATCCTCCAGCGAATACTTCTAGGAGCCCGCTGATAATCATCGCTAATCCAACGAGGAGCATTCCCCATTCGACGTAAGGCTTGCGCTTCAAGATGTAGTGCGATTTGCGCCCGAACCGCCACCCGGCGTAGGCCATGTATGAAGAAAATAGGGCAACAAAGAACAACATGATATTTGGGCGAAGAATCGATACAGGTATGGCTGTTGCGGCAACGGCCATCATCGACCAAAAGTAAGTTTTGCCAGCAAAGTTATGCTTCCTCGCACCTTTGCGAAATGAAATGGCGAAGATCGTGGCAAGTAATGCAAGTGACCCTGCAGCCACATGAAGAATAAGTAGAAATCTAGTCAGTTGTTCCATTCAACCAAGCCTATAGATTTCGAACTATTGCCGAATGACAAAAGCCCCCAGATTACTCTGGAGGCTTTTTCACTGCGGAGAATGGGGGTCTCCACCCATTAACCCTTTTGCCCTTTATTTACTTGCTTTTAAGGGTAGCCGTCTGCATTAAGTAATAAGGAAAATAATAAGTAATCTGCCGATAACTACTGTTGAGGGCACCCGGCTCTCCTCAATAATAAGGAAACAACATGGCAAATTACGGCTATTACTTGCAGCTGCACCCAAACACTTTTGAGACTGTGCGATTTATCGCAATCAGTCCAAAGACAGAAGGTTTTGGTGTTGATGAAAAACACAAGACGGACAAAAACGGCGTTCCAGTATGGACAGTCTCAGCATTGGTGAAAGTTCCTGGCGGAGTGCAGGAAATGGAAAGTTTCACTCTCACAACTCCTGCAGAAATCGCCAACAAGATAAAGCAGATTGAGGAACTAACCGCAATCCGCTTGATTGGTCTCGCTGGTGGAAAGTGGTCTCCGCTTCAGACCGATAAGACCTCTTGGTCTTTTCAAATCTCTGGCGTTGAAGTCTTGAAGGCTCAGCAGTAATGAGAAAGGCAGAGGCAAAGGAGTTCTATGTTGCAGGCACAGTCTGGAACATCTGGGCTGATTACTGGACACCAATAACAGACCCAGTGCCACCACTCAGTTATTTCAAGATGGGTGGGGGCGAGGACTACATCTTTGTCTCTGCCGTTTCGGAGCAAGACCTTGACGGCTTTATTCAGGCCGTCAAGGCAACTCCCGATTTGAAGTTCTTCAAACAGGGCAAATGGTGGCTAAAGCCTCATCGCTGGTATGGAACATGGTCTGTATTTTCTGCGGAGATTCGACAAGGGTTCTTTGGTATAGACAGAAGGATTTTTGCGAGTGAAGAAGTCTTGGATTTTGATGGTTCGGGAGATACCAGGATGACACCTTTGCGGTCTGACAAAAGAACACCTCCTGGAGCGGTGGAGCCTGGCGACAACGCTTGAGCAGAGGTGAGCAAAAGGGCGGAACTGGAGCGGAGACCTGCGTAGCGGAAGTGAATGTCCTTGAGGCGAGCCGATAGCGACCAAGTGTTAGCCATCTCCTCAGTCTTTTAGGGGTCTTTCTGCCCTCAGCCGATAGGTATCGGCATGAGTGAATTACCGCAAACAGATGAAGTCTCAGGGCTTGTTATATCTTCCATAACTGTCCGCAGTGAAAACATCCAAAAAGAGGACAAAAAAGAAAAGGAGAAGGAAAAAGAGCCTGCGGTTAAAAAGCCCAGGGCAAAGGCTAAGCCAAGAAAAAAGAAGAAAAAGAAGCCTCCTGTAATCAGTCCGACACAAAAAAGACTTTCTGAAATAGGCGACACAATTCCCCAGGTTGAAAAACGGAGTAATCAAGACACTCTTACGGATTACTACATTGAGCTCACGCCGGCCTCAATTCGTTTTTCAAGGAAACTCTTCCCTTTAGCTAAGCGTTCAAACTATGTAGAACGCCAAGTGATAACTCAGTGGTCGTATAAGTCTCGTGCCAACATGCTCAAGCGATTGCTGTCTTTGGATTACACGCCACTATTTGGGAGCGAGAAACAAATCCCTGTAATGATTACGCTCACTTACCCAGGCGATTGGCAAACTGTTGCCACTGACGGCAAAGCAGCCAAGAGGCACATCGCCCTCCTCAAAAAACGCTATGAATCAAAGTTCAAAAAGCCACTTATAGGCGTTTGGAAGTTGGAGTTTCAACGACGAGGTGCTCCACATACTCACATCCTTTCCAGCATCACGATGGACTTGGGGCATTTCCAACTTTGGCTTTCAAAAACTTGGGCGGAAATAGTCGCTCACCCTGACGAGAATGAAAGAGAAAAACATCTAAGGGCAGGAACTCAAGTGAAGGCATGGCCCGATTACTACAAAGAAACGCCTCATAGTATTTCGCATTACTTTGGCAAGCACTCATCAGCGAATAAGGGTGGGGTGAAGGAATACCAAAATCGTGCTCCTGATTTGTGGATTGAGGCCGGGAGCATTGGTCGGTTCTGGGGTTATTGGGGGTTAGTTCCTGCGACTGCAACGGCACTTGTTAGCAAAGAAGATGCTCTTTTCATGCAGAGGACGCTTAGGCGATGGCACAAGGCAAAGCGTGAGTTCAAAAAGGTTCGTGTTCAACGCTCTAAAAAGATTGACGGCGTGATTTATTACCGCATGGCATCCCGCCGAGTTCTAAGACTTTCGCATCAAGGTGGTTTCATTTCTGTTCCTGATGGAATGGCTGAAACGCTCTTAGCCGCATTGAAGGCTCACAAGGGAACACCAGTTGAGAACGCAAGTGAAACTGTCTCCAGGGAGCCTCAAATGCCTAACAAGAGCAACTCTGAGCCATCAAGTGATACTCAAGTTGAGGAAATCCAAGCAACCCCTGAAAAACGAGTTTCATTAGGTGCCAGGTTCAAGGCCACCGTTAAGAGATTTTTCGCTCCTCTCATGCGGATTTTCTCGTTCAAGGTTCGTAGAGACAAAACTGAATGAATCGCATTTCCCAGGCAACACCGTTAGGTTTTAACGGAGTTGTTAGGGGAATCATGGAAGAAAAAATCAGGCTGATTGTTAGTTCAGCCGTCTCAGCTTGGGCTGCTGGTTTTGAACAGCGACACATTGACGAATACGACAACCCTGACGGCGTAATCAACTCCAAGGTTCATAACATCTTTGTCGCTGCTCTTGGCGATGAAATCCGCTTTTTTAGTGCCTTGTCTCGTTCGCTTGATAGCAGTCTTGGAAATCTCATTGAGAGCATTGCTATCAGTATTGCGAAAGTCAATTTTGAAGTCAGCCAGCAGGTTGAAGGTGTTCTCTACGCAGAGCAGACAGCAAAAATCGGAGCCTTGCTTGAACGCTATAAGAACTCCGCTGATAGCCACAAGCCGGCCATTGAGCACTACCAAGATTTCCCGATGAAGGGTGAAGGTCAAAAGCACAGCAAACGCCACGACAGCGACTACATCCTCAAGCACAAGACCAGGGGCGATTACTCACTTATTGAGTTGAAACTCGGTGGCGACTTGGACAACAAGAAAGCCCGTTCTGAAAAAGAAGCCCTGCTTGAGCAATACTGCATCTTGGCTAATCAACTTGGCTCTGACGAAAACATCCGCATCTATTTCGCAACTGGCTATAACCGCTATGGCGAGGGCAATCCTTGGAAACAGGGTCGTGTTCTTCAGTTTTTTGCCAAAGACGAGCTGCTAATCAGTAGCGATTTTTGGAACTTCGTTGCAGACAGTCCCAAGGGCTATGAAATCGTCCTTGACGAGTATCGCAAGAACGCCCACCTAATCAGCGACAGCATCAACAGGGTTAAGAAAACTTACCTATAAGTCATAGTTCGTAATCGTCAGGTGGCTCGCCTCACGATTGTTTCTTGACTTGACTGTCCATTTGTAGAACATGGCATCGGTTTGGATGTTCCAGTGTGTCTCAGGGTAGAGGCTGCGAATTAGTGGAGTATCGCCAATCACAATCATGATGTTGGCATCCAGTTCGCTCAGCGTTTTCGCAAGTCGGCCCTGGTCAGTGTTATCAAAAGACCTGTTGTCGTAGTCAGTGAAGTCGCTGTCGTATGGAGGGTCTAAGAACATGAAGTCGCCCTTTGTAGGACTAATCTTCTTCACAAACTCAGTGAAGTCAGACAAGTGGAACTCAGCATTTGAAAGCCTGGCTCGCATGGCCTCTGAATAAAGTGTTTCCACTTTGACGGCGAAATCCTTGCGGTTGTATGAAACGCCACCATAAGGAACATTGAACTCGTCTGAGGCATTGAAACGGAACATAGAGGCGTAGCAATACTCTCGGATGAAGAAGAAATCCGCTGTTCTTACATCGTTGAAGATTTCGCCACTCCTGGCTTTGTTATACCTTGAGCGAATTGCCATGTAGAACGATGCTCGGACTAACCCCTCTATGTTCTCCATGAGTTCATCCTGAGGAAGGTCTCGTCCATGCTTTTCCTGAAGAACGCCGATGCGGTTCATCTTCTTTGGCAGGTCTGCGGTCAGTCGTCTCGCAAACTCTGTTTTGAATGGTTCGTCAAAATCTTTTAGGTCGCTCTTTGTGATTTCAAGGATGGCTTTCAACGCTTTGCTGATGTCGCTTTTTCCCTGGATGAAGGCAACGGCTAAATCAGACCAAAGGGTCTCATGTTTGCTAAAACTGTTCCAGGCAACGACCAAACGCAAAAGTTCTGTGTAGAGCCCTTTGTCGTTCGTGGAACTGCCTCTGTATAGGGCGACCAACTCAGGAACGATGTCGTTTCCCAGGGCTTTGATGCTTGGGTCAATTGAGAGAAGGACTGAGCCACCACCAAGAAACGGCTCAATGAATCTATTGGCGGTTTTAGGAGCTGCTAAGGCAATCTTCTTCAGTTCGCCCGATTTCCCTCCCGGCCACTTGACGAAAGGGGAGAGTTTGCTGCCAAAAATAGGCGATGGAGTGAGTTCCTGGTCAATCATTTTTCAATCGTATTCTTTCGCTCCGACGCTTTACTTTTAGGCTTCGCTAACTCGCCTTTTTCTGCGTTCTTCTTGTCTCTGGTTTTGAAAACTTGGTCTGTGTAATTGGTGATGGTCTCAATCTTTGCGGAAGGTGAGAGGTGCGTGTAGGTCGCCCTTGTGATGGCCTCGCTTTGATGCCCTGCGATAGACCTAATGATTTCAATCGGCATCCCAAGTTTGACCATGCTACTGATGGCGATGTGTCGCATTGCGTGTTGTCTCACAAACGGCATCTTCAAACTTGCCAGGAGAGAACGCCATTGTTTCGTATCAGTCTGGTGGCGTATCGGCTTACCCTCAGGCGTGGTGAATACCAAATCTTCAAGCCCTTTGGGTGGGTTCCAGGATGGGAGTTTCTTCCACTCGTCTTGAATGGCTTTGTAGTTCTTCATGATTTTGACCATCCGCTTATCAAGAGGAATGATTCGATTGCCTGCGGTGGTCTTTGTGTCTGGCTTGATGTAGATACGCTTTGTCTTTGGGTCAATCGCTAACTGTTGCCTGACCTCAAAAGTTGCCAGTCCTCCACCAGTCAAGCGACTGAAGCAACTCCACTCAGCCCCAAGTTTTTCACTTGCTCTCAGACCGCATGTAATCATCAGCATCCAACGAGCCTCGTCCTGCTGACCCTCAAGTTTCTCAGCGAGATAACTGGGATACCAAAGCTTCTTTTCCAGGTGCTCATCTTTGGCAGGGCTAATTGGCTTGTCTATCTTGGGAACGCCAATAGTAGGGTTCTCGCTGATTAGTTTTTCTTCATACGCCCACCTGAAGGCCATGTTGATAACGCCCTGAGTTGCTCGTCTCTTTGATAATCCGATTAGTTCCTCATCGGTCTCTACAAGGCGACCCTCTGAATCCTTGATGGTCTTTCGCTTGTTAGGGAGTGTTTCAAAAAGGAACTCCTCAACAATCTTTTTGCTAACCAGGCGGACAGGAACTTTGCCAAAGGCCGGAGCGATGTGAAGTCTGATAACGCCCTCATACTGAGATACCACGATGGGGGTGATGCGGCGTTCGCTTGCGGTCTGTCTGGATTTCCACTCAAGCCACGCCCAGAACATCTCCTCGGTGGTCATCTTGAGTTCCTTAGGCTTTGCACCTAATGCGGAGAGGGGAAGTTCTCCCATCTGGACTAATCGCTTTTTCCAGTTCTCATCACGCCTGCGGATTGCCTCTTGTTCGCTGTCGCCAGTGCCTGAAACTTGGACTGCCGTTCCATCGGAGTTCATGTAGAGAGTTCGTGTTGCTCTGAACTTTCTCTGACCATTGACGGTTATCTCAAAGACAGAGCCTTCGCCCCTCTTGCGTGGCTTACTGCGAGCCTGCCAAAGTTCCTCTGATGTTCTTCTGACCATGCGTACAGTATGACGCAATTTTTGCCGAAATAATAAGGAAAGTAATAAGTAATAAGTGCCCAGGGAGCATCTGGGGAGAACTCCCTGGGACTTGTTTCCCTGTAATTACAAGGTCTTAACCCAGTATTCGAGGGGCTTTTAGACCCCCCGAATAATTGGAGCGGAGAATATGGGATTCGAACCCATGAGGGCTTGCACCCAACCAACTTTCCAAGCTGGCGCCATAGGCCACTAGGCGAATTCTCCTGGATTGTTACTTAGGTCAGTTTACCGGTTGCTTAGAAACCAAGAACATCCAATTGAACTTTGACCTCTGAGCCTTCATCGATGTTGTTCTTTTTTCTCACCTCAGCTTTGAGAGGCAGGTCAAAACAGCCGGTCTTGGGATCAGGAAATATCGATGTGCGCCAAACCACTGAACCCAGCTTGGCCTCTACTTTCAGTGAGCCCCAACCGTTGGTCATGCCCTCTGAAATTTCTTTGATGTCATCTGACAAATCTTTGGGCAAACTGACTAGAAATATGCCCTCGTTATTTCGCCACCGATGAACCGTGCCTTCAAATTCAATGTCCATCGGCGCACCAAAGAATCTAGTTCTTGGCTAGTGGGCGAGTGACACCGCTAAGTGCAGCGGATAGCAACATCATCACCAGCGGAATTCCAAAGGCTACGTAGAGCCCGGCAACTTGACCTACAGCGCCCAAAGCCGGGCCAACTGTGATTCCAGAAATGTACACAACGCTGATGATCATGTTGATTCGTGCTGGCGCCATTGTTGGTTCGTCGCTCATCGATGCGATAGCCATTGGGAATCCAATTGCCATGCCCAAGCCCCACAAAACAAGGCCCATATAAGGCAGTGCTATGAAGTCAACCGCCATGAAAACCAAAATACCTGAAGAGGTAATTAACGCCGAGAGAAGAACAACCATTCGTCGACCGATCAGGTCAACGATGCTTCCGCCGATTAGGCGACCGATGGTGATTACAATCCAGAAAACACCAAATGCAAAGGCGGCCTCAGAGCCACTGAATCCAGTTTGGGTTAGTGCGATCGGTACCCAAACACCCGCGGCGCCCTCGGCCAGGATGAATGAGAATCCGATAACCGCAATCAGCAAGCTGCGCTTTTCGGTCCATACCCGCAGAGCATGCTTTTTATCGCTTTGATTACCTGAAGAGGTAATTTGCTTTTTCGGTCGGGTGTCAAAGGTTAGGCCGGCAACCACAGAAACCGCGCCGGCAAAAATACCCACTGCGATAAACGAAACATCGAGGCCAACATTGGACGCAATCAACCAGCTGGCCAAAGTTGCACCGGTGAGCATACCGACGCCAAATAATCCGTGAATGGCCGGAAATAGTGAGCGCTTTGAAGCTTTGTCGACAGCCGTACCTTCAATGTTGCCGACAAAGTCGCTGATGGCCATCGGCAAGCCGACAAAGAACAGCGCTGCTGAGGCCAAGAACAGGTTGCCCGATACAACGGCTGGGCCCAGGGCAACAAAACTCAAGCCGGCAATTATGTAGGTGGCGGCGTTTACCTTCCGGGTTCCAAACCGATTCACCAGCAACCCAGCAAACAAGATTCCGGTAATTCCACCGGCCGGGAAGACCATGCTCAAAAGGCCCATTTCGGCTGTGTTCAGATTGAGTGCGGCCTTAACCTCAGGGCCTCGGCTAACAAAAGTTGAGAACAAAAGTGCGCGGGTAAAGAAGATTGCAGATGTGCCGGCGAACCATAGTCCCAAGCGCTTTTGATTAGTCATTTACTCAGGCTAACAAACCCATTCACCCGATTGGTGCGAACCCAGATTGCGCCAATTTACTGTCGCGACTGGAGCGGGTAAACTATTCAAGGACTCCCCGTGCGGCGTCACCTCGGCCAACTCCCCCAGGATCGAAAGATAGCAAGGGTAACTGGGCTCTGGCGGGTGTGCGGGGAGTCTTTTTATTTGGTCATTTTGTCAGCTGGGGAGGCTAGGCTCTAAACGTGGTTACAGCTCTCTACCGACGCTATCGTCCTGAATCTTTTGCCGAATTAATCGGCCAGTCGCAGGTGACTGCGCCGTTGATGACCGCGTTGCGCACCGACCGCGTAAACCACGCGTATCTTTTCTCAGGCCCACGTGGCTGTGGCAAGACCACCTCGGCTCGCATCTTGGCCCGCTGCCTCAACTGTGCCGAAGGGCCGACCGACACCCCATGTGGAGTTTGCCCAAGCTGTATTGAACTGTCTCGCGACGGTGGCGGCTCGCTCGATGTCGTAGAGATTGACGCCGCCTCACACAACGGTGTTGACGACGCCCGAGACCTCCGTGAACGCGCAATCTTTGCCCCTGCCAGAGACCGTTTCAAGATCTTCATCCTCGATGAGGCCCACATGGTTACGCCTCAGGGCTTCAACGCACTGCTCAAAATCGTTGAAGAACCACCTGCCCACGTCAAGTTCATTTTTGCCACCACCGAGCCAGACAAAGTCATCGGCACAATCCGTTCGCGCACTCACCACTATCCATTCCGTTTGGTGCCGCCGGCTCAAATGCTTGAGTACCTTGAGCAACTTTGCGCCAGCGAGGGTGTCGACGTTGCGCCTGGTGTTCTTTCACTGGTAGTTCGCTCCGGTGGCGGTTCTGTCCGTGACTCACTCTCTCTCCTCGACCAACTCATTGCCGGTTCTGAAGGAGTAGATGGTGCGGCGCCGAAGGTTGAATACGAGCGTGCCGCAGCACTTCTCGGTTTCACCCACGCAGCGTTGCTTGATGAAGTGGTTGACGCATTTGCGGCCCACGATTCAGCATCGGTGTTTGCCAGCGTTGACAAAGTAATTCAGACAGGTCAGGACCCTCGCCGCTTTGTTGAAGACTTGCTAGAGCACCTTCGCGACCTAATTGTTGTGTTGTCAGTTGGAGACGGCGCAAAGGCAGTTTTGCGCGGAATCGCAGACGACGAACTAGACAAAATGGGGACTCAAGCAGCGCGCTTTGGTCTGGCTGAACTAACGCACGCAGCTGAAACCGTGAACCACGCCCTAACCGAGATGTCCGGCGCAACCTCGCCGAAGCTGCACCTCGAACTTATGTGCGCCAAGGTTTTGGTGCCATCAAGTGACCAAACTGAGATTGGCTCACTGGCCCGAATCGAACGCCTTGAGCGCCGAATCGGTGTTGGTGGGGCATCAACGCCGGCACCAGCGGCTGCTGCTCCAGATGCAACGGCAGCACCTTCTGCACCGATTGCAGCGGCTCCGGTTGCAGCGTCACTTGCAGCACCAGTTGCTTCGCCACCAGTTGCTGCGGCTGCACCGGTCCTTGGCGCTATCAGCACTCAACAATTCCGCGACTCTTGGCCAAACATCCTCACCAAGGTTAATAAGGCTTCTAAAGCAGCCTGGATGGTCGCCTTCTCACTGAGCGTTGTTGATTTCAGCGACGAGGTTTTGACTTTGAAGTTCTTGAGCCAAAAAGATCTCGAGTCATTCAAGAATTCAAACGGCGCAAGTGACATTCTGCGAACCGCGATTCTCGATGTTCTAGGTGTACAGGTCAAATTCCGGGCCCAGATCGATGAGGCAAGTAAGCCGGCAGTTCAAGAGGCACCGGCCGCGGCAGCACCGGCCCAGGCAGCACCGGCTCAGGCGCCGGCTCCTGCCGCTGCACCAACCTCTGAAGAAGTTCCACCTCCGCTGGATGAGCCTGAACCAGAGGAGCAGTTTGACGCTGCACCGATGAAATCTCGCAACTCAAGCATGGTCGACGAGTCCGCACGATACGGCGAATCGCTCCTCCGCGAAATGCTGGGCGCAGAGCCGATCATCGATAAAAACGGTGGCAAGTAATGTACGAGGGCGTAGTTCAAGAACTCATTGACGAGCTGGGCAGGCTGCCTGGTGTTGGGCCAAAGTCGGCTCAGCGAATTGCCTTCTATCTGCTTCAGGCCGAAGACGAGCAGGCTCAAACCCTTGCCCGCGTGCTTACAGAGGTAAAAGAGCGGGTCCGATTTTGCGAGATTTGCGGCAACGTAACTGAAGAGACTCGTTGCAACATTTGCCGCGATGCTCGACGCAACCGCACAGCAATTTGTGTGGTCGAAGAATCTAAAGACGTTCAGGCAATCGAGCGCACCCGCGAGTTCCACGGCCTGTATCACGTACTCGGTGGCGCCATCAGCCCGATCGAAGGCGTTGGCCCAGACCAGCTCAGAATCAAAGAGCTAATGAGCCGACTAAGCGACCCAGAAATTCAAGAGGTCATCATTGCAACGGACCCAAACCTTGAGGGTGAGGCAACGGCAACTTACCTGACCAGAATGCTCAGCCCGCTGGGCATCACAGTCTCTCGATTGGCATCGGGTCTTCCGGTGGGTGGAGACCTCGAGTACGCCGATGAAGTTACTCTTGGTCGCGCTTTTGAAGGTCGCCGAACAGTCAGTTAATTCATCGCAGTAATCCAGGTTTAGGCCTTTTGACCGGTCCTGGAGTCCGCTAGAATTGTGAGTTCTGGCGTTATCCGCCTGCAATCACCCCGAAATCTGAGGAGACCTACCTTGGCCCTTATCGTGCAGAAGTTTGGCGGTTCATCCGTTGGCGATGCCGACAAGATTAAGCACGTTGCTCGTCGCGTAATCGAAACCCAAAAAGCCGGCAACCAGGTTGTTGTCGTTGTCTCAGCCATGGGTGACACCACCGATGAACTTCTGGACCTTGCCAATTCGGTAGCCGACGATCCAAACGACAGCCCGCGTGAGCTAGACATGCTGCTTACCTCGGGTGAGCGCATCTCGATGTCATTGCTGGCCATCGCTATCAATGCCCAGGGTGGCAAGTCACAGTCTTTCACCGGTTCACAGGCCGGTATCGTCACCGACAGCGTCCACGGAAATGCCCGTATTGCCGAGGTCACCCCAGAGCGCATCCGCGAGTCAGTTGACGCTGGCAACATTGCAATCGTGGCCGGTTTCCAGGGCTTCAACCGAGAGACTCGTGACATCACAACCCTTGGTCGCGGTGGTTCTGACACCACTGCAGTTGCACTAGCGGCCGGCCTAAAGGCTGATCTTTGTGAGATCTACTCAGATGTTGACGGTGTCTACACCTCAGACCCACGAGTTATCAAGGGCGCCAAGAAGCTTGAGTCCATCGATGTTGAATCAATGCTTGAGCTTGCAGCAGCCGGCGCAAAGATTCTGCACATTCGCGCCGTTGAGTTTGCTCGCCGCCACAACGTAGACCTACGCGTTCGTTCAACTTTTAGCACCGACCCAGGAACCATCGTTTATTCAGGAAAAGCAGGAGCAGGCATGGAAGAGTCAGTCGTATCTGGTGTAGCAATCGACAAGGGCCAGACCAAGATTATGGTCATCGGTATTCCAGATGTTCCTGGCAAGGCTGCTGAGCTTTTCACCTTGGTTGCTGACGCAGGCGCCAACATCGACATGATTGTTCAGAACACTCCAACCGGTTCTGACGTAACCGATGCCGTTAGCGACATCGGCTTCACCTGCCCAAAGGCCGAGTCAAAGAAGGTCGCTGCAGCTCTAGAGGCAGCCAAGGCAACTCTTGGTTTCCGCACCGTTGAAATTGACGATGAAATTGGCAAGCTTTCTGTAGTCGGTGCCGGTATGCGCACCCACTCAGGTGTTTCTGCAACCATGTTCCGCGCTCTTGCCGAGGCGGGCATCAACATTGAGATGATCTCAACCTCAGAGATCCGCATCTCAGTTATCACCAGCGATGACCAGGTGGATGCCGCCGCTCGCGCTGTTCACACCGCATTCGGCCTAGACAGCGACATCGAAGCTGTTGTTTACGCCGGTACCGGTCGCTAACTTTTCAATTTTCAATCTCTAGAAACCAGGGGAAATCATGTCAAAGCCATCACTAGCTCTTGTCGGTGCAACCGGTGCTGTAGGTACCGTAATGATCGGCATCATCAACAGCCGTCCAAACATCTGGGGCGAGATTCGCCTAATCGCCAGCCCACGTTCGGCAGGCAAAAAGATCACTGTGCATGGTGAAGAGCTAACCGTGGTTGCGCTTTCACCTGAGGCTTTCGACGGCATCGACATCGCAATGTTTGACGTGCCTGACGAGGTTTCAGAAGTTTGGGCTCCGATTGCCGCCGAGCGCGGTGCCGTTGCGGTCGACAACTCAGGTGCCTTCCGCATGGATGCCGATGTTCCACTGGTTGTTCCTGAGGTAAACCCAGAGCAGGCCAAGAACCGCCCTCGCGGAATAATCTCTAACCCAAACTGCACCACCCTGACCATGATGGCTGCAATGGGTGCACTCCACGACAAGTGGAAGCTGACCGAGCTAGTAGTTTCTAGCTACCAGGCAGTATCTGGTGCCGGCGCTGCCGGTATCGATGAGCTTGCATCAGAGCTTGCCGTTGTTGGCAAGGATGCCTCACTGGGCACCGCAACTGAAGACGTTCGCGCTGCACTTGCTGCCGCTGGTAACGACCTAAGCAACTCACCATGGGCTCACCCAATCGCTCTAAACGTGATTCCTTTTGCTGGTTCACTAAAGGCTGGCGGCCACACCTCAGAAGAGCTGAAGGTTCGCGATGAGTCTCGCAAGATCCTAGGAATTTCTGACCTCAAGGTTGCCGCAAGCTGCGTGCGTGTTCCGGTTCAGGTTGCTCACTCACTAACCGTTCACGCAACATTCGCCAACCCACTTACCGCCGATGAAGTTCGCGAAGTCTTGGCCCAGCAGCCAACCATCCGTGTTGTTGACGAACCAGAAAACCACCTGTACCCAACCCCAGCAATGGTCGTTGGTCAGGACCCAACTTTTGTTGGCCGCATTCGTCAGTCGCTAGACTTCCCGAACTCAATCGAGTTGTTCGTCGTTGGCGACAACCTTCGCAAGGGCGCCGCGCTTAACACCTACGAAATCGCCGAGCTTGTTGCTCGCGAGTTCTAGTCACTGTAAATCTGCATTGTTGAGTTCCACCGTTTCTGGCAAGCCGCAGAGTAGCCTGTGATTATGTCGCGCGTTTTGGCCGTTTCTGTATTGCTGGGGTTGTCACTCACCCTCGGCGCGTGTGCTGCTACTCCGGTTGATGACCCAACCAACGGTGGCACCACACAGTCACGCCCAACACCTACCCCTGACCAGGCACTTGTTCCTACCGAGATGCCTTCGGCAGTGGTGGCAATTGACCCAGAAGAGTTCAACAACGGTTTTGATGAGTACGTCTTCAAGGTCGGCGAAGGGCCAACCTGGTGCACCATCAGCCCGGTAAGTCAGTTCACGCTTTGCGAGCAAAATGAAGCTGCCGCGGTTTACGCGCCAATTCCTGCTCCAGATTCTTGTGTTTACAGTTACGGCTACCAGGTTCGCCTCTGGTCAGCCAAGCCTGAGTCCGGCGAGACCGCAGAATTTGCTTGCTCCGGCGGTTTTTACTCAGATGCCAGCCAGGCCAAGACCCTGCTAACCGGTCAGAGTGTTACCGCTGCTGGCTTTACTTGTTTTGTCGAGAACGTCACGGCTCGCTGTGACAACAGCTCAGGTCAGTGGATTGCCCTTGGTCCTCAGGTTTGGTCGCTAAACAACTAACCTTTTGCCACGAGGGTAATTAGTCGAACCTCTGGTCGGCAGGCAAAACGCACTGGCGCGAATATTGAATGGCCTAAACCGGCAACAACATTCAGAATCAGATCCCGATCACCAAACTTCCAAGCACTCAAACCCTTGGCATTTTTTGCTGGCAAATCGCAGTTGGTAACCAGTGCACCGAAGCTCGGCACACAAACCTGACCGCCGTGGGTGTGCCCGGCAAACAGCATGTCAGCACCCGCGTTGGACATCGATTCCAAAACACGCATGTATGGCGCGTGGCTCACGCCCAAAATCACATCGCAGTTCTTCAATGCGTTTGCCTGGCCGGCCAGGCTGGCAATGTCGTCAAGATCATCGTGGGCATCATCAACACCGATAAACCCCAGCTGCACCCCGCGAATCGAAAGTTGGCCACCACGATTATTAAGGTTTAGCCAACCTGCAGACTGGAATCCGTTGAGGAGTCGGGCAGTGTCCAATTTTTGCCCGCTGCTTCGCTCGGATGGCTTTGCCAGGTAGCCAAGCGGGTTGCGTAAAACCGGTGCGTAATAGTCGTTTGATCCATTTACAAATACGCCAGGTCGTTCGGTTAGCGGAGCCAGTGCCGTCAAAACTGGGCCAATTGCTTGGGGGTGGCCAAGGTTATCGCCGGTGTTGATTACCAAATCTGGCTTTAGCTGGCCAAGCGAATGAACCCAGCGCGCCTTGCGCTTTTGCCATGGGGCTAGGTGGATGTCACCAATGTGCAGCACGGTAATTGCCGGTGCACCAGCAGGCAAAACTGCCACGGTCTCGCGCCGAATTACAAAAAGGTGCCGCTCAACAGCAATGCCCCAGATGGCCGCGACTACGCCAAGGCCGACCAGGGCTGCCAAATATTCCAACTACGGACCCGTACTCAGTATCAGCAGAATGGCCCCGGTTGCCGTAGCGCTCGTTCCAGCCGCTGGGCTGGTCCCAACCACAAATCCGGCGGGGATAGTCTCTGACGGAACAAAGAACTGAGTTTGGGAAGGCTGAGGCTCACTCACCGCGGCAAATCCGGCTGCCAACAGGGTTGACTTGGCGTCGACAACTGACATTCCTGCAACATCCGGCACCTTGAGGGTGCCACCCTTGCTGATGTAGATCAAGATCTGGCTGCCGCGTGGCACGCTGCGGCCTGCACCCGGCACAGTTCGAGCAACAGTGCCCTCAGGCTGGTTCGACACTATTGTGCGGGTCTGAATCTTGGCATTCAGGTCAGAAGCATTGATTAGCTCCTCGGCCGCAGCAGGGTCTTGCCCACCGGTTGCCGGAACAGTAATCATGGTTGCAGCAACCATTGAGGCCGGTGGGGCGTCGAATGCCGACCCAGGGTACAACTTGTTGATTGCCTTCATGGTGGTTCGCCAAATGTCGTGACGCACGGTGTTGGCCGCTTTGTTGTTTAGTCGATACGCGCCCAAAGACTTGTTTCCGACCACGTTTCCAACCCAGGTAGCGGTTCCGACTGCAGAAGAGAATCCGGTCATCCAGGTGTGAACACCAGAGTCAGTGGTACCGGTCTTACCGGCTAGGGGAGTGCCGTCTCCGGTTGATGAAGCGCCACCGGTACCGCCAGAGATTACGCGCTGCATGGCGTAGGTCATTCCGGCAGCTACCTCAGGGGTTACCGCTGCTGAACAATCGCTGGTTGGTACCTTAAGTTCGGCCTGAGTCTCGCGAATCACAATTCGGTCAATCGCAACCGGCGAGCAGTAAACGCCCTTGTTAGCAATACCGGCCATGGCGGCTGCCATAGTCAGCGGCGCAATTTCGTTTACACCAATCACTGATGAAGGCACGTAGCTAAGCTCGGCGCCATCGGCTCGGTGCACACCAAAGCGTGCCGCGGTGTCGCGAATATCACACAGGTCAAGCTGGCTGGCCATGTCAACGTATGCGGTGTTAACCGACATGGTGGTGGCCTGGACAACGGTTAGGTCTTCAGGTTCCTTGACGATGTTGTTGGGCTTCCAGGTTCCGCCCACGCCACCACAGCGTGCTGAGAAGTCTCCCGGACCCCATTCTTTGACTCGGCCGTCAACGTGGTCGTTGAGGTGGAACCCGGCGGTAAGCCATTGTGCCAGGGTGAACACCTTGTAGGTAGATCCGGTTTGGAAGCCCGATGAACCGCCGTATTCGCGGTCGGTCGCGTAGTTGACCGAGGTGTGGCCAAGCTCATCGCTTTGGGTCTGGTCAAAAACTCGGTTTTCGGCCATTGCCAAAATTCGACCGGTACCGGCCTGAACCGAAACCGTTGCCGAACCAATCTGGCTCGGGTCGTCGTAAGGCGCCCATGTCATAGTTGCCTCATGTGCGGCAGTTTGGGCATCGAGGTCTAGGGTGCTGAAAATCTGAAGGCCACCGCGGCGAAGCAGGTTCTCGCGGTCCTCTGGGGTGGCGCCAAATTCGACATTGTTTCGAATGGTCCAGACGGTGAAGTCACAGAAAAACGCGGTGGTCTGGTTGGCCTCACAACCGCTAGGGGTGTGGGTCAGGTTGACCTCAATCGGGGTGGCCTTTGCTGCGTCAGCCTCGGCACCGGTGATGTAACCCTCGGCGGCCATGTTGTCGATAACGTAGTCGCGGCGGCCCTTGGCGCGCTCGAGGTTGCCTTCTTCGTCAGGCTTGTAGTCGTTCGGTGACTTCAACATACCCGCCAGAAGTGCTGCCTGAGGAATGTTTAGTTCGCTGGCCTTGACGCCAAAGTAATAGTTTGACGCGGCTTCAATACCGTTGATCTGGTTGCCAAAGAATGACAGATTCAAATAACCAGCCAGGATGTCCTGCTTGGTCGAAACACCCTCTAGCGCAATCGCCATCCGGATTTCTTTGAACTTTCGGGCAATACCTTCGATGCCGCTGGCGGTGGTTGCCGCCGCGATGGCCTCTTTGTCACCAGCCAAGTTGGCTGCCTCGACAAGCGAGTTCTTGACGTACTGCATGGTGATGGTCGAACCACCAGGGCCGTTTCCGGCAGAGATTGCGTTGGTTGCTGTAGCGCGCGCTAGGGAAAGCCAGTCAACGCCACCGTGCTCGAAGAATCGAGGGTCTTCGGTGGCTACAACCGCATTGCGGATGTTGGTTGACATTTCGTTGTAAGAGATCGAGATTCGGTTCTCGTGGTAGAAATTTGCCACCACGACTTTTTCATCGCCGTCGTTGGCATAAAGGGTAGACGCCTGCGAGCCAGTGACTGGCTTTAGGTAGGTTGGCAGGTTCTCAAAGAGGTTGAGGCCAGTTGTGGCAGCTGAGCCACCAACTAGGCCAATTGGAGCCAAAAGAAGGACTCCAAGTACGCCAACTAGGGCTGACAAACCGGTAAATTTTAGGATGCCGCTCGTTTTAGATTCGGACTTGTTCTGTGAACCAGACATAAACTCTAGGTTACCGGACATCACCTGAGAGGACTCTGTAAATGTTGAAGTGGGAGTACATAACCACCCCTTTGTTGCTACACAAAGAAACTGCGATTTTGAACACCTGGGGTTCTGAAGGCTGGGAGTTGGTTCAGATTGTTGCCAACAACATGGGCGGCAACATCGCGTTTTTCAAGCGCCCAATCGCCGAGGAGTCTAAGTAATGTCACGTATTGAAGCCCGACTAATTGAACTTGGCTACCCGCTACCTGCCGTTGCGCTGCCGGTGGCAGCCTATGTGCCTTCGGTTGTTACCGGAAATCTATGCTTCACCTCAGGTCAATTGCCTTTTGTTGACGGCAAATTGCCTGCCGCCGGAAAGGTTGGCGAAACCGAGGGGTTGGTTGATCCAGCTGCGGCTAAGGACCTTGCGCGTTTGTGCGCCCTTAACGCGCTTGCTGCCCTCAAGTTGGCTATCGGTGACCTTGACCGTGTAACTCGAATCGTTAAGGTTGTTGGCTTTGTGGCATCGGTGCCTGAATTCACCGGACAGCCTGGCGTAATTAATGGCGCCAGCGAGTTTTTGGGCGAGGTCTTCGGCGACGCTGGAGTGCACGCTCGATCAGCCGTTGGTGTGCCGGTATTGCCGCTTGATTCAGCTGTTGAAGTAGAACTCATCGCTGAATTTAAGTGACCCTAAGCAAGTTGCTAAATCTATTCACTGAAATCGTTTTGTCTCGCTTTGGTGGGTAAGAGGTGTCTCGAGAATCGCTTAGTTATCAAGAAACTGGACCCAGGTATGAGCATCACAAAGCACAAATCAGCGATAGTGAAGTTTGAGTAGGACTCGTCAAAAAGCCACGAGAAAATCGTGAAGCCGAGAGCATAAACACCCAAGGCGCCGAACAGCCCATAAGCGCAGATCTGAAGAAGTAATACTGGTTTCGAATTGCTTATCGTTGATTCAGAAACGCGGGTAACGATGAGGCTCGCCAACGTTAAGTAAACAAGTATTGCGGGTGAAAATAACGCCCAAAACATTAAGTTGGTGCCTAGTTCAATACCCCATGGTTTGCCCTTACCGAACAAAGATATCGTGAAACCGTAGCTTACAAATTGCGCAAGGATTAACTGCACGAATGATTTCAAGAAGGCCCCCTAAGTCACCGCGTTGAAAAAGCTTTGCCAAGTTGCACGAGCCTCATTTCTGTAGAGGTTCTGGTCAAATTCAAGGCTTGTGAACGGCATATCAATCGGGTTTTCCTCCACGATGTAGGCCGATACCTTGAGGTGTAACCTTTCGTAGGCATCTGGGTACCACAAAAACTTAATTGTCGATCCAATGCCATCTACGTGGCCCGACATTGCGGCAAACTCCCAACCGTAATTGAATGTTCGAGTTACTTTAACCTTCATGTTGTAAGTTACTAAGCCAAATAACACTGGATTTAGCACGTACAGAGGCATTACCTGACCTACGTAAGGGTAGGTTGAAGGGGCGCCCGAGACGGGAAAATAGCAGTTAAGACATTTCTTCAATAGGGAAGTCACGTAGAGAGGGCTTCGCTTGGAGTAATAAATCGTAGGGGGAATTCCCGTCGAACCATCTGATTCGATGTGCTGGGAAAAATCCATCTGGTAGGACCAAGACGGGTCAGTTAAAATTGGCGCTTCGGCAGACTGAGGTATTTGATTTATCTGAGTTAGTGTGCCATTTTTCATGTCAAATCTTGACTCATAACGAACCCCGTTTGCATCTATTGCCCAGGGTTTGGATAGTGTCCCGAAGTATTCACCTAATGGGTCGAGAATTTGATACTCACCTGTAACCAGCTCGAGTAAATATGTGTTTTTCGGCAAGGTGATTTCGTAATTAATGCTTCGGGCCGAGGCAATCGAGTCGCTCTCTGCCAGAAATCTAAATGTTGAACCTTCGCTTTCAGCTACATGCGTCACACCACCGCCAAGGTCTGTGCTCGTTGCAATGCCTTGTCCTTCAGCAAAACTTTTACCAAGACCCACAGGAGCCATTGAAAATTCAGTCTCATGACCTTCAGTGTCACGCATCGTGATAGTTGCCGCGACTTGACCGGCACCAGATTTACCCAATTTGACATTCTCAACGCCCGTGGCTGCAGGAAAACCTTCGGAATGGGATAGGTAGTCTAAATCTTGCGGAACTGACTCACTAAGAATTTCCGCATCAATGATGGATAAGTCGGATGCGGTGGCAGGAGAACAGAGCGATGAAAAGAGCAGAATTAATGCTAAAGATAGGCTTGATTTGGCAATCATCACAAAAGCATAGTGCCTGATCGGTCGGCGAGATTTCTGAACTTGGTTTAGATTCTTATTACTTGAGAAGCCCCCAGCACAGAGAGAGTGAGCTGGGGGCTTCGACATTTATTGTAGCGACTTGCTAGTCGTTCGCGCCTCCGGCGATTTTACCGCTGATGATGTCCATCACGCTTGTGTCTGCCAGCGTAGTAACGTCACCGATTGGGCGGTCTTCAGCCACATCGCGAAGCAATCTGCGCATGATCTTTCCGGACCTCGTCTTTGGCAGTTCGGCCACCACCATGATGGTTCGAGGGCGGGCGATTGGGCCAATTTCGTGGGTCACGTGGTCGCGCAAGATTTTGCTCACATCGGCATCTGTGCCTGCGTTGGCCAATTGGTTTTGGCGCAAAATCACAAAGGCAACAACGGCCTGGCCAGTTGTCTCATCCTTAGCGCCAACCACAGCTGCCTCAGCCACAAACGGGTGCGAGACCAAGGCTGATTCAATTTCGGCAGTCGACAGGCGGTGGCCAGAGACGTTCATCACGTCGTCGACTCGGCCAAGCAACCAGAGGTCACCCTCGTCATCAAACTTCGCGCCGTCTCCGGCAAAGTAGATGTTCTTGAACTTTGACCAATAGGTTTCTTTGTAGTGGTCAGGGTCGCCCCAAATTCCGCGCAGCATTGATGGCCACGGTTCGGTGATGGTTAGCAGGCCGGCGTGACCGTTTCCGAGTTCGTTGCCGTCGTCATCCAAAATCGCAATGCTCACGCCCGGCAGAGCGCGCTGGGCTGAACCCGGTTTTAGTGTTGTGATACCCGGTAGCGGTGAGATCATGATCGCACCTGTTTCGGTCTGCCACCAGGTGTCAACAATCGGGGCGCTGCCGCCACCGATCACGTTGCGGTACCACATCCATGCCTCAGGGTTGATTGGTTCACCAACCGAGCCCAGAACCCTGATGGTGCTGAGGTCATACTGCTTCGGAATTTGGCTACCCAACTTCATGAAGCTGCGGATTGCGGTCGGGGCGGTGTAGAGAATTGAGACCCTGTATTTTTCTACGATGCTCCACCAGCGGCCCCAATCTGGGCTCTCAGGGGTGCCTTCGTAAATTACCTGGGTTGCGCCGTTGGCCAGCGGGCCGTAGGTCACATAGCTGTGGCCAGTAATCCAGCCGATGTCTGCCGTGCACCAGTAGACATCGGTGTCAGCATGCAGGTCAAAGACGTTCTTGTGGGTGTACGCGGCTTGAGTTAGGTAGCCACCGGTGGTGTGCAAAATACCTTTTGGCTTGCCGGTGGTGCCAGAGGTGTAAAGAATAAAGAGCGGGTGCTCGGCCTCAAACCCCTGAGCTTCATGCTCTGGCTCGGCCTTGCCAAGTGACTCAGCCCAGTCGAGGTCGCGGCCTTCTACCCAGCCAACTTCTTGGCCGGTGCGCTTGACCACCAAAACATTTTTCACCGATGGGCACTTGCCCCCGCCGAGAGCCTCGTCAACCGCCGGCTTCAGCGCGCTGGCGCGGCCCTTGCGGTACCCACCGTCCGCGGTGATAACAAGTTTGGCCTGGGCGTCTTCGATGCGCGTGTGAAGAGATTCTGCAGAGAAACCGCCGAAAATTACTGAGTGAACGGCACCGATACGGGCAACGGCCTGCATTGCGATGATTGCCTCAGGGATCATCGGCATATAGATAGCAACGCGGTCGCCCGGTTTGATGCCCAAACCGATAAGGACGTTTGCGGCCCTCTTGACCTCTTCAGTTAGCTGGGCGTAGGTGAATTCCTTGGTGTCGCCTGGTTCGCCTTCAAAGTAGAGGGCAACGCGGTCGCCGTTTCCGGCTAGAACGTGGCGATCAAGGCAGTTATAAGAGATGTTTATCTTGCCGTCGTGAAACCAGCGCGCAAATGGAGGGTTTGACCAGTCCAAAACCTGCGTAAATGGTTCGTGCCAGTGGAGGTTGTTGGCTTGCTCGGCCCAGAAACCTAGGCGGTCGGCCTTGGCTTGTTCATACAGTTCGGGCTGGGCGTTGGCCTGCTTCTGAAACTCAGGGGTTGGCGTAAAATGGCGAGTTTCGCTGAGTAGGTTGTCGATTTCTTGAGACATCTTTGTCCTTTATTTTGAATACCTTGTCGTTATCCTGCCATAAAAATAAAATTTTCTGTTTCGATGGGAATGAAACAAGAGGGAAACCGATTATTATTTATCCGTTAGGTCTAGAACCTAACCTGCGATACCGATTCCCCCAATCAGGTATCGCCTGGCCCCAGGAACTTCCCCCAAGATCCTGGGGCCCCCTAATTTAACGGTCATTCGGCAGCCCCCGTGTTTCTTTTGAGCTGTGCCATGGTTATGCACAGATTTGCCGCCACCACCCAATAAAGTAGGTTGGCAAATCAGGCTGGTGCCATGACCTTTCAAAGCCTTGGGCCCCAACTTGATTCGCTACTGACTATGCCGGGGGTCACCGACATTTTGGTCAACGGTTATCAACAGGTCTGGGTTCAGAGGTCATCGCGGGCTCTTGAATCAGTGGTCAGCCCCTTTCAATCTGAAGGCCAGCTCGCGGCGCTAGCCCAGCAAATTATTGGTCTCGGCGGGCGCCACGTAGACCAAGCCAACCCCTTTGCCGACGTCGTGATAGACGGCATTCGCGTGCACGCTGCAATCGGATCGGTTTGCAATCCCAAAACGCACCTATCAATTCGTATTCATCGCGAGCGCTTGTTTGGTCTCGATCAGCTAGCCGACTTTGGCATGTTCGGCTTACGTGAACTCGGATTTTTTCGGCAAATGCTGGCGGCCAGGCAAAATTTTCTGATCGCCGGGCCAACCGGTAGCGGCAAAACCACCCTGCTGCGTGCCCTTTTGGCCGAATGCGTCGCCGAGCGCGTGATTGCGCTCGAAGACGTCGCCGAGATTGGCCTGCCCACCCCAAACTTTGTCTCGCTTCAAACTCGGCAGGCCAATATTGAGGGCAAGGGTGAGGTCAACCTAGATCGATTAGTTCGTGAAGCGCTGCGCATGCGCCCAGATCGGCTGGCCATTGGTGAGGTGCGTGGCATTGAACTGCTGACTCTGCTTCAGGCCATGAACACTGGCCACAGTGGCGCCGGCGCTACCATCCACGCAAATTCAATCGCAGATGTACCTTCTCGCCTGCAGTCCATTGTTTCGGCTGGTGGTTTGGCGGGCGGTGCTGCAAGCACGCTTGACCGCGAAGGCTTTGTTCAGTCGGTGCAATCGGCATTTTCGTGGGTAATTCAGGTCAATTCCAGGGTTGTGTCGTCCATTGGCGCTTTTTCCATCGATGCTGGCCGGTCCCTCCAGGTGGTACCTCGTGATTTCTAAACTCTTGGGAAAGCCAATCCCGCCGGCAGCTGGGGCTCTCGAGCACCAGCCTGATCGCACAACTGAGGTCATTCGAAAGTTGGCCAGCCTGTTGGCGGCGGGTGTTCCGGCGCGTCAAGCGCGTGGGCATCTCGAGCAAGACATCGCCAAATTCCACCCCGATGTGGCCGAGCGTTTTGAACTTACCTGGGAGTTGGCCAATCGCCTCGGAGGGTCACCCACGCCAACCCTGCTGCGGCTGGCCGAGGTGATTGAGTCTCAACAGTCGCAGGCGACTAGCATTCAATTGGCCTATGCGGCGCCCAGAGCAACCGCCAAGCTGATCATGGGTTTGCCTTTTGCGGCTTTGGTAATCGGCCAGCTGATCGGGCTGAATCCAATTGGCTCCATCACCGGATCAATTCTTGGGTTTCTGTCGTTTCTGGTCGGAATCGCCCTTTTGATAGTTGGGCAAATGTGGGTGCAAAACCTTCTCGAAAAGGCTCGCCCTCAATACAGTGATGCGGGGGCTTTTCTCGATGCCGTTGCCATCGGGCTGAGCGCCGGTCTTAGCCCAGAAAGAGCTGAATCCGAAGCTCGGTCACTAAAGGGAATCGGAGCCCCCGACCCAGAGGCCGAGGCTTCACTCGAGGAATGCCGGGCGCTTTCCCATCAGACCGGAAGTTCAATTAGAGGCCTGCTGCTTGATGCAGCGCAAGCAATTCGGGCAGCTCACCGAAACCATCAGGCGCAAGCCATTAGCAAATTACAAATTCGCCTGATGTTGCCCCTTGGTTTGCTGACGCTGCCGGCATTTGTCTTACTGGCCGTTGCTCCAATGGCAATCGGCATGCTCACCCACACATAAATAAAGGAGAAGAGATGAAAGCACTAATTCGGGTACTCAAGGACGAAACCGGAGCCGCAACCGCTGAGTACGCAATCGCTACGATGGCGGCGGTTGGCTTTGCGGGAATGCTGGTGGTAATCATGCGAAGCGAAGAGGTGAAAACCATCCTTTTTGATTTGGTCAGAAGTGCCCTTACCTTCACCAATCCAAATGGTCAGTCAGCCGAATGATCGAGGTTCGGTTACCGCTGAGTTTGCACTGGCGTTGCCGGCACTTGCGCTGGTGATGTCGGTCACCATCGGTGGCCTAGGGCTTCAAATGGAGCGCATAAATTTGGTTTCACTGGCCGCCACGGCATCCAGGGCCTTGGCGCGCGGAGAAGATCCAGCGCAGCTCATCGAAGCCTTTGATCAAAGCGGTGTCCGCATCGAGCCGAGCGAGGCGGGGGAGCTGCTCTGTGTGACCGCCTATAAAGAGGTCCAGTTGATGAATGTTCCCGAATCTATGTTCAGCCTTTCTGAAACGCAGTGTGCCCGAAGGAATGGATTGTGAAAACCGATCGCGGGTCAGGAACTATTCTGGCGTTGGCTGCCGTGGTTGCTTCGACCGCTCTGTTTGGCGGAATGCAAATTGTTGCCCACAACGTGCTAAATCAGAACCGATTGCAGGCGGCAACTGAGGCGATGGCGATTGCGGCAACCGATGCCCTCAGGGGTTTAACCACCGGTTTTCCTTGCGTTGAAGCAAATGAGATTGCACTAAAGAATATGGCGATTGTTGATGAGTGTCGTATTGTCGGACTCGAGGTAATGATTTCTGCCCACCTTGATGGGTTAGGTATAGTTCTAACCGCAAAGGCAAGGGCGGGTCCAAGTTATTGAACCTGAACTGCATATAAAGAGGAGCATCATTTGGCTGCTAGCCACAAATTGGTAATCGTTGAGTCGCCGGCTAAGGCCAAAACGATTTCAAAGTATCTAGGCAACGACTACACGGTCTTGGCTTCAATCGGCCACATCCGTGATCTTGTCGACCCTAAGGACTTGCCAGCAGACAAAAAGAAGGGCTCCCTAGCCAAGTTTTCGATTGACATCGAAAACGACTTTGAGCCGTACTACGCAATTTCACCAGGCAAAAGCAAAACTGTCTCAGACCTAAAAAAGGCTCTGGTTGGCGCTGAGGAGCTCTATCTCGCTACCGATGAAGACCGCGAGGGTGAGGCCATCGCGTGGCATTTGCTTCAAATTTTGAAACCAAAAGTTCCTGTCAAGCGCATGGTGTTTCACGAAATCACCAAAGAGGCTATTCAATCTGCACTTGAGCACACCCGCGCGGTAGATGACAACCTGGTTCAGGCCCAAGAAACCCGTCGTGTAGTCGACCGCCTATACGGTTATGAGATTTCACCGATTCTTTGGCGCAAGATCAACCGTGGCCTAAGTGCGGGTCGAGTTCAGTCGCCAGCAATGCGCCTGGTGGTTGAGCGTGAGCGAGAGCGCATGGCCTTTGTTTCGGCTTCGTATAACGACGTTGAGGCAACCTTTGACTCGCAGGTAGCCGGAGAACCTCAATTCGTTGCCAAGCTTCAGAGCATCGATGGAAAGCGCATTGCTACCGGTCAGAGCTTTAACGATGCCGGTCAGCTAACGGCAGATGTACTTCTCTTGGGTGCTGACCAGGCTCAGGCGCTCGCCGAATCGGTCAAGGCCGGTACCGCCAAAATCTCGGTTTCGTCGGTTGAATCAAAGGCCAGCACTCGTCGTCCGGCAGCACCGTTCACCACCTCGACCCTTCAGCAAGAAGCGTCCCGCAAACTCCGTATGTCGGCAAAGCAGACCATGGATACCGCGCAGTCGCTGTATCAAGACGGTCACATCACCTACATGCGTACCGACTCTCCAACGCTTTCGACCCAGGCCATCAATGCAGCTCGCAGCCAGGCCTCAAAAATGTTTGGTGCTGAGTACGTTCCAGACAAGCCGCGCGTCTACCAGGGTAAATCTAAAAATGCTCAAGAGGCCCACGAGGCTATTCGTCCTGCCGGTGAGGTTTTCAAGCACCCATCTGAGCTAGCCAGCGTCTTGAGTGGCCGTGCTTTTGATCTTTACGACCTGATCTGGAAGCGCACTGTTGCATCACAGATGCAAGACGCCAAGGTCTCGACCACCACCGCAAAAATTGGCGTCACACCGATTTCGGGTGGCACAGCGGCTGAATTTACCGCCTCGGGAACAGTTGTAATTTTCCGCGGATTCATGGCCGCCTATGAGGAAAGCCAGGATGAATCTCGAGATGGCGACGGCGATGAAAAAGAGTCGAAGCTGCCGAACCTAACTGTCGGTCAGGCTTTGAAGGCCATCGATGTTGTGGCTAAAGACCACCAGACTTCACCTCCACCTCGCTTCACTGAAGCATCTTTGGTTAAGGCGCTTGAAGAAGACGGAATCGGCAGACCGTCAACTTATGCCGCGATCCTTTCGACCATCATCAACAAGGGATACGTTTCAAAGCGCGGTCAGGCGTTGGTTCCCGAGTGGATTGCGTTCACAGTTACTCGATTCCTCGAAGAAAACTTTGGCAACCTAGTTGACTATGCCTTCACCGCCCAGATGGAGGAGGACCTAGACCGCATTGCGTCGGGTGAACTTGATCGAAGTGACTGGCTCAAGCAGTTCTACTTCGGTGGCGGATCAACTGAAGGCTTGCGCCCAACGGTTGAGAACCTTGGCGATAGCGACCCTAGAGCCATCAACTCAATCTCAATCGGCCCAGACATCACGCTTCGTACCGGCAAGTACGGTCCTTACATCGAGGTAATGGGGTCACCAGAAGCTGAAGGCGCCGACGAAAACGGCCGTCGTATCGTGAACATCCCAGAGGGTCTAGCACCCGATGAGCTAACCCCGGCAAAGGCCCAGCAGCTCATCGATGCACCGGTGATTACCGACCGCGTTATGGGCGTTGACCCTTCTACCGGTTTCAACATTTTGTTCAAGGATGGCCGCTACGGCCCATACGTAACCCTGGATGACGAGCACGCTGCGAAGCCAAAAACCGCATCGCTGTTCAAGACCATGAGTCCAGAGACCTTGACGCTTGAAGATGCAATTGCGCTGCTATCGCTGCCTCGCACCATCGGGGTGGACCCAGAATCTGGAACCGAAATCACGGCTCAAAACGGAAAATTTGGCCCGTATCTAATGAAGGGCAAGGACTCGCGTTCGCTGGCCTCTGAGGATCAGCTATTTTCTCTCGACCTAGCCGGAGCGCTCGAGATTTTTGCCCAGCCTAAGTACGGAGGCCGTCGTACCGCGGCAACACCGCTCAAGGAGTTTGGCGAAGACCCAGCGTCGGGCTTGCCGGTATTCGCCAAGACTGGCCAATTCGGTCTCTACGTAACCGATGGCGCTGTGAACGCAACTGTTCCGAAGGATGAAAATCTTGAAGAGATGTCTGCCGATACTGCGTTTGAGCTGTTGGCGATTCGTCGAGAAAAGCTTGGCCTCGAGCCGGGTGAGGCACCAGCCAAAGCTGGCAAGCCAAAGAAAAAGATCGCGAGCACAACCAAGGTTGTAAAGGCCGGAACGCGAAAGAAGAAGTAATGCCGGGTTGGTTTATTTCTTTCGAGGGCATTGACGGGGTCGGCAAGTCCACTCAGGCCGACTTGCTTGAACAACACTTGCGTGACCTCGGTCATGAAATTGTTCGCACTTTTGAACCCGGTGGCACAGAGCTGGGTCAAGAAATTCGTCACCTTCTGCTGCACCGCAAGGGTGATGTTGCTCCACGCGCTGAGGCCCTGCTTTACGCCGCAGACCGCGCCCACCATGTCGCAACCAAAGTTCGCCCTGCACTAGAAGCCGGGCAGGTAGTCATCACCGATCGGTATCTAGACTCATCGGTTGCCTATCAGGGTGCCGGCCGCGATCTCAAAGCTCAGCAGGTTCGCGATCTTTCACTTTTTGCCACAGATGGCCTCTTGCCAAACCTGACTATTTTGCTAGATCTTGATGCCAGCGCTGCTGGCCTACGCCGCAACCAAACCGGCCAGGAGCCGGACCGACTCGAGCGCGAAAAAATCGAGTTCTTTGAAGCTGTCCGCCAGTCGTTTCTAGACCTAGCTGCGGCTGAGCCGGAACGATTCTTTGTGGTTGATGCCAGCCAAACCGTTGAGCAAATGCAAACCAGTATCCGTGCCCGCGTAGACCAACTTTTGGCTCAGTAGATGACTCAAACTCAAGACTTTAAGCCGGTCTGGCGTGATCTCTTGGGTCAGCCCGAGGCTGTCGGTCAACTTCAGCAAGCGGTTGAGCACAAGAGCCAGGGCGTGCACCACGCTTGGTTAATGACGGGCCCGCCAGGTTCGGGTAGATCAAATCTGGCCCACGCCTTTGCTGCTGCTCTGCTGTGCCCCGATGACGGTTGCGGTCAGTGTAAAAGTTGCGTGATGGCCGCTGCGGGTAGCCACCCAGATATTTCTGTACTAGCCACTGAGCGCGTGGTCATCTCGATTGATGAGGTTCGAGAACTGGTTGCTAATTCACAGTTTGGTGGTTCGCTCGGCAAGCTTCGAATCATGCTGATTGAAGACGCCGACCGAATGCAGGAGCGTTCTTCCAACGTGCTTTTGAAGGCACTCGAAGAGCCGCCTGCTGGAACCATCTGGCTACTTTGCGCACCGTCTGAAGCAGATATGCTTCCGACCATTCGCTCGCGCGTGCGCCGCGTTGGGCTCAAGGTTCCGGCAATTGAAGAGGTTGCACGTCTGCTCATCGAGGGCAATAGAATTGATGCCAAGTTGGCCCATCAGGTGGCTGCCGAGGCCCAAAGCCACATCGGTATGGCACGCCGTTTGGCAACCAGCAGCGAGGCCAGAAGTCGGCGTCGCGAAACTCTGATGGCGGCACTGACCATTACCGGTGTCACATCAGCTGTGAACACGGCCGAACGTTGGCTTGAAATTGCTAAAAAAGATGCCGAGGCCCTAACGGTTGAGCGAGATGCCGAAGAAAAGGCCGCCATGCTCAAGTCGCTCGGGTTGCAGCCGGGCGATGCTATTCCGAATAACCTAAAGTCTGACCTCAAGGCCATGGAAGAAAGCCAAAAGCGTCGTGCAACTCGAAGTGTGCGCGATGGCCTAGATCGTATTTTGGTAGACCTAATGTCGCTATACCGAGACATTCTGACACTGCAGATTTCAGCAAACGTTCCTCTGGTTAATGAAGAGATGCGCCCGGGTGTGACCGAGGTTGCAAACTCAACTACGAGTGCCGAAACGATTAAAAAACTCGAAGCAATCGCTACCGCGAGAATTCGCATCGACTCGAATGTCCGTGACTTGATGGCCCTAGAGGCACTGGCCGTGGCTCTCCGTCGAAAGGGTGTCTAGTGCCAAGGTTCCGAAAGCTGCTTACCGCTGCAGTTGCCTCGGTGATGTTGCTGACCGGCTGTGCCGCTCCGGTTCAGGGTCCTGAGCCACTTGATGACCCATCGATATCGGCAGATCTAAAAAGTTTCTATACCCAATCGGTCAGTTGGTCAGCGTGCGGTGGCGAGCAAACCTATTGCGGAGAGGTTGAGGTTCCGCTCAACTGGCAAGACCCATCAGCCGGTTCACTAACTCTGGCAGTTGCCTATCGCAAAGCCGACCAAGCCGAATCTCTCGGTTCGATCATCTTCAACCCAGGTGGTCCGGGTGGTTCTGGCTACAGCTGGATTATGAATTCGGCAGAGCAGCTGGGCACCGATACCCTCCGCAACAGTTTCAACCTTGTGGGTTTTGACCCACGCGGTGTTGGTGCCAGCGAGCCCACGGTCAAATGCCTAAATGCCAAAGACACCGATGACCTCTTGTACGGCCAAAATGATGCCGAACTCAACAGTGCCGAGGACATTGCGCTAACTCGTCAGGCCTACCGGATTTTTGCCGACGCCTGCTTGGCTAACACCGGCCCAGAGCTGGCATACATCGATACTGTCTCGGCGGCTCGTGACATGGACATTTTGCGAGCGGTTTTTGGCGAAGAGCAAATCAACTACCTGGGTTTCAGCTACGGAACCTTCTTGGGTGCCACCTATGCCGAACTGTATCCAGCCAGGGTTGGTCGGATGGTTTTGGACGGAGCTATTGACCCGACCAAATCGGACGAAGAACAGAGCATCGGGCAGCTAATTGGTTTTGATCAAGCTCTCAAGAACTTTCTCGCCGATTGCCTGGAAACATCGGACTGCCCTTTTACCGGGAGCATGAGTTCGGCACTGAGTCAGATTTCGGCACTCTTGCTAAAGCTTGAGAAGAATCCGGTTGCAACTCAAGACGGTAGAGAGCTGACCATTTGGGGAGCCATCACCGGCATGATTATGCCGCTTTACAGTCAGGGTTACTGGCCCTATTTGAGTCAGGCGTTCAGTGAGCTAAAGGCTGGTGACGGCACAACGTTCATCCTGTTGGCTGACACCTACAACGAACGCGACGAGAACGGCCAGTATGGCTCAAACCAGATGGAAGCCAATATTGCCATCTCATGCCTGGATTCTAGATCTGCCAGTGACGCAGCTTCTATGGCCGCTCAAAACGCTATTGCTCTGGAAGCCAGCAGTGTGTTCGGCAGGTACTGGCAAAACGGCGCGCTGGGCTGCGAGGTCTGGCCGATTCCGGTTGCCGACCGCCCAGACAGCTACGCTGCTTCAGGTTCTAAAACCATCCTGGTAATCGGCACCACCGGTGACCCGGCAACCCCGTACACCGATGCCGTTGCACTTGCCAACGAGGTTCTTGAAAACGCCCAGCTAATCACTTGGAATGGTGAGGGTCACACCGCTTACGGTCAGGGCAGCACCTGTATTGAGCAGGTGGTTGATGGCTATTTCATCAAGGATGTAGTGCCAACCGAAGACCCAAATTGCTAATCGATAACGAAATTGTTACCTAAACAGATTTTGTAAAAATCTTTTCCAATTTTGGATAGGCTCAGGCTAGAGTGCCCCAGCACCCTACGCTCTGGCAAAGATGCCTCGGCGTGATTTCTTGGACATTGGAGTTCAATTGGGATCTTCAGAGAATGAAAGGGTTTGGGCCGAAACTCAGGCCAGCCCCGAATTCCAGGATCTAAAGCGTCGGTTCCGCGGCTTCGCGTTTCCGGTCACAGTAGCCTTCCTGGTTTGGTATTTCGGTTACATCCTCCTCACAGCGTTTGCCCGTGATTGGGTAAGCACAGAGGTGGCACCCAACATAAACATCGCCATCATCCTTGGCGTTTTGCAGTTTGCATCAACCTTTTTTATTGCTTGGCTTTACGAGCGCCACTCCAGTAAGCACCTCGATGCTGCTTCTGACTCGCTGAGAGACAAGATCAACGAGCAGATTGGGCACAAAGCATGAACTCGACAACTCTCTCCACAATCCTGTTTGTTGTCTTCGTACTCTTCACGCTGGTCCTGGTAATTCGGGCGGGTAAGTCAAACAAGAAGAACTCCTCGGACTTCTACGACGGCGGAGCATCGTTCTCAGGTTTCCAAAATGGCCTGGCCATTGCCGGCGACTACATGTCGGCGGCCTCGTTCCTTGGAATTGCTGGAATGATTGCGCTCGCCGGATACGACGGTTTCTTGTATTCAATCGGCTTCTTGGTTGCCTGGCTGGTGGCCCTGCTGCTGGTTGCCGAGCCGCTTAGAAACTCCGGCCGCTTCACGATGGGTGACGTAGTTGCTTTCCGAATGAAGCAGCGCCCAGTGCGCTCAGCAGCTTCGGCCTCAACCGTTGTGGTCTCAATCTTCTACCTACTGGCCCAAATGGTCGGTGCCGGAAGCCTGGTTGCGCTGCTGCTAGGAATTGACCCAACTGACACGGCAGCCAAAAACCTGATTATCGGTGTGGTTGGCATTTTGATGATTGTTTACGTAACTGTGGGTGGCATGAAGGGCACCACGTACGTGCAAATCGTCAAGGCATTCCTGCTGATGATTGGTGCCACGGTCTTGACCATCATGGTGCTGGCCCGCTTTGGCTTTGATATCAGCGCGATGCTTGGTCAGGCGCAAAAACTCAGCGGCAACCCAGAGTTGTTGAACCCGGGCAATAAGTATGGCGTTGAGGTTGAGGGTGACCCATTCAAGACCCTGATGAACAAGCTGGACCTAATTTCACTTGGTTTGGCTTTGGTTCTCGGAACCGCAGGTCTGCCTCATATTCTCATCCGCTTCTACACCGTGCCAACGGCAAAAGCGGCCCGCACCTCGGTTAACTGGGCAATCGGAAACATCGGTGTGTTCTATCTGATGACTATTGCCCTAGGCTTTGGCGCTGCCGCTTTGGTGGGGTCCACGGCAATCAAAGAGGCTGACAAGGGCGGCAACCTAGCCGCACCTCTGCTGGCAAAAGAACTGGGCACAAACATAGCCGGCGAAACCGGCGGTGCAACCATGCTCGCGATTATCGGTGCAATTGCCTTCGCGACCATCTTGGCTGTGGTGGCTGGATTGACCCTAGCCAGCTCGTCATCGTTTGCGCATGACTTCTATGCCAACGTGATCAAGAAGGGCAACGTTGACCCTAAAAAAGAGGTCAACGTGGCTCGAATTGCAGCCATTTTGATTGGTGCGGTTTCGATTGTTCTGGCAATCGGTGCGCAGGGCTTGAACGTTGCCTTCCTGGTGGCTATTGCCTTTGCCATCGCGGCATCGGCTAACCTGCCTGCCGTGCTGTTCTCACTATTCTGGAAGCGATTCAATACTCGCGGAGCAGTCTGGGCAATTTACGGCGGCCTTGGCATGGCGCTGGTTCTGTTGGTGTTCTCAGGCAACGTATCGGGTGCCGAGACCAGCTTTATTAAGTGTTTGCCGGACGCTGTTGACTGTGTGAAGTTCAACTACTTCCCATTGAATAACCCGGGTATTGTTTCAATCCCATTCGGTTTCTTTATGGGTTGGTTGGGCACCATCACCTCCAACGAGAACAACACCGCTAAGTACGCCGAACTTGAGGTTCGCTCAATGACCGGCGCCGCAATTGGCAAGGCGGTCCAGCACTAAGACAAAAAGAAACCCCCGACTTTTGGTTTTTCAACCGAGGTCGGGGGTTTCTGTCGTATTGATTAGTAGCGCATGTAGCCCAAGAAAAGCTGCATCAAAATTGCGATGTAGGTGAGTGTGAAAATTGCCGGGGTACCAAACTTAACGATTGCAAGCCACGGTGCGGTTGCCCCAATCCGTGCTGAAACAGCAGATTTTGATTCGAGGTTGCGCAGGTCGTGTGCAATGGCGGTGGCTTCATTTGCCGAAGAAATCTGAGCTGCGGCACCTAGAACACCACTCGAGAGTAGTACCAAGATGAACGCCATCTGGTGAGTGAGTGAGGCCATGGTCATGCTTGGCAAAATTGCGATGGCAAAAATTAGCAGAGCGGTTGGCGCCAGTTGAGAAACAATGATGTGATTGCGGGCTTTTACCCAAAGCTGGATTAGATCTAGTTCTTTCATGGTTGCTCTTTCTCGAGATGTCGTAAATAAGGTTAGGCGCAACTACTTGTCAAACAATGCATTACAAGAAAACCTTTCCAAACGGTTTCGCCGCCTGCTCTCTGGCGACCCAGATGGTGTTCCGCCTTGGCTTGAGGCAATCGCTGCTGGTGACGAACCCGGATTCTTTGTGCCGACCGATGCCCCATGGGTAGTCCATGCAGATTTCGGAACTCTGGTCGGTGGAATACGTGCTCTGTTGATGCAGGCGTTGCATCCTGGCTCACTAACCGGGGTCAAGAATCACTCGCGTTATGAGCAGGACCCCCTCGGCAGGCTGGCCGGAACAATTCGTTGGCTCACGGTAACTACCTTTGGTTCAAAAGCGGCGGTAATGAATGAGGCTGGGCGGGTAAACCGCCTGCACAAAACCGTTACTGGTCGTTATCAAACCGGTGCGGGTGAGGTGCGTGATTATCGGGCTGCTGATAAAGACTTGTTGCTGTGGGTGCACATTGCTTTCATGGAGTCTTTTCTGGTGGCGCACGAAATGTTTGCTTCACGACCGATTCCAAAGGGTGAGGCGGCTTCGGGTGCCGATAACTACATTTCGCAGTGGAGTGTCTCGGTTGCTCCGCTCGGTTTGAAGAGCACCCCGATGAACCAGGTTGAGCTAACCGCGGCAATCGATGAAATCCGAGATGCCGGGATTTTGGCAGCGACCGAAGACACCATCGATGTTGTGAAATTTATAAAGAATCCGCCACTACCCGGTCTGGCCAAGCCCATCTACAACCTGCTGTTCGACGCAGCAGTAGTTTCGATGCGGCCAGAGTTTAGAGCCGAACTCGGTCTGAAAGCCAAGCCAAGGTGGATTATTCAGCCGCTAACCCGTTTTGTTTTGCGTGCCATGCGAGTCGCGATTGGCCCGGAGAGCCCAATTGAAGATGGCGCAATTGACCGCCTAAAACGCATCGGAGCGCTGCCGCAGCAGTAAACTTTTTCAGTTGCAATTAGCAGCGCGCCGCCTTAGCTCAGTTGGTAGAGCAGCTCCCTCGTAAAGAGCAGGTCTGGGGTTCAATTCCCCAAGGTGGCTCTGAGGCTCTTTAGGCGCTCCATAGGAGTAGGCTTTTGGATGTCTCCGGAAGAGGTATCTGAATGTCCAGTCGCCAAAGACTGCAACCGAGTCGCTTAGTCGCACTCGCATTTACCGTAATTATTCTTCTCGGCACTTTTGTTTTGATGCTGCCGGCAGCCACCAAGTCTGGAGTTTCAACTCCCTTTCTGGATGCCCTGTTCACGGCGACTTCGGCCGTTACAGTAACTGGCCTTAGCACCCTAGATGTCGAGAATCACTGGAATCAGCTCGGCGACTGGATCATCGCTGTTTTGATTCAAATCGGTGGTTTCGGAATCATCGGCTTTGCAACCTTGGTGGGTTACCTTCTCGATGGCCGTATTTCGCTGTCGAACAAGATGCTCACCACCTCAGAAGCATCGCTGGCCGTGGCTCCAGACGTAAAGGGATTGCTAAAGAACATTGCCAAATTAATGCTGTTCTTCCAAGGCCTGTTGTTTGTGTTCTTGGCCATTCGTTTTTACACCCACTACGGCTATGAATTCGATAAAGCCTTAGGTCACGGAGCCTTTCACGCTATCTCGGCCTTCAACAACGCAGGCTTCGCGCTGTACGCAGACAGCATGATCGGCTTTGCCCGAGACGGCTGGATTTTAATTCCGATGTTTATGACCGTGATTATTGCCAGCCTGGGCTTTCCGGTGATTGTTGAAATCCGCGACCGCGCCAAAGACAAATGGCGCTCCCACCGAGGCCTGCCATCGTCCTACGGCCTTCCGGCTCAGTGGTCGCTCAACTCAAGAATCGTGCTCTGGGCAACTTTGGTCCTACTGATTGTCGGAACCGTATTTATCGCCGTGCTGGAATGGAATAACCCAAAGACCTTGGGGCCGTTGAATTCCTTTGACAAAATTCTCGACAGTATCTTTGCGGCGGTTATGCCAAGAACCGCCGGGTTCAACGCCATGGACATGGCTGGGGTTTACCCGAGCTCGTGGCTGATCATGGACATCCTGATGTTTATCGGTGGTGCCAGTGCATCAACTGCCGGCGGTATCAAGCTTGGTACCGCCGTGGTCCTGTTCTACGTCATCTACACCGAAATTCGAGGTGAAGCTGCTGTCAACATCGGTAACCGTCGCCTACCTCGATCTATGCAACGCCAGGCCCTAACCATCGTGGGTCTTTCGGCAACAGTGGTAATCGGTGCCACGGTTTTGCTTCGACTAACCACTGACTTTAGCCTCGACCAAATTCTGTTCGAAGTTGTATCGGCAGTCGGTACCACCGGTCTCTCAACCGGAATCACGATGCAACTGCCTGATCACGCAAAATTCTTGCTATCGCTGCTCATGCTATTTGGGCGTCTAGGTCCGATTGTGGTGGCAACATCGCTGGCCCTCCGCAAGACAAAACGACACTTCGAATACCCTCGCGAGAGGCCTCTAATTGGCTAGCGCAACTACAGTAATGATTGAAGAGAAGGTGGCCTAATGCCTAAGTCAAACAAACCAACTCGCAAGCGTGGCTTTCACGCGGCTAACGTTGCCGTCATCGGCCTAGGTCGATTTGGTTCTGCCCTAGCGATTGAGTTGGTAAATGGCGGTCACCAGGTTCTTGGTATTGACACCGATGAGCGCTTGGTTCAGTCGCTCGCTGGTCAGCTGACCCACGTGGTTACGGCAGACACCACTGACGAAGAAACACTTAAAGAGCTCGGTCTTGCAGATGTTGACTCAGCGGTGGTGGCCATCGGTGCTGATCTTGAATCCAGCATTTTGACCACATCACTTTTGCTGCAGCTAGGTATCAAGCAGGTTTGGGCCAAGGCAAACTCAAAGTCTCACGGCAAGATTCTGCAGCAGCTTGGTGCGCATCACGTGATTTTCCCAGAGTACGAGATGGGTCGCCGCGTGGCCCACATGGTCTCGGGTGAATCTCTCGACTATGTTCACATCGATGAAGACTTTGTAATGGTCAAGGCGGTTTGCCCAGAGTCATTCAGCGGTCAGACCCTTGCCGACCTGAAGATTCGCAGCACCTACGGCGTGACCGTTGTGGCAACCAGCCACGGTGACAGTGAGTATTCGCCGGCTTTCCCAGACACCGTTTTGAACACCGGTGACTTCTTGGTTGTGGCAGGTCGCAAGGCTCCGCTGGACGAATTCGTGCAGCTGGACTAAACGCGTTTTTTGGGTGGCACCAGCGCCCACAAGATTGCGGCAACGTCAATAGCCTCTTGGCTCACCGCGCTTCCGGTGGCATTTATAAATCCGAAGGCTGCAGCAAACATAGCCACCATGGCTAGGCCCATTCCAACACCGGCTGCCTGAAGCGCACGTTTTCTGGCACCTTGGGCTGCATCAATTGCTAGGGCCAAGTGCCTGATCGAATCCTCAACAATCACCACATCGGCGGCCTCACTGGCAGCAGTGGCGCCGCGAGCACCCATCGCCACACCAACGTGGGCAGCGGCAAGTGCCGGAGCATCATTTATGCCGTCACCGACAGCAATAACGGCACCTTTGGAGTTGGACATTTCGCTCCGCAGAATTACAAGTTTTTGCTCTGGGCTGCAAGCGCCGTAGGCCTCGTCAGCGCCAACCGCCTGGCCAACATCGGTGGCAGTCGTTTGGCGGTCGCCCGAAACCAAAATCACACGGTCAACCCCAAGTTTGCGAAGGTTCTGAACCGTAGTTTTTGATTCATCTCGAAGTGGGTCATCGAGGCCAATGATGGCTGATAGTTTGCCGTCTACGGTCACCGCAACCAGAAGAGCGTTTTGGAGGCTGGCCCATTCGGGTAGCTCGATGCTCGGCTGACCGACCGTAACCTGGTGGCCCTGCACTGTGCCACTGAGTCCGTGCCCGTGCACCTCGCTGACTTCAGTTGCTTGGCTCAGGCTGAGACCGCGGCGCTTTGCCTCAGTTACCAGCGCCCTGGCTACCACGTGAGGGCTGCTCTGGTCGAGCGAGGCTGCCAAATTAAGAACCAGATCACCGTCTGTGCCGTCGGCAAATCGAATCGTGCTGATTTCAGGCCCGCCCTGGGTCAGAGTTCCCGTTTTATCGAGCAAGACGGTTTTAGCTCGGGCCAACTGCTCGAGCGCTGCACCACCCTTGATGATTGCGCCCAAACTGGCTGCTCGTGACATGCCAGAAATAACAGCCACTGGCACGGCCAAGATCAGGGGGCACGGGGTAGCAGCCACAATTACCGCAACCGCCGTAGATAGTTCACCGGTGATGACCCAGGTCAAGAGAG
Organism: Rhodoluna sp. KAS3; assembly: GCF_026000575.1. Lineage (NCBI taxonomy): Bacteria > Bacillati > Actinomycetota > Actinomycetes > Micrococcales > Microbacteriaceae > Rhodoluna > Rhodoluna sp. KAS3. The sequence continues at coordinate 1,065,506 of NZ_AP026910.1, read as the reverse complement.
ATAGGCCAATTGCAAAGGGCACGAATGCAACCGCCCAACGATTTGCCACCCGCACTCCATTGGCCGTATTTGCCTGAGCTTCTTGAACCAGCCGAATTAGGTTCGAATAGGTTGAGTTGGCCGAGGTTGCCGTCGTGACTAGCTCGACCTGCCCGTCAGAGTTCAGAACACCAGATTGAACTGCCTCTTGAGCGGCCCGGTAAACCGGCAGGGGTTCACCGGTCAGCGCTGACTCATCGAAGGTTCCCGCGTTGACGAGCTTGCCGTCAATCGGAACAACTTCTCCGGACCTCACCAAAAGGCGGTCGCCAACTTGGACATCGTTGATGCCGATGTCGACAATTTCTGAATCTGCACGAATTACGTGGGCTACCCGTGGTGCTCGATCAAGTAGCGCCTTGAGTTGATTTTGGGCTCGGCCCTCAGCCCACGTCTCGAGGGCCCGCCCCGATGCCAGCATCACTGAAACCACACTTGCCGCCAGCCATTCGCCAGTGAGCATGGTGGCCAGGATTGAAATCAACGCCAGTACGTCGCTACCCATCTCGCGATTTTTGATGGCTCTAATAAGCAGCCATGACGACAGGTAAAGGCCAATCGAAGCGCCTACACCAAATGCAACTTGTCCTGAGAATTCGCTGCCTACATATTGGAGGGTAAGTCCGATGGCAAGGCTGAGCAGGGTCGCACCCACCAAGAAATAATTGTTTCTAAAAACCTTGCTCATAATTCAAGTGTCCCACTTAAGGGTGGTCAGACTTAGACTCAGGCTATGAGCAAAGTTTCGATTCGATTTTTGGGGGCGGCCGGAACAGTAACCGGTAGCCGATTCTTACTTTCTTGCGGGCAGACAAAAGTAATGGTTGACGCCGGATTATTTCAGGGGCTAAAGGAGCTGAGGCTCAAAAACTGGACCCCGCTGCCAATTGACCCGGCCGAGTTGAGCGCCGTTATTTTGACCCACGCACACCTCGATCACTGCGGTTACATTCCAAAGCTGGTCAAGGATGGTTTCCGCGGAAAGATTCACCTATCGAAGTACACCGGAAAATTGGCCGAAGTGGTGCTTCGAGACTCTGCGCGAATTCAAACTGAAGACGCCAAGTATGCGGCTAAAAAGGGATTCTCAAAGCACAACCCACCACAGGCGCTCTACGAAGAGAAAGACGCTGCGCAGGCTGTTGAGCAGTTTGCCGTTCACCCGTTTCGCGAACGCATCAAGGTAGCCGAAGAAACCTACGTGACTTTTTATCCTGCTGGCCACATCCTTGGCGCAGCATTTCTAGTGGTCGAGTTCTTTGGTAAAAAACTGCTTTTCACCGGTGACATGGGTCGCGAACACCACCCTCTGCTTGCTCCACCTGAAGACATTCCGCAGCAGCGATACGATGCGGTAATCACAGAGTCAACCTACGGTGACCGTGAGCACGTGCAGCCAAGCACCAATTTTGAGCAGGCAATCACTCAGACAATCCAGCGCGGAGGTTCGGTCTTGATTCCTGCGTTTGCGGTAGACCGCACCGAGGTAATCCTGGTGGAAATTCGCGAACTGATGGAAGCGGGCCGCATACCTAGGGTTCCGGTTTACGCCGATTCACCGATGGCCCTCAAGGCGCTCCGGTTTTACCGCGAAGCCATCGATGAGGGGTCTGCCGAGATCCGCCCCGAGATCGTTGCCGAGTGGCGCGGTAAAGACCCGTTCAACCCAGGCACCCTGGTCGAGCTTGAGACAGTTGAGCAATCCAAGACCATCAACAACCCAAAGTCACCCTGCATCATCATTTCTGCATCGGGTATGGCTACCGGTGGGCGCGTTGTGCACCACCTAAGGGACATGCTTCCAAACCAACTTCACACGGTAATCCTGGTTGGTTTTCAGGCCATGGGTACTCGAGGCCGTCGATTGGCAGATGGCGAGCAAGAGGTCAAAATGCACGGCGTCTTTGTTCCGGTCAAGGCGCAGATCGAGCAAATGGGTTCATTCTCTGTGCACGCAGATGCGGATGAGCTGGTCGATTGGCTCAAGACCATCTCGGAGGAGCCTGGTCAGGTTCTGGTGGTTCACGGTGAGGCTGGCGCGGCTGACGTGTTTAGCAACCGAATCCGGACGCAACTCGGCTGGAAGAGCCATGCGCCCGAAGACGGCGAGGCAGTCGAACTTTAGGCTTGTGGTTGGGCAAACTGGAACCAAATGGTTAAGTTCAGCAGAGCAATAGCAGGGGTCACTGTCTCAGCGGCCCTAGTTCTGGCTGCCGTGGCGGGGCCGGCTGCGGCCGTTGATGAGGCATCGCCAAGCCCAAGTGCCTCGCCAACCGCAACGCCAACTCCTTCGGCTTCGGCAACGGCTCAGCCCTGTTCGGCCAATACCGCGATGGCTAACCCAGATCTAGCAAAGCTGTACGCATACGTTGTGAACGTTGAAACCGGCGAGGTCTTGATCAACGAGCGGGGAACCTATCAAACGCCATCGGCATCGGTGTTAAAAGTACTGAGCGTTTCGGCGGCACTGACCTATTTGCCGACGGACTACAAAGCAACCACCAAAGTGTTTACGGTACCCGGCGAGCCCGGCACAATTGTGCTCAAGGGCGGGGGAGACCACACTTTGAGTCAGGTGACCAAGGATGGGTTTACGACCTACGAACGAGCCACCCGAATGTTCACGCTGGCAAATAAGGTCTATAGCAATTGGACAGCCGAGGTGCCGATCAGCAAGATAATTTTGGACAGCAGTTTCTTCTCGGGGCCAAGCTACAACCCAGCATGGAAACCCTCGGACCGCACCAACGGATACATCTCAAAAATTACTGCTCTTCAGACCGATGCCGACCGCGCTAGTCCTGATCTTTCGAAAACCGATTACAGCGGATATCGAAGCACTGACCCGATTGGTCGAACCGGAAGCCTGTTCAAAACCGCACTAGGGGGTCTGGCTAAGAAAGCCAAACTCGTTGAAGGTAAAACTCCTGCCGGTGCAGTGCTCCTGACTTCGATTGCTAGTCAACCGATTACCACCTGGTTGGATCACGCCACTGTGGTTTCAGACAACACCGAAACCGAATTCATCGCTCGTCACGCTGCAAAAGCTACTGGGCGCCCGGCCTCGTTTGCCTCGATCGAGCCGATGGTCAAAGAGATGCTTACCGACCTCGGCATTGATTCATCGAAGTTGATCATGAAAGATGGCTCGGGCTTGGCGCAAGCAAACCGAGTTACGCCCAAGCTCATTACTGAGTTGATGGTCAGCGTTGCCAAGGGTAATCCAACTCTTGCACCACTGGAGAGTTACCTTCCGGTTGCGGGCGTAAAGGGTGGCTTGGCATACCGATTCACCGGCAAGAACGTCAGCGCACGCGGCGCCGTAAAGGGTAAAACCGGATTTATCCCAGGGCTTTACAGTCTGGCTGGTGTGATTGACGCAGCCGATGGTTCGCGATTGGCCTACTCAATTTTTGCCAGAACCGCAGACGGCAAGTACGTCAACGGAGCCACTCGCGGAGCCATAGATACGTTGGCAACCAGGTTTTACACCTGCGGTGCAAACCTAACCGAATAGCGGACTAGGCCTTCTTGCGGCGAATCAAAACCACGATGATGCCCAGGATTGCCACCAGCGGTAGGGCAATTGCTAATACGGTAAGAAAACCAGCTAGGCCGTCTACTTCAGCGTCATCCGCTTGGCTAATAACCGATGGGTCATCCACATCAGTCGGTTCACCCTCTGGACACATCAGATTGGTGTTTGCTGGCACCTCAAAATCTGGCACCGCACGTACTTGAAAAGCAAAGCTGCCAGAAACCGGGTGGCCGTCCTCTGATACTGAGCGCCAGGCCACAGTGTGCTGGCCCTCCACGTTGCTGGCAATGGTGGTGGTCATCGAGTCAACACCGGTGCGAATTGCACACTGAAGCGTGACGACATCACCGTTTGGGTCGGTAACGGCAATCTCGTGTCCAGAGCCGTCTTCCATGATCATGAGTGGCTCTGCAAAGGTCATTTCAATCGGGATGTACCCGCCGTCGACAATTGAGTCCGCCTCAGGATAGGTGACCAGTTCATCGGTGTGTGCATTTGCCACCAATTGAGTGCCAAAAATGGTCACGACTGTTAGGGCAAGCGCGGTAAAAAACTTCGAAAGACGGTTCATACTAGAAGTGTACTGAACGATTTTTTGGAGAATAATTGGCAGATTCAAAGGGCGGCTTCCCTTATCTAAAGCAGGCTCTAATCGGTGCTGGCGCCGGAGTTGGTGTTTTGGCAATAATCATCGGCGGCTTTACCTTTACTGGTTTCGGTGCCCAACCAACCGCAAGCAGCACTCCAACAGTTTCGACCTCTGCTTCAGCCAGCCCTAGCCCGTCGCCAAGTGATGTTCGTGCCTGTTCAGTGGCTGAGTTGGCGGCCGATCCTCGGCTAGCAACGCTCTCGGCAACAGTTTTGAATGCCGAAACCAAAGAAGTTCTTTTTGACCGCAACGGAGACACTCCGGCGGCAACAGCATCGGTGATGAAAACCGTAACCGCCGCTGCAGCGCTTTTGACCCTTGGGCCAAACTATCGTGTTGAAACCCGGGTTTATCAAGATGCAACCGACCCTGGAACCATTATTTTGGTGGGTGGCGGTGATGTAACTTTGTCCCGCACAGCAGCTGGCTCGCAGTCTGTTTATCGCGATGCGCCAAAGCTTTCGACACTGGCTGTGGCTGTGAAGCAAAAAATGGCCGGAGTGCCAATCACCAAAATCATCCTTGACTCCACCCTCTTCACCGGTCCCAAGTGGGATTCCAGCTGGGAGCGCAGCGAACAAACTGAGGGCTACATGTCTGAGGTAACCGCGTTACAGGTAGACGGTGACCGCTCAAACCCGGCAGCCGAAACTTCTTGGCGCAGCGCCAAGCCGGTTGCTAACGCCGGAAAGTACTTCAAGCAAGCACTAGGCAGCGCGGCAACTGGCGCCACTGTTGTTGAAGGCGCGATGACCGCAGGTGCCACGCAAATTGCCAAGGTTTCATCGCAGCCAATTAGTAAGTGGATTACCCACATGCTGCAGGTTTCGGACAATACCCAGGCTGAGGCGCTGGCTCGACTAGTGTCATTGGACCTAGGTTTTGACGGCTCATTCTCGTCAATTAACACCGCCTTTAAAAAGGCCCTCGCGGGCACCGAGCTTGATGCTACGAGCATGACTTTTAGAGACGGATCCGGTCTTAGCGACTTAAACTCTGTTTCACCAAAATACATCGCTGATCTAATGCTCTTTGTCCAAAAGGGTGAGGGTGTTTTCTCGCTAATCAATCAGTCGCTACCGGTGTCCGGAGAATCGGGATCACTCGCGAGCCGCTTCAAGGGTGAAAACTCTGATGCCATCGGCAAGGTTCATGCCAAAACCGGATGGATTAAGCGCGGCTACACGCTCGCAGGATTTATCGATGCCAAAGATGGCACCAGCCTGACCTTCGCGGTCTACGCTCTGGGTAACGTAACCTCAGAGGCCAAAAAGGCCATCGACGACTTAGTTACAGGTTTTTATCGATGCGGAGATCAACTCTCGAACGAGTAGTTGAAGAAGAAGGAAAAGCAATGACGCTATCTGAAGCAGAACTACTCGCTAAAGTCCCAACTGGGCTATACATTGATGGGCAGTGGGTCGAGGGGCGCGGCGACAACGCCATCGAAGTTGAAGACCCTGCTACCGGCAAAGTGCTACTTGAAATAGCCAATGCTAATGCTCAAGACGGACTCGCGGCGCTTGCCGCCGCCGACGCAGCTCAGGCTAAGTGGGCCAAGACAGCGCCACGTGAGCGGGCCGAGATCTTGCGCCGAACTTTTGATCTGGTTCGTGAGCGAGCCGAAGAGTTTGCCATGCTGATTTCACTCGAAATGGGAAAGCCTATTGCCGAGGCGCGCGGCGAGGTGACTTACGGTAACGAGTTTTTGCGCTGGTTCAGCGAAGAGGCTGTTCGCATTACTGGCCGATACGGCTCTTCTCCTGAAGGAACCGGTCGCATGCTGGTCGCTAAGCGACCGGTTGGCCCGGCATTCGCAATCACGCCGTGGAACTTTCCGCTGGCAATGGCAACGCGCAAAATCGGTCCGGCTTTGGCCGCGGGTTGCACCATCGTTGTTAAGCCGGCCGAACTAACCCCGCTGACCACACTGCTTTTGGTCAAGACCTTTGAAGAAGCAGGGGTGCCAGCCGGCGTCATCAACGTAATCACCACCTCCACTTCGGCAGCTACTTCAGCACCGATAATCTCCGACCGCCGACTGCGCAAAATCACCTTCACCGGTTCTACAGCTGTGGGTCGAAAGTTGCTGGAACAGTCTGCCGAGCGGGTGCTTCGGACATCCATGGAGCTTGGTGGCAACGCGCCGTTTCTGGTCTTTGCCGACGCTGATCTGGATTCTGCGGTCAACGGCGCAATGTTGGCCAAGATGCGCAATATCGGCCAGGCCTGCACCGCAGCCAACCGCTTTATTGTTCACGAATCTGTTGCAGAAGAATTTGCTCACCGGTTTGCGGCTCGCATGGGCCAACTGCAGCTTGGCCGCGGTCTCGATGCTGACACCACCTGTGGTCCGGTTATTGATCAGCGGGCGCGGGCAAACATGGAGCGCCTAGTTGAGGCCACTGTTCGTGAGGGTGGCCAGGTGATTACCGGTGGTCAGTCGGTTGCCGGTGACGGATATTTCTTTACCCCTACCGTTATAGATAACGTTCAGCCTGGCTCGACGATTTTGAAAGAAGAAATCTTTGGCCCAGTGGCACCAATCGTGCGCTTCAAAACTGAAGACGAGGCTGTAGCGCTGGCCAACGACACCGAATACGGTTTGATCAGCTACGCCTTCACCCAAGACCTAAAGCGGGGCTTGCGTTTGGTTGAGTCGCTTGACACAGGAATGACTGGTCTCAACACCGGTTTGGTCTCTAACGCAGCAGCACCATTCGGTGGCGTAAAAGAGTCAGGAACCGGCCGTGAGGGTGGTCTTGAGGGAATTCAAGAGTACCTAGAGACTAAGTACGTAATGACTCCAGATCCATTCCTCTAAATTTCGCGAATGGCTCCAGGTGCCGGTGATACGGCAAAAATGTCTGGCTTGGCGTAGCCCAAGGCTTCAAACTCGGCGATGACCGAAAGGGTTACCTCGCTGATTAGCTCAACCGGGGTTAGCGCAATTGCTGCACCGCCGAAACCGCCGCCGGTCATTCGAGCACCGATGGCGCCGTGCCGCATGGCAATCTCAACGGCTGTATCTAGCTCGTCTACCGAAACTTCGAAGTCATCGCGCAGCGAAACGTGTGAAGCGTGCAACAGCTCGCCAACAGCTCGTGGCCCCTGCTTGGCAAGAGTGTCGATTGTGTCTAGAACGCGCTGATTCTCGGTCACTACGTGGCGTACTCGGCGGAAAGTCACGTCGTCGAGAAGCTCTTTGGCCTTGGCCAGATCATCGGCGCTAAGTTCACGCAGGCTTTTTACGCCCATGGCTGCAGCGCCAGCCTCGCAGGCTGCGCGTCGAGCCGCGTACCCGCCATCGACCAAGCGGTGAGCCACCTTGGTGTCGATAATCAGAAGCTCAAGTCCGGCTTCAGCAAATCCAAGGGCAATCGGCTTTGCTTCTAGGCTGCGGCAGTCCAGAAACACTCCGTGGTCGGTTTCACCGAGAAGTGATGCTGACTGGTCCATGATTCCGGTAGGTGCGCCAACAATTTCGTTCTCGCCCATCTGTCCGGCGCGAGCCAACGCCCGGCGGTCCAAACCAGCATTCCACAAGTCATTGAGGGCCAAAGAAACTGCACATTCAATCGCAGCTGATGAAGACAGGCCGGCACCAACTGGAACATCAGACTCGATGTAGCAATCAAAACCGGTGGCAGTTACCTTCGACAACTGCTGGATCGACCAAGCCACACCGAATGGGTAGGCGGCCCAATCGTTGTCATCGGTTTTGGTGATGTTGGTTACGTCGGTTTCATGAATCACCGGTGAAAAGCTGGATGAGACGCGCACTAGGTTGTCATCACGCAGAGCAATTGCCGCAAATGTGCGGCGGTTGATGGCAAACGGAAAGACAAAGCCCTCGTTGTAATCGGTGTGCTCACCGATGAGGTTTACTCGCCCAGGTGCTGACCAAACGCCAGTCGGCTGGTAGCCATAAAGCTCGGTAAAGCCCATCGATGTTTTTGAAACAAGTTCGTTGGTCACTTAAGTGCGCCCCTAATTAGCTCGGCTGATACTTCTGGCGGGAAGTCCGCAATAAATGCGCCCATTGCGCTCTCAGAGCCAGCCAAGTACTTGAGCTTGTCTTCTGCGCGGCGCGGTGAGGTGATTTGAAGCTGCAGTCTGACGTTTTCTCCGCCAGGTACAGATGGAGCCTGGTGCCAAGCCGCAATGTATGGAGTTGGAGTGTCATAGATGCGGTCGAGGGCTCGAAGCAAACGTGAATAAATTACAGCTAGTTCGTCGCGTTCTTCATCGGTCAAGCCGGTGAAGTCATTGACATGGCGGTGAGGTAGCAGGTGAATCTCAATCGGCCAGCGTGCTGCGAAAGGCACGTAGGCGGTGAAGTGTGATCCTGCAATCACCACTCGCTCGCTATTCTGTTCAAACGCCAGGGTGTCGGCAAACAGATCTGGTCCGTAGGCCTTGATTGAGTCAAGAACTTTGCGCGTGCGCGGTGTCACGTAAGGGTATGAGTAAATCTGTCCGTGAGGGTGGTGGAGCGTCACACCAATTTCTTGGCCGCGGTTTTCAAACGGGAACACCTGACGAACACCCGGTAGGGACTTGAGTTCGGCGGTGCGATCGGTCCAGGCATCAATTACGGTTCGCACTCTAGAAACTGGCATCTGGCCAAGTGAACCAAGGTGCTCCGGGCTGAAAACTACAACTTCACAGCGGCCAATTGAATCGCGGGTGCTGCCAAGTTCGAGGTTTTCGATGACTGAATAGTTTGGGTCGTCAACCTCAAGTAGTGAAGGACCAAAAGAGGGACTCTTGTTTTCAAAAACCGCAACATCAAAGTTGTCAGGCAGTTCCGATTTATTGCTCTCGGTAGTTGGGCACAGTGGGCACTGGTTAGCTGGTGGCAAGAATGCTCGGTTGTGTCTTGCAGCGGCAACTGAGATCCATTCGCCGGTTAGCGAATCCAGTCGCATCTGGGCAACCGCTGGGCGCTCGCCGAGTTCACGAGAGTCTGGACGGCGATCAGCAGGCAGCGTGGAGCCGGCATCATCGAAGTAAAAAAGGTCACGGCCGTCAGCCAGTTTGGTTGAAAGCTTTCTTGAGCTGGTCATGCGCCCTTTTCCTAAAGTTTTATCTGCAGATAGACCCAGCTTGCTGGCTAGGCTAGAGGCATGCCATCTGCCTCTGGGGTACAGTTTAGCCTCAAAAAAACCAGCCCTAACGGAGAACTCTCTGCCGTTATTTCGAGTGTCGCAGCGGCATTGGTTTCACTTCAAATCGACGACCGTGAGTTCTTGGTTCCAGGCCCAAATCGCACCCGCACCGCTTTCCTCGAGGGAGTGGTCATGGCCCCGTGGGTCAATCGCCTGGATGAGGCGCGCTGGATGTCCAGCACTGGACCGCAGCAACTGCCCATCACAGATCCAATTAATCGATTGTCTAATCACGGACTGCTCTTGGATTACGAGTATGACGTTATGCATAGGGCTGAGGATGCGATTGTTCTAATGGGAAAGCTTCCTGCAGCTTCTGGTTACCCCTTCGAGCTAGAAATCCGGGTCACCTACACACTCACCGATGACGGCATAGCCGTTGAATTTGAGGCTCTAAACCAGTCGGCATCAGAGGCGCCATTTGCTATCGGAAGCCACCCGTACCTGCAAATTAGCCCCTTTGATACTGCTGATTTGGTTCTGACAACAACAGCCGCATCGGTGGTGCTCACCGATGAACGCATGCTGCCGGTGCAGAAAATCGCCACAGCCGGTACCGACTTTGATCTGTCCGCAGGGCGCCCGCTCTGTAAAACTCACCTAGATAATTCGTTCACTGATTTGGTATTTGATGAAGACGCCAGGGCTCACACCTACCTCGAAGCCCCCGATGGTACGGTGGTTGGCCTTTGGCAATCCAGTGAGCTAAAGCACACCTGCATTTTTAGCCCAGATAACTACCCGGCTGCTGACGGCACAATCAAGGCCATTGCCATTGAGCCGCAGACATCGGCGGCAAATTCTTTCAACACGGGGCAAGATCTGATTTGGCTGTTACCCGGTCAAATCTGGGGTGCCAGCTGGGGTATTACAGTATTCAATAGGTAGCCGTTGTTCACCTTCCGTTAACCTTCAGTTTCTAAGGTAAACAGGATGTTTGGCTTCCGTTTGCTAAGCGTCAATCTCCCGGTCACTAAGTAGAAAGTATCCCGTGGATCCAATACTCGTAGTAGGGCTCGTTGTTGGCCTTGCGCTTTTCTTTGACTTCACCAACGGTTTTCACGACACCGCAAACTCGAGTGCCACCGCTATTGCGACTGGTGCACTCAAGCCTCGCACTGCCGTTCTAATTGCAGCGCTGATGAACTTTGCCGGTGCGTTTCTGTCAACCGCTGTTGCCAAGGCAATTTCGGTTTCGTTGATCAGCGAGGGCGTAAACATCGGCCCTGAAATGGTTTTCGCTGGTCTGACCGGCGCCATTCTTTGGAACCTAACCACTTGGTTGCTAGGTCTTCCTTCATCTTCATCACACGCTCTCTTCGGTGGCCTCATCGGTGCAGCTTTGGTTTACGGCGGTTTTGCTGCTGTCAACTACCCAGCCGTGCTCGAAAAGCTGGTCTTGCCATCGCTATTCGCTCCGGTGATTGCCGGTTTGGCGGCTTTCTTGGCTACCCGCGTGGCTTACTTCCTAACCGCTCGTTCGCAAGAGGCCCGCAAGGCCACAGGCATTGGAACCGGTCGTGCCAACTTCAAGGTTGGTCAGGTTTTCACCTCATCACTTGTTGCACTGTCTCACGGAACCAACGATGCGCAGAAGACCATGGGTGTTATCACTTTGGTTCTAGTAGCCGCTGGCCTACAGTCCACCGGTGATCACGTTGAGTGGTGGGTAATCATCGGTGCTGCCGTTGCAATTGCAGCCGGTACCTACGCTGGTGGATGGCGCATCATCAAGACCATGGGAACTGGTCTTTCAGAGATCAAGCCGGCTCAGGGTCTGGCATCAGAGGTTTCAACCGCAGCCACAATTTTGGCTTCAAGCAACCTCGGTTTTGCGCTGTCAACCACTCAGGTGGCTTCTGGTGGTGTGATGGGTGCTGGTCTAGGTCGCAAGGGTGGTCAGATCCGTTGGACCAAGGCAGGTCACATTGTGACCGGTTGGTTGCTAACCCTTCCTGCTGCTGGTGGTGTCGGCGCTCTTTCTGCACTCCTAGTGTTGTCTGGCCCGGTTGGCCTTTTGGCTGACACCGTTTTGGTGGTTGCCGGTTCAATCGCGATTTTCCAGATTTCACGTCGCAACCGAATCACTCACACCAACGTCTTGAGTGAAGTTGAAGGCGCGTCTGAGGTAATTGCCTCACCGCGTGAGGTTCGTAAGGCAGCGGCAAAAGCTGCTGCGGCAGCTAAAAAGGCAGCAGCAAGTGCAAAGGGTGGCAAATAATGATTAAGTGGGATTCCCTTTTGCTGGTGGCTGGAGTAGCCATCGGTGCCAGCGTGTTTATCACAGCAGCATTTTCGTTGGGCATGCGTTGGTTGACCAACGCCCGCCACATTCTAGAAACCACTGAAAAGAGCCCATCGCTCGAGGTGCGCGATTCGACCAATCCGCTTGAGGTGGTTTTCCGAATCGGTGCTTACGTGATGTTCACCATCTGTGCCGCATCAGTGCTTTACGGAATCTACCTAATCGTTCCGTATTTCCACATGGGCTAATTAGTGCTTATCGATCAACCCCGGCCATCAAATGGTCGGGGTTTTTCTTTAGCCGCTGTGGCAAACTTGAAGCATGACTGAACAAAATGACGCACAAGAGTGGGAGAGTTGCGCTTTGCCCTCAGCAAACCCTGAGGCCCCAGCAACCCCAGATTTCACCAAGCCTTACAAAATGCTTACCGGAATCGATAACTCAGAGTTTTGTTCGAAAGTTAGCCTGCATCTAGAAAACGGCTACCAGCTTTACGGTTCACCAACCATGACGTTTAACGGTGAAAACGTAATTGTTGGCCAGGCAGTGGTCCTAAAGTAATGGCAGAAAATCTTCCGTCATGCCCTCAGTGCGCATGCGAGTACACCTATGAAATGGGTGCCCTGTTGGTTTGCCCAGAGTGCGCTCATGAGTGGGTTGCTGCCGATGATAGCGATTCCGATTCACCTGAAGCAGCACGTGTTGTAAAAGACTCGGTCGGAAACATTCTGGCTGACGGAGACACTGTTACCATCGCCAAAGACCTAAAGGTCAAGGGCGCATCGTCTGCGATAAAAGTTGGCACCAAAGTGCGCAATATTCGCCTCGTGAACGGCGCTGATGGCCACGACATCGATGCAAAAGTCGATGGCTTTGGACCAATGATGCTCAAGTCAAGCGTGGTTAAGAAAGTTCTCTAGGCATTCGATGGCCGATCAGATCGTCGTTATGGGCGTCTCGGGTTGCGGAAAGTCAACACTCGGCAAGGCGCTGGCTGAGGCCATCGGTGGTGACTTTGTCGATGGCGATGACCTTCACCCGGTGGGTAATGTAGCCAAAATGACAGTCGGTGAACCGCTGACTGATGAGGACCGGTCGCCATGGCTTGAAACCGTCGGTCACAAATTGGCCGAAGCGGCAGCCAAGGATGAGAATCTAGTGATTGCCTGCTCTGCGCTAAAGCGCAAGTATCGAGATCAAATCAGGTCAATCGCGCCAACTTCGTTTTTTGTACACCCGCATGGCTCGCGAATCGCGCTTTTAGAGCGGCTGTCTAAGCGCACCGGTCACTTCATGCCGGTCAGTCTGCTCGACTCACAACTACTAGACCTTGAGCCACTTGCGTCCGACGAAAATGGAATCCAGTTGGACATGGCCCAATCGGTAAGTGATCAGGTTGACGCTGTAATCCACTAACGCTTCGTGGAGATCTTTTTTGCGAGGGCGGCTGTTCTGGCCATCGAAGGAAACACAAATCCGTGCATCGGCCAAACCGCCCACCAATAAGCGTGACCGAGCAGCCCCTTCGGAGCGTAGATGGCCACCTGAGTCAAAATTGATCCACCGGTCTCTGGGTCTTCTTCGATGCCAAATTCCAGCCAGGCTAGTCCCGGCATTTTCATTTCGGCACGCAGGCGCAAAAGCTTTGGCTTAATAATCTCTTCGACCCGCCAAAAGTCCAAAGCATCGCCGACCTGGAGGGTGTTCGGGTCGCGCCTTCCGCGTCGCAGACCAACCCCGCCAAACATGCGGTCAATAAAACCTCGCAGTTGCCAGGCCCAGGTTGCTATTGAGTAACCGTTGTCTCCGCCGATGGCCTCAACGCGCTTCCAAACTTCCTCGACCGAGTCAGGTGAATGAACCGTTCGAACATCTTTGTAGAGGGTTCCGCCGGCCCAGCTTGGGTCGGTAGGAAGTGGCTCAGATGGTGTTCCCGGAATTGACGCGTCACTCCACCTGGTCTCCACGCGGGCATCCTTGATTTTGGTTAGTGCCAATTGCACCGCTCGTTTGAATGGCGTTAGGCCGCCGGGTGGGTCTGGTACCAGCCCGCGAATGCTGTCATCAGCAGCCACTACCTCATTCTTGAGGCTGGCTACCAGGCGTTTGGCCAGAGTGTATGGCACCGGCGTCACAAGACCAACCCACCCCGATGAAAGCCTTGGCGTGAGCACTGGGACGGGGATGATGATTCTTCGGCGAAGCCCAGCAGCCTCGGCATACTGCTGCATCATTTCTTTGTAGGTGAAGACCTGCGGGCCACCGATGTCGAATGCCCCGCTAATAGTTGGATTGATTGTTGCGGCGCCTACGAGGTAACGCAATACGTCTCTAACGGCAATCGGCTGGATTCGCACGTTGACCCACTTGGGTACCGTCATGATAGGCAAACGTTCGGTCAGATAGCGCAGCATTTCGAAAGAGGCTGAGCCAGAGCCGATCACAACGCCGGCACGAAGTTCGATTGTTGATACCCCCGAGGCTCTAAGGATCTCACCGGTATCGGCCCGGGCTTGCAGGTGCGGTGACATAACTTCATTCGGCGCAATGATGCCGCCGAGGTAAACGATTCGCCGCACTTTGCATTCTTTAGCCACTTCGCCGAAGCTTTCGGCCATCGTCCGTTCTTGAGACTCAAAATTGTCTTTGGACATCAGTGCGTGTAGCAAATAATAGGCAACATCAACGCCTGCCAGCGCACGTTCGAGGGCAGCTAGATCTTGAGCGTCTCCCTCGGCAACTTCGACTTGGTCGATCCAGGGGTGGTACTTCAACCGCTCTGGGTTTCGCGCCAAAATCCGCACGCGGTATCCGTGTTTTAAGAGCTCAACTATCAATCGACCGCCGATGTAGCCGGTTGCCCCGGTCACCAAGCACAGGGCGGGCTTTCCATCTGCAGAGCGCAGTAATGGCAGGTCTTGGTTAGAAGCTTCCACTTGGCAGGTCCTTCTCGTCATCGAGCACTGCTTTGATTATGCGCCCAATCACCAGTTCTACGGCCATGCCGACCCCAAAGTTAGGGGCGGTTCCGGCAATGGCCCGATTCGCTAACCCCGATTCGGTGTGACCCGGACGAGCATCCAGCCACCGAATGCCAAGTTTTTGGTACTCGCGCTGGGCGGCAGTGGCGTATGCGTGTAGTGCTGCCTTGCTGGCTGAGTAAGCCGAAAGCCCGGCCATGGGCCGCTCTGCAATTACACCGCTTATCGAAACAACAAAGGGGCTTCGGCCGGCTGCGGTGGATTGAACCAGTGCAGGAAGTAACTGTTGAACCAAATCGATTTGCCCAAGCGTATTAACCTGCGTCAATCGCTGCAAGTCTGCTGCCGAGGTTTCGGCCACCGAACCAAAAGCCACTAATCCAGATGCCAAGACAATTCCATCGATGGTGGTCTGGCTAGCCGTCAGGTAGGTGGCGAGGGTCTGAATCGATTGAGGGTCCTCAAGATTCAACAGCAAGCGTTGCTCTAGTTGGGGTTGAAGCCTTGAAGCCGAATCTGCGTTGCGAGCTGTACCGATAACCTTCGCGCCTGCTGCCTCTAGCTGAGTGCAAAATTCGTTTCCAAAGGCGCCACTGGCACCAACCACCAATATTTGTCGCCCCTGTAGTTCGCTCATTTCGGCCTCCTGTGCATGCCAACCGGCGGGGTTCAAAAAAGATTTCCGTGGCAGGATTGGAGCGAGGAGTTTGAATTGAAGAAATCTTTTATTGCTTCGGCAATTTATCTTGTTTTGGGGCTAGCCTCGGGCGTCTTTTACCGTGAATTCACCAAACTGAATGAGTTTGAGGCAGGTCAGTACACCCAACTGAGCGTGGTTCACACCCACCTACTTACCCTAGGTTTCTTGGTCTTCTTGATTGTGCTGTTGCTTGACAATGCCTTCAAAATCTCTGATGACTGGCGCTTCAAGACTTTCTTTTGGCTTTACAACGCGGGTTTGGTTTTGAGCACTTCGATCATGGTCCTCCGCGGAATTCAGTCCGTGCTTGGCACTGAGGTCGAGTCGGGAGCCATAGCCGGAATCGCCGGTCTTGGGCACATCATGTTGTCGCTGGCACTTGGCTTGCTGCTGATCATCCTCGGTATCAAAATCTGGGCAAAGGCTGAGAAGAGCTAGATTCAGCGTCAAACTCAACTAGTCTGAACTAGAGGTCAATCGGGCTTCCGAACGGAGTCCAAAATGGCAGAAAAATCGCAGCAAAAGAACGTTAAAAAAGTTGCCGCTAAGAGCTTGAAAGAAAAGCGCCTAGACAAGCAGACCAAAGCTGCAAACAAAAAATCTGATTAACTTTGTGGCCTGATGGCCTGAACCAAACTTCGCAACAGGGAGCATTTTGCCAACGCAATCGATTGGTCGACCTCCGGTAATACGCATCGACATTCAGGCGCTGAGGACGATCGCAGTGGGCTTGGTGGTGATTTACCACCTTTGGCCCCAACGCCTCACTGGCGGCTTTATCGGAGTTGACGTTTTCTTTGTGATTTCTGGCTACCTGATCACTTCGCACATTTTGCGAGACATTGCTAAATCAAAGTTTTCAATCACCAAATTTTGGGCAAAACGGGTTCGCCGCCTATTGCCGGCCTCATTCTTTGTGCTTTCAGTTACCGGTATTGCGGTCTATTTTTCAACACCGATGTCCCTGTGGGGTCAGTGGCTCGAAGAGATCCAGGCATCGGCGCTGTATTTTGAAAACTGGGTTCTGGCGGCCGACTCAGTCGACTACCTGGCGCTTGGTAATACCTCATCACCAACCCAGCATTTTTGGTCGCTTTCGGTCGAAGAGCAGTTTTATCTAGCTTGGCCATTGATAATTGCCAGCACACTTTTCGTGGTTGGAAAATTCTCAAAGCGCTCCCGGAAGCGTTCGGTATTTACTGCGCTGTTACTACTAACCCTTGCCTCCTTCGTTTACGGAGTTATTCAAACCCAGGCTGAACCGGCCATTGCTTACTTTTCGACCCCGGTGAGAGCGTGGGAGTTTGGTGTCGGCGCGCTGTTGGCCTTTGCTCCTGCTGTGACCAAGCAAAAAGTTGCCCAGACTTTGGCGGTTACTGGGTTGGCTGCCATTATCGGTGCCGGATTCTTTTTTGACTCGACTCTGCCATTCCCGGGTTCATGGGCGCTGATTCCGGTTCTCGGAACAGCTCTAGTCATTTGGGCCAATGTCAACGATGGATTGCTGGCAAGGGTAGCCGGCCTAGCTCCAATTCAATGGGTGGGCGATCGCTCCTATTCCATTTACCTCTGGCATTGGCCAATACTCATCCTGGCCCCATTTGTCTTGAGCCTAGACGCTTCGATGACTTCAAAATTGATTGTCCTCGGCATGACACTCTTGCTGGCCGCCTTCACATCCAAATTCATCGAGAAACCATTCTTAGTAGGTGGTGTTTTCGGGCGCAGCAATCGCAGAAAAACCTTTAGCGCATTGGCTCTGGCAACGGCCGCCTTGGTGGCCGTATCTGGGGCAGCCGCCGCTCAGGCTGAGCGTGTGATTGCCAATGATGTTTTGGTGTCAACGGCCGTCGAAGCAGAGTCTTGCTTTGGTGCCGCAGCTCGCGCGCCTGGACAGAATCCTTGCTCTAATCCCGAGTTAAACCGGCTTTATCCATCGGTAATTTCGGCGCCTTCAGACACCAGTGCTGCCACCAAAGCTTGCGGCAGTTTGAGTCGCGGGGACTCGCAGCCTGGCGCGTGTGAATTGGTTGTCGGTACCAGTGATGTCTCTATTGCGTTGGTGGGTGACTCGCATGCCAATCACTACGCCGGTGCCTTCCAGCGCCTCGCCGAATCTCGCAACTGGAGCCTTACGGTTTACACCAAAGGCGGTTGCCCGTTTACCTTGGCGCAGCGAGTTCAGGATCAAGTTCTGACTGCCGCATGCGCCAAATGGGTAGCAAACGTGAAAGCAGAAGTGATTGACCGAAAATTCTCGTTGCTGGTTACATCGCAGTGGAGCGGGGTTGACTGGGCTGAGCCGGCAGGTGCTGATGAGCAAAACTACGCAATTACCGGTACGGCAAAATTGTGGCGGCAGCTAACGGCAGCTGGCATTCCCGTTTTAGCCATTAAGGACAGCCCAAAGCACATCGATGACGTCCTGGGTTGCCTCGAAAACAAACCAAATGCAGATTGTTCCATCAGTCGTGAGGACGCGTTTGATTTCGATGCTCAAATAGGTGCCGTAAACCGCATTGATTCAGAGCGTGTGGTTTTGGTGAACTTCGATGATGTTTATTGCACTGAAACCAAGTGCCTGCCGGTCATCGGAAACGCGGTGGTTTACCGCGGGGAGAACCATTTAACCGGTACATTTGCTCGCACACTCGCTCCGTACTTTGAACCCCACGTCTGGCTACTGTTGGGCAATTAGTGACGGTCGGGATCGACGCCCCATTTGCCGCAAGTGACAATCGGGGCCCCGAGCGGTTCTCCACAGGACGACAAGCAAACAAAAATGCACCCCCTTTAATGGAGGTGCATTTTTGTTTGGTAGGCCCCGTCGGGATCGAACCGACGACCCACGGATTAAAAGTCCGTTGCTCTAACCAACTGAGCTAGAGGCCCATGTGCGTCACGAATGACAACGCCTACAAGTCTAACAAGCCGCAATCGGTCTGGGTTCAAGTTTTTAAGGTTGAATAGCACTATGCGACCAAACGTTTCGGCTCTGATGGCAGACAACCACGCCCAAGTGCTTATCATCGGCGGTGGCATTAATGGCCTTGCCACTTTTCGCGACCTGAGCCTGCAGGGCGTCAAGGTTGCCCTCGTCGAGCGCAACGACTTTGCGTCAGGGGCATCGGCGGCTAGCTCGCACATGATCCACGGTGGTATTCGATACCTCGAAAATGGTGAGTTCCGACTGGTAAGAGAGTCAGTAACAGAGCGCAATGGGCTGCTCAAGATTGCACCGCACTATGTCAAGCCGCTGCAGACTACGATTCCTATCTTCACCACATATTCGGGCATTCTTGCAGCGCCGATGCGATTTTTGACTCACAAACAGAACAAACCAACCCAACGCGGTGCTCTCCTGATCAAGCTTGGCCTCAGCATTTACGATTCATTCTCCAGCGGCGGCGGAACAGTTCCGCCTCACAAATTTCTCGGTCGCAAAAAGTCTCTTCAAGAGTTGCCTGCGCTGGACCCGAACGTGAAATACACAGCAACGTATTTTGATGCCTCGGTTCATGAACCCGAGCGCTTGGCTCTTGACGTGTTGCTCGATGGCCTGAGCGAAGGCTCAAATGCCCGCGCGGTCAATTACGTTGAGGCAGTCGGAGTTGTCAACAATTCCGTATTGCTCAAGGATCGTGAGACTGGTCAGGCTTTTGAATTCAAGGCAGACCTGGTCATAAACGCTTCAGGCCCATGGACCGATTTGACCAATCAGGCTCTCGGTGAGAAATCACAATTTATGGGCGGCACCAAGGGGTCGCATATTGTTTTGGATCACCCCGAGCTGTTGGCGGCGTGTGATGGTCGTGAGTTGTTTTTCGAAAATGCTGATGGTCGAATTGTGTTGATTTATCCGCTCAAGGGTCGGGTGCTGGTTGGAACCAGTGACCTGGAAGCTGACATCAACGAACCGGCCGTTTGCACCGAAGAAGAAATTGATTACTTTTTTGGATTGATCGGCCAAGTGTTCCCGCGAATTGCGGTTGACCGCAGTCAAATTGTCTACAAGTACTCAGGTGTGCGTCCTTTGCCTCGGCACGAAGACACGGCACCGGGTTTTGTTTCCCGGGACTATCGAATCGTTGAAGGTCTCCTGCCTGGCACCGAGACCCCACTATTGAGTCTGGTGGGCGGCAAATGGACAACCTTTAGGGCGCTTGCAGAGCACCTGTCCAAAGAGGCTCTGGCTGCACTCGGGCTCGATCGCCGAGTCTCGACCAAGAATTTGGCTATCGGTGGCGCCAAGGATTTCCCGAAAAATGACAAGGCCCGAGATGTGTGGCTTGCCGAGCACGCCACTTTTGTTGGCCAAGACCGGGCGTTGCAATTGCTGGAGCGCTATGGCACGCGAGCAGCAAAGGTAATTGAGTTTTTGAGCGCTGTTGGCGACTCACCCTTCAAATCCACCGACAAACTCTCAACCGGTGAGTTGCGGTACATCGTTGAAAAAGAAATGGCCGTGCACCTTGTTGACATCTTGATGCGCCGAACCAGCCTTGCCTTCACCGGTGAGGCCACCGATGCCGTCATTACTGAGGTTGCTACTGAGATGCAGCAATTACTTGGATGGTCGGAGCCGCGCACGCAGGCAGAAATTACAAAGGCTCAGCGGAGCCTCTCATGAGCAATTTTGTTTTGGCTGTAGACCAAGGCACCACTAGCACCAGGGCCATAGTCTTCAATCGCGACGGTGAAAAGGTTGCTTCGAGTCAAAAAGAGCACGAGCAGATTTTTCCGCATCCAGGTTGGGTGGAGCACAATCCAGCTGAGATCTGGGCCAACACCCAAACGGTAATTTCTGGAGCTCTGCGTGAGGCGGGCCTTGGTGCTGCAGACATCGCAGCAATCGGAATAACTAATCAACGCGAGACCACCATGGTTTGGGATTCCTTGACTGGCAAACCGGTCTACAACGCACTGGTTTGGCAGGACACCAGAACTCAAGCAATTGTTGATCGATTGGCGGGGGTTGAGGGGGTAGACCGATACAAGGCAAGCCTTGGTTTGCCGCTGGCCACCTATTTTTCGGCTACCAAAATTATCTGGATTCTAGAAAATGTTCCGGGCGCTAGAGAAAAGGCTGACGCCGGCCAGCTGCGTTTTGGAACCATGGACACTTGGCTGCTTTGGAATCTGACCGGTGGCCTTAATGGCGGCCTGCACCTGACCGACGTTACCAACGCATCGCGCACTCTCTTGATGGACCTCCAAACCTTGAATTGGCGCACTGATCTGCTCCAGGAATTCGGCATCCCGATCTCAATGCTTCCGCGCATTGTGAGCTCATCAGAAATTTACGGTGCCGTAGCTGGCGAATCGGAATTGGCCGGCGTCCCCATTGCCGGCATTCTTGGTGATCAGCAGGCTGCAACGTTTGGGCAAGCAGCTTTTGACGCAGGGGAGTCCAAGAACACCTACGGAACCGGCAACTTTTTGATGTTTCAAACCGGCGAGCAAATCGTTCAGAGCAAGAATGGACTGCTCACCACAGTTGGCTTTAAATTGGGTGATGCCCCAGCGCGCTACGCTCTAGAGGGCTCAATCGCAGTAACCGGATCGCTGATCCAGTGGCTCCGAGACAACCTAGGTCTTTTTGCCTCTTCTGCTGAGGTTGAGGAACTAGCAAAAACCGTCCCGGATAACGGCGGTGCCTATTTTGTGCCGGCCTTCTCGGGCCTGTTCGCGCCTTATTGGCGCCCGGATGCTCGCGGGGTGCTGGCCGGTTTGACGAGATTCGTCAATCGTGGACACATTGCTCGGGCCGCACTAGAAGCGGCCGCGTACCAGACACGCGACGTTCTAGATGCTGTCAATGCCGATGCTGGGGTCAAGCTAACCCAGCTAAAGGTTGACGGCGGTATGACGGCAAATGAAACCCTGATGCAATTTCAGGCTGACATTCTTGGCGTTCCGGTGGTTCGCCCGGTTGTCACCGAAACCACGGCCCTGGGCGCTGCCTATGTTGCGGGATTGGCAGTTGGGTTCTGGTCTGGGCTAGCCGAGCTTCGAACAAACTGGCACGAAGATCAGCGATGGAACCCGACGATGCCATCGGCCCAAGTGGAACAGTACTACCGTGACTGGCAAAAAGCTGTCACTAAGACCCTCGGCTGGGTCGATCCAGACGCCATTTGAAAAATGAACGATTTGTACACCTTTTGTTAACCAAACAAACTGCCTCAATTAACCTTGGCTTTTTACCCTATTCATGTACTCACATGAAAGGGAATACACACTAAATGATCAAGAAATCAGCACTGAAGATTGCAGGCCTTGCGATCGCTGGAACTATTGCTCTCACCGGCTGTGCCGCAAACGAAGGCGCAACCAATGGTGACTCACTAAGCGGCACCCTAAACGGCGCTGGTTCTTCTGCAATGGGTAGTGCTCAGGAAGCCTGGATTGCGGCATTTCAGACTGCCAATGGCGCAGTCACCATCAACTACGACCCAACCGGTTCAGGTGCTGGTCGCGAATCATTTATTGCAGGTGCTGTTAACTTTGCCGGTTCAGACTCATACCTAAAGGATGAAGAGCTTGCGCTTACCTTTGCCGCCTGTGCTCCTGGAACCACCCCTTTTGAGGTTCCGGTTTACATTTCTCCTATCGCCGTTATCTTCAACGTTGAGGGCGTCACTGACTTGAACCTTGATGCTGCAACAATTGCTGGAATCTTCAAGGGCGACATCACCAAGTGGAATGACGCGGCCATCGTCGCTCTCAACCCAGAGGCAAACCTGCCGGCAGCTAACATCACTGCCGTTCACCGTTCAGATGACTCTGGTACCACCAAAAACTTCTCTGACTACCTAAGCAAGACCGCAGAGGAAATTTGGGATGGCGAAGTCAGCGACGTATTCCCGTACCAGTCGGGTGAAGGCGCCAAGGGCACCTCGGGTGTGGTTGATGCTGTAACTAACGGAACCAACACCATCGGTTACGCAGATGCTTCAAAGGCTGGTTCGCTTTCAATCGCCAAGCTAAAAGTTGGCGAAGAATTTGTAGCGCTTAGCAACGAATCTGCTGCAGCTATTGTTGACGCGTCACCTGCAGTTGAGGGCCGCGATGCAACTGACCTTGCAATCAAGATTGATCGTGCAACCACCGCATCAGGCGCCTACCCATTGGTTTTGGTTAGCTACCTTATCGGCTGCAACGAGTACGCTGACCCAGCCGTGGGTGCCTTGGTCAAGGCTTACGCCTCATACCTAGTAAGCACTGATGGTCAGGCTCACGCTGCAACCTCAGCCGGCTCAGCACCACTTAGTGCTGCTCTAACCGCAAAGGTTACCGCTGTAATTTCAGCAATCAAGTAAGTAGTGCGGGGGTGCCTGCTTGGGGCGTAGTCTTAAGCAGGCACCTTTGTTTTACAGGTTTATTACCCCGATTTCAGCTTCGTGATTCAGGTAAACAGGAGTGAGATGAAGACCAAAATCCGTTTGGCAGACCGTATTTTCAGCGGTCTAACCATCTGGTCAGGTTCTGTGATCCTTGCAGCGCTGGCTGCAGTTGCAATATTTTTGATGGTTCAGGCATGGCCTGCGCTGATTGCTAACCCGGCAGATCTGCCGAACGCCGAAAATGGCTTCTTGGCCTACGTGGTTCCATTCGTATTCGGAACAATTTTCTCCGCTCTAATTGCTTTGGCAATTGCGGCTCCACTCGCCATCGGTATCGGCCTATTTATCTCGCACTATGCGCCAAGAAAACTGGCTCAAAGCCTCGGCTATGTAATCGACCTTTTGGCCGCCATTCCATCGGTGGTTTTTGGTCTCTGGGGCATCCAGGTGTTAGCGCCTGCAGTTCAACCGGCATACGTTTGGCTCAACGAAAATCTAGGATTCTTGCCAATTTTTGCCGGTCAGGTTTCAGGCACCGGCCGCACAATTTTGACGGTTTCCATTGTGCTGGCAATTATGATTTTGCCGATTATGAGCGCCATGGCTCGCGAAATTTTCTTGCAAACACCAAAACTTCATGAAGAAGCTGCCCTGGCTTTGGGCGCGACCAAGTGGGAGATGATCCGGATGGCAGTGCTGCCATTTGGGCGCCCAGGTTTGATTTCGGCAGCGATGCTTGGCCTCGGTCGAGCACTGGGTGAAACGATGGCAGTTGCAATGGTCTTGTCACCGGCTGCAGTCATCTCATTTGCGTTGCTGACGTCGACTAACTCAAACACCATCGCAGCAAACATCGCCTTGAATTTTCCTGAGGCAAGCGGCTTAGGCGTAAACCTCCTAATTGCGTCAGGTTTGGTTTTGTTCGCCATCACTCTGGTGGTCAACATGTCTGCCCGAGCCATTGTAAACCGTCGCCGCGAGTTCTCAGGAGCCAACTAATGCGATTCTTAACCCTTGCAAAGCGCCGGCACCTTAAGAACCGACTCGCTACCGTTGCCATCTTCGCGGCTTTTGGTGTGGCCATCCTTCCACTCATCTCACTACTCTTTACCGCCGTTTCGCAGGGCGCTGCCCGTTTCGATCTGGATTTCTTCACCCTATCGATGCGTAATGTCGTGGGTGCTGGTGGAGGTGCGCTGCACGCCATCATCGGTACGGTCGAAATCACGTTGCTGGCAACGCTCATCTCGGTTCCGATTGGTTTGCTCACCGCAATTTACTTGGTCGAATATGGGCGTGGTCGCTTGGCCCGTGCTGTCACGGTATTCGTTGACGTCATGACCGGTATTCCATCGATTGTTGCCGGCCTATTCGCTTTTGCTCTGTTTGCAATCGCGTTTGGCCCAGGTGTGCGCATGGGCTTTGCTGGCGCGGTTGCACTAAGCCTGCTGATGACACCGGTGGTAATCAGGTCTGCTGAAGAAATGCTGAAACTGGTTCCCAACGAACTTCGCGAGGCTTCGTACGCACTCGGCGTTCCGAAGTGGCTAACCGTCATGAAGGTCGTGTTGCCTAGCTCCTCAGCCGGAATCATCACCGGAATCATGATTGCCATCTCTCGCGTAATTGGTGAAACTGCGCCGCTCCTCATCGTTGCTGGCTTCACCCAGAGCATGAACTACAACCCGTTCTACGAACGAATGATGACACTGCCTGTGTTTGTTTACTCGTCCTACTCAAGCCAGGGTGCCGATGCCCAGGCTTACATTGATCGTGCTTGGGCTGGAGCCCTGGTTTTGATTGTTTTGGTGCTTGCCCTAAACCTTGGGGCCCGGGCGCTTTCTGCTTATTTCAACCGCAAGCTATCTCGATAGGGAACCCCATGGCAAAGAGAATCGAAATCAAAGACCTCAACATCTACTACGGCAGCTTTCTTGCTGTTGAAGGTGTGAATCTTGATATTGAACCAAAGAGCGTAACCGCGTTCATCGGCCCATCTGGCTGTGGCAAGTCAACCCTGCTCCGCACTTTAAACCGCATGCACGAGGTAATTCCAGGGGCCTCAGCCAAGGGTCAGGTTCTGGTTGATGGCAAAGATCTTTACGGTTCAGGGGTGGACCCAGTTTTGGTTCGCCGCGAAGTTGGTATGGTCTTCCAGCGCCCAAACCCGTTCCCAACCATGTCTATTCGCGACAACGTTTTGGCTGGCTTCAAACTCAATAATGAGAAGCAGTCAAAGTCTGATGCAGATGCCCTAGTGGAGCGTTCGCTTCGAAGCGCAAACCTTTGGAATGAAGTAAAGGATCGCTTGGATCGCCCAGGTGCCGGCCTATCTGGCGGCCAGCAGCAGCGCCTTTGCATCGCCCGAGCCATTGCGGTTGAGCCTCAGGTGCTTTTGATGGATGAGCCGACGTCAGCCTTGGACCCGATTTCTACGCAGGCCATCGAGGACCTCGTTCTTGAGCTAAAAGACAGCTACACGATTGTGATTGTGACTCACAACATGCAGCAGGCCAGCCGCATCTCCGATAAAACCGCATTCTTCAACATCGCAGCCACTGGGGCTCCGGGCAAGTTGATCGAGTTTGATAAGACTGAGGTCATCTTCAGTAACCCACGCGAGAAAATGACCGAGGACTACATCTCAGGCCGTTTCGGATAATCCAGCGACTAGTGTACAAGCGGCTCGAGAAGAACCTCAGGCTCATCCTTATTCTTTGAGGGCCACTCAACAATTAGCATCGCGGCGGTCATCAGCACACCGCCGATAAGAGTCTTGAGCCCAAGCTCTTCTTGACCGACAGCAACCGCGATAATTGCGGTCCAAGCCACCTCACCGGTCAGCAGAATTGCTACGCGTGAGGCATCCATAATCGACTGCGCCCAGGTTTGAACCAAGAAGGCCAGCGCGGTGGCAAAAATCGCAGTGAACAGAACGGCAAACCAGCCGGCACCGTCAACCGGAGCCTCGTAGCCATCGGTGATCAGGGCGCCAACCCAACTCATGCCGGCAACGGTCAGCAGCTGAAGCACGGTCAAGGCGTACACGTCTTTGCCCGGGCTGAGCTTGCTGAGGCCAATAATGTGTGCGGCAAAAAGGGCGGCGCACAGCATTACCCATAGTTCGCCAACACCGATGGAGAACCCGTTAATCGAGATCAGCGCAAGTGCTCCGGTTGCAAGAATCACGCCCCAAACGAGGCGCCTATTGACCTTCGAGCGGTAAAGTAACCAACCAAATATCGGCACCAAAACCACGTAAAGGCCGGTGATGAAGCCGGTGATGGCAGCTGATGCCAGCTCAAGACCGATAGTTTGAGTGAAGTAGGCAACAGCAAGGAGAGCACCGAGCAGCACTCCGTGTTTGACGGTGGTCTTGTCGAAAGCCAGCAGAACCTTTGGCTTGAAAACAATAAGCACTGCCGCCGCGATGGTAAATCTGATCGCTAGAAAATCATAAAAAGGCTGATCGGCAATTGCGTCTTTCATCAGCACAAATGCGGCACCCCATGAGACGGCAACACTAATTAGGGCAAGTGCTGCCCATGAGGTTTTCTTCATCGTGTCAGTCTAAGCGACGGCGGATTCGGTGTTTGAGTCAGCCGGCGGCTGTGCGGTGTAACGCTCGACCGAGACCACCTTGCGCTTTTTTCCGGGTACCAATTTGGTCATGTGAATAACAACAAATTCGGCCGGTTTGAGGTCGCGAGCATTAAGAATGCGCTTGGACAACTTTTCGTCGGCACACTCTGCCAGTGTGTTCAAAATGGTTGGCAGGGCTGGTCGGTGTGAGCAAATGATGCTCGGACGACCATCGTCGATGATGTCGTGAACGACATTTTGAGTGCGCTTTGGGCCCTTTTTATTGCCCAATTCGCTCAGCTGCGAACGTTCAATGATTTTCAGATTCCTAGCGTTTGCATACGGTGCGACGGTCCTTACGCAGCGCAGCCAAGGGCTGGTAATAACGCGCTTGATTCCAAAAGCTGCCAGGGCAGGAATGAGCTTTTCGGCTTGCTCCGAACCTGCCGGGAGCAGAGGGCGACTTCCGTCATCCTTAGGTTTGCCACCGTACCAATCTGTGCGCAGGGTTGCCTTTGCGTGGCGTAAAACCAGAATTGGTTTGGTATGCAAAAGGCCAGCTTCGTGCTGTTTTAGAAACACTTCAAGCACGTCTCGGTCAAATTGGTAGGTCAGTAAGCCCATGACTTCGCTCGGCGACATCCAGTCAACCTTGGCAACCTCTTCTGAAGGCTCAAAAGTTGATTTTGCCAAAGCAGAATCCGTGACCCTTGCTGCCCAATAGTGGACTTCTTTCGGTGCGCCAGATGGAACGTTGTACCTAACCACCTTTAGGTGCTGACCGAGTTTTACGCTTAGGCCGGTTTCTTCTTTGATCTCGCGAACTGCGGTCTCAAGAAGCGACTCACCTGGGTCAACTTTGCCCTTTGGCCAGCTCCAGTCATTGTGGCGTGACCTGTGAATCACTGCGACCGAAATTTTGCCGTCTACCTCGCGCCAAAGAACGGCGCCTGCCGCAAAAATCGTCACTATACGCGCGACTTTCGCTTTGAATAGACGTCCGCCATGATGTGGTCCTGAACGTCGGTGAGGGGAGTGCCCTCGAGGGTGTACTGGTGGCGAGACCATTTGCCGTCGGCGCCAAGGTGCCAAGATGCCGAGTTGTCATCCATCGCCAAATCAAAGAAGCCGTTGAGCTCTTTGATGTGGTCAGGCTGAGAAATTCGCACCAAGGCCTCGACGCGGCGGTCAAGGTTTCGGTGCATCATGTCGGCTGATCCGATGAACAATGCTGGGTCGCCCCCGCCATTGAAGCCAAAAATGCGTGAGTGTTCGAGGTACCGACCCAAAACTGACCGAACGGTGATGTTCTCGCTCAATCCAGGTACACCCGGTCGAAGGGCGCACATTCCGCGCACCAGAACTTCAACTTTTACCCCGGCGTTAGACGCGCGATACAGAGCATCAATGATTTCTTCGTCCACCAGTGAGTTGACCTTCACACGGATGCGAGCATCGTGCCCAGCCGCCTTGAAATCAATCTCACGTTGGATGCGCTCGAGCAGTCCCTGGCGCACACCGTTCGGAGAAACCAACAATGACTTGAACTGTGAGTCAGGTGCATACCCTGAAAGTTGGTTGAACAACTTGGTTAGGTCTTCGCCCACGGAATCGCGCGAAGTGAATAGGCCGTAGTCCTCGTAGAAACGCGCGGTTTTTGGGTTGTAGTTTCCGGTACCAACGTGGCAGTAGCGCTTGAGTTGGTTGCCTTCTTGGCGAATCACCAGCGCAAGCTTGCAGTGGGTCTTGAGGCCAACGATTCCATAAACCACGTGAACGCCGGCCTGTTCGAGCTTGCGTGCCCAGGCAATGTTGTTTTGCTCATCAAATCTGGCCTTGATCTCGACCAGTGCCAAGACCTGCTTGCCGGCTTCTGCTGCATCAATCAACGCGTCAACAATTGGTGAGTCACCTGAGGTGCGGTAAAGGGTTTGCTTGATTGCAAGCACCTTAGGGTCGGCCGCTGCCTGCTCGACGAACGCCTGCACCGAGGTTGAGAATGACTCGTAAGGGTGGTGAACCAAAATATCCCGCTGGCGCATAGCCGCAAAAATACTTACATCTTTGTCCTCAACCGGCTGCAAGAATCGGTTGGTGATTACCGGGTGAGGTGGATAGTGCAGGTCGGCTCGCTTGAGCGATGCGATCTCAAAAAGACCGGTCAGGTCAAGCGGAGACGGTAGGTGGTAAACATCTTCATCTGAGATATCAAGTTCGCGAATCAGCAGCTCGAGAACTTGAGGGTTGATGTCGTTGGCCACCTCGAGTCGAACCGGTGGGCCAAAGCGGCGGCGCAAAAGTTCTTTCTCAAGGGCAACCAATAGGTTCTCGCCCTCGTCCTCGTCAACCTCAAGGTCTTCATTTCGAGTAACCCTGAAGGTGTGCTGCTGAAGAACATCCATGCCCGGAAAAAGCAGACCCATAAATTCACCGATGACGTCCTCGAGCGGCACAAATCGTGCATCGGTAACACCGGTGTTGCCCGGAATGCGCACAAAGCGCGGGAGTAGTGGCGGGACCTTCACGCGGGCAAAGTGCTCCTTGCCGTTGTCAGGGTTGCGCACTACGACCGCTAGGTTCAGCGAAAGACCAGAAATGTAAGGGAATGGGTGGGCTGGATCAACGGCAAGCGGGGTTAGTACCGGGAAAATCTGGTTCTGGAAATAATCGTGGAGCGAAGATTTCTCAGCCTCATCGAGGGCAGCCCAGCGCACAATCCGGATGCCCTTTTCGCGCATGGCTGGCTTGATGGTGTCGATAAATAGGCTTGCGTGGCGGCTCTGCAGTAGGTGTGCCTCGCGGCTAATTTCACTCAATACATCTTGAGGAGAAAGCCCTGAGCTAGAGGTCACAGCAAGACCAGTGGCAATTCTTCGCTTTAGGCCGGCAACTCGAACCATGAAGAATTCATCGAGGTTAGAGGCAAAAATTGCCAGAAAGTTAACCCGCTCAAGCAGGTGCAGGTTTGGGTCTTCGGCAAGTTCCAGTACACGCTGGTTAAATGCCAGCCAGCTAAGCTCGCGGTCTAAAAAGCGGTCCGCGCGCAGTTCGGTGCCTAGGTCAGGAACAGCAATGGCCATGGTTTCTTCAGAAGACATACTCTTTATCCTGCCACGGTTGGGTAAAGAGAGAGTTAACGAATGCTTGAAGACATGGCGTCAGAGTCTTCAGGCAAATTGAATCGGTAACCAACATTTCGAACGGTTCCGATGAGCGCCTCAAGATCTCCGAGTTTGGCGCGCAGGCGCCGAATGTGAACATCCACGGTTCGGGTACCACCAAAGTAGTCATAACCCCAAACTTCGCTAAGCAATTGTTCACGGGTAAAAACGCGGCCCGGGTGCTGAGCCAAAAAGCGCAGCAATTCAAATTCTTTATAAGTAAGGTCCAATGGTCGACCGTGAACCTTGGCCGAGTAGTTGCCCTCATCAATGACCACACCTGAGGCATGGATCTTGTCAACCTTCTCGGTCTGGGTCTGGCGGCCAATTGCAAGTCGAATGCGCGCATCGATTTCGCCTGGGCCGGCGTTCTCAAGAATGATGTCTGTCGCGGCCCATTCAGCGGTCACCGCTGCAAGGCCACCTTCGGTCACTACCAAAATCAGTGGAGCGCTGATCCCGGTGGTCTGCAAGATTTTTGAGAGGGATTTTGCGCTGGCCAGATCGCGTCGAGCGTCGAGAAAAATTAGGTCGTGTCCCGGAGCGTTAACAAGGTTTGCTGGCTCAGCCGCAATTTGGCGAACTCGATGACTTAGAAACCCAAGGGCAGGCAAAATCTCGGATTCGGCTGACGCCGACAAAACCAAGATTTGAGCCATGTCTCTCTCCATTTCCCAAGGTCAAGTCTAGACCTTTACTTACGAGTGAATAGGGCATGATTGTTTTGTGAAATCTAACTGGACTGAAATTCTGCTCATCTGGCTTGCCGTTGCCGGCCTGACAGTGATTTCACTGCTGCAACCGCAGCTCGACAACAATCAAATTGAAGCGCGCTTTGGGGCCATATTGGCTGGATCGATTGCGACTGTATCGCTGGTTCAATTGTTCCGAGCCCAGGCCGAAGGCTTCGTGCGCAGGCTGGTTTATGTAGGCGGCGGAAGTTATCTGATTCTCGCGGTGGCAACCCTGTACTTAGTGGTCAGGGGTTAGACTTTTAGCATGATTCTTGCTCTAGAAATCTTCTTTACCGGCCTCCTCGTTTTGGCCTCACTTGCCATTGCTGGCGTGTCAGCACTCGTGCTGTACAAGCTGTTCAAGGGGCAAAAGTAGTTGTTCGTTCTTCCAGAGGGTCTTCCGCTGGAGCTCACTCCATTTGCCTTTTTGGTAGGCAAGTGGGAGGGCACCGGCGTAATTAGCTACAAGCTAAACGAGTCTGACGAGACTCCGGTGGAATACGAATTCAAGCAGCGCGTGGAGTTTGCCCACGACGGCTCCAATGCCATGACCTACGTATCGTCTGCTGAACTTATCGATGAAGCGGGCACAATCTTACCCAGCGAAATTGGCTATTGGCGCATGGCCCGCCCGGCTGAAAGCGCCGACCACGGCCCGGGGCTCATGGTTGGAACCGGTGACAAATCACTAAAAACTCACGAGGATCTCGAGAAGCTCCGAAACAAAGAGGGTGGCTTTGATATCCAGGTGTCAATGTTGCACCCGGGTGGCGCCGCCGAGCTTTACAACGGAAAAATCAAAGGTGCTCGAGTCGACCTAGCCTCGGCAAGCGGCATCGCGTTTGAAGGATCAAAGACCTACCGCCATTCAACCCGCCTTTACGGCCTGGTTGAAAACGCCTTGCTGTGGGTGTGGGAAATTGCTTTGCCAGGTGCCGACCTCAAGCCACACGCTTCGGCACGCCTTGAACGCGTAGGTTAAGTTTTGATTCAGGCTGCTTTTCATTTTTCGAATCCGATGATTGAGCAGCGCGAGCTTGCCGAAGGTGAATCTGCAACCTTCCTCGGCCCACGCGGAGTCATCACTGTGGTGGGCCCAGATCGACTGACCTGGCTGCACAGTTTGCTGAGTCAGAATCTAAAGAATCTTGAACCGGGCCAATCGGCCGAGGCATTGCTCCTGGATCCACATGGGCACATCGAGCACGTAATCCACTTCATCGATGACGGGCAAACCGCGTGGCTAATTGTTGAGGCAGAATCTCGCGAGCCGTTGCTGAACTGGCTGAACAAAATGGTCTTCCGGATGCAGGTTGTCATTACAGATAGAAGTGAAGACTACGCACTGGTTGGCCACATGGTTAGTCCGGTTGATGGGGTTGCCACTTCAAACGGCATCCCGTTGGCTTGGCAGGACCCTTGGCCTGGTGTGGTCTCCGGCGGCGTTCGGTATGCACTGACCTGGCCGGCAAAATGGCCATGGTTTGAGTGCCTGGTTGAGGTCCAAGAGCTAGAAGCTACCTTGGCAAAATACGGTCAAGCCGGCACCATGGCGTTTGATGCCCTTCGGGTAGCGGCTCACCGCCCGCGCCAGTTGACCGAAGTAGATGAAAAGTCTTTGCCGCATGAATATGACTGGATGTCAACGGCTGTCCACCTTTCTAAAGGCTGTTATCGGGGTCAAGAAACTGTGGCAAAAGTGCATAACCTCGGCCACCCGCCTCGACGCCTAGCGTTTTTGCACCTCGATGGGTCGGGGCACGCTCTTCCAGAATCAGGTGATGGGGTTTTTATTGGCGATGCCGAATCGGCGCGCGGCAAGATCACCATCGCTGTAAATCACTATGAGATGGGGCCAATTGCGCTGGCAATCCTGAGTCGATCTGTCCCTGAAGATGCCGCTTTGATCGTGCATTCATCAACCGGGCCAATCGCTGCCAGCCAAGAGGTCATAGTCCCGGCATCGGCCGGCAAGGCCGCGAATCTGCCAAAGCGCAACTTGCTAATGGGTGGCAAGCACTAATGAGTATCAGGGCGCCCAAAATCAATTGGACACTTCGCGCTTCAGTCCAGCGGGTGCTTGAATCGCTGCCGCCAATTACCCAGATAGTAGCCGCGGCAACTACGGCCTACCTATTCGCATATTTTGTTCTCGGCCACCAGAACCCTATTTTTGCTGTTACCGTGAGCATCGCCGCTTTGGGTTTTACGCGAGATGCACGACTAAGGCGAGTCTTTGAGACCGCCTTGGGAATGGTCGTAGGAATTGCCCTGAGTGAAGTGTTTGTTTTGACCCTGGGCAAGGGCGCCTGGCAAATGGCAATAGTGCTCTTCGTCGCACTGGTTTCGGCGCGCTTCCTTTCAGGTACAGCAGCTTTTTCGTTGACCGTTGGAATCCAGGCGATGCTGGTTCAAATCATGCCGGATCCTGACGGGGGTGCGTTTGTTCGCAGCCTCGATGGTCTTTTGGGTGGTGTCACCGCGTTAGTGTTCACGGCCTTTATTCCGCGAGACCCAATTGGCATGGCTTCTAAAGATGCGGGCAAACTTTTTGCAGTTTTCCTTGACGCAGTGGATGCGCTCGCCGCGGCGGTTAAGAATGTCGATGTCAAGGTCGTCGATGCCGCATTGGTTAGGGTTCGCCGATCGCAGCCACTGGTCGATAACTGGCGCATGAGCCTCGATAGCGCGGTCTCGATTTCTCGAATTTCCCCATTGCTGCGCAAGCACCGCGGCGAGCTCTCAGATCAGATGCGCCTAATGCGCGGCATGGATTTAGCGACTCGCAATCTGCGCGTTGTTGTTCGCCGCGTTGATTTTTTGATTCGTGATGGAGTTCCACGGCCTTACCTAGCCGACCTATTCGAGCAGATCTCGGCCGCAACCGCGGTATTGGCTAAAGGCCTTGAGGGTCCAGACGCTCTCGAGGACTCGCAAAAGATGTTCCTCGAAATCATTCACCAGCTTGATCCAAAACGCTTTGGTATTGCCGATCAGCTTCGCGAAGCCAGTGTGCTCCTGCTACTTAGGCCTCTACTGATTGACCTGCTGTGTGCCAGTGGAATGGCGGAGGATGCCGCTCGGGCAGAACTGCCCGAGGTTTAGTAACCCTCTGGTGCTACTGCAGACCAATCGATGGTCAACTCACCAAGGCGACGACGCTTTTTATCGGTGTGGATTTGCCACCCTTGAGTCTCAAGGGTTTGGCAGGTTGCCAGCCAGCGCTGCGCTGGGCTAAACGCGCTAAGACCTGCATTTATTAGCCAGGCACGATCAAGCGCTTGCAAGAAGTCGTGAATTTTTTCACCCGGAAGATTGTGGTGAATCAAAGCTTTAGGCAAGCGTTCGGCAACTTTGCTTGGTAATTCAAGGCCTTGCAGGCGCAAAGAAATGGTGAAAGTCATCGGGCCGTTGGAATCCAAGGTCACCCATGATGCCAGCCTGCCGATCTCATCGCAGGTGCCTTCTACCAGGCGGCCGGTGGCGCTAAGCCGCGATGTCATCAACTGCCAAGCCGCCCGAACCTCAGACTCGTCGTACTGCCTAAGAACATTGAAAGCCCTAATTACATCGGCCTTTTGGTTGAGTTCGGGTGGCAGCGGTGTCTCGAACCCGCCATGGGTAAAGTGCAGGTGGCTGTGGGCAATTGCCAAACCGCGTTCCACGCGCTCTCGGTCAATTTCAATACCGACAACATGGGCATTTGAGTTGATCTTGGTTATCCGGGCAAGCAACTCAATCGCAGTGATCGGGCTGGCACCAAAACCCAAGTCCACGACAATCGGGGCAGCGGTTTTTCGAAGAAGTGGCATGGCTGCGATGAATCGGTCGATTCGTCGCAGGCGATTTGGGTTGGTTGTACCCCGCGTAATTGTGCCTATCGGCTTCTTTGTTGCCACAGTTTCAAACTTAGTCGAGGCTCGGTAAACACTAAACTTGGACCCATGACTGCCAAATACACATTGATTCTTCTTCGTCACGGTAACAGTGACTGGAACCAGAAAAACCTGTTCACCGGTTGGGTGGATGTTGACCTTAGCGAGCAGGGTCGCGAGGAGGCTAAGCGTGCCGGTGAGCTACTTGCCGAGTCTGGCCTAAAGCCAGATTTGCTTTACACCTCACGTCTGAAGCGTGCCATCAACACCGCTCACATTGCGCTAAATGCCGCTGACCGCAGCTGGATTGACGTGCAGCGTGACTGGCGTTTGAACGAGCGCCACTACGGTGCTCTGCAGGGTAAGGACAAGGCGCAGACCTTGGCCGAGTATGGCCCAGAGATGTTCCAAACCTGGCGCCGCAGCTTTGATGTTCCACCACCGCCGATCGATGACAACGACCAGTACTCACAGGCTCATGACGAGCGCTATGCAGACTTGGGCGACCGCGTTCCAAAGACTGAGTGCTTGAAAGACGTTCTTGAGCGCATGCTGCCTTTCTGGTTGTCAGACATCCAGCCATCGCTAAAAGAGGGCAAGACTGTTCTTGTAACTGCTCACGGCAACTCGCTTCGTGCGTTGGTTAAGCACCTCGATGATGTTTCAGACGAGGACATTGCGGAGCTAAACATCCCAACCGGTATTCCATTGGTTTACCAGCTAGATGAGAACTTCAAGCCACTTGTAAAGGGTGGCGAGTACCTTGACCCAGAAGCAGCGGCCGCAGGTGCGGCAGCTGTAGCTGCTCAGGGCAACAAAAAGTAACCAAAGTTTCAAATAAAAAAGGCCTCCCGCTTGGGAGGCCTTTTTTATTTGACTAATTAGTCAATGACTTCGTGCCACTCGCCGGTGGTTAGGTATGAGACCTTGCTTGAAATATCTACTACGTGGTCTGCAAAGCGCTCGTGGTAACGGCTAGCTAGCGTCACGTCAACGGTGAACATCGCGTTTTCTTTCCAGTCGTCTGCCAGCACAACGTCAAAAACGTGGCGGTGCAACTCGTCAACGCGCTGGTCCTGAGCCTGAATGGCACGTGCCTGATCAACGTTGGTGTTGCGGAGCAATTCGGTAACCTTGTGGGCCAGCTCGACGTCAAGCTTTCCCATCTCGGCAAAAGTTCCTTTTAGTGGAGCAGGAACAGCTGAGCCCGGGTAGCGGAACTTGGCAATTGCGGCGATGTGGCCGGCAAGCGCGCCCATTCTTTCGAGCGAGGCTGAGATTCTCAGCGCCGATACCAAGATTCGAAGGTCGCGGGCAACCGGTGACTGACGGGCCAGAATCTTGATAACTAGCTCATCAAGGTCAAGTGCCTTATTTTCATTTGACTCAGCTAACGCAATCGCGCGCTCAGCCAGGCGAGCATCTGACTCGTTGAAGGCCTTGGTGGCGTCTTCAATGACGTTGGTCACCGTTTCGGCAATGTCAACCAGTCTGGTTTGAACTTCTTGAAGTTCCATTTGGAATACTTCGCGCATCGCACTATCTCCTAAAAATCAATCGTTGGCCTCTTGGATTTGAAGCCAGCGATTCGAGGTTGGCAGGGGCAGGTAAACAAATGTGAAATTGTTCGTAAACATGCCAAGAATTGCAGGCCTTGTAGCCGTTTGAAGCTGAGACTCAGTATGCCCCATAACCTAGTGTTAACCTTATGAACTACGGTGCGGAATTCTGGGGAGCAGTTATCACTGCGTTCGTGGTGGGCGCCGCTTCTGTTGCCATGGTTGGCTGGACGACCATCCGAACCAAAGAAGTTCAAAAGAAGTCACAGGTAGTACTTGATGGCATTACCGGTCCACTAAACGCCCTTGCTTCTGCGGGTTTGGTTTTAGACATCGATGACAAGATCGTCAGGGCTACCAAGAGTGCTTTTGCATTGGGTTTGGTTCGCGATGAAGAGTTGGCGCACCCAAAGCTCACGGCCTTGGTTGCCAAGGCTAGATCGGTCAAAAAGCCGACCAAGGCCCGTGGTCGCGATTTGGCTCTGGTTTCAGAACTAGGTAAAACCACGCTCTTTGTTAATGCGCGGGCCATTCACCTCGGAGAAGGCTACGTTTTGCTTTTGGTCGAAGACAGAACCGAAAGCCACAACCTCGAAGAAACTCGCCGTGACTTTGTTGCCAATATTTCTCACGAGCTAAAGACTCCGATTGGCGCAATCAGCTTGCTCGCCGAGGCCATCCAAATGGCCCTTGATGACCCGGCTCAGGTCGAGAAATTTGCCAAGAACCTAGAGACCGAGTCTCAGAGGTTGGCGCACCTAGTGCAGGACATCATTCAGCTCTCGCATGTCCAGGCCAAAGAGGTTGCAGGTTTGACCAAAATTGTCGACCTCAACGAGGTTGTCGCAGAGGCTGTGGATAGAAATCAAGTCTTGGCCGGCAACAAGTCGATCGAGTTCGAGGTTCGCCTGGCCGATCGGGCAAAAGTTTTTGGCGACGATGAGTTACTGAAAGCGGCAGTTAAAAATCTGATTGAAAATGCCGTTATCTACAGCGATGAAAAAACGGCGGTTTCCATCACCGTACGTAAGCGCAAGGGTATTGCTGAAATTGCCGTGGC
Organism: Rhodoluna sp. KAS3; assembly: GCF_026000575.1. NCBI lineage: Bacteria > Bacillati > Actinomycetota > Actinomycetes > Micrococcales > Microbacteriaceae > Rhodoluna > Rhodoluna sp. KAS3. Next base: position 1,028,866 of record NZ_AP026910.1, on the reverse strand, counting down.
AGACAAAGGTCCCGGTATTTCAGCCGAGGACCAGGAGAGAATCTTCGAACGTTTCTATCGGGTGGATCCGAGCCGTTCGCGCCTAACCGGTGGAACCGGTCTGGGTCTAAGCATCGTAAAGCACATTGCCCAGAAGCACCTGGGAGAGGTTCAAATTAAGTCTCGGCTGGGGCAAGGTTCAACATTCACCATTCGCCTTCCTCTGGCAGCAAAATCTATCGAAACGAGTAAATAAGTATGACGACCGTACTAGTAGTAGAAGACGAGCAGTCGCTTCGCGATCCTCTGGTTTACCTGCTCACCAAAGAAGGTTTTGAGATTGTCGAGGCTGCTGATGGCAACGAGGCACTAGAAAAATTCGCCAGCAACAACATCGATCTGATTTTGCTCGACCTAATGCTGCCGGGGGTGAATGGAAACGAAGTCTGCCGTGTGATTCGTCAGAGCTCGCAGGTTCCGATCATCATGTTGACTGCAAAAGACACCGAAATTGACAAGGTGGTTGGCCTTGAAATTGGCGCGGATGACTACGTGACCAAGCCTTATTCAACTCGTGAACTTTTGGCTCGTATGAAGGCGGTTTTGCGCCGTAATTCAGATGCCGGTGAAGTCGTTAAGGCAGCCGGATTGCTCGAGGCCGGACCGGTTCGCATGGATGTTGACCGTCACCAGGTTTTTGTCAACGGCGAAAAAATTGCGATGCCCCTCAAGGAATTTGAGCTGCTTGAACTGCTGCTAGAGAACGTAAATCGAGTGCTCACTCGAGGCCAAATCATCGATCGTGTTTGGGGATCAAATTACTTCGGTGACACCAAGACCCTGGATGTTCACGTAAAGCGTCTTCGCTCAAAAATTGAGGACGACCCGGCTCGACCAGCTCACATTCTGACGGTCAGAGGCCTTGGATATAAGTTCGAAGTCTAAGCCGGTCCAAAGCCATATAAAGAAAAACACCTCCCGATTGGGAGGTGTTTTTGCCTAAGTTCTTATTCTGCTGAGGCAGGGACTGCTGAGTTGAGTGCGTCAACCAGCGGCTGGTACTCAGGAAGGGTTGCGTCAAGAACCGGAACGTTCAACTCGCGACCGCTGTTGCTTCCCTCGTTTAGGTAGATGCTGACCATTGCGCCAGGGGTTGAGCCGAGGTCAACCAATAGTGGGGCAGTTCCGTTGTAACCGATGTCCAGAACTCCGCCTGGAAGAAGGTTGACGCTGATTGATTTCTTCTCAGCCAGGGTGGCATCGGTGTACTGAATGCGCACGGTCTGAGCCTCGAGAGAAGGGTTGACCAAGGTGCCGAATAGGCCGCCAAATTCTTCGCCAGCAACATAGATAAAGTTGCGGGCCTTCACATTCTCAAGGTCAATCTGCGAGCCGTCGCTTGGGGCATACTGCTCCATTGATGCAACAGGGCTTGTAAAGTTGCAGCCGCTTGTGCCCAGCATTACGGCCGCGGCGATTGAAACTGCTGCAAGTTTGCGGATTGCCATTATTCCTCCTGAGAAACGCTCAATAGCCCCTCTAGTTTATCCCTATCTATTGCCTCTGTGCTGTGGTAAAATAGTGGTTTCTGAAGGGAATCACCCACATGAAGTTTGAAGTCGGCGAAACCGTCGTATACCCACACCACGGTGCTGCACAAATCATCGAGGTTGCTGACCGCACTATTCGCGGCGAGACCAGACTCTACCTACAGCTCAAGGTTGCTCAGGGCGACCTCACCATTTGGGTGCCAGCCGAGAACGTTGAGATGGTCGGTGTTCGCGACGTCATTGACAAAAAGGGTGTCGAGCAGGTCTTCAGCGTTTTGCGCGCCGAATTTACCGAGGAGCCAACCAACTGGTCACGCCGCTACAAGGCAAACCTTGAGAAGCTTGCCTCTGGCGACGTAGTTAAGGTTTCTGAGGTTGTTCGTGACCTTTGGCGCCGCGACCAGGATCGCGGTCTATCAGCTGGTGAAAAGCGCATGCTTGCTAAGGCTCGTCAGATTTTGGTTTCAGAGTTGGCGCTTGCTCGCAAGGTCGACGAAGAAAAGGCTTCTGCCACTCTCGACGAAGTTCTAGCCTCCTAGGTTCTAAACATGACCGTTCGCGATCTTGCGGTGGTCGTTGTTGCTGCGGGGCTGGGCACACGACTGGGTGCCGACAAACCTAAAGCCTTTGTAAATCTTGCCGAGAAATCGCTGCTTCAGCACACTCTCGAAAATGTTGCCGACATCGCTGCCCTAGAGCAAGTGATAATTGCTGTTCCTGCCGGTCACGAGCAGCAAACCGCAGAACTTGCCGACGCCGCTCTAGCGGGTAAGTCGGTTCGGTTTGACGTCGTGCCTGGTGGCACAACTCGGCAGCAGTCCATTCAAATCGCACTGGGCGCACTCGACCCCGATGTCGAGGTTGTGCTGGTTCACGATGCTGCTCGAGCGCTCGCCCCAGCATTGCTGTTTGAAAAGGTAGCCGCCGAAGTCAGGCGTTCAGGTCTGGCTGCCCTGCCGGTTATGCACGTAGTTGACACCATCAAAAGAGTTGACGATGAAATCGTTCGCGAGACCATCGACCGCAACACCCTAAGAGCTGCCCAAACGCCCCAGGGTTTTGTTGCTTCAGCGCTGAAAGACGCCTACGAGAACGCAAAGCATGAATACACCGATGACGCTGCGCTGGCTCAAGCTCACGGCATTCAAATCAATGCCGTCGAGGGAGATGCCCGCGCGTTCAAAATCACAACGGCCGATGACCTGGCCGCAGCCGAACTTCGTTTTGCCAGAAACATGCGCACCGGAATCGGAACCGATGTTCACCGATTCACCGATGACGCGGCTAAGCCGCTTTACCTAGGCACTGTCATCTGGGATGGCGAACGAGGGCTAGATGGTCACAGTGACGGCGATGCAGTAAGCCACGCCATTGTTGACGCCCTGCTTTCGGCTGCTGGCCTGGGCGACATCGGTTCAAATTTTGGTGTCGATCGCCCTGAGTTTGCCGGTGCCAACGGGCGCGTGTTTATCGAAGGTGCCCTGAATCTCTTGGCTGAGAACGGTTACCGAGTAGAAAACGTGGCCGTTCAAATTATTGGCAACCGTCCAAAGGTGGCTCCTCACCGGGACCGCGTCGAATCGGTGCTAACGGCATTGATCGGGGCTCCGGTCACTCTGGGTGCGACCACAACCGATGGGCTGGGTTTCTTGGGCAACTCCGAGGGTGTTGCAGCAGTAGCCTCAGCGCTGATTTCTAGGGCCGAAGGTAGGCTGAAATCGTGACCCTAAATCTATTTGATTCACGAGCTCAGTCTGTTCGCGCCTTTGCGCCAATCACGCCCGGTCAGGTTGGTATTTACCTCTGCGGCCCGACCGTTCAGGGGTTGCCACACGTGGGTCACCTACGTTCGGCATTGGTTTACGACCAGTTGCGCAGGTGGCTTGAGGTCAAGGGCATGCAGGTCACGCTGGTTCGCAATGTGACCGACATTGATGACAAAGTGCTCGAGAATGCCAAGGTGACCGGCGAGCCATGGTGGGGTTTGGCCTATCGGTTCGAGATTGATTTCAACCGTGCCTATGCGGCATTGGGTATCAAGCCGCCAACCTATGAGCCACGAGCTACCGGCGCAGTACCTGAGATGCTCGAATTGATTGAACGTTTGATTGCAAACGGATACGCGTATCAGGCAGATGATGCCTCGGCCAATGTTTACTTTGCCGCATCAAAATGGGCTGAATACGGGTCACTTACCAACCAGCGTGTTGATGACATGGATGCTGATGCAGACGCTGACCTTCGCGGAAAGCGAAGCCCACACGACTTTGCCCTCTGGAAGGCGCGCAAATCAGACGAACCTGAGTCGGCAGCTTGGCCGACGCGCTTTGGTTTGGGTCGCCCAGGCTGGCACATCGAATGTTCAGCAATGGCTACCAAGTATCTGGGTTCAAACTTTGATATTCACGGTGGGGGACTGGACCTTCGGTTCCCGCACCACGAGAACGAGTTGGCCCAGAGCTCAGCTGCGGGTGACAAGTTTGCAAATTACTGGCTGCACAATGGGCTGGTTAATGTGAATGGCCAAAAAATGTCCAAGTCACTCGGAAACTCAATTTTTGCGGCAGACCTTCTTGCGGCCGCCGAGCCAGCGGTGGTTCGCTACTACCTAGGCTCAGCGCACTACCGGTCAGTTCTCGACTATCACGAGGGCGTACTTGACGAGGCGGCAACTGCGTTCGGTCGCATCCAAAACTTCTTGGCGCGAGCCAACCGTTCTGGTACTGCTGAAACCTTTGATGGGTCAACCCTTGAGGCGCTGCCAGCCGCGTTTATTGCTGCCATGGATGACGACCTAGCCATCCCGGTTGCACTTGGAGTGCTGCACGATACAGTTCGTGAGGGAAATGCAGCCCTCGATGCCGGAGATGCTGCTGCAGTCCGAAAGGCAGTAATCGGCTTACAGGCTATGCTCGAAGTGCTGGGTTTAGAGTCCGACTCTGAAAACTCGGCTGGTTCAGCCCACACCCAAGCTCTCGGGTCATTGATTCATGAACTTATTGCTGAACGAAACGCTGCTAGAGCAGCCAAAGACTTCGCGCGATCAGACGCGATTAGAGATCAACTAAAGGCAGCAGGCATTTCAATTGAAGATGCTGCCGACGGAACCCATTGGAGTGTTAGTTAAATGGCTGGAAAACCAGGTCGCCCAGGCGCAGCTAAGGGCAAAAAAGGATTAAAGGTAGGTACCGGAGGTCACGGAAAGCAGGCTCTTGAGGGTCGCGGACCAACTCCAAAGGCTGAAGACCGCCCGTACCACAAGGCATATAAGGCAAAGGCTGCTGCTGAAAAGCACAAGGCTGCTACCGGTGCTGTTCCTGCTCGCCGCGGAGAGTTTCTGGCACCTGCTGCCCGCACCGCAGGTTCAGGCGGTGCAGCCGCTCGCTCGGGTCAGCGCGTAGCCAAGGCTGCCGACGCATCTGAGGTTCTTTCGGGCCGCAACTCAGTAGTCGAGGCCTTGCGTTCAAAGGTTCCTGCCACCGCACTGTTCATCGCAGCCCGCATTGAAATGGATGACCGCGTAAAAGAAGCAATCAAGATTGCAGCTTCACGCGGTATTGCGGTGAACGAAGTAACCCGCCCTGAGATGGACCGCATGACCGGTTTTGACTCAGTGCACCAGGGAATTGCTCTGTCGGTGCCGCCATACAAGTACCAGCACCCAATGGAAATGCTTGACATGGTTCTGGCTCGTGGCCAGCGCCCGCTCTTTGTTGCCCTTGACGGCATCACTGACCCAAGAAACCTAGGTGCCATCATTCGTTCTGTGGCGGCTTTCGGCGGCCAGGGCGTAATTTTGCCTCAGCGTCGATCAACCGGTGTTACCGCTTCGGCTTGGAAGACCTCGGCCGGTGCCGCTGCTCGCGTTCCGGTTGCCTTGGCGGCAAACCTAAACAGCACGCTAAAAGAGTTCAAGAAGCGTGGCGTATTTGTTGTCGGCCTTGACGGAGACGGCGACATGAGTCTTCCTCAGTTTGAGTTGGCAACTGAGCCGCTGCTTCTGGTTGTTGGTTCTGAAGGCAAGGGTCTTTCGCGTTTGGTCACTGAAAACTGCGATGCCGTTCTGTCGATTCCAATTGCACGCGACACAGAGTCGCTAAACGCCGGTATTGCTGCCAGCGTTACTTTGTACGAGGTCTCGAAGCGCCGCGCTGCACTCAAGCGCTAAGCATTGGCTTAAATAGTTGATCCCCGACCGATGGTCGGGGATCAACTATTTAAGTGCTGGTCGGTAAGTTTTTAAACCAGGTCGCGCCAGTCGGCTTCTTCGTCATCCTCAGCCACAACGATGGTGCCCGATGGAATGGCGGTTGGCAGGGTAATCACGCCGGTCGGAGCACCCAAGTAGGCCTCTTCATCGCGGCGGTTACGCAGCACATTCTCGATGTAGCTGCTGGTTGCCTCTTCCAATGAAACATCCCGAGATGCTTTCTCGCACATGTACCAGCGGTGTTCCAAAACCTGGTGATAAACCTCTGCAGGCTCTAGCCTTCCTGACAGGTCCTTTGGAATCGCCGTTACGACCGGTTCAAATGCGTGACTTAGCCATTCGTGGGCCAAAACCTCTTCATCTGCACCCGGACGTGGATGATCAACTCGATACTGGTCCAGGTCGTTGAGTAGTCGTCGAGCCTGATTCTCTTCAACGTCCAAGCCGGTTAGTCGAATCAATCTGCGGGTGTGGTGACCAGCATCAACAACCTTCGGCTGAATTCGCACCTGAGTGCCGGTTGCATCAGTTTTGATGGCCAGCTCTTCGATGTCGAATCCGAGGTCATTTAGGCGATCCACTCTGCGGTTGATCTTCCAGCGGTCGGCTGCCTCGAAAGTTTCAACGCCGGTCAGGGCGTCCCACAGTTCGCGGTACTTTGCGACAATTCGTTCACTGGTAGCAAGTGCATCTACTCCAGGCTGAGCATTACCGCTGGCGATGAGGTCCATCAATTCACCGGCAATGTTAATGCGGGCAATCTCAAGGTCGTTCTCTCGCTGACCCTTTGACAGTCCTGAATCGTAGAGGTGCCCGGTTTCGGCATCGACCAAATAGGCCGCAAAAGCTCCGGCGTCTCGGCGGAACAGGGTGTTCGATAGAGAAACATCGCCCCAAAAGAATCCGGCAATATGTAGGCGAACCAGCAGGAGAGCCAGTGCATCCACCAGGCGGGTGGCGGTTTCAGGACGAAGCCCCTGTGACCACATCGCGCGATACGGCAACGAAAACTTTAGGTGTCGAGTGATCAACACCGATAGCAGCTCCTCGCCGTCATCGGTGGTGCGATTGTTGATGATTGCAAAAGGCTCAACGCAAGGAACATCAAGTTTGATGAGCAGTTTGAGCATGTCGTATTCACGCTTGGCAAGCTCTGGCAGAGTCTCTTTAATTGCGATTACGTGATCGTTTAGATGAGCAAATCTAACCGTGTGGCGGCTGAGTCCCTTTGGTAGGGCAGCGATGTTTTCAGCCGGCCAGTCCTCTAATGGCAAATGCCACGGTAGATCCAGCAGAGCTGGTTCTACCGTGGCAGCCGTAATGTCTAGTGAGGTCACTAGTTGAGGCGCTCGCCTGACTCAACGTCAAACAAGTGAACGATTCCGCCCTCAGGGATTAGGAATACGTTGTCGCCAGCGTGTGGGTGAACGCGACCGTCTACACGAGCGGTAACGTCAGCCTTTGCGCCATCGATGGTGGTGTGACCGTATAGGTAGCCGTCAGCACCTAGCTCTTCAACAACGTCAACCTCAACCGCAACACCCTTGTCCTTTGAAACAGACATGTTCTCTGGGCGGATACCTACGGTGATGCTCTTTGCGCTGGTCTTGGCTAGAACTGAAGCCTCAACCGGAAGAACGGCAGTACCGAACTGAACTCCACCGTCAACGATTGGAAGCTGGATTAGGTTCATGGCAGGTGAGCCAATGAATCCGGCAACGAATACGTTTGCTGGGCGGTCGTAAAGCTCCTGTGGGGTAGCAACCTGCTGTAGAAGGCCGTCCTTCATAACAGCAACGCGGTCACCCATGGTCATTGCTTCAACCTGGTCGTGGGTTACGTAAACGGTGGTTACACCAAGGCGGCGCTGCAGAGACGCAATCTGAGTACGAGTCTGAACACGAAGCTTGGCGTCAAGGTTTGAAAGCGGCTCATCCATAAGGAATACCTGTGGCTTTCGAACAATGGCACGACCCATTGCAACACGCTGACGCTGACCACCTGAAAGGGCCTTTGGCTTGCGGGCTAGGTACTGCTCTAGGTCAAGAAGCTTCGCTGCTTCAAGAACACGAGCTGCGCGCTCTTCTTTGCTCACGCCGGCGATCTTCAGGGCAAAGCCCATGTTCTCAGCAACGGTCATGTGTGGGTACAAAGCGTAGTTCTGGAAAACCATTGCAATGTCGCGGTCTTTTGGTGGGGTGTGGGTTACATCGCGGTCACCGATGCGGATTGCGCCGTCGTTGACTTCTTCAAGACCCGCAAGCATGCGGAGAGAGGTTGACTTACCGCAACCTGATGGGCCAACAAGAACTAGGAACTCGCCGTCTGCGATTTCTAGGTTTAGCTTGTTAACTGCTGCGCGGGTACCGCCTGGGTACATGCGGGTTGCACTGTCGAATGTTACTGATGCCATTTTTTCTATTTCCTTCACCGGCAGGTACGTGCCGGACGATCCGTTGTGTAAGAAATTCACCAGCGACGCTGCTGAACTCTTTTATTATTCCAGCCATCACTGCTCATCTAGACTAGAAAGCCTGACTGTCACCAAATCGTGACTTAACAGCAAAGGATTTTCATGACTCCGAACAAGCCAACTCGTAGCGAACAGCGTGAAGCAGCTCGAGCAAAAGCACGTGAAATGCGCGAACAGCACAAAAAGGGCGAGCAGCGTAAGAAGCTCTTCTTGCGTCTCGGCATCGTTGCCGCGATTCTAGGCTCGGTAGCAATCGTCACTTCAGTGGTTGTCTCTGGCGCCAACAAGGTTGAGCTGACTCCAGCAAACTTCTCGTTCAATGACGGCGTCAAGATCGGCGCCAACCTAGAGGCCTACACCAAGACCTCAACTCCAACACCGTCGGCGACTCCAAGTTCTGGCTCGGCTGAGGTTCCAAACATCATCATGTATGTCGATTACCAGTGCCCAATTTGCCAGGCGTTTGAGGTGCCAAATTCATCTCAGATTGAAAGCTGGGTTTCATCTGGCGCAGCAACCCTTGAAGTCCACCCGGTTTCATTCCTTGACGGTCAGTCTTTGAACTCATATTCAAGCCGTGCAGCCAACGCAGCTATCTGTGTTGCTGAGGAAGCACCAAACTCATTCTTCAAGTTCCACCAGATTCTGTTCGAAAACCAGCCTGCCGAAGGTACCGCTGGTCCGGATAACGCTCAGTTGATCGACTGGGCAGTTGAAGCCGGTGCTGCGGATAATGACGTAATTGCAGAGTGCATCAACAACAAGAGTTACGACTCATGGTTGACTGCCTCGACAACTCGGATTTTGAACGAGGTAGTGCCTGGCACTGACATAACAATGGGAGGAACACCAACCATCATTGTGAATGGTCAGCAATACACCTGGGCTACCGGAGAAGAGTTGGTTAGCCCAGCTCGATTTGCACAGTTCTTGCAGGCTGCAACGCAGGGCTAGAAATACCTGCAAAAAAGTTCTAGACGCAGTAGTCTAGACAAGTTGCTTTCGAGCAACTGGCCGACTTGGCGCAATTGGTAGCGCACCTCACTTGTAATGAGGTGGTTAGGGGTTCGAGTCCCCTAGTCGGCTCTAATAAAAATGGACCCCTAATTGGGGTCCATTTTTTCTAACCAAGGAGGTCTTTTAGGACCTCGTAGACCAGAAATGCAGGCCAAACGAGGGCTTTTAGGATTCCTAGGATGGACTCCCAAAATCCGTTGGCTTTCTCGACGAAATAGACGGCTGCCCCAATGAAGGCCAGAAACATAAACGCCCCAACGCCACCATTGGTCACGTGCTGGTTGCCACGGTTCTTGAAATCGCTCATGGCCTCAGCCTAGCCTCTTGATCAAAAGTAATACTGACTGAATTGATGCAGAATCGGTCTCCGCTTGGGGTCTGCGGGGCATCCTCAAAAACGTGACCCAGATGAGAGCCGCAGTTGGCGCAGCGCACTTCAACTCGAACCATGCCGTGGCTTCGGTCCTCTAGGAGCTCAACGGCGTCGCCGGCTTTTGGCTCATAAAAACTTGGCCAACCGCAGTGAGAATCAAATTTCGCTTCGCTCTTGAACAATTCGGCGCCACAGCCGCGACAAGAAAATGTGCCAACTCGGTGCTCGTCTAGAAGTTCGCCTGTGTAGGCTCTCTCGGTTCCGGCTTGGCGCAGCACGTGATACTCAAATTCGGTGAGTTCTTCTCGCCACTGTTCGTCGGTTTTCTTAACTGGATAGTCCACAGTCATACCTTTCGTCGGCCTAATATTGAAGCGCACAGGATTTGTTGTGCCTTTACGATAAGCAGGATTCATGGCTAAAAAGTTCCCGGTAGACGAGTTTGACGCCGCTACCCAGGTTGGCGGCCGACACCGCGCACGCAGAACAGCCAGAGACCGAGTCTTAGAGTGGTTGCGAATTTTTGCCGCCGCCCTTGTTGTAGGCGGGCTGGCCTACGGAGGCCTCAAGTTTGCTGATAACGCAGCCATTTTTGAAGGTGTAATTTCAAATGCTTCGCCGTCTCCAACCGCATCGGTTGAGACCCGACCTGAAGTCGGAGTCATTGATGGAACCGGCACCGAGGTAGCTGGTGTGCCATTCTCGAGCCAGTTGGTTGACGCCGGTTACAACGTTGTGGTCACCGAAAACTTGGTTGATGCAGAGGGGTTGCCGACATCAATCGCGGTCACGACCATCGCCATCACCGATGAACTATTTAGGGCCGAGGCTGAGGCGATTGCCAAGCTAGTCGGATCACCCCTGGTTACCGTTTCAACTCAATTTGCTGAGCCAATCACCATAGTTTTGGGTGAGGACTACGAGCTTCCTGCTGTGGAGTAGTTATAACCGTTTTATAAAGGATTTGCTTTTCTACTTGAATTCCCTAGGTGATTACCGGCTACGAGGCTACTGTTAGAAGTGGTCGTAGCAGTATCCGTAGCACCAGCTCTTTTCTATGCGACTCGTTCTAAGAAAGATTTCTCTGAACGTCGTTTAGTAACAGGAGTAAAGCAATGGCACAAGGAACCGTAAAGTGGTTCAACGCTGAAAAGGGTTTCGGCTTCATCACTCAGGATGGCGGAGCGGATGTATTCGTACACTTCTCAGCAATCCAGTCAGATGGCTACAAGGAACTCAAAGAGAACCAGCGTGTTGAGTTCGAAGTCAAGAACGGCGACAAAGGCCCACAGGCTGACGCTGTAAACGTAATCGGCTAAGACCCTTAGATCTTTTACAAAAAACCCCTCCTTCGGGAGGGGTTTTTCTTTTGCCCACAGCGCAATCAAATGTGTTTGCACTCTCGGGTGGAGAGTGCCAAAATAGAGTTAGCACTCAAACGCATCGAGTGCTAAATACTTACAGGAGATTGAATCCAACATGGCAAAAATCATTCACTTCAATGAAGAGGCCCGTCGCGGTATGGAGCGCGGCCTGAACATCCTTGCTGACACAGTCAAGGTAACCCTTGGCCCACGCGGCCGCAACGTTGTTCTTGAAAAGAAGTGGGGCGCCCCAACCATCACCAACGATGGTGTTTCGATCGCCAAGGAGATCGAGCTGGACGACCCATTCGAGCGCATCGGTGCAGAACTGGTTAAGGAAGTTGCCAAGAAGACTGACGACGTTGCTGGTGACGGAACCACTACCGCAACCGTTCTTGCTCAGGCTCTTGTGCGCGAAGGCCTTCGTAACGTGGCTGCTGGTGCAGACCCAATCAGCCTGAAGCGCGGCATCGAAAAGGCCGTTGCTGCCGTAACCGTAGAGCTAATCGCAAACGCAAAGCCGGTAGAGACCAAAGAGCAGATTGCGGCAACCGCATCTATCTCAGCTGGTGACTCACAAATCGGTGAACTAATCGCAGAGGCAATCGACAAGGTTGGCCGCGAGGGCGTTGTAACCGTTGAAGAGTCAAACACCTTCGGCATTGAGCTTGAACTAACCGAGGGTATGCGCTTCGACAAGGGTTACATCTCGGCTTACATGGTCACCGACCCAGAGCGCCAAGAAGCAGTTCTTGAAGATGCATACGTTTTGATTGCAAACTCAAAGATCTCAAACATCAAGGACCTGCTGCCAATCGTTGACAAGGTTATCCAGGCCAACAAGCCACTGTTGATCATTGCTGAGGACATCGAGGGCGAGGCTCTTGCAACCCTTATCGTCAACAAGATCCGCGGAATCTTCAAGTCTGTGGCTGTGAAGGCACCAGGTTTTGGTGACCGTCGCAAGGCTATGCTTCAGGACATCGCAATCTTGACCGGCGCACAGGTTATCTCTGAAGAGGTTGGCCTAAAGCTAGACGCAACCACTCTTGACCTATTGGGTCGCGCTCGCAAGGTAGTAATTACCAAGGACGAGACCACCATTGTTGAGGGTGCGGGTGACCAGGACATGATTGCTGGCCGCGTCGAGCAGATTCGCCGCGAGATTGACAACACCGACAGCGACTACGACCGCGAGAAGCTCCAGGAGCGCCTAGCGAAGCTGGCCGGCGGTGTTGCAGTTATCAAGGCTGGTGCTGCCACTGAGGTAGAGCTAAAGGAGCGCAAGCACCGCATCGAAGATGCTGTTCGTAACGCCAAGGCTGCAGTTGAAGAAGGCATCGTTGCTGGTGGTGGTGTTGCATTGCTACAGGCTGGCAAGACTGCATTTGAGAAGTTGTCATTGACTGGCGACGAAGCGACCGGTGCAAACATCGTTCGCGTTGCAATCTCAGCTCCACTAAAGCAGATCGCAATCAACGCAGGTCTAGAGCCTGGCGTAGTTGCCGAGCGCGTTGCTAGCTTGCCATCAGGCCAGGGCCTAAACGCAGCTACCGGCGAGTACGTTGACATGCTTCAGGCAGGAATTAACGACCCAGTGAAGGTAACCCGTTCTGCACTTCAGAACGCAGCCTCAATTGCAGGTCTATTCTTGACCACCGAAGCTGTTGTTGCTGAGAAGCCAGAGCCAGCTGCTCCGGCTGCTGCACCACAGGGTGGCATGGACTTCTAAGTCTGAATTACAAAAACTGGGTGGTTCCTTTGGGAGCCACCCAGTTTTTTATTTGCGGTTTACTTTGGCCTACAGAAACAATCGTTGGTTGGAAAGTTCAATGTCGGAGTATTGCTGAGCTGCCATTCCAAGGGCGCTACCTAGCTCAGCCAATTGAGCCTCGACAGCCCCGGCCGTAACCCGCCAGCGGCTGGCTAGCTCCTGAAAGCTGGTCGCAGCCAGACCAGTCCATGAAGCTTGCAACCCTTGAAGTTGCCCGTGAAGCAGTTGGACCTCGTTGCTGAGTTTGGAGATTGTGATTTGGATGTTGGCGTTTGCCGCCATTACTTGATCGCTGTCTACGGTGAATTGAGTCATGTCAGAATCATCTGCGGAGTGCTCACCGCAACAGGATGAATTACAAAAAATGTGAATAACTAAGCAGGGATGGCTACTCGGAAAGTGGCTCCGCCACCAGCAGTTTCGAGGGCTACGATCGAGCCCTGGTGAGATCTAACGATGCTCGAAACGATTGCGAGTCCAAGGCCAGAACCGCCAGTTTCACTGTTTCTCGAATTATCAACTCGATAGAAGCGCTCAAAAACTTTTTCGCGAAGCTGCTCGGGGATACCCTCGCCGTGATCGCGAACTTCGATGATGGCCCAAGGATAGCCGTCGACCCGGGCCGTACCGTCAAGGACAATCTCAATGGAACCGTCTTTGGCAGAAAAGCGCGAAGCGTTGGCCAGAAGGTTGGTGAACACCTGACGCATGGCGTTGGCGTCCACTTTGGCAAGCACTTCGTCGGCTTCCGTCAGCGGCACGCCATCGGTGTTAGAAACTGCGATGCTTTGCTTTGGCGAGGAGGCATGCACATCTTTGGCAGCATCAATGGCCAGAGTCACGAGGTTAGTCGTGGTTTTTGGCGGCTCTTTGGCATCATCGAGGCGAGCCAAGGTAAGCAGGCTTTCCACGAGTCCGGTCATACGAATCGCCTCGGACTCGATGCGGCCCATAGCCTCGGCAACCTGCTCAGGCTTCTTGAGCGCACCCATTCGATACAGCTCTGCGTATCCGCGCACCGAGACTAGGGGAGTCCGCAGTTCGTGTGAGGCATCGGCAACGAAGCGGCGCATCTGTTCAAGGGTGCGGGATCGGTCTTGGAATGCGTTTTCCAGCCCGTCGAGCATTGTGTTTAGTGAGCGGTTGATCCTCGAAATTTCGGTGTCGCCTGGTCTCTCGATAAGTCGCTGCGAAAAGTCACCCTCGGCTACCAAGGTGGCGGTTCGCTCGACCTCGCGCAGAGGCTTCAGGGCGGACGTGATGGTTAGCCAAATACTTAGTCCACTGAGCAGCAGCAGCAAAATTCCAAAACTGCCACCGATGGATGCGTATTGCGAAAGCAACGCGCCGTTGGCGTTGGTTGGCAGTGCAACAACTAGAGAGCCAGGCATGGTGGTCAGCGGTACTGCGACCATGCGCCAGCCATCGATGCCGGCATCATCTGTGACGTTGCCTTGGGCATCTACCTCAAATGGCAAACCGCGAGTCGCCAGAACATTGACCGCATTAAAGCTTGAAAGGTTTGGAACGCGATCAAGATCGCTCGCGGAAGAGACCAGACCAACTAATAGCGCACCAGACTGGTCGACGTATCCAATGTAAAAATCGCTGGGCAGGCTAGGAAGCCTGAGTTCGCGACTAGCAAGTCTTTCTTCAAGCTGAGTTGGGTCCTCGTGGCTGAGGGTTGCCGCGGTTGAGCTCAGCAGGGTGTCGACGTTGGCGACCAGGTAGGTGCGCAGCAGTGCCATGGTTCCAAAACTAGAAACCGCAAGCAAAATGCCAATCAACGCTACTGATAGCGCTGTCAGCTTTGTGCGTAGGGAGATTTGCTCCCATGCGGTTCCGAGTTTTGACGACAATTAGGTTTCTACTTGCCGTTCTTAGTCGACTTGTACATGTAGCCAACACCGCGCTTGGTTTGAATAAGCGGCTCACTGGTTAGTGGGTCAAGCTTCTTGCGCAGGTAAGAAACGTAAGACTCAACAATTCCCATTTCTCCGTTGAAGTCATACTCCCAGACGTGGTCCAAAATTTGAGCCTTGGTCAGCACTCGGTTTGGGTTGGACATCAAGAATCGCAGTAGCTTGTACTCAGTTGGGCTGAGGTCAACCACTTCGTTGTTAACAAAAACCTCGTGTGCGTCTTGGTTGATGCGAATCTCGCCAACTTCCAGGACTGATTCCTCGACCTCGGCGGCCTTGGTGCGTCGAAGAATGGCATTGATTCGGGCAACGATTTCATCCAGGCTGAATGGCTTAGTCATGTAGTCATCACCACCGACGGTTAGGCCAGTAATTTTGTCTTCGGTTTCGTCGCGAGCGGTCAAGAACAGCACCGGGGCATTGATGCCCATTGAGCGAATCTTCTTGGTAACGCTAAAACCGTTCATGTCCGGCAGCATTACGTCAAGCAAGATGATGTCTGGGTTGCCTTTTTCGGCGGCGGTAACGGCATCGGCGCCGTTAGCCACTGCGTGCACGCTGAAGCCGGCAAATCTCAAACTGGTTGAGAGTAGGTCGCGGATGTTCGGTTCGTCATCGACGATAAGTACCTTCACGTTTTCCATGTCACTACTTTTTCAGAGATTGCTGTGAGTAGCCTGAAAGGTAACTGGGGTGTTTCTGCTAGGTCTCTGCGCAGCCTTAGAGTGCGTCAGCGTCGATAATCTCGTAGCTGTAGCCCTGTTCGGCCAAGAACCGTTGGCGATTCTGTGCAAAATCTTGGTCAATGGTGTCGCGAGCAATCAACGTGTAGAAGTTTGCTGAACGCCCATCTGCCTTTGGTCTTAGCAAGCGCCCTAGACGCTGGGCTTCTTCTTGGCGGCTACCGTATGACCCAGAAATCTGGATTGCCACTGATGCCTCCGGCAAATCAATAGAAAAGTTTGCCACCTTAGAAACAACTAGGCAGGTGATTTCACCGGTTCTGAATGCTTCAAAGAGGCGTTCACGTTCATCAATTGGTGTCTCACCAGTGATTTCTGATACCTTCAAGGCCGCTGAAACAGCATGGATTTGATCCAAGTACTGACCAATAATCAGAGTCGGCTCACCTGGGTGTTTGGCTAGCAGAGCCTTGATTACCGGAATCTTTGAACCAGAGGTGGCTGAAATTCGGTACCGGTCCTCCTGGCTCGCAATCGCGTAATTGAGGCGCTCCTCTTCGGGAAGGTCGATTCTTACCTCAAAACAGGCGGCCGGCGCGATGTATCCCTGGGCTTCAATTTCTTTCCAAGGTGCATCGAAGCGCTTTGGTCCAATTAGTGAGAAGACGTCGCCCTCTTTGCCATCTTCGCGAACCAAGGTTGCGGTAAGTCCCAATCGGCGACGAGCCTGAAGGTCAGCCGTCATCTTGAAAATCGGTGCCGGCAAGAGGTGAACCTCGTCGTAAACGATGAGTCCCCAGTCGTTGGCATTCAGTAGGGCAAGGTGGGCGTACTCGCTCTTGCGCTTGGTCGTAAGAATTTGGTAAGTCGCGATTGTTACCGGCTTGATTTCTTTGAGTGATCCTGAGTACTCGCCAATTTCGTCTTCGGTCAGGGTGGTCCGGCGCATCAGTTCGGTTTTCCACTGGCGTGCAGAGACTGTGTTGGTCACCAGAATCAAGGTGTTGGTCTTGGCCACAGCCATAGCGGCTGCACCAACAATGGTTTTACCCGCACCGCAAGGCAACACCACAACGCCAGAGCCCCCGGCCCAAAACTTTTCGACAGCCTGATTCTGGTAGTCGCGCACTTTCCAGTCTCCCTGCTGCATTGAAATTTCATGCGGGGTTCCTTCGGTGTAGCCAGCAAAATCCTCGGCCGGCCAGCCTAGCTTTAACAGCTCCTGCTTAACCTGCCCACGAGCCCAAGGCTGAATTCGAAAAGCTTCGTTGGAGATTGGGCCATCAAGTAATTCGACAATCCTGCGGTGGCGACTTGCTTCGAGAAGAATCGCGCGATCTTTGGAGAAAAGCTCAAGTTCGCCATCTGGGCTGCGCTGAATTACCAGGCGCCCGTATCGAGACATCGTCTCGGTGATGTCTGAGCGGACTGATCCAGGAATTGCAAACTTTGCGTACTTATCCAGAATCCCGAGAACAAAATCTGAGTCGTGACCTGCGGCTCGCGCATTCCACAGTCCCAGCCGAGTGATTCGATAGGTGTGAATGTGCTCCGGTGCGCGCTCGAGTTCTGCAAAAATCGCGAGGTCATGACGAGCATCTGCTGCTTGCGGATGATCAACTTCTAGCAGTGCTGTCTTATCGCTCTGAACAATTAGTGGTCCGCTAGTCATCCTTCAAGCCTACTTTGCTCGGCTGAGTGCCACCCGTGCTACTCAAATGTCACCTTGGTGATGCTGGCTATTGGGATGGTGCGCTCAATGTCAGCTTTGCGGTCCTTAGCTCGAAGTCGCCCATTGGCAATGCCGATTGGTTCGAGAAGAAATAGCAGTTCCGAGCCGTCACCAGTCACGACGGTAAACCAGGCTTTTGCTTTGTTCTTGATTGCCAGTTGAATCTGACGATGCAAGTCGTCGCCGTCGGGAGCCTCGCCCACCCGCGCATCCTGCTCACGAAGGCGGCTTATGTCTGCCTTTGCTGAAGTTTCAATTTCGGTGCTTCCCGATGCTTGGTGAACTTCAGTTGGTGAAATTACTCGGCCTGCTTCATCAACGCGTATGGCGGCAAGGCCAATCTCGCGCAGTCCGTAATAGACCACTTCTGGTTCAAATCGGCTAACCAAAGCTCCATCGGTAGTGCTCTGCAGGGCAAACGGTTTGAGTTTGACCTCATTGATAATCGCCTGCAGCAAAATTGGGTCAGATGCTCGAATTATCGAACGCTGAATCTCGCCACCCTCAGAGATGGTTAGCCGACCGAATCGCTGTTCAGTTTCATCAATCAGATACTCAACCGGCTGAGGCAGGTTTTTGCCGGTCAGCTCGAGCAAAAGATTACGGATTTCATCTGCCTTCAGGCCGGTCTCAAGGCCATGAGAAATACTGAGTTTGTTCAATCGATAAGTTGATGCCATGCCGATTTGCTCGGTGTTGGCAAACCTGCGCAATTGCATCTCAAGCTCGGTAGGCAGCGGGCCGGGGGCAATGATCGAAAGGTCTGCTTGGCAGATTAACCGGCTTTGCTCCGCTGGCAAAAATTGCTTGGCTGTTTTGGCAGCTTCGGCAAAATCCTCTTGCAACACCGATGCCGTCCAGCTGCTCATCCATCCGTTTGCCGAAAGGCCAAGTAGTTCGGCGAGGTTGCCCAACTTAGAGATCTTTGAAGTGACTGACCCGTCTGCAAAAGGGTAGGTTTCTTGCAACTTAGTGCTCAGCGACACCGGTCCGTTTGAGCCCTGAAGCGCATTTTCGAGCTCGTGTGCAGACGCATCGCCGAGGATGCCGCGCCAAATTTTTGCCAGGTGTTGAAACCTCTGCCACGGTTGCCATTCAAGCCAGGCATCAGCTTCAGCGCTTAGTTGCCAGCGGCCATCGGCTAAGAAAACTAGGTTTGACCAACCGGCCAGTTCGTAAATTTCGCGGGCATAGTCTGTGGTTTTGTTCAGGTGATTAGCCAACCGCTTTAGGTCGGGTAGTCCCACATTTTTCTTACCGACTTCTTTGACGAATCGCTGCTCCAAATCAAAAATCAATTCGGTCATCGCCTGCAGGGTTTCAAAAATTTCAATGCCTGCGTCGCGGTCGATCTGCTCCTGAGCCGGTGGCTCTGTCTCGTTGGGAAGCGCAACTGGCGAAACAGGCGCGATCTGCCTGAACTGACTTAGCGATTCGACCGTTGATTCAAAGGGGGCTCCATGGTCATCAACTAACGCGAGAGCAGCCAGGTGCTCGAGTTGTTGCTCATCAGCCGGTAGCCCATCGGCTAGTTGTGTCAGGGCTTGGGCCTGTGATCGGGGTAGTCCAGCAATCGCTGCAGAAACCGATGCTGGTTTTGTGATTGCCTCTGCGAGATCAAAAAAATCACGCAGGCCAGTTGAACTGACCATGCGTTGAGCAATTAGTTGCTCAAGCTGAGCGTCTGATTTATGCCGCAGTGCTGCGGCAACATTCAGAATCTCGCTCATAAAGTCTTCCCCCGGGCTTAAGAGCTATTTATTCTCGCGCGAGCGGCGGCGAACGCTAGTGATGACTAGTGAGACGATGCAAAGAGCACCGGCCGCCAAGCCGAACTGTGGGTAGAACACCAAGAACGGCGGAAGAACAGAGCTTCCAACTTCTGGATTTGCCGATTCGGTGGCCGCGATAATCAAGGTTGCGAGCATGGCCAAAACCGAAGTTCCGATCAGGCCGGCTGACATGTAAGCCAGAATTTTTTCAAGGCGTGAAGCCGAAGAGTCTTGAGGGTTTGCGGTTTGTTTAGCCATCCTTCTAGGATACCCGTGCCGAGCCGACACATTCCCTGTAAAATGAGAGTTTGGATTTACGAAAGAGGTATCCATGCCAACCGGTAAAGTCAAGTTCTTCGACGAAGACAAGGGATTTGGTTTCATCGCATCCGACGAGGGTAGCGAGGTATTCCTGCACATCAGCGCCCTTCCGGCTGGAACCACTTCAATCAAGCCAGGCACTCGCATTGAATTTAGCGTTGCTGATGGCAAGCGCGGCGCCCAGGCTCTATCGGTGCGCGTTTTAGATGCGCCGCCAAGCTTGGTCAAGATGAGCCGCAAGCCAGCCGACGAAATGGCCGTGATCGTTGAGGACCTAATCCGTCTTCTCGACAACATCGGTGGCGGTTTGAAGCGCGGCAAGTACCCAGAGAGCGCCAATGGCAAGAAGATTGCCTCATTGTTGCGTAAGTTGGCAGACGAGCTGGATGCCTAAGTCATCAGCTGGTAACAATCAAGGTTTTGCCTATCAGGCGCTTCTCGGAACCACGTCTAAGCAGACCATTGGTTTTCTAGTTGAGGTTCTCGACGAGGGCGATTCAACTGAGTCATACCTTTTCGAGAGCAAACTCAAGGGTTACGTTGGCTGGCGTTGGTCAGTCACTGTTTATGCACCTGAAGGGCAAGAGCCGACCGTCTCTGAAGTATTGCTCATGCCTGGGGTTGACTCACTAGTTGCCCCAGATTGGGTGCCATGGTCAGAGCGACTTGCGGACTACAAAGCTCTGCAAGCTGAACTTGAAGCCCAGGCTGCCCTAGACGCAGAAGAAGCTGAAGAGTCAGACGATTCCGATGAAGCCGACGATGTTGACGAGGCTGAGGATGCTGACGCACTTGCGCTCGCCGAAGAGCAAGACGAGGCCGCGGAGGTTAGCGCCGAAGATGAGGAAGCATCTGTTTCCAACGATTCAGGTGATGAGCCTTCGTTAGCGGTTGCGGACCTTGAAGAAGGCGAAAACGCCAAGGGCAATGCCGAAAAGGCACGTAGAAAGCCACCACGATTTTTGCGCAGACGCAAGCGTGGCGCTAAAAATAAGTCCGAGGACTAGAGCTACGGCCCAAAGCACGACACCCACTGCAATAACCAAACGGGCATTTGTCTTGACCGGAGCTGGGTCGGGCCTACGCTCGGAATCTTTTACGTAAAACCGCATGGCTTTAGCCTAGGCTAGCTGGCCAACTACGTAGTCAATCGCCTTAGTCAGCTGCTTGATGTCATCCAGCTCGGTCGCGGTGAATGTGGCCACACGCAACTGGTTTCTGCCCAACTTGCGGTAAGAATCCACATCTACAATTCCGTTGGCGCGAAGCACCTTTGAAATGTCAGTCGCCTGAATCTCATCGTTGAAGTCGATTGTGACTACAACCTGTGATCGGTGCTCTGGGTTGCTGACAAACGGGGTAGCAAACTCTGATGCGTCAGCCCATTCGTACAAAAAGTCAGAGGCTGCCTTGGTACGAGCATCTGCCCAAGCCAAGCCGCCATTCTCATTCATCCAATCGATCTGCTCACCCAGCAAGAACAATGTTGCAATCGCAGGGGTGTTCAGCGTTTGGTTGAGGCGTGAGTTATCGATGGCGGTCTTCACGCTCAAAAACTCAGGGATGTAGCGGTCGGTCGCAGCGATTCTCTCGGTTCGCTCGATTGCCGCAGGCGACATCAGGGCAAACCATAGGCCGCCGTCAGATGCAAAGTTCTTTTGGGGTGCGAAGTAGTAGACATCGGTCTCAGTGGCGTCAAAGTCGATGCCGCCGGCTGCCGAGGTTGCATCGGTGAACATTAGAGCGCCCTGGTCTGCACCAGAAACACGCTTGACCGGGGTAACGACGCCAGTGGATGTTTCATTTTGAGCGTATGCGTAGGAGTCAACGCCTGCTTCAGCCTGAAGCCCAAGGCGAGAACCCGGGGTTCCATTGATCACCGTAGGTTTTTCAAGCCAAGGGTTGGTGAGTGCTGAAGCAAACTTTGCGCCGAATTCGCCGTGAACTAGGTTTTGAGCCTTGTTCTCGACCATTGAGAAAGCAGCAGCGTCCCAAAACGCAGTCGATCCACCGTTTCCGAGCACGATCTCATAACCCTCAGGGTTGTGGAAGAGTTCGAGTAAACCATCCTGAACCCGCTTGACCAGGTTTTTCACTGGAGCCTGGCGGTGTGAGGTGCCCATGAGTTTTGAGCCTTCAGTGGCAAATGCGGCGATTTGCGCGGAACGCAATTTTGAAGGACCGCAGCCAAAGCGGCCGTCTACTGGAAGAAACTCAGATGGGATGATGATTTCAGTCATGGCTCAAGTTTACTTTGCAGAAGCCCGCCCAGGGGCAGGGCAGAGCTGCCGACCGCTAATCTTGTATTAGCTAAGGAGGGGCATGAATCACGAACACGATCTAATCGACACGACTGAGATGTACCTCCGAACGATTTTGGAACTCGAAGAAGAGGGTCAGGTTCCGATGCGAGCTCGCATCGCGGAACGCCTTGATCAGTCTGGCCCCACCGTTTCTCAGACCGTCGCTCGTATGGAACGCGATGGATTGCTGGTTGTTAGCGGTGACCGCCACCTGGAATTGACCAATCAGGGTCGAAAAGATGCCGTCTCAGTAATGCGCAAACACCGACTTGCGGAGCGATTGCTGGCCGACGTTATTGGTCTCGAGTGGGAGTTTGTGCACGAAGAGGCATGCCGCTGGGAGCACGTAATTAGCGATCAGGTCGAACGTAAGATTCTCAACTTGATTTCAACTCCAGATTTTTCGCCCTACGGTAATCCAATTCCCGGTCTAGACGATTTTGGTATGGAAACAAACCCAAACTTTGGCGACGGCGTGGTTTCTGTGGTTGATCTGCCGAGGGCTTTTGCCGGACAGAACACCTATGTTCTTCGTCGAATCGGAGAACCGCTTCAGGTTGATGTCAAACTGCTTTCCCAGCTGAACAGCCTTGGCCTGACTCCGGGTAGCAGTCTCGGTGTGGAGTACCGAGGTATGAACCTATTTATCTCAAACAGCGAGAGCGATGAAGGTCTTGAGATTTCTGAGGACCTGGCCCGCCACCTCTTTGTTGAGGCTTAGCAACAACATTTTGGACGTTTTTGTATCCCCAAAACCTCTATGGGGGACGCTGGGGACAACTCCAAGGTTTTTCTCAGCAAATAATTGGTAAACTGTAAAAGTTGTTGACCATAAACCTGGTTAATAATCGGACCCGGATGGTTTCCATTGCCTGCAATCCAGTCTTTAGAACTCATAGTTTCGCTGCAGGATTCACAGGTTGAATGAAACTTGGAGGTTTAGTTTTGGCCAAAAAAGCCACAGGCAAGCACCGCGCTGATGTTGAAATCAACATCTTGGAGTCGTTTGAACTGCGTAGCCGTCGTTCAGTTCGCGAAGCCGAAGAGGCGAGACTATCTCGCGCCGCGCGCCGCCAAGCCAAGAAATTAGCAAAGCAGGATCGCGCTTACTTTGCTGCCAAGCAAGCCGGTGCCGACCAGGGTTCCGCTGCCTACCTGGTGCCTTCGCAAAAGCGCACTCCGTTTTATGCTCGCCGAGCAGTCCGCAACACCGTAACGATGTCGATTGCTTCGGGACTGTTTGCCACCTTTGCTCTTCCGGCCTACGCTTACGACCCAGACATCGCAGCCATGTCACGATTCACCACTACTGACGCTGAGGCTTTGGCAAATTCAGAGGACACCCAAAACCTCACCGTAGCTGCGGTCAACACCGTTAAGTTTGCTCGCGGAAACTACAAGTCAGCCGATGCTGATGAGATTGCTCGACAGGAAACCCTGAACAGCTACCGCACCTACAGCGGTCCAACCGCGGCCGACTACCTTGCTAATCCGCCTTACAGCAAGCTGGATGGCACCTCGATTCTCAAGGTGGCAGCAAATTACGTTGGCACCCCTTACGTTTTCGGTGGCGACACGCCTCGTGGGTTTGACTGTTCGGGATACGTAGCGTTTGTTTTTGCTCAGTTTGGTGTGGCGATGCCTCACAGCGTGCATGGTCAGGCTCGTCTTGGTATTCCAATCCGTGCCGAAGATGCCATGCCGGGTGACCTAGTGATCATGAACGACATGAGTCACGACGGAATTTATGCTGGCAATGGCAATTTCTATCACGCACCGCGACCAGGTGACAGCGTCAAATTGGCACCGATTTACACCTCGCAGGTTCACTACATTCGCTTGATGACTAACTAAAAACGTCACCAAATCTTCACTAAAAACACACCTTCGGCTCTAGCCCAATTCGAACTTTCGGGCGTAATCTAGCGATAAGCAATAGTCGCAAGAGATTAGGGGCTCTGATGATGTTGAGAAGTTTGCAAGCCAAGCAAGTTGTTCAACTATGTCGTCTGGGCCAACAACGCCTGGTTGTTGTTCTCTAAAGCACCGTCATTTTGACGGTGCTTTTTTGTTTCTCAAGTGCCTTTGCCCAACACGAAAACCCGGAAGCCGTCTGGGTAAATTCGAAGGGGAAGCATGCATACTTTGGTTTTAAACGCAGGTTACGAGCCACTTGCAGTGGTGTCATTTAAACGCGCGCTTATGTTGGTGCTCAACAATAAAGCGACAATTCTGGCCGGCTCAGCGGATTTGACCGTTCACAGTGCCAATCGAGAGTTTGAGCTGCCAACAGTTATTCTCCTTGCGCGATACGTGAGGGTTTCAAACAGCCGCGCTATTCCGGTTTCGCGACGCGGAGTTCTTCGACGTGACGGTCACAATTGCGCCTACTGCGGCCGTTACGCCAACACGATTGATCATGTGCAACCAAAATCTAGAGGTGGTCGCGACAGTTGGGAAAATCTGGTCGCCGCCTGCTTGAAGTGCAACAACAAAAAGGGCGACAAAACGCTAGCTGAAATCGGCTGGTCTTTGTCCTTTAGCCCAAAGATGCCTACCGGGCTGAGTTGGGTGGTCCGGGGTGCTGAAAAAGTTGATCCCGAGTGGAGTAATTACTTGGCACTAGCAAACGCTGCCTAGCATTGCCTACTGAGTGGCCCCGAGGTGAATCGAACACCCGACACAAGGTTTAGGAAACCTCTGCTCTATCCACTGAGCTACGGAGCCAGAATTTCCCAATATACCTGACTCTGATTTTCATCGTCGTGGAGTGCCTAAACGCAGTTCTCAGGTGTGAAAGTTAGGCTCTTCACATGGTCGAATTTGTTAGTTCTAGCGAGGTACCTTCTCACTCTGACTGGGAGCGTTGGGAGCAGGAGCTCAAGGCCATCGGTGTGACTAACCCGCTGCAGAATTTTGAGGTCAACGCCTTCGGTCAAATTGATTTGGAGCGCAGTCACCCAGGTGGTTTTTCACAATTTGTCACCGGGCGCCAGACTCTGCTTTCGAACTTGGTCAGAGACCCGTTAGCGTTTTCGAGGGCCCTGTCTGCTGCCCGAAGAATCAAGAATAAATCTGACCGAATTAGTGACAATTTCGGTATCGAAACCCTGTTTTTGGTCGGGGGACTAGCAAACTTTGAGGCCGATGGCTTTGACATCAACGCACCGATTTTGATGTGGCCGGTAAGCCTGATTCGCAAGGGTGACGACTATGAGGTTTCGCTCACTGGCGATGCTTCGGTAAACCCTGTGCTGGCTGAAGCTTTAGAAACCGCCTACGGCATAAAGCTGAATGCAGAAGAACTTTTAGCCCGCCAGCGCGAAAGTTCAGATCTAGTTCCCGTCACTGTGCTCAACTATTTGGCCAACCTAACCGCCGATAAGGGCAATCTCGATCTTCGCCGAATTTTGGTTATTTCAAACTTCACTACTGCCGCAACTGACCTGCTGTCAGACATCTCACGCAATCAAACACCATTGCTTGCCGAACTTGCAGGCGAGCCAAAAGAAGGCCTAGAAGACATCGATGTTCCTGAACTGAACCTCGTGGTTGAGGCCGATGCCACTCAAATGCGAATCGTCGCGAGGGCCCAGGCAGGGCAGAGTTTTGCGGTTGAGACCCTACCGGGATGCGGATACACCCAAACGGTGGTCAACGTTGTCGCCGGCTTGGTTGATCAGGGAAAACGGGTTCTAGTCGTCGCTCCGCGTCGCCAAACTCTTGGTGAGCTGTCCGAGAGATTTGCAACCATTGGGCTACCAGGTTTGGGAATCCGCTCGGATTCCACCTGGGTTGACCTCATCTCGGCTATCTCCAGAAATGAGAAGGCTGTAAGTGCCGACTCTAAGGATGAATCAGCTGCACGGGTTGCTGCGGAGCAAAAACTAGATTCCTACTTCGATGCATTGAACTCAACCGATCCGAGTCTGGGAGTATCGGTTGCTCGAGTACTTCGCGAACTATCTGCACTCAGCGGCATGTCTCATCCTCCGCTGACGAATGCGCGCATTGCCAAAGAGCACCTTCTGCGACACGTAGATCGCTCGGAGGCTCTGCAGCTTTTGAATGAAGCCCATGCTCTGGGCGAGTTCCGGTTTGGCCCCCAGGACACCGCTTGGTTCCAGGCCCGATTTGAATCGCCTGCCGAAGTAGAGCACACCCTAAGGCTTGCCAAAAACGTTAGGGACAACGCCTACCCAAAGTTGGCGGAGCAACTTGAAACCTTTACCAGCAAGGTCAATTTCAAGCCTGCGGTGAGTGTCGAGGACTGGGGTTTGTACCTCAGGCTATTTGTCGGAATTCGCGAGACTTTGGATCGATTTGTTCCAGATGTCTTTGACCGACCACTTACCGAATTGATTGCCGCCACCGCTCCCCGAAAGGGAGTCGACCGTGAGCAGCGATCAAATATGTCTGGCGGTAATCGCCGACGTTTGAAGAAACTGGCTCGGGAATACCTGCGCGCCGGCATGCACGTTGCAGACATGCACGCCTCTTTGAATCAGATTCAAGAGCAACGAGAACTCTGGCAAAAGTACTGCCTGATTCCAACTGCGCCACAGGTTCCTATCGGAATTCAAGAAGCCCAGGTGGCCTATCAGGCATTCATGGCCGACCTTGAAACCCTTCAGGGCCACATGGATCCTGAGTCTGACGAGACCCCGCTGGCCAAGCTTCCGCTGTTGAAATTGCAGGGAAAGCTTGAGTCATTGGCTGAAGACTCCGAGGCACTTGAAAATCTGGGTGAACGCGCCTTGCTTGGTTCTCGTTTGCGAGAAGCCGGATTGGGGCAATTGGCCCGAAACCTAGCCAAACTTCACGTGGCTAAAGAGCACTTGGCCCAAGAGTTAGAGCAGGCCTGGTGGCAGTCCGCACTAGAAGTGTTGGTTTCCAAGGGAGGTTCGGTCCTTAGTTTTAGTGCTGAACAAATCGCTCAAAACGAAGCTGCATTTAGACGAGCCCACACCAATCAAATTGCCAACGGCGCCGCTGCCGTTGCTTCAAAATTGGCTGATTGGTGGCATGGCGCGCTCAAAGCAGATTCTGCCGAGGCTGCAGCTCTAAAGGCGCTTTTGAAAACTGGCTCAGCGGACATGTTGAAGGCCTCAACGGTTGCTCCAAAGATTTGGGCAGCTGTTGCCCCCGTTGTGATGGTTTCGCCATTTGATTTACCGAAGCATGTTTCGAAGTCGGATCGCTACGACGTGCTGATAGTCCTAGATGCCGCCGGAAGCACAGTGGCTGAAAATCTTGGTGCATTGTCTCGGGCCGATCAGGTCATTACTTTTGGCGATGACGCGGTAGCGGCGCCCGGTGGTTTTGAGATCGAAAACCGAGCGCTTCCAATTGGTCGCGAATACTCGGTGCCATCGGTGTTTGCTGAAGTGAGACGCATTTTCGGCGCTGAAGTTATTCGACGCAGCTACCGAACCACTAGCCAAACACTTGGCGATTTCATCAACCGTGAGTTTTATCAAAACCGAATTCTGTACACGCCTACCGCCGCTGAGTACTTTGGCGAGAACAATTTTGTTCTGGACGTGGTCAGTGATGGAAACCGTGCAAAAACCACCATTGAAGGCGCCACGGAAAGTTTGGACGCAGAGCTAGACCGCACGGTGGAATTGGTGTTCAATCACGCTACTTGGCACCCAGAACAGTCTCTCCTGGTAGCCAGTGCTTCAAGTGTTCACGCTGAGCGGATTAGAGCAGCAGTGCAGGCTGGACTCAAAAATCGACCGCAGCTCGAGGAGTACTTTGACTCTCACGGCCGTGAAAAATTTGAGGTCACATCGATTGCCGAGCTAAGCCACAGGGTTGCAGATCGAATTATCTTTTCGCTCGGTTACGGCAGAACCTCGCACGGGGCTGTCTTGTCAAATTTTGGGCAATTGAGTGAACCAGATGGACGCCGTTATTTGGCTAACCTACTGGTCAGTGCGCGCAAGCAAATCACCCTTGTTTCTTGCTTTGGCCCAGATGACTTGCCAACCGACCGCCTGAGTAATGGTGCTGTGCTGCTGGGTGATCTATTTGCCGCAGCCACCGCTGAACGTGCGCCAATTGATATGCCGACTGATCCGATGCTCCAAGACCTTAGCCTCCGGCTGAAGAAGCTCGGCGCCCGCGTAGACCAGTCTTTTTCAAAAGAACTGCCTCTGGTTGTGGCCTATGCAAAGACCGCCGCGGTAATCGATCCAGATTGGGCCATTCCTGGGTCAACGCGAACTGAGAAGTTTCACATTCGACCAGGTTTGCTTACCTCGATGGGCTGGAAATACATCAGGGTTTATAGTTTTGAACTTTTCTCTGACCCTCAAAAACTGGCCAATCGAATTGCCGAAGAACTTGGACTGCAAATCACGCGCCGCCCTCAGCCGCTGTTCGACGCTGCAGATAAAGCGTTCGAAGACACCGATTTAGCTTGGGGTGATCGTGCTGGTTTGACCAACGACCAGCGATTGCAGCAGGATAAACCGCCGCACTGGGGATAGCAATTTGGGCTAGTTGCCCTTGTTTGAAGAGCCGGCAGAATCGGTGCGGTAAAAACCGCTGCCCTTGAAAGTCACGCCAACTTGGCCAAATACTTTACGAAGTTCGCCACCGCAAACAGGGCACTCCGTTAGGGCATCGTCGCTAAAGCTTTGCTGGATGTCAAAGGTGTGCTCGCATTTTTTGCAAGCGTATGAGTAAGTAGGCACGAGACTATTTTAACCGATCTGTGAAAAGCACAATCTGTGAAGGCGTAACAGCGGCGTCTACCGGATGGTCGTGACTCTCAGCCGGGATCTCCTCGAGAAGCTCGTCGTCAAAGACCACTGCGATAAGCGGCGGTGCCGCTTCGAGTTTGGCTAAGGCCCGGTCGTAATAGCCTTTGCCTTTACCCAGACGCATGCCCTTTTGGTCAACGGCCAGCGCAGGAATGATTGCCAGGTCTATTCCGGCAATGGTCCCAGGTTTTCCTGTCGCTTCAGCGAAACCAAAAATTCCGGGGGTTGATTCGCCTTCGAAAATTACCCAGGTCAGTTCGCCGGATTCATGGGCTACCGGTAGGACCACTTCGATGTCGTTGTCGAGAGCCCAATCAATGAAGAGTTCTGTATCTGGTTCGGTGCCATACGGCAGATAGCAAGCAATTTTTTGAGCACCGATTGAAAGGCACAGCTCAGCTAGGTGCACGTTTAGCGCAGCTGCGTGTTCTGGGTCGTAAACCGCTGAAGCACGGCGGATTTTGAGGTCATCACGCAAGGCTTGCTTTATGTTTTGTGCATCCATGGGACTAATCTTGCCATCGTGGCTACATCTTTTGGTTTCTCTCACGGCGACGTGCTCGTCCGAATTGTTCGAGTTCGCGACGCCAAGGAGCTTGAAGAACGAGTTCTGGGCAATCGTGAATGGCTTCGCCCATGGGAGGCGACTAATCCCTTTGGGCCAAACTCGTTCGAAATGCGCCACCAAATAAAGGCCCTTCGCAGGCAGATGAGCGCCAACCAGGGATTGCCGTTTGTGATCGAAATCGATGGGCGCATTGTTGGCCAACTTAATGTTTCGAATATGGTTTTTGGCTCCCTGAGCTCTGCGACGCTGGGCTATTGGGTGGTGCCAGAAGTTGCAGGTAGGGGAGTGACCCCAACGGCTGTTGCCCTGGTGATTGATTACCTATTCAGTCAACATGGTTTGCACCGCTGTGAAATTGATATTCGACCTGAAAATGTTGCCTCGCTTCGGGTGGTTGAAAAGTTGGGTATGCGATTTGAGGGCCTCAAGGAGCGATACATTCACATCAATGGTGCATGGCGCGACCACTATTCGTTTGCCATTACGCACGAGGAAGTCGTCGGCGGTTTGTTGAATCGATGGATAAACGGCAGAACACCTACAGTTGACTACCCCTGGCTACGAGAAAATGACTCGGGTATTAAACACACCGAATTAAATGACGGCAACCTTGGCAGCTGACTCATATCTTTGAACTATGAACTTCAATGGATCCGGCGGGCTGATGCTGATGATTATCGCTGCCCTATGGATTTGGGTTTTTGTACCGTCATGGTTCAAGCGCTCTGAAGAGCGTCAAAATGAGCGCAAGTTTGCCGGTGAAATTCGATCAGAACTTCGCGATGCAAAGCGCAACGTAACCGGCACAGTGGCAGCCCTCGCAGAGCGCAACTACCGACTGTCGGTCACTCGAAGAATTTTTGGAACCTTGCTGCTTAGCTCAATAGTTGCCGCAGGCTTTCTTTCAGTACAGGCCATCACCGATGTGAACCTGTGGTTTGCCGTTGCGGGTTGTTTGGCTGTAGCCGCACTTTCAATTGCAACGCTGCGCAAGGCGACCAAGCAGGCCAGGGCATTGGTTGCCCGCTCGCACCGAACACGGTCGGCAATCTTTACAGAAGCCTCTAGCGGAGTTGGAGCAGCAAGTATTGCGGAGGATCGTGCTTGGGAGCCAAACCCACTACCGGCACCGCGCCAGCGAATTGGTGAACTTGAGACCCCGGTGCTGGCCGAGGTAATCAGTATTGAACCAACTCGCACTCTTAGCTCTCAGGAGCTTGACGAAATTTTGCGACGCCGACGCGCAAACGGATAATTACCCAGCTAGTTCACTCGAGCCTTGGCCATACAAAGCATTAGTCAAGTAAGGTTTTAGTGAATCCGAATTCTAATTTCAGGAGATTATCATGGGAATTTTTGAGACCGCTAAAAGACTTTTTAGCAAGAACGCAAAGAACATCGCAAAGGATGCAGGCAAGCTTGCCGCTGAGGTTGTCGACGAGGCTGCCAAGGTTGCAGCTGATGTAGAGAAGAAGGTTGACTCAACAGTCAAGACCGTTGAGAAGAAGGTTGCCGAAACCGCAAAGGTAGCTGAAAAGAAGACCACCGCCGCTGTACGCACTGCTGGTAAGGCTGCTACCAAGGCCACCAAGACTGCAGGCACCGCTGTAAAGAAGGCTGCAGGAACTGCGGCAAAAACTACCGCTAAGGCTGCTGCTGCAAAGCCAGCTACCAAGCCAGCTGCGAAGCCAGCTGCTAAGACCGCGGCAAAGCCTGCTGCGAAGCCAGCCGCTAAGACCGCGGCAAAGCCTGCTGCGAAGCCTGCTGCAAAGCCAGCCGCGAAGCCAGCTGCTAAGCCTGCTGCGAAGCCTGCCGCTAAGACCGCGGCAAAGCCAGCTGCTAAGACCGCGGCAAAGCCAGCTGCAACCAAGGCTGCACCAAAGAAGTAAATCTAGACTCAAGCAAAAATGCCCGACCGTTTTGGTCGGGCATTTTTCTTATCGGTTTGGTTAGTCCTTTGAAACAACCCAGGCAGTTGCTGACTCTAGGTCTGGGTGGGCAAACTTGAAGCCGGTGCTCAAAAGTCGTTGGGCCGACATGTTTTGGCTGCACAGCAGCAACTCGTCGGCTGCTTCACCCAAGATCAGACGAAGCGCAAATGCGGGTACCGGCAGCAGAGTTGGGCGCTTGAGGTGACGGCCGAGTGAGGCGATTATCTGCTTGCAGGTTGCCGGCTCGGGCGCTGTGAGATTGTAAGCGCCAGTTGCGGTCGGGGTCCGAATCAGGTGAAGTATGGCAGCGGCTTCATCTTGGACCGTAATCCAGGCCCACCATTGCTGACCGTTGCCAAGCGGTCCGCCCACGCCAAGTTTGATTAGTGGAAGTAGTCGGCCAAGTGCACCGAGGGCCCTGCTCATAACCATGGTGGTTCTGACCAAAACTACTCGGACGTTTGAAGGGGCCTTTAGGGCTTCCTGCTCCCAAGCGTATGCAAGGTCGCTCAAGAAGCCTGTACCTTTACCGGCATCCTCGGTTAGGACTTCATCTTTGCGATCCCCGTAAATTCCAGATGCTGAACCACTGATAAAGACTGGTGGTGGATTCTTGCACTCAGCCATCGCCTTCACCAGCGTCCTGGTCGAGTCGATTCGACTGGAGATAATCTCTTCCTTGTATTTTGAAGTCCAAGGTAATTTACCGGTAGTTGCTCCGGCTAGGTTCACAACAGCATCGATACCCTCAAGGGCAGCAGAGTCCAGAACACCAGCTTTGGGATTCCATTCAATTTCTTCAGAATTTCTGGCCTTGCGTCGAACCAATCGAAGCGGAGTGTCGCCAGAGGCTTTTAGCTGGCGCACCAGTTCGGTGCCAATTAGGCCTGACGCACCGGATATTAGGACTTTCACTGCATCTCCCTTGACTTGTTCTAACAGTCTCATACCTTTTGCACATCTTTTTATTCCGGACCTGGGCCCGTCTGGGGGTTCTTAGAATAGAGGCATGCATATTGAAACTTGGGTCTGGGTAGTAACCGTTCTGTCTTTGGTTGGTCTAATCGCTTTCGACTTGATCTACCAGTCACGCCACCCACACGAGCCAAGCTTCAAAGAGTCTGCTCTTCAGAGCATGCTGTTTATCGGTTTGGCGGTAGTCTTCGGTTGGTTTGTGGCCCAGGTTTGGGGAGGCCAGTACGGCAACGAGTTCATCGCCGGTTTTATTACCGAGAAGAGCCTGTCGGTCGACAACCTGTTTGTATTTTTGATCATTTTCAGTCAGTTCAAGGTTCCGCGCCGCCTGCAGAGTGAGGCTCTGCTTGCCGGTATCGCGATTGCGCTTGTGCTTCGTGGCCTGTTCATTGCCCTCGGTGCCGCGGCTATCGACGCCTTCAGCTGGGTTTTCTACCTATTCGGTTTCTTCCTGGTTTACACAGCGTTCATGCTGGTCTGGGACACCTTCCACGAGGCCAAAGAAGACAAGGTCCCTGGCGGATTAGTCATGAAATGGGTTCGCAAGAACTTTGCAACCGTCGATGAGTTTCACGGCTCGAAACTGGTTATCAAGCAGGACGGCAAGCGCTTCCTGACTCCTTTGCTTCTGGTCATGATCACCATCGGCACCACCGATGTGCTTTTCGCTCTTGATTCAATTCCGGCGGTCTACGGTCTAACCGATGAGGCCTACATCGTTTTCACTGCCAACGCTTTTGCACTGCTCGGTCTTCGCCAGCTCTACTTCTTGTTGAGCGGCTTGATGGAGCGCCTAAAGTACCTAGGTCTAGGTCTCTCGATCATCCTTGCTTGGATTGGTGTCAAGTTGGTGCTGCACGCTATGCACGAGAACGAACTTGCGTTCATTAATGGTGGCGAGCCAATCAAGTGGGCTCCAGAAATTAGCACTGAGCTCTCACTGAGCGTAATTCTGGTGACCTTGGTTGTAACTACCGCGCTGAGCCTCTTCGTTACCCGTAAGAAGAAAGCTTCTATCTAGCCAAATTCGTTAGGATTCAGTCCGGTTCGCGCGCCAGTGTCGAGGCTCGCGATGGCCTGCATCTCAAGCTCGGACAGTTCAAAATCGAAAACCGAGATGTTCTCAACCAGGCGATCGTAATTGCCTGTTTTAGGAATGACCAGGTTTCCGATTTGGATGTGCCAGCGCAGAATCACCTGTGCTACGGAGCGTTCGTGAGTTGTGGCAATTTCCGAAAGTGCTGAGTCACCTTCGTAGCGACCGCGGCCAAGCGGAGACCAAGCTTCAGTCGCGATGCCGTGCTCACGGTTGTAGTGGCGCACCTCGGGTTGCTGAAAAGCTGGGTGCAGTTCTACCTGGTTAAGCGCTGGAACCGTCGACCCTGATTCCAGCAAAGCGTCAAGGTGATGTGGCTCGAAGTTCGAAACGCCGATGCCACGGATTTTGCCAGTGCCAAGGGCTTCTTCAAAAACCTTCCAGGTTTCTACAAACAGATTTTGGGTTGGGCACGGCCAGTGAATTAGCAGCATGTCAATGTGCCCGATGTCAAGGCGCTTGAGGCTCTCTTCAATTGCCTCGGGCGCATGCGATCGGCCCTGACGGTCATTCCAAATTTTTGTAGTTACAAAAATCTCGTCGCGGGGAATACCGCTTTTGCGAATTGCTTGGCCAACTTCAGCCTCGTTGCCGTAAAGCGCGGCGGTATCAATTCGTCGGTAGCCAACTTTGATTGCCTCGTGGACCAATTCGACGGCGGCATTCTGGCTGACCTTGTAAACGCCAAGACCTAGCTGAGGAATACTCTGACCATTATTGAGCGTGATTTGGGGCACTGCGTTTGGTGTCATTAGCTGCTCCAAGGTCCAAAGATAGGGTTCCACTCTTCGATAACCCGCTCACCAATGAAACCGGCAATATCAAACGGGTCGTTGTCGAGAACTATGGCAAGCTCTTCGACAGATTTGGCTGACCAGATAAGGAGGGCACCCGGGGTGTCAACCTTTGGCCCACTAGCCAGTAGCGAACCGGTTGAAAAATGACCGCTCAGCCATTCCCGGTGAAGTGGGCGCACCTCTGCTAGTTGCGCAGGGTCGGCTGAATAAAAGTAGGTGACTGCAAATGTAGACATGGCTTAACACTAAATCCAGCTTGGCAGCCACATGTGACCGCGCCAGAAATTGTATGGAATCAGTGTTCCGTTCCAAATCGGCAAGAAGTAAATCGTTGCTGCAAAAACGACGATCAGGTACGTGACCACCCAAAAACGGATCTTGTAGCCAGCTACAGGCCCGGCATCTTTGAGGTAAATCTGAATGACATAAACCAGGGCCAAAATCATCCACGGCAGGAATGCGATTGCGTAAAACTGAAAAGTTGTGCGCTGCATGAAAAATAGCCACGGTACGTAACCGGCAAGAATGCCCAACAGAATCAGCCCTGCTGTCCGGTCGCGCATTTTTATGAACCAGACCAACACAAAGAACAAGGCCAGTGCTGCTGGCCACCAGATAAATGGATTGCCTAGGGCTGTAATCGCAGACGAGCAGTTCTCAGCTGCGGTGCAACCGCCGACGCCATTATTGACTCCCTCGTAAAAGAAGCTCGTTGGCCTCAGACCAAAAAGCCAGGTGAGTGGATTTGAGGCATAGGAGTGAGGTGTTACCAAACCAACATGGAAGCCATAGGAGTTCTCATGGTAGGCAATCAGTGATTCAAACCAGGTTGGTGCATACTGGCGCTGGTAGCCATCCGTGCCCAAAATCCAGCCAGTCCAACTGACGAGGTAAACCAGTGCTGCCCCCGGGGCCATCAGTGTGAAGATTCTTAGCGCCTGCTTTGCGCTGGCCGAACCCCACCCGATGGGTTGATTTTTTCTGCGCTCAAGTGCCTCACTGACAACCAGATAGAGGCCGAAGGCAACTGCAAAATAGAGCCCAGACCATTTGACTGCCATGGCGGCGCCAAGAATCAGCCCTGCACCGATTAACCACGGTCTTCTCCAGCCGATTGAATTAGTTGCCCGAGACTGTTGATCTCGAAGCACGGCATAAAAAGCCAGAAGTACAAAAAATGCCAGGATGTTGTCGAGAAGGGCTGTGCGCGACAACACGATCGCGTGGCCATCAATGGCAAGTAAAAAGGCGCTGGCAATAGCCCAAAACTTGGATCGGAACAGGATGCGGGCAACTAGGTAGATCAGGTAAACCATCGCGATGCCGATGATTGCGACCGATGCCCTCCAAGATGCAGGGTTTTCTGGGCCGAAGAGCCACATGCCAAATCCGATAATCCACTTGCCGAGGGGCGGGTGAACGACAAAACTTGGCTCAGTCAAATAGGTGTCGACTTGCCCCGCTTCGAAAGCCGGATTGGCGTTTTCCGGCCAGCTTCGCTCGGCACCGGTATTCCAGAGTGACCAAGCGTCCTTGACGTAGTAGGTCTCGTCGAAAACAAGTTTGGCTGGGTAGCCCAGGTTCCATAATCTGAGCACCGCCGCTAGGCCCATGATGGCAAGCATCGCCCAGCGCTCGAACGCGGACACAATCCGAGTGTTGTGGCGTATCCGGTTTAGTAAAGCAATCACCTGCCCAATGCTAGACAATAGAGCGTGCTCATTCTTGCTGCGACTCCCATTGGTAACCTGTCCGATGCTTCTCCGCGTCTGGTGGAACACCTTCGCGAATCGCGTTTTATCGCCGCTGAAGACACCCGCAGCCTACTCAAGCTCGCAAACTCGTTGGGCATCAAACTCAACGCCAGACTGTTCAGCCTTCACGAACACAACGAAGGCGATCGGATTGAATCGATTCTTGAGATTGCCGCTGAAGAGTCGGTTTTGGTGGTTAGTGATGCTGGAATGCCTACGGTCAGTGATCCGGGATTCCTGCTGGTACGCGCAGCCGTTGCCGCTGGAATCGAAGTAACGGTCATCCCTGGACCTTCAGCTGTGCTGAGTGCGCTCGCCGTATCTGGGTTGCCAACGGACCGATTCAGTTTTGAAGGGTTTTTGCCAAGAAAGAGCGGCGACCGTCGCAAGACTTTTGCATCTCTGGCACGTGAATCCCGAACCATGGTTTTCTTTGAATCACCTCACCGCATCCTTGAATCGCTTCAGGATGCAGCCGCAGAGCTTGGAGTTGATCGCAGAGCATCTGTGTCGCGTGAACTTACAAAAAAGTTCGAACATACCGAGCGAGGCACACTTGCCGAGCTAGCTACTTGGGCGAACACCGAACCTCGAGGTGAAATGGTTCTGGTAATCGCCGGGGCAGAAGTTATCGAAGCTAAGCCGGATGACCTGATTCAGCAGGTACTGGCGCTAATCGAAGACGGAGCGAGGCTCAAGGAGGCCGTGGCTGAGATTGCTTCAGCTGCAGGCGCCAGCAAGAGTGAGCTCTACCAGTTGGTGCTTGAGCAGCGTCAAGCATCGAAAAACTGATGCCACACCTCGGTTAAGATGGAAACCATGCCAAATATCAACGGAAAGTCGTTCTACGTCACGACTCCGATCTTCTATGTCAACGATGCTCCCCACATCGGTCACGCCTACACCGAGGTTGCATCGGACGTTTTGGCACGCTGGCACCGTCAGCGCGGCGAGAATTCATTCTTGCTGACCGGCACTGACGAGCACGGCGAGAAGATTTTGCGCACTGCTGCGGCTAACAAGACCACTCCGCAGGACTGGGCTGACAAACTGGTCGCCGAGGCATGGTTGCCGTTGCTTGAAACCATCGATATTCGCAACCAGGATTTCATTCGCACAACTGAACCGCGTCACGAAAAGGCTGTCCAGAAGTTCTTGCAGCACCTTTACGACACCGGTTTCATTTATCGGGGTTCGTACGAAGGTAACTACTGTGTTGGCTGCGAAGAGTACAAAACCGAAGCTGACCTGCTTGAGGGCGAGGGTGCTTTTGCTGGGCAAGCTGTCTGCGCTATTCACTCAAAGCCGGTAGAAAAACTTCAAGAAACCAACTACTTCTTCAAGCTCAGCGAATTCGAAGACCGCCTATTGGCTCACTTCGAAGCCAACCCGAAATTCATTCAGCCGGATTCAGCTCGAAACGAAGTTATCTCGTTTGTGCGCCGAGGACTCGAAGACCTGTCAATCTCGCGTTCAAAAGAAAAGTTTGACTGGGGAATTGACATTCCTTGGGACGACAGCCACATCACCTATGTCTGGTTCGATGCGCTCCTCAACTACATCACCGCTATCGGTTATGGAGATGACTCCGCAGAGGCCAAGGTCAACTTCGAATCACTTTGGCCAGCCTCGGTTCAGGTCGTTGGTAAGGACATTCTGCGATTCCACGCTGTGATTTGGCCGGCAATGCTCATGGCAGCAGGGCTAGAGCCTTCGCAGCAGATTTTTGGTCACGGATGGCTACTTGTTGGTGGCGAGAAGATGTCCAAATCTAAGCTCACCGGAATTGCACCGAGCCAGATTACCGAGACCTTCGGATCGGACGCATTCCGTTACTACTTCATGAAGGCAATCGCCTTTGGTCAGGATGGCTCCTTCTCTTGGGAAGACCTATCAGCCCGCTACCAAGCCGAATTGGCTAATGGGTTCGGTAACCTGGCCTCTCGTGCAATCGCCATGATTCACAAATACTTTGATGGTGTCCTGCCAGCCGCTGGTGCATTCTCTGATGCCGACCTTGCAGTTCAAAAAGTGGCCGCCGATGCGGTCCTTGCGGCTGACAAGGCAATTGACGAAGTTGCTATCCAGGATGCAATTGCAGCAATTTGGACGCTGGTTGATGAGCTGAACAACTACATCACGGTTCAAGAGCCTTGGGTTTTGGCCAAAGATGAGGCCAACCGCGAGCGTTTGGGTACTGTGCTGAACACCACCGCTGAGGGTCTTCGCGTGCTTGCTGTGTTGTTGAACCCAATCACACCAAAGGCAACCGCAAAGCTGTGGTCTGCTCTGGGCGCCGGTTTGGGAGACCTCGACAGCCAAATCTTGACTGAGGCGGCCACTTGGTCTCAGTTGCCTAGCGGAACTGCGCTGACCGCGCTTGAGCCGCTATTCCCGCGCATTGAGTCAGACCAGACCGCAGAATCGAAGTAGCCGTGGCCGAAGAGCAATTTGTTCGGAGCTCTAAAGCTGGAAAACCTGAAGCAGCCGGTTCAAGTAG
Source organism: Rhodoluna sp. KAS3 (assembly GCF_026000575.1). Taxonomy (NCBI): domain Bacteria; kingdom Bacillati; phylum Actinomycetota; class Actinomycetes; order Micrococcales; family Microbacteriaceae; genus Rhodoluna; species Rhodoluna sp. KAS3. Next base: position 990,999 of record NZ_AP026910.1, on the reverse strand, counting down.
CAAGGCTAAAGCCAAGGCCTTTCCTCCGAACCCAGAGCGATTGCCGCTTCCGGTTTACGACAATCACTGCCACCTTGAGTTTGAATTTGATGACGACCTCGGTGTTATGCCCTGGCGTGAAAATCTCGACCGCGCTAACTCGGTTGGAGTGCGCGGAATTGTTCAAGTTGGTGTCACCCTAGAGAGTTCAAAATGGTGTGCTCAGGTTGCCACAGAGGACTCTAGAATTTTGGCTGCCGTAGCCCTTCATCCAAACGAGGCGCCGCTTTATAAAACCAAGCCCGCACTTGATCAGGCAATTGCCGAAATTGCGGCACTGGCTACCCAGCCGCGGGTGCGTGCCATTGGCGAGACCGGATTGGATTTCTTTAGGACTGAAGGCCAGGAGGAAATTCTCCTGCAGCGTCACAGTTTTGAAGAGCACATTCGGATTGCCAAAGAAAACAATCTTGCTCTCATGATTCATGACCGTGACGCGCACGAAGATGTCGTCGAGACACTGAAGCGGGTGGGTGCTCCGGACAAAGTGGTTTTCCACTGCTATTCCGGTGATACCGACTTGGCTGAAATTTGTATTGAGAACGGCTGGTACATGTCGTTTGCCGGCAACATCACGATCAAGCGCAACCAGCACCTGCGTGATTCTCTCGCAATGGCACCCGCCGAACTAATCCTGGTCGAAACAGATGCTCCCTTCTTGGCGCCGGAGCCATATCGCGGCCGTCCAAACACGCCTTATCTGGTTCCAATCACGGTTCGAAAGATGGCCGAGGTTCGAGGCGCAGACCTAGAAGCGCTGTGCGCTCAGTTAGCCTTGAACACTGAAGCCGTTTACGGTTCTTGGTCGGAGGGTTTCTAATGGTTGATCTTTTGGGTGCTGTCGACATCCGTGCTCTAGCGAGCAAACTTGACGTCACACCGACTAAAAAATTGGGCCAAAACTTCGTGACCGACCCAAATACCATTCGCCGAATTGTGACCGCAGCAAAGCTCAGCGGCCAAGAGGTGGTAGTCGAAATTGGACCGGGCCTTGGCTCGCTAACTCTTGGTCTTCTGGAGGTTGCTCAGAAGGTAATTGCCGTTGAGATTGATCCAAAAATGGCTGCCGAACTTGAGACTACGATTTCTAATCGAGCTCCGGGGACTGACTTCACCCTGGTTCGAAACGATGCGCTAAAAGTTGCCGAGCTACCAGCCGCGCCGGACGCATTGGTGGCGAACCTGCCCTACAACATCTCGGTGCCGGTTCTATTGCACTTCTTAGAGCAATTTCCGACCATCCAAAAGGGTTTGGTTTTGGTCCAGGCTGAAGTTGCGCATCGATTGGCAGCAACGCCCGGATCAAAAATCTACGGAGTCCCAAGCGTCAAATTGGCTTGGTATGCAGACTCGTATCTGGCCGGGAACGTTGGCCGCAACATCTTCTGGCCAGTGCCGAATGTTGACTCGGCACTCGTCTTTTTTGCCAAACGCGCGGTTGCACTAGGTTCCGAAGAGCTGCGCCTGGCAACCTTTGAGGTTGCCGATGCAGCTTTTGGCCAGAGGCGCAAAACCCTTCGTCAGGCGCTGTCCGTTTGGGCTGGGTCAGCGGCAGAGGCCGAGAGAATTTTGATTGAGGCTGGGGTTAGCCCTCAGGCTCGAGGTGAAGAACTTGATGTTCACCAATTCTTGGCAATTGCGAAAGCGAGGCAGTGATGGCTTTATCTTTCAAAGTCGAAGAAATGTTCAATGTCGAACTTCAGCGACTGTTCACCGTTTTGAATGACGTATCTTCTTGGGTCGTTTTTGATCGCCCACGAGTTCTGGGTACTAAAAATGGGCAAATTACCCTGGCCTTCGATGACCGAACCAGGGCGATTATTAGTTTTGAGTTGGTCGACGGATCAGTAAATGTTCGCGTCGTTCACGAGCTTGTGCCCGACCTGGATGGAATCAAACCACGCGAGCTTTACTGGCGTGAGGTTTTTGCCGGTGTTCACCGTCGACTGGAAATCGCTTGAATCACAGCGTGACGGCCGATGCGCCGGGGAAAATAAATCTCTACTTTGAAGTCGGTTCGCTTCAGCCCGATGGCTATCACGACGTTGCCAGCGTTTACCTAGCGCTTGGGATTCGCGAGCGGGTTACCCTTACCCCGGCCGATGCCTGGTCAGTTGCGGTTGAAGGTTCGCTTCCGTCAAGCCAGTTGGTCGGTGTCCCGACCGGAGAAGACAACTTGGTGGTCCGCGCAGCAAAACTTGTTTCTGCGCTAGCAGAAACCCAGCCGGCACATCCGGTTCATTTTCAAATCGATAAATCGGTGCCGGTCGCTGGCGGCATGGGTGGCGGTTCTGCCGATGCGGCCGCTGCACTTTTGGCCGCAAATGACCTCTACTGCTCGGGAATCACGACATCAGAGCTCATGAAACAGGCTGGTGAACTTGGAGCCGATGTGCCTTTTGCTCTGATGGGTGGAGTGGCTGTCGGAACCGGTCGAGGCGATGCACTCGAAGCAATTGAACAGGTCAAAACTACTCATTGGGTTTTGGTGCCTCACGACGGCGGGCTTAGTACTCCGAGTGTTTATCAAAAGCTCGACGCACTTAGAGGGTCACGCGGGTTGGACCCAGCCGCTCTGCCGGCGCCTAGCATTCCATCTGGTCTAATCCAGGCTCTGCAGTCCGGCGATGCCCATGAGTTGGCCAAACACATCCGAAACGATTTGGAAGAGTGTTCGATCCAGGCCATTCCCGAGCTTGCCAAAACAATTAGCGACGGCGTGGCAGCGGGGGCATTGGCCGGAATGGTTTCAGGCTCTGGTCCGACAGTTGCGCTCTTGGCCGAAAGCGCAGACATGGCTGAGGTAATTGCCAACAACCTATCGGTGCTTGGATACGAAGCGCTAGTGACCTATGGTCCAGCTGAAGGCGCGAAATTGGAGAAAAACTAATGGCCCACCTCCTCGGCGCAGAGGCGTTGTCATTGGAGTTTCCCACCAAGAAGGTTTTCGACGAGATCACCATCGGTGTTAATGAAGGCGACCGGATTGGAATTGTCGGTAGAAACGGCGATGGAAAATCAACGCTGCTAAAACTGTTGGCAAAGCGCATGCAGCCGGATGGTGGGCGCGTAACCCACAGAAATGGCATGACCTACGGGCTTTTGGATCAAGCTGACGTTATTGACCCAGGGCAAACCATCGGGCAGGCTGTGGTCGGTGACATGCCGGAACACGAATGGGCTGGCGATGCCAAAATCCGCGATGTCATCTCGGGCCTTCTAAATGATTTGGATTGGGAAAAGCAGGTCGGCGAACTGTCCGGTGGTCAACGACGTCGAGTGGCGTTGGCGAAATTGCTGGTTCAGGACCTAGACATTGTGATGCTGGACGAACCAACCAACCACCTGGACATCGAGGGTGTTGCTTGGCTAGCCAGTCACCTAAAGACACGATGGGCAAACAACGGTGGCGGTCTTCTCGTGGTTACTCATGACCGATGGTTCCTTGATGAGGTGTGCAACCTAACCTGGGAGGTCCACGACGGTGTGATTGAGCCGTTTGAGGGTGGGTATGCCGCGTACATCCTGCAGCGCAATGAACGCGATAGAAGTGCCGCAGCCTCTGAATCACGCCGTCAGAATCTGATGCGTAAAGAGCTGGCCTGGTTGCGCCGCGGTGCGCCAGCTCGAACATCCAAGCCAAAATTCCGCATGGATGCAGCGGCAGAACTTATTGCCAATGAGCCAGAGCCGCGCGACCGCGTTGCCCTCTCTAAATTGGCCACGGCTCGTTTGGGTAAAGACGTGTTGGACGTAGAAAACCTCACGTACGAGATCGATGGTCGCGAGTTGCTACATGACGTCACCTGGAGGCTAGGTCCGGGGGATCGAGTTGGGCTTGTGGGCGTCAATGGCGCTGGCAAGACAACCTTGTTGAAGTTAGTGCAGGGCTTGCTTGAGCCAACATCTGGCCGCATCAAACGCGGTAAAACTGTAAAAATCGCGACCCTTAGCCAAGATGTAAAAGAGCTGGATGAATTTCACGGTGAGCGAATCTTTAGCCTCATCGCCAGAGAAAAATCTTTCTTCGTGGTCGACAAAAAAGAGGTTGGCATCGGCCAGCTGGTCGAGCAACTTGGCTTTACGCAGGCGCAATTGCAGACACCGATTGAAGATTTGTCTGGCGGGCAGCGACGCCGGCTTCAATTCTTGAGATTGCTTTTTGGTGAGCCTAACGTTCTGATTCTCGATGAACCAACTAACGACCTCGACACCGACATCCTTGCTGCAATGGAAGACCTGCTTGACGGTTGGCCGGGCACTCTCATTGTGGTTAGTCACGACCGATACCTGCTCGAGCGAGTAACAGACCATCAATATGCTTTGCTCGGTGACGGAAACCTTCGACACCTAACCGGTGGAGTCGACCAATACCTCGAACTTCGCCGCCACTCTCTCGGCAACTCTCGCGGAGGATCAGCTTCGAACGGACGCGCAGAGTCAACATCTGGGTCTGTTGCCGACGAAAAATCCGCTCCGGTGCTTTCCGGTGCTCAAGTTCGTGAGGCTGAGAAGAATCTGGCGCGCATTGAGCGTGCTCTCGAGAAAATTGCTAGTGACGAGACCAAGCTCCACGGCGAGATGGCCCAGCATGATCAGAGCGACTATGCCGGTTTGGCTAAATTCGTGAGCAAGCAAACCGAATTAAATGCCAAGCGCGAAGAATTAGAACTCGAATGGCTAGAAACTTCGGAGTTACTTCAATAGAAATCGCACCAGCGGGCCTGCTTATCTGGCAGACTTAAGGGGCAGTCGAAATACTGCGGATCCCCCATGGTGTAATGGCAACACTCCGCCCTTTGGAGGCGGCTTTCTAGGTTCGAGTCCTGGTGGGGGAGCGCATCAGCATTTGAACAGGAGCAAAATGAGCGAACAGCGCCTAGCAGTCATCGTTTTGGCTGCCGGTTCTGGAACTCGTATGCGTTCGGCAAAACCGAAAGTTATGCATGAACTTGCCGGACTCCCGCTCCTTGGCCACGTTTTGGCCACTGCCACCTCTCTCGGTGCCGCGCACGTGGTGCCCGTTGTTCGCCACCAAAAAGAATTAATCTCTAAGTACATCAGCGCTTATTTTCCGACTGCGGTAATTGCCGAACAAGATGATGTGCCAGGTACTGGGCGCGCGGTCGAATGTGGCCTTGAGGCGCTGCCAGCCGATTTCGATGGTGCGGTAATCGTCACTAGCGGAGATGTTCCGCTGTTAGATGTTCCGACTCTTGAATCACTTCTTGGCGAGCACCTCGCAGGTGGATACGCAGCTTCCATTCTCACGGCTGTCGTTGAGGACCCAACCGGCTACGGTCGAATTATCCGCAGCAATGACGGCAAATTCATCCAAATTGTTGAACACCGCGATGCTGATGCCGACCAGTTGGAGATTGCAGAAGTCAACGCGGGCGTTTACGTCTTTGATGCGGCTAACCTGCGCTCTGCTTTGGCAAAAGTTGGCTCGCACAACGCTCAGGGAGAAAAGTACCTGACCGATGCAGCTGCCGAGTTATTGCACCAAGGAAAACGAGTCCAGGCATTGGCTGTTGCTGATAACTGGTTGGTGGCCGGCATCAACGATCGGGTTCAGCTTGCCGAAGTTGCGGCCGAATTGAACTACAGAATTTGCGAAGCCTGGCAACGAGCCGGCGTGACCATTCAGGACGCAGGTTCGACCTGGATTGACGTTACCGTGCAACTCGGCGAGGACGTCACCCTATTGGCCGGCACCCAGCTCAAAGGGCTGACCCATATTTCAGCCGGAGCCACGGTTGGGCCAGAGGTGTACATGGTTGACACCCAGGTTGCTGAGGGTGCAACTGTCGTTAAGTCGCACGTAACCGGCTCGATCATCGGCGCCGGAGCATCAGTTGGCCCGTTCTCGTTCTTGCGAGCCGGAACCGAACTCGGTGCCGACGGCAAAATCGGTACTTTTGTCGAAACCAAGAATGCCAAAATCGGTGCCGGATCAAAGGTTCCGCACCTGAGCTACGTGGGTGACGCGACCATCGGTGAACAATCAAACATCGGTGCCGGCACAATTTTTGCCAACTACGATGGCGTAGCCAAGCACTCGAGCACAGTTGGTTCGCACGTTCGAACCGGCTCACACAATGTTTTTGTTGCACCAATTACCATTGGTGATGGGGCTTACACCGCGGCAGGAACAGTAGTTCGCCGCAATGTAGAGGCTGGCGATTTGGCTATGAACGTTGCACCGCAGCGTAACCTGGCCGACTGGGTAATCTCTAAGCGCCCTGGCACTAAAGCAGCAGAAGCAGCCCACAAGGCAAAAAACTAAATTACTCAGAAAGCGGGAGCCCATCTTGGAAATCACAGCCAGCAATTCAAAACGACTAGTCATCGTTAGCGGGCGCGCACACCAAGCTCTTGCTGAAGAGGTTGCCACCCTGCTGAACACCTCACTGGTCCCGACCACGGCATACGACTTTGCTAACGGTGAAACCTTCGTTCGCTACGAAGAATCTGTTCGCGGTGTCGACGCATTCGTGATTCAGTCACACTCATCCGGCATCAACAACTGGATCATGGAGCAGTTGCTCATGGTTGACGCTATGAAGCGTTCATCGGCAAAGCGAATCACAGTTGTCGCCCCATTCTTTCCTTACGCTCGCCAAGACAAAAAGCACAAGGGGCGCGAGCCAATCTCTGCCCGTCTAATGACTGATTTGTTCAAGGCCGCTGGCGCCAACCGAATTATGTCGGTTGACCTTCACACGCCTCAGATCCAGGGTTTCTTCGACGGCCCGGTTGATCACCTTTGGGCGCTTCCAATGCTGGCAGACCACGTTGCTGAGCGCTTCGGCAACGAAAACCTGACCGTGGTTTCTCCGGACTCAGGCCGCGTGCGCGTGGCGGACATCTGGGCCGAGCGCCTTGGTGCACCGCTGGCTATCATCCACAAGCGTCGCGACCCGGACCGCCCAAACCAGGTAGAGGCCCACGAGCTTGTTGGTGACGTAAAGGGCCGTACCTGTTTGCTGGTTGACGACATGATCGACACAGCGGGCACAATTGTTGCGGCCGCCAAGGCTTTGAAAGACAACGGCGCAGCCCGAGTTATTGTTGCTGCCACCCACGCTGTCTTCTCAAAACCAGCTGTTGAGCGCCTTTCCAGCGGTGTGGTCGACGAGGTAATTGTCACGAACACCTTGCCAATCACTCCTGAGAAGCAGTTTGACAACCTGACTGTGCTTTCGATTGCTCCGCTAATCGCTGCGGCAATCAGCGCAGTCTTCGGCGATGAGTCGGTCAACAAGCTATTCCCTGGGCACGCGTAACCCCAATTGTCGAATCTGCCTAGGCAGCAACTCTCGTTAATCGGCGCGGTTGCAATCGGGTTGGCTTCGATGCTTGGAGCGGGAGTCTTCATAGTCTTCCGCGAAGCATTTGCCCTTGCGGGTGAATGGCTTTGGGTGTCATTGCTCCTGGCCAGCCTTGTGGCAGCGCTGAATTCGGCTTCGATTCTTCAACTTGCTCGACAGGTAGATAGGCCCGGCGGGGTCTATGCCTATGCTGGCGTTTATCTAAACGACAAGGTTGCCAAAACCGCAGGTTTTGCCTTTGTGATTGGAAAAATCGCATCGATTGCGGCCATCGGTTTGGTTTTTGGAGCGTATGTCCTGCCTGGTCACCAGCAGGCGGTAGCCATCACTCTGATTGCAGTGTTGGCACTTATCAACATTCTCGGAATTCAACGCACGGCCACCGTGGCGATGATTTTGGCCAGCATCACCGTTCTGTTTCTAGTGCTGACTATTGGGGCCGGGTTGATCCACGGTCAAGAATTGCCGCCGGTGACGGTTTCTGCAGATAAAGATTTTGAACCGCAAATTGTTGCTGCCGCAGCAATCTTCTTTTTTGCCTTCGCCGGTTATGCGCGAGTGGCAACGTTGGGAAACGAAGTGCGTAACGCACGCGTAAACATCCCTCTCGCCATCGCAATCAGCCTGCTTTTGGTGTTGGCGCTTTACGGGGGCCTTGCCGTCGTGCTTAGCCCGGTGCTTGCCTCATCAGTAGCTTCGAACCAATTGCCATTTCTAAGTTTCTTCTCTGAGATTGGGTTGCCATTCGAAGGTGTCACTGTCGCGGTGGCTGCGATAGCCTCAGCCGGATCAATGCTGGCTCTCTTGGCAGGGGTTTCTCGAACCGCTGCCGAGATGGGTGCAGATGAAGCGTTGCCTGCATCGCTCGCAAACCGGAACAAATTCGGATCACCTTGGGTCGCCGAACTTGCGGTTGCCGGCCTCGCCGCTCTGTTGGTTCTAGCCGGTCCGATTAGCTGGGTTATCTCGCTGTCATCGCTGGGAGTTTTGTTTTACTACGCGATCGGTCACCTTAGCGCTTTGGCACAACCAGTAACTGAGCGCATATTCCCGCGGGTAGTTTCTTGGCTCGGTCTGCTGATGTGCTTGATTGTGGCTTCAGCTGCCGGTGTCCTGTTTGCCGGTGGGCTCTAAAACAAAGTAGACTTTGAGGAGACAACGGCGAGGGCTCCATTCGGAGCCGTTATCGACGGGGCATTTAGCCGGTTTCCACGGCAGGTATCCTCGCGTTCCACGCTTGAGTTGATGAATTACAAACCAGATTGGAAACCATTATGAACACAGCAGCAAAGCTAGTCGGCGAAGTCCGCGAATCTTTCGGTAAGGGTGCAGCACGCAAGTTCCGTGCGGCAGGCAAGACTCCAGCAGTTATCTACGGTCACGGCACCGAAGCGCGCCACATCGTTGTTCCTGCACACGAGGTTGCACTTATCCTGCGTCACAAGAACGCAGTTATCGACCTAACCATCAACGGCGTCGAAGAGTCAGTTCTTGTAAAGAGCGCCTCAAAGGACCCAGTAACTCAGATCATCGAGCACATTGACCTAGTGACCCTAGTCAAGGGTGAGCGCGTTCACGTTGAGGTTCCAGTTCACATCGTTGGCGAGTCACTTTCAGGTACCGTTATCGACCTAGAGCACAAGACCGTGAAGCTAGAAGTTGCAGCAACCAGCATCCCTGACTTTGTTGAGGTTGTCTTCAACAAGGAGGGCGCAGGCTTCCACGTTCTAGCTAAGGACGTCAAGCTTCCTGCAGGTGCAAAGCTTGAGCTTGCTGATGACGAGCTAGTTGCTTCAGTTGTAGCAACCGCAGCAGGTCACGCAGCAGAACTAGCAGCAGAGTAATCAACTGAATAATTCGGCTTACTTAGTAGTCGGGCTCGGTAACCCCGGGCCCGACTATTCTGCTAACCGGCACAATGTTGGTCAAATGGTGCTCTCGGTCTTAGCCGATCGGCTGGGGGCAAACTTCAAGAGCCACAAATCGCACGCGGCCGTTGCTGAGGCAAGGCTTGGGGCCGGTGGGGCCAAATTAATTCTGGCCAAGCCTGGTTCGTACATGAATACCAGTGGCGGGCCGGTTTCTGCACTGCTCAAGTTTTACGACATTCCACTTTCCAACCTGATTGTTTTGCACGATGAGTTGGACATCCCGGCCGAGACGATTCGCCTCAAGCAGGGTGGTGGCCATGGCGGTCACAACGGGCTTCGCGATATCATCGCAGCTTGCGGTTCTAATGATTTTGCCCGGGTGAGAGTTGGTATAGGCAGACCGCCGGGCCGCATGGATACCGCCGATTTTGTTCTCAAGGATTTTGGCTCGGCTGAGCGTAAAAACTTACCGGTCACCCTCGAGATTGCTGCTGATGCTGTTGAGGCAATCGTTCGTGACGGAATCACGACGGCACAGCAAAAATTTCATTCACCGGAATAACAATTCCTCGGAATACTCCGCGGTCCGGTCAACTTAGACTTACCTTGTGAGTACGCAAAATCTCAAGGCCCTTTCGCGCCTTGGCGCACTCGTTTCAGAGGGATACCCCTTCGCCTCACTGCAGGCAAAAATCAAAAATTCACGCGTAGATCTGATCGCTCCGCAGGGCGCTCATCCGGTTATTTTGGATGTCATCTCAAAGTTCAGGGCAGATGCCAAACTGTCGAGAACCCAACTTGTTGTGGTTGCCACTGGACGCGAGGGTGAAGACGTGGCAGCCGCTCTGCGTGATCTTGATCCGACCGCAGAGATTCTCGAGTTTCCTTCTTGGGAGACCCTGCCTCATGAGCGCCTAAGCCCGAGTCCCGAAACCGTCGGCCGAAGACTCCAGGTTTTGCACCGTTTGAATGCGCTAAAGGCTGAAGCTCCAGATCACGAGGTTTACGTGATTGCATCGGTCCGCGCGGTTCTGCAGCCGGTGGTCGCTGGGTTGGCGGCTCATCCGCCACTAACCCTTGAGATTGGCCAAGAGTACCCGCTCTTCGAATTGCCACTCAAGCTAGTCGAAATCGCGTACCACCGAGTCGACATGGTCACCAGACGCGGTGAGTTTGCGGTTCGCGGTGGAATTCTGGATATTTTTCCGACCACAGCTGAGCATGCGATGCGTCTCGAATTTTTTGGCGATGAGATCGAGGAGATTCGTCAGTTCTCGGTAGCTGACCAGCTCTCAATTGAAGGCAAAGTCGAGTCCATTCAGGTCTACCCAGCGCGAGAAATTATCATCACGCCGAATGTGGCAAGTCGCGCACGCGAGATGCTTCACGAGTTTCCCAATATTTCTTCGATGCTGGCAAAGCTCTCCGAGGGCATTCCTGTGGACGGCATGGAATCGCTTGCGCCAGTCCTAGTCGATCGTATGGTTCCGCTTAGCGATTACCTACCGAGTGACACCCTCGTGACCCTGTTGTCACCCGAGAAGTCGGCTGCGCGTGCCGCAAGTTTGGTCGAGACCAACGAAGAGTTTTTGCATGCCGCGTGGGATGCTGCAACCGAGGGCGCCAACGCGCCAATCGATCTCAGTGCTGGTGGGTTTGTTGAACTATCGCAGTTCAAAGATGCATTGGATGGACGCCCGATGTTCACAGTGTCTCAATTTGGCGCAGATGACGAAACTCTGGTGAATTTGGGGCTGCTTGAAGTACCGAATTTCAAGGGGCTCGAAACCACCTCAATCGAATGGTTGGAAGACCAGGCCAAGGCCGGCAATCACGTGGTCTTGGTTGCTGAGGGGCACGGAACCGTAGAGCGCCTGCAAGAGCAAATGGTGGCTGCCAAAATTACCGCGGATGTGGTGCAGGCCAGTTTGCGCAAAGGCTTCACCGCTCCTGAATCCAATTTGATTGTGATTACCGAAGCTGAGTTCTACGGCAAGAGTTCGGTTTACGTGAGCCCAACTGTTCGCAAGCTTGCGACCAAGCGCGGCCAGGCGGTCGACCCACTCACGCTCAAAGCAGGGGACTACGTCGTTCACGAGACCCACGGCATCGGCCGATTTGTTGAACTTGTTCAGCGCGCCAGTGGCGTTGGAAAAATGCAATCCCAGCGCGAGTATCTTCTAATCGAGTACGCGCCATCCAAGCGCGGGTATCCGGGTGACACTCTGTTTGTGCCGACCGATCAATTGGACCTTTTGACCAGGTATGTCGGCGGTGAAGCCCCGGTTCTGTCGAAAATGGGTGGAACCGACTGGGCTCGAGTCAAGGGCAACGCCCGCAAGGCTATCCGCAAGATTGCGATTGACCTGGTCAAGCTCTATTCCGCACGCATGAAGTCAAAGGGTCATGCTTTTGGCCCAGATACCCCTTGGCAACATGAACTTGAAGAGGCGTTTGCCTTCGTTGAGACTCCAGATCAATTGACCACCATCGATGAGGTCAAGCGCGACATGGAGCGCGAGGTTCCGATGGACCGCCTGTTGGCCGGCGATGTTGGCTACGGCAAAACTGAAGTCGCGGTTCGAGCAGCGTTCAAGGCCATTCAGGATGGCAAGCAGGTTGCCATGTTGGTCCCCACCACCCTGTTGGTCCGTCAGCACACCGATACATTTGAGTCGCGCTTTGCAGGTTTCCCTGTTAACGTCCGTTCGCTATCTCGGTTCCAAACAGCCAAAGAAGTAAAAGAGACAATCGCCGGTTTGGCCGACGGTTCAGTCGACATGGTGATTGGAACCCATCGACTCTTGAGCGAAAGCGTCAAGTTCCGCCAGCTTGGTTTGATCATCATCGATGAGGAACAGCGCTTTGGTGTTGAGCACAAGGAAAAGCTGAAAGAGATGAAAACTAACGTCGACATCCTTTCGATGTCGGCAACCCCGATTCCGCGAACCTTGGAAATGGCGATTACCGGTATTCGAGAAATGTCAACGTTGGCGACGCCACCCGAAGAACGTCACCCGATTTTGACCTACATCGGTGGTTACTCTGAAAAGCAAGTTGCAGCGGCGATTAGGCGCGAACTGATCCGTGAAGGTCAGGTGTTCTTCGTGCACAACCGGGTCAGCACTATTGAGGCGGTTGCCAACCAACTCGCCGAGTTGGTGCCCGAGGCGAGAATTGCCGTTGCTCACGGCCAGATGACAGAGACCGCACTTGAGCAGGTGGTGGTTGATTTCTGGGAGCGCAAGTTTGACGTTTTGGTGTCGACCACGATTATCGAAACCGGTATCGATATACCGAATGCCAACACTCTGATCGTTGACCGAGCAGAGAACTTTGGATTGAGTCAGCTGCACCAAATTCGAGGGCGAGTTGGTCGAAGCAGAGAGCGAGCCTATGCGTACTTCTTCTATTCGCCAGATAAGCCGCTTAGCGAAACAGCGCACGACCGATTGGCAACAATCGCACTGAATAATGAACTCGGTGGCGGAATGCAGATTGCTATGAAGGACCTTGAAATTCGAGGAGCGGGAAACCTTCTGGGCGGTGAGCAGTCCGGCCACATCGCAGGTGTGGGATTTGACCTTTATCTGCGCATGATCGGTGAAGCTGTTGCCGATTTCAAGGGTGAGAAGACTGAATCTCCAGCCGAACTTAAGCTCGAACTGCCGGTCGATGCTCATATTCCAAACACCTATGTCGATAGCGAGCGCTTGCGCCTAGAGGCCTATCACAAGTTATCCGCTGCGAGCGGCGAGAAGGGTTCTCGTAAGCAACTTGACGCTATTCTGGCTGAACTTGAGGACCGCTACGGCAAGGCGCCGGATTCAGTTAAGAACTTGATTGAAGTTACAGAACTTCGCCAGCAGGCCAACCGATTGGGACTCAAGGACCTAAATGTTCTGGGTCTTCAGGTCAAACTCCAACCGGTGGTTATCGATGAAGCCCAGCAGGTGGCCCTAACTCACTTGTTCCCGGGTATTAAATATCTCCAATCGGCCCAGACCCTGATGGTTCCGGCGCCAAGAGACGCTAACTTTGAACCATTGCGAGACCAAGCCATCATCGACTGGGTGTGGGCTTTCTTGGCAAGAGTGTTTCCGCCAAAACCAGATTCTGAATCTGATCCTCAGAAAGCCAAATGATGACCAAACTTGATGATTTGATTGCCGTTGCTAATAAGCTGCGTGCTCCGGGTGGTTGCCCTTGGGATGCCGAGCAGGACCACAACTCGCTAACCAAGTACTTGCTTGAAGAGGCTTACGAACTGATCGATGCCATCGAGTCGGGAAACCGCGAGGACATCCTTGAGGAGCTTGGAGATGTGCTGTACCAGGTGGTCTTCCACAGTGATCTCGCAGCATCCGGCAGCCTCGGCGAGCCTTTTGACATCCAGGATGTGGCCGAACTTTCGGCGCAAAAAATGATTGGGCGTCACCCCCACGTATTTGGCTCAGAAGAAGAACTTGAAAAGTACGCCGCGAAGACTGGCGATGACGTGATGCTGAACTGGGATGCCCACAAGCAGCGTGAGAAGCCAGAACGTTCATCGGTTCTAGACGGGATCCCTCAGGCCCTGCCAGCACTGGCTTTGGCCGACAAGGTTATTGGCAAGGCCGAAAAAATTGGATTGCTTGATGCTGATGCGCCGGGACCGTTTTCAGTTACCAGCGAGGCTGAATTGGGCGCCATCCTGTTGGCAATCGTTTCGTCTGGCAAGTCCGCCGGGTTTGACTCTGAGCGTGCGCTTCGTGGTGCGGTGCGAGAACTTCAAGTTGAGATTCGTGAGGTTGAACTAGCCGATGCCAACGATGCCGGCGTAATTGGTTTGCCAGCCGAACTCTAGGCGGTTTCAAAGGCGGCTCACAGGTTTTGCTCAGCCTTGGGTGGTTTCCTCGAAGTAGAAGTTCCAAGCTACTCACGGAGGAAGAAATGCAAAATCAAGATGGTCGTCAAGACTCAGATTCCCCATACGAGTACGAAAAAGTTGAACCGACCGAGAAGCGCAAGTCATTTGTGTCGGGTGCCGCCGTTTCAGCAGGTGCAGCGTTCGCATTGTTCATGATGGCTCCGGCCTTTGCTGGCGACGGAGTTCTTCCAATCACCGAGCAAAATTCACTAAACCAAAGCTCGCCGGCGACATCGACTGATACTTCAGGTTCAGTTGCAGACGTAGCGGCCACCGGGTCGGCGGCTCAGACTCTTGAAATTGGTCTAAATTCCTTCGAAGCTTCATCCACGGCCACGGCTGCCGCTGTTTCGAGCGCGGTTGAACTAATTGATCCACTTGCAGTTGACTTTGGAAACACCTCGAGCGCTACGCCTTCGGCGGGAGCCTACGGTGAAGATGAAGATGATGATGAGGATGACGATTCCGAAGATTCGGACGACGACGAAGACGACGCCGATGATGACGATGAGGATGACGATGAGGATGACGATGAGGATGACGACTAGTACTTGTCGTTGAAGGCATAGCCGTTGAGCCTGTGGCAAACTTGCTACATGGCTAAAGACGTGCACCCACCTCGCGGAATGCGCGATTTTCTACCTGCAGACCACCTGAAGCGCACTAAGGTTTTGAATGGCATTCGCGCTACCTACATGGCTCACGGGTTTCAAGAAATCGAGACCCCCGCACTAGAAGATCTGGCTCGCCTCACTTCTGGGCAAGGCGGCGACAACGAGAAGCTGGCGTTCCGAGTGATGAAGCGCGGTGCCGAGCTCGAGGCAGCGCTGGCAGCCAGCGAAGGTGAAGACAATCTGGCTGACTTGGGATTGCGCTACGACCTGACAGTTCCTTTGACTCGTTATTACGCGACCAATCGTTCCAAACTTCCTAAGGTTTTCAAATCAATCCAAGCTGGGCCAGTTTGGCGAGCGGAACGCCCACAGAAGGGCCGTTACCGTCAGTTTGTGCAGTGTGACATCGACATCATCGGTGACAGCAGCATCCTGGCCGAAATTGACCTTCTAGTTTCGTCACTCGATGCGCTAGAGCGAATTGGTCTGTCGGCAGCAACCATTCGTGTGAACCACAGGGTTTTGCTTACGAACCTGCTCGAGCAGCTTGGTGTTCCAGAGGCTGGCCGAGGCTCGGCCATGATCACCATCGATAAGCTCGACAAAATTGCAGCCGAAGGAGTGGTAGCCGAGCTGGCCGAAAAGTTTGACGCCTCGGTCGCTGAGCGAGCCGCTGTCTGGCTAAACGCCATTTCAGAAAACCTTCCGGTGCCTTCAGAACTGGCACCGATTTTTGAGGCTATCGAAGCGCGGTTTGGGTCTAGTCGACTCAGATTCGATCCAACTCTGGTTCGTGGAATGGGTTACTACACCGGCACGATCTTTGAGATTGAGCACCCAGAATCTGGTTCGTCAATCGGCGGCGGTGGTCGTTATGACGGAATGGTTGGCCGCTGGACCGGCGAGGATGTTCCGGCCGTTGGTATCTCGATCGGCTTTGAGCGCGCGGTTGAACTAGTCAGCGATCAGCAAGTTCAGAGTGCTGCATCCAACCTCGTGCTGGTTCTAGACAGCACGGCTCCGACGGTTGTTGGTAATGCGCTCAAGCTTCAGTCGGCTCTTTTCGAGCAGGGGTATTCGGTTCGCCTTGAGCAGCGCCCCAAGAAACTCAATCAGCTGCTTGAAAACCTCGCGCTGCACGGCTTAACCCACTTTGCAATTGTTACCGAAGATTCATCAGACATCGGTGCTTTGACCATCAAGCCAATCAGCAACTAAACGCTTTCTTCACTAAACTAATAACCATTACGATGACGTTTTTCGCGTCATCTGGCGCGTTTTAAAACAGCCCAAATAAGGAGACACCTTGTCAATCATTGAAGCCATTGGCGCCCGCGAGATTCTTGACTCACGCGGTAACCCAACCGTTGAGGTAGAAGTTCTGCTAGAAGACGACAGCTTTGGCCGCGCAGCGGTTCCATCTGGCGCATCAACCGGTGCTTTTGAAGCACACGAAAGCCGCGATGGCGACAAGTCACGCTACCTAGGCAAGGGCGTTCAGAACGCGGTCAAGGCAGTTGTTGAGACCGTTGACGAAGCATTGGTTGGCTTTGATGCACTAGACCAGCGCCTGGTTGACGCAGCGCTAATTTCACTTGACGGCACCGCCACCAAGTCAAACCTCGGTGCAAACGCAATCCTTGGTGTTTCAATGGCAAACGCTCGTGCCGCTGCTGAGGCAACCGGTCAGCCGCTTTACCGCTACCTTGGTGGCCCAAACGCCCACACTCTTCCAGTTCCTCTAATGAACATCATCAACGGTGGCGCTCACGCTGACACCGGTGTAGACATTCAAGAGTTCATGATTGTTCCTTTGGGTGCCGAAACTTTCAGCGAAGCAATTCGTTGGGGCGTTGAGGTTTACCACGCGCTTAAGAGCCTGCTTTCAAGCAAGGGCTTGGCAACCGGTCTTGGTGACGAGGGTGGTTTTGCACCTGAGCTTCCAACCAACGCCGCTGCGCTAGAGCTAATCGCTGAGGCAATTGCTAAGGCTGGCTACAAGCTAGGAACCGACATCGCGCTTGCACTTGACGTTGCAGCGACCGAGTTCTACTCAGAAGAGACCCAGAAGTACACCTTCGAAGGCCAGGAGCGCACTGGCGATGAAATGATCGCTTACTACGCTGACCTAGTTGCTCGCTTCCCACTAGTTTCTATCGAAGACCCACTTTCAGAAGATGACTGGGCTTCATGGACCAAGATGACTGCTCAGCTTGGCGACAAGGTTCAGCTAGTCGGAGACGACCTTTACGTAACCAACCCTGCACGTTTGCAGAAGGGCATCGACGAGAAGGCCGGAAACGCCATCTTGGTAAAGGTAAACCAGATCGGTACTCTAACCGAGACCCTAGATGCAGTTACTTTGGCACAGGTTCACGGCATGAAGGCAATCATTTCTCACCGTTCAGGTGAGACCGAGGACACCTTCATCGCTGACTTGGCTGTTGCAACCAACGCAGGCCAGATCAAGACCGGTGCTCCTGCTCGTTCAGAGCGTGTTGCCAAGTACAACCAGTTGCTTCGCATCGAAGAAGAACTGTCAGACGCAGCGTTCTACGCTGGTCGCGCAGCTTTCCCACGCTTCACCGCTAAGTAAGTTCAGATAAATGAAACGCCCCGCAAAGGCCGCGCCGGTATCCGTATCGGCCGCTTTGCGGGGTTTTCGTTTAAACACCTACACACTCACGCTCCTGACGGTAATTGTGTTTGGAGTTGTCACGCTGGCACCCCGGGTTCAAACCTGGGTAACCCAGCGACAGCAAATTGCTGAGGCGCAGGCCGCGGTTGATAAAGCCAAGCAGGATGTCCTGGACATGCAGGAAGAACGCAAGCGCTGGGAAGACCCGGTTTACATCCGTGCTCAAGCGCGCGACCGCCTTTATTACGTAATGCCGGGTGAGGTTTCATACCTAGTCATGGATGCCGATGGCGTTGACATGTCAGACACATCGGGAACAGTTGGTGCCATGCTCGCTGAACGTGCCAACACCGATGAAATTTCAACCGATATTCGACAGACTTCAAACAACTGGGTCGACGCCGTGCTTGAATCAGTAATTCGTGCCGGAATCGAAGAGCCGGTCGAAGAAACCGCAGGAGAATAAACACATGCCACTTACCCCAGTTACTGAAAGTGACATTGCTGAAGTTTCTCGCCAACTCGGCCGTCCAGCGCGAGACATCGTGGCCATTGCCGCTCGATGCGTCTGCGGCAAGCCAACCGTTGTCCACACCGCTCCGCGACTGTCTGACGGAACACCGTTCCCAACTACCTACTACCTAACCCATCGCGGGGCGACCGCAGCTGTTTCGACCCTCGAGGCAAGCGGTTTGATGGCCGAGCTTCAGGCAAGGCTGGCCGAAGAGCCAGAATTGGCAGCCGCCTACCAAAAAGCGCACGAGGCATTCATTGCCGATCGTGACCGCACTGCAAAAGACTTGGGGTTGGATGTGCCTGAAATTGCCGGTATTTCTGCCGGTGGAATGCCTGCCCGCGTCAAGTGTTTGCATGCGCTAATTGGTCACGCTCTCGCTGCCGGTCCTGGTGTAAACCCAATTGGTGATATCGCTCTAGAGGCTTGCTCCTGGAGCCCAAACAAGTGCGTCTGCGAAAGCTACTAGCAATAACGCTGGCTGCGGCCAGTGTTTTGTTGGTTTCGCAACCCGCTCGAGCTGACATCATTCGTGATCGTGAGTATTGGCTCACCGATTACTCATTTCAAAAAGCTTGGAACCTCACCAAAGGCGCCGGAGTCACCGTTGCCGTCATTGACACCGGCGTCGACGGCAGTCATCCTGACCTTCAAAACGTCTTAGTTGGCGGTACCGATCTATCTGGCTTGGGGTCTTTCAATGGCCGCATTCCAGTTGGGGCCAGCAGTTTTCATGGCACTATGGTGGCCAGTCTGATTGCCGGTCGTGGGCACGGCGGTGGCAATGGGGTTCTGGGAACCGCACCCGAGGCTGATCTTTTGAGCGCTTCGATGGCCTTTGGTGTAGCGGGCTTGAGTACCGACGACCAAGTGGCTGAAGGAATCCGGTGGGCTGTCGATCACGGCGCTGACGTCATTAATTTGTCGCTTTCTCGCAATAACGCTGGTTGGCCCGAGTCTTGGGATGATGCCTTCACCTATGCCTTCGAGCACGATGTGGTGGTTGTCGCTGCCGCCGGAAATCGCGCGTCTGGGGCCGAGTTTGCTAGTGCCCCGGCCACCATCCCGGGGGTCCTGGCAGTTGCTGGCGTTGATCGAAATGGAAAAGCCAGCGAAGAAGCATCTGTAGATGGATTAACTATTGGCGTGAGCGCGCCGGCCACCGATTTGGTTGGTGCGGGACCGAACGGAGAGTACAAGGTCTGGAGTGGCACCAGCGGGGCAGCGCCTATCGTGAGCGGTTTGGTCGCGTTGGTCAGGTCTTATTACCCCGATTTGGATGCTGCAAATGTCATAAATCGTGTGATCAAAACAGCTAAGAAAGTCACCGAAGAAAGCTATTCACCTAAGTACGGTTATGGGCTTATCGATCCGCTTCGTGCGCTTACGGCAACCGTCGAACCCGTGTCTGAAAACCCGCTCGGATCGCTGGCTGAGTGGATCGAGCTCTACCGCGATGTTGATTCAGAAATCATCGATGGAGGCATCTCAGAACCGGTGCCCAGCGAACAGGTTTCAGAGACCATTCCGGCCACACCCAAGGATTATTCGAACGTCCTTCCGACCTTGATTTACGGTCTTATTTTTACGGCTGCCGTGATTTCTGTGGCTCGCAGACTTAGACGTAACAAATAAGCAGCCGGAAGGTAGTAAATTAGAACAATGCCTGCAAACAAGAGTGGCGCCACTGCGCCAAAGATCCTTATCGTCGGTGGCGGCTACGCCGGTTTCTACACTGCTTTCAAACTAGAAAAACTTCTAGGTAAGAACGAAGCTGAAGTGACCCTAGTTGATCCACTTCCATACCTGACTTACCAGCCATTCCTTCCAGAGGTTGTGGCCGGTTCAATCGAGGCGCGCCACGTTGTGACTTCACACCGTCGCCACCTTCGCAAGACCAACATCGTTGCCGGTAAGGTGACCAACGTTGATCACAAGAAGAAGACTGCGACCATCGAAGTTGCAGGTCTAAAGCCTTATAAGCAGCAGTACGACCAGATCGTCGTGACCGCTGGTGCCGTTTCTCGAACCTTCCCGATTCCGGGTGTTGCAGACAACGCAATCGGCCTGAAGACCATCGAAGAAGCTGTTGAGATTCGCAACCGCATCATCACCAACCTAGACAAGGCAGCCAACCTGCCTGCAGGTGCAGCTCGCGACCGTCTTTTGACCTTCGTGGTTGTTGGTGGCGGTTTTGCCGGTATCGAGACTTTTGCTGAGATGCGTTCGCTAGTCAGCTACTTGCTTCGCTACTACCCAAACATCACTTTTGAAGACACCCACTTCCACCTAATCGAGGCAATGGGTCGCATCATGCCTGAGGTTTCACTAGAGACCAGCCAGTGGGTTATTGCCAACCTTGACCAGCGCGGTGCCAAGATTCACTTGAACACCCAGCTTCAGTCAGCCGAAAAGGGCAAGATTGAGCTGTCAACCGGCGAAAGCTTCGAGTCAGATGTAATCGTCTGGACCGCTGGTGTTATGGCGCACCCATTTGTTCGCAACACAGACCTTCCGCTAGACGAGCGTGGCCGCATCACCGCAAAGGCAACCCTTCAGGTTGTCGATGGCGAGAACGTGATCGCAGACGCTTGGACTGCGGGTGACGTTTCAGCTGTCCCAGACCTTTCAGGTGGCGGCGTTGGTGGCTTCTGTGTTCCAAACGCTCAGCACGCTGTTCGCCAGGCCAAGTTGCTTGCCAAGAACATCGTTGCTTCGTTGCGTAACGAGGGCATCCAGGAGTACTTCCACAAGAACAAGGGTGCAGTTGCAGGCCTAGGTATCGGTGTTGGTGTGTTCCAGTACAAGAAGTTTGCTGTCAAGGGTCTAATCGCATGGTTCATGCACCGTGGTTACCACGGTCTGGCAATGCCTATGTGGGAGCGCAAGATTCGCGTATTCTCTGGCTGGATCTGGAACTTCTTGCTACGTCGCGACATCGTTGCGATCTCAGCTACCAAGGACCCGCGCTTAGCGTTCGAGACTTTTGCATCTCGACCAAAGAAGTAAGTTCTGAAGTTGAAAAGGGATGCCCTCCGGCATCCCTTTTCTTTTCCGCCCCTATAGCCCAATGGCAGAGGCAGTCGACTTAAAATCGACACAGTGTGGGTTCGAGTCCCACTAGGGGCACTAAAAATAAACGACTTGTCATCTCGACAAGTCGTTTATTTTTTGGGTGTGTAGGGCGAGAAACATACCGGGGCCCCAATTTATTGGGGCGGGGTGAGAGTCCGTCGGTCTCCAAATTTATTGGGGCGGGGAGAGCCCTAGTTGCGTGATCTCAGGGTCACGTTTGGTAGGTCCGGAGCGGGAATCCATCCACCAATTCGGTCTTGAAATTCGCCAAATCTTGAGTCACGAGCATTCCATTGCTCGCGCTGCTCAACTATCTCGTCGTGAGTTCGTGCAATAAAGTTCCACCACATTACAATCGGCTCAGAAAATGGTTCGCCGCCGAGTAAAACGGCAATCACGTCATCTTTGCCGGCAGTTATTTCAAGCCGCTCAGTGCCGGGGGATAGGTACTCGGTTAGCTCTTGGGCTACCACGGTGCTGTTAACGGTTACGTCACCCTGCACCGGCATGACTCCGTGTTCAAAAGATGAGTTCACCGGTAACGTCAACGAGGTTTCGGCTGGAATCCTCAGTTCTGCACCAACGAGTTTGCTGTAGAGCTTTGTCGGTGCCGTAACGCCCAGCAATTCTCCAGCAAAAACTTTGATGGTCGACTGGCCCAGAACAACCTCGGGTAATTCGCTGATGTGCTCGAATGCGGGGCTGACTTCGCGAACAGAATCCGGGAGGGCAATCCACAATTGAACGGCGTGCAGCGATTGCGGACCCGCTTCAGAGAGCTCGCTGTGCGAAATTCCGTGCCCAGCGGTCATCAGGTTCAGTTGCCCAGGCTCGATGTGCTGAATCGTGCCAATGCTGTCGCGATGTTCGATGCGACCTTCAAATAGCCAAGTGGCGGTTTGGAGTCCGGTGTGCGGGTGAGCGGCAACAACCATGCCGTCTGTCTGCTGGGTTGGGCCAAAGTGGTCCACAAATGCCCATGCGCCAATCATCCGCTTTCGTGCATTGGGCAGCGTCCGGCGAATCTCAATACCTGTTCGGGTAGTGAGTTTCACCAGGCGTGGCTCCAAAATCATCGAATTAGTGTCCTCTGTGGTGAAAAGGCTGAATTGCGTCGTCAGGAATCTGCCCAAAACGACCGTATTGGTAGTCTTCCATAGCCTTCAAGACTCCGGCCTTGTCATTCATTACGAATGGGCCGTAGGCCACGACCGGTTCTCTAATTGGCTGTCCGCCGATCAAGAATATCTCGAGGGCATTGTGTCGCGACTCCTGAGTCTCGGCCGCGGTAAATACCACTCGGTCTCCCTCGCCAAACACGGCAAGCGCGCCAGTTGAGATCGGGGCTGAGTTGGTGCCCGGCCCGTCTTCTCCAACGGTTCCTTGCCCCGCCAAGGTGTAGGCCAAGGCATTGAATTCAGGGTTCCAAGGCACTGATACTGAAGCTCCGGGTGCCAGGGTAATGTGCGCAATCGCCATCGGTGTTTGAGATTTACCAGGACCGGTGAATGGGCCAATTTGACCAGCAAGAACACGGATTAGCGCACCGCCATCTTGGCTAGAGACCAACTCGACGTCACCACCCTGAATGCCCTGGTAGGCCGGATTGATCATCTTTTTGCTGGCCGGCAAATTAATCCACAGCTGAATGCCATGGAATATTCCGCCTGACATAACCAATGCCTCAGGTGGGGTTTCGATGTGCAAAACACCAGCACCGGCAGTCATGTACTGCGTGGCGCCGTTTTCGATGATGCCGCCGCCTCCGTGGCTGTCTTGGTGCTGAAAAGTGCCGTCAATCATGTAGGTAAAGGTTTCAAAACCGCGATGTGGGTGCCATGCGGTACCGCGTGGCTCGTATGGCGCGTATTCAACCTCGCCCATCTGGTCCATGTGGATGAACGGGTCTAGGTCCTGGTATGGCACGCCTGCAAATGCGCGAGTTACAGGAAAACCTTCGCCCTCGTGGCCCTGCGGGCCTCGGGTAACTGATTTCACGGTTCTGGCTCGACCGGTTGCCGGTTCGAGTCTTGGAAGTGTGAGTGTGTCCGCTGTAACTGCTGGCATTTTGCCATCTCCTAATATCTGGGAACTTACCTAGAGTACCTAAGTAAAGCCCCACTAGACAAATCTTATTCCCATACGATTGAGACATGGAATTCACTTGGATCGTAATCATTGCAGTTATTGCTGTTATCGGTATTTTTCTATGGTCAACATACAACGGCTTGGTCACGCTAAACGTTCGTGTTGATGAGGCCTGGAGTGACATCACAGTTCAGCTCAAGCGCCGTGCCGACTTGATTCCAAACCTCATCGAAACCGTCAAGGGTTACGCGACTCACGAACGTGAAGTGTTTGAGAACGTGACCAAGGCGCGAGCCGAAACAATTTCTCCGGCCGTGATGGCCGACCCAGCTGCCGCAGCGGTTGCCGAAGACGGCTTCCACGCCGCGATGAAGAGCTTGTTTGCGGTTGCTGAGGCATACCCTCAGCTTCAGGCCAACCAAAACTTCTTGAGCCTTCAGCAAGAACTAACCGACACCGAAGACAAGGTAATGGCTGCACGCCGCTTCTACAACGGTGGCGTTCGTGAACTAAACACCAAGATCAAGCAGTTCCCGCAGACTCTTTTTGTGCGCAGCCTTGGCTTCAAGGAACGCGCGTTCTTTGAGGTGGCTGACGCTGCAGCAATTCAAGAGCCGCCAACCGTAAAGTTCTAAGCTCGCTTAGCGATCCACCAGCACACCACCTAGTCACACAGGGGCAAGATGTATTCAGCCATCGCGGCTAATAAACGCAACACGGTTTTCATCGTTGCGGGCTTTGTTTTGCTACTCGGCGGGCTGGCATATTGGTGGGGTCTGGCCAGCGGAAACGGCTCGAGCTCATTTCTGATCATCGGCTTTATCGCGGTTTACGCCCTTTTCCAGTACTACATGGCCAGCTCGATTGCGATTGCCATGAGTGGCGCGGTACCGATTGAAAAGTCAGATAACCCAAGGCTTTGGCGAATCGTCGAAAACCTTTCAATCACCGAGGGCATGCCGATGCCGAAGGTTTATGTAATTCCCGATGAGGCCCCCAACGCTTTTGCGACTGGTCGCGACCCAAAACATGCCGTTGTGGCCGCAACCACTGGTTTGCTAGCAATCATGGATGACAAGGAGCTCGAGGGTGTCATGGCACACGAGCTTGGGCACGTTAAAAATTACGACATCCGGGTTTCAACGATCGTCTTTGGCCTTGTTAGCGCAGTGGCAGTGTTGGCTGACTTTGCTATACGCATGGCTTTCTTCGCGAACCACGGAAATAACCGCAATTCGAACGACAATGGCTTTGGTTTGGCACTGATCGTGATCGGAATCATCGGAAGCATCATTGCTTGGTTTATTGGCCCGTTGGTTTCTGCCGCGGTATCGCGTCAGCGCGAGTATTTGGCAGATGCCACCGGCGCTCACACAACTCGCTACCCAGAAGGCCTAGCCAGTGCGCTTGAGAAATTGGGTACCTATGGGCGACCAATGCGCCGAGCCAGCTCATCGATGGCCCACATGTACATAAACGACCCAGTCAAGCCGGGCATGGTTGAACGTTTGTTCTCGACCCACCCACCCATTCCTAAGCGAATCGCGCGCCTTCGTGAAATTGGCACTAAGTTCTAA
Organism: Rhodoluna sp. KAS3; assembly: GCF_026000575.1. Lineage (NCBI taxonomy): Bacteria > Bacillati > Actinomycetota > Actinomycetes > Micrococcales > Microbacteriaceae > Rhodoluna > Rhodoluna sp. KAS3. The sequence continues at coordinate 966,340 of NZ_AP026910.1, read as the reverse complement.
AAACCAACAATCAAACTAGACTGCTAGAAGCATTGAATCTAGTGAGGTAACCCCATGCCAAAGACCAGTCCAGTAGTTGCGCCAACTCTCGATGAGTTTGAAGCTGCTCGCGAGATTGTGTCTCAGGTTGCCATTGTGACCCCGGTTCTGCACTCAAACTACTTGACTGACCTAACCGGCCAAGAGGTCTATTTGAAGGCCGAGAACCTTCAGCGCACTGGTGCCTACAAGATTCGCGGTGCCTACAACCGCATGACCAAATTGACCGCGGATGAACGCAAACTTGGCGTAGTGGCAGCCAGCGCGGGTAACCACGCACAGGGTGTGGCTTTGGCCGCAAAAAAGTTGGGTATCAAGGCAACCATCTTTATGCCAATTGGTGCATCACTGCCAAAACTCCAGGCAACTGAAAACTACGGCGCCGAGGTTGTACTGACCGGCGCGGTTTTCAACGAGACCCTCAAGGCTGCGCAAGAGTATGCAGCCAAGCAGGGGGCAATCTTTATTCCGCCTTATGACCACATCGATGTGGTTATGGGTCAGGGAACCGTTGGTCTTGAAATCATGGAGCAGGTTCCAGATGTAGAGAACATCGTGGTTGCTATCGGTGGAGGTGGCCTTGCAGCTGGCCTTGCTGTGGCAGCCAAACTTACTGCGGCCGAGTCAGGCCGAAAGATCAAAGTCATCGGTGTTCAGTCAGAACACGCTGCACCGTACGTGCCTTCGCTAAAGTCGGGCGAGCTGACCGAAATCACGATTAGTCGAACCATTGCTGATGGAATTGCTGTTGGTAAGCCAGGACGCATTCCATTTGAGCTAATCAAGCAGCACGTAGACAAAGTGGTCACGGTAAGTGATGATGAAATTGCCAAGGCGATTGTGGTTTTGATGGAACGTTCAAAGCAGGTGGTTGAGCCTGCCGGTGCTGTTGCAGTAGCTGCGCTGATGTCTGGCGCATTCAAGCCAAAGGGTAAGACCGTGGCAGTACTTTCGGGCGGCAACATCGACCCACTCCTAATGCAAAAGGTAATTGGGCACGGTCTCGCTGCCTCGGAGCGATACACGACAATTTCGGTCATGCTTCCGGATCGCCCAGGTCAGTTGGTAAAAACTGCCGAGGCAATTGCAGCCGCGCACGGAAACGTGGTTGAAGTGCTGCACACTAGGCACGGTAAGGGTCTTGAGATCAGCGAAGTTGAGCTTCGTATGAGCGTTGAAACAACTGGCCACGAACACCGCCAGCGGGTCTTGAAGGCTCTGCAGGCTGCCGGCCTAAAGGCGCGCATCGAAGCTGATTAGCAAAAAATCCCGGTCTGTATAGGCCGGGATTTTTCTTTTTTTGGCTTTAGCCCTCGAAGTTTTTTACTTCTAGAATCTCAATGGTGCGCTCCTTGCCGTTTGGGGCAAAAAAGCTCACGGTCTCGCCGACTTTGGCTCCCATAATTGCTGTTCCAATTGGGCTGTCTGGGCTGTAAACATCGATGTCGGTGCCCTCGGCGATTTCAGCGCTGCCGAGCAAAAACTCTAGCTCGCTGCCGTTCATCGTCAGACGAACCACGGTGCCCTGTTCAACGACGCCGTGAGACTCACGTGCTTCGCCAACAACGGCGTTGGCCAGAATGTTTTCAAGGCGTGCCGCGCGGGCTTCGATTTTGCCCTGCTCCTCCTTGGCTGCGTGGTAACCGCCGTTCTCTTTCAAGTCGCCTTCTTCGCGGGCCTCTTGAATCTTTTTGGCGATGTCCTGACGTGCGACGGTGAGAAGGTATTCAAGCTCAGCGGCGAGTCGGTCATAGGCAGCCTGGGTTAGCCAGGTTGGTTCGTGGGTTTCAGACATAGTTTTTCTAGTTTATTGGAACCAGCATTTATCGACTAAGCCGGTGACGCCTTTTTCGGTGGTGTTTAGTTTGGTCTCGGTAGCCACAATTTTCTGGTCGGAGGCGGGAATTACAACTTCCTTGTATCCGACTACCGCGTAGGACTGGTTCAGAACCTGTACAGCACAAACGACGGCATTGCCATTTGGTCTGGTTATTTCAAAAGTGACGGAGGCCTGGGTTGCGTCGATGATCTCGAAGGCCTGGTCCTGGTGCTTGATTTGGTTGGCGGTGTCGATGCTGACCCAGATGGCCCAACCCAGAAAAAGTGTGAGTAACGAGGCCGCCGCAATAATTATCCGGGCCCGCGATTTTGACGCGTTGACCGGTTTGCGGCCATAACGTTCGTTCAAAAGGTCAGTTTGAGAGCTCATCACGTTTAAGGCTACATACTTAAAGCATGGACATTTTGTTTTCGGCTCTTCTCGCAGCGACTCCGTCACCATCAGTTGATCCGGCAAATACTTTTTACAGCCCGGGCACCATCGGATTCCTTGCGGTTTTTGCAATGGCTGCCGGAGCGATTGGCCTAATTTTTGACATGGTTCGACGAGTCCGTCGAGTCAGATACCGCGCTGAAATTGAGTCTCGACTTGATGCTGAGGATGCCCAGGCTACGCCGGTTGCCATAAAGACACCCGCTAAAAAGCCATCGGCGCCGAGCAAGCCAGCAAGACCAGCGCCTCCGGCTAAGCCAAAGCGCGACTAACTTTTGCCCGATTGCGGCTGAATTTAGCCGAAGCTTCCGGCCGCTGGCTCAAGTGCAATAAGCAGGATTCCGGTCCAGTGGCACATAAATGCCAAAACCGTGAATGAGTGAAAAATCTCATGAAACCCAAAATGCCCCGGAAACGGGTTTGGGCGCTTGAAGCCATAGGCTGCCGCGCCAAGCGTGTAGCAAAGACCGCCGGCCAGAATAAGAATCATCATGGGTGCATTGGCATTCATAAAGTCAACGACGTAGGCCATTGCGCCCCAACCCATGCCGATGTAGATCGGCACGTATAGCCATCGCGGCGCAGAAATCCAGAAGACTCGAAATCCGATGCCGAGTAGAGCCGTGCCCCAAATAATGCTCATTAGCACGACGGCTTTTTCTTGGGGTAGTGCCAACCATGTGATTGGTGTGTAGCTGCCGGCAATCAGCAGAAAGATGTTGGCGTGGTCAATTCTCTTGAGGGCAACTTTTACCCTTGGGCTCCAGTTGAATCGGTGATACAGCGCTGAATTACCGAACAGGAGCACCGAGCTGGCAAAGAAAATTGCGGTGGTGATTTTTGCAGCCATTCCGTCGGCCAGTGCGACCAAAACTATGCCGCCGGCGATGACAATTGGCAGCACTCCGGCGTGAATCCAACCCCGCCAGGTTGGTTTTTCATCGGCAGGGGTCTCTCTAAAGCCTTCGGAAATGGGCATGCTCATGAGGCAACTCTACGCCCGAGTTTCAAGTAGCGTTATGACTGTGCGCAACTTGATTTACAAGCTTTACGAGAGGTCGCTCGAGCGCGGCCTAAGGCCTGAGGATTTACCTCGGCACATCGGTGTTATTTTGGACGGTAACCGGCGCTGGGCCGAGCGGCAGGGCAGCGCCTCGGCGAGCCACGGGCACGAAGTTGGGGCCAAGAAGACCATTGAATTCTTGGGCTGGTGTGACGACTTGGGCATCAAAGTTGTGACTCTGTATCTGCTCTCAACAGATAACCTCAAGGGCCGTGCTGAGGCCGAGTTGGAGGAACTGCAGGACATCATTGGTCAATTGGCTACCGATCTTGCCGCCACCAAGCGCTGGCGCCTGCAATTGGTGGGGGACCGCGCGTCACTGCCGGCAGGCCTTGAAAGTTCAATTGCCAAGGCCGAGAAGTCGACCGGCAAAATTGATGGGCTGCACGTGAACCTGGCAGTTGGCTACGGTGGTCGCAAAGAAATTGCCGACGCAATGCGTTCAATCCTTAGACAGCACGCCCAAGAGGGAACCACGATTGATGAATTGGCTGAGCTGCTTGACCCTGATTTGATTACGCAGCACCTGTATACCTCGGGGCAACCTGACCCAGACCTCGTGATTCGAACTTCGGGAGAACAGCGCCTCTCAGGATTTTTGCTGTGGCAGTCTGCCCAATCTGAGTTTTATTTTGAAGAAGCCCTGTGGCCAGATTTTCGACGCGTCGATTTCTTGCGTGCCATTCGAGCTTTCGAGTCGCGGCACCGTCGGTTCGGCGCCTAAATTAACGCTGGGTAACGACACCCCGATTCGGGCGTGTCTTGCCGACTTTAATCAAACCCACAGGCGTAATCTCACCTCAAGTTGATTCAAAGGAGCTTGGGTGGGTAAAGCAGCGGCAACAACTAAAAAGCAGTCCAATCTAACCAATCAGGCAACCAAGACATATGTCTTAGACACCTCGGTTTTGCTCTCAGACCCACGGGCGCTTTTCAAATTCAAAGAACAAGAAGTCGTGATTCCGATCATCGTGATCAACGAGCTAGAAAAGAAACGCCACGACCCAGAAATCGGCTATTACGCTCGCCAGGCTCTTCGGCTACTCGATGACCTTCGTGAAGAGCATGAACGCCTTGATTTTCCAATTCAGGTTGGTGACGGCGGAATTCTTCGTGTCGAGTTAAATCACATCGACCAATCGGTGTTGCCGGCGGGATTTCAGCTTGGAGATAACGACAGCCGGATTTTGGCCTGTGCCTTCAACCTCTCGAGCGAGGGCGCAAATGTGACCGTGGTCTCAAAGGACCTACCGATGCGCGTAAAGGCCTCAGCGTTGGGTATGGCAGCTGAGGAGTACCGAAATGACAATGCCGTTGACTCAGGCTGGACTGGTTTGGCTGAAGTTGCGCTCTCGGCCGACGAGATGGCTGACCTTTACGACACTGAGGTAATTAAGCACAAGGCGGTTGCTGAGCTACCGATAAACACCGGTTTGGTAATTTCATCCGAGCGCGGTCATGCACTTGGTCGGGTCGACAAGGGTTCCAAGATCAAACTTGTGCGCGGGGACCGCGATGTCTTTGGTGTCCACGGCCGCTCGGCTGAACAGCGGCTTGCGATTGATGTGCTTCTTGACCCAGAAATCGGGATTGTGTCACTGGGCGGACGAGCCGGTACCGGTAAATCTGCCATGGCCCTGCTGGCAGCTCTCGAGGCTGTGCTTGAACGCCGCCAGCACAAGAAAATCATTGTGTTTCGGCCAATTTTTGCGGTTGGTGGCCAAGAGCTGGGTTACCTACCTGGTGGCGAAAACGAAAAGATGAACCCTTGGGGCCAGGCAATCTTCGACACGCTTGGTGCCCTAGTTTCAAAAGAGGTTATCGATCACATTGTTGACCGAGGCATTCTAGAAATTTTGCCGCTAACTCACATTCGCGGCCGTTCCCTTCACGATGCATTCGTAATTGTCGATGAGGCTCAGTCGCTCGAGCGAAATGTGCTACTCACTGTGCTTTCACGAATTGGCCAAAACGCCAAGGTGGTGCTTACTCACGACATTGCCCAACGCGATAACCTGCGAGTTGGTCGCCACGACGGTATCGCTGCGGTTATTGAGGCGCTGAAGGGACAGGATCTCTTCGCCCACATCACTCTCACTCGATCTGAGCGTTCAGCGATTGCCGCTCTGGTCACCGATTTGCTCGACCATTAGCTAGTTGGGGATAACCTCGGCAATTAAATCGCCGAGAAATTATCTTTGCCGCATGGAATTTGGTGAGTGGTTTGCCTTTCTCGGGCCGGCGTATTTAGTTGCGGTCGCAGTACCGCTTGCTCGAATAGACCTCAAACAACACCGGTTACCCAACCGGCTGGTTTTGCCGGCAGTGCCGATTACTATCCTGGGGCAGAGCCTGTCCGCAATGATTACGGGAGAGTGGATTCGATTTGGCCAGGCTTTGCTGGCCATGACGTTGGCGTTTGCTATCGGGGTGCTTCTGAACCGGTTTGCCTCATTGGGCATGGGAGACGTCAAGTTGATTGCGGCAGCCAGCCTGATGCTGGGCTGGTTCGGCCCGCTGTGGCCGCTTGTGGCCGTTTGCCTTGCCTTTACGCTGGCGAGCCTGATTGTTTTGCCAAAGGTGCTCATGCGCCGCCTAAGCCTCAAACAAAGCATGGCGCTAGGGCCCTACTTATTAGTCGGAATTATCGGAGTTTTTGGCGTTTTACCGTTTAGCTGAAGCAAACGAATGCCATCTGGGATGAGTTCGATGAAGCTGATGGCCAACATAATTGCGGCTACCGCCAACAGCATGTGCGAGTTGATTTCAGGGCTAAGCACCTCGCGGTTCACCCAAACACCGGCCGCGCCGAGGACCTCGGCAATCGCCGAAACAGCAACCAGGCCGAAAGTCCAGCGGCGGCTTGAACCGGCAGCAAAGGCCAAGGCTGCGATAGACAGGCCCTCTGGAATGTTTTGCAGGGCAATCGCAATACCGGTGTGAATTCCGGTGGTTAGGTCGGTGCTGGCCGCTGCTACGGCCGCGGTGCCCTCTGGGATGTTGTGAAGCGTCAGCGCGATAGTAACCACGGTAGTTGAACCGATAAGTCCGGCAGCGTGTTTTTGAAGCAGGCTTGAGACCAACTTGATCACAGCAAACACGCCGAAGCCGACGAACAGCCATAACGCCGAGTCGGCCCATCCTGAGTCAATCGTCAATGCTGCCGGGATTAGCTCGATCACGCTGGCTGCAATCATGGCCGCCGCTGCCAGTAGTAGAACTATGGCGTTGAACCGAGTCGAGTGTTTTTTGTGTCCTGCCAGCGGGTAACCGAGCAAGGTTGCCAAAGCAGCAATCGCTGCGATGGTGAAACCAAGATCAATTGAACCTTCGATGATTAGTCCTAGAGGCCAGGGCTGGTCATCGATAGAACGTCGAGTGCCTTGTCAAGCTGTTCCATGGTGAGTTTTTCGCCGTCGACGTAGCCCAATTCAATGGTGGCTTCACGCACGGTTAGCCCCTTGGCAACTGAGTGCTTGGCAATCTTGGCCGCAGCCTCGTAGCCAATGTACTTGTTTAGTGGGGTCACGATTGATGGGCTTGACTCAGCCAGGGCACGAGCACGCTCAACGTTGGCCTCAAGGCCATCGATGGTCTTGTCGGCAAGCAATCGCATTGAGTTTGCCAGCAGTCGGATCGATTCAAGCAACGAGTTGCCCATTACTGGAATGGCAACGTTTAGCTCAAAGTTTCCGGTGGCACCGGCCCAGGCAACGGTTGCGTCGTTACCGATCACGCGAGCGCAAACCATCATTACGGCTTCTGGAACCACTGGGTTGACCTTGCCAGGCATGATTGACGAACCAGGCTGAAGGTCTGGAATGTGCAACTCGGCAATACCCGCGTTTGGGCCAGAGCCCATCCAGCGAAGGTCATTGTTGATCTTGGTCAGCGATACGGCCAGCACGCGAAGGGCACCAGATGCCTCGACTAGTGCGTCACGAGCGCCCTGAGCCTCAAAGTGGTCGCGAGCCTCGGTGATCGGAAGTCCAGTTTCGGCGGCCAAGAGGCGAATAACTTCTTGAGGGAAACCCTTAGGGGTGTTGATTCCTGTTCCTACAGCTGTGCCGCCGAGTGGAACTTCGGCGGTGCGGCCAATAGTTGATTGGACTCGTTCGATTGCGTAGCGAATTTGAGCTGCATAACCGCCAAATTCTTGACCAAGGGTTACCGGGGTGGCATCCATCAAGTGGGTACGGCCTGCCTTGACCACGGTCTTCCAAAGGTCACGCTTCTTCTCGAGTGAGGTTGCTAGGTAGTCCAACGCTGGCAATAGGTCGTTGATCAGCGCAGCGGTGACTGCAACGTGAACCGAGGTAGGGAAAACATCGTTTGACGACTGTGATGCGTTCACGTGGTCGTTCGGGTGCACATTGGTGCCCAGACCCTGGGTGGCCAGGGTAGCCAAAACCTCGTTCATGTTCATGTTTGAAGAGGTTCCCGAACCGGTTTGGAAAATATCTACCGGGAACTCGGCATCGTGCTGCCCAGCAATTACCTGATCGGCCGCATCTGCAATTGCTTTTGCGAGTGCCTCGTCAAGAACGCCCAACTTGGCGTTTGCCAAAGCAGCTGCTTTTTTGATCTGTGCAAGAGCCGCGATGTGTGCACGCTCCAGAGTGGTACCTGAGATCGGAAAATTCTCGACCGCGCGCTGAGTTTGTGCGCGGTAAAGAGCGTTTACAGGAACTTTGACTTCACCCATGGTGTCGTGTTCAATGCGGTATTCCACTTGCTTGGCCTTTCGTTGCCGTTTGGTATTAGTTCAGTTCGCCGATGGTAATAATCGGTGAAATCTCGCCTCGAGCAAGGGTGTAGTTGGCGCCTACGATGGCCACCTTGCCCGATTTGACTGCTTCTGCAATCAATTTGCTCCGAGTTAGAAGTTCGTTGATGGTGTCTTTGATGTGTAGGTCGGTGACAGCGTCGATGTGGTGCAAACCCTGCTGGTTGGCAGCCTCAACGGTCGGGCGAATGCGCTCGACCAGGTTGTGAATGAAGTCTCCCTTGGCCTGCAACTTGCCCTCAGTGGCATCGATCGTGGCCCGAATTGCACCACATTCATCGTGGCCAAGAACCAGAATCAGCGGAACGCCGAGAACCTCAACCGAGTATTCAAGTGAGCCAAGAATAGTTTCGGCAATAATCTGACCGGCATTACGAACTACAAATAGGTCACCTAGGCCAACATCAAAAATGATTTCTGCCGATAGGCGAGAGTCTGAGCAGCCAAATAGTGCGGCGAATGGTTTCTGCTGTCCAGCGAGTTGCTCTCTACGATCGATGTCTTGGCGAGGGTGGGCCGGGGCTCCCGAAACGAATCGGCGGTTACCATCTGCCATAGCACGCCAGGCTTCGGCAGGTGTCTGTGGCCGCTGAGATTCACTCATTCGGATAACTCCTTCTCGACAAGTTCAGCAAATTCCGAAAACTCCTCGGCTGTGGCATTGCCCTCGAGCGAGACAAAGTCTCCGTTAGTCTCAAGAGTCCAGAGGATTGGATCGGCATCTACGTTTGGTCCGGGAGTAAGTTTCAGCCAGTTTGCGCTACCGGTTGTCGATGAATCGGGAATGAAACCCGCACTGCGCAGCGCAACCCAGGTTGGGTTCACCTCGAAAGCTTGGGTTAGGCCGATGTACTGATTTTTTGGCCCAACGAAGCCAACCTCCCAGTAGTCAACGCCATCAGCGGCAGTGGCTACCCAAGTGGCGTGGTTTGCCCACCAACCTTCTGGCAAAGGAAGGCCAAGGACTGGACGGCCAGCGGCAGCCGATGCGCCCTCAGCGAGTGCGATGTGGTCAACCGGTTTAATTCGATTGCTGTCATCCCTAGGAACAATGAGAATGATCGCCAGCATTACTCCAAGAGAAGCAGCCAGCGACAGCAACAGATTGATGACGGTCTGTTTTGCGCGGTGCTTGGCTGCTGAATCTTCGCTCACGTTACTTGGCTTTCTTTGCGGCAAGTGTGTCATCAAGTTTCTTGCGGGCGCCGGTAAGCCAGCTGTCGCATTGTGCAGCCAGAGCCTCGCCACGCTCCCAGAGTTTTAGCGATGCTTCCAAGGTTGCTGAACCCTGCTCAAGTTCAGATACCACTTTTACCAACTCATCGCGAGCCTGTTCGTAGCTCATTGAGGCTACGTCGGCATTTGCCTTGTCTTTGGCGGTGGCTTTTTCTGCAGTCATCTTGGTATCCAGTCTATTTCTTAGTCGGCGGTAACGCCGATTTGGCCCTTAGCCAGGCGAACCTGGAGTTTTTGCCCGGAGGTGATTGAGCTTGAATCGGAAATCACGTGGCCATTGGCATCGCGGATCACCGAGTAGCCGCGGTCAAGGGTGGATTGCGGAGAGAGCGACCGAACCTGCTGTGAAAGGTGGCTAATGTGCATACTCTCTCGAACCAAGTACTGGTCAACTTGATTCCAAATTTGGCTTACCCAGCGCTCAATTTCGAGGGACTTATCGTCAATCAGTAGGTGCGGATTCGCCATAATTGGCCGGGATCGGATTTGTTCTAGGAACGCCTCTTGACCGGTAATTATCGAGTCGATTCGGAGGTAGTTTCTCTGACGGTATTGGCTCACCTTGTGAAGTTCATCAGCGACATCGGGGACCACTCGTTTAGCAGCGTCGGTCGGGGTAGATGCTCGTAAATCGGCAACGTCGTCGAGTACTGGTCGGTCATTCTCGTGGCCGATGGCCGAGACTATCGGGGTCTGTGCAGCGGCTGCAGCGCGAACCAAGCCTTCATCGCTAAACACAATGAGATCCAGAAAAGACCCGCCGCCGCGAGCGATGATGATCACATCAATCTCGGGGTCTGAATCCAGTTCTTTGATAGCTGCGATGACCTCTGGCGCCGCTTTATCTCCTTGAACCAAGGTGTGAATCACTCGAAAGTCGACATCAGGCCAGCGCAATCGAGCATTCTGCAGGACGTCTTTTTCGGCATCTGAATCTTTGCCAGTAATCAGGCCAATTTTGTTTGGAAGAAACGGCAGTGGCTTTTTGCGCTCCGGAGAGGTCAGGCCCTCAGCAGTCAGTTGAGTTCGTAGCCTCTCGATCCGCTCGAGAAGTTCACCCAGGCCAACCTTGCGCATTTCGAAAACCTGCATGGTGAGCTTGCCGCCCTTTGGCCAAAAGGCAGGTTTGATCAGCGCCAATACGCGGTCGCCCTGTTTTAGGTCCTTGGGAATCTTGGCGGTGTTCCAAGAGTGGATTGACACACTGTTCTCTAGTTGAAGGTCACGCAGTTCGCCGAACATATTGCTGGGACCGATTTTGATCGAGGCGAGCTCGCCCTCAATCCAGAGCATTCCTAGGCGCTCAATCCAGTCTTTGAGCGTGGCAGAAAGCCGCGACACCGGCCACGGAGAGGATTCTGAACTGACTTTGGAGGCTGCGGCGACGTCGTCTTCGCTCATTCGTCCCTCCAAATCGTCACCACAATCCATCAACTGACGCGGTTTATCATTGAGGGGTGACTGAAATCAAGAATACCGTTGACCTGCGACAGCAACCGACCTCAAAGAAGGTACTGTTGGCAGCCCCAAGAGGTTATTGCGCGGGTGTTGACCGTGCCGTTATAGCAGTCGAAAAAGCACTGGACCACTACGGGTCACCGGTCTACGTGCGTAAGCAAATTGTGCACAATAAGCACGTTGTCTCTTCACTCGAAAAGCGCGGTGCCATTTTCGTTGAAGAGGTTGACGAGGTTCCAACCGGCTCCGTGCTGGTTTTCTCAGCCCACGGTGTCTCTCCGGCAGTCGTGGCCGCCGCTGCCGAGCGTGGCTTGAACACCATCGATGCCACCTGCCCTCTGGTAACCAAGGTTCACCGTGAAGTTCAAAGATTTGCCTCCGAAAATTACGACATCCTTTTGATTGGCCACGAAGGACACGAAGAAGTTGAGGGTACCGCCGGTGAAGCACCCGATGTCGTACAGATCATCGACAAGGATGACAGCATCGCGGCCTCTAAGGTCAGAGACCCAAAGAAGTTGATTTGGCTTTCGCAAACCACCCTCTCTGTGGATGAAACCATGGAAACCGTGGTCAAGCTGCGTGAAAAGTACCCAACTTTGCAGAACCCACCGAGCGACGACATTTGCTATGCAACTCAAAATCGCCAGGTGGCTATCAAGAAGGTTGGCGCTGTGTCCGATTTGGTAATCGTGGTTGGATCAGCTAACTCATCAAACACAGTTCGACTGGTTGAGGTGGCACTCGAAGCCGGCGCCAAGGCGTCGTACCGCGTTGACTTTGCCAGCGAGATTGAGGATGCCTGGTTTGAAGGCGTCGAGACCGTAGGTGTCTCTTCTGGTGCTTCTGTTCCAGAGGAGTTGGTTGATGAGGTGCTGGTGAACCTAGCTAAGCGAGGTTTTGGCGATGTTCGAACCGTCCAGACCGCTGAAGAAGATGTTCAGTTCTCGCTCCCTGCCGAGCTTCGCAAAGAACTGAAGGCAGCTGGCACCGATCTGAACAACAAGGTCAAGCGCAGCTAAGCCCAGTTTTTCTGCGCCAATAATGAGCGCAAACACAAAAGAGCCCGTCCAAATTGGACGGGCTCTTTTGATTGAGTCTAAATTTAGAGGCTCATTGACTTACCTGCTGAACCAAGTTCAGCTGCAGCCTCGACAACACGAGAAGCCATGCCGGCTTCAGCCAACTTGCCCCATGCGCGTGGGTCGTAGTGCTTCTTGTTGCCGACTTCGCCGTCAACCTTTAGCACGCCATCGTAGTTAGAAAGCATGTGACCAGCAATTGGGCGGGTGAACGCGTACTGAAGGTCGGTGTCGATGTTCATCTTGATAACACCGTGTGAAACTGCCTCTGCGATTTCCTCTGGGGTTGAGCCTGAACCACCGTGGAAGACAAGGTCAAACGGCATCAACTTGCCGTACTTGGCGCCGACTGCTGCCTGGATCTCACCGAGCAACTCTGGGCGAAGCTTTACGTTTCCTGGCTTGTAGACACCGTGAACGTTTCCGAAGGTTAGCGCGACCATGTAGCGGCCGTTCTCGCCAAGACCAAGTGCCTCGGCAGTTGCAAGACCGTCTTCAGGGGTAGTGTAAAGGTGCTCACCCATACCGCCCTCAACGCCGTCTTCCTCGCCGCCAACAACGCCAACTTCGATTTCTAGAACAGCACCGATGTTCTTGGTGAGTGCAAGCATCTTCTTGGCAATCTCAAGGTTCTCGGCCATTGGCACTGCTGAACCGTCCCACATGTGTGAGTTGAAAAGTGGGTCCTGGCCGTGCTTTACGCGGTCCTCTGAAATTGCGATTAGAGGCATTACAAAGTCGTCAAGCTGGTGCTTGGCGCAGTGGTCGGTGTGCAGGGCGATGGTGATGCCGTAGTTCTTTGCTGCTTCGCGAGCAAATGCAGCCATAGCTGCTGCGCCAGATGCCATTTTCTTAATGGTCGGACCAGACCAGTAGTCGCCACCACCGGTGGTTACCTGAATGATGCCGTCAGAGCCAGCTTCTGCCAAACCGGCAAGTGCCGCGTTCAAAGTCTGTGAGCTTGAAACGTTGATTGCTGGGTAAGCAAAGCCGCCGTTTTTTGCGCGGTCAAGCATTTCTAGGTATTGGTCTGGTGATGCAACTGGCATTGCTGAACTCCTAAGTTCTACGTGGGAAACGACGTCATCGGCGGCTTAATAAGATGTTAGCAAGGATGCGGGTTTGTCCGCTTCAAGAAAGGCACCATGAGTCTTCACAATGCGAACGGTCCAACTATCGATATCTTCAAGGCAACAGTCGCGGCCACGGCCGAATGCTGGCACTTGGTTGGCTCGGGCGATAAGAATGCCGTCGACGGTGCTGCGGTTGATGCCATGCGTGACTCTCTTCGCGGGGCAAACTTTGGTGGCGTGGTCGTTATCGGTGAGGGTGAGAAAGACGAGGCCCCGATGCTTTTCAACGGCGAGATCATCGGTGGCGGGCAGCCTGTCGAGTGGGACATCGCGGTGGATCCGGTTGACGGTACTGCTCTGGCGGCTGGCGGACTAGACGGTGCTGTGTCCGTCATGGCTGCTGCTCAGCGCGGTGCCATGCTGGCTTCTTCAGAGGTTTACTACATGCAGAAAATTGTTAGCGGACCTGCTGCCAGGGGAGTACTGGACCTAGATGTTGCAGCTACCGAGAACATTAACCGATTGGCGGCGGCCTTGAACAAAGATGTTTCTGAGATTCGGGTGGCTGTGATCAATAAACCTCGAAACTACGACCTAATCGCCGAGGTAAAAGCCTCCGGGGCACATTGGGTCAGGTTTGATGAGGGTGACATCACCATGGCTGTGGCGGCGGCAACTCCAGACAGCGGAGTTGACCTCCTGCTAGGAATCGGTGGGGCTCCCGAGGGTGTGGTCACTGCCTGTGCCGTTCAGATTCTGGGCGGTTTTATGCAAACCCGATTTGCGCCGGAAACTCCAGATGAAATCTCTCGGGCTTTAGGCGCTAATTATGACCTTGAACGAAAATTTGAGCTGGATGAGTTGGTTTCGGGTGACCAGTTCATTTTCGTTTGCACGGCAATCACCGATGGTCCGCTGGCCCGCGGTGTGCGCGAAACCGAGGAGTTTCTAGAGATTCAGAGTTTTGTGCTCGACAGCCAGTTGGGCGATGCCAGAGTGCTCGAAGTAAGGGTTCCGAAGAACTAGATGATTGCTGGCTCGCCGAGAGGTTCTTCTCGGTTTGGCTCAACAGTCAAGAATGCCTCAGGCATGCCATCTAGGTTCTGGAGACCAGAGGTTGGCTGCTGAACAGCAACTGCACCCCACTGAACCGCCGTGGTTACACCCTTTGGTACATCAAAACCTACACCGTAGCGCTCATCAGCTTCTGCTGTAGTTGACTCGGCCACGGCTGACAAGAAACCGGCAAGAGTTGAATCGCCGGCACCAACTGTGTTGATGACCTTGATTGGCGGAGTGCGAGCAGCCCATGAGTGGTCCTTGGTGACAGCAATCATTCCGTCTGGGCCAAGGCTGGCAAGAACGCACTCGACTCCGGCTGCGCAAAGTTCACGAGCAGCGTCGATCACGTCACCGTTGGTGTGAAGTGAGCGGCCAACAGCTGAAGCAAGCTCCTCTGCGTTTGGCTTCATAACGCTGGCAGCACCCTTGCGTGCCCAAGTCTGTAGCGGCTCGCCTGAGGTGTCTAGTGCAACTCGAACGCCCATGGTTTTCATTGCATCAAAAATAGGCTGCAGGTCAACGTAGGTTCCAGTCGATAGGTCATTTGGCAGGGCACCAGCGATAACTAGCCACTTTGCGCCGGCCTTGCGGACGGTTTCGATGGTTAGGTCAACGACTGACTTCCAGTCTTCTGAGCTCAATGGGCGCGGTGCCTCGTTTACCTTGGTGGTTGCGCCGTCTTTAATGACCATGGTGGTCGAAACTCGTAGTGTGCCGTCAACCCAAAGTGGAACGAGTGACTCGGTGTGGCCGGTGCGAGCAAGAACGCTTGGGTCTGAGTTACCGATTGGCACAACTCCAGGGGCAGCCATACCGACTAGGTTCAAGCCCTTAGTGACATTGATGCCCTTACCGGCAAGCTCTTCTACAACACCGTCGGCGCGGTTAACTCCACCTTCGACTAGGTCGTGAACGTAATAGGTGCGGTCCAAAGTTGGCGCAGGTGTAAGCGTGACAACGGGTGATTTGATGTCAGACATGAAGTACTCCTTGGAGTTGCGTGGTGAATCGCCGATTTCAGCGTTTTATCGGGCTGCAAACTTCATTGTCGAGCGCTTCGAAAAAGTATACCGAAACCTGAGCCAGCAACTTTGATTTGGAATTACAAAACTGGCGCTTTGTTACCGTTCTGAGATGTTTGGGTTTTCGGTCAACTCACTGGCGCTCATAGTGTGCGGTGTGGCATCAAGCTCCGGTGGGCTTGGAATCTCGTTAGTGCCAAGTTGCGTTTCGTCTAGGTCGTTTAGCTTGCGGGCCGTTACCAGCACTCGAGTTTCGAGGCTAGAGATGAAGCCGTTGTAGTCGCGCACCGAGGCTGTGATTGACCGCCCAAGTTTTTCAGCGTGTTCAGCAAGCTTGCCGACCCTCTCGTAAAGCTCTTTGCCCAGCTTGATCATGGTTTTTACAGAAGTTTCGTCTGCATTTTGACGCCAGATGTAGTTGATGGTCTTGAGGACCGAAAAGAGGCTGACTGGTGATGCCAAGGCCACATTCTTTTTAAAGGCGTATTCGAGCAGTGCCGGATCGGCATCCAGTGCTGCCGATAGCAGTGACTCGCTAGGCACGAAGGCAATCACAAAATCTGGGCTGGCATTCAACCCGCTCCAATAACCCTTAGACGCCAGGGCATCGATATGGCCTTTGACCGCCTTGACGTGTTCGTCAATCAGTCTTTTACGCCGGGCCAACTCTTCGCCAGATGCAAGTTCGGAAATGGTTGAGGCCTCTTGGTAAGAGTTGAAAGGCACTTTAGAGTCAATCGCCAATGACTTGCCGCCTGGCAGGTTGATAATCATGTCGGCGCGCCCAGAACCGGTATCGGTGCTAAAACTGGCTTGTTCATCAAAGTCGGCGTGCTTGATTAGGCCGGCAAGTTCAACCAACTTACGCAGCTGGGTCTCTCCCCAAACTCCGCGAATGCTGTTTGAGGAAAGGGCTTGAGAAAGTTGCTGCGTCTGCTTGCGCAGTGCTTCATCAGAGTCAATGGCGTTCTTGAGTTGCTCTTGAATTGTTCCGAACTGTTCGGTGCGCTCTTTTTCGAGACGGGTCACCACAGACTGCATTTGCTCCAGGTGAACGCGCACCGGAGCCAGGGCCTGAAGCATTTTGTTTTCTTCTCGATCGCGTTCATCGCGTTCGCGTTTTTCGGCTGCCGCTTGTTCAAGTTGTGCCTTTAGTCCGGCCGAGCTGGCTTCGAGGCCCGCAATTTGAATCAGGAGATCCTGAGTTTGGTCCGCATCAGCAGGCTTTTTTGCCTTGGCTATGAACCAGCCCAGGAGCACACCTGCGGCTAAACCGATTGCGAGAAAAATATAAGATTCCATGCCCCGAGTATTTCACCATGGGGTGACAAATTGCCTAAAGGTCTTTGAAAACCTGTTTGGTGGCACTGAGGAGTTCGGCTAAGTCATCGACACCGTGACGATCCGCAGCATGAATGATGATGCGAGCACAGGCATCGCTGTCGGCAAGTGCGTCGTGGTGGTTGAACTCTTCATGGCCAATTGCGTAAGCCACGGCGTTCAATCGGTAGGACTCAAGGTTGTAGGTTTTTCTTGAAATCGCCAATGAGCAGCTGTACTGAAGCTTTGGCAGCTCGTGCTGAACTAACGCTGCAGTAGCCCGCAAAACCCCCATGTCAAACGGTGCGTTGTGGGCAATCAGTGTGTCGTCACCGATGAAGGACTGCATTATTTGCAGGGCCTCGGCAGCAGTCGCAGCGCCGTCAACATCACTCGGTCTAATTCCATGAATACGGATGTTGCCCTCATGGAACCAATCGTTTGGCGATGGGGGTTGGATTAGAAATGCCAGCGTGTCTGCGATTTTTCCGTCGCGTACCTTCACCAACCCAACTGCGCAGGGGCTAGCCGGCGATCCGTTCGCGGTTTCGAAATCTATGGCAGTGAAGTTAAGAGGCACAAGCTAAGTCTGCCAGTAGGCGCCAACAGCAAAGTAGACTTGACCCTCGTGGCTCTTACAATCGGAATCGTGGGACTGCCTAACGTAGGCAAGTCGACCCTCTTTAATGCACTCACCAAAAACAACGTTCTAGCGGCAAACTATCCGTTTGCAACTATCGAACCAAACGTTGGTGTCGTGAACCTTCCAGACCCTCGCCTTCAGGGCTTGGCTGACATGTATGGCTCAGAGCGTATTCTGCCTGCGCCGGTGTCATTCGTCGACATTGCGGGCATCGTTCGCGGCGCATCGGTCGGTGAAGGCCTGGGCAACAAGTTCCTAGCCAACATCCGCGAGGCTGACGCAATTGCTCAGGTGGTTCGTGGTTTTGTCGACGGCGATGTAGTGCACGTGGACGGCAAGGTTGACGCCGCCAGCGACATTGAGACCATCAACACCGAGTTGATTTTGGCCGACATGGAGACCCTAGATAAGGCTCGCCCAAGAATTGAAAAAGAAGTCAAGGGCAAGAAAATGGAGCCGGCCGCTCTAGAGGCAATTGACGAGGCCAAGGCAGTTCTCGACGCAGGTAAGCCGCTGTCATCCAGTGATGTTGACCTAACCCCGATCAAAGACCTAGGCCTTTTGACCGCCAAGCCAATCATTTACGTCTTCAACGTAGACGAGGGAATCTTGACCGACGCCGCCAAGAAGAAGGCGCTCGCCGACTTGGTTGCACCGGCAGAGGCAGTGTTCCTCGATGCCAAGGTTGAGTCTGAACTTATCGACCTCTCGGTTGAAGAGGCCAACGAGCTCCTAGCCTCTTTGGGTCAGGATGAATCTGGTCTAGACCAGCTGGCTCGCATCGGTTTTGACACCCTTGGTCTTCAGACCTACCTGACTGTGGGCCCTAAAGAAGCTCGTGCCTGGACTATTCGCAAGGGTTGGACCGCGCCGCAGGCTGCCGGTGTAATTCACACGGATTTCCAGCGTGGATTCATCAAGGCTGAAATTGTGTCTTACGAGGACCTAATGGCCGCAGGTTCAATGGCAGATGCCAAGGCTGCTGGCAAGGTTCGTATGGAAGGAAAGGACTACATCATGAAAGATGGAGATGTAGTCGAATTCCGTTTCAACGTTTAATGCATTCAGAAGCGTAAAAGGAGCCCGTGATGGAGCAATCTTTTCTGTATTCAGTTGAGCGGGTGTACCCGGTATCAATGGAGCAAATGTGGGCGGCCTGGACCGAACCAGCACAGTTAGAAAAGTGGTACAGCCCAACTGAGCTAAAGGTTGTTGCTGGTTCTGCCTCATCAGAGACACGTGAAGGTGGCCTGTGGGCTATCGGGGTTGATGTTTCTGCGCACGGCTTCAACGCCTATTTCTGGGGCGAATATCAGCGTGTGGTTCCAAATAAAAAGTTGGTCCACACCATGCATTACAGCCAGGATCCAGCCGATTTTGAGTTGAAGGACATGAACACCCCATCTCACCGCATCGAAATTGACTTCGAAGAGCGTGACGGAGGAACCTGGGCTAGGTTCTCGCAGTTCGGCGAGATGCCAGCTGAGCAGGTTGAACTGACTCGTCAGGGCATGGAGAGCTACTTCAATTCACTCGAGGCGTATCTTCAGGGTATTAACAGTTAGAGCGCCTAGACTCGGTCTATGACCGTCGCGACCGCAACTAGAGCGGCAACTAATTTTCACGAAGTCCTTAACTTGGTTAAGTCGGCGGGATTGCTAAAGAAGAAGCCAAGTTTCTACATCATCCGTTTATCTGTAATTTCGGCAATTGCCACTGGCCTTTGGGTTGCCGGCGGTTTTATCGGGGGAGCAGTTCAAACCCATTGGGCTTGGATCTTTGCGGCTTTTGGCATTGCGGGGCTTTTGGGAATCATGAGCGCTCAGTATGGCTTCATCGCGCACGAGGCAGCTCACCGTCAGATTTTTCAAAACAACAAAGCTAACGATGCTCTTGGGTTGGTTCTAGCCAATCTATTTGCTGGTCTTAGCTACGGTTTCTGGTTGCGCAAGCACAATAAGCACCACCAGCACCCAAACCAAATTGGTCAAGACCCGGATATCGCAATTCGAATCCTGAGTTTTACACCAGAATCACGCGATCAAAAGCGCGGCATTGAGCGCTGGATCGGCGAACGACAGGGCTACTTCTTTCCGTTTTTGTTGCTGCTAACCGGTTTTGACCTGCTGTTAGACAGCATCGCAAACCTTCGCCGCAAAGACCGCCCAATCGGCACAAGACTTCTCGAATTTTCGCTGATGATTGTTCGTCAGACCTCTCCTTACCTGCTGATGACCTGGATGTTTGGCTGGCTCTGGGCGATTGCCCTTTGGGTCTTCATGATGATGGTTTTTGGCTTCTTTATGGGTGCTGCTTTTGCACCGAACCACAAGGGCATGCCGCTGGTGCCAAAGGACTCCAAGATTGACTTTTTTGAGCGTCAGGTTTTGACCAGTCGCAACATCAAGGGCAGTTGGTTGAAAGACAACCTAATGGGTGGCCTGAACTACCAAGTTGAGCATCACCTATTCCCGTCTATGCCTCGACCTAACTTGATTAAGGCAAACGTCATCGTCAAAAAGTTCTGCGAAGAAAAGGGTGTAACCCTGGTCGAAATGAACTTGATGGCCAGCTACAAAGTGATCATTGACTACCTAAGCAAGGTTGGCCTGAGCAACAACGCCGACCCGTTTGTGTGTCCTATGGTTGCAACCCTGCGCCCACGCAGTTAATTGCGCGGCCATAATTGGTGGCATGAACGCGATTGATGAGTACCTAGCTACCGTTGCTGGCTGGCAGCAAGATATGTTGCTGGAGTGGCAGGCTGAAATGCTAAAAATTGAGCCTGATTCTGAACAGGTCATTTACTACGGGGTGCCCTGCTTCAAAGTCGACGGCCAAGCTATCGGCGGCTTCGCTGCCTACAAGAATCACTGCGCATATTTTCCGTTCAGCGGGCAAACCCTAGTAACGCTTAGCGATGAGCTTCGGGATTTCAATAAGACCAGCGGTTCTCTGCATGTCAAAGAAACTCAAAAACTTACACCCGAATTAATCGCCCTGTTGATTGCAGCTCGTAAGGTTGAAAGCGCAGAAGGCTACGGTCACAGAAAGAAGAAATAGATGGATTTTTCACAGATTAACTGGTTGGCCGTATTGGTCGCTTCAATCGCCGGTTTTGTTGTCGGCGGTGTTTGGTTTGGCCCAAAGACTTTTTATCCAATTTGGTGGAAGCTAAACGGCAACGAGCCTACAACTGATCCGGGTGGCACCAGCGTGGCTGTCTTGTTTGGTTCGACGTACTTGGCAACCATCGCGCAGGCTGCAACTGTGGCAATTGTCATCGAGGTTGGAAGTTTGGCTGACCCAAGCTTTGGTGCTTGGCAGGGTCTGGCTGCGGGTGCTCTCTTGGGTGCCGGTATTGCCGCGGCATCATCTCTTTCACACCGACTGTTTGCCCGCCACGGTTTTGGTGTCTGGATCATTGAGGTCGGCCAAGACATCGTTTCACTCGCGGTTATGGGCCTAATCATCGGCGCCTGGCTCTAGGGTCCAATTCAAGGTCTTTTAGGCCGGATAGCAGAAAATCCTCGATTTTACAGTCGAGGATTTTCTTTGTTTGGCTTACTTGCTGCAGGTGCAACCGCCACCACAGCAGCCATCAGAAATATTAATCATCCGTTCCTCCTTCTTAGGGTTACGTAAGAAGGGTACCTCTATCCGAGGTTCAGTCAAGGGACTCACAGCAAACTTGAAGTTAAGCCGGAACGAGAGGGGAGGTTTTGCGCTACTTGATGGTGCGCATTTGCGGACCAACTACAACCGAGTTGGCCGGCAAGTCCTTGGTAACGATGGTTCCGGCACCAATCGATGAGCCATCGCCGATGGTGATGTTGCCAAGAACAATGGCACCCGCTCCGATGACAACGTTGTTGCCAATGGTCGGGTGGCGTTTTGCTGTGATGTTCTCACGGCCACCAAGGGTCACGCCGTGGTAAATCAGTACGTCGTCGCCAATAATCGCGGTTTCACCAATAACAACGCCCATACCGTGGTCGATAAAGACTCTGCGGCCAACCGTGGCGCCCGGGTGAATCTCAACTCCGGTCCAGAATCTGGTTCCGGTAGCAAGGACTCTTGAAAGTACGCGAAAGCCACTCTTGTATAGAGCGTGGTTAATCCGGTGCTGCCAAAGAGCGTGGAGACCGGGTGAGGTTAAAACAAGCTCGAGCGCGCCATAAGTTGCTGGGTCGCGCTCGATGCCTGTTCTAATGTCTTCGCGAAAACGTATCAAAGTACCTTTTAGTCTAGGTCCTGAAGGTCCTTGTAAAGAACTGTTGATAGGTAGCGCTCACCGAATGACGGGATGATTACGACAATCTTCTTGCCGGCAAATTCTGGACGAGCCGCAATCTTTGATGCGCCCCAGATAGCTGCTCCAGATGAGATTCCACCGAGGATACCCTCTTCGGCACCCAAACGGCGTGACCACTTGATTGCCTCTTCGGTAGGGGCATCAAGAACTTCGTCGTAGATGGTGGTGTCGAGAATCTCTGGAATAAAGTTGGCGCCGATTCCCTGGATTGGGTGGCCTGCTGGGGTTCCACCGTTAAGAATCGGTGAAGCCTCTGGCTCAACTGCAAAGATCTTGATGTCTGGGTTCAGCGCCTTTAGGGCCTGGCCAACACCGGTAATGGTTCCACCGGTTCCGATTCCGGCAACAATTGCGGCAACCTGGCCATCGGTGTCGCGCCAGATTTCCTGAGCGGTGGTGTTGCGGTGGATCTCTGGGTTTGCTGGGTTAGCAAACTGGCGAACCTGAACTGCACCCTGGGTGTTACCGATTTCCTCTGCCTTAGCAACGGCACCGCGCATACCCTCAGCGGCTGGGGTAAGAACTAGCTCTGCGCCATAGGCACGCAATAGAGTGCGGCGCTCCTTGCTCATTGAGTCAGGCATGGTCAGGATTACCTTGTAGCCGCGCGCAGCACCAACCATGGCCAGGGCAATTCCGGTGTTTCCAGAGGTTGCCTCAACGATTGAGCCACCAGGCTTTAGTGCACCTGACTTTTCTGCGGCATCAACCATGGCGATACCGATGCGGTCCTTAACCGTTGCTGATGGGTTGTAGAACTCTAGCTTGGCTAGAACTTCGGCAGGGCCTTCAATAATGCGGTTGATGCGAACTAGTGGGGTGTTTCCGACTACCTCGGTGATGTTGTTGTAAATCGCCATGATTTCCTTCAGATAGGACAAGTTGGTGCTCTTGGGATAAATATAGCGAGAGTATTTTTGATGTTTCAGACTGTTACGGTTTAGCGATAGCCTCGTCCTGTGAAGCAATTGCTGCGTGGAATCAACCCCTGGTTGCCTGTTTTCGCGTTCGTGACAATGTTTCACCTGCAGCGCGGATCGGTAGTGGACGCCATCATTTTTGGCACTGGCACCATCTTGCTAATTGCAGACTGGAAGAAGCTCGTGAAGTTTCACATGCCAGAGCGGCCACAGATAAGTGTTCAAGCACTTTTGTTCGTGATGGCAATCAGCAGTGCCGTGCTGTTCTTTTCAGAACGCAATAGCTGGCAAGACAAAGTGCTGCTTCTTGCCCTAGCGCCTATCGCAGTGGTCTTGGTTTACTACCGCGATCACGGACCAAAACCTTCCTCAAATAAAGTCATGGCCCGCACGAAGTGGATTTGGGTAACTCTGGCTTTAGTGATGGCGGTGTCCGAGCTTTTTGCTTACATATTCGCCGAGGTTTTTCAGGATGACCTGACCTATCCGACAATTTCGATTTTGGTGAATCCAATCCTTGATTCGCCATACGGACGAGCCATCTTTTTGATTGTCTGGATGGCTATTGGTGTGGGTCTGCTCCAGATCAGAAAGGGGCGTCGGCGATGACAATTCCTCTTTTTGAATACCTTTTAGTGATTGTTGCCGGAATCGTTATGTGGCTGTTAGGAAGGCTGAGGCCTGACCTGGTTTCACCGTTCGGCGCTCTAATTGCGCGAATAATGCACCATCGGAACACCAGATTGGCTCTGGTTGTGGTCTGGTGGTGGCTAGGTTGGCATTTCTTTACTGAATAGCGTGTTGCTTATGTGCCTATACTGTTGTTTAATGTCAGTATGTTAGGACAAACACCTAACGGCCTACCTAGAAGAAAGTTGTACGACGCAGTATGACCGAGCGCAATCAACCATTTGACGTGATCACTATTGGTCGCGTTGGAGTAGACATCTACCCGCTGCAGACCGGTGTGGGTCTCGACGAGGTATCAACCTTTGGCAAGTTTCTTGGCGGAAGCGCCACAAACGTTGCAGTAGCGGCGGCGAAATACGGACTCAAGTCGGCAGTCATCACCCGCACCGGTAATGACCCTTTTGGTAAGTACATTCACACCGAGCTTCAGCGCCTTGGCGTTAGCGACCAGTTTGTCTCTGGCGTTGAGGGGTTGCCTACTCCGGTCGTGTTCTGCGAGATTTTTCCGCCAGATGACTTTCCGCTCTACTTCTACCGTGAGCCAAAGGCCCCAGATCTAGTTATCAACCAGAACGAGCTGGATCTCGACGCCATCTCTCACGCAAAGATTTACTGGTCAACCGTGACCGGATTGAGTCAAGAGCCAAGCCGCACCGCACACCACGTGGCCTGGGATGCCCGTGGTCGCAAGGAGCACACCATCCTGGACTTGGACTACCGCCCAATGTTCTGGTCTTCACCAGAACTTGCCAGCGAGCAGGTTTCCCGTGCACTTGACAAGGTAACCATCGCAATCGGCAATAAAGAGGAATGTCAGGTTGCCGTAGGTGAGACCGAGCCAATGCGTGCGGCAGATGCACTACTTGAGCGTGGACTCGAAATTGCAGTGGTTAAGCAGGGCCCTAAAGGTGTATTGGCCAAGACCCGCAGCGAAACCGTTGAGGTGCCGCCTTACTTTGTTGACGTGGTTAACGGTCTTGGTGCCGGTGACAGCTTTGGTGGAGCATTCTGCTACGGACTGCTTCAGGGCTGGGAACTAAAGCGAATTCTTCAGTTTGCCAACGTTGCCGGTGCAATTGTGGCAAGCCGCCTAGAGTGCTCAACCGCCATGCCAAGCTTCGAAGAAGTTGAAGAGATTCTGAAGGGAATGAACTAATGTCATTGGACTTCGAATCACTTCGCAACATCCGTGCCGCTAACCCGGGCAAACTAGCCGAGATTTATTCAGCAAGAAAGCGTCGCGATGTCGTTCAGGGCGATGGTCGTCTATTCATCATCGCTGCTGATCACCCGGCCAGAAATGCCCTCTCGGTTCGCAACAACCCGCGTGCCATGGAGAACCGCTACGACCTGATTGAGCGTCTGGCAACAGCGCTTTCTCGACCAGGGGTAGACGGCGTGCTCGGAACCCCAGACATCATCGATGACTTGGCGTTGCTTGGTTGCCTTGACGACAAACTGGTCGTGGGTTCACTAAACCGCGGTGGTCTTCGTGGGGCAAGCTTTGAGATGGACGACCGAATTACCGGTTATAACATCGATGGAATTGTTCGTGACCAGCTAGATTTTGCCAAAATGCTAAACCGCGTAAACCTTGGCGATGCCGGCACCGCAAACATGCTTGAGTACTCACACCACGCCGTAAACGCGGCCGCCGCAGCCAAGTTGCCGATCATGCTGGAGCCGTTCATGAGCGAATGGGTTGACGGCAAAATCCGCAATGACCTTTCAACCGATGCCGTGATCGACTCAATCAGCATTGCCAGCGGCCTCGGTAACTCATCTGCTTACACCTGGATGAAGTTGCCAGTAGTTGAAAACATGGCTCGCGTGATGGAGTCAACCACTCTTCCGACCCTCCTACTTGGTGGCGACCCAGTCGGTGACCCTAAGGACATCTACGACTCATGGGGCAAGGCCCTAGAGTTGCCGGGCGTTCGAGGCCTTGTAGTTGGTCGAAGCCTGCTTTACCCGCAAGACGGCAACGTAGTCGCCGCTATTGACACCGCAGTCAAGCTTGTCCACGGATAATTTAGTTTCAGAAAAGGATAAAAAATGAGCAACCTACCTGTAGTTCCACACTGGATTGATGGCGCTGAGCGACCAAGCACTTCAGGCCGTACCGCTGAAGTATTCGATCCAGCTCTTGGTGAAGTCACCAAGCACGTTGCCCTAGCTAACGCATCTGAAATTGAGGCTGCGATTGCCTCAGCCAAGGCAGCATTCCCAGCTTGGAGCAACCTGTCATTGGCACGCCGCCAGGCCATCATGTTTAACTTCCGCGAGTTGCTAAACCGCAAGAAGCCAGAACTTGCCGAAATCATCACTTCAGAGCACGGCAAGGTGCTGTCGGACGCGCTGGGAGAGATCACCCGCGGTCAGGAAGTAGTTGAATTTGCAACCGGTATGCCTCACCTTCTAAAGGGTTTCTATTCAGAGAACGTATCTACTGGTGTTGATGTTTACTCAACCCGTCAGGCTCTTGGCGTAGTCGGAATCATCAGCCCGTTCAACTTCCCGGCAATGGTGCCGATGTGGTTCTTCCCGATTGCGCTCGCCGCAGGTAACACCGTCATCTTGAAGCCATCTGAGAAAGACCCATCAGCGGCAATTTGGATGGCCAAGCTACTCAAAGAGGCAGGCTTGCCAGATGGTGTTTTCAACGTTCTAAACGGTGACAAAGAATCAGTAGATGGTCTTTTGACCCACCCTGATGTCAAGGCCATCTCATTCGTTGGCTCAACCCCGATTGCTCAGTATGTTTACGAGACCGGATCACGCCACGGCAAGCGCGTTCAAGCTCTTGGTGGAGCAAAGAACCACATGTTGGTTCTGCCTGACGCTGACCTGGACCTAGTTGCCGATTCAGCTATCAACGCGGGCTTTGGTTCTGCCGGTGAGCGCTGCATGGCGATCTCTGTGGTCGTAGCGGTTGAGCCTGTTGCAGACGACCTGATCGAAAAGATCAAGGAGCGCATGAGCAAGCTTCGCACCGGTGACGGTCGTCGTGGTTGCGACATGGGCCCATTGGTTACCAAGGTCCACCGTGACAAGGTTGCTTCGTACATCGATATCGCTACCGAAGACGGTGCAACCGTTGTTGTCGATGGTCGCAACGACAAGTTTGACGGTGCCGAGAACGGTTTCTGGCTTGGCCCAACCCTGATTGACAAGGTTCCAACCTCATCAAAGGTTTACACCGAAGAGATCTTTGGCCCTGTGCTTTCGATCGTTCGTGTCCACACCTACGAAGAGGGTGTTGAACTGATCAACAACGGTGCGTTCGGTAACGGAACCGCAATTTTCACCAACGATGGTGGAGCGGCTCGTCGTTTCCAGAACGAAATCGAAGTTGGAATGATCGGTATCAACGTTCCAATTCCTGTGCCCGTTGCCTACTACTCGTTCGGTGGCTGGAAGAGCTCTCTATTCGGTGACACCAAAGCTCACGGCGTTGAGGGTGTTCACTTCTTCACCCGAGGCAAGGCAATCACCAGCCGCTGGCTTGACCCATCACACGGTGGCATCAACCTCGGTTTCCCTCAGAACTAGTCAAATTAGTTAGAGACTCCAATGACGTGGTTTTTCAAAAAGGGTGAGTTAGCCAAAGACAACTGGGATGTCTTGGTCGACGGCTCAATCAAAGGCTGGCAGCACACCGGCCTTCGAGTGGGCACCCTTGGTGCAGGTAGGCAGTTCCACATCATCGCTGACGGCCTCGAGAGGTTAATCTTCCCGCTCGAGGGCGTCGGCCTGACTGTTGAGTACCGCCTGGCTGGTGAAACCGCGTTTCAAACGCAGTTCCTGCGTGGACGAAAGTCAGTGTTCCACGGCACCTCAGATCTGATTTACCTGCCGGTGGATACCGAAATTAAGATCCACGGAGAAGGCCGAGTTTGCATCGGTGAAGCGCCTGCAAAGAACTCTAAGGCGGTCAAATTTATCGCCGCCGAGGAGGTTCCGGTATTTGTGCGCGGTGCCGGTCGTGAAAGCCGACAGGTTCACAACTTTGGTGTGCCAGAGCACCTTGATGCTGACCGCTTCATTGTGGTCGAGGTCATCGTTCCGGCTGGCAACTGGTCGGGAATCCCGGCTCACAAGCACGACACCTACATTCCTGGCGTTGAATCAAACCTTGAAGAGATCTACTACTTCGAGACTGCCGTTACTAGGGGAGTAACACCGCCGGCAGCCTCTGATGCAATCGGCTACCTTCGCGGCTATGCCTCAGATGAGCGCGAGTACGACTTGCTCGAAGAGGTTCGCTCGGGCGACGTCGGCCTAGTGCCACACGGATGGCACGGTCCGGCCATGGCTTCGCCGGGTTATGACCTCTATTTCTTCAACGTCATGGCTGGCCCAGACCCAGATCGCAGCTGGAACATCACCGACGACCCAAACCACGCCTGGATTCGCGAAACCTGGCACCACCAAGATCCAGACCCAAGACTCCCATACACCGCGTAAACAGAGAAAGTATCAAAATGGCTACTCGCAGAATGTCAGTAAGTCAGGCAATCGTTGAATTCCTGGCTCACCAGTACACCGTCGACGGAGACATCCGTGTACGCACCATCGAAGGTGTTTACGGAATCTTTGGTCACGGTAACGTTGCCGGAATCGGTCAGGCGCTCAAGCAGTTATCTGTGACCGATCCAAAAGCCATGCCTTATCACCAGGCGCGCAACGAGCAGGCGATGGGGCATGAGTCGATTGCCTTCTCTCGCATGACTCGCCGCCGTTCAACCTATGCGTGCGCTGCCTCAGTTGGCCCAGGTGCTGCCAATTTGCTGACCGCCGCAGCGGTGGCAACTACCAACCGCTTGCCGGTCCTATTGCTGCCTTCGGACACCTTCGCAAACCGAGTGGCCGACCCAGTGCTTCAGCAGCTTGAGCAGCCTTACGACGCGGTAATGACTGTGAATGACGCATTCCGTCCGCTGTCTCGTTTCTTTGACCGCGTTACCCGCCCAGAGCAGATCTTCTCGGCCTTGCTCGGAGCCATGCGAGTTTTGACCGACCCGGTTGAGACTGGCGCCGTAACCATCGCCCTGCCAGAGGATGTTCAGGCAGAGGAAATTGACGTTCCAGAAGAATTCTTGGCTGACCGCGAGTGGCACATTCGCCGCCCACGCCCAGACCGAGGTCTGATGGCCGAGGTTGCCAAGGCAATTCGAGGTGCAAAGCGCCCAATGATTATTGCCGGTGGTGGAGTGATCTACTCTGACGCAAACCAAGAACTTCGCCGCTTTGTTGAGCAGACTGGAATTCCAGTAGGTATGTCTCAGGCTGGAGTCGGTTCGTTGGTTTGGGACCACGACCAGAACCTAGGTGCCGTTGGTGCAACCGGAACCACTGCCGCAAACCGAATTGCAGCTGAGGCCGACGTGATTATCGGTATTGGTACTCGATACAGTGACTTCACAACTGCCAGCCGCACTGCCTTCCAAAACCCAGAAGTTAAGTTCATCAACATCAACGTGGCTTCTTTCGATGCTTTCAAGCACGGATCGGCCATCCCGGTTGTTGCAGATGCGCGTGAGTCAATCACAGAGCTTTCAGAGGAGCTTTCTGGCTACGCGGTTGCTGAGGAGTTCCGCAAGCACTACGGCCAGCAGAAGGCCATCTGGGATGCCGCAGTTGATGCTTCATTCGTAGATCAGCGACGTGAGTTGCCAGGCCAGCCTGAAATTATCGGTGCCGTTCAAGAGTCTTCTGACCCGCGCGACGTGGTTATCTGTGCCGCGGGTTCACTGCCTGGCGACCTACACAAGCTATGGCGAGTGCGCGACGACCTGGGTTACCACGTTGAGTACGCCTTCTCTTGCATGGGTTACGAGATTGCAGCCGGTCTTGGTGTTGCTCGCGCCGACAAGACCCGCGATGCCATCGTGATGGTGGGTGATGGCTCATATCTGATGATGCACACCGAGCTAGTAACTGCCGTAGCTGAGCGCCTGAAGTTCATCACAGTCTTGATTCAGAACCACGGATACGCTTCTATCGGCCACCTGTCTGAGGATGTTGGGTCACAGCGCTACGGAACCAAGTACCGCTACCGCGACGAGTCTGGCAACAACCACGAGACCGGCGATGTCCTGCCAATCGATCTTGCGGCCAATGCCGAGAGCTATGGCGTCAAGGTAATTCGCGTTGAGCCGGGCCCTGACTCAATCACCGATCTAAAGGCGGCCGTAAAGGCGGCCAAGGCGCACCAGGGTGGGCCAGTGCTGATTCACATCAACAACGACCCACTGATTTACGCACCTGACGGCGAGGGCTGGTGGGATGTTCCGGTAATGCCTGTTTCAGAGCTTGAGAGTACTCAGCAGGCATACATCGGATACGCCGAGGTCAAGAAGTCGCAGAAGCTCTTGCTGGGCAAAGGCGCAGTCGAAAGAAATAACTAAGTTCAAAACTGCTTCGAAGGAGAAGTCAATGGTCAAGATTGCACTAGACCCAACCCCGTTCCACAGCACTCACTCACTGCTTGAGTTTCCGGCGCTCGCCGCAGACCTCGGTTACAAATACCTGCAGATGACTCCGCATGCCGACATGATTCCGTTCTTCAATCACCCGAAGGCCGATGATGACCTAGTCAAGAAGATGAAGAAGGCTTGTCAGGATGCCGGTGTCGAGATTGCATCAACCTTGCCGGTGCTTCGTTGGTCAGGCCCAGATGAAGACGCCCGCGAAGCCGCGGTGCGTTACTGGAAGCGCGTAATTCGGATTACCGCCGAACTTGGTGTTGACACGATTGGAACCGAGTTCAACGGGCGCCCAGAGCGCGCCGAGGAGTCGGAACGCGCTTTCTACCGTTCGATGGAAGAGCTGGTTCCTATCATTGAAAAAGAGGGCATCAAGGTATTCATTGACCCGCACCCAGATGACTTTGTTGAAAATGGATTAGCTGCCTGGCGCGTTATCCGTGGAATCAATTCAAAGAATTTCGGCATGGTTTATGTGGCTTCGCACACCTTCCACATGGGTAACCAGCCGCTCGAAATTATGCAGGCGGCCGGCGATCGACTTGGAATTGTTCACGTGTCAGACACCATGGACCACACCGCTTCTCACGGTCTGCGCTACATCACAAACCCTCCTGGCAACGCAGTTCGTGTTCACCAGCACCTCAAGATGGGTGATGGAGATGTGAACTTCGATGAATTCTTCGGCGGCCTCAAGAGCATTGGGTTCTTGGATAATCCGAACAGCATTATGTGCTCAAGCGTCTTTGCTGAGAATGAAAATGCTCGCGCAGTGGCGATTTACCAGCGTGAAGAGATGGAAAAGCGCATCGCGGCCTTGAAGTAAGCGAATTAGGAAAAGTGGGTTACCTTTACGGGTGACCCATCTCTGTTTTTAGGATTAGAGCATGGCTAAGAAGGAAAACAAGGAACGCTATGACCAGCGTCCGCCAACTATGGCCGATGTGGCTGAGCGAGTGGGCGTATCGCGTCAATTGGTGGGCTTGGTGTTTCGAGATGCACCGGGAGTGAGCGCTGACACTGAGGCCAAAATTCGCGCAGCTGCAAAGGAATTGGGCTACCGACCGAATCTGGCGGCGCAGTCACTTAGACGCGAGGGTTCTAAGTACATAGGCCTGGTATTTCACGCTTCTGAAAGCTCAACCTACGACATCATTCCGGCAATCTATAAGCAGGCTGCGGAACAGGGCTTTCAGCTGGTCTTGAGCGCCATTTCAAGTGATCGAACCGATTTGGAGGCCATTGACGAGGTAATTGGCCATCGATGCGACGGTCTAATACTTATAGCCTCGACGCTAAGTCTGACCAGGTTGCAAAAGTTGGCGAGAACAATTCCGTTGGTAAGTCTAGGTAGAAGACTCACGGGCGTCAGGTGCGGAGTGGTCTCATCGCGCGGCGAATCGGGAGTTTTCGACGCGGTTGAGTATTTGATCGGTCTTGGGCATAAGTCGATTGCCTACGTGAATGCCAAGGATATGCTCGACATCGAATATCGACTTGAGGGCTATGAATCAGCGATGGATAAGCACCACCTAAAGAAAACCATTATTGGGATTTCGGGTGACTTCGCTGAGGCCGGGGGTGCTCTAGCTGCCGAACGACTACTGGCGATGGAGAAATTACCAACCGCCGTGGTCTGCAATAACGATCAAAGCGCATTTGGCCTCATTCACTGCCTTCAAAAGGCAGGCCTAAAGGTTCCAGAGGACGTCTCTGTCGTTGGCTACGATGACACGATCGCCAAAGAGTCCTACCTAGACATGACTACGGTGCGTCAGGATCCGACTGAGCTTGCCAAGGCTAGCGTTGAGGACTTGGCTGCCCGTATTCGGGGCGACAAGTACCTATCGGAAACGTCTCTCACCAGCTCAACTCTGGTCGTTAGATCTAGCACGTGCCAGCCAAACAATCTAACGGATTAGCCGAAAAAAGCTCTAGATACTGGCCTATCTCAATTGGCACGTGCTAGTATAACTTTACTAATTCGTTATCAAATAAATGCGCTTTGTCCTTACATAGCGTTTTTCTTAACGCTAAGTTCGATGTGGGTTCGATTACTTACTAGAAGTCAATCTCCACATCCAACTAACAAAGGACACAATGAAGTGAAGCTATCTATCAGAAAGAAAAGCATCGCCGCACTAGCAATTCTTGGTGCCACCGAGGCATTGCTCGATTACCTCCGTCAATTGAAAACCGAGGGTGTTAGTTCGGTGCTGGTTACTCACAACCTTCACCATGCCTACCAAGTTTGCGATCGGCACATCGTCATGAATCATGGCCGCAAAATCCTTGATGTGCGCCGGGAGGGCACGACTGTCGAGGAGTTGACCGCTGCGGTGGTTGGCGGCGCAGAGGGCATTCGCAAATATCGTGAAAGTTTGCAGGGAAACTAACTATGACTAATCAAATTCGCGTTGGAACTGCCCCTGATTCGTGGGGTGTCTGGTTTCCAAATGACCCAAAGCAGGTTCCGTGGGAGCGATTCCTAGACGAGGTGCAAGCTGCTGGCTACCACTGGATCGAGTTAGGGCCTTTTGGTTATTTGCCAACGGATCCAAATCAGCTTGCTGACGTTCTTGCCGAGCACGACCTAAAGTTGTCGGCAGGAACGGTGTTCACCGGCTTCCACAAGGGTGATGACCAGTGGAAGCGCGCGTGGGACCAAGCGCTCGATGTAGCTGGACTGGTTTCAAAGTTGGGTGTTGAACACCTGGTAGTGATTCCGGATTTGTGGCGCTCTGACGCAACCGCAGAAGTCCTGGAGTCGAGAACTTTGGACAATGATCAATGGAAGAAGTTGGCAGCGGGTCACGACAAACTGGGCAAGGCGCTTCTAGAGGAATACGGCATCAAGCAACAATTCCACTCGCACGCGGACAGTCACATCGGCACTTATGCCGAGGTGGAGAGATTCTTGCAGGAGACGAACAAAGAGTTCACTAACCTTTGCCTGGATACTGGTCACTTTGCCTACTACCTCGGCGACAACGTCAAGCTCATGAACGCCTACCCGGACCGAATCGGATATCTCCACCTGAAGCAGGTTCACCCTGACATTTTGGCTGAAGCGCTCAAGAATGACATGCCGTTTGTGGACGCAGTCGCAAAGGGCGTTATGACAGAGCCGGGATTCGAGGGCGTTCCAGAGTTCGCTCCGATTCTTGAAAAGGCAGCCGAAATCAACCCGGAGATGTTCGCAATCGTTGAGCAGGACATGTACGGCTGTGAAGTAGATTTTCCATTCCCAATCGCCAAGCGCACTCGCGAACATATTGGTTCATGCACGCACGCGGCCCGATTCATCTAAACCAGAGAGAGAAAATTGTCTGAACTAAGAATCGCCGTAGTCGGCGCGGGCCTAATGGGAGCCGATCACATTATTCGAATTGAAAATCGAATTGTTGGAGCTTCGGTGGCGGCAGTCGTTGAACCTGACGAAGGTCGGGCAAGGGCCGCCTTGGCTGAAGCCCCAGCAGCAGTGTGGTTCCCAAACATTGAGGCGGCAATCGCAGCCGGAGGCATCGATGCGGTGCTGATTGCAACCCCGGGTCAATTCCACGAGCCTGTGCTTTTGCCGGCACTAGCTGCAGGTCTTCCAATACTTTGCGAGAAACCTCTCACCCCTGACTCAGCGTCTTCAATGCGAATGGTCGAGGCAGAGGTGGCAACCGGAAAGCAGCTCATTCAGGTGGGCTTCATGCGCCGATTCGACGCAGGTTACCAAAATCTAAAAGAACTGATCAGCTCCAAAGGACAGGGTGAACTTCTCGGATTGCACTGCGCCCACCGGAACCCTGAGGTCCCAGAGTCGTATCACAACGACATGTTGATCTTTGACTCGGTAGTCCACGAGATTGACATCGTGCGCTTCCTAACTGATTCACCGATTAAAAGTGTTGAAGTCAAAGCAATGAAGCGAAATTCAAACAATCATGATGGTTTCAATGACCCGATTTTGGTTCTGTTGACCACGGAATCAGATGTATTGGCGACCGTGGAAATGAACGTTTCAGTGAAGTTCGGTTACCAAGTTAAGACCGAGGCCGTTTTTGAGAACGGCATCGCCGAGATTGGGCGTACCAGTGGCATGAATACCTGGTTCGATGGCCAAATTGGCACTGCAGAGCACATGTCATTCAAAACCCGTTTTGCTGCGGCTTACGACTCTCAGATTCAACGCTGGGTCAATGCAACTAAGCGTGGCGAAATCGATGGCCCAAGCGCCTGGGATGGCTATCTGGCGGCAGCTGCTGTTGAGGCAGGGCTTGAGGCTCTACACACCGGAGGGTGCGTTGATGCAAAATACGCGAACAAGCCGACGTTCTATAACTAGAAGTTGATTGGAGGCCCCCGGGATGAGAAAAATCTCGGGGGTTTTCTGTGTTTGAATCCAAAATGGTGAAAATAGATGGACCGGTCCAAACTAGACTTACTCGTAGGCGACGAAGCCTTGATTTGTGGAGAAATACATGAAGTATCAGTTGGGCGCATCCGCGGAGATGCTATTTCTAGATCTACCTTTTGTTGAGCGCGTGAATCGCATCAAAGACGAAGGCTTTTTGGTTGAGATTTGGAATTGGGCCAATAAGGATCTCGAAGCACTGGCAAAGACTGGCGCCACTTTTTCATCGATGACCGGATATTTAACCGGTGACCTAATTACCGATGACGGTGCCGCAGAACTTATTAGAACGGCAAAGCTCTCCTTGCAGGCAGCGGAGGTAATCGATTCACCGAGGCTCAACCTGCATGGAACCGGTCTCGATGAAAATGGTCAGGCAATCCGTCAGGGAACCGAAGTCACCCCCGATGACTGGGCCAAGGCCGTAGATACACTCAAGCGAATCGCGGAGCTTGGCGAGGCAGCTGGGAGAGTGTTTACTCTCGAGAATTTGAACTTGGCAGTGGACCACCCTGGAACGCCTTTTGCTCGTGCCGCCGACACTATGGAACTCGTCCGCCGGGTTGACAGTGAACACCTAAAAATGAATCTAGATCTCTACCATGCTCAAATTGGCGAGGGCAATCTCGTTGAGTTGGTAAGAGAAGCGCTTCCGTATATCGGTGAAATTCAAGTAGCTGATGTCCCGGGCCGATGTGAGCCAGGCACTGGGGAAATCTATTACCCGCGCATTGCAGCCGAGCTGGAGAGCATTGGATACGGCGGAGTGGTTGCACTTGAGGGGTGGGCGAAAGGTGATTCAAGCCACGCCTTGGCTGAATTTAGGCGATTACTGACTCCTCAGTAGAAAAACAATCCCTAAGTTCGGGGCTATTGCCTTACTCTTCGATATATGTAAGAATGTCCTAACAAAGTAAATTTCTATCGAAGGGAAGCCACATGCCGCTGGTCCGTATTGACCTGAATCCGCGATACAGTGCCGAGCAGGTAAGGGCAATTGCCGATGGAATTCACACCGCGATTGTCGAGGTTTACGGCATTCCTATCCGTGATCGTTTTCAGATAATCAATCAGCCAACGCTGATTATTGCTGAGGACGCCGGGCTGGGCTTCGATCGGACCGACGGTGTTGTGATGATCCAGATCTTCACCCAACGTGGGCGAAGCGATGAAACAAAGCAGGCTTTGTATGCACGCATTTCCGAGAAGCTAGCCGAGGTTGAGATCGCTGGCGAAGATGTTTTCATCGGATATGTCGAAAACGGCCCACAGGATTGGTCGTTTGGGTTTGGCGTCGCACAGTATCAAACTGGGGAGTTGGCTGTTCCGTCTGCATAGTCGGTGAGTTACGCCAAAAAGAAGAAATCGGGCCGAAGGGGATTGGCCCGATTTCTCATTTAACAGGTATGTGCCTGGATTCTATTTTTCAACCAGGGTTACTTCGAATGAGTAAAGATCTGGGCGGTAGCAGTGGTGGCCAAATTCAACCGCGTGGCCAGAGTTGTCATAGGCGGTGCGGTCCATGGTTAGCAACGCAGCGTTCTTTTCAATGTCGAGTGCGGTTGCCTCAGCCTGGTTTGCCTTGCGCGCACCAATTCGCTGTTTAGCAACCCGGATGGTTACGCCGCGTAGTCGAAGGATTTGGTAAAGGCCGTGTTCGTTCAAATCCGCCTCGGTTATGTCGGTGAATTCGGCTGGCAGCCAGTTTTCGAGAATTGACACCGCAACTTTATCTGCTGAGCGTAGACGCTTGACGTAAAGCACCGGTGAGCCTACGGCAACGTTTAGTTTCTCGGCAATTTTGGCATCGGCCTTGGTGAGTTTGTAGTCAAGAATTTTGGTCGAAGGCTTCTGCCCACTTCGGCTCAAGTCCTCGTAGAGGGAAGTAAGCTCAACGCCACGTGTTACCTGACCGTGAACCACCTGGGTTCCGATTCCACGACGGCGAACCAAAAGTCCCTTATCGACTAGGTCCTGAATCGCGCGGCGAACAGTAGGGCGGCTAAGCCCCAGTCGCTCACCAAGGGATACCTCGTTTTCAAGACGTGAACCAGCCGCTAGCTGGCCACTCATGATGGCATCTTCGATTTTTTGAGCTACCTGGAAGTAGAGAGGAATCGGTCCCGAACGGTCAAGATCCATGAATACGGATAGGGGAAGAATATTCTCCTGCTGGTTCATTGCCATCCTCAACGCCGATGTTTACACTCGTCAAACTTTGACAAGTTGTTAATACATTATCAGCCTAAGTTGGTTAGGCTCGGAGCGCCTCGGCGGTTGCAAAGTGGAGTTTTCCATTGGTTGCCAGCACGCTGGATGATGCTGCGTTCAGCGAACCATCCAAGTCGCTGAATTGGCCGCCAGCTAGCTCCACGATTGGCACTAAGGCGGCAATGTCGTAAATCTTCAGGTCGTGCTCGGCAACGATTTCAAGGGCGCCTTCAGCTAGCAGCATGTAGCTCCAGAAGTCACCGTAAGCACGGGTTCTCCATAGTTTGCGGCTTAGTTCTAAAAGTTGCGGCAATCGCCCTGATTGGTCCCACAGCTGCAAGTTGTTGTAGCTGATTGAGGCGTTTTCGAAATCAGAAATTCCAGACACGGCCAACTGTCGAGTTGATCCATCGATGTCTCGCGTCCAAGCACCGATTTCTGGGGCAGCCCACCAGCGTCTTCCCATTGCAGGGGCTGAAACCACACTTACAGTTGGTTTGCCATCGATAGCCAGGGCAATCAGAGTTGCCCAAACTGGAACACCGCGCAGGTAGTTTGCGGTTCCATCAATCGGGTCAATGATCCAGGTGCGGTTAGTGGTGCCGTCGGCGCTTCCATACTCCTCGCCAATGAGTGCGTCAGAAGGCGCTTTTTCAGCCAGCAGCGCCTTGATGGCGCGCTCTACCGCTTGATCTGCATCGGTGACCGGGCTGCGATCAGGTTTGGTTTCAACCTTTAGGTCCAATGCCCGAAAGCGCTCGAGCGCAATTGAATCTGCAAGGTCAGCAATTGCCAGAGCTAGGTCGAGGTCAGAAGAAAAGGTCATGATTGAAATTCTATTCGCCGGGCTTTTCGCTGTGGTTTGCCAGTGATGTAATCAGGCGGCGGAGTGAATCGACTCGCCCCTCACCGCTAGGACCAAGTGACCCTGCCGCGATGGCATCGTCGAGGGCGCAATCTGGGGCGTCGGATGTGTGGTTGCAGTCGCGCGGACAGGTCTCAATCACTGCCCAAAGGTCTTCAAATGAACGCAAAAGGTTTTCAGGCTTCACATGCCCCAAACCAAATGATCGAACACCCGGGGTGTCGATGATCCAACCTTCGCCGAAGTTTTCATCCAAGCGGATGGCCCGCACCGAAGAAGATGTGTGGCGGCCGCGACCG
The DNA here is from genome assembly GCF_026000575.1 of Rhodoluna sp. KAS3. Classification (NCBI taxonomy): domain Bacteria; kingdom Bacillati; phylum Actinomycetota; class Actinomycetes; order Micrococcales; family Microbacteriaceae; genus Rhodoluna; species Rhodoluna sp. KAS3. The sequence continues at coordinate 929,091 of NZ_AP026910.1, read as the reverse complement.
GTCACAATGTTTACTCCGCCGGTTGCACGCTGCGCATGCGGTGCCAGGGCGTTTACCAAAGTCGATTTACCAACTCCGGAATGCCCAACAAACACGGTGGTTTGGCCAGTCAGCAACTCGCGCAATGCCGGCAGAGCGGGTGCATCAGAGCGGTTGAGCACTACCGGAATACTCAGTCCAGCAAAGTTAGCCAGGAACTCATCTGGGTTGGCCAAGTCGGTTTTGGTGATTACCAAGATTGGTCTAAGACCCGCGTCGTAGGCAGCCGCAAGGTAGCGATCAATCAATCGGGTTCTTGGCTCTGGGTTAGCAATAGCAACCACAATGGCCATTTGGGTAGCATTAGCAACGATTACCCGCTCGACCACATCAGAATCGTCGGCGCTGCGACGCAGCAGCGAAGTGCGAGGTTCGATTCGCACGATTCGCGCCAACGCGCCCTCGGTAGTGGAGATGTCGCCGGCAAGCGCTACACGGTCGCCTACAGCGGCACCTTGTTTGCGTAATTCTTTACCCAAGGTGGCATTTATGATTCGGTCCTCAGACTCGAGGAGTACCCGATAGCGCCCGACGTCAACGCCCAATACCAAGCCGATTGGTGCCTCTTTGTGTTCTGGGCGTTTCTTAGTTCTTGGCTTGTTGCCCTTTGGGTTTGGGCGCACACGCACATCGGTTTCGTCTAGGTCGTTTTGACCCGGATCTGGCTCATAAAGCCAACTCAAGCGTCTTCACCAAGCTGAATCTGCCAGTTGTTCTGGCCAAGCATGCCTTGCCACATTGAGGCAAAGTTTGGCATTGTCTTTGAAGTAGTCGTGATGTCTTCAATCTGGATTCCAGGAACCCGAAGTCCAATGATTGCACCGGCAGTCGCCATTCGGTGGTCCTCGTAGGTCTGCCAAATGGCGCCGTGAAGGTTATCGCTCGGGTCAATTTCTAGACCGTCAGGGGTCTCGCGTGCAATTCCACCGATGCGGTTAATTTCGGCTGCCAGCGCCGCCAGACGGTCGGTCTCGTGACCGCGAAGGTGTGCTACACCGCGAATCACAGTTGGGCTGTCAGCAAGAGCCGCCAGCGCAGCAATTACCGGGGTGAGTTCGCCGCCGATAGAAAGATCAATGTCGATTCCGTGAATCGCGCCAGTGCCGGTGATGGTTAGGCCACCATTTTCACGGACAATCTCTGCGCCCATCTGCTGAAGAATTCCATCAAATTCGTCGCCGACCTGAGTTGTGGAATCAGGCCAGCCCTGAATGAATACCGAGCCACCGGCAACCATCGCTGCGGCCAGGAAAGGACCAGCATTTGAGAGATCTGGCTCAATTGCTACTGAACCGCCGCTAATCAAACCTGGTTCGACCTTCCAGACAGCTGGTTCTGGGGTTGAAACCTTAACGCCGCGCTTGGTTAGGCAATCTAGGGTCATTTCGATGTGAGGCATCGATGGCAGGTGCTCGCCAACGTGACGCAGCACTAGGCCATTCTCAAATCTGGCAGCAGCTAGTAGCAGCCCGGATACAAACTGACTTGAAGCGGAGGCATCGATGGTGACCTCGCCGCCCGCTACCGTGCCGGTGCCGTGAACCGTGAAGGGTAATGAGCCCTTACCCTCATCTGACACCGATACACCCAGCGCACGCAGGCTATCGATGGTTGTGCTCATAGGACGGCGGCGTGCAGCTTCATCGCCGTCGAAAACTACCTTTTGGTTGCTTAGCAGCGCAGCTGGCGGAACAAACCGCATCACGGTGCCGGCCAAGCCGCAGTCAATGACCGCTGGGTTGTCGAACGGTTTTGGGGTAACCAAAATAGACCCGACATCGCGGACTTCGATGTCAGTACCCAGCTGCCGAAGCGCCTCGATCATCAGTGTGCTGTCGCGAGAAGCCAAGGTGCCGGTTAGAAGAGTTGGTTCGGAGGCCAGCGCAGAAAGCACAAGCTCTCGATTATTTAGTGACTTTGAACCAGGGAGGGCCACCGCTGCATCGAGTGGCGCCGAGGCCACAGGAGCGTGCCAAGGCTGGGAATTTTGGTTAGAAGTCATGAGTTAAAAGTACCATGTCTACTTTTGCTGTCTCTGGAATGGGGTTGTCGCACTCGCGGCTAAACTCAAACGTGATGAAGCAATCTGATGCAGAACAAAAGCGCCTCCAAATTCACGAATTTGAGCAGCAGGCGCTACCACTCATGCCGCAACTTTATGGTGCAGCTTTGCGCTGGACTCGTAATCCATCTGACGCCGAGGATTTGGTTCAAGAGACCTTTGCCAAGGCGTTCGTAGCATGGGCCCAGTACCAGCAAGGCACCAACCTAAAGGCCTGGCTGTACCGCATCATGACCAACACCCACATCAACTTGTACAACAAGCGGGCCAAAGATCAGGCCAAGGGTGGGTTAGACGAGCTAGAGGACTGGCAGCTCGGTTCAGCCGAGTCGGTCACAGCTCACTCGACTCGGTCTGCCGAGCTCGAAGCCATTGACAACATGCCTTCAGAAACCATCAAGAAAGCCCTTCACGCTATCCCAGATGAATTCAGAATGGTGGTCTACTACGCCGTAGTCGATGGCCTGCCTTATGCAGAGATTGCAGACATCATGCACACTCCAGTCGGAACAGTCATGAGCCGCCTTCACCGAGGTAAGAAGCTTCTCCGAAAGCTACTTGCTGAGTATGCGGCTCAAGAGGGCTACGACGTATCTGAATCCAACAAAGGGGAGGCCTCGAATGTCTAACTTCGATTGCCAAGAAACCAAGCGCCACGTGCACGAGTACCTGCACAACGAACTCAGTGGCCAGGACATCGATGACATTACTGCTCACCTCGCAAACTGCGATAGTTGTGAGACTGACTACGACCTTGAGAACCTGATCAACGGTGTCATTAAGGGCGCCTGCGATGAAGCCCCGCCTGCCGAACTTGCCCAGCGCGTGATGTCGCGCATCCGCGATATTCAGAATGGTGCGGCTCACTAAGCACGCATAAAAAGATTTGCTAAACGAAAAATCCGCACCTGGGTGCGGATTTTTTTATTCTGGCTCTGGAAGCCCAAGCCACTCGTACCAGCCACGGTTTAGCACCAGCCATGCGATTAATCCGTGACCAATTTGCCCCGGTAATCCGTGTTCGGTGTTGGCAATTTCTTGATTCCAACCCTCGTGCTCAACGAGCGGTCTAAAGCAATCAACAAACGGTATGCCGCGTCTTGACGCAACGTCCTCAAAGCCAGAGGCTAGGTGCTCAATCTCGGAATTCAACTCAGGGTTGCGGTGAGGGGTTGGGCCAACCAGGAATGACTCAATGCCTGCGCGCTTGGCTTCGTCAACGATAGTTGCGATGTTGAGTCGGCTGCGTGAGATTGATATACCTGCGGCTGGATCCAAATTGTTGAGCGCAATTACCAGGCGGTTTTCGGTCTGGTCGCTAAACCGGCGTTGAACCTCCTGAGCCCAACGCTCAGATAGCTTGCTGGTTGTTTCGTCTGGCGCTGGCAAAGCAAAGATGTCGACCCTTGGCGAATTGGCTGGAGTTTTGGACGTTACGCGACCAACCCACCCCATTCCTTTAGGGTCGCCGGCAGCGGAAATTATCGAGTCGCCAAGAATGACGATTCTGATGTCTTTACGCGGCTCCTGCAGCATGCTTAGATCGAGAACGCTCTGGCAATAAGGTCAGCTTGCTCAACAGCGTGGCGCTTTGCAGAACCTGTTGCTGGTGATGCGCTAGCTGGGCGTGAAACCAACTTGGCCACCTTGCCATCCATGTAACGAGGCAAGAATAGACCGATGTAGGTCCATGGTCCCTGGTTAGCCGGCTCATCCTGTACCCAAACCAATTCTGCGTTTGGATACTGTGCGTAGGTCGCCTTGATTTCATCAACCGGGGTTGGGTAGAGCTGCTCAACACGAACGATTGCGGTGGTGCCATCGTTGCGCTTTTGAGCCTCTGCCAAAAGGTCCCAGTAGATCTTGCCTGAACAGAACAGCACTCGCTTGACTGCGTTTCTGTCCAGACCCTGCTGGTCATCAATTACCGGCTGGAAGGTTCCATTGGTGAAGTCCTCAACAGACGATGCTGCTGATTTCAAACGCAACATTGACTTCGGAGTGAACACAATCAGTGGGCGCTTCGGAGTCGAGTAAGCCTGGCGACGAAGTAGGTGGAAGTGAGATGCCGGAGTCGAAGGCTGAGCAACAGTCATGTTGTTTTCAGCACACAACTGTAGGTAGCGCTCGATTCGGGCTGATGAGTGGTCTGGCCCCTGGCCTTCGTAGCCGTGAGGCAGCAACAGAACTACACCGGAGTGCTGGTTCCATTTCTGCTCGGCTGATGAAATGAATTCATCGATGATGGTCTGCGCGCCGTTGGCAAAGTCACCAAACTGTGCTTCCCATAGAACAAGTGCATCCTTGTTTTCAACTGCATAGCCGTATTCGTAACCCATGGCCGCGTATTCGCTAAGCAGTGAGTCATAGATGTAGAACTTGGCTTGGTCAGCAGACAGGTTGCGCAGTGGCATCCACTCTTGACCGTTTTCGCGATCGTGGAACACAGCGTGACGCTGAACAAAGGTGCCGCGTCGGCTGTCCTGGCCGGCCATGCGAACGGTTTTGCCTTCGATAAGCAACGAGCCTAGAGCTAGTAGCTCGCCGAAGCCCCAGTCGATGCCGCCTTCGCGGCTCATCTCAACACGCTTGGTCAGCAGCTGCTGAAGCTTAGGGTGCACGTGGAAGCCCGGTGGCTGGTTGTTGTGGGCATCACCGATTTGCTCAACAACCGCGCGTGAAATCGCAGTGGCCTGCGCAACTCCGGTCTGGTCGCTTGCGGTGGTACCGATGCCAACTGGGCGCGACGGCAGAGCCGGTGCAGCGATCATGGCCTCGTGAACCTCGACGAATGCATTCTCAAGGCGGGTCTGGAAGCCAGCGTTTGCAGCTTCAAACTCTTCGTGAGTGATGTCACCGCGGCCAACGAGTGACTCTAGGTAAAGGGTGCGTACTGAACGCTTGGCCTCGATCAGGTTGTACATCAAAGGCTGGGTCATCGATGGGTCATCGCCCTCGTTGTGACCACGGCGACGGTAGCAAATGATGTCAAGAACGACATCTTTTTTGAATTCCTGGCGGAACTCAAAAGCTAGACGTGCCACGCGGACTACTGCTTCAGGGTCATCGCCGTTTACATGGAAAATTGGCGCCTGGATACCCTTCGCAACGTCGGTTGCATAAACGGTAGAGCGAGACTCACCTGGAGGAGTGGTGAAACCAACCTGGTTGTTGATGACGATGTTGATGGTTCCGCCAGTTTTGTATCCACGCAACTGAGACATGTTCAGTACCTCAGGCACTACGCCCTGGCCTGCAAAAGCAGCATCGCCGTGGATAACAACCGGAAGAACCGGGAAGCTGTTGTTGATCACAGAGTCGGTGCGGTCAAGCTTGGCGCGCACGATACCCTCGACCACCGGGTTTACAGCCTCGAGGTGAGATGGGTTAGCGGCAAGTGAAACTTTAACCTGCTTGCCGTCCATGTTGGTGAAAACACCCTCGGTGCCTAGATGGTACTTAACGTCACCTGAGCCCTGAACTGTCTTGGTGTCGGTGTTGCCTTCAAATTCTTTGAAGACCTGACCGTAGGTCTTGCCGGCAACGTTGGTTAGAACGTTTAGGCGGCCACGGTGAGCCATACCAATTACAACTTCTTCAAGCTGTGCGTCGGCGGCCTCTTGCAAGATTTCATCAAGGGCTGCGATGGTGGATTCGCCACCCTCAAGGCTGAAGCGCTTTTGCCCAACAAACTTGGTCTGCAAGAAAGTTTCAAAAGCCTCGGCTTCATTCAGCTTTTCAAGAATGCGCAGCTGCTCGTCGCGAGTCGGCTTAGCGTATGGGCGCTCAAGCTTGGACTGGAACCACTTGCGCTGGGCTGGGTCTTGAATGTGCATGTACTCAACACCAACGGTGCGGCAGTAGCTGTCACGAAGAATCTTGTAAATCTCACGGAACTCAGCCTTGGCCTTGCCACCAAAACCACCGGTCTTGAAGGTTCGGTCTAGGTCCCAGAGGCTCAAACCGTGGTTCAAAATGTCAAGATCCTCGTGCGAGCGCTGCTTGTACTCAAGCGGGTCAACATCGGCCATCAAGTGGCCTCGAACGCGGTAGGCGTTGATTAGTTCCTGGATGCGGGTCTCTTTGGTGCGGTCGTCGTTTTCGTTTCGCTCGAAGTCGGTGACCCATTTGACCGGCTCGTAAGGAATGCGAAGGTCGGCAAAGATTTCGTCGTAGAAGCCACGAGCGCCCAGCAGGAGTTCGTGGATCTTCTTGAGGAATTCACCTGAACCAGCGCCTTGGATAACACGGTGGTCGTAGGTTGAGGTTAGTGTGATGGTCTTGCTGACACCCAACTTTGACAGCTGAGCGTCTGACATTCCCTGGAACTCAGCCGGGTAGTCCAATGCGCCGGCGCCGATAATGCAGCCCTGGCCCTTCATTAGGCGAGGTACCGAGTGAACGGTTCCGATTCCACCTGGGTTGGTCAGTGAAACTGTTGAGCCGGCAAAATCACCGGCGGTCAACTTGTTGTCACGTGCCTTCTTGACCAGGTCTTCATAGGCGCTTAGGTACTCGGCAAAGTTGAGTCGCTGAGCGCGCTTGATGTTTGGAACCAAAAGTGCACGGGTGCCGTCTTCTTTTGGAATGTCGATCGCGAGTCCAAAATTGATGTTCGCAGGCGTTACCGCAGCTGGCTTGTCATCGATGATGTCGTAGTAGACGTTTTGGCTTGGAAACTCTTTTAGAGCGCGGATGATCGCGTAACCGATGATGTGGGTGAAGGAAACCTTGCCGCCACGGGTTCGAGCCAAGTGGCTGTTGATCACAATGCGGTTGTCAATCAAAAGTTTGGCCGGAATGGTTCGAACCGAGGTCGCGGTCGGAACCTGTAGCGAAGCATCCATGTTGGTTGCTAGGGCCTTTGACATGCCCTTTAGTACGTTTACCTTGTCCTGCGCCTCTTCAGCTTCAGCGACCTGAGTAATAACTTCGGTGACCGGTGCCTGAGCTGGAATTGGCTGAGGGCGGGCCTCAACGCGGGTGGTTTTTGCCACTAGGGGAGCGGCAGGAATGGTCTGCGGTTCAGCTGGAATAACCTGCTGGGCGGCCGGGGCCGGCGCACTACCCTGCGGAGCGGCTGGACTTGCGCTCGACGCGGTGGCATGAGGTGTTTGGGTTGGGTGGTAGTTCTCGAGAATTGGCCACCAAGCCTTATCGACCGAATCGGGGTTCGACTGATACTGGGCGTACATTTCGTCCACTAGCCAGTCATTGGCTCCGAAATTGTTTTCGCCATTTGTGTTCTCAGCGTTGCCTGACAGAGAAACCACCTCTTTATGATTATCCGTTCGATGTGCAGGGTTAAGCCTACCGGCTTGAGTCTGCAGCAAATTGCGATTAGCGGTGATTTGCCTAATGAATTGTGGCTTTTAGTCTGACTATGCTTAAAGCAATGGATAAAGCAGGTTCTGACCATAGTTCTTGGGGTGATTTACCCCGATGAACGATTGGCTCATGCTCGGAGTAGGTGTCCTACTCACTATCGGAACCGGGCTGTTTGTGGCGAGCGAGTTCTCGCTGCTGAATGTCGAGCGAAATGAACTCGAAGCACGTCGTAGTCGAGGTGAAAAAGGCCTTTCGGTTTCAATTGCTGCCCTAAAAGTGACCAGCACACACCTTTCAAGCGCCCAGCTGGGAATCACGCTTACCACCCTCTTAACCGGATTTGTTGCTGAGCCGTCGTTAACCAAACTACTCACGCCTGCCTTCGCCGGCCTTTCACTTGAGTCTGGCGCGCAAAAAGCACTCTCGGTGGTTGCCGGAATGACCATCGCAACAATCTTCTCGTTCCTTATCGGTGAGCTGGTTCCAAAGAACATGGCGCTCTCTAGCCCGCTTAAGGTCCTGAACTTTGTAGTTCGTTTTCAGGTTGCTTTTACATGGGTCTTTAAATTCATGATTCGGTTTTTGAGTGTTACCGGTGACCGGATTGTTCGCATGTTTGGAATTGAACCCAAAGAGGAACTGAGCTCGACTCGAACCGCCGAAGAGCTTTCATCGCTGGTAAGGCGCTCGGCAAGCATGGGTGCGCTTGATGCGCAAACCGCCACGCTACTCACCAAGACCCTTGCGTTGAGTCAGCTGGTAGCAGCCGACGTAATGACTCCTCGGCCGCGAATGCACGTGCTTGACAAGGATTCAAACCTTCAGGCTCTCATCGAGGCATCGATCAAAACCGGGCACTCTAGGTTCCCGATCTCAGATGGTTCGGCTGACGACATCATCGGTGTTGCTCACGTCAAGCAGGCGGCTGCAGTGCCACGCGAAAAACGTGCCGACGTGCCGGTCTCGGCCATCATGGCGCCGGCGCTTCGCGTACCTGAGACCATGCGGTTAGAGACTCTGATGGTGGAACTGCGAGCCAAGGGACTTCAGCTGGCCATCGTGGTCGATGAATACGGCGGCACAGCCGGTCTTGCGACTCTTGAGGACCTCATCGAGGAATTGGTGGGCGAACTTGCCGACGAGCACGACCGAGCAAAGGCGGGTGTCACTCGCGGTGCAAACTCCTCAATCCTGTTTCCGGGCCTGATTCGCCCAGATGAACTGCGCGAGATGGCAATCAAGGTTCCGGCCGACGGCGCCTACGAGACCGTCGCAGGTTTCATGATGAGTGAGCTCGGCCGTATTCCTGCCAACGGCGATGAAGTCCAGATTGAAGATGGCGTCTTGCGTGTCGAGCGTATGGAAGGTCGTCGAGTTGACCGAGTCAGGTTTACACCTACCACCGATGCGGAGGGGAGCGAATAGTGAATTCTGACCTTCAGGGTTTGGTTTGGTTCGTAGTTCTATTGCTAACCAACGCATTTTTCGTAGGGGCCGAGTTCGCACTGATCAGTGCGCGTCGAGCCCAGATTGAGCCAAGGGCCGAGGCAGGTAGCCGCCCAGCCAAAATCACGCTGCGCGCCATGGAGCGAGTCTCGTTGATGTTGGCCACCGCTCAGCTTGGCATCACAATTTCTTCATTGCTTATTTTGTTGATTGCCGAGCCGAGTATTCACCACCTCCTCGAATACCCGCTGCACTTTCTGGGGCTCAGTGACGAGTTGGTTTCAACGATTTCATTCGCTATCACCCTGCTTCTGGTTACCTACTTGCATGTTGTGGTTGGCGAGATGGTTCCGAAGAACTTAGCAATTGCGCTGCCTGAACGTTCTGCTTTGATTTTGACTCCGGTGCTGTACGGATTGGCAATGCTGGTTAAGCCTTTGGTCGGCAGCCTTAATGCTGTGTCTAATGCGATCTTACGATTGTTTAAATTTGAACCAAAAGACGAGGCGACAAGTTCTTACACTCTCGACCAGGTCGAAGATATCGTGGAACATTCCACTCGAGAAGGCGCGCTGTCAGATGTGAGCGGCACCCTGTCAAACACCTTCGAATTCACCGAAAAAAAGGTTATTGACGTAGCTATTCCGGTTGAGAAACTTGTTGCGTTTGCTACCAGTGTCACGCCGCGTGAGGTCGAGCAGGCGGTGGCCAAGTATGGATTCTCGCGCTACCCACTAACTGATTCCTCGGGTGAGCTGATGGGATACCTTCACCTAAAGGACGTCATTGACCTTGAGCAAGATGAAATCGATGATGCCTTCCCGACCAAGCGCATTCGCTCGCTGATTTCGCTTCCGGCTTCAATGGAGCTTGAAGATGCTTTGGCCAGCATGCGCAGAGTTCACGCTCACATGGCTAAAGCTTTCGATAAATCAGGCAATGTCCTAGGGGTGTTGTTCTTGGAAGACATCCTTGAAGAACTCGTTGGCGAAGTTCAAGACGCAACCACGAAGTAGTTAGAAACCGCCGCGACGATACTGTTTTGGCCAATAGTCCAACTCAACACCCAGTTCGTGGGCTGCTCGAAGTGGCCACGATGGATCACGAAGGCTGGCTCGTCCGATCAAGACAACTTCTACTTTGCCGCCCGAGAGAATTTCTTCTGCCTGCGCACCGGTTGTGATTTGCCCAACAGCACCCACCGGCGATGAAACCCTGTCGGCCACGTACTCGGCCATCGGAACTTGGTAACCCGGCCCGGTAGGAATTTGGACTCCGGTGATTAAGCCACCGGTAGAAATATCGAATAGGTCTGCGCCCAACTCTGAGCACCAAGTAGCAACGCGAGATGTTTCGGCCTCGTTCCAACCGCCGCCTTTATAGTCGGTTGCCGAAAACCTAACCAGTATCGGTGCCTCTTCACCGATGGCTGAACGAACAGCCTTGACTACCCCGAGCAGCAGGCGGGCACGATTTTCAAGAGAACCGCCAAAATCATCGGTGCGCTGATTGGTCAGAGGGGAGAGGAATTGGTGAAGGAGATAGCCATGAGCGGCGTGAATTTCTACGGCATCAAACCCGGCGGCAATTGCGTTTTTTGCACCGGCGGCAAATGCCTGAATAACCTCTTCGATTTCATTGAGGCTGAGCTCTCGAGGGGGCTCATACCCATCAAAAGCAATCGCACTTGGGGCCACAGTTTGCCAGCCACCGTCTGCTTGCGGGACGCTACCTGAGCCAGACCATTCGCGGTAGCTAGAGCCTTTTCGGCCGGCGTGCGCAAGCTGGAGAGCTGACTTGGCTCCGTTCTCATGAATGAACTTGTTCACCCGAGCCCAAGCTTCAACCTGCTGTTGATTCCAGATGCCAGGGCACCAAGGTGAAATTCTTCCCTCGGGTGCAACCGCGGTGGCTTCAGCAATTATGAGCCCAGCGCCGCCGGCAGCACGCGCACCCAGGTGAACTAGGTGCCACTCTGAAACCACTCCGTCTTTTTGCTCGCATGAATACTGGCACATCGGTGCAATAAAAATGCGATTTCTAATTGTTAATTTGCGAAGAGTGAGTTCAGAGAAGAGTTTGCTCATGTGGTTAGTCTATTCAAATGGAGTCAACCCTAAACCGTGTCCTGCACGCCCCAAAAGTCAGTGATGACAAGTATTCGCGGGGCGTCGTTGGTTTTGTAACTGGGTCGAATGAGTACCCAGGCGCTGCCATTTTGGGCGTCACTGCAGCGATTCGAACCGGCATCGGAATGGTTCGGTATCTGGGTCCCGAAAAAATTACCACCCTGCTCATCGAGGCTAGGCCTGAGGTTGTTTTTCAACCGGGTCGAGCACAGGCATGGGTGGTTGGATCGGGTGTAGACCCTCAATTAAGCTCTGATCAGCTGCGGCGAATCAAGGTCCTTGCTTCTCAGCCGGGGCTCCTGGTCGTAGACGCAGGTGCTCTAGAAGTGATTGATTTTGCTACCGCCGTGGCAGATTGCGTCCTGACCCCGCACGCCGGAGAAATGGTCAAACTCCTAGCTCGATACGGCCAGCTTAGAGACCGAGCAGCTGTTGAAACTAACCCCTCCGCGGCTGCTTTACTTGCGGCAAAACTTACCGGCCAAACCGTGCTTCTGAAAGGCCCCGTTACGGTAATCGCAACCCCGGACCGCTGCTTGGAGTGCGAGCCCGGACCGGCTGATCTAGCTACTGCCGGCACGGGTGATGTTCTCGCTGGAATTATCGGTGCGCTTTTGGCCAGCAACGCATTTGAAATTGTTGCCGGGGATCTTTCAGTGGTTGATGTTTTATCTGCCGCAGTAGAGCTTCACTCCGCTGCCGCCCGATTGGCTGCAGAAGGTGGGCCGATTGGCGCTCTGGATGTTGCCGAGAGTGTTCGAGAGATTGTGCGGAGACACCTTGCTTAATCGCAAATTCCTGGCACTGGCCGGCTCATCAGTTTTGGTTCACGCCTTTTTGTTTGCTACCTCAGGTATGTACGGCCGGGTTGCTCCGTTCAATGATGTTCTGCTTTACGGCTGGTGGCTCTTTGAAATGCAGGGCGGCCCGATTTTAGGAGTGTCGGCCGACTGGGTGTATCCGTATCCGGCGCTGATACCAATTTTTGTGGCAACGGCTCTGGGTGGTGGCGTAAACATTCTGTTGGGATGGGTCACCATGATGGCCATCCTCAACACTCTGCTGATTGGTCAAATTACTGACTGGGGTCGCGGGCAATCGAAAGCCTTTGTAGCCGCCTGGTTTTGGCTGGGTTTCTTATTTCTGCTCGGGCCGGTGGCGATTGGGCGAATCGATGCCGTAGCTACCGCCATTGCCGGATTCGGATTAGTGGCCTTCTCGAACGGAAAAATTCGCCAGGCTGTGACTTTCTTCACCCTGGGCGCCTGGGTCAAGATTTGGCCGATAGCAACGGCGCTGGGTCTGTTTTTGTCATCAAATCTCAAGAAAAATTTGCTACTCACGGCTTCTATTGCTGTGTCAGCGGTCTTAGCATTGGGCTTGCTTTTGGGCGGCGATTTATCGTTGTTTTCATTCGTGTCAACGCAGGGCAATCGCGGTATTCAAATTGAGTCGCCAATCGCAACTATCTGGCTCTGGGCCGCAAAACTCGGCACAGTCGGCGCCGGCATCTACTTCGATGACGTTCTGCTGACCAATCAGGTGTCGGGTCCGGGTGTTGCTGAGGTAGCAGCGCTCATGACTCCGGCCATGGCGGTTGCAATTGCAATAACCGCTTTGCTCGGCTGGCGTGCTGCTCGTGCCGGGGCAGATTCAAGTCAGGTGTTTGCAATCGTTTCACTGACGGCCGTCCTGGACCTGATCGTTTTCAACAAGGTTGGCTCGCCACAATTCATCGGCTGGCTAGCTGTGCCGATCATCGCGGTGATTATTTTTCAACTGCAGGGCTGGCGTGTGGCAATGGTTGGCGGTCTTGGTTTGGCGGCCCTTACCTACTTGATTTACCCGCTTTATTACCTAGACCTGATGGGTCTGGGGTGGCTGAGCATAGGTTTGCTTACCGTCCGTAACCTGGGCCTGATTCTGCTTTTGGTTTGGGCCAACCTAAAACTAGGTTCGTTGGCTAAGCCTCAAGCAGTTCGGTGATCATCGGTCCCACCACGTCGCGCTCGATCAAGAAGCCGTCGTGACCGTAGGCCGATTCAATAGTTCTGAGTCCGCCACCAATCAATGGGCCACCGATGTGCTCGGCAATCAGGGCTTGGTCCTGAATCGGAAACAGTCGATCGGTCGAGATTCCCACCACGAGGCTAATGGCCTTGATAGTTGCCAACGCTGCTTCAACTCCACCGCGCCCGCGGCCAACATCGTGAGAGTTCATGGCCTCAACCAAGGTGATGTAGCTGTTTGCGTCGAAGCGTCGAGTGAACTTATTTCCGTGGAAGTCAAGGTAACTCTCGACTGCAAAACGGCCACCGCCGCCCAGTGGGCTCACGCCAGATTGCCAGCTTCTTGCAAAGCGCTCATTGAGTTCGCCCGGTGAGCGGTAGTTGATGAGAGCCATGCGTCTGGCCAGTGCAAGGCCACGGTGCGGACCAAAGCCTGCCTTGGCGTCATAGTAGTTGCCGTCATTGAAGGCTGGGTCAGTTTTAATTGCCTCAACCTGCACCGAGTTCAGCGCAATCTGGTCGGCTGAAGAGACAGCAGGTGCCGCGATTACGGCAATCTTGCGCACTTCATCGGGGTAGGTAATCGCCCACTCAAGAACGTGCATGCCACCCATCGAGCCGCCGATGATGGCTGCCCATTTCTTGATGCCAATGGTGTGGGCAAATTCGTGCTGAGCGTGAACCTGGTCGCGAATGGTTAGGTACGGAAACAGCGCGCCGAACTCACGGCCATTGGTGTCTAGTGACGAAGGTCCGGTGGTGCCCTGGCAGCCGCCAAGAATATTTGGCACGACGACGTAGTACTTGTCGGTGTCGATGGCTAGGCCAGGGCCGATTAGGTCGCTCCACCAGCCCTCGGTCGGGTGCTGCTTACTTGCTGGGCCAGCTGCGTGTGAATCGCCGGTGAGTGCGTGAAGCACCAGGATGGCGTTGGTGTGCTCGTGATTGAGCTCACCCCAAGTCTCGAATGCGATTCGTACAGATGGTAGTACTCGACCGCTTTCAAGTTTCAGATTTGATAGCGGCGCAAACTGTCGGTCTCCCGCTGGGTCGCCATCTCGCCATGCGCCAGTTGCGGGTGGGCGGCCGATTAGTTGTCGGCTCAGCTCATCCGTGATGAAAGACGATGGGACGGTGTCCTCAGGGGTTTGAAATTCCATAGAGGTTTAAGCCTATCGGCTCGCTAACCCGGTTGCGGAGCATATGCTTGAACTATGTTTTTCGAGCAAATGCACCCAACCTGGCAGCAGGCACTGGCCACAAGCAAACCGTTGCTCGACGAACTTGAGCTCAAGGTGGCGGCTAGAGAAACTGAAATGGTGCCGGCCATGGCGCAGGTCATGAAGGCATTTGAGATGCCGCTTGATCAGGTGCGAGTGTTGATTGTTGGCCAAGACCCGTACCCGACTGCCGGTCACGCCATCGGATTGTCGTTTGCGGTTGCCAAGGACGTAAAGCCTCTTCCGCGCAGTCTCAAAAACATGATGATCGAGCTCAAGGATGATCTAGGTAAAGGCGTATCTAGCGAAGGCGACCTTACTCGCTGGGTTCAGCAGGGTGTATTTCTTCTGAACCGTCACCTGACTACGGACCTGTCTGAACCTGGTGCTCACTCGAACCTAGGTTGGGCGCAGTTCACCGACAGGGTGGTTGCAGTGCTGAATCGGCAGGTTGGTAGAAATCTGGTTGCCATTTTGTGGGGCAATCAGGCACAGGAACTAAAAGGTGCGCTTTGCGACTGCACCGTAATCACATCGGCCCACCCGAGCCCGCTGTCGGCTCGCCGCGGATTCTTTGGTTCAAAACCATATTCAAATGCAAATGCTGCACTCGTTTCGGCTGGGCTTTCGCCGGTCGATTGGTCCTGTTAGGAATTTAAATTGGCACTTGATTCAGAATCACGCTGGCGTCTAGTTCGACTAAAAAAAGCTAAGGGTGACGTCCCGGAGTCCAACGAAATCACGATTCAGGCTGCGACCCTCCAAGACATTCCGCAATGCGCTGAGATTTACAACTATTACATTCGCAACAGTGTTGTCACCTTCGATGAAGACTCGATGACTCTCGAGCAGTGGCGAGAAAAATTCACTTGGCTGACCAGCTTGGGTATGCCTTTTTTGGTCGCAAAGTCGGCCGGTGGTCAGACCCTTGGATTTGCCTACGTTGGGCCGTGGCGTCAAAAGGCCGCCTACCGAAAGACCGTTGAAGACTCCATTTATTTGCGCCCCGCGGCCATTGGCAAGCGAGTTGGTACGAAATTGCTGGGTGAGCTGATTGAGCAGTCCCGAGCAGCCGGCGTTAAAGAAATTGTTGCGGTGATCTCAGATAAAGGCGCCGAGTCGTCGATCGCCCTTCACGAGCGATTTGGCTTTAAGCACCAGGGTCATCTAGGCAAGGTCGGTTTCAAGTTTGGCCGCTGGCTCGGCACTATCCTGATGCAAAAGAGCCTTTAGTTATTCAGCCCATTTTCAGTTTTGAGCCATAGTCTGGACTGATGAAGACTTCGCGCACTGGCATTGCTGCAGTAATCGCGGCACTTATTGCCATTGCGACATTGGTGCCCGCTCAGGGTGCTCAGGCAGTGACCTACAAGGCTGCCAGCGCTGTTCTATCGGTTAGAAGCGTTGATGCCTGGACCAGCGATGCCCCGCGGACTCCAAAGATCAAGCTTTCGTGGACCAAACCGGCCTATACCTACGGCGCTGCCACAATCGGATATGCAATCCAGGCAAAAACTAAGTACGGCGACTGGAAGACGATTGTTTCGAATACCAAGTCCACTGCGACCGTGGCGACAGTTTCTGCTGGTTTGGCAGTTGGTGTAAACAACTACTTCAGGGTTAGGGCAATAACCAAGAGGTATTCCAAAACCATGTGGGGCGCCTATTCGACAGAGGTTATTCGCAAACCTACGGCCAAGCCAACCAACCCAATTCTCCTTGGTGACTCGTCCATTGCGCCTGGAACATCAGGCACCTACGTGGCAGTTTGGCTGCCTCAGAATTACTCGCAACGCGGTGGGCTCAACGTAACCTACACTGCCACTGCCTCGCTGAACGGCAATCAGGTAGCTACCTGCTCGGTAGCCAGACTCTATTCAAATGAGACACCGGTTAATTCCTGTGACTTAACAGGCTTGAGCAGCCAGTCGGTTTATCAAATCTCACTCAAGGTGAGCAACTATCGGGGAGTGGGAAGCAACACCGATGTTGCACTGCCGGCTGACTCGCTATTCAGCCTCCAGTGGTATTTGGGTGCGTCGAACGGAATTTCAGCAACCCGCGCCTGGACCGCAAGCAAGGGCTCAACTAGTCTTGTGGTTGCTGTCCTGGACAGCGGAATCACCAGGCACCCAGACCTAGACGGGCAAACTGTGGCCGGTTACGACTTTGTTGGAAACCGCGTGAGTGCACCCGAAGGCACCGAGGGGTGGTACCCATCTGGTGACGGCGACGGCTGGGATTCGAACCCCACAGACCCGGGCAATCCATACGACGACCCGAACAATCCCGATGACGATGCTGAATGGCATGGAACACATGTGGCAGGCATTATTGCTGCCAAGCAAGACACTTCTGGTGTTATCGGTGTTGCACCCAAGGTAAAAATTCAACCGGTTAGGGTTGTGGGCCCAAAGGGTGGTACCACTTGCGACCTGGCCTATGCCATTCGCTGGGCTGCCGGCGTTGACTATGAACCCATTCCTGGATGTGAGAGCTTCTCAGGTGTACCGGTAAACAAAACCCCAGCTCGAGTGATCAACATCTCGCTAGAGGCTTCTGGAAACTGCCCTGCTGTGGTTCAGAGCGCCATCAATGCGGCGCAGGCAAGAGGCTCAATTTTGGTGACCGCTGCCGGAAACTCAGGTGTCTCGAACTCCACGGTGTCCCCAACCAACTGTTTGGGTCCAATTTCAGTGGGCGCCACTGGCTTTAGCGGTGACAAAACCAGCTACACAAACTTCGATGTTAAAATCTCGGCGCCGGGTGGCACCTATGAAAACCCGAACGGGGCACCAAACTTGAGTCAATTTGGATCGTTCAACGGCACGATACTGTCAACCTGGAACACCGGCACCTCGTCGCAAGCAGCCGGCACCTACCTGGGTATTTCGGGTACCAGCATGGCAGCACCTGTGGTTGCAGGCATTGTTGCGCTGATGCTATCGGTGCGCCCCAATGCAAATTATGACCAAGTCACCGATGCTCTGATGAGTTCGGCCAGGCCTTTTGAATCGGGCACGCTTTGCGCTACCTCGGGAAACTGTGGAACAGGGATTGCCAACGCTGCCGAGGCACTCAGGTACCTAATTTTCGATATCGGCTAGCTCAGCGCTTACCGATCGGTTTTAGAGCGGGCGCTTGACCAGCTCAATCTGCGAAATGCGGGAGCGCAAAATACCCATGGCGTCTTCTGGCATGCCGTCATCAGTCACCAGAATATCGGCATCTTCAATGCGAGCAAAGGTACTGAAACCCATCTCGCCCCATTTAGTGTGGTCGGCAAGAACTACGAGTTTTCTAGCCTGAGCTAGGACAGCGCGGTTAGTTTCTGCCTCGATCAAATTTGGTGAGCTAAAACCCGCGTGTGGGTGCATGCCGTGGGTTCCCATAAACACCAAGTCAAGGTTGAAGCCAGCAAAGGCGTTTACGGCAACCTGACCAACAAAAGAGTCAGTAGGGGTGCGGATACCGCCGGTCAGAATCACCGTTTGGTCGCTTCGGCCCTCGCTGTGCAAGAAATCAGAGACAGGCAAAGAGTTGGTCACCACAGTCAGTAGTGGGATGTCCGCAAGTTTTCGGGCAAGAGAATAGACCGTGCTGCCTCCCATGAGGGCAATAGCCGCGCCCGGCTGCACCAGCTTGGCAGCTTGGGCCGCAATTGCATCCTTGTTGGCTGACTCAAGCAATGACTTGGCAGTAAATGGAGGCTCAGAAACTGAGCTAGAACCGATGGCGGTAGCGCCTCCATGGACTTTGTCGACCAATCCTTGTTCGGCAAGAAGGTCGATGTCGCGTCGAACTGTCATCTCAGAAACGTTGAGTTCTTCGGCCAGTTCTGAGATTCGCGCAGCTCCGCGGCCGGCAACCTCTTTGAGGATTAGCCCCTGGCGTTGTGCAGCTAGCAATTCGGTTTCTCTCTCTTCGGTACGGGTGGTTCTGTAACTAACTCTAAAAGCAAAAAATAACGAATGTTACGAATTTTGTAACGACTTGATTACTTTTGTTAGTTTTTGTGAACTATTGCAAAATTCTTCGGATAGTGTGAACCCAACAACACGAACTAGGAGTTATTTTGGCAAAGACGGTTGCAACCCGCAGAAAGCGTAAGAGCGAGTTTCTTACTGCTATTCCGTTCATCGCGCCGGCTTTTCTGGGGCTTCTGATCTTCGTTCTGATCCCTGGCGCTCGCGGTGTCTACCTCAGCTTCACCGAGTACAACATCTTCCGTCCACCGGTATTCACCGGCCTTGAGAACTACGAGCGCATGTTTGCCGATGAGCGTTTCTGGAACGCACTTTGGGTGACTCTGCAGTACGTGGTTATCAACATCGGTTTCCAGACAGTGCTAGCTCTAGGCCTGGCAGTCCTATTGCACCGATTCACCAAATCAGTAGTGATCCGTGGAATTGTTCTGCTTCCTTACTTGATTTCGAACGTAATCGTCGCAATGGTTTGGTTCTGGCTGCTCGACTACAACCTAGGTTTCATCAATTCTGCCCTCGATTTCTTTAGCATTGACCGCGTCACATTTTTCTCGGGTGAGCTAGCGATGCCGACCATCGCCATGATCAACGTTTGGCGCCACCTCGGCTACACCGCACTTCTGATTTTTGCCGGCCTACAGGCAATTCCAAAAGACATCTACGAGGCATCGGCCATCGATGGAGCTGGCGAGTGGAGAACCTTCCGCAGCATCACCTTGCCTCTGCTTCGTCCAGTTATGGCCTTCGTTATGGTCATCACAGTTACTGGAGCCTTCCAGATTTTCGACACCATCGCAGTAACAACCGGCGGTGGACCAATCCACGCCACGCGAACCTTCAGCATCCTGATTGCCGACACCGCCTGGGGCAACAACGAGTTCGGTTACGCTGCAGCAATTTCAGTTGCACTCATGGTCATGCTGTCGTTGATTGCCTTTGCTCAAACCAAGCTTCTTGGTGCCAACCAGTCAGATATGGACCGATAAGCCATGAGTCTTCTAAAACTAAAAGCCAAGAGCATGCGCGAGCAGCCAGACGAGGTTCAGTCTCAGAGCGTCCCAGCTCGAGTTGTTGGATACGTCCTACTCGGTATCACTGTTCTAGCCACGCTATTTCCGATCTACTGGATGCTGCGCACCGCACTTAGCACCACCAAGACCCTGTTCAGTGACCCGTTTAGTCTCTTGCCGGTCAACTTCACCTGGGGTGGATTTGAGCGAGTCCTTGGTTTGGCTTCAAACGCCGATGCCTTGGCCGAAGGTGGTTCAGGTGCTGACATCAACTTTGGTCAGTACGCGATCAACTCGGTCATCGTTTGTACCGTGGTTACCGTCTCTCAGGTTCTCTTCAGCGCCGCAGCAGCGTATGCCTTCTCTATCTTGAAGTTCCGCGGTCGAGACGCTCTATTCTTTGTCTTCTTGATCTCGATGACCGTGCCCGGCATCTTCTTGGTGCTGCCAAACTACCTATTGATTCGCGAGCTAGGTTTGCTCAACACACTTCTAGGTGTGATGCTTCCAAACCTTCTGATGTCGCCATTCGCGATTTTCTTCCTGCGTCAGTTCTTCTTGGGAACAAACCTAAGCATTATTGAGGCGGCCATCATCGATGGCGCATCGCACATCCGTATTTTCTTCAAGATTGTTGCGCCACTAGCTTGGCCACAAATCATCACCTTGGCAATCCTGCAGTTCATCAACTACTGGAACGACTATCTATGGCCGTTCTATGTGGGATCAGGAAAACCAAGCTCCACAGTTTTGACCGTTGGATTGGGTGTCTTCAAATCGCAGACACCTCAGGGAAGCCCCGACTGGGGTGGCCTGATGGCAGGTGCCCTGGTGGCTGCCATTCCAATGGTTCTACTCATGATCTTCTTCGGTAAGAAGATCGTCGGGTCCATCCAAGCTTCTGGAGTCAAGTAACCAGTATTTGACAACAGGGGGCTCGTTCGCCGGACGAGCTACAGGCTGCCTACTAGCTGCCGACAACTATATAAAAAAGGAAATTCAATGAAGAAGATTATGAAGAAGGCTGTAGCAGTTGCTGCAGTAGCATCTCTTCCTCTAGTGCTAGCTGGTTGTGCTCCAGAAGCAGCGCCTGAGGCAAAGGGCACCATCAGCTACGGTCTATGGGACTCAAACCAGTTGCCTGCTTACCAGCAGTGTGCTGATGACTTCACCGCAGCTAACCCAGACATCACCATCGAGATCGAGCAGATCGGTTGGGATGACTACTGGAAGAAGGTTAACGCTGGCTTCGTATCAGGCGATGGCTATGACGTTTTCACCTCACACCTTGCGTTCTACCCAGAGTTCGTTGCCAACGGCACCATTCTTGCCCTTGACGAGTACATTGCTCGTGACGGCGTAGACGTAGACAACACCTACCAGCCAGGTCTTGCATCACTTTGGACCTCACCTGATGGTGTTCAGTACGGTCTTCCAAAGGACTTTGACACCATCGCTTTGTTCTACAACAAGCAGCTAACCGATGCAGCTGGCGTGGACATGAGCAACCTTGACTGGAACCCAGCCGACGGTGGAACCTACGAGAAGGCAATTGCTCACCTAACCGTTGACGAAAACGGCGTTCGCGGTGACGAGGCTGGCTTCGACAAGAGCAAGGTCAAGACCTACGGTATCTGGATGGAAGGCTCAGGCGGTGGCGATGGTCAGACTCAGTGGTCATTCCTCGCAGCTGCTAACGGCTGGAAGGTAAACGACGGTCCTTGGGACACCAACTACCACTACGACGACATCAAGCTACAGGAGACCATCGACTGGTGGTACAGCCTAGTTGAGAAGGGCTACATGCCTTCATTCGACCAGCAGCAGGGTGTGGGCTGGTCAGACCAGCTAGCTGCCGGAACTGTTGCAATGGCTTCAAACGGTTCATGGATGACCGGTTCAATCTTTGGCGCGAAGAGCGACACTTTTGAGCCAGCTCTTGCTGCGACCCCAGTTGGCCCAACCGGTTCACGTGCATCTATGTACAACGGTCTAGCAGACAACATCTCTGCAACCACCGAGAACCCAGAAGCTGCATGGCAGTGGGTTAAATACCTAGGTTCAGCTGCATGTCAGGACGTTGTAGCTGAGGCTGCAGTTGTGTTCCCAGCTATCCCATCTGCAACCGACAAGGCTGTAGCAGCGATGCAGGCAAAGGGCGTTGACGTATCAGCGTTCTCCACACACATCGAGAACGGCACCACCTTCTTGTTCCCAATTGCAGACAAGAAGTCAAAGATCAACGACATCATGACCCCAGCAATGGAAGCCATCATGTCTGGCAAGGCAAAGGCCGACTCGCTAACTGCAGCGAACGACCAGGTAAAGGCACTATTCCAGTAGTGAGTTGATTACAAGGGAGGTCCGGTGGCGTGCAACATCGGCGACACCGGACCTTCTTTAATCCCCGTTTCAAAATCAAAGCAACACCCAAACATCCTGAGGATTTTTCAAAATGACCGCTCAAACTTTTTACACTCTTTCAGCCGACGGCGTCTCAGTAATTATTGATTTGTCTACCGGCAGGCCTGTGGTGTTGCACTGGGGTGCTGACCTCGGCAGCGCCATCGATGCCAAGAGTCTTTTGAGCGCGATGCAGGAGGGTTTACCTCACTCAGATTTGGATGCATTTCAGAACCCAGGCATCTGGCGTGAGAATTCTCGTGGCTACCTAGGCCGCCCAGCAGTGCAGGGGCACCGCGATGGCCAGGACTGGTCACAAATGTTTGACATCACCGAAGTTTCGGCGGGCGAAAACACTCTATTTGTTCGAAGCGCAGATCTTGCCGCGGGCCTTGAGGTAACAGCCAACTTCGAATTGGGCGCCTCGGGCATCCTAAAAATTTCTCAGACCATCAAAAACCTTGGCACCACTTCCTTCTCGCTAGGCGAGCTAACCACCTGGTTGCCAATCCCGGATTACGTTTCGGAGACCGTTGACTTTACCGGCCGATGGGTCAAGGAGCGTCAGCCTCAGCGACGCGAGATTCAGGTCGGAACCTGGGCCCGCGAAATTCGCGAAGGTCGCACTGGCCATGACTACACAATCGTCCAGTTGGCCATGACCAAAGACGCTGACTACCAGCGCGGCGAGGTTTTCTCTCTTGGTCTGCAGTGGAGCGGAAACACCCGTCACCTAGTGGAGCGCCAGCCAACTGGCCGCACCACCATGGGTGCCGGCGAGCTTTTGCTGCCGGGTGAAGTCATCCTGGCTGCAGGAGAGATCTATGAGGCTCCGACTGTTGTGGCCAGCTACTCAGGCGAGGGTGTTGATGGCATCACCGATCGCCACTACCGCTGGTTGCGCTCGCGCCCGACCCACCCAAGTAATGTTCGCCCACGTCCATTGACTCTGAATGTGTGGGAGGCGGTTTACTTCAACCACAATCTTGAGAAGCTGGAGCAACTTGCTGACGTTGCGCAGGAAATCGGTGTTGAACGATTTGTTCTGGACGACGGCTGGTTTGGATCTCGACGCGACGACCACTCAGGCTTGGGGGACTGGGTGGTTTCTAAGGATGTTTGGCCGAATGGTTTGAAGCCGCTCATCGACGTTGTGAAGTCACGCGGAATGGAATTTGGGCTCTGGTTTGAAGGAGAAATGGTCAACCCAGATTCAGACCTTTACCGCGCGCACCCAGAGTGGATTTTGCACGTTGGCGACCGAGTGCCGCCTGAGGGTAGATTTCAGCAGGTACTTGACCTTACTCACCAGGGTGCTTACGACCACGTATTCGGGCAGGTTGATGCAATTCTCAGCGAGTATGACATTGCCTACATCAAGTGGGATCACAACCGCCCCTTGATCGAGGCCGCTCACCTTGGTCAGGCTGCTGTTCGCGAGCAGACCAAGGCAATTTACCGCCTGTTTGACCAATTGAAAGCCAACCACCCTGGCCTAGAAATTGAATCTTGTTCGTCTGGCGGTGGCCGTATTGACCTCGGTATGGTCGAACACGCTGACCGTTTCTGGACCAGTGACTGCAATGATGCACTGGAGCGTCAATACATTCAGCGATACACCCAGTTTGCGATTCCACCTGAGATGCTCGGATCTCACATCGGGCCGACCCACTCGCACACCACTCATCGCACCCACTCGCTGTCGTTCCGCGCTATTTCGGCTCTATTTGGCCACGCTGGAATCGAGTGGGATGTCACTGAAACCACTCCTGAAGAGCGCGCTGCACTAAAGAGTTGGGCAAGCTACTACAAGGCCAACCGATCGCTGCTACACACCGGAAAAATGATTCGTGTTGAGCAACCTGACGACAGCTCATTTGTTCACGGCGTGGTCTCGCAGGATAAGTCCAAGGCAATTTTTGCCTACGTGACTCTTCGTGCGATTCCAGGTATGACACCTACCGCACTGCGCCTAGAGGGTCTTGACCCGAAGGCCAACTATCGAATCAAGATGGTCCAGCCTGCCGGTTCACCTGAGTACGTTCAGCGAGGAATGCCTACCTGGATTGACGGCGTCGAATTGTCGGGTGCCGCACTTTCAAAGATCGGTGTTCGTCCACCAATCCTTGCTCCAGAAAATGGCTTCTTGGTAGAGGTACAGCGAGTCTAAAAATGCCTCAATTCAAACCAAGCCAACTGCAGTACGGCGGGGACTACAACCCTGACCAGTGGAGCCGAGAGGTTTGGCTGGAGGACGCGCGGTTGATGCGCGAAGCAGGCGTAAATCTCGTGACTCTGGGCGTATTTGCCTGGGCAAATTTGGAGTTTGCCGAAGGTGATTACCGCTTTGATTGGCTTGACGAAGTTTTCGAAATTATGCACGAAAACGGAATCGGAATTGACCTTGCCACCGCCACGGCTTCGCCGCCAGCATGGTTGACAGTCAAGTACCCAGAGGTTTTGCCAGTAAACCAATCCGGCACTCGTCTCTCGCACGGAGGTCGTCAGGCCTATTGCGCTAGCTCACCGATTTACCGTGAACGGGCTAAGGCTTTGGCTGAACAGTTGGCGCGAAGGTACGGTCAACACCCGGCACTAAAAATGTGGCACGTAAATAACGAATACGGTTGCCACAATCCGATGTGTTTCTGTGATGTCAGCGCGGCCTCCTGGCGTCGCTATCTGCGTGACAAGTACGGTGCGCTAGATGAGCTGAATAAGGCCTGGGGAACCAGTTTTTGGTCCCAGCGCTATCACCACTGGGATGAAATTTTGCCACCGCGCCAGACTCCGGACGGCACCTATCCAAACCCATCGATGATGCTCGACTACTTCCGTTTCTCGAATGACGAGATTTTGGCGCTGTTCACCATGGAGCGAGACGCTATCCGTGCGATTGATGAAGTTCACCCAATCACCACGAACTTTATGACCATGAAACACACCAAGTTCATGAACTACTGGAAGTGGGCAGAGGAGGTTGATTTTGTATCGACCGACCACTACCTGATTGCCGAAGATCCTGAGAACCACATCGATTTGGCCTTTGAAGCTGACCTAACCCGTGGTTGGGCCAAAGGAAAATCGTGGTTGCTCATGGAGCATTCAACCAGCGCGGTGAATTGGCAGCCAAACAACCTGGCCAAAGAGCCTGGGCAGATGCTGAAAAACTCACTCTCGCACGTGGCACGCGGTTCTGATGGCGCCATGTTCTTCCAGTGGCGTGCATCAATCAGCGGCTCAGAGAAGTTCCACTCGGCAATGGTTCCTCACACCGGGACCGACAGCCGAACCTGGCGAAATGTTGTTGAACTTGGTTCGAAGCTCGGCGAGCTGGCTGATCTGGTTGGCACTGAAACAGAATCGGCTGAGATCGCAATCATGTTCGATTACGAGTCGTGGTGGGCGCTGTCACAAAAGAACCTTCCGTCTGAAAACCTTTCATACACCGATGTTGCTCACGAGTGGTACGCGGCACTGTGGAAGTTGGGCGCACGGGTCGATTTCGTTAAGCCCAATTCATCGGTCGAGGAGCTGTCGCGCTACAAGGTGGTCCTGGCTCCGATGCTTTATCTGATTAGTGAAAACACCGAGGCGCAGCTTATTGAGTACGCAAGCAACCACGGAAGCCTAGTGGTTTCTTACTTCAGCGGAATCTCCAATGAGCGTGATGCAGTGAAGCTGGGCGGTTATGGCGGGCGTCTTGTTCGCGATGTACTCGGAGTGTTCGTTGAAGAATTTGCACCTCTCAGGGCCGGCGAAGTGGCTCAGCTAAGCAATGGCATGAAATCCCAAACTTGGTCAGAAGTTTCCTCGGCTCGTGGTGCACAGGTACTGGCAAGTTTTACCTCCGGTGCAGCTAAGGACTCGGTGGCAGTTGCCCGATGCGGCGAAGTGCATCCGTCTTGGTATCTGGCTACTTCGCTAGACGGAGATTCGTTGGAGAGCCTGTTCGCTGGGATTATCAGTGAGTTGGGAATTGCAACCGAGGGTGGCAGTGGGGTTGAAGTGATTAAGCGTGGCGGTCGCACCTTCACAATTGACCACAATTCCGACACTGTTTCAGTTATCTAGGTTGGTTTAGGGGTCAAAATGTCGATTCGCAGATTTTGGCTCATTCTTACTGGGCTGATGTCCGCCGGATTGATTTTGCGCTGGTATCTGGCGTTTGGCGTATTTCTAAATCAAGGATTCGCGTGGGACCTTGCCACGTTCGTCGACTGGATGATTGAAATCGACCAGTGGGGTTATGACGCCTATACCTACTTGCCGGCCATGAATTACCCGCCGGTTTTTGCCGACATTTTGCAGGGGCTGTTGTGGCTCGGTAGGGAAATCCGGCCCTATGGCGAGGTCTTGGGTTCGGTCAATACCTGGACTCTCCTGAAGTTGCCATCTATATTTGCCGACCTCGGAGTAGCCGGAGCACTGGCATTTGCTGGACGTAAATGGTTTGGCTCCAAAATTGGCCTGATCGCTGCCGGGCTTTATCTATTTGTTCCGGTCACTTGGTACGTCTCAGCGATTTGGGGTCAAGTTGACTCGCTAGCCGCCTTGCCTATGCTGCTGGCCGTCATATTTGTTATCGATAAAAAACCCGAGCTTTCATCCGTGTTTTTGGTCCTCGCTGTCCTGACCAAACCGCAGGGTGCGCTGGTAGTGCTGATCCTGCTGCCGGTTCTGATTGGGCAGATTGTTCATCGTGAACTAAGGGCTAGAAGATTCGCATCGACAATCGGTACCGGTTTGCTAACGTTCACCCTGATTGCTGTTCCTTGGTCGATGGAGTCCTACGTCAACAGTGGGCTTAGGGACGTTCCTATCCTGGGTGACCTGCTTGGACTGCTTTATCAGTATTTTGCAACCGCCGGACTGTTCCCGGTCCTCACCGCAAACGCGTACAACCCATGGGCACTGATTGGTTCACCTTCGTTGGCGCAGCAAATTGAAACCGGTACGGTTTATTGGCGCATGGATAACCTGCCAATCCTCGGTATTCCAGCGGGTATCTGGGGGACTGTGCTGTTTCTTCTCCTGGCGGCTGGAATTTTTTGGATGCTTATCAAGCGACATAATCCCGAACAAGTTTTGACGGCATTTGCTCTTCTTCTTTTTGGCTTTTTTATGCTGCCGACGCGTGTGCACGAGCGGTATCTGGCACAAGCATTTGCGGTCCTGGCTCTGGTTTGGGCACTAAAACTTGGGCGTCGGCTTATTCTTGTGGCTCTTGCTGCGGCTAATACGGTGAACCTTCATGCCATCCTGGCCGCAAACCTCCAGGTGTACAACGCTCAGGTCCAGGCTTCGGCTTCAGCCGGTCACGGTTTGTTTTCCCCAGTGGCCGCATTGGTCAGTCCGAGGGCAGCCGACCCGGCTTCACTAGGAATTGAGTGGGTGCGGATGCCAGCCGATTGGGCGAGGCTCGAATGGGTTGTCTGGCTAGTGGTAATTGTTCACACGGTGGCATTTGCCGTATTGATAGCCGATTACGTTCGCGCCAATAAAATCCACAGCCGCTAAAAAGCAGAAGCCAGAGCAGTTAAAAGAAAAAGCCGGACCAAGTAAAAACTTGTCCGGCTGTTCTAGCTGGTGCGGAAGGTGGGACTTGAACCCACACGCCTCGCGGCGCTGGAACCTAAATCCAGTGCGTCTGCCAATTTCGCCACTCCCGCATGCCTTATAAGCATAAGGGATAGTCTCTGTGGATAACTTCGGTAATCGCAAAAAAAGTCAATAAATATTGAGCAGCCATCCAAAATCGGAGTAAAAGTGAGCTCAATCGTTGAGAAAATCGGGTCAAAAGCCCGATTGCTTGCGCACGAAAACAGTCTTCCCGCAGATCAAGCGCTCGAATTAGCGCTGGATGAACTAATTGAGGCAGAGCCAGCTTTGGTTAGTCAAGAATCATGGTTAGCCACCCGAGCTAGCCATGAACTCTTTGGGTTCGGTTTTCTGCAGGATTTCCTGTCAGACGATGGGATTGAAGAGGTTTGGATTAACCGACCGGGAGAGATCCATTGCGCAAGGGGTGGCAGGCCTGAGACGCACTCGGTTGAATTCACCGATGACCAACTCAGGAACGTCATTGAGAGAATGCTGCGCTCAACTGGCCGAAGGCTGGACCGGTCATCACCATTCGTTGACGCGTCGCTCCCGGATGGATCACGCCTGCACGTAGTTATCCCAGACATCACCAGGCAGCATTGGTCGCTAAATATTCGTAAGTTTCCCAAGCGGATTATCTCGCTCGCCGACCTGGTCGTCCGAGGTGCCATAAGCGAGAACCAGGCGCACTTTCTTTCCCAGGCGGTTCGAGCAGGTCAAAACATTTTGGTGTCTGGGGCCACTCAATCTGGGAAGACCACCATGCTCTGCGCCTTGCTAGCCGAACTGCCGGTTACCGAACGCATCATCTCGGTCGAGGAGACTTTTGAAATTCGAATTCAGGGTGCCGACTGGGTGGCAATGCAGACTCGTCAGTCAAACCTTGAAGGCGTTGGAGAGGTATCTCTAAGGCGGTTGGTCAAAGAGTCACTCAGAATGCGGCCAACCCGTTTGGTGGTCGGAGAGGTCCGCGAGGCCGAGAGTCTTGACCTTCTGATTGCGCTAAATTCTGGGCTACCGGGCCTTTGTACCATTCATGCCAATTCAGCCGCTGAGGCGATTTCCAAGCTGTGTACGCTGCCTCTCCTGGCCGGCCAGAACATCACCAGTAGCTTTGTCGATCCGACAGTAGCCAACTGCATTCAGTTGGTGGTGCACTGTGAGCTGGCTTCCAGTGGTGCTAGAAGCGTGCGGGAGATCTCTCGCGTGGAATGGCTTTCTGGAGACATTAAAGTTTCAAAGATAGAGGCAACAGATGCGTTGGCTTAGATCGACTCTCGAGGGCGCAGGCTTGCATCGCGTTGGTGTTTCAGGCTTCTTATCGGGCTTGATTTTGCTGTCAGGTTTCGTGGGCTACGCGCTGTTCTTGGCATCGAAAGTGGCAGCTCTTGCGGTTTTTGCAACCTTGGGTTTAGTTGGTTTGGGGTTTGAGGCGCTTGCGCTTATTGCCCAAAACCGAAGGTCGGAGCTCATCAAGGCGTGGCCTGAGGTAGTTGACTCGATGTCCTCGGCGGTCTCGGCAGGAATCTCCATCCCAGAAGCATTTGATGCCCTCGCCCAACGTGGCCCCATGAGGTTTCGACAGGCTTTTGCCGGTTTCAATCGGAGGCTCGATTCAGGTTGGTCAAATTTAGATTCTCTCGATTGGCTGAAGTCTCAATTCGGCGAGGCCCACTCCGACCGACTCATCGAATTACTTCGCCTATCTAGTTTGAACGGCGGCGAGGGGTTGGCGCCGGCTCTCAAAGCCCAGTCCAAGCAATTGAGAGAAGATTTGCTGCTGATAGGGCAGCTTGAATCCAAGCAGAGTTGGGTTGCCGGCACGGCCAAGTTAGCTGTCGCTGCTCCGTGGATAATTGTTGCTCTGTTGTCGAGTAGGCCCGAGAACGCCGCGATTTACAATACTGCGAACGGCTCGGCGGTATTGCTCGTTGGCTTCATAGTCTCACTCGGTGCCTATCGGCTCATTCACGTAATGGCAGTACTCCCGCAGCAACCGAGGGTGTTTGGCTAATGGTGATTTGGTTTGCTGCAGGGTTGCTGGGCGCAGCCTTTTACTTGGGTGCCCTGGCGCTCAAGCCTGCGAGTGGAAACAGGTTGATGGCACGCATCAATGCATCTAGTACTCAGCTGGATTCGGCCAAAGAGGGCAGTTTTGCAACCAAATTTGACCAGTTATCGATGTGGCTGAGGCAGAAGGTTACTGCCAAGCGGCGGCTCGATCGGGTCAATCTTGAATTGCCGGACTTTATCGATTTGCTGTGGGTAGCCGTGTTCTCCGGGTCGGGGCTTTACGCGGCGATATCTCATTTGCGCGGTCGAATGAACGGAAGCTTGGCTGCGGAGCTGGACCGGATTGTGGTGAGCCTGGATCAGGGCTCAAGTCTCGAGCGCGAAATCACCGCGCTTTCACAGCGGCTACCTTCGAGACAGGTTCAGGAGTTTTGCCACAAATTGCTGTGGTCTTTTGAGCGGGGCACACCGCTGGTCTCAGTTTTGGCTGAGCAGGCCTCTGCCAGTCGCGGTGACATGCGCAACCAGCTGTCACGAATTGCTGGCCGAAACGAAACACGGATGCTTATTCCCCTGGTGTTCTTGATCCTGCCGGTTACCGTCCTCTTTGCGATTTACCCAAGTTTGCAACTGCTCAATCTGAATTACATCTAGGAGGAAAAAATGAAGAAACTAATCGATGACCGCGGAGATGTTCCAGGTTGGGTCCTAATCACGCTGATGACCGCAGGTTTGGTTGTGCTGATGTGGACTGTTGCCGGACCAGCTCTGCAGGGTGTGTTTCAGCAGGCCATGAATAAAGTTGTCGCATTCTAAAGCAGATCCAGAGCGTGGCTCATCGGTGGTGGAATTCGTTCTTCTCGCCGCACCAGCGATTTTGCTCAGCCTAACTGTAATCAGCGTGCTCCTCGCTGGCTTTAGTCGTTCGCTTTTACTGGATGCCGCTGTTGAAGGGGCTCGATTCGCAGCACTAGCTGATCAGACCTCCGCCACCGGGTGCGCTCGCAGCCGGGAGCTGCTTGCCCACACATTTGGTCCGGAATGGTCGACCACAGTGCTTTGCAGTCGATTGGATTCTGACGGAATTAGCACTGAAAGAGTCCAAGCCTCTATCAAGATTCCAACGTTGGGGTTCTTAGCACCCAGTCTGGAGCTGAACGAGGTGTCACATGCCCAGCGTGAAGCTGAATGATGAGCGAGGATCGAGCCTGATTGAGTTTGTTGTCCTGGGTCTACTGCTTCAGCTGACCCTGCTGGCCTCTGGCACCGCTCTGCTTGCTTGGCAGCATGACCAGATTGCATCTGAATCGATATCTAGGCACGCTCTCAGGTCACACCTGCTGCATGGATTGCCAATCCAAGAAACCGTTGACGACCTGACTGCCCAGTTTCAGGTTGGATCAAAGGTGAGTTGGGTATTGGATTGCGCTGGAAGTTGCGCTGACTCTGGCAGCATCGCAGCACTGAGGGTGCAAATCGGTGCCGTCTCGGCTACTTCATTCCTGCCGGTGCCATGATGCGGCCTCGATTCAGCTTGCGTCCTGAAGGTGTTCGATCTGAGCGGGGGTCGATGGCGCCTATGTTTATTGGGTTGCTGATGTTTTCAACGGCCACGCTGTTGGTGATTGTCGCGGCAACATCGCTGGTCATTTTTCAAAAGAGGCTTACTAGCTTGGCCGAGGGTGCGGCTCTTTGGTCGGCTCAGCAGGGTCTTCCGGCAGACAATTACTTCGGTAAACTGCCAGAGGATGCCGGTTTGGGCTTGGTGCTGAGCGACATAGAAGCCCCCGACGGGAAAACCGTCACGGTTCAGGTCTGTGGTCGGTGGCAGGCGCCGATATCGATTTCAATAACCCCATCGAATCTGATGGTTTGCAGTCAGGCATCAGCGCGGGCTGGCTAGCCGAGGGGCTAGGTGCGCTTGTGTGTAGGCAGGTAGCGATACATAAATACCGCACCGATTACCGCGAGTCCGCTCATGAAAAACATGGCGCCAGACAGCGAGGCAATCACGGTAATTAGCGACATTATTGGGGCGGTCGCCGCCACTCCCGCATCCATCAAAAAGCGGTAGCCGGCTAAAAATTCATTGCGTCCAACGGCCGGCGATGCGTCTGCCCCGATAACCATCACAAGGCCGCTGCCAACTCCATTGGCCAGGGCCATCATGATTGCCACGGTTAGAAAAGTACTGCCATCGCTGGTGAAAGGGACCAGCGCAAGGCAAAGGCTCATGCCTAAGAGGGTTGGAATTGCTGCAGCTTTTCGGCCGTACTTATCCATAATTTGGCCACCCAGATAGAAGAGGGTGAAGTCAATTGCCCCAGCGATGCCTATGTAAAGCGAGGTCTCAGCGGCATCAAGTCCAATAAATAGAGCCCATAGTGGGAGGCCGATAAACCTTGCGGTGCGCGACATGGCCACAATCATCGATGCTGTTCCCAGCGTCAATAGGGTGCGTCGATGCAGCTTCGCAATCTTCCAAACGCTTCCACCATTGTCTGGGGGAGTGTTGAGCATTTTCTCTGGACGGGTGAAAAGCAGAACTACTCCGGCTGCGCCGCAAAAAATAACGGCATTCCAGTAAACAAATTCGATACCCAGGGTGGCGATAACTGAAGCGCCAAGGAGCGGGCCAATGAATGTTCCAATTCGAAACATTCCACCCAAAACGGATAGGGCTCTAGCTCGTTGATTTGCCGGCACAGTTTCAGCGATGTAGGCGTGCCGAGCCAAGCCAAAAATCGCAGCAGAACCGCCCAGGATGAAAACTCCGAGGCCGATCATGAAGATGTTCGCAGCAAAAACTGCAAACAGGATTCCCAGCGCGGCGGCCGCTGAAGCCCAAATCATGGATTTGCGTTCGCCGACTCGATTCACAAATTTGGCGGCGGGTAGGTCGGCGGCAAGGGTGCCCATCATGACCAAGCCTGCGATGAGGCCAGCTGTAGGAATGTCGGCGCCCAGACGTTCCGCGCTCGCCGGAATAATCGGAATCAGACCAGCTTCACCGATTGAAAACAGCATCGCCGGGAGGTAAACCGGCAGAACAAGCTCTCTAATCTGAAAGTTCTTCTTGGCCGGCACCTTTCAATTATGCCCCTCGCCTAAACTAGGGGAGAAATGGCAGACCTGGACCTCACTCAAGAAATACGCGACTTACGCGCAACTTTTGCCGACATCGGCCATGTTGTAGATGTCGAGAAGCTGGCCCGCGAGGTGCTGGAGCTGAAGGAGCAAGCCTCTGACCCGAACATTTGGGACGATGCCGCCAATGCTCAGCGGGTTACCAGTGCGCTTTCCCACAAGCAAAACATGATTAACAAACTCGAATCGGTTCAATCGCGTCTTGATGACCTTGAAGTTTTAGTTGAGTTGGCAAATGATGCCGCTGATGCCAGTGTTCAATCAGAGGCCAAATCTGAGCTCGAGTCGTTGCAAAAGCTGGTTTCAGAGCTCGAGGTTCAAACCCTGCTGAATGGTGAATACGATTCCAGAGCCGCCGTGGTGACCATTCGGTCAGGTGCCGGCGGTGACGACGCAACTGATTTTGCCGAGATGCTCATGCGCATGTACCTGCGCTACGCAGAGAAACAGAAAATGCCGGTTCAAGTGCTGGACACGTCATACGCGGAGGGCGCCGGTATCAAGTCGGCAACTTTTGAGATCGATGCGCCATTCGCTTTTGGAACACTGTCTGTCGAGGCCGGCACGCATCGACTGGTTCGAATGAGTCCATTCAACGCCGCTGGTAAGCGCCAGACCTCATTCGCTGCAGTCGAAGTTGTTCCTTTGGTTGAGCAAACTGAAGCTATCGAGATTCCCGAGAATGAAATTCGCATCGATGTTTTCCGTTCATCGGGGCCAGGCGGGCAATCGGTTAACACGACTGATTCAGCTGTGCGAATTACCCACCTGCCAACCGGAACTGTCGTGAGTTGCCAGAATGAAAAAAGCCAAATCCAAAACAAAGCTGCTGCGATGCGCGTTTTGCAGTCTCGATTGCTAGAGATTCGTCGACGCGAAGAAGAAGCTAAAAAGAAACAAATTGCCGGTGACGTCAAGGCAAGTTGGGGTGAGCAGATGCGTTCATACGTTTTGGCCCCCTACCAAATGGTCAAAGATCTGCGCACTGACTACGAAGTCAACAACCCTTCCGCGGTTTTCGACGGAGATCTTGACGGGTTTATCGCTGCGGGCATTCGCTGGCGCAAGCAGACACAACTCGGCGCTTAGGCCCTGATTCCATAGCCTCAACTTAGGCTGGAGGCATCATGATTAGCATCTCGAACGTCACCAAACAGTACAAAGGCTCGCCTCGGCCGGCTTTGAATGCTGTTTCTCTCGAAATTGAGAAGGGTGATTTTGTCTTTCTGGTTGGAGCCTCTGGCTCTGGCAAA
The DNA here is from genome assembly GCF_026000575.1 of Rhodoluna sp. KAS3. Taxonomy (NCBI): domain Bacteria; kingdom Bacillati; phylum Actinomycetota; class Actinomycetes; order Micrococcales; family Microbacteriaceae; genus Rhodoluna; species Rhodoluna sp. KAS3. The sequence continues at coordinate 895,442 of NZ_AP026910.1, read as the reverse complement.
TCCTCGCTTATGCGCCTAATGTTGCGCGAGGACGTTCCGACATCAGGCTCAGTCCATGTGCTCGGTGAAAACCTAGTCGGTATTCCGAGCCGCCGAATCCCATTCTTCCGCAGGCGCCTTGGAGTTGTTTTTCAGGATTTCAGGTTGTTGCCTAACAAGACCATTGCGCAAAACGTTGCTTTTAGCCTCGAGGTTATTGGCAAGTCTCAGGGTTTCATTCAAGAGGCAGTGCCAGATGTTTTGAGGCTTGTCGGACTTGAAGGTAAAGCAGACCGCCTGCCAAGTGAGCTATCGGGTGGAGAGCAGCAGAGAGTTGCCCTGGCCCGCGCGATTGTCAACAAACCTGCGATTTTGCTAGCTGACGAACCGACCGGAAACCTTGATCCGTCAACTTCAGAAGAGATTATGGCTCTGATCGAGCGCATCAACCTAAATGGCACGACGGTGGTTATGGCAACCCACGACCGGGGCATAGTCGACCGCCTCAAGAAGCGCGTGGTTGAGCTTCAGCACGGTGTGATTATTCGTGATGAAGTGGGTGGCTCTTACCGATGAAATTTCTTTTGAGCGAGATCCGTCAGGGCCTATTCCGCAACTTATCGATGGTGGTATCGGTGATTTTGGTCACCTTTATTTCGTTGACTTTCGTAGGAACCGCGTCGCTGCTACAGCTTCAAATTGGCCAGATGAAAAACTACTGGTACGACCGAGCCCAGGTGGCAATCTACCTCTGCAGCGAAGTTTCGCCGGCGGATGTTTGCCCTCAGGGGGAGGCTTCGGATGACCTGAAGGCTGCTGTCGAAGAGAAGCTCAACTCGCCGACTTTGGCTGCCTACGTTGAAAAGTACTACTTCGAGGATCACGATCAGGCCTACGCGACTTTCCAGGAGCAGTTCAAGGACAACGCCGTTGCAAAGTACGTTTCGAAGAATCAGCTCAACGAGACCTTCTGGGTAAAGCTTGAAGATTCAACTCAGAGCCAAATCATTGCCGAGAGTTTTGGTGGCGTGGCCGGAGTTGAAGAAGTGCGCGATCAGCGAACCTACCTAGATCAAATCTTTAGCATTCTCAACGCTGCGTCGATCGCGTCCATCGGTGTTGCGGTTCTCATGCTTTTCTCAGCTGCCCTGCTGATTTCAACCACAATCAGACTGAGTGCGTTTAGTCGCCGGCGTGAGCTGGGAATCATGCGTCTTGTCGGTGCCAGCAACTTCTACATCCAACTGCCATTCATCCTTGAGGGTGTTGTCGCGGCCACGATTGGATCGGTATTGGCTGGCGGTGCGGTTCTTGGAATCGTTCAATTCTTTGTGCAGGGTTACCTGGCCGAACGTCTACCGTTCACCAGCTTTGTAACGCTGGCTGATGGATTGCTCGTGGTTCCGCTGCTGATTGCTGCTGGAATTGTCCTGGCTGCCGGGGCCTCTGGTTTGGCTATCCGCAGATACCTGCGAATATAGAACCCTTATGCCAAGAGAACGTGGACAAAAGGTTGTTGCCAGCAACCGCAAGGCCCGTCACGACTACCTAATTATTGACGTGTACGAGGCTGGCATGGTGCTAACCGGTCCAGAGGTTAAGTCCCTGAGGGCTGGCCGAGCCTCTCTTGTAGACGGATATGCCACCATCGAGGGTGGCGAGGTTTGGCTAGAGAACGTGCATATTCCTGAGTACACCCAGGCCACTTGGAACAACCATCCGGCCCGTCGCAAGCGCAAGTTGCTTTTGAACGGTCATGAGATTTATAAATTGATGGGCAAAATCAAGGAATCTGGTTTTACTTTGGTGCCGCTATCGATTTACTTCAAAGATGGCCGTGCCAAAGTCGAGCTTGCTCTAGCAAAGGGAAAGCGCGAGTATGACAAGCGCCAGACGCTCAAGGAGCAGACGGACAAACGTGAGGCAGCCCGCGCGATGTCGACTAAGGGCAAGGACTGGTAACAGTCAATCCAGTCCTCTCAGGGAAACCACAGCCTATTGTCGGCGGTAGGGCTTATTCTTGAGATAACCCCAAAAGATCAAGGCCCAGACGTTTAGGTTAGGTCTTTCGGGGTGATGATAACTAAATATGGGGATGATCGGTTTCGACAGTGCATGTGTAACTGGAAGAAGCGGGTCGAGAATGTAGCGTCAACTCGTTAATGTCCGCTGCAAACTATAGGTGCTAAATCATCACGCACCGACTTCGCCCTAGCTGCTTAATAGCGCTAGCCCCGAAGTCCGTTAGATCAGATTTGATTTCGTTCTGAACCCTAGCGTCATTTAGAGATCTTGCTGAGTAGTTGTGCCTAAGGGCTGCTCGGGACTTTCACTTTGGCTGGGCCCGTCGGATATGTCGCTTCAAGCTAGTGCCGGGGCCGAGTAGAACCTTATTGAAGCTACACCCGTAGAAGAGTCAGAAACTCTGTATTGGACGGGGGTTCAATTCCCCCCATCTCCACTCAGGCTTTTGTTTCGGCAAGAAGCTACGAGTCATCCCATAGCGCAAAACCCCCTAGAAATAGGGGGTTTTAGTGTTTAACCGAATCCAGTTTCAGCCCTTGGGAACTCGTCCTTGGCCTTGCTCTACGATTAACCTATGTCCTCAGCCTCTTCCGTTGCCGAATGGTTAGTCTCCTATGGCGCCCTAGCCTTCGAGGTAATTGGTACATTGGCGTTTGCCCTTTCCGGTTTGATCGAGGCTGCCCGTAAGCGGCTTGATCTTGTCGGCATGGCAATTGTCACCGCGCTGGCTGCCTTCGGCGGCGGAACACTTCGTGACATTCTCTTGGACCGCCGGCCATTTTTTTGGGTTGAAAACTGGGGCTGGATTTGGGTGATTCTTGGTCTCTGCGCGCTAGCGCTGCTCTTTATGCGCGCCCGTCACATTGAACTAACTGAACGCTCGATGCAATGGCCAGATGCGCTTGGGTTAGGCATTTTTGCCGCAACGGGTACTCAGATTGCTATTGAGGCTGGAATGCCGGCGATCATCGCGGTAATTATGGGTGTGATCACACCGGTCTTTGGTGGCGTTTTGCGAGACGTGGTGGTAAATGAAATTCCACGCGCTTTCAATGACCACCAGCCTTACGCAGTGGTGGCGTTTGCCGGGGCCTGGCTAGTGGTTTTGCTTAACGCTCTCAACTGGGGTGCGTTTTGGTCGGTCAGTATTTCGGCCGCAGCCATCGTTGCACTCCGAATGATCGCGGTTGGGCTCGGTTGGCGACTACCAACCTGGCGTGTCTAGCTAGGCGACTACTGATTCTTCGGTGCAAGGCGCCAATTGAGCCACGCGCTGAGGTGTAACTCCAAGCAACACTGCGATGTCTCGCATCGTCAAGCCGCGATCACGCATGCGTCCGACCACATCGCGAATCTCGTTAGAAGCTTCTTCTTGAAGGCGGGTTGCCTCGCGCATTTTTGCTTGAGCTGATTCGATGTCGCAGATGATTCCAGGCATAACCGCTTCAACCTTGACCACGATGTCGCACTTGGACTCGCCGGTGGTTTGCTCGGCAAGCAGTTTGATTTGCTCGGTTGCCTTATCCAGGCGCTTGGCAGTGGTCTTAAAGTTGCCGAGTTCCGGCACGGCAATCAACCAGCCGTCATCCTGGCGTTCGCAAAGTGCCTTGATTTCCATCGCGACTCCTAACTCGTAACTTTTTGTAAAGGGCTACTTGACTAATTTAGTCAACCCATGCTTTACTAACTACTGTAAATCGGAATGATCCGAAATTCAAGACTATAAAAGGAACTTCAATGAACATCGTTTATGCAATCGCGGGTCTGGCGCTTTCAGCTTTGGTCGCGTTCAGCTTCTACAAGGCCGGCAAGTTCAAGGCCACTGCAACTAAAGAGACCCTGCTTGGCGCAGGTTTTGGCTGGGTTGCCAACATTCCGTTTGGCTTGGTTCGTCTAATTGCTTGGGTTGAGCTTCTTGGTGCGGTTGGCATCATCCTGGCGCCTCTTGCTGCCTACTTTGTTCCAGGTTTTGCCTGGGCACAAATTTGGGGTGTATTGGCAGCAGCTGGTTTGGCTCTGACCATGGCAGTAGCGCACATCATGCACACAGTTCGTGGTGAGAACAAATACACCTGGAAGATGACTTCAAAGCTGTTCCTGTTCAGCGCTGCAGCTGCGGTTCTTCAGGCAGTGGTAATTCTTCCGGTTTTCTAATCCGGTAGCTTCACAAAACCAGCCCTGTTTGCTGCTCGATTCAGAGTGGCCAGCAGGGCTGGTGCCGTTAACAAGATCAAAACTGATGTAGTTATCGCTCGACCAAAGTCCCATATCAGACCACCGGTGAAGAGTTCATACTGAACGAATCTGGTTAGGTTCTCGATGAGGCTCGCACCGGCTACATACGAGATTGAAGTCCCAGTTCCGGCAAGAAATGGCCAATTCCAAAGGGTCATCAATCCGCCATAGAAAAAACTGGCGACGAATGCGTACCCGCAAAGCATCAGGAATTGGAGCCAAGTTCGGCTTACTTTTGGCAATGCACCAGCTGCTAGTCCAACCAAGGCAGCGGCCATCATTTGAAACGGTAACCACGGGCCAATACCGCCCGTGAGCAGTCCTGAAACCAGCAGCGACAGCGCTCCGAAGAGAAATCCAAAACTTGGCCCAAAAACGTAGGCAGCGATAATGATGAGAAAAAATGCTGTCTCCACGCCGGCGGTTCCGGCGCCCAGCATGCGAATCACAGCATTGAGCGCAGTTAGAACGCCTAAGAGGGCAATTTGTCGGGCATCGATTCCGCCGGTTGAAAATTCGATCAGTAGCAAAACAAGAACCAGTGGCATCAGTACCAAAAATGCTGTCTGGGCAATTTCAGCTTCACTCTGGGCAGTTACCCCGATAACCAGTGGCCAGGTAAACATCATCAGCGCCGCCACGGCAGCGAGTGACAGAGTCAGGGCTCTCATGGCTTGGTGTTTGAATTTCATCAGAGTTCGACCACCTGACTAATTGAAATGAGGTCGGGCGATTCTGAGACCTGCGCAATTTGAGTTTCGAATGGTTTTTGAAATCCAAGCAGGTCTTCGGGAGCGCAGTCCTGGATAAGTTTGCCCTGATCTAAGAGGAGCACGCGGTCGGCGATTTGAGCAATAAACTCCACGTCATGCGAAGCCACCAAGATGCATGCACCCGAGACTTGCAGTGACTTTAACTGTTCGGCCAGTTGGCGCTTGGCAAAATAGTCGAGACCACGAGTCGGCTCGTCTAGCAGTAGGACACGCGCCCCATTGGCCAACTGCATGGCCAGAACTAACGAAAGTTTTTGTCCAGCTGAGAGGTCTCGAGGGTGCTGATTAGGGTCCAGTCTGCCGTTCAATCTAGTCAGCAAACGGGCTGTTGATCCTGCCGAAAGCCCGCCGAAATTGTCGGACTCCTGCAACTCCTTACCGATCGAATTCAGAAAAAGCAGGTCAGAGGCCTTCTGCGGAACCATGGTCACTGCTCGAAGCAGCTCTTGCAACGACAGGTCGGTGGTGCTGCGCTCACCCAAAATCACTGTTCCGGAAGAGATTAATTTCGGATCCCTGATAGCGCTAACCAGGCTGGTTTTTCCCGCTCCGTTTTGCCCCATCAGAGCCGAGATGGAGCCGAACGGCAGGTCAAAAGTGACTCCTGATACGGCGGCTTCACTACCGTAATTGACATCGAGCTCGCGGACGCTCAGGGCAATTTCTGGATGAGGTTTCAGAGCAACACGAGGGCGGAATTTCGGATTGGATTCACGCCAGTGATTTCGTGCCTCTGAGACGTCGGTGGCCACCGGGGCCCATCCCAGTTTTTGACTTAGTTCGATGAGCGGCGGGGCGCATCTGGAGTCGCTGAATTGGGTTGTTTTGTCGCCCTGGGTCACTGAACCGTCACCGTGCACCATGACCACGGAATCAACTAACTCAAGCACCCGTTCGATTCGATGTTCAACGAGAATCACCGTGATGCCCTCATCGGTGCTCAGTTTTTTTAGAAGGGACAGCAACTCGGCTGCTGTCGACGGTGAAAGCGCTGAGGTCGGTTCATCTAGCAACAGAACCTTTTGGCCTGCTGCAACAGCGGCGGCGATAGCGACTTTTTGCTGTTGCCCACCCGAAAGCTCACTGAGTCGTCGATCCAGAACCGCAGCAAGATCAAAAATCTCGGCCACCCGAGCAAGGTTGCTGGCCATTTCAGCTGGCGTAACACCTAGTTGCTCCATGCCGAAAACCAGCTCATCCTCAACTGTTTCAGACACAAACCCACCTTCTGGCTGCTGGTTCACATAGCCAACCAGGTGAGCAATTTCGTGGGGAGCGGCTCCAGAGGTGATTTGTCCGTCGATTGAGACCGACCCGGTGAGAGTCCCTCCGGTGAATGCAGGGGCTAGTGAGTTAAGGCACTTCAGGAGTGTTGATTTTCCGCTCCCGGTGGGGCCGCAAACCAAAACCATCTCGCCAGCAGCAACGGATAGGTTGACATTTCTTAGGATCGGAGTCTCGCTCGATTTATACCCAAGGGTCAGGTTTGAAGTCTTGATCACATTAGCCTCCAAACCAGAAGCCAACGAAGACTATGGAGGCGCTCAGGCCCATGATTGCAAAATCAGCTGCTGCCCAGGCGTGGACTCGAAATCGAGTTCTAACTCCGTGTCGCGAAGCAAGTTTCACTGAGGTAAGACTGGCTATCAAGGCGATAAAAAAGCTAATTGGGGTTACCAGGTCGCTCAGCCCAACACTCAGCATCGAGAAAATGGCAAAAATCATCGCAACCAGCGCTGTCAATGTTAGGAGACGGGTCTGCCGTAGCTGAACAGCTGGCACTGGCCCACGCCTTCCGAAACCTCGGGATGCCATGCTTGCTGCCAAATCTAGAGAGCTGTCAATCGTGTCTTCCAGCGCCGGAATAATCGTGCCAGTCAGTGCGGTAACTTTTCGACTTCGCCCTCTCAGCTCGCGAGCTTTTCTGACTCGCTGGAGGCTTGAAATAAGCTGCGGCGCAAGATTAATCGCCACTACGGCTGCTGTGGCCAGCTCGTAGAGTGCTGCCGGCGTGCTCTTCAAAAGTCGTTTTGGGTTGGCCAAGCTGTTTGCCATGGCCACGGCCAGGATTATCGCTGCCAGTCGCAAGCCATCGGTGAGGCCTGAAGTAATTGACGCCAGCGATACCGGCCCGAAGAGCGAGGTAACCGTGCCAAATCCTAGATCTAGGTTGATTAGAGGAAGGTTCAAAAAGACCGGTTTAGTGGGGTCTGGAAAATTGAAAATAACTCGAAAAGAAACTCTGACTAAAACCACCAGGATTGCCAGGATTAGGTAGAGCCGAAGGGTTTGCCGCACTGCGTTTTCGGCGGCTCCAGCAGATGCGAGGGCAACGGCTGTCAGGCAAATAATTGCAAGCGGGAGCCAAAAGTCCTGCAAGCTTGCTGCGACGGCAAAGGACAGGCCAAGTAGCCACCAAACTCCGGGGTGTACCTGTGCGGTCAAAGTCTTGAACATGGCCTATTTGGTGGCACAGGTAAGTTCTGGAACGGACGCCGATGGTGATTGCTCGGATTTAGGTGTGTTCGGCGTGATGAACACCCAGCCCTCCGCCGCTCCGCAGGCAACTCGATTGTTCGGGTCGGCTGCACCCTGTCCGCTTCTGACCCACTCACCGGCTAGAGATTTGAAGTAAACCCAGGTGCCTTCTTGATAGCTGGGGGTGTCAAGGCAATCCTGTGCAGTTTCGGTAGGCCATCCGCCGATGCGGCAAACAAACGCTGCTGGGTATTGACTTGTTCCGGTTGGTGCCAAATCAGCTTCTTCTAGCAATTGCCAGCCATTGCCCGCAAAATCTTGTAGGCATGAAACTTTGCTTTCCAGAGCTGATTCAGACCCAAAATCAATCACTAGAGTCACCCCAGAATCCAGGCACGGCCCACTGCTGACAGCGCTCGATTCAGGTGCTGGCGTGGATGCTGGGTTTTTCGAGAGGACCCCGAATAGGCCTACTGCGGCTAGCAGTAGGCCTAGGGTCAGCACTAAGCCTTTTGGCATGCTCAGTCGGTAAGTAGATCTAGGTAGCTCTTGGCAATCAGCGGTACGTATGCCTGAGAAGTGGCCATCACGTCAGCGCTGCCAGAGCTCCATGGCACGGTGAATCCGCCGGTCGAGGCCAGCTTAGATTTCAGCCAGATTCGGTAAGGCTTAGCCTCCTCTAGTTTGCCGGCAGCCTTCAGTCCCATTGCCACGTATGCCGTGCCGTTGACGTCGTATCCGTAATCGGACTCAATGTGGCTGTCGCCAGAGTCGGTTTTACGGACATAGCTAAGCGCCTTGCCAATTGCTGTCGAACGAGCTTTGTCTTCTGTGGCGTTGCCGAACCAGCGGCGGAGTGACAGTGCCTGCAGTGCAAGGCCGGTGGCGTCAGCCGAGCTGGCGGTTCCGTACGAGCTAAAGCCGCCATCTGTGTTTTGGCGAGTGATCAGCTTTTGAATTACTTTGTTCGCCAGTGTGTGCTCGAGGTAGGCGTTCAAACCCAAAGCAACCCAGGCATAGTCAAAGTCGTTGGTTGCACCGTAGACGGTGCCGTCGGCAGCAATTCGGGTCTTCAGCTCCTTGAAGATCTGATACTGCAAATACTCAGCTGGCACTTCAAGTGCTCGTGATACAAACAGGTACTTGCCAGCCAAGCCAACATTTAGGGTCTTGTTGGCATCGGTGTTGAAGACATATCCCGTTCGGGCAACAACGTCACCGACCACAGATTTTGTGTTGAGCAGGTACTGTGCCTTGGAGCCCAGTTTGGCCAGATCATGCCCGCCAGCATTCAGCTGAAGCAAGGCCTCGATCGACATGCCAAAATCTTTCGAACCTGCGCTGAAGCCGGCCAGATATTTTCCGCTCACAAACTTGCCGCTCAGGTATGAAACGGTGGTTTGGTATGGGGGAGCCGCAACTGCCGCTGTTGGCGCAACGAGTGAAAGTGTGGCGGTTATTGATGTGATTGCAACAAGTTTGCGCAATCCAGATTTAGTTCCAAACATTTTGAAACCTTTCGCTTTATGCGATCTGAATGCGAAGACGAAAGGTATGGAACCATTCGACTCCGACCGTAGACCTCGACGGTGAATAAGGAGTCAATTGCTGTCAGGCAGGCATTCCGACTTACCAAAAAGGCTTACGGTTGCGGGTCAGCGCCGGATTCTCACCGGACTTTCCCTGCTCTAGGCAAAAGGGTTGCTGGTTTAGGGCAACTGCGTCAAATGTAGCAGTCTTGCCTGCGACAGCTCTACGGCAGCGGCAGATTGTTACCGATTAGTGCAAAGCCAACAAAAGAAATCGCATCTAGCAAAAAGTGCGCCACGACCAAGGGTGTTAGGCGACCCCATTTTTTGTAGGCGAGTCCGAAAACTAACCCCATAACCAAGTTGCCGACAAAACCGCCAAAACCTTGGTAAAGGTGGTAGCTGGCTCGAAGGATCGAACTAATCCATAGCTGTTTAGCCCAACTAAAACCAATTTTTTCGAGACGGTCGAATAAGAATCCAACCACTATGACTTCTTCAAGCACGGCAGCTTTGACTGCGGCCAAGAGAAGCACCGGGACAACCCACCAGTAATCCGGCAGCTCGGCGGGCAGGATTTTGCTGGAAAGCCCCAATAGTCGAGCAGCTACGTAAAGGCCGATTCCAGGTATCCCAATAAGTGCAGCTAGGCCCAAGCCTCGAGTAATCCAAAAGGATGGTTTTTCGAAAGTTAGCGAAAGGCGTTTGAGCGGGTTTCCATCAGATTGCCAAACCAAATACAAGGCCAGCGCAACCGGCGCCAAACCAAACGTGATTCCCAGAATTTGATAGGTGAAATCAAGCCACTCGGCCCGCGCCAGAGATGGGTTGATGCTGGTGGTCTGACCAGCTAGGCCTGATGGAGCAGTCAGTTTGTTGATCAGCGAGACAGTTGAGTAAACAGCCGAGGCTCCTAAACTCAGGGCTAGCACGATCCAGATCTCAACTTTGAAGTTTGAAGATTTACTCATGGTTCACCGCGTCGTCCGTCACATCCCTAGGCTAACTGCCTTTGTCCCGATAGAATAAGAGGGCAGGGGCTCAAAGATGCAATTCTGCACCCCCTAATTAATTTCTGTGCCAGCTTTGATTTGCTTGGCGCGCTCAAAAGAGGATGTTCCTATGGCTCAGGCCACCAGAGATGATTTGCGCAACGTTGCGATTGTTGCCCACGTAGACCACGGTAAGACCACTTTGGTTGATGCCATGCTTCGCCAGACCGGTTCGTTCAGTGACCACGCCGCCGTTGGCGAGCGCGTTATGGACTCGGGTGACCTTGAGCGCGAGAAGGGTATTACCATCCTCGCCAAGAACACCGCGATTGCCTACAAGGGCGACCACTCAAACGGTAAAGAAATCACCATCAACGTAATTGACACCCCGGGTCACGCCGACTTCGGTGGCGAGGTTGAGCGCGGTCTATCAATGGTTGACGGCGTTGTTCTTTTGGTTGACGCGTCTGAAGGCCCATTGCCACAGACCCGATTTGTTCTTCGCAAGGCTCTAGAAGCCAAGCTCCCGGTAATCCTTTTGGTGAACAAGACCGACCGTGCCGATGCTCGCATCGACGAGGTCGTTGAAGAAACCCACGACCTGCTTTTGGGTCTAGCTTCTGACCTACACGACACAGTTCCAGACCTAGACATCGATGGCATCCTCGAGTTGCCAATCATTTACGCATCAGGACGAGCCGGAATCGCATCGCTAACCAAGCCTGCTGATGGCACCCTACCTGAGGGTGAAAACCTAGAGCCACTATTCGGCGCAATCATGCAGTACATTCCTGCACCTCAGTACGACGACGAGGCTCCGCTACAGGCGCACGTCACCAACCTAGATGCTTCGCCGTTCTTGGGACGTTTGGCGCTGCTACGCATTTTCAACGGCACCCTTCGTAAGGGCCAGCAGGTTGCGTGGGTTCGCCAGGATGGCACTACTCAGAACGTGAAGATCACCGAGCTTCTAAAGACCAAGGCGCTTGAGCGCTTCCCGACCGAGGAAGCCAACCCAGGTGACATCGTTGCTGTTGCAGGTATCGAAGAGATCACCATTGGTGAAACTTTGGCCGACCCGAACGACGTTCGTCCGCTTCCGATGATTACCGTTGACGACCCAGCCATCTCGATGACTATCGGTATCAACACCTCACCGATGGCCGGTCGTGTTAAGGGTGCAAAGGTTACCGCTCGACTTGTAAAGGACCGCCTTGACAAGGAGCTAATCGGTAACGTTTCGCTGAAAGTTCTGCCTACCGAGCGTCCAGACGCATGGGAAGTCCAGGGTCGTGGAGAGCTTGCACTTGCAATTCTTGTTGAGCAGATGCGTCGCGAAGGCTACGAACTAACCGTTGGTAAGCCACAGGTGGTTACCAAGCGTATCGATGGCAAATTGCACGAGCCATACGAAGACCTAACCATCGACGTGCCAGAAGAGTTCTTGGGTGCAATGACCCAGTTGCTTGCTGCCCGCAAGGGTCAGATGACCAACATGGTTGCAAACGCAACCGGCTGGACCCGCATGGAGTTCCGTGTGCCTAGCCGCGGTCTAATCGGTTTCCGCACCGAGTTCCTAACTCAAACCAAGGGAACCGGTATCGCCAACGCGATCTCAGCTGGATACGACGTATGGGCTGGCGACATCACTACCCGTAACAACGGCTCTCTTGTAGCTGACCGTGCCGGTGTGGTAACTCCGTTTGCAATGATCGGTCTGCAGGAGCGCGGTTCGTTCTTCGTTCAGCCAACCAGCGAGGTTTACGCAGGTATGGTTATCGGCGAGAACTCACGAGCCGACGACATGGAAGTCAACATCACCAAAGAAAAGAAGCTCACCAACATGCGTGCTTCTTCTTCTGATGAGTTCCAGTCACTGACCCCGCCACGCACCCTTTCACTTGAAGAGTGTCTAGAGTTTGCTCGCGAAGATGAGTGTGTTGAGGTAACCCCTGAGGCTACCCGCATTCGCAAGGTTGAGCTGGACTCAAACCTTCGTGCTCGTCTAGCATCACAGCGCAAGAACGCCAGCGAAGGCAAGTAGTAAATCTCGAAAAGTCCCCGGCCGCTTAGGTGGTCGGGGATTTTTTTGTAATCGCCTAAAGTGTTTGTATGGCAAAGGCAAAGTTCAATCCAAAACGTCTCTTCATCGTGCATGCGCACCCAGATGACGAAAGCCTCTTCACCGGCCATGTAATTGCAGACACTGTGGCCAAGAAGGCTGAGGTCATGGTTTTCACGCTCACTCGCGGTGAGCGAGGCAAGGTGAAGCTCGATGAGCTGCGCGCCCTCGAAGGTAACCTACAGGCCATGGGCTCTTTCCGGGCCACCGAATTACGCGAAGCCTTGGCTGCTTTTGGAAATGTGCGTCATGCGTTCGCCGGAACTCGCGCCTATCTTGATTCCGGCCTTCGGATCAACTCGATGGGTAAGCCTGCAAAACCTCGCGACCTAGATGAAATGGCGTTGTCTGCCGCAGCAACATCGGTGATTGCTGACGACATCGCCAAGGCAATATCAGATTTCAACCCCGATGTGGTCTTGACCTACAACAGTCGAGGCGGTTTTGGTCACCCGGACCACAAAATGGCTTTTGAAGCAACTTCGATGGCTATTCGTCGAATCATCAAGCAGAAAAGTGGTCGTGCGCCTGAGTTTTGGGTAATTGCAGAACCGCGTGAGCGCTTTGACGTTGAAATCGGTGATGCCAAGACCGCGTTGGTCAAGAAGGCGGCTCTAGAGGCGCACGCTAGCCAGGTCGCAGTTCACGCCGAGACCTATTCGGTCGTGCCGGGCAAAGAAATCCGTTATGACCGCCCTGAGCGACTCCGTAGACAGTCAATTAGTCGTTTTGCTCACTGGAAGCCGTTCCTATCGTCGTTCTGGGCCCTGCCGCTGGGCGTGCTTTTTGCCTTTGCCGGCACCATGCTTCACCAGGTGCGGGCCAATGACCCAGCTCAAACGCAGCTGGGGCTCATCGTTGCTTTGATCATGACAGCATCGATAGCGCTAGGTCTGCGTCTTATGCGTCGATCCAGGGGAGCCCTGTATTTGCTCACCGCGGGCCTGAGCGCGACTATTTTTTGGCTATCGCAGCGGCAACCCGGCGGGGAGCTCTTCATTCCGGGCAATGACATTGGAACCTTTTGGGCCTTCGGTTCGATCGGAATTTGTGCCTTTATTATTCTTTTTCCCCGTGTTCAACCGGGTGCTTGGCGCAGAAGTTCGCGCGGGCATCGTTAAACTAGAACTTAGAAACGAAAGGATCACCCATGACTTATGTAATCGCACTACCTTGCGTTGACGTCAAGGACAAGGCATGTATTGAAGAGTGCCCAGTCGACTGCATTTACGAGGGTGACCGCATGCTTTACATCCACCCGGATGAGTGTGTTGACTGTGGTGCCTGTGAGCCTGTTTGCCCGGTCGAGGCAATCTACTACGAGGATGACCTGCCATCACAGTGGTCTGACTACTACAAGGCCAACGTAGAGTTTTTCAGCGAGATTGGTTCACCAGGCGGAGCTGCCAAAGTCGGCAAGCTTGACCTAGACCACTCGGTAATCACCGCACTTCCGCCACAGGGCGAGTAATAGTGTTCGATCGACTGCCCGAGTATCCGTGGGAGCAGCTAAAGCCATTCGCGGCCAAAGCAGCTCTTCACCCAGGTGGCGCAGTCGACCTATCTGTGGGATCCCCGGTTGATCCAACTCCATCGATTATTCAAGATGCGCTTAACGCTTCGTCAAACGCACCCGGGTACCCTTCAACCGGTGGCTCGCCAGAGTTCAAGGCCGCCGTGGTTGAGTGGTTTGAGCGCCGCCGAGGAGTTCCAGGTCTAAAGCCTGAACAGGTCATGCCGACCATCGGTTCTAAAGAGCTGATTTCTTGGTTGCCGCTGCTGATGGGTCTCGGTCCGGGCGATGTCGTGGTCCAGCCAAAGGTGGCCTACACGGCCTATGTGGTTGGTGCTGCACTTTGTGGGGCCGAGATTATTTCTGAAGATGATCCTGCCAAGTGGCCAAGCAACGCAAAGTTAATTTGGATCAACTCTCCTGGCAACCCGGATGGTCGAGTTCTTGACGTTGCCGAGATGAAGGCCGCCGTTGACCGAGCTCGCGAATTGGGCGCCCTGATCGCCAGCGACGAATGTTATGCCGAGCTGGGTTGGAATGAATGGTCAGAAAAGTTGATCCCATCCGTTCTTGATCCTCGCGTTTGCGGCGGCTCACACGAAGGTGTTTTGGCTGTTTATTCGCTGAGCAAGCAGTCCAACATGGCGGGCTACCGCGCAGCATTTGCTGTTGGCGAGGCCTCACTTATCAAAGGCCTAGTAAACCTTCGTATGCATTCTGGCCTCAACACCCCAGGCCCGGTTCAGCGAGCCATGGTTGTAGCCCTCGGAGATGAAGACCACGTAGCAGCTGAGAAAGAAATCTATCGAGAGCGCCGCGATATCCTTTTGGCAGCGGTTCGCGATTACGGTTTTGAGCTTTCAGACAGCGATGCTGGCCTGTACCTATGGGCAACCCTTCACGAGGATTGCTGGCAAACCGTGGACCGAATGGCTGAGCTAGGAATCGTCGTGGTTCCAGGTACCTTCTATGGCGAACACAGCACCGAGCACGTTCGTTTTTCTATCACGGCAACCGACGACAAAATCGCTGAGGGAGCGCGCAGGTTGCGCGATGCCATAGGCTTGAAGAACGCCTAAAAAGGCATAACACCAGCAGTAGGAGCTTCGATGACCTCGAGCGACAAAGTAACGATTACTTACGGCAATACCACCGCCGAGTTTCCAGTTATTTCAGCCGTAGACGGACCTGATGCTGTCGACATTTCAAAGTTGACAGCCACAACCGGTCTTACCGCTTATGACCAGGGTTTCGTTAACACCGCATCAACCAAGTCAGCCATCACCTTTATCGACGGTGCCAATGGCATTTTGCGTCACCGCGGCTACCCAATCGAGCAATTGGCGGGCAACAAGAGCTTTCTAGAAACTGCATGGTTGCTCATCTACGGTGAACTACCTACCGCTGAAGAACTAGGTGGCTTCGAAGAGCGTATCCGCCGCCACACGCTGGTTCACGAGGACCTTAAAAACCTTTTCCAGGCAATGCCTCAGAACGCTCACCCAATGGCTGTGCTTGCTGCTGGTGTTTCTGCGCTATCAACTTTCTACCAGGATTCTTTGGATCCCCACGACCCAGAGCAGGTTGAGCTGTCAACGATTCGCCTGCTGGCAAAGTTGCCAGTTTTGGCTGCCTACGCGCACAAGAACAGCATGGGTCAGGCTTTGCTTTACCCAGATAACTCACTTTCTTACGTTGAGAACTTCTTGCGCCTGAACTTTGGCAACATGGCCGAGGAATACGTGCAGAACCCAGTGGTAACCAAGGCTCTCGACACACTCCTGGTGCTGCACGCAGACCACGAACAGAACTGCTCTACTTCAACGGTGCGCCTTGTTGGTTCAAGCCAGGCAAACCTGTTTGCATCTATCTCCTCTGGCATCAATGCCCTGTTTGGTCCGCTCCACGGCGGTGCCAATGAGGCTGTTCTCGAGATGCTCACCCAAATTCGTGAATCGGGAGAGGGTGTTCAGTCATTCGTTAACCGAGTCAAGAACAAAGAAGACGGAATCCGTCTGATGGGCTTTGGTCACCGCGTTTACAAGAACCTAGACCCGCGTGCTCGCATTGTTAAGGCAACCGCAGATAAGGTCCTCGCTGAGCTTGGTGTGCAGGACCCTCTGCTAGACATCGCTAAAGAACTTGAGGGCGTTGCGCTGGCTGACCCTTATTTCCAGGAGCGCAAGCTTTACCCGAATGTGGATTTCTACACCGGTGTAATCTACAAGGCGCTTGGTTTCCCTCCGCACATGTTCACCGCATTGTTCGCGATGGGTCGACTACCGGGATGGATTGCTCACTGGCGCGAAATGAATGTGGATCCAGCGACCAAAATCGGCCGCCCACAGCAGATTTACATCGGCCAAGAGGAACGAAACCTGAAAGGGTTTTTCCACTAGACAATAAAAAAGACCTCCCATCGGGAGGTCTTTTTTTATGAACTTATTCAGACTTGTTCAACCAAAAAACCGTGGTGTCGCCGTAGTTTTTTTCTTCGTCCAACTCAAGACCCGCCGGTAGTTCAACAGGACCACTGCGGCTTGATCGCTCCAGCATGATGATGGCGTCTGCAGCAAGTCGCGGAACCAGGGCGGTGAGGTTTTCGGAAACCTCTTCGTTGCTTATTTCATAAGGTGGGTCGATGAAAACCACATCGTATTCGAGGACATCGGTGCTCAAAAATGAAGAAACGGCTTTGTTGGCAACCTTGGTTACCTGGTCGTAGAAACCCTCTTTTTCCATAGCCTTCTGGATCATCTGAGTGTTTTTTACACAGACCGCAGCGGCTTTGCCATCGCGCTCGACCATCATGGCAAAAATAGCTCCGCGACTGATGGCCTCCAGAGCAAGTGCGCCGGTTCCGGCGTAAAGATCCAAAACTCGTTTATTGTCGACCATGTCGCGAGCTTCCAGGCGGTTGAAAATTGCCTCACGGATGCGGTCGCTGGTTGGCCGGGTTGATTTTGCTGGGCTGGCGAGTTGTCTCGAGCCAGCTATTCCGCCGATGATTCTTGTCATAACTTGCCAAGCCTACCTTCTATAGCGCTCGGGTCGGCGAAGATAGAAGCATGCTACTGCCGACTGAGCCACTAGACCGAGTCCTCGGGGACCGCACGGCCAAGTCGTTTGCCAAACACCTCGGCTTGAAAACTGTCGGTGACCTCCTCATGCATTTTCCCCGGCGGTATGCATCCCGCGGCACACTAACGCCAATCAGCGAAATTCCTTTGGGGGAGCCGGCCACCGTTGTTGCCGATATTTTGGAAGTCAAAGAGCGCCGCATGAAAGGGCGCAACGGCAGCATCCTGGAAGTTCTAATTACTGACGGTCACGGCAAAATGACCCTCACGTTCTTCAATCAGGCCTGGCGGCAAAAAGAACTGAGGCCAGGTCATCGGGGACTGTTTGCCGGAAAAATCGGAAGTTATCAGGGGCGTCTACAGCTGGCTCACCCGGATTACGAACTCTTCCCCGAAGAGATTTCAGATGCAGAGGCCAAGCGCTGGGCTGATTTACCGATTCCGATTTACCCGGCAGCCTCAGCCGTAACCACCTGGGCCATTCAGCGCAGTTTGGCTATCGTTCTAGACACTCTCGCCCCAATCGTTGATGAATTACCGGATGCCCTGGTGCAACGACTTGGTCTGTTGCCCCTTCATGAGGCCATTCAAAAGATTCACCGTCCAGAAGTCCATGAGGATTGGCGCACCGCCCGCGATACTCTCAAGTATCACGAGGCTTTTATGCTTCAGATCACGCTGCTAACCCGCAGAATTCAAAAAAAACATGTGCGGGCCACTCCTAGAGTCGCTAGAGCCAATGGCGTGCTTGCCAAATTTGATGCGACCTTGCCCTTTACCCTCACAAATGGTCAGGTATCCGTGGGCAATCAAATTGCCGATGACCTTGCTCGAGCTCATCCGATGAATCGTTTGCTGCAGGGTGAGGTTGGTTCAGGAAAAACGTTGGTGGCGCTCAGGGCAATGTTGGTTGTTGCTGATGCCGGGGGTCAGTCTGCGCTCCTAGCTCCTACCGAGGTACTTGCTGCGCAGCATTTTCGCTCGATTCAGAAAACTCTCGGTGACGACCTAAGTAAGGAGTTGGGGCTTACTCTGCTCACCGGCCAAATGCCGGTAGCTGACCGCAAGAAGGCGCTCTTGCAGTTGGTCAGTGGCAAGGCTCAAATCGTGGTCGGCACCCACGCGCTGATTGCTGACAAAGTTGAATTCTTAGACCTCGGCCTCATTGTTGTCGACGAACAACATCGATTCGGGGTTGATCAGCGCGAAGCCCTGAGACTAAAGGGCAAATTACCGCCACATGTTCTCACCATGACAGCCACCCCGATTCCGCGCACCCTGGCCGTCACGGTATTCGGTGACCTCGATGTGTCTACTCTCACGGAGCTCCCTGCCGGAAGACAGGGCATAACCTCGCACGTGGTTCAGCTAGCCCAGGCGCCGCTCGTGGCCCGGACTTGGCAACGGATTGCTGAAGAGGTCTCAAATGGGCGTCAGGCCTTTGTGGTGTGCCCAAGAATTGACGAGGATGATCCGGAAGAGGAGCTCCTAGAATCGGGCGGTGCCGCTGAGGATGAACTTACCTTCTCGGATGGCACTGACCAGGCTGCACTGGAGCTGGCCAAGAAACCACGTCAGATGCTTTCGTCAGCCATTGGCATGACAGACTCGCTTCGGTTAAATCCCGCTCTCAAGGGGCTGCGAATTGAGACCCTGCATGGTCGAATGTCATCGGAAGAAAAGGCCGATGTCATGGCCAAATTTGCGGCTCGCGAGATCGATGTTCTGGTGTCGACTACTGTTATCGAAGTTGGAGTTGACGTTCCGAACGCCACGGTCATGGTTGTCTTGGATGCCGACCGATTCGGTGTGAGTCAATTACATCAATTGCGCGGTCGCGTCGGCCGAGGCGGAAATCCGGGTTTGTGTCTTCTGCTCACCTCCGCAGAAGAGGGATCACTTGCGCTTGAACGAGTAAAGGCAGTGGCGTCTACTCTCGACGGTTTTGAACTCAGTGAAATTGACCTCGAGTTAAGGCGCGAGGGTGATGTGCTTGGTCAGAACCAGTCGGGCGGGCGCTCAAGTCTTCGGCTACTTCGAGTGATTCAAGACGCCAAGCTAATTCAGGCAGCACGGGTTGACGCCGAACAACTGCTTGAGGCTGATCCAACTCTCGAAAAGTCACCGGCCATAGCGCAAGTTCTGGCTGATCAAGATTCTGTGCGACAGGCCAACCTAGCCAAGTCTTAGGTAACCTTGTCCTATGCCAACAATTGCCGTGTATCCGGGGTCTTTTGATCCAATAACGTTCGGGCACCTTGATATCGCTGAGCGCGCGGCCAAGCTATTTGATGAACTGCACATCCTGGTGGTTCACAACCCGGCAAAGTCACCAAGATTCAGCAGTGAAGAGCGTGTGGAACTTGTTCGAGCAAGCCTGGCTGAGGTTGGTATTGAATCCAAGAAAATCACGGTCGATACTCTGGACTCAGGATTGTTGGTCAATTATTGCCGCATGGTGGGCGCCACAGCTTTGGTAAAAGGCTTTAGAACCAGTGTTGACCTCGATTACGAATTGCCGATGGCTCAGGTAAACCGCGATTTGGCTGATGTCGAAACCTGCTTCATTCCGGCCGATCCAATCCACGGTCACATTTCGAGCACCTTGGTCAAGCAAGTTGCTGACCTTGAAGGCTCAGTTCAGAAATATGTTCCCGAGGTAGTTGCCCGTGCGTTAGCCTCTTCTTCGGCGAATAGAAAGGCAAAGGGCTAATGGCTGCTTCTCCGTACCTAATTTCAGTGCGTGACATCATGCACAAACCCGGCGCCATGCGCGAATACAAGTTGGACATCATCACAAACTCTGAGTTTGGCGAGGGTATCGCCAAGGTCGTTGAGGGCGTTGAACTCGATCTAGACATCCGTGTCGAGTCAGTTCACGAGGGTATTTTGGCCACCGGCGAGGTGTTTGTCGATGCCGATGCCGAGTGCAGTAGATGTCTAGAACCGCTGACACTGCCGATTGAGGTAGATTTTCAAGAGCTTTTCGCCTATTCTTTAACTAACGAGGATGACTATGTTGTCGAAGACGAAGAAATCGATCTTGAACAAGTTATCCGTGATGCGGTTGTTCTAAGCCTCCCGTTCCACCCAGTTTGTAGAAAAAACTGTCTTGGCCTGTGCCCAGAATGTGGTGTGAAGTTGGCTGAGAATCCTCATCACGTGCACGAAGCCGCTGTAGATACGCGTTGGAGTGCCCTGGAAAGCTTCATAAAAAAGGAAGAGTAAGTACCATGCCAGTACCAAAGAGACGCCTCTCACGAGCACGCACTCACGCACGTCGTTCACAGTGGAAGGCTGCCGAGGTTACTCTCGTCAAGACCATTGAAAACGGCAAGACCGTCTACAGCCTGCCTCACCGCGCAAAGCTTGTAACCGACTCAGCCGGCAACGCGCTGTTCATGGAGTACAAGGGCCGCAAGGTCGCTGACGCGTAAAACTTTTTAAGGTCACGCGATGAACCTCAACGTTCTATGCAATCGCTTAGGCGTTGACCTCGAGCCTCAGCTGCTCGAGCTCGCACTGACTCACCGCTCGTATGCGTACGAGAACGGCAACCTACCCAACAACGAGCGCCTAGAGTTTCTAGGCGACTCAGTGTTGGGTTTTGTTGTTACATCTCACATTCACGATCTACTAACCGACCTATCTGAGGGCGAACTCACCAAAGTCAAAAACGCTGTCGTCTCAGCACGTGCACTCAGCGGCATTGCCGCAGAGCTAGGTGTCGGCGAGTTTTTGAGGCTAGGCAAGGGTGAAGAGCAAACCGGTGGGCGTACCAAACTAAATTTGCTTGCCGATGCCTTTGAGGCAATCCTCGGGGCAATTTACGTTTCTAAAGGTCTAGACGCTGCCCAAGAATTTGTTGCCCGATTTGTGTTCCCGCTATTGAGAGACACTGATTCTCTGCGTGAAAACAGCGATCCAAAAACAACCCTGCAAGAGCGGTTTCAAGCCTCAGGCAAACCAGTGCCTACATATGTCACCACTCATGAGGGGCCCGATCACGACCGAGTCTTTTTCGCGAAAGTTTCTTCAGGGGATCGCCTGCTAGGTGAAGGTCAGGGGCGGTCACGAAAGAGCGCTGAAACCGAGGCCGCCATCGATGCTCTAGCAAAACTCGCTGCTAAATAATGCCTGAGTTACCAGAAGTTGAAACTGTCCGTGCTGGTTTGGCGCCAGCGCTAACCAACGCAACCATCACCGCTATCGACATCCTGGATGTGCGGTCGCTCAAGCGTCATCCGGGTGGACCAGAGGACTTCAAAGCCACGCTAATTGGTTCAAAAATTCTGGGTGTTGTCCGGCGTGGAAAATTTCTCTGGTACCCGCTCGAGACAACCAAAAACTCTGAACACAACCTTGCCCTAGTCGGACATCTGGGTATGAGTGGTCAAATGTTGCTGCGACCCCCAGGTTTCACCGAAGACAAATTGACGCGCGTTGTCATTCACGTCCGGGGTGTGGACGGTAGCCCCTATGAATTCAGATTTGTAGATCAGCGCCTATTTGGTTCGCTGGCTATCGACCGCTTAGTGCCGACCGACGATGGTAAGCCTGGAGGTTTCAGTGCTGGAGTTGGTGCGGGGCAGTGGTGGCAAAACCTGATTCCGGAACAAGCGGCGCACATTCGGAGAGACCCTCTGGACGAGAATTTTGATGCCCAGCAGGTGACAGCAAAATTCAAGAAAAAGAACTCTGGAATTAAGCGAGTCTTGCTAGACCAGCAGACACTTAGCGGAATTGGCAACATCTATGCCGATGAAGCCCTGTGGCGGGCCAAACTGCATTATGACCAACCTGCCGCTACCTTGACGCCGGCTAAGTCCAGTGAGCTTTTGGCGCACGTGCACGAAATTCTGACTGACGCCGTTGCTGAGGGCGGAACAAGTTTTGATGAGCAATACAAAAATGTAAACGGGGAGAGCGGCTATTTTGCCGTTTCGCTCAACGCCTACGGCATGACCGGAAATCCGTGTAAGCGTTGTGGAACACCAATTCGGCGCGATAGCTGGATGAACCGAGGTTCGCACTTCTGTCCAAAGTGCCAAAAACTGCGCTAAAAGTGGGGTATTTTTGACCTTTACGGCAATTTTGTCGAAAGTCGATTTCGAGCAATGAGGGGCAGGTGGCAGCTTGTACTTAAAGAGCCTCACCCTCAAGGGATTTAAATCATTCGCACAGCCAACCACATTTGCTTTTGAGCCAGGCGTAACCGCCGTAGTTGGGCCAAATGGTTCCGGTAAATCCAACGTAGTTGACGCGCTTGCCTGGGTGATGGGTGAGCAGGGCGCCAAGAGCCTCCGCGGCGGCAAGATGGAAGACGTAATCTTTGCTGGCACCAGCACCAAAGGTCCCCTTGGTCGAGCCGAAGTAATTTTGACCATCGATAACTCCGATGGCGCTCTACCAATTGACTACACCGAAGTAACCATTTCGAGAACCTTGTTCCGCAACGGCGGTAGCGAGTACGCGATCAACGGCGAGCCGGTCAGGTTGTTGGACGTCCAAGAACTCCTGAGCGACTCAGGTCTCGGTCGCGAGATGCACGTTATCGTCGGGCAAGGTCAGCTGGATTCGGTTCTTCGTGCCACGCCAGAAGAACGCCGCGGATTCATCGAAGAAGCTGCTGGAATTTTGAAGCACCGCCGCCGCAAAGAAAAGACTCAGCGCAAGCTTGAGGCGATGCAGGCCAACCTAACCAGACTTAATGACCTAGCTGGCGAGGTGCGCAGGCAGCTAAAGCCGCTTGGCCAACAGGCAGAAGTTGCCCGCGAAGCGCAGGGCATCGCTGCCGTTGTCCGAGATGCAAAAGCCCGTATTTTGGCTGCAGACATCACAGAGCTCCACCGAGCACTCGAGGAAACCGCCAAGAGTGAGTCGGATCGACGTGGTGAGCGCAACATCCTGCAGGAATTGCTCTCAGAAAATACAGCTCGCTTGGCTCAGCTGGAGGCAGCCCAAGTATCTACCGAACTCGACCAGGCTCGCAATTTGGCTTACCAGTTCGACTCGCTGGCGGAGCGTCTCCGGTCTCTGCTCTCTATCGCAACTCAAAAGGTTGCTCTTTTGGGCTCGCAGGCTGAGGTCTCTGGTGCGCAGGTCGACCCAGCATCTATTGAAGCCGAGGCACTTGCCGCAGAAGCAACAGCAGTCGAATTAGCGCAATCGGTCGAGGCCCTGCAAAAAGCACTCCACGAGGCTGAAAAGTCTAGAAGTGAAGCGCGCGATGTTCTGGAAAAGTTTGACAACGAAGTTGCCGAGGCCAACGCGCTGATCTCGAAGTTTGACCTAGACAAGGCCAGGCTGGCCAATGAGGCAAACATCGCAGAATCGCGGCTTGCCAGCCTCATGGGAGAGGTTGTTCGTCACCAACAGGCGCTCGCCGAAGCCAATGAGCGCTTGGAAGCACGTAAAGCCGAGTACCAAAATCTCGAAAGTCAGCTGCAAAACCAGCAGTCACCGGCAGACAACGGTCTCGAACTTAGGTACGAAGCGGCCCAAAAGGCGGTCTCGGAATCGCAGGCTCGCATTGAAGCACTTCGGGATGAAATCCATGTTGCCGAGCGTGAGCGTGACTCGCTTGCGGCAAAACGCTCCGCCCTGAACTTAACGCTGGAGCAAAAAGACGGTACAACCGAGCTGACCGCTGCGGGATTGCGCGGTATCCGTGGGCTAGTAGCAAGCCACATGAAGATTCAAAAAGGGTTTGAAGTCGCTGTTGCTGCGGCACTCGGTTCACTGGCTGACGCCTTGGTTGCTGATTCTCGCGACGAAGGTCTTTCGGCCATCGAGCACCTCAAGAAATCTCAGGGTGGCCGCGTTGAGTTGATTATTGCTGACGTGGATGGTGGCAAAAACAGCCCTGACGTGCCAAAACTTGCCGGCTCGCGCGCCGCCTCAGAAGTTGTCGAGGCCCCGCAAGGCATACTAAACCTGCTTGCCGGTGTGGTCATAGTTGACAGCATCGATGCAGCCAGGGCCTTGTATGCCTCGGACGCCAACGCCAACAAGTTCACTCTTATCACTCTCGAGGGTGACGTCCTCTCGGACAACATCATCCGTGGTGGGTCTTCTAATAAGCCTTCAAAAGTTGAGCTTGTTGCTCAACGCGATGCAGCTGAAAAGCGTTTGGCTGAGGTTACCGATCTAGTTGAAAAGGGCCGTGCTGAACTTGCTCAGGCGCGTTCGACTGAAGAGGCAGCCAAGCAAAGCTCCAAAGATGCACTGGCAGCCCTGAATGAGCACGATGCAGCCCTAGCCACCAATGCTGAGCGCCTAGGCCGTTTGCGAGTTCAGGTTGAGGCTTCAGAAGCCGAAGTTGCCAGACTTGGCCGGGTTGCTGAACAGGCAGCGCTCGGAATTGGCGAAGCTGAACGTCAGCTAAACCAAGCAATCGTCGATCATGATGAATTTGCAGCGCGCGAGCGACCAACTCTAGATTTGGCAAACCGCCAGACCCTGGCTGAAAACTTGGAGCAGGAGCGCCAGCGCGAACTCGAGTTGCGGGTGGATTTGGGCGCGGCCGTTGAGCGAGTTCGGGTCGAGACTGAGCGGGGTCGTAACCTTCGATCGCAGGTACGTGAAGCTCAAGTTGCCATCGAAAAGTCAAAGGCGGCTGCAGCTGCACAAAAGGCACAGCTTGACTCAGCCCAGCGAGTTTTGGACGCTCTACCGATTGTCATGGAAGCAGTGGCTGAGAGCGCAACCCAGGCGAGAGTACGACTGCACGAGCTGGAAACTGCCCGCGCCAATCAAAACGCCGAACTAGTTAAGCTGCGCGGAGAGACTGCCGAGATTCAGATGAAACTCGCAGCGCTCACCCAAAATGTTCACGACATGGAATTGGCAAACCATGAAAAGCGTCTAAACCTATCGAACCTAGTTTCGCGAGCCAACGATGAACTCGGTATGGAGCAGTCGATTCTGCTTGCTGAATACAATCCAGAGTTGCCGATTCCAGACGAAACAGCCGATGGTGGGTTCAAGGCCTTTAACCGCGATGAGCAGTCAAGGCGTCTGCGCGAGGCCGAGCGACTATTTGAAAAATTGGGTCGAGTAAACCCGCTAGCTCTTGAAGAATTTGCAGCTCTTGAAGCAAGACATAAGTTCCTCACCGAACAGTTGGCAGACCTAACCCAGACTCGTAAAGACTTGATGCAGATCATCGAAGACCTGGATGCAAAAATGCAGGTGATTTTTGCTGACGCTTTTGAAGACACCCGCAAGGCCTTCGAGCAGGTGTTCCCAACGCTGTTCCCAGGCGGAACTGGCTCGATTTTCTTGACCAACCCAGATGACATGCTCACCACTGGCTTGGAAGTTACAGTCAAGCCAGCCGGAAAGCGTATTGAGCGCCTGTCTTTGTTGTCTGGTGGTGAGCGTTCATTGGCTGCTGTGGCTCTCATGGTGGCAATTTTCAAAGCGCGCCCTTCGCCGTTCTACGTCATGGACGAAGTTGAAGCTGCGCTGGACGATGCCAACCTTGGCCGGTTGCTTCAAATTTTCGAAGACCTGCGCTCCAACTCGCAGTTGATCATCATTACGCACCAAAAGCGAACCATGGAAATTGCCGATGCGCTTTATGGAGTCTCGATGCGCCAAGACGGCGTTTCTGCCGTGGTCGGTCAACGTCTGCTAGAGAAGAGCAAATAAAGTGGCCGGTTTTATGTTCTGGAAGAAGAAGCGCGGGGAAGAGGCGCCGGTTGAAGTCCGTGAGGCACTGGACGCACCTGACTCTTCCGAATCGCCAGTTGTTGCAGAACCGGCTCCGGTTACCCTTCCTGATACAGCGCCGGTTGCTGAACCCGTTCCCGTTCCGGAACCCGATGCCGATGCCTTTCCGGTTCAAGAGCCGGAGATTACCGAACAGCCTCAGGCTGCAGCCGATCTGGTTGCAGTAGAGCTTCCAAAACGGAGCTCTCGCAAGGGCATTAGATCGCTTTTTAGTCGGGTCAAATTTGACCCAGCAAACCTCGATGAACTCGAAGACATACTGATTCAAGCCGATTTCGGCCTCGACGCCGCGATTGAAATTGTTGACGAAGTAAAGCGCCAGGCCAAGGCATCAGGGGCAGAGTCTGAGCAGGAGCTCAAGGACATCCTGGCTGGTGTAATTGCGGGGGCGCTGCAGCGTGACGACGCAGCCCTAAACCTAAGTGATGGAAAACTTCCGTACGTATTTCTAGTCGTTGGTGTTAACGGCGTTGGTAAAACCACAACTATCGGCAAGCTGGCAAACTGGCTGACCGAAGGCGAGTGGTCGGTATTTATCGGTGCGGCAGATACCTTTAGGGCTGCTGCCGTTGATCAGATTGCCACTTGGGCTGAGAGAGCCGGCGCTCAGCTGATTAGACCCAAGCAAGAGGGTCAGGACCCTGCTTCGGTGGCATTTGAGTCGGTCGAGGCAGCGATTAAGGCCGATGCCGACATCGTCATAATTGACACCGCTGGGCGGCTTCAAAACAAGATCGACCTCATGGGCGAACTTGAAAAAATTCGCCGGGTGATTGAGAAGCAGGCTCAAATTTCTGAGGTTCTTTTGGTCCTCGACGCAACCACCGGTCAAAATGGGCTGGCCCAGGCCAAGGCCTTTGCCGAAGTAGCCAAAGTTACCGGCGTAGTGCTCACCAAACTTGATGGCACCGCCAAAGGTGGCATTGTCTTCTCAATCCAGCGCGAGCTTGGCATACCAGTGAAACTGGTCGGGGTTGGCGAGGGTATTAATGATTTTGCCTTCTTCGATGCCGGCGAATTTGCACGCGGACTAGTTAGTTAGGAAAAGCCCGTATGTTCGGAAATCTCTCAGATCGCTTGATCGATACTTTCAAGAACCTTCGCAGCAAGGGAAAACTAAGCCCGGCTGACATCGATGCCACCCTGCGTGAAATTCGCCGCGCACTGCTCGAGGCTGACGTAGCTCTAGACGTAGTCAAGGCCTTCACCGGTTCGGTTCGCGAGCGTGCGCTCGGCGACGAGGTTTCTAAAGCACTAAACCCGGCTCAGCAGGTAGTTCAAATCGTGAACGAAGAGTTGGTGCAAATTCTTGGTGGCGAGCAAAAGAAGCTCACTTTTGCTAAGAACCCACCGACTGTCATAATGCTGGCTGGTCTACAGGGTGCCGGTAAAACCACGCTTGCCGGAAAGCTGGCTAAGTGGTTGAAGGACCAGGGGCAAACCCCAATTTTGGTTGCAGCCGACCTTCAGCGCCCGAATGCCGTAAATCAGCTCCAAGTTGTTGGCGAACGAGTAGATGTTCCGGTATTTGCACCCGAGCCAGGCAACGGAGTAGGTAATCCGGTAAAGGTTGCCCAAGATTCAATCAAGCACGCCAAGCAAAAGATGTTCAGCGTGGTGATTGTCGACACAGCCGGTCGCCTGGGTGTTGACGAAGAACTGATGCAGCAGGCATCAGACATCCGTGCGGCCGTTGACCCAGATGAAGTCCTGTTTGTCGTGGACTCAATGTTGGGCCAGGATGCGGTGAACGTTGCCAAGGCTTTTGACGAGGGCGTTGGAATCACCGGCGTTGTTTTGACCAAGCTTGACGGTGATGCCCGCGGTGGTGCTGCGCTATCGGTTGCCTCAGTTACCGGCAAACCGATTATTTTTGCGTCGAATGGCGAGGGCATTGATGCCTTCGAGCCGTTCTACCCAGACCGCATGGCCAGCCGAATTCTGGACATGGGTGACGTTCTTACCCTGATTGAGCAAACTCAGAAAACCTTTGATGAGGCCGAAGCACGGGCCATGGCTGAAAAGCTGGCCAAAGATGCTTTCACACTTGAAGACTTCATGGAGCAAATGCAGCAGCTGCGCAAAATGGGCTCCCTCAAGAGCATGCTGGCAATGATGCCGGGTACAGGTCAGATGCGTCAGCAACTTGATAACTTCGATGAACGAGAAATTGACCGTACCGAGGCAATCATCAGATCGATGACGCCTGCAGAACGTCGCCAGCCAAAGATCTTGAATGGTTCTCGCCGCGCCCGTATTGCCAAGGGTTCTGGCATGACCGTGACTGATGTTAATTCTCTGGTCAACCGGTTTGAACAGGCAGCCAAGATGATGAAGACGGTTGCCAAGGGAGGTGTGCCGCAGATGCCGGGTATGCCGCAGATGCCGGGCATGGGCTCGTTTGGTGGCGGGAAGTCAAAGGCAAAGGACAAGAAAAAAGGTTCAAAGTCTGGAAACCCAGCCAAGCGCGCGGCTGAGGAGGCGGCGCGTCTGGCGGGCAATAAACCTGGTTCAGATGCAACGGGTTCTGCCGGTTCTGCATTTGGATTGGGAAACTAGCCCGAGAAACTAGCGCCAGAGGCGAATTTCTGGCAGAATAGAGCGGTTGTCGCCGTTTGACCCTCTAACCAAACGATTACGACAACCCCTAGAGCTTTTTCACCGAGTGTGCCCCCACGCTCACGGTTGAACGTTCGCACCATTACGAAAATCAGGAGCAATCGTGGCTGTAAAAATCCGCTTGAAGCGCATGGGTAAAATCCGCGCGCCGCACTACCGCATCGTTGTAGCAGACTCACGCACCAAGCGTGACGGTCGTGCCATCGAAGAAATTGGTCGTTACATTCCGACCGAGAACCCATCACTTATCGAGGTCAACTCTGAGCGCGCTCAGTACTGGCTAAGCGTTGGCGCACAGCCAACTGAGCAGGTAGCAGTGCTACTAAAGCTCACCGGTGACCTACAGGCTTCACAGGGCGACAAGTCAGCAAAGAACACCGTTCAGACCAAGGCTCCAAAGGCTGAGTTCATCGTTGACGGTGCCAAGAAGACCGTTCTTCGCCCAAAGGCTGAGATCAAGGTTGCACCAGTTGAGGAAGCAGCTCCAGCAGCTGAGGCCGCAGCTGAGGACGTAATCGCAGAGGCTGCTGACGCAGCTGAAGAAGCAGTCCAGTCAATCGAAGATGCAGTTGCAGACGCAGCAGACGAGGCCGTTGAGGCTCCTGCTGCTGAAGAAGCTGCTGTAAACGAAGAGGCTTAATAAGTGCTAGCCGCTGCGCTCGAACACCTAGTCAAAGGCATCGTTGACAATCCAGACGATGCAACCGTGACTGCACGATCAACCTCGCGAGGAGACTTGCTTGAGGTTCACGTGCACCCAGATGATCTGGGTCGTGTGATCGGGCGCAACGGCCGCACCGCCAAAGCGCTCCGCACGCTAGTGAACGCCCTAGCCGACGGTAAAAAAGTCCGCGTAGACGTGGTGGACACAGATTTCTAGCAAGACTACGCTCCGAGTTGGCCGTTTGGTCAAGGCCCACGGCCTAAAGGGAGCGTTCAAACTCGAACTATATACAGACAGCCCAGATGTGCGTTTTGCACCAGGTGCTGTGCTGAAACTTCAGGTACCTGACTCCTCCCCATGGTTCGGTAAAACCGTAACCGTAAAAGAGTTGCGCTACTACAACCAAGCACCGGTCCTATTCCTAAATGAGGCCGAAGACCGCACCGCTGCTGAGACTCTGATCAAGGCAATCCTGCTGGTTGATGCCGATGTAGAGGTTCTACCTGAAGAGCCAGATGCCTGGTACGACCACCAATTGATTGGCCTTAAGGTCATCAGAGATGGTGCACTGATCGGTCAGGTAATCCGTGTTGATCACCTGCCAGCCCAGGACTGCCTGGCAATCAAGACCGAGGCCGGTGAGGTTCTTCTACCTTTCATCAAGGCCTTCGTGCCGACCGTGGATGTAAAAGCCGGTGAAGTGGTTGTAACTCCTCCTGGCGGACTCTTCGAAGAGCTTTCAGAGGCCTAAAAATGCGCATCGATGCCGTCACGATTTTTCCTGACTACTTCAATGCACTGGATCTTTCACTGCTGGGTAAGGCCCGTGAAAAGAATCTGATTGAATTCACCGCACATGACCTGCGCGACTATACCCATGACAAGCACCGCACCGTCGATGACAGCCCGTACGGTGGCGGAGCCGGAATGCTGATGAAGCCCGAGCCTTGGGGTGAGGCGCTCGATGCGATTCTTCCGGCCGATGGCGACTGCACCGTAATTTTTACCTCCCCTGCGGGAGAGCAGTTTAAGCAGGCCACCGCTTATGAGCTTGCTAAGGAAAAGCAGATTGTTTTTGCCTGCGGACGCTACGAAGGCATTGACCAACGTGTCGTCGACTACGCCGCTACAAAAGCCAAAGTTCGACTGATTAGCTTGGGTGACTACGTGTTGAACGGCGGTGAGGTTGCTGCGATAGCAATGACTGAAGCCATAGTCCGCCTGATTCCTGGCGTGATTGGAAATGCCGAGAGCCTGATTGAGGAATCTCACTCTGACGGTCTTTTGGAATACCCGAGTTACACCAAGCCCGCGTCTTGGCGAGGTTTTGACGTGCCTGAGGTTTTGACCAGCGGAAATCACGCGGCAATTGCCGCGTGGCGACGCGAACAACAAATCGAACGTACGCGCCGGGTGCGGCCAGACCTGCTGGATAAATAACCCCTACCTTTGCTTGTTCGCCGGGTTCAGGCTAAACTAGAAAAGTTGTTTGCCACATGATGCTCTGCCGCAGGGGAGTTTGGCTAAAAGGACAACAAATCGAAACCTAACCCGTTGTTGACCTGCGTGCAGTAACAGAGAGTGATTCAAAATGCACATTCTTGATTCAGTAGACGCAGCGTCGCTACGTTCAGACATCCCAGCTTTCCGTGTTGGTGACACCGTCAAGGTTCACGTAAACATCATCGAAGGTAACCGCAGCCGTGTCCAGGTTTTCCAGGGCATCGTTATCCGCCGCTCAGGCGAGTCAGTTCGCGAGACCTTCACCGTTCGTAAAGTTTCTTTCCAAGTTGGTGTAGAGCGTACTTTCCCAGTGCACTCACCAGTACTTGAGAAGATCGAAGTCGTAACCCGCGGTGACGTTCGCCGTGCGAAGCTTTACTTCTTGCGCGACCTTCGCGGTAAGAAGGCAAAGATTGCTGAAAAGCGCGACAACATCTAATACGCTCTACGTATGACAGACCTCGGGCAGTTTGAAAGCCCGCAAAGAAAAGCACCACGCAACTTCTATCAATCGAAATTGAAGCGGTTCCGGAAGAACGTTTTCGTCTCCTTCCTGATCGATTTGGTCGTGATTGTTGGGTTTGCGTTGGTGCTTTCTTTGTTAATCAAGACATTCCTAATTCGTTCGTTTTTCATTCCTTCGGGCTCAATGCTCGAGACCCTGCAGATCGATGACCGAATCATCGTGAATGAATTAGTTCCCGATCTGATTCCGCTTCAGCGCGGAGATGTGGTCGTGTTCAAGGACCCAGGTGGCTGGCTTGGTTCTCCCATTGAAGTTGAAAAAGATCCGGTTGCTTCGGGCATCGAGTGGTTCCTGTCAGCTTTTGGATTGACCGCGCCTGATAGCAGTCAACACTTGGTAAAGCGGGTCATCGGATTGCCTGGTGACCACGTGGTTTGCTGTGACGTTGATGGAAAACTCACAGTCAATGGGGTTGCCATTGATGAAACCTACATAGCCCCAGGCTCTGAACCTTCGCTGATTGACTTTGACGTAGTTGTTCCAGAGGGCTCGGTATGGGTCATGGGTGATAACCGTGATAACAGCCAGGATTCTCGCTTCCACGGTGACCTACCGAGCAAGGGTTTTGTCTCTAAAGACTTCGTCGTAGGTCGCGCTTTTGTGGTCAGCTGGCCATTTGAAAACTGGCAATACTTGGATAATTTTCCAGATGTCTTCAAAGACGTTCCCAACCCTTAGTCGAGAACAAGAACTGTGGGCCAGTGGTTCGCGGTTTGTAATCGGCATGGATGAAGTTGGTCGCGGCGCCATAGCCGGACCAGTTGCAGTTGGCGTCGCGCTGATCGACCGTTCAGGCCCCCGTGCAAGCACGCCGTGGCCTGAGCAGCTGTGCGATTCGAAACTAATCAGTGAAAAGATTCGGAATCAAATTGTGGGTCCAGTAACCGAATGGGTGGTCGGATCAGCTGTTGGTATGGTTTCCGCGGCAGAAATTGATTCACACGGAATCATCGCGGCCTTGGCAAAGGCCGGCGCAATGGCTCTGGATGATCTTCTTGCCGATGCACACCTGCGTGCCGAAATTGTTCAAGACGGAGCCACAATAATCCTTGATGGTTCACATAACTGGTTGGGAGCTATGGCCAGTGGAATACCAGTCGTAGTTCAAACCAAAGCCGACCGAGACTGTGTATCGGTCGCAGCCGCATCGGTGATTTCAAAGGTTCAACGAGACAATTTCATGATTCGGCTGGCCAATGAGACACCGGGATACCTCTTCGAAGGCCACAAGGGATATGCCTCGGGGGCTCACATTGACGCAATTCGCACGCTTGGCCCCTCGGTGCATCACAGGCACACCTGGTTGACAAAGATTTTGGCTGATGGGCAGCTCGAGGGCATTGGTGAATAGACTTTAGTTATGGAAGAAAACGAGTTTGAGGACTACGACCGCGAAGCTGAATTGGCTTTGTATCGGGAGTATCGCGACATCGTTGGAACCTTCAAGTACGTAATCGAAACTGAGCGCCGCTTTTATTTGGCCAACGAGGTTGACCTGCAACGTGTTGATGCTGGAACCGATTTCTACTTTGAGTTGAACATGAAAGACGTTTGGGTCTGGGATATATACCGCTCGGATCGCTTCGTTAAGAGTGTTCGTGTGCTGACCTTCAAAGACGTGAACGTTGAAGAACTCACTGGTGCAGCATTTGATCTGCCTAAAGAACTTGCGGTCGGCGAGTAAATCCACAGCCTAGATTTGGGCACCCTTTTACACAGATGGTCACTGCGGTGACCATCTTTTATTTAACCGGGGCAGTCTGTTTGGGTGAATCAAAAACAACTCTTGGGTAGATACGGCGAAGACCGCGCCTCGCAATTTCTCACCGACCGCGGTTACGAAATAGTAGATCGCAATTGGCGAGGCGCCAGCGGTGAAATAGATCTGGTGGCTCTAGAAAAGGGGCGATACGTTTTTGTCGAGGTCAAGACCAGAAATGGCTCGGGTTTCGGACATCCTTTTGAGGCAATCACTCCGCTCAAAGTTTCGCGCATGCGCAAACTAGTTGCCGAATGGTGCCGAGACCACGAGGTTTCTGGTGTCAAGGTAAGGCTTGATGCAATAGCGGTGCTGGTCAATCAGGGCAAAGTCGCAATCGAACACCTAAAGCAGGTGTTCTGATGCCAGTTGCAAAAACTTTTGCCATCAGTTTGCTCGGTTTAGCCGGCACCCTGGTTGAAATTGAAGCTGAAATTTCAAGTAATCTGCCCTCGTTTGTGTTGGTCGGTTTGCCCGATGCTTCGCTGAGCGAGGCCAAAGATAGAGTCCGCTCGGCCATCCAGAACAGTGGCCTAGAAATGCCTGTGCGTCGAGTCACGGTCAATCTTTCGCCAGCCTCAGTGCCCAAGTATGGCGCAAGTTTTGACCTAGCCATCGCGATGGCTATTTTGGCTGCAAACCTAAAGGTGTCTATAAATCCGGGGCAAATTTTCTTAGGTGAGCTTGGCCTGGATGGCTTGATTCGTGGTGTTCGAGGAGTGTTGCCGGCGCTGCTGGCGGCTAAGGCAGCCGGTTGCACCCGAGCCTTTGTTCCCCAGGTGAACTTTGCTGAGGCCAGCCTTATCGATGGCATTGAGGTAACCGGTGTCGAGCACCTGAGGCAGGTTGCTGCTATCCATGGAGCTGAGGTTCGTACAGACGATGTTTCTTTGGCGCAAACCTTTGAGGTGCAGCCCATGGTGGAGTCTATGCATGAAAGTGGTGTGGATATTTCAGATGTGGTCGGTCAGGATTCTGCTGTCGAGGCTCTGACCGTGGCGGCCGCTGGAGGTCACCACATGCTCATGGTTGGGCCACCCGGTGCTGGTAAAACCATGCTGGCCGAGCGCCTACCAACTTTGTTGCCCGATCTAGAGCTTGAGGCTGCATTAGAGACCACAGCGGTTCATTCAATTTCAGCAGCAACCCCTGAAGTTCGTGCTACTAGCTTGATCCGGCGGCCACCATTCGAGTCGCCTCATCACAGCGCCTCGGTGGCTTCACTGGTCGGAGGAGGTGTCGGACTTCCTCGGCCTGGTTTGATTTCTTTGGCAAACCACGGCGTCCTTTTTCTGGATGAGGCACCTGAATTTATGCTTCCGGTGCTCGAGGCATTGCGGCAACCACTTGAGTCCGGCGAGGTAATGATCAATCGCTCTGCCGGCACGGCTAGGTTCCCGGCTCGTTTTCAATTGGTCATGGCGGCTAACCCATGCCCTTGCGGTCGAGGCTTTGGTAAGGGCGCGCAGTGCACCTGCAGCTATCTCCAAAAGCACCGATACGCATCCAAACTTTCAAGTCCGCTGCTGGACCGTATCGACATTCGCCTCCCGCTTTTGCCAGTTAGTTCGGCAGAGATAGCGCTTCATCGAGATTCGGCCATTCCTCGCGAAAGTTCTGCCGAACTGCGGGCCAAGGTTTCACAGGCTCGAGCGGCAGCTGAATCAAGGCTTGTAGGTACACCTTGGAAACTAAACGCGCAGGTGCCTGGGCCTTACCTCAGGAGGCAACTAAAACTAGGACGGGCAGTCACTAAAGAACTCGACCGTGCTCTTGAGCGGGGTTCGCTGAGCATGCGAGGTTACGACCGTTGCGTGCGGTTGGCTTGGACCATTGCCGACCTGGCCGGCAACCATTCACCAACCGTCGAAAACATCTGCGAAGCGTTGATCCTGCGTGGCGGCGATAATCCGTTGGAGGCTGCCTGATGGCCACCGATACAACCTTGCGGATGAACCCAAAAGAGGTCGATTTAGCCCTTGGCGGGATGGCTACGGACCGCTCGGCCAATTTTGACATCTTTGCTCGAGCCGCGTGGAGCACAATTTGCGAGCCGGGGGATGGTTTCGCTGGTTGTCTGGTGTCTATTCTTGGGCCGGTCAGGGCTCTTGAATTACTGATTGCCGGACTCGAATCCAACTCCGTTGAGCGCAGTTTGAATCAGGTGGGGTTCTCGCTGCATACACTGCCGAACTTTGAAAACGGTCAAAAATACCTGGATGACGCTCGTGCGAGATGGAGTCAAAGGCTGAGCTCCCAGGCTGTTTTTAGAGCTCTTGAATACATCCGCTCGGCCGGAGGAAGCCTCTTGGTTCCAGATGAGGGGATATGGGCAAACGGTCTTGCTGACCTCGGAAGTTTTGCCCCTTTTGCGCTCTGGGTTAGAGGTCGCACCGACCTGCTCGGTTCAAACCTAAGTCTGGCCATTGTTGGATCCAG
This sequence comes from Rhodoluna sp. KAS3, assembly GCF_026000575.1. Classification (NCBI taxonomy): domain Bacteria; kingdom Bacillati; phylum Actinomycetota; class Actinomycetes; order Micrococcales; family Microbacteriaceae; genus Rhodoluna; species Rhodoluna sp. KAS3. Next base: position 860,470 of record NZ_AP026910.1, on the reverse strand, counting down.
GGGAGTGACCGAATATGGTCGCAGAGTTACAGCCGAACTCACTTACACCGCAAGTCAGCTGGGTGCGGTAATCGTATCGGGAGGGGCTCTGGGGGTTGACGCTGTTGCCCATCAAGCTGCGCTTGCGTCGGAGCCAGGGACCATCGCCGTGCTAGCTGGAGGGGTAGACCGGTTGTATCCAAGCGCAAACCGCCTTCTGTTGGAGCGGATTTGCTCAGAGGGTGCGGTTGTTGGCGAATTACCTCCAGGTTCGGCTCCGAGCAAGTGGCGCTTTTTGCAGCGCAATCGGTTGATTGCTGCACTTGGGCACGCAACCTTGGTTACCGAGGCCAACTGGAGATCTGGGGCCCTCAGCACAGCCCGCCATGCCCTGGCGCTAAACCGCACGGTGGGTGCGGTGCCGGGGCCAATATACTCTCCAAAGTCAGCGGGGTGCAATCAACTTATTGAGGCCGGGCAGGCATCATTGGTGAGCGGCACGGCCAGCCTCAGGGAACTACTTCCAATCAGCGGGGCCTTTGAAGTGGATCAGCCGATAGCGGGTCTTGGAGCGATTGAAACGCGGGTCCTTGATGCAATTGGGTTCGGCCAAGAATCCCTTGAAATTATTTGCCGAGAGGCAGGCCTCACTCGCAACGAAGCGAAATTTGGTTTAGCTCAACTTGAATTAGCCGGACTCGTTGAGCGCCGCGGTTCCGATTGGCGTCAAGTGCAAACTAACCTTTGATTGTGAACGAAGCCTTTGTGCATACCCTGGATAAATTTGAAACCCATTTGGGTTCAGGTCGGGGGCGCTCGCCGAATACCACGCGGGCTTACCTGTCCGACATATCCGAACTTTTAGCTTTCGGTGAGGCTCGGGGCCTAAACCGCCCCGCTGACTTAGACCTCGAACTCATCCGAGATTTCCTGTGGCACCTAAATCAGCGCGGTCTCAGTAAGACCACCTTGGCCAGGAAGAGCGCAGCCATCAGGTCGTTCACATCGTGGTTGCACCAGGCGGGTATCTCAAACTCGGACCCTGGTCAGCGGCTGCGATCTCCGAAGGCTTCGCGGTCTCTTCCAACAGTGGTTTCGCGCGAGAGCCTCGAAATGATTTTTGAACACCTGAGGCCGCTGGCGGTAATCGATAACCCTCAGGGGTTGAGGGACCTACTAGTTATCGAAATGCTTTATGCCACTGGTGCTCGTGTAAGCGAGTTGGTTGGTTTGAACCTGGAGGATGTTGACTACGACCGAAGGCTTCTAAGAGTGACAGGTAAAGGGTCAAAGCAGCGAATGGTTCCCTACGGCCTGCCGGCAGCGGAAGCCCTTGACCTCTGGATTCGCGCTGGTCGAGGACAGTTGGCAAATGAGTCCAGCGCCACAGCGCTGCTGCTAAATTCAAGAGGCCGCCGGCTTGGAGTCAGACAGGTTTACGCCCTGGTGGCAAAACTACTAGGAGGCACTCCAACCGGATCTGCGGGCCCACATTCATTGAGGCACAGTGCAGCAACTCACCTTCTTGATGGGGGAGCTGACCTTCGGGCGGTGCAAGAATTCCTTGGACACTCAAGCTTGGGAACCACGCAGATTTATACCCATGTGTCTGTAGAACGACTCAAGGACAGTTACAAAAACGCTCACCCTCGGGCTTGATTTCAGTCATTGGTGGGTAGCAATCGGCTTGGATTCAGGCCGCCAATCAAAGCCAGTGGCGACAGATACCAATCGTTTTTTCGCAGAGAGAAATGCAGGCATCGAACGTCTTGACAGTGTTGCCGATAAGAAGGTTTGGCATCGCACACCCATCCGATTGGATCTTGCCTTCTCACTAAATCTCCGACTTTTAGATCGGTGCAGAGCGGTTCAAACTCGGTAATTTCTCCGCCAGGATGGCTGAGAGTCAAAAGTGGGCGGTCAACGACCACGCCGACAAATCTAACTTGACCATCCGCCGGTGCTAATACGGTCTGGTTTAACGAGACCCGATAGTCCACTCCTCTGTGGCCAGCGGAGTATTCGCTATTTGGTTGGCGGTAGTGATTGATCAATTGCAATCCTTTGCCAGTAACGGTACTGGTTCCTGTGTCGCTATCCTCGAACGGCAAGGACCACTCTGGGCCTTCGCCTCGAGCTATGCCAAACGGAATTACGCTGCTAAGCAGCAGGGAAAGCGCGAAGGTGACCCATCTCATGTTTCCACTTTGAGGCTTTGCCTCTCTTGCCCAATAAATCACTGCTAAATGGTGGATAACTCGGCCCCTCGACTGTTAGAATTATCGAAGCGGCAGGCTCGCGACATTCCTCATTTTTTTTGAAGGGTGTTTACGCTTGCCGACTTCGCGTGCCGAATCAGATTTACTTCTCACTCAGTCCAAAGCAATTTGGCGAGAAGGATCCGGCACCAGGTGTTTCGGGCAACCGCTCGAACAGACAACTGAGTGGCGCCTTTGCGCGCCAAAAAAGGAGACTGCTCATGGCAGTAGTAACAATTCGCCAGCTGCTCGACAGCGGCGTTCACTTCGGGCACCAGACCCGTCGTTGGAACCCAAAGATGCGTCGTTTCATTCTGACCGACCGTTCAGGCATCTACATCATCGACCTTCAGCAGTCACTTGCTTTCATTGACAAGGCATACGACTTCGTCAAGGAGACCGTTGCTCACGGCGGAAGCATCCTGTTTGTCGGTACCAAGAAGCAGGCACAGGAAGCAATTGCTGAGCAGGCTCTGCGCGTTGGCCAGCCTTACATCAACCAGCGTTGGTTGGGTGGTCTTTTGACCAACTTCCAGACCATCCAGAAGCGTCTTTCACGCCTAAAGGAACTTGAGGTTATGGACTTCTCAGGTAAGACCAAGACTGGTCTAACCAAGAAGGAACTACTTATCCTTCGCCGCGAGAAGGACAAGCTAGAGAAGGCTCTAGGCGGTATCCGCAACATCACCAAGACTCCATCTGCGATCTGGGTTGTAGACACCAACAAAGAGCACCTAGCAATCACCGAGGCCAAGAAGCTGGGTATCCCAGTAATCGGTATCTTGGACACCAACTGTGACCCAGACGAGGTAACCATTGGTATTCCAGGAAACGACGATGCAATCCGTTCAGTTCAGCTGCTAACTCGCGTTATCGCAGATGCAGTTGCTGAGGGTCTAATCGCTCGTCACGCAAAGCCAGAAGCAGCAGCAGAGCCACTAGCTGAGTGGGAGCGCGAGCTTCTAGAGCAGGGCGCCGCCGAGGCTGCTGCCAAGACCGTAGAAGCTCCTGCTGTTGCAGCAGAGGCTGTAGAGGCACCAGCTGCTGAGGCTGTTGCAGTAGAGGAAGCAAAGTAAAGATGGCTAACTACACCGCCGCAGATGTAAAGGCGCTTCGCGAGAAGTCAGGCGCCGGCATGATGGACTGCAAGGGCGCCCTTGACGAAGCCGATGGCAACATCGACAAGGCAATGGAAGTCCTACGTCTAAAGGGTCTAAAGGGCGTTACCAAGCGCGAAGGTCGCACCACCAGCAACGGCTTGATCGTTGCTCGTGTTGAGGGTGGCACCGGCTACCTAATCGAGCTTGCTTGCGAGACTGACTTTGTTGCTAAGGCTCCAAAGTTCGTTGAGCTTGCAGACCGCGTTGCAGACGCTGTTGTTGCCGCTGGCGCCGAGACCCTTGAGGCTGCACTTGCTGCAGACCTAAACGGTCAGTCAGTTCTAGACGCAATCAACGACGAAGCCGCGATCATGGGCGAGAAGGTTGAGCTTCGCAAGGTAGTTTCAATCAAGGATGCTGCTGTTGACGCTTACCTACACCGCACCAGCAAGGACCTACCTCCACAGGTTGGCGTGCTTGTTGCTTACAGCGGTTCAGACGCAACCACCGCACACGACGTTGCAGTGCACATCGCAGCATTCTCACCGAGCGTGCTAACCCGCGATGACGTTGACGCTGACGTTGTTGCCACAGAGCGCCGTATTGCTGAAGAGACCGCACGCAACGAAGGCAAGCCTGAGGCTGCGCTTTCAAAGATCGTTGAAGGACGTGTAACCGGCTTCTTCAAGGAGAACGTGCTTCTTGAGCAGGACTTCGCAAAGGACACCAAGCAGACCGTTGCTAAGGTTCTTGAGAACGCCGGCGTAACCGTTTCTGCATTCGTTCGCCTACGCGTCGGTGCATAACAAAAAGCCTTAAAAACAAGGAAGGCTCGGTCATTTCGACCGGGCCTTTTTTGTTGCTCGGTTTAGGATAGACAGAGATAAAAGCAACAATCCAGGAGGGTTTCGTGCCAAACAAAAAACGCCGTGTACTGCTAAAGCTTTCGGGTGAGGCGTTCGGTGGCGGCACCCTTGGTGTGAACCCTGACATCGTGGCTGAAATGGCGCGTGAAATTGCAGAGGGCGCCAAGCACGCTGAAATTGCAATCGTGGTTGGTGGCGGCAATTTCTTCCGCGGAGCCGAGCTCTCACAGCGAGGCATGGAGCGATCACGCGCTGACTACATGGGCATGCTTGGAACTGTTATGAACGCCCTGGCTCTTCAGGACTTCTTGGAGCAGGCCGGCGTCAGCACCCGCGTACAGTCTGCAATCAACATGGCACAGGTAACTGAGGCCTACATCCCGCTTCGTGCAATTCGTCACCTCGAAAAAGGCCGAGTTGTAATCTTCGGTGCAGGCGCCGGTTTGCCATACTTCTCGACCGACACAGTGGCCGCGCAGCGTGCCCTAGAAATCAAGGCCGATGAGGTGTTGGTTGCTAAGAACGGCGTCGACGGCGTTTATTCGGCGGATCCAAAGAAAGACCCAACTGCGGTGCGCCTCGATGAGATTACCTACCAGGATGCCTTGGTGAAGGGCCTAAAGGTGGTCGACGCGACTGCGTTCAGCCTTTGCATGGACAACAAGATGCCGATGCGCGTATTTGGAATGCAGCCGGCCGGCAACGTAACCGATGCAATTCTCGGCAAGAAAATTGGAACTTTCGTAACCGCCTAATTGCGGTAAAGAATTAATCAAAACAGGAGAAAAAGTGATTTCAGAGATTCTGGCAGCCGCCACCGAAAAGATGGCCAAGGCCGTTGACGCTACCCGCGAAGATTTTGCAAACGTCCGCACTGGTCGCGCAAACCCTCAGCTGTTCCAGAAGGTAATGGTTGACTACTACGGCACCCCAACCCCTCTTGGTCAGCTCGGTCAGTTGGCTAACCCAGAAGCTCGCACCATCGTTATCACCCCTTATGACAAGGGCGCGCTGAAGGCTATTGAGACCGCTCTGCGCGAGATGCCAAACCTTGACGCAAACCCACAGAATGACGGAAACCTAATCCGTGTGACTTTGCCAGACCTTACCGAAGAGCGTCGCCGCGACTACGTCAAACTTGTGAAGGCCAAGGCTGAAGACCACCGAGTGGCAGTTCGCAACATTCGCCGCAAGGGCAACGATGATTTGGCAGCGCTGAAGAAGGATGGCCTTGCTGGCGATGATGAAATCGCCCGTGGCGAAAAAGAGCTTGATGCAATCACTAAGACGCACGTGGATGCCATCGACGACGCTCTAAAGCGCAAAGAAGCCGAACTTCTAGAGGTCTAATTTGACTACTCAGCAGCCAACTTCAGGTGGGCGCAGCCTATCTAAGTCGGTTGCGGTCGGACTAGCGCTGGGCGCTGCATTTTTGCTCTCGGTACTCATCTACAAAGAACTCTTCATGGTATTCGCAGCTACTGCTGCCGGTTTCGGTGCCTGGGAGCTTTCAACCGCTTTGAGGCTCAAGGGGTGGTACGTTCCTCGAGTTCCTTCGGTTGTCGGCTCAGTCCTAATCATGCCGGCTGCGTTCTACGGGGGAGCCCAACTGCAGTGGCTCGTGGCCTTGTCCATCGTTGCGGCATTGATTCTGTGGCGAACAGTGCACTTGCTTTGGGAACGGCGTGAAAAACCGATCCAAGCCATCCAGCACACCCTTCGCGATTACGCAGCTGCGGCATTTGTGGTCATTTACCTGCCACTAATGACCAGTTTCACAATGCTTCTGCTGCGCCGCCCAGATGGTGCTAGTTGGGTCATTGCTTTTGTGGTTACGGTTGCGCTGATTGATACCGCCGGATATCTGGTTGGTCGTAAATTTGGCAAACACAAACTTGCCCCAGGGGTAAGTCCAAAGAAAACTTGGGAAGGCCTGCTCGCTTCAATTACAGCCGGTTCGGTATCAGCAGTCCTGTTCAGCATTTTTGCACTCGGCCTACCGTGGTGGCTTGGTGTCGTTTTTGCTGCAGCCTTGCTGCTCGCGGCAGTCTTCGGTGACCTAGCCGAGTCGCTCATCAAACGTGACCTTGGTGTCAAAGACATGTCGTCGATTCTCCCGGGGCATGGCGGCGTCATGGACCGTTTGGATTCAATCCTGCCTTCTGCCCTAATTACCTACCTCTTCATGCAGCTGGTAACTGCCCTCTAGTTTGGAAGCAAAATGAGTTTTTCTTTTCCAGTTGCTGGGCCAAAGGAACTTGGCTACGTGCCCGAGCAGGTAAACGCTTTTATCGACCAGGCTCGCGAGCAATTCAATAGCCCGGATGCCGATCAAGTGACATCTGATCTAATTCGCAATACTCACTTCGATTTGATTCGTGGTGGCTACCTCATCGGTCCAGTTGATTCGGCGTTAGATCGACTAGAAGACACTTTTGCCTCGAGAGAAATTAAGCGCCAGATTGCAAAGTCTGGTGACTATGCCGTTGCCGACCGCTTGGCCCGAATCCAAGAAATTCTTCGCGGCCGGGTTGAACGACCAAAGAATCAAAAATTTTCCAACGTTTCTTTTTTGCTTCGCGGATACAACCGCAAGCAAGTTGATGCCCTTTGCGATTCAGTTGCCCGCCACCTAGATTCAGAGACGCCACTCGACCTAACCGCTGTTCGACGAACGATTTTCAAAGCGTCCCGCGCCGGTTATGTCGAAAGTCAGGTTGATGCCTTCATCGATCGAGTGGTCGAGGTGCTGCAGATTGAAAAGAACTGCTAGAGCCCTACTTGCCGGTTTAGTTGGCGCCACTCTGATTGCATCGGGGTTTGTGGCGGCCGGCTCGGCAGCACCAGCGGAGGCTCTGAACCCTTTGGCTAAAACTGCCCTGCAAGAGCTTGGCGTCAAGGGGCGGGCCGCCAAGACTGGCTACGCTCGCGAGAAATTCTCAGATGGCTGGGGTGACATCGGCAGCTGCGATCTCAGAAATTACATTCTCAAGCGTGACCTAAGCAGCGAAGTTATGCGTAGAGGTTACAGCTGCATCGTCGAAACCGGCATTCTTCGTGACCCTTACACAGCCAAGACGATAAATTTTGTGCGAGGTCAATCTACCTCAATCAAAGTTCAAATCGACCACGTGGTGGCCGTCAGTGATGCCTGGCAAAAGGGCGCTCAGAAGCTTACTTACGCACGCAGGTATGCCTTTTATAACGACCCGCTAAATTTGCTGGCGGTGGATGGGCCAACCAATGGCCAGAAGGGTGATTCCGATGCCGCAAGTTGGCTGCCGCCCAATAAGAGTTATCGTTGCGCCTACGTGGCCCGGCAGATCGCGGTGAAGCGCAAATACGCACTGTGGGTAACCTCGGCTGAGAAAACAGCCATGGCATCTGTGCTGTCGAAGTGCCCAACTCAGCGTTTACCTGGTTAACAGATTCTGGTAATAAAACAGGCTCGAAGGTAGACTGAAACATTGCGAGTAACTAGCACGCGGAGGTGAACAATGGGTAGACACGAGGCCGATAGGCCAGAACTGTCGCACCGATTGGGTACCAAGATTGATCAGGCTCTAGAAAAGACCCCGTTCAAGCGCCCTAAGTTTCCGAGGCTCAAGAAGCGCGCTTTTCAGCCGCTGTGGGGGTTCCTCTTCTCAGCAGGCTTCATCCTGGTAACCATCGTTGACCCTTATTCAGGCACCATGGCCAGTGCCAGCACGATTCAAATTTTTGACATCGATGAAGCTGCTCCTGAAGAAACTTACGGTTACGCAAGCACCCAAAAGATTTCTTTTGCCCGCGGTGGTTTCAACATCGTCACCGGCAGCGATGCAGCTGCGCTCTTCGTAGAAACGGCTGCGGTTCCTGACCCAGGTACGGCCAAGGCTTATGCTCTCGAGCTGTTGACATCGATGAACTTTGGCGCGGACCAGTACTCTTGCCTGGTCAAACTTTGGGAGCGCGAGTCAAACTGGCGTGTCAACGCGCTAAACAAATCTTCGGGCGCCTACGGTATTCCTCAGTCCCTACCGGGCACCAAGATGGCATCTGAGGGCCCTGACTGGAAAACCAACCACGAGACTCAAATACGCTGGGGTGTGAAGTACATCAAGGGTCGTTACGGTTCTCCGTGTGGAGCTCTGGCTCACTCCGACAAAATTGGTTGGTACTAGTGCCGCGTTCAAACCGGTCACGAAGGGCAAAGCCTGAGGTTCACGAAGAATTGGAATTCAGTGCATCGCGGTATGGCATTCGTAATGTCGAGGTAAAGCGCGGCGTGGAATACACCACTCAAACCAGCGTTGGTGCGAATGCTGATGACGGAAAATCATGGACCTGCCCCAACTGCAATTTGCAAATCAACAAGGGCTTGAGTCACATTGTGGCTTGGGACAGCGTCAGGGGAGTAGACACCCGGAGACACTTTCACAATGCCTGCTGGAAGCAATTTCAGGGGCCGTTGCTATGAATTTTCCGATCGAGATCCGCTCTGGTGTCGAACTGCCTTCAGTACGTGAAGAAATTACCCTCCTAACTGCAGACGGGTTGACGCTGGTCGGAGAACTGTCGCTTCCGGCTGGTCGGGCGCCAAAAGCCACCCTGGTGACTCTCCACCCGCTGCCAACCCACGGTGGCTTCATGGACAGCCACATCCTCAAGAAGGCTGCCAATCGCCTGCCAGAGTTGGCTGACATAGCTGTTTTGCGATTCAATACCCGCGGCACCTCTTCTCCTCGTGGAACCAGCGAGGGTGCGTTTGGTGAGGGCGTAACTGAGCAACACGATGTAGCGGCAGCGGTGGCCTTCGCTAAGAAGCGCGGTTTGCCAAACATTTGGCTGGTCGGCTGGTCTTTTGGCACCGAATTAGCTTTGAAGTACGGCATCTTTCACGAAGTTGTTGGCGCCATTTTGCTTTCCCCTCCGCTGCACCGAGCCACCGATGTTGAGGTTGCACGCTGGGGCGGTAGCGAGAAACGATTGGTGATTCTGGTACCTGAGTTTGACGACTTCCTGCAGCCAGCAGAGGCAGCTGAACGCTTTGCGAGCGTTGCCCACGCCGAGTTAATCGGTGTTGACGGCGCAAAGCACCTGTGGGTCGGAGAAAATGCTACCAAGCGAGTCTTAAACGAGATTGTTCGCGCAGTACAACCGGATAGTTACCCGCTGCCTGAATCCTGGCAGCCCGAGGTTCTTTAGCGCGCTTCTTGATACGGGGTGTAAACCTGGCGCAGAATCAGCATGATTGAGGCCGCCACCGGAATCGAAACCAGAGCACCAAGCACACCCATCAGTGCACCGCCGGCAAGTGCGGCAACCACAACAACAGCACCCGGTACAGAAACTGCGCGGCTCATGATTTTTGGGCTGATGATGTAGGCCTCAACCTGCATGTAGATGATGTAGTAAATACCCGAAATTAGAGCCACGGTCGGCGAGACGCTGAGTGCTACCAGCGTCACCAGAACGGCGGCGCTGATGGTTCCGACTAGCGGGACCAGACCAAGCAGGAATGCGATCATCGCAAGGACAAGTGCGAATGGAACACCGGCGATGCTCATAAAGATGAAGCTGGTCACACCGGCAATTGCTGCGATGCTGGCCTGCCCCATTACATAGCGGCCTACCGAGGTCGAGATTTGCTCTGACAAGTCAACAAAACGTTCGCGCTTGCTAGCTGCCACGAGTGAGTAAACCCAGCGCTTGAAGGTGTTCATCGATGCCATAAAGTACAGGCTCAAAATAATGATGATGATGGCCCCGAAAGCACCATTGAAAATTGAAATTCCAACCTGAACCACGCCACCGAGCATTGTCGGCCAGTTTGCTGAGTCACCCAGATAGGCTCCGGTTGAGTTTAGGGCATCGCTAATTGCCCCGCCCAGACGCTCATCAATCGCTGTGATGAAAGGCAGATCGCTGACACTGGCCAGTACTCCCGGTGCCGTCTCAATAAAATGAGCCGTCTCGGTGGCGAGCGTTGGCAAGACCAGGCTGAACAAGGCGGCTAACAGGGCAAGAATTGTGAGTGCCACGGCCAGAATTGCGTAGCGACGCTTTAGTCCCCAGCTCATCAACTTATTTACCAGTGGTTCAAAACCGAGGGCAATAAAGATCGCGGCGGCCACATAGGCGATGATGTTGGCAATGGTGGTGATGGCTCCACCGATGATCAGGGCAGTTAGAACACCGAGGCCACCCAATAGGCCAATCTGGAAGGCATTAGAAATCTTGATGTGCTGCTGCATGCCTCTAAACCTATCGCTTAGCTAAAACTTTGTGGCGGAGGGTTTAGTAGATCTTTTCCGTTGAACAAGTTGCGAAGATTCTTGAGGTAAACCTCAACCGAATCTCGTTCAGCCTGCAATCTTTCTAGGATTACCTTCGACTGAGCAATTCGGCGGTCAATCTCTGCCTGTGCCTCGGCTACTGATTTGCGAGCCTCGGCTTCGGCCGCCGCCATGATTGCGTCTGCCTTCTTGCGAGCAGCCTCAGTGTTCTGCTGGTTGATTGAGATTGCTGCGGCTTCGAGAGTTTCTGCCTCTAGGCGGGCTGCGCTGGCTCGGGCCAGTGCAAGAGCCAATTGGGCATTCGCGTCATCCAAGTACTTTTGAGTAGTTGCCACGGCCTCTTGGTGCTTACGCAGGTACTCGGCCTCTGCCTCTGCGCGGCGGGCAGTAAGCTCTAGCTCCAGGTCGATACGGGCTTGTTCAGTTACCAACGTCTGCGCGTAATCGAGGTCTAGATCGCGGGTATTCTCGCGGAAGGCAAGTAACTTTCGTTCAGCTAGGTCGCGTTCAACCTTTGACTTCAGCGTCTCAACCTCGCGCTTTGCCGCTGCGCGCATCTTCGCGGCCTCGGTAGCTACCGATCCGCGAGTCGCTCCGGCCTCGCGAATGGCCTCATCCATAACCCGAGCCGCATCATTCTTGGCCTGGTTGATGATTTCGTCGTAGTCAGCGCGGGCAGCGGCAGAGATGCGATCTGCGCGGCGCTGGGCCTCAGCAACCAAAGAGTCGTAGTAGCCCTTGGCTTCTCCGTGAAGAGCCGATACTTCGGCCTCTAGTTCTTTGCGCTGCTTTGAAATTACGTTGTTTGATTCGGCCAACAAGAACCGAGCCTGATCTTCGGCGGTGCTCAGAATTAGGGCAGCACGTGCTCCAACGCCGGTGTATGAAGGGTCGCCCGCTTCGGCAAGTTCCATCAGTGCCTGGTCCCGCTTGGTGGCGGCTTCTTTTAGTTCCTGGGCAAGCTGTGCATTTTGCGCTGAAAGCTGCATCAGGTCTCGGCGAAGGTCCTTTAGGGCGTCGTCAACCAACCCACGATCGTAGCCTCGAACGACTACCGGGAAACTGGTCTCTTCGCCTGACAAATGAAGGCTCCTAGGCACTTGGGTACAATAAAGGGAGGTTTTCGCCCTCCGCCAAGTTTACCTGATTGGATATCGCATGCGCTTTTTGATTGCAGCTGCGCTATTCGTCATTTCTGTTTTCATGTTGGTGTTCGGTCTGGCGCAGCGAACCATCTGGGCCCCGCCTGAGGCACACGTTGCCGAAGTGAGTATTGAAAACCCAAGTTCACTTGTGGTTGTCCCAAACTCAGTTCTGACTTCCTATCCCGGTACTCCTGTTATTGAGGCCATGGGTTCAGAAACGGTCTTTATTGCCACTGGGCGCCAAAGTGACATTGAAGCTTGGATAGGCACCGTTAATCACAACCAGCTTGCTGTTGGCGATGCAAAGACCGGCGTGCAGGCAGACTTTGTGATGGGTTCTGAGAACGTCGGCACTCCGGTTGGCTCAGATCTTTGGCGTGATTTCACCAACGATGAAATTGATGCCAGCTTGCCGGTGCCAACCGCTGATGAGAATGCGGTGCTCCTTGCCTCTGATGGTGTCGCTCCCGCTCCGAACCGAATCCGACTAGTTTGGTCGATTGTTCCGGATTTCACCTCGTCAAACATCTTGCTAATCGGTGGTGGCGTGGTGCTTCTGGCAGCATTCATCATGAACCTGATTGCCTACCAAACCATGCGCCGCAACCGTGGGCCTCGCCGTCGAACCCCAACTCCGCCGAAGCCTCCGCGTTACCGTGCCAAAAAAACCAAGGGAAATGCGCCGGTGAAGGGTCGCCGATCGGCACGACGCAGGGCGTTTATTGCCGTTCCAGCTACGCTATCGGTGCTTTCTTTGCTGACCGGTTGCCAACTGCTGCCGGTGGCTGAACCTAGCCCGAGCCCAAGTGCATCTGCCAGCGATGCTCCGCCTGCAGTGGTCACTGAGCCTCAACTAAAGCGAATTCTTGCGGATGTTGCCGCCGTTGCGCTATCGGGTGACGATGCCAAGGATGCAAAGCTGCTCAAGTCACGAATTGTTGGCCCGGCACTTGCTATCCGAACCACCCACTACAAGCTGCAGAAGAAGTCAGACACTGTTGCTGCAATGCCAGCGATCGTTGACTCACCGCTGTCCTTTAGTCTGCCGGCAGCAAGTACCGCTTGGCCTCGCGTGGTCATGGCCGTAACCGATGCCCCTGGTGACGAAGCCCTTCCTCAGATGCTGGTTTTGCAGCAAGATACTCCGCGAAGCAAGTACCGCCTCTGGTACAACATTCGCCTCATGCCGGGCGCCGAAATTCCAGGTGTTGCCGGTTCGGACATCGGTGCTATTCCGGTTGAGTCAGACAGTTTGTTCTTGAAGTTGGAACCGAAGGCACTGCCGGCTGCTTATGGAGATGCAATCAACAAGGGTCAAGCCAGCCTTAGCTTTAGCCTGTTTGATACAGCTGAGGACGAGTTCTTCATCCAGGTGTCTGCCAGCCAGAAAAAGCAGATTGAAACATTGACCGAAGCAAAAATCACATTCACGCATAAGCTCGGCAATCCAAATGTTCCCGCCCTGTCTACAAGCGATTCGGGGGCCTTGGTCGCGGTTTACATGACCGATACCTACAAGATCAAGCCAAAGTCGGCCGGATCCGCTGTTGCGGTTTCTGGGCAGGAGAAGTTGCTTTTGGGCGCAGATGGTTCGACCACGGGTGTAACCAGTGTGTACGGAAACATGCTGCTGTTCTATGTGCCGGCTTTGAGTGAGGCCGACAAAAAGGCTCGTTTGCTTGGTGTGACCCAGGGACTACTCAGCGTAAAGGTGTTGTAAAAATGGCCGATTCGATGTCTAGAGCAAGTTTGGCCGGGGCCGTTGACTTGTCCAGCTTGAGAAAACCTGAGGTCAATCAGGCTACCGGCGCACAGAGCCAAACTGGTGTTCAGGAACCAATCCGTGTCCCTGACCTAGTCGCCCTCGGAAACGCCAATAACCTCAAAGGTTTCGTCACGATTTCAGCGAACGTTCCGGTTGTCATCGAATTCTTTTCCGCCGGAAACCCCCAGAGTGATGCCCTAGCGGTTTCGCTCGAAAAGGCCGTTCGCTCCCTCGGTGGCCGAACCCTTTTGGTGCGCATCGACGCCCAGGCTTCGCCAGAGGTTGTTCAGGCTTTTGCTATCCAGGCCATACCAAGCGTCGTCGCCCTGATCAAGGGTCAGCCAGTTCCACTGTTCGAAGGTGATCAGCCGCTGGATCACGTAAACGCCTATCTGAACCGCCTCTTGCAGGTTGCGCAAGAAAACGGCGTTGCTGGGGCCTTGACCGTCTCAGATGAATTCAGCGGCCCAGCAGAGCCAACTCTGCCTCCAAAGCACCTAGAGGCCATCGAGGCAATTGAGGCTGGCAACTATCAGGGCGCCGTGGCTATTTATCAGGGAATTTTGTTGGATAGCCCAGCGGATGCACTGGCCGTAGCTGGCTTGGCCCAGGCCAAATTGCTGGAGCGAACCAGGGGAGTGGACTTTGACGCCGTACTTGGGTCAGCGCCACAGAACCAGGCAGAGGCACTTCTAAAGGCAGATGTGCTCGTTGCCATCGGTCACGCGGGTCAGGGGTACCAAACTGTTCTCACCCGGTTCGCTGTGGCCGACAAAGATGAGCGCGAGGTTTTAAGAAAACACCTGCTCGAGCTCTTCTCGATTTCACAGCCTGATGCACCAGAACTTGCGCAAGCTCGTCGAGCCTTGGCAGCGTTGCTCTACTAAACAGCCACCGATAGCGGCTACCGTTCCAAAATTACTTGGCCGGCTTGAACCAAACGGCACCGAGCGGTGGCACCGAAATGCTAGCCGAGTGCGGTTGACCGTGGGTTCCGTCACCAGTCGCTTCTATTTGACCAAAGTTTCCGACTCCCGAGCCACCGAACTCAGCGGCATCAGTGTTCAAAATTTCATTCCACTTGCCCGACTTTGGTAATCCGAGCTTGAAGTCATGGTGAGGGTGGCCGGCAAAGTTGATCACGACAGCTATTGGCTCGCCCTTTTCGTCATAGCGAAGGAATGAGAGCAGGTTGCCGTCTGCGTTGCCGCCGTCGATCCAAACAAAGCCCCTGTGGTCGTGGTCAAGTTGCCACATCGATGGGTTTTCTAGGTAAACGCGATTGAGCGTTGCTACCAACTGCTGCAGACCGCGGTGAATCGGCTGGTCCAAAATCCACCACTCGAGTCCGCGCTCTTGGTTCCACTCTGACTGCTGACCAAACTCTGAACCCATGAACAACAGCTGCTTGCCAGGGTGAGCCCACATGAATGCCAGGTAGGCACGAACATTGGCCAATTGCTGCCAGCGGTCGCCCGGCATCTTTGAAAGCAGCGAGCCCTTACCATGTACTACCTCGTCGTGGCTAATTGGCAGGATGAACTTCTCGTCGTAGGCATAGAGCATCGAGAAGGTCAGTTCGCCGTGGTGGTACTTGCGGTAGGCCGGGTCTTTTTCGATGTACTGGAGGGTGTCGTTCATCCAGCCCATGTTCCACTTGAATCCAAAGCCAAGTCCGCCACCGTCGGTTGGTGCGCTTACGCCACCCCAACTGGTTGATTCCTCAGCAATCATCATGATTCCAGGATTGCGGCGATACGCGGTGGCGTTTACCTCTTGCATGAACGAGATGGCATCAAGGTTTTCGCGGCCACCAAATTGGTTTGGTAGCCAGTTGTCGCTCTCGCGCGAGTAGTCAAGGTACAGCATTGAAGCAACCGCATCCACGCGGAGTCCATCGATGTGGAATTCTTCAAGCCAGTAGAGGGCGTTGGCAACCAAGAAGTTCTTAACCTCGGTGCGGCCAAAATCAAAGATGAAGGTACCCCAGTCTGGGTGCTCACCGCGTCGAGGGTCTTCAGCCTCATACAGCGCACGCCCATCAAAGCGGCCCAAGGCCCATTCATCCTTCGGAAAGTGAGCTGGAACCCAGTCAAGAATCACACCGATGTTTTCGGCGTGCAGACGGTCGATTAGGTACTTGAGGTCATCAGCAGAGCCAAATCTTGAGGTCGGGGCGTAGTAACCGGTTACCTGGTAACCCCAGGATGGTGCGTAAGGATGCTCGGCAAGCGGCATGAACTCAACATGCGTAAAGCCCATCTCTTTAACGTATGGAATCAGCTCGTCGGCAAGTCCGCGGTAATCCAGGCCAAGTCTCCACGAACCGGCGTGCAGTTCGTAAATAGACATCGGTGCTTTCAGAGCATCCCGCTTGGTACGAGCGTCGATCCACTTCTTGTCTTTCCACTTATAGGTGGACTCAGACACGATTGATGCGGTTGAAGGCGGCACTTCGGTAGCCCGGGCCAGCGGGTCAATCTTGGTAATCCAGTTGCCGTCCTGGGTCAAAATTTCGTACTTGTATTTGGTGCCAGCACCGATGCCCGGAATGAACAGTTCCCAAACGCCAGAGGCGCCCATTACGCGCATTGAGTGTGCAACACCATTCCAGTGATTGAATTCGCCAACCACACGCACGGCCTGAGCGTTTGGAGCCCAGACTGCAAAACGGGTGCCGTGGCTTTCACCCAACGATCCCTTAACGCTGTGAAGGTTCGAGCCCAGTGCTCGCCAAAGCTCTTCGTGGCGGCCTTCGCGAATCAAGTGAAGGTCAAGTTCCCCTAGAGTCGGCACGTGGCGGTAAGGGTCGTCGATGCGCCATTCAACCTCTGCGTCATCGCCCTCATAGGTGGCAACGATTCGGTAGTCAGGAACCTTCTTTGCGTCCACAAACCCCTGCCAGACCCCGTGTGAGAGGTGGACAAGGGTTACTGGGTCGGCGCCGTCCAGAATCGCAGTGACAGTTTTTGCCAATGGCTTCAGGGTTCTAATCACCCATCCGGTTTCGTGCGGGTGAATACCCAGCAACGAGTGAGGGTCGTGGTGGGCGCCATTGGCAACCCGCTCAATGAAATCGCCAGAGAGCTCAGGCAGAGTGATTTGAGTCTTTTTACGAGTAGCCATGGTTGATCTTTCTCTTAAAGCACTTTGCCGATTTTGAAAATGTGTGCAGGTTCGTGGAATGCATCGAGGCGGACGTAGTTATCGGTGGACCATTTGTAGGTCTCGCCAGTAATCAGGTCATGCACTTCGAAGGTTGCGCCCTCAGGTAGGCCAAGTTTGGCTAGATTCAAGTGCACTGTTGTTTCGCGCACAGCGTGCGGATCAACATTTGCCACCACCAAAACGGTGTCTGCTTTTCCGCTCTCGGTGTGTTCTGCCGCCAGATGCTTTGAGTAGCAGATGATTGCCGAGTCGTCTGTGTGGTGAAGCTCAAAGTTTCTCAGTTGACGCAGGGCAGGGTGGGCGGCACGAATCTGATTAAGTTTGGTGATGTATGGGGCAATGCTTCGACCGCCCTTTTCAGCAGCCTGCCAGTCACGTGGCCGGTACTCAAACTTTTCGCTATCAATGTGTTCTTCTGCGCCTGGGCGGGCCACCGACTCGCAAAGTTCGTAGCCGGCATACATTCCCCAGCTAGGTGAGGCAGTAGCTGCGATTGCAGCGCGAATCTTGTGTGCTGCCGGGCCACCAAACTGCAGGTACTCGGTCAAAATGTCAGGGGTGCTCACCCATAGGTTTGGGCGGAAGAAGTCCGAACTGGCCTTGGAAATCTCGGTCAGGTAGCTTTCTAGCTCCGCCTTGGTGTTTCGCCAGGTGTAGTAGGTGTAGGACTGCTGGAAACCGGCCTTACCAAGAGCGTGCATCATGGCAGGTCGAGTAAAAGCTTCGGCCAAAAAGACCACCTCAGGAAACTCTGCGTTGACCTCATTGATCAGCCATTCCCAGAAAGCCACCGGTTTGGTGTGTGGGTTATCAACCCGGAAAATCTTTACTCCGCGCGAAACCCACAGCTTGATAATCCGAAGTGACTCGAAGTAGATGCCTTCTGGGTCGTTATCGAAGTTGATCGGGAAAATATCCTGGTACTTCTTAGGAGGGTTTTCGGCATAGGCAATTGACCCATCCGCACGAGTTGTAAACCACTCAGGGTTGGACCTGACCCACGGGTGGTCAGGTGATGCCTGCAGCGCAAAGTCCAAGGCAATTTCAATTCCACGATCATTAGCCGCTCTAACAAATGCGGCAAAGTCCTTCTCGGTTCCTAGGTCTGGGTGAATGGCATCGTGGCCACCAGCCTCGGAACCAATTGCCCAAGGTGATCCAGGGTCCTGTGGCCCGGCTGTGAGCGTGTTGTTCGGCCCCTTTCGATATGCAACACCGATTGGGTGGATTGGCGGCATGTACAGCACGTTGAAGCCCATTTCCGCCACAGCTGGCAGACGCTTCATCGCTGTTTTGAAAGTGCCCGAGGTCCAAGTCTTGGTTTTGGCATCAAACTTGGCTCCCTCGCTGCGCGGGAAGAACTCGTACCATGCGCCAACACCTGACCGTGAGCGCTCGGATTTGATCTCGAAATCTTCGCTGAGGGTAATCAGACTGCGAATCGGTTGGTTGGCGATGGCCTTTGCGATGGCTTTGGTTTCGGCCTCGGCAAATCGCGATTGGGCAGAACGTGAGGTGTCGCCAAGTTTTTCGGCTAGTTCAACCAAGTTGCGTGCGTTTGCGGCTGTGCGGCCTTTTTCGGCTGCGGCCCGGGTCAAGAGGGCAATGCCCTCGAGCATCATCAGTTCTTCGTCAACCCCAACGGCAAGCTTGACACTGGCGTTGTGGTGCCAGGTTTCAAAATCATCTGCAAAAGCACGAATCTGAAAGGTGTAGGTGCCTTCTTCAGAAAGCAACACCGATGTGTGCCAGCGGTCTGAGCCTGGAGCGCCAGCCACCATACGGTGCACGGTTTGGGTTCCGGTCGGTGAGGTTAGTAGCACCTCTGCGGCGAGCGCGTCGTGACCCTCGCGAAAAACTGTGGCGGCAAAAGGAACTACTTCACCGGCATAGGCTTTGGCTGGCCAGCGACCATTCTCGACAGCCGGAGAGACTGACAAAATCGGTAGGCGCCCAAATGGTCGTGCGTGTCGGTAGCTGATCTGGTTAACTTTGCTCACACTCCATAACTTAGCGACAAATTATTGACGGATTGCCCGGTTTACCAAGGCTTTACATATCCGTTAGCAAGTTAGTGGTGAGTTAGGCAAAGCTGGCGCGGAAAAGCTGCATCGATGTGCCCGACAGATTCACAGTGTCGCCCGGCAGATAGGTCTGGGTTGAAGCCCGTGGAACATCGTGGGCACTATTCCAGAGCATTTCGTAACCGGTTACTCCGTCGGCGGCCGGCAAGGTAACCTCGGTGGTTTTCTCAACACCGTGGATTACCAACAGCATTGAGTTTTTCTCACCGTTTGCCGCAATGTGCAGGCTGTAGCGGCTGATGGTTCGGCATTCGGTGTTGTGCCAGTCATCGGTCGACATAATTTCACCGGCTGCGTTGTACCACTTGAGCAGGTCGTGTTCTGAGGTGGCGTCATCGAACGAGCTGTAGTTTCGAGGGCGCAGTACCGGATTTTCGCGGCGTAGCTGCGTTAGGTAGCTGAAGGTTTTTTCGAAGTCGCGTTCACTTCGGCTTGGATTCCAGTTAACCCAGGTCATGACGTTGTCTTGGCAGTATGCGTTGTTGTTGCCGTTCTGAGTTTTTAGTCGCTCGTCACCGGCGGTAATCATCGGAATTCCGTAAGAGAACAGCAGCGTTGCCATCAGGTTTCGGGCAGCCTTGTGTCGTTGAGCCACAATCTGCTCAGTAGCACCGATTCCCTCGTGCCCATGGTTGAACGAGTGGTTGCCGTTGGTTCCATCGCGGTTGCTCTCACCGTTGGACTGGTTGTGCTTGACGTCGTAGCTAACCAAGTCGCGAAGGCAAAAACCATCGTGTGCGGTTATGAAGTTTACCGCTCCAACAGTGCCGGTCGGGCTGTCAAAGATGTCTCGAGACCCGGATAGGCGGGTGGCAAGATCGCTAACGCCATTCCAGTGGCTTCCAGAATTTCTTGCCGCAGCGATGTCACCGAGCCAGAACCGTCTGACTGAATCGCGGTAGCGGTCGTTCCACTCGCTGAACCGTTCAGGGAAGTTTCCGGTTTGCCAGCCGCCAAGGCCAACATCCCAAGGCTCAACGATCATCTTGGCCTCGGCCAAAATAGGGTCCTCCACAATTGATCGGAGCAGCGGGTGGTTCGGGTCGTAGTGGTTGTTCTCGTCGCGAGCAAGAGTGGTGGCCAGGTCAAACCGGTAGCCGTCTACCTGCAGCTCTGTAGTCCAGTAGCGCAGGCTTTCGAGCACCATGTGAACCACATGAGGGTTGCTGAAATCCAGTGAGTTACCGCAACCAGTGGTGTCGTGGTACCAACCTTTTTCGTCTTGACGGTAGTAGTTGGAATTGTCCAATCCACGATATGAGTGGGTCAGGCCGCCGCCGCCACCTTCGGCAGTGTGGTTGTAGACCACGTCCAGCAGTACTTCAATGCCATTGCGGTGCAATTCACGGATGGCGGTCTTGAGCTCAACCAAGATTGCCTCAGGGCCAGCCTTAATAGCCGCAGCGGTGGCGTATCGGTGATGTGGGGTAAAGAAATTGATTGAGTTGTAGCCCCAGTAGTTAATGAGGCCCATGTTCATCAGGCGCGGTTCAGAGATGAACATCTGAATCGGCAATAGCTCAACGGCGTTTACCCCGATGTTCTTTAGATGCTCAATCGTGCTGGGGTGGCCAAGTGCCGCATAGGTGCCGCGAAGTTCATCAGGCAGTGCGCTATTGCCACGAGTGAGGCCACGGGCATGTGCCTCATAGATAACTAATTCGTCTAGCGGAATGTTTGGCTTGGCAACGCCCTGCCAATCGAAGTCCCCGTCGACCACAACACAGTGAAACTCTCTCGCGCTCTCGCGAATAACACCCTTGGCGTATGGGTCAATCAGCAGCAGGCTGCTGTTGAAGCGGTGGCGTGGACCCTCTGGGCCCGTTGCTCGAAGGCCGTACTTGGTACCAGGGACCAAGTGGCTGCTAGAAGCCGACCAAATTCCGTGGGCACCGCGAACCAAGTCGATGGTTTCGATTGTTTCGCGAGGATTCTCAGGATTCAGAATGCAGACTTCAATTGTGGTCGCCGAATCTGAGTACACGCGAATAGTGCCGATGCCGTCAGAGACGGTAACGCCCATCTGGCCTGGTTCAGGCATTTGAAAATCAGACATTTGCACCATTTATGTTCGTAGGGTCAAACAAAGCAACTCGCTAATCCTAACCAGCAAACGGTTTCAGTCTTATTAACCAGTACGGCCAAAGATTAGTCTTGACCTATGGCCGTATACCTAGATCACGCAGCAACTTCTCCGTTGTTGCCCGAGGTAAAGCGCGCCTACCTCGAGAATCTTGACCTCATCGGCAACCCCTCATCAGTGCACAGCCTCGGACAATCTGCACGGCGGGTGGTCGAAGAGGCACGCGAAGCAATTGCTGCTGCCGTAGGAGCCCACCGGAGTGAGGTAATTTTTACCTCTGGCGGTACAGAGGCTGACAACCTGGCAGTGAAGGGATTGTTCTGGCATCGTTCTGGGCAAGACGCTAAGCGGACCGTAATCGTTTCAGCGGCCACCGAGCACCACGCTGTAATCGAACCACTTGAGTGGCTTGAGAAAGAGCAGGGAGCCGAAGTTCTCTGGTGTCCGGTAAGCCAACGGGGTGAGCTTGACCTCGAATGGCTCAGAAATGTGCTGGCCGAACGCTCGTCTGAAATCGCTTTCATTTCACTCATGTGGGCCAACAACGAAATTGGTGTAATTGCACCAATTAGAGAAATCACCGCTCTGGCTGCAGCTCACCAAGTTCCGGTCCACTCCGATGCAGTGGCAGCCTTTGGTCATACGCCGGTCAACTTCGGCCAATCAGGGCTGGCGGCTATGTCGATCTCTGGCCACAAGCTTGGTGCGCCGGTAGGCATCGGCGCCTTGATTGTCTCGAGAAAGACCAATTTGACCGAGGTGATTCATGGCGGCGGTCAGGAGCGAGGGGTTCGTTCGGGCACGCTGTCGGCTGCACTTGCCGTTGCGCTCGCCGAAGCCTGTCGACTGGCGGTTACTGACCTTGACGCCAAACTTGAGCAGATGAGCGGCTTGATTGTTTATTTGCGCGAGCAGGTAGGCACATTGGTTCCTGAGGCGATCTTCACGCGAGGAGATGCCCCAGCTATTTCTGGAAATGCTCACTTCATGTTTCCAGGTTGCGCCGGAGACTCCTTGCTGTTCTTGCTGGACACATCCAACATCGCAGTGTCTACTGGTTCAGCCTGCAGAGCAGGAGTCGCTGACCCATCGCACGTAGTGATTGCAACCGGTAGGTCTGAGGTTGAGGCTCGAAGTTGCCTAAGGCTTTCAATCAGTCCACAAACATCTCGCGCTGAAATTGATCAGTTTTTAGCTGCGTTGCCGGCAGCCTACGCCTCCGCCAGAAAGGCTGGGGTTTCAGGTCGGTAACTCAATAGCCTGACGGTGCTGGAAAGTAGACTTGTGGCATGAAGGTTTTAGCTGCGATGTCTGGCGGGGTTGACTCAGCCGTTGCTGCTGCGAGGGCCGTTGAAGCCGGCCATGAAGTTGTGGGAGTGCACCTAGCACTCTCGCGCATGCCTGGCACGCTCAGAACCGGTTCCCGTGGTTGCTGCACCATTGAAGACTCGATGGATGCCCAGCGTGCGGCCAATATCCTCGGAATTCCCTACTATGTGTGGGACTTCTCCGAGCGGTTCAAGGCTGATGTTGTCGACGATTTCATTGCCGAATACCAAGCCGGGCGCACTCCGAATCCGTGTATGCGCTGTAACGAGCGAATCAAATTTGCTGCCCTACTTGAAAAGGCTTTGGCTCTGGGCTTCGATGCTGTTTGCACCGGGCACTATGCCAGCCTGCTGACAGACGAGGCAGGCAATCTTGAGTTGCACCGTTCGGCAGCCCTGGCCAAGGATCAGTCTTATGTTTTGGGCGTGCTTACCGCTGAGCAACTCAAGCATTCAATGTTTCCCCTTGGTGCCACCGCCTCAAAAGATCTAATTCGTGCTGAGGCAATGGAACGCGGTTTGGCGGTAGCTAATAAGCCGGATAGCTATGACATCTGCTTTATTCCAGAGGGTGACACCCAGGATTGGCTAGCCGACAAGGTTGGCAAAGAGACCGGACCAATCATTGACCGTGAAGGCAATGTTCTGGGTTCTCACGAGGGCGCACACGGTTTTACAGTTGGGCAGCGTAAGGGTCTTTCAATCGGTCGGCCGGCTGCTGACGGTAAACCTCGCTATGTGCTTGAAATTCGACCAAAGACCAACACTGTGGTGGTCGGCTCTCAGGCAGCTTTGGCTATTGCTGAGATGGTCGGTGAAAAGTTCACCTGGTGCGGACAGGCTCCGGCAAATACGTCTGACTGGACGCAAATTCATGTGCAGGTACGTGCGCACGGCGATGCAATTGCAGCTGAATTCAAGGTCACAGATTCCGCCATGGTAATTCGAGTCAGCGAACCACTGCTTGGTGTTGCGCCAGGGCAGACCGCCGTTCTGTACCTCGGTACCAGGGTGTTAGGTCAGATGACAATTGATCAAACCGTATCGGCAGTTCCAGTCGGTGCTGAGTAACCTGTGGATCTGTTGAAGGCGGCGGCAGCTAAACGCATCGAAGAACTAGTTGACCAACTCAATCATCACCGTGCTGCGTATTACGAGGGCAACACCGTTCTGATTAGCGATGCAGAGTACGACGCGCTCTTGCACGAGCTTGAAGCTCTGGAGTCCGAAAATCCAGAACTTATTTCGGGCGACAGTCCAACACAAACCGTGGGTGGTTCTGCCAATCAGGCATTTGCACCGGTCGAGCACCTGGACCGGATGATGAGCCTCGACAATGTATTTTCGTTCGAAGAGTTTCGCTCTTGGGCCGAACGAGGTGGCGATGGCCCGTATCTGTGTGAATTAAAAATTGATGGCCTGGCAATCAACCTTCGGTATGTCGATGGCCGTTTGGTTTCGGCCGCCACACGAGGCGACGGCGTGGTCGGCGAGGACGTAACTGCAAACGTATTGACTATCCAGTCGATCCCGCGCAAACTTTCTGGTTCTGGCCATCCGCCGGTCGTCGAAGTTCGCGGTGAGATCTATTTTGGCCTCGAAGATTTTGCCAAGTTGAATGAGGGATTAGTTGCTGAGGGTAAGGCTCCGTTTGCAAACCCTAGAAACTCGGCCAGTGGCTCGCTCAGGCAAAAAGACGCCGGCGTCACAGCCACCCGCCCGCTCAAAATGCTGGTTCACGGCATTGGTGCTTGGCCTGATGCTCCGGTCAAAAATCAGTCGGACCTTTACGAACTCCTTAAATCTTGGGGTCTACCGACTTCAGAGCGCTTCCGGGTTGTGAATTCTGTCGATGAGGTTTTGAAATACATCGATGAATTTGAGAAAAAACGCCACTCGCTAGAGCACGAAATTGACGGCGTGGTGGTCAAACTTGATGACCTTGCTGTCCAACGAGATCTGGGATTCACGTCCCGCGCACCTCGTTGGGCTATTGCCTATAAGTACGCCCCCGAACAGGTGAACACCAAACTTCTCGACATTCGAGTGTCGGTTGGCCGCACCGGCCGGGCTACCCCTTACGCGGTTGTCGAGCCGGTTAAGGTCGCTGGGTCTGTGGTTGAGTTCGCGACCCTTCACAACCAGGATGTCGTCAAGGCCAAGGGTGTTTTGATTGGTGACACAGTTGTTCTTCGCAAGGCCGGCGATGTAATTCCTGAAATTCTTGGGCCGGTGGTTGAGCTGCGGACCGGTGCGGAACGCGCCTTTGTCATGCCGACCGTGTGCCCAGATTGTGGTTCGCCGCTAGCGCCATCTTCTGAGGGAGATGTTGACCTGCGTTGCCAAAACTCTCGCAGTTGCCCAGCCCAGTTGCGTGAACGGGTAGCTTATTTAGGCTCAAGGGGAGTCCTCGATATTGAGGCTTTGGGTTACGTGGCCGCCTGTGCACTTACCCAGCCGGTCGAACCTGCTTCATCAGCGCTTAGGTCCGAGGCTGATTTGTTCGACCTAACTCTCGATCAGTTGCTGCCTATCCGGGCTCTGGTTCTAGATCCAGACTCTGGATTACCAAAACTTGATGCCAACGGCGATCCAAAAATCGTCGATTTTTTTAGAAAGAAAGACGGTTCGCCGGCTGAAGTTGCCTTAAAACTGATTCGAAACCTTGAAGAGGCCAAGACCAAGCCGCTCTGGCGAATTTTGGTTGCTCTGTCGATTAGGCATGTTGGTCCGGTAGCAGCCAGGTCGTTGGCGAGTTTCTTCGGTTCGCTGGATCGAATTTTCACTGCTTCCGAAGACGAACTTTCGCGTGTCGATGGCGTTGGGCCAACGCTTGCCGCGTCAATCAAAGAGTGGATCTCAATCGATTGGCACCGCGAGATCATCGAAAAGTGGCGTGTAGCTGGCGTGCAACTTGAAATTCCAGGCCACGCAGGCCCGGGCGAGGCCGCTGTTTCGGGCGGGATTTTTGAAGGTATGAGCATCGTTGCCACTGGTTCGCTCAAGAATTTCACTCGTGAGCAGATTGAGGAAGCCATCATTTCCAACGGAGGCAAGGCGGCGTCATCGGTGTCAAAAAAGACCGCTTTTGTGGTGGCTGGTGAAAATGCCGGATCCAAACTTTCAAAGGCAGAGGAACTTGGCGTTGAGGTAATTACTGAGGATGAGTTCATCCTCAGACTCAAGGGCTAGACAGCCGTGCCTTTGGGGGCGGTTTGGTAGGCTAGGAGTCAATCATCTGTTGCCTAGCGAGTGGATTTATGTCTGAAATTACGCCCGACCTGGTTAGGCATCTTGCCAACCTGGCCCGCATTGACGTTACTAATCAAGAAGTAGCCCTTTTTGCCGAACAAATTAGCCTGATCGTTGATTCGGTTGCAACCGTTAAAGCAGCGGTTGAGGGTGACATTCCGGCAACAAGCCACCCAATCCCAATGGCAAATGTTTTCCGCGAGGACATCGTCGAGCCTTCGCTAACTCAAGCCGAGGCTTTGTCAGGTGCAGCCGACAGTGCTGATGGACGTTTCCGCGTGCACGCAATCCTGGATGGGGAGTAGTTAATGTCTGAACTCATTCGTAAAAATGCCAGTGAACTGGTTGATTTGCTCAAGTCTGGCCAGGTTTCTTCTGTTGAAGTCACCCAGGCGCATCTAGACCGCACTGCTGCCGTTGATGATGCAGTCCACTCTTACCTGCACGTTGGTCCAGAGGCGGCTCTTGCTGCCGCAGCAGACATTGACCGTAGACGTGCGGCGGGGGAGCAGCTTCACGAGCTTGCCGGTCTTCCAATCGCAGTCAAGGACAACCTAACCACCACAGATGCCCCGACTACCTCTGGTTCAAAAATCCTTGAGGGCTGGGTTCCGCAGTACGACGCAACTGTAGTTAAGAAGCTTCGCGATGCGGGCATGCCAATTCTGGGTAAGACCAACCTTGACGAATTTGCCATGGGTTCATCTACCGAATTCTCGGCTTACGGGCCGAGCCGCAACCCTTGGGACCTAGACCGAATCCCAGGCGGTTCGGGCGGTGGCTCAAGTTCTGTCGTTGCCTCGTTCCAGGCGCCTCTGGCCATTGGTTCTGATACCGGTGGTTCGATTCGCTACCCAGCATTCGTAACCGGAACTGTGGGAACCAAGCCAACCTATGGTGCGGTTTCTCGATACGGCCTGATTGCTCTGGCAAGCTCACTTGACCAGATCGGTCCAGTTTCGCGAAATGTTCTGGATGCCGCATTGCTTCAGGACGTAATCGCCGGCCACGACCCGCACGACAGCACCTCGTTGCCAGAATCTCTAGGTTCTATGACCGAGGCCGCTAAAAAACTTGACGTCAAGGGCATGCGCATAGGTGTAATCAAGCAGCTCACCGGCGCGGGTTTTCAGCCAGGTGTTTCTGCGCGTTTCAACGAGAGCCTTGAGCTCCTGACAAACGCGGGTGCCGAAATTGTTGAGGTCGATTGCCCAAGCTTTGAATACGCAATTGCTGCCTACTACCTGATTCTTCCGGCCGAGGCTTCTTCAAACCTGGCTAAATTCGACTCGGTCCGCTTTGGTCTGCGCGTAACTCCAGAAGGTGCGCCTACCATCGAGCGCGTTATGGCTGCTACTCGTGAGGCTGGTTTTGGCCCTGAGGTAAAGCGCCGAATTATCCTGGGTACCTATGCGCTTTCGAGTGGTTATTACGACGCCTACTACGGATCAGCCCAGAAGGTGCGCACACTAATTCAGCGTGACTTCGATGCCGCGTTTGCAAAAGCCGACGTACTGGTTTCACCGACTGCACCAACCACCGCATTTAAGTTGGGCGAGAAGCTTGAAGACCCACTGGCCATGTACCTCAATGACATCGCCACCATTCCGGCCAACTTGGCAGGTATCCCGGGTATGGCAATTCCAAATGGTTTGGCCGAAGACACTAATTTGCCATCGGGTATTCAGTTGCTGGCGCCGGCTCGTGCCGATGCCCGCCTGTACCAGGTAGGTGCCGCGCTTGAAAAGATGCATGAAGATGTCTGGGGCAAGCGAATGATTGATTTTGCACCAGAGTTGGAGGTTCGCGGCTAATGGCTAAAGACGAATTGATGAATTACGAAAAGGCCTTGGAGCAGTTCGAGGTTGTGATTGGTCTAGAAGTTCACGTTGAACTAAACACCAACACCAAGATGTTCTGTGGTTGCCGCAACGAGTTTGGTGATGAGCCAAACACCAACGTTTGCCCAATCTGTATTGGACTACCGGGATCATTGCCAGCTGTAAACAAGCGCGCCATTGAATCAAGCATTTCAATTGGTTTGGCCTTGGGGTGCGAAATTGCGCCTACCGGTCGCTTTGCTCGCAAGAACTACTTCTACCCAGACCTAGCCAAGAACTTCCAAACCTCTCAGTACGATGAGCCAATTGCTTTTGAAGGTTCTCTTGACGTTGAGGTTCCTTCTGGCAAGAGTTTCACAGTTCAGATTGAACGCGCTCACATGGAAGAAGACGCTGGCAAGCTAACACACGTTGGTGGTTCAACCGGTCGTATTCAAGGCGCTGAGTACTCACTAGTTGATTACAACCGCGCCGGTGTTCCGCTAGTTGAAATCGTTACCAAGCCTGTCTACGGTGCCGGTGCTGAGGCACCAGAGCTGGCAGCGGCTTACGTGCGCTCGATTCGTGAAATCGTAAAGGGCTTGGGTGTTTCTGACGCCAAGATGGAGCGCGGAAATGTGCGCTGTGACGCCAACGTTTCGCTTCGCCCACACGGTCAAGAAAAACTAGGCACTCGTACAGAGACCAAAAACGTTAACTCGCTTCGCTCAATCGAGCGTGCGGTTCGCTACGAAATTCAGCGCCAGGCAGCAATCTTGGCCAAAGGCGGCTCAATTATCCAGGAGACCCGTCACTGGCACGAGGATAAGGGATCGACCAGCTCAGGACGCCCTAAGTCAGATGCTGATGATTACCGCTACTTCCCAGAGCCAGACTTGGTTCCAGTTCAGCCTTCAAAGGAGTGGATTGAGGAGCTTCGCGCCAAGCTACCGGAGAAGCCAGCTGACCGCCGCAAGCGGGTTCAGGCTGAATGGGGCTTTGCCGACCTTGAATTCCGCGATGTTGTAAACGCGGACCTGCTTGACCAGATTGAAGAAACAGTTGCCGCTGGAGCCAAGCCTCAGGCGGCCCGCAAGTGGTGGACCGGCGAACTTGCCCGAATTGCCAACAGCCAAGACCAGGATGTCACCGAGTTGAACATTTCTGGTGCTTCGGTGGCTGAGCTTGCCGGACTAGTAGAGGCTGGAAAGCTAAACGACCGTCTAGCTCGTGAGGTACTTACCTATGTTTTGGCTGGAGAGGGCTCTCCATCAGAGATTGTGGCCGCACGCGGTCTTGAAGTTGTTTCAGATGACGGCGCACTGATTGCCGCAATTGATGCAGCCTTGGCCAAGCAGCCAGATGTTCTTGATGCCATCCGTGAGGGCCGCATGCAGGCCGCTGGTGCCGTTATCGGTGCAGTGATGCAGGCAATGAAGGGCTCGGCTGATGCTGGTCGTGTTCGCGAATTGCTGATTGAGAAAGCAAACGCCTAAACAAGCCATCAAAAAGCAGAAAATCCCGATGACCTAAGTCATCGGGATTTTTTCTTGGGGTGAGTAACGGGGCTTGAACCCGCGACCCCCTGGACCACAACCAGGTGCTCTACCAGCTGAGCTATACCCACCAAGTGCTGTGCCTTACGCAACAACTCATAGAGTCTATCAGTTGTTTACGTGCGTTCGGCTAGATTGTGGAGATGAATGCGGTTAGTTTTTAGCTACCAACTCGGCAGCTGCCTTGGCCTGCTCTGAGGTTGGGCCAGGAAGCGGAACCATAACGGTCTCGCGGTAGTAGCGAAGCTCTTGAATCGATTCGAGAATGTCAGCCAAAGCGCGGTGACCGCCGCCCTTCTTTGGCATCTGAAAATAAACTCTCGGGTACCAACGACGGGTAAGTTCTTTGATCGAAGAGACATCGATGTTTCGATAGTGCAGGTGTTGGTCTAGTTCTGGCATGTAGCGGTTCAGGAACATGCGGTCAGTGCCGATGGTGTTGCCCGCTAGGGGAGCCTCTTTGGCGTTAGGTACAAAGCGCTTGATGTATTCGAGGATCAGGTGCTCTGCGTCAGCAAGCTCGAGGCCGTTTTCTACCTCGTTGATTAGGCCGGATTCGGTGTGCATGTTGCGAACAAAATCGTTCATGTTTGCCCAAGAATCCTCACGTGGTTTGATGACCACATCAAAACCTTCGTCGAGGATTTCTAACTCGGAGTTAGTGATAACTACCGCTACCTCAACTAGGCAATCCGACTCCGGGTTCAAGCCGGTCATTTCACAGTCGATCCAAACGAGGTTCTCTGAAATCTCAATCACGTTCCAAAAGTAGAGGAGGCCCCCGACAAAAGCCGAGGACCTCCCAATTCTACCGATTGCGGCTAGTTATCAAGCTGAGCAGGCGAAACCGCACCTGCGGCTTTGCTTGCCTTTCGGGTGCGTCTAGCTGCCTTGCGCTCCTTGCGGCCTTCTACCAGCCAGTAAAGAACCGGCACGATCACCAGGGTTAGCACGGTTGAAGAGAACAAGCCACCGATAACAACCACGGCCAGAGGCTGCGAGATGAAACCGCCACCGCCGGTGAACCCGAGGGCCATCGGAGTTAGGGCAAAAATGGTGGCAAGCGCAGTCATCAGAATTGGGCGAAGACGCTGTCTTGCGCCGTCCATGATGGCAACCTGCGTTGGGCGACCTTCTCTTCGGTACTGATTGATTAGGTCGATCAGCACAATCGCGTTGGTTACTACGATGCCCACGAGGAGCAACATTCCGATCAGCGCAGGAACACCCAGTGCTGTGTCAGTAATGAGTAGCATGCCCAGGGCGCCGGTAGCGGCGAACGGAATGGAGATGAGCAGGATCAGCGGCTGAATGATGCTTGAGAACGTTGCGACCATGACAACAAATACGATCGCAATCGCAGCCAGCAGCGCTAGCCCGAGCTGGCCGAATGATTCAGCCTGTGAGGCGCTGACTCCACCAATTGTTGCTGTGGTTCCGGCCGGAAGGCTGACATCTTCTAGGCGCTTGGTTACGTCTGCTGAGATGGCACCCAAGTTATCTCCCGAAGGGGTCAATGAGACCTTTGCGGTTCGGTCACCCTTTTCGCTCGAGATTGATACCGGCACCTCAACCTCTTCGATTTTGGCAATCGATGAAAGCTTGATTAGGCCGGTCGCTGTTGGAATGTTGATGGCTTCAACTTCCGCGACGGTCTCAGGGATGTCGGTCTTGACGATGTAGATCGGTGTCTCGACGTTATCGATGTTGACCTTGCCGATGCTGGTTGGACGCATGGTCGACGCCACGATGCCACCAACAGCAACTTCAGTAAGACCCTTCTCAGCTGCTGCCATTCGGTCTACCGTAATGCGCAGGGTCCTTTGTTTTTCGGCAAGCGAGTTTGTCACACCTGATACATCCGGAGTGTCGGCCATAGCTGCCTGAATCGCGGAGATTGCTTGGTTCAGATTTTCATCACTAGAGGCGATTACCTTGATGTCGATGGTGCTCGAGCCACCAAAGGCCTCGCCGCCACCCGATGTGAATTTGACCTCTCCGAGGCTTGAGTCGGCTGCGAACTTGGCCTCAAGCTTTTCCTGAAGGGCAACCTGATCGGTTCCGTCAGCTGTTGTCACCTGAAGTGATGTTCCGCCGGCTGCACCACCAAATGCCACACGTCCGTCGCCCGATGAGCCAATGGTTGTCTGAACAACGTCCACTGCTGGTTCGTCTAAGAGCACGGCCTCGAGTTTTGCCGCGGCTTCATCCTGTTGTTCGAATGTTGCGCCGGCAGGCAGGGTTTGGTTCAGCACAAAGCTATTTGAACCCGATGAGCCGATGAAGTCGGTTTTCAACTGAGGCACAAGTCCAAAAGTGAACACCAAAATCAAGAAAGACGCCAGTAGGGTTACCACTGGTCGGCGCTGGGTCCAATTTAGAACCGGGATGTAGCCGCGCTGCAACCAGCTCTTTCTTTCCTTGGCTTCCTCGGCCTCGCGGACCTCTGCCTCGTGCTGACGTGCTGCCTCTTCCGATTCGTGAACGATGCCCTTAGGTGACTTCAAGAACCAGTAAGCCAACACCGGAACGATGGTTAACGAGACGAACAGTGAGGCAACCAGCGCGATTGCGAAGGTGAATGAGAACGGACGGAATAGCTCGCCCACCAGGCCGCCGACTAGGGCAATCGGCAGGAACACCGCAACTGTGGTGATGGTCGCTGCGGTGATTGCTCCGGCAACCTCTCGAACCGAGCGAATAATTGCCTGTTTCTTTTCTTCGCCGTACGAAAGGTGACGGTTGATGTTCTCGATTACCACGATTGAGTCATCGACGACTCGACCGATAGCAATAGTCAAAGCGCTCAATGTGAACAGATTCAGTGAGTAATCAAAGGCGCTCAAACCTATAAACGTGATGAGAACCGAGGTTGGAATGGAAATTGCCGTAACCAAAGTTGATCGAACGGACATCAAGAAAACCAAGATGATTAGCACTGCAAAGCCAAGTCCCAGTAGGCCCTCGGTGGTTAGGTTCTCGAGCGACTTTTCAACATAAGGTGCCTGGTCAAAAACAGTCACGATAGTGACATCGCCACCAAGCTTGTCTTGAAGTTCGGTCAACTTCTCTTCAACGGCGTGGGAGATGGCGACTGTGTTTGCATCCTGAGTCTTGGTAAACGCGATAGACAATACCGAGTTGCCGTTTACGCGCGCAATGCTGGTAACCGGGGCATCTTCGTAGCTCACGGTTGCAACGTCCGACACCTTCAACGCAACGGTCGAGGTAGAAACCGTCGGGGTGCCGGTGAAGCTTGGCATTCCCGGGATTGTCGGAACCGTAGGGGTGGTCACCGAAGTTCTGGTGCCGATGAGCGGAAGGTTCTTAAAATCTTCCACTGAATTAACGGTCTCGCCAACTTCTACAGAAATCTGGCCATCTGCATCATCGATGGTTCCCGCAGGAATCACGAAACCATTTGACTGAAGGGCAGTGGTAATCGACTGCTGAGAAAGACCGTTGGCCGCCAGTTTGGCCTGGTCAAGTTTCAGATTGATTCGTTTCTCGGCCGCGCCAGAAATTGAGACTTCGCGCATGCCCGGAATCTCGCCGAACAGTGGTTCTGCGATGTCTGGCAAAGTTTGAGCCAGCTCATCGTTGTTGCCCGAGTTGTCAGATACACCCAGCACCAAAATAGGAACGCTGTCAAAGCTGCCCGACAAAATCTCAGCATTTGCATCCTCTGGAAGTGAGGATTGAACTGTAGCTAGGGCAGCGGCAAGGTCCTCTTTGACCTGTGCGGAGGTGACTCCGTAGTCAAACTCAACGCGAACAATAGAGATGTTGCTTTGGGAGGTTGAAGTCGAGGTGACTAGCCCATCTAGCTGCCGAACGGCATTTTCAATTGGCTGGCTTACCTGCTTATCGATAACCTCTGGAGAGGCCCCGATGTAGGTCGTGACAATTGCAGCCTGCGGTGTCTCAAAGCTCGGAATGAGCTCTTGCTTCAATGATCCGAGTGAGATGAAGCCGAAAACCGCGACAATTGCGGTGATTAGCGCGACGACTGAGCGATTAGCAAGACTGAGCTTGGATAGAAGATGCATTGGGCCCCTTAAATAGCAATACCTCTAGGCTAACCCAGGGGTCAGTAGAGGTATTCCTAGAAAAGCTTTTTAAGCCAGTTCGAACTGGCCGCCTTCAATTTGTCCTTGCTTGCGGTACATGTCTAGCTTTTGACGGGTGTCAGCGATGTCAAGGTTGCGCATGGTCAGCTGGCCGATTCGGTCGGTTGGGCCAAACGCTGCATCCTCGGTGCGTTCCATCGACAGCTTCTCAGGGTGGTAGCTAAAGTTTTCACCCTCAGTGTTCACAATGGTGTAGTCATCTCCGCGACGTAGGCGCAGGGTCACAGATCCATTTACTGCTGAGGCAACCCACTTAGTGAGTGATTCACGCAGCATCAGGGTCTGAGGGTCTAGCCAGCGGCCTTCGTAAAGTAGGCGGCCCATTCGGCGGCCTTCTGCGTGGTAAGCCGCTACGGTGTCCTCATTGTGAATTGCCGAGATTAGGCGCTCGTAGGCGATGTGAATCAAAGCCATGCCCGGAGCCTCGTAAATGCCGCGACTCTTGGCCTCAATAATGCGGTTTTCGATCTGGTCGCTCATGCCTAGCCCGTGGCGCCCACCAATTTCGTTGGCTTTCATAATTAGGTCAACAGCGTTTTCAAGGCTTTCACCATTGATTGCCACCGGTCGGCCCTGACGGAATGTGATCTTAACGTCTTCAGTCTCAATTTCCACTGATGGGTCCCAGAACTTCACACCCATGATTGGCTCGACGATTTCGTATGAGGTATCCAAGTTTTCCAGGGTCTTTGCCTCGTGGGTCGCGCCCAGCATGTTGGCATCCGTTGAATACGCCTTCTCTACTGATGCACGGTAAGGCAGTTTGCGCTCGAGTAGCCATTCGCTCATTTCGTGGCGACCGCCGAGCTCGTTGACAAAGTCAGCGTCAAGCCAAGGCTTGTAAATTCTTAGGTTTGGGTTGGCCAAAAGACCATAGCGGTAGAAGCGCTCAATGTCATTGCCCTTGTAGGTTGATCCGTCGCCCCAGATTTCAACACCGTCCTGGTGCATTGCGCGCACCAGCATGGTTCCGGTGACGACTCGGCCCAGGGGAGTGGTGTTGAAGTAAACCTTGCCGCCGGTACGGATGTGGAATGCGCCGCACGCCAAGGCAGCAAGTCCCTCTTCTGCAAGTGACTGGCGGCAGTCGACTAGGCGTCCAGCTTCGGCGCCGTAAACCAGAGCGCGATCTGGAATTGAATCAATGTCGTCTTCGTCGTACTGACCAAGGTTGGCTGTGTATGAGTAAGGAACCGCGCCTTTTTCACGCATCCATGCCACAGCAACAGAAGTGTCTAGGCCACCAGAAAAGGCAATGCCGACTTTTTCACCAACAGGTAGGGATGCAAGAACTTTAGTCATGAGACCCAAGTTTACTTGAGTAGTGAGGCCATCTGCTTCTGGATCAGGTTGGCTGCAAAAACAGGATTGATGCGGCTAATGATATCCATAAGTCGAGCATCGCTGCCGATAGTGATTCGCGGCCGGTTGTGCTCAATCGCTTCAATCATCGCGTGTGCCGCAATCGGTGCGGGAGTCGTCTTGAATTTGCTTTCAGTTGCCGCATCGGCAGGCATTGCCATTCCAGAATTCGCCGCGATGTTAGTTGCAATAGCTCCAGGGAACACGATGGTGACACCGATGTTGGTGGCTGCCAGTTCAGATCGAAGTCCTTCGGTGAACAACTTGATGGCAGCTTTGGAAGCTCCGTACACGCTTTGGCCAGGGACCGGGGCGTAAGCACCCATTGAAGAGACGTTGAGAATGTGGGCTTCTGGGCGATTAATCAAACCAGGCAGAAATGCCTTGGTCATCATTAGCGGGCCATCGAAGTTCACCTTCATGACTCGCGCAGCTTGTTCCAAAGTAAGTTCGTTGATTTTTACAAAAGGTTGGATGATGCCGGCATTGTTGATTAGACCGTCAACAGAACCGAGGGCGGCTTCTATTTTTTGAGGTAGCTCCGCCACCGCTGCTGCGTCGGTTATGTCGAGCACGAAGGTTTCAACGCTTCCGCCGGCAAGTGTTTTTGTTTCAAGCAGGGATTCCTCGCGAAGGTCGATTGCAGCAACCTTGGCTCCACGGCTTACCAGTTCAATCGTTAGCTGACGCCCCATTCCGCTGCCGGCGCCGGTAACGACTATTACTTTCCCCGGGACCTTCATGGAATTCTCCTTCTAACTAGAACTTATTTTTAGAATACGCCCGTTTGCGCCAAACATCACCGAGGATCCCTGTCGACCACAGTGCCCAAAGAATTAGCAGCGGTTGGAAGGCCAGTCGAATCGCTCTTGCCGAATCGGTATTTAAACCAAATGCGTCAGTCTGAGTGATCCACTGTGAGATGTTGCCGGGAAACACGGCCACGAATAGTCCTGCTGCTAGCCAGCCGAAAACGCGCTTTTTGCTTGGCCAAAAAACTAATCCCAAACCGATTAGCACCTCGACCACACCGGAGGCAACGACTACAAAGTCAGGATCGAGCGGAACCCAGGTTGGAACCTGAGCTTGAAATTCGGAACGCGCAAAAGTTAGGTGACCGGTTCCGGCAAAAACCAATGCCGCCCCCAGTAAAAGCCGGGCTATAGCGCGAACAGCCTTAATTTTTAGCCCCGATTCGATTGATTAGACGAGCCGAAGAGATCATCGCGCCACCTAGGACGGCTGGAATTCCGCCGCCTGGATGCACCGAGGCCCCTACACGCCAAAGCCATGGGCGCCACAGCGAGTTGTATCCGGGTAGGTGAAGCGGGCCGCCCTGCCAAATTGGTCGAGTAGTCCCGTAAAGCGAGCCTCCGTTTGCTCCAAATTCAGCAAAGTATCCGGGGTCCAAAATTTTGTAGTCCAGAATCAGGTCTTGGATGTTTCTCTCCAAGCCAATCTGATCGCTGATTCGTTTTAGTTGAGCTTGAACGAACTCGTCATTTAGGTCAAAGTGCTCACCGTTGGCCGGGGCTGTGAGCAATATTGCGGCGGTGGCTTTGTCATTTGGGTAAATGTGGCCAGGTTCGTAGTAATTCAAAAACGCCATAGTCTCGTTGGGAACCACAGTTTGGTCCAAAGCCTTGTGCAGGGCTCGAGGGTCTGAGGGCATTATTACCGAGTGGGTAACTGTGCCCGCAGGGAGCGGCTCTTTCAAGACGGCAAAAATCGCTACTCCCGAGCAAGATACGCGCTTTGGTTTGCGGCGCTTGTTGCCGAGCAGTCGATCGGTGACTTGAGCATCAGTGGCCGCAATGATGTAGTCAGCCTCATAAGTTTGGTCACTGGTGCGTACTGAGCCTTTTGAAATTTTCTTGACTTCAACGCCAGTGATAATTTCTGCGCCGGCTGTCGAGGCAAGTCGGCCAAGGGCCAGGGCAATTTCATAAACGCCACCGCGTGGAACAAAGATTCCCTCCTTGGCCATGACGCCCGCAATTGTTGCATAAAGCGCCAAAGTGCGTTCTGGCGAGATGCCCGCATTTAGCGTGTGAATGGCAATCACCTCTCGCAATCCGTCAGGCATCCAATCGAGGCTATTCAGGTACGCCCGAGTTGATAGGTGACGCCCATAGGTCTTGGTAATCGCGGTCACCGCCGGCAGGGTTGCCGCATCAAAAGGGTCTGAGGTCAACAGGTTGGTGATTTCGGGGCCGAGGTGGCCATGTTCGGATTCAAATCGCACCCAAGCCTCGTGCCACGGGTGGTCCGCAGGAACAGGTAAGTCAACGATTTCGGACCCGAAGTAATACCTGCCAACCTCGGGCAGTTTTTCTAGCTCAAGTGCCGCGAGTTTCGCAGCCTCCCCAGTGGTGCCCCGCGCGTCATAGCGGTTGAAAAGCTCTTCAAGCACGGTGGGGAATGTCACCAGCGATGGTCCGGTGTCAATCCGCTGGCCGGCCACATCGATGCGCCTTGATTTACCGCCGATCCAGCTATTGCGCTCTAGAACTGTGACGTGGTGGCCGGCTTTGGCTAAAAGCGCGGCAGCCGTTAGGCCACCTAGGCCGGCGCCAACTACAACAATTCTTTTGGTCATCAGATTGCGCCCAAGACAATAGCGGTGACTATTTGAACGCCCGCTACTGAACCAACCACATAGGGGTAAGCCACCGAGTACTTATAGACGCGCTTGGCGTTCTGGGTTGAGTTGTCTTGTCTAATCAGCCATATCAACCAGGCTGCGTAGGCCAAGTTTGCTAGAGCTAGTGGAATGTTGACAAACCAGAACAGGATTGTCGAAACAATCCACCAGAAGCCAACCCACACCAGCGATTTGTTGACGCCAAGATACACGGCAGTGGTTTTGATTCCAACAAATGCGTCCTCATCGATGTCTTGGATTGCGTCGTAGGTGTGCTTGGCAAGGCTCCAGGCCATCAGGGCAAACACTGCCAGCCAGATTGGTTCCTCGCCGAGTGCAAGAGGCACAAAAGCCAGCGGAAAGGCGTAATCCGCGTTGCTAATTGAGTCCAAGAACGGGCGGCCCTTGAACCTAGCCGGCGGGGCTGAGTAGAACAAGAAAGTTAGGCTGTAGGCCCAAATCCAGATGTTGGCTTCGAGTGAGTAGTTGAGGCCAAAGAAAATCAAGAAGGGTGCATTGGTCAGAATTACACCCCATGTAATCCAGGGCACCTCGCGCGGGTCAATCTTGGCGCCACCAAATCCACCCTTGCGAATATTGATGTTGTCTGTTTCTTGATCAAAGATGTCGTTGATGCCATAAATCAGCAGGTTGAAAGGCAGTGTCACCCAAATCAGCAACCAGATGGAGTCCCACCGCCAGAGCTCTCCGGTAAGCCAAACGGCCATGAGTGTCGTTCCGATGGTGTTAATCCACAGAACCGGTCTGGAAATAGTTATCAATCGCCCTAGCACGCTCTAACTCTAACCATGGTCTCGAAGTCGACGGTAAACTATCAGGGTCCCAATGTCGGGGCTAGCCCTCGTAGCTCAGTGGATAGAGCAAGAGCCTTCTAATCTCTTGGTCGCAGGTTCGATTCCTGCCGGGGGCGCCCTTTAGTCAGCCAGCGGTTGATCGCTGATGATTTCGTGATGCACCGGACCGGACTCCAATTCGCGATTGAGTCGAGCTAAATCGGAATCCGACAAAAGAAAATCCAAACCGGTTAGGGAATCCACCACCGATTCACGTTTTGTGACTCCAGGCATAACCACCAAGTTTGGTGAAAGGCTTCGCAGCCAAGCGCTGGCTACGGCAAATCTGCTGACTCCCTGAGCCTGCGCAATTGCATCCAGAATCCCGTATGACTTGCTCTCGCTCTCGGTGCTGCGCGCACCCATCATCGGCGACCAGGGCAGGTAAGCCAGACCCAGTTCCTCGCAAATCTCCAGAACATCCATGTCGTGGTGATAAACCGGATTCAGTTGATTCTGAACTGACACCAAGCCACCATCGGCGGGGCCACCGACAGCATCAAAAGCGGCTCGCAATTGCTTGGCGTTGTAATTGCTTACACCGATGTGCCTTGCGATGCCCGAGGCTTTGACTGCCTTGAGGCCAGCCAATGCCTCAGAAAAAGTTCGTGATGGATCTAGCCGGTGGTGCTGCCAAACCGGGATAACGGCTACCCTCAGATTTTTAGCCGAGCGCTCAGCGGCCCTAACTAGGTAATCGGCACTTGCGTTTCGACCCCAGACTTCACCTTCGCTGCGAGTGATTCCGCCCTTGGTGGCCAAAATGAGACTCTGTTTTTGTTCAGCCGAGCCTGACCAGCCGTCAATTGCATCAGCCAGCAAAATTTCGTTGTGGCCCATCGCGTCCCAGCTAGGGGCATAGATGTCTGCGGTATCAAAGAAAGCGACACCCTCATCAAGTGCGAATCTCAAGACATCAAGAAAAGCTTCGCGAGCCTTTTCGTCAGTGAGCACTGGCGACCCGGGCCATGAAGCATTCATAAAACCAAAGCCGATCGACTTACGCAGGTTCAGTAGCGGGTTCATTTCTGTCCTAGCTTTTAGGTGGCACTTGAAGTTACCTCAATGGTTTTCTTATCGTACGGGCGTTTCGATTGGGAATTATTCGGGAAGTAATTTGCTAAACAGTCACTTGATAAGCGCATGACTCTAAACCAGATCGAACTCACCATGATTGATGGCACCAAGAAATCTTTTGCTGATTTTGCCGGCAAGGTTGTCTTGGTCGTAAATGTTGCATCACGCTGCGGGCTAACGCCGCAGTATGAGGCTTTAGAAGCGCTGCAAGAGAAATATGAAAATCAAGGGTTCACGGTTTTGGGTATGCCTTCGAATCAGTTCATGCAGGAGCTTGGATCGAGCGACGCGATTGCAGAGTTCTGCAAAACCACATTTGGGGTCACTTTTCCACTGACCGAGCGAGTCAAGGTAAACGGCCGAAACCGACACCCGCTGTTCGAGGAGTTAGTAAAAGCCAAGGACAGTGCGGGCCTAGCCGGACCCGTCATGTGGAACTTTGAAAAGTTCTTGGTCTTGCGAGACG
The DNA here is from genome assembly GCF_026000575.1 of Rhodoluna sp. KAS3. Classification (NCBI taxonomy): domain Bacteria; kingdom Bacillati; phylum Actinomycetota; class Actinomycetes; order Micrococcales; family Microbacteriaceae; genus Rhodoluna; species Rhodoluna sp. KAS3. The sequence continues at coordinate 821,255 of NZ_AP026910.1, read as the reverse complement.
GTTCAATCAAGCGTTTTAGACCGACCACCAAGCCGGATGCCCCAGAGGTTGTTTCGGCAATTGAAGCAGCGATAGCCGCCAAGTAAAACTATGTGAGTGGCCCCTTGTGGAAGTGTTCGAAGACCAGGTTGGTTCTGGTTGACGCAACGGTTGCATTGTTCGAGAGATTTTCCAGCACGAATTCACGCACCTGATTGTTGTCCTTGACCGCTAGGTGAACCATAAAGTCCTCAGCGCCACCGAGAAAGAACACTTGAATCACTTCGGGTAGTGCCCGCATTTCATTCATAAAATCGCTCAGGTGGGCGCGCGCACCAGCTCTCAGCGTTACCGAAATAAGCACCTGGCTTTCGAGGCCTACTGCACTGGGCTCGATGTTGGCAGTGAAGCTGCGGATCACCCCGTCACTAATCAAGCTGCGAACTCGGGTAATGCAGGTTGATTGAGCAATTCCGACCGATGCGGCTAGATCGGCGTTGGTCATGCGGGCATTGCTGCTCAGTAAGCGCAGCAATTCGATGTCAATCTCATCAAGTTCACGCTGAAATTTCTTCGCTGAACCGTTCATTCTCGAGCCCCTTTGTGAAGTTATTTTGAGAATACTCATAATTTGTCGAATAATCCACGGTTAACTCACCGCACGCTTGAGTATCCTGCAAACTTGACCGCAAGTATCGAAGGAGATTCAAATGCACATCGGTGTACCTAAAGAGGTAAAAAACAACGAAAACCGAGTAGCACTAACTCCAGCTGGAGTGCACGAACTTGTTAGGCACGGTCACTCGGTGGCTGTACAAGCGGGTGCGGGTGTCGGTTCCGGCTTCAGTGACGCTGATTACCTGGGAGAAGGTGCGCAAGTGTTGGCTACAGCCTCTGAGGTTTGGTCGGGTGCCGAGATGGTCATCAAGGTTAAAGAGCCAATCGCCAGCGAGTATGACTTATTGAGACCAAACCAAATCCTCTTCACCTACCTGCACCTCGCTGCCTCGCGAGCTTGCACCGAGGCACTGCTCAAGGCTGGCACCACAGCGCTGGCCTATGAGACGGTCCAGCTGGCAAATCGTTCGCTTCCGCTTCTGCAGCCGATGAGTGAAGTCGCTGGACGCCTATCTGCCCAGATTGGCGCCTATCACCTGATGAAAAGCCAAGGCGGTGCCGGCCTATTGATGGGCGGTGTCCCTGGTGCTCCAAAGGCAAAGGTAGTGGTTATCGGTGGCGGCGTTGCCGGCGAGCACGCAGCTACCATTGCGCTTGGGATGCAGGCCGATGTGACCGTGATCGACGTTTCGCTGCCAAAGTTGCGCGAACTCGATGCCCGTTTCGCTGGCGCTGTTAAGACTCGAGTCTCTACGGCGTACGAAATTGCTGAGCAGTTGCGTGATGCCGATTTGGTAATTGGGTCTGTGCTGATTCCCGGAGAAAAAGCGCCGAAGTTAGTGACCGGCAAGATGGTTCAGGCCATGAAGCCTGGATCGGTGCTGGTTGACATCGCAATTGATCAGGGTGGGTGTTTTGAAAATTCCAGACCGACCACTCACGACGACCCAACTTTTCAAGTCCACAACTGCACCTACTACTGCGTTGCAAATATGCCGGGTGCGGTTCCTGCTACTGCCACGCGCGCGTTGACTAACGCAACCCTTCCGTATGCAATTGCGATTGCCAACCTAGGGTGGCGTGCAGCTGTTGCAGCTGATTCAGCTTTGGCCAAGGGTCTAAATACCCACGATGGAAAACTAACCTTTACCGGCGTGGCCCAGGCTTTTCCCGACCTGCCATACCTTGCGGTCGAAGAGGTTTTGGGCGCTTAGCGGCGCTTGCGGCGAACCAGCGAAACAGCGAAGCCAATAATCGCCAATCCGAGCATCGACCAAGAGCCAATACGTCTCTGTTCGGCGATAGCCTCGCAGCTGGTCCAACCTTCGGCCTGAACGTCGATGCAGGTAGCCGGATCAAAGAAACCGATTAGGGAAGCGAACAGGGCAACGGCGCTAATTGTTGCCACCATTGCCATCGAATTGTTGGCTACTCGCATGTTCGTTCCTTTCGCTAGATCAAACAACTTGAAACCAGTAAACAGAATTCCTGTGGCTAGAATCAAAAATAGGCACTCAAGGGGAGAGGTGATGTCATGGCAGTCAAACTAAGTTCGAACGCTGTCTTGGCGTTAGCAACTTTTCTAACCCTCACTAACACCACACTCGTGGTCGCAACGGTGAACGGCTTTTCTCGCGTGACCGAGGACCTCGGAAGTTATCTGGTCTCAAATGGTGGTTCTGGCGGAAGTGGCGGAGCATTGGGTAATTCCGGTGGATCTCAGGGGCAGTCAGGCCCACAGGGACCAACCGGTCCGGTTGGGCAACCCGGTGAACCAGGTGCCCCGGGAGAACCAGGCCAAGACGGTGCCCGAGGGCCGATGGGCGCAACGGGCGCTGCTGGACCTAAGGGTTCGACTGGCGCCACAGGACCCATGGGTCCGCAGGGTCCGGCAGGCTTAAACGGTGCTGATGGAGCACAGGGTCCAATTGGCCCACAGGGTATTCAAGGTGTGCAGGGTCCCATCGGTCTAACCGGTCCACAGGGCCCGAGTGGTGTGATCTCAGCCACCGCTCCACTGGTTTACGACTCGCAGAATCAGTCAATCTCGCTCAACATGAATGATTTTGATTACCTAGGGAATCTTGGGTACCTACAGTTTGATGTAACCCAAGATGCAACCGAGGCGCCAGGCAGATTTACCTGGAACCCGGAGGTAGGCACGCTTGACCTTCAGCTCGAGGGTGGCATGGTCACGCTTCAAGTTGGCCAAGAGTCGGTGCAGCGAGTTCACAACAACGGTGCAACGGCTCTGGTCAATGGCCGTGCCGTAAGAGTGGCTGGAACATCCAATGGGCTCCTAGATGTGGTGCATGCCGATAACAACTCCGTTTTGGGTGCAACCGGTGTAATCGGTGTTTTGACTGAGGGTATTGCTCCGGGAGCGGAGGGGTTTGTAACCACCTACGGCCTAGTGCACGATTTGAACACCGCTGCCTGGACCGCTGGGTCTCCTTTGTACCTAAACGGCGATGGAGAGTTGACCTCGACTCGGCCGGTAAACGGACGAATTATTCAGTTGGGCTATGTCGTCCACAGTGACGCGGTAGATGGGGCAATTTACGTCTCACCACTCCAGAATTTTGAGCCGATTATTGGATCGGCGTGCCAAGTTCCGGGGCAAGTGGGCACCGGAGTTTATGGCTGGCACAACCTTGCCGGAGCCCGCTGGATTATTGTCTGTGACTACCCATAATGCTTAACAAAGAAATCGATTAGAGGAAAAAATGACCAACGGATACCGCTCGAATCTGGCAACCACGCGATTGGTGGTTGCCACCTTTGGAGTATTTATCAGTGCAATGTTCTGGTTAGTGATTGCAACCTACCCGTCGTTCTTCCTATTCAATCCCTATGCCCAGGGTGAAGGCGTCAGGAGCGTTGTTCTTACCCTCACAGGTCTTGGCTGGTTGCTGATTGCCAATGGCCCGGTGGTACTGATGGGCCTGTATGCAGCTGGTAGAACCGCGGCAATAAAATTCTTGCCGGTGATCGCTCTGGTGTGGCCGGTATCCCTAATCATCAACCACATCAGTCTCTTCATCCAAGAAGGTCAGTGGTACACCGGTTATCTTGCCGACTACCCGATTTTCGTCGTCACCGACATTCTGTTGCCACTCTTGTTGGTTGTGGTTTGGCTCGAGCTCAGGCAGCGAGCAATTCACTTGAATACCAAAGAACCATATTCTGTTTAAAGAAATAGGCCCAGAGCAGCAGCCCCGGGCCTATTTCTTTGACCGATTAGTTAGGTTCTGAAACGTCGCCGATTTCGCCGCCCTGGGCCTCGACTTCTTTGCGAATTTCGTCCATGTCCAAACCTTCAACAGCTGTGATTAGTTCGTCCAAAGCTGCCGCAGGCAATGCCCCAGCGCGGTTGTAAAGCAAGATGCCATCGCGGAACACCATCAAAGTTGGAATCGAGCTGATGCCAGCCTCGCCAGCAAGCTGTTTCTCCGCCTCGGTGTCGACCTTACCGAAAGTGATTTCTGGGCGCTTATTCGACGCTTCTTCGAAAACTGGCGCAAATTGGCGGCAAGGGCCACACCATTCCGCCCAAAAGTCAACGATGGTGATGCCCTCTTTTACGACAGTGTCGCCAAAGTTTGCCGCGCCAAGTTCAATAGTTGCCATGTGTGTTTGTTCCTTTAGTTCAATCCCAAACCATGAATGGCATGAGGTTCAATTGCCCGAATCTCCTCGAGGCTCAACTTTGGTGAACTCAAAGTTGCAACGTTTTGTTCCAACTGCTTTACGCTGCTTACTCCGATGAGGGCTGAGGTAACTGTTGGTTGCCGCAAAACCCAGCTCAGCGCCAATTGGCTAAGGGTTTGACCTCGCTGCTTGGCAATTTCGTTGAGAGCGTTGGCGTGCAGTAGGTAGTCATCGCTGATGTTTTGAGCTTTTAGAAAGTGATTGAGGGCGGCTCGAGAGCCTTTTGGCGCCACGCCACCCAAATAGCGGTCGCTTAGTAAACCCTGCGCCAATGGTGAGAAGACAATCGAGCCAATGCCCTCGGCGCCTAGCGTATCGAATAGTGACTTTTCTGCTGTCCGATCGAACATTGAGTAACGAGGTTGGTGAATCAAGAGAGGTACACCTTTAGATTCAAGGATGGCTTTGGCCTGACGGGTCTGCTCGGCGTCATAACTGGAGATACCTGCATAGAGAGCCCGACCAGAATGCACCGCCGTTGCCAACGCACCCATCGTCTCTTCAAGCGGGGTGTTTGGGTCGAATCGGTGTGAATAAAAAATGTCAACGTAGTCAAGGTTCATGCGCTTCAGGCTTTGGTCGAGTGAAGCGAGTAGGTACTTGCGTGAACCCCATTCACCGTAAGGCCCAGGCCACATGTCGTAACCGGCTTTGGTTGAGATTACAAGCTCGTCGCGGTAAGGTCTGAAGTCCTTGTCGAGGTGGACACCAAAATTTTCTTCGGCTGATCCGGGAACCGGACCGTAGTTATTGGCCAGATCAAAGTGGGTGATTCCTAAGTCAAATGCTCGACGCAAAATTGCACGCTGATTCGTCATCGAATCATTGGTGCCAAAGTTGTGCCACAGTCCGAGTGAAAGCTCCGGAAGCTTCAATCCACTCTTTCCAGTGCGGCGATAGTTCATGCTCGAATAGCGGTCATCCGCTGCTTGATAGCTCATGTGTAAAGCCTAGGCTAGGTGCATGATGAGTTTCGTTCTTGGTGGTGGCTGTTTCTGGTGCCTTGATAGCGCCTACATGCAGGTGGCCGGTGTTTCTGACGTGGTCGTTGGTTATATGGGTGGCGCCTCACCTAACCCCGGTTACGAGGCTGTTTGCTCGGGAACCACGGGGCACGTTGAAGTAGCAGAAGTGATCTTTGACGAGACGGTTATTCCGGCCGAGGTCATCCTGGACATGTTCTTTACGATGCACGACCCTACCCAGCTAAACCGACAGGGGCATGACGTTGGCACTCAGTATCGTTCGGTTATGTTTTACCGCGATGAAGCTCAGCGGATTCTGTTTGAATCGGCAATCGAGCGAGCCAAGTCAGTTTGGGGTCCGAACATCGTGACTGCTGTTGAGCCAGCCGTTGAGTTTTGGATTGGTGAGGAATACCACCAGGATTTCTTTGCCAAAAACCCGTTTCAGGGTTACTGCAATGCTGTGGTTGCGCCGAAAATGGCAAAAATTCGCGAATCATTCACAAGCTTCATTAAGTAGCCGTTTTCCACATTTTCTGGGGTTGCTGACACCCAGGTCATTCCACTAGCCAAACTCAATACACACCGATAGCAACCGGCTCTCGGAGTAAAGAGAAAGGCAAAAAATGTCGGAGTCGCTCGCAGTTTCTGGTTTAGTGGCAACAACACCGCGTCATCTGGTTACCCAGGACGGACTACCAATCACGTCTTTTCGACTGGCATCATCGCAACGGCGCTTTGATCGCTCAGCTAATAAATGGGTCGACGGCGAGACCAACTGGTTCACCGTCACCGCATTCCGCCAATTGGCAATCAACGCAGCGGGTTCCGTTTCCAAGGGTGATCGAGTCACGCTTTTCGGCAGACTTCGAGTTCGCGATTGGGACAACGGCGAACGCGCCGGTACCTCGGTTGAAATTGAGGCGGACAGCCTCGGGCACGACCTAACCTGGGGCAGTTCGGTGTTTACCAGAACGGTTCTGGTTCGAGAGTTTGACGAGTCGGAAGAACCACCGGCCATGATCGACGACGCACCCGAGTTGGTTGGCGCCGGTAAAACCAAGTAAGCCTCTGCAAAGCCACTGAGTCGTTTTGCCCCTCAAGGCGGCTCAGTCCAAACCTCCTACCCCTTGGGAGGGCGGCACCCTCTAGTTTTGGATTGCATTCTCAGGCTCATTTTGAAGCCAATTTTGGTCGGGTAAACTTATACCCACAGCAATCTCACGGCTAGAGGGTGCCATTTCTCTTTGTGGCCCGGCTGCTTCAAATTTCTACCGAAAGTGACCAATTTCACATGGCTGAATTCATCTATCAGATGATCAAGGCGCGAAAAGCGCACGGCGACAAAGTAATCCTCGATGATGTAACCCTGGCTTTTTTGCCAGGTGCAAAAATCGGTGTTGTCGGACCAAACGGAGCAGGTAAGTCAACCGTTCTGAAAATTATGGCTGGCCTTGACACCCCAAGTAATGGTGAGGCCCGACTAAGCCCAGAGCACACCGTTGGCATTCTTATGCAGGAGCCGCCGCTTGACGAGACCCTGACCGTTCTTGGCAACGTTGAGCTGGCCGTGAAGGACACCAAGGCCAAGTTGGACCGCTTCAATGAAATCTCAGCTTTGATGGCCGAGCCAGATGCCGACTTTGATGCCCTGCTTGAAGAGATGGGTCACCTGCAGGAGCAAATTGACCACCTTGACGCGTGGGATCTCGACTCGCAGCTTGAGCAGGCAATGGATGCGCTGCGCTGCCCACCGGGCGACACTCCAGTAACTAACCTTTCAGGTGGTGAGCGTCGCCGAGTCGCCCTATGTAAGTTGCTGCTTGAGAAGCCTGACCTGCTACTTCTTGACGAACCGACTAACCACCTCGACGCCGAGTCTGTCCTATGGCTAGAGCAGCACCTAGCCAAGTATCCGGGTGCTGTATTGGCTGTTACCCACGACCGATACTTCCTTGACAACGTTGCCCAGTGGATCCTTGAATTGGACCGAGGCCGCGCCTACCCATACGAGGGTAACTACTCGACCTACCTAGAGAAGAAGCGTGAACGTCTTGAGGTACAGGGTAAGAAAGATGCCAAACTAGCCAAGCGTCTTAGCGAAGAACTTGACTGGGTTAGATCTTCACCGAAGGCACGCCAGACTAAGTCAAAGGCGCGTTTGGCCAAGTATGAAGAGATGGCTGCTGAGGCGGACCGCACCAGAAAGCTGGACTTTGAAGAAATTCAGATTCCAATGGGTCCACGTCTCGGTGACATTGTTATTGAAGCCAAGAACCTGCAAAAGGGTTTTGATGGTCGTTCGTTGATCAACGGCCTATCCTTCAGCCTGCCTCGCAACGGAATCGTTGGTGTTATTGGTCCAAACGGTGTTGGAAAGTCAACGCTGTTCAAGACCATTGTTGGCCTCGAAAAACTTGATGGCGGTGACTTGAAGATTGGTGAGACCGTCAAGATTTCCTATGTTGACCAGTCTCGCGAAGGAATCGATCCGAACAAGAGCCTTTGGGAAGTCGTGTCAGGCGGCCTCGACTACATGCAGGTCGGAAACCAAGAAGTGCCTTCACGTGCCTACGTCGCAGCCTTTGGATTTAAGGGCCCAGACCAGCAGAAGGCTGCCGGAGTGCTTTCCGGCGGTGAGCGTAACCGCCTAAACCTTGCCCTAACTCTGAAGCAGGGCGGAAACCTACTGCTCCTTGACGAACCAACCAACGACTTGGATGTTGAGACCCTGGGTAGCCTCGAAAACGCTTTGTTGGCCTTCCCTGGCTGTGCAGTTGTGATTACCCACGACCGTTGGTTCCTGGACCGTGTGGCATCACACATCCTGGCCTACGAGGGCAGCGATGACAACCCAGATCAGTGGTACTGGTTTGAAGGTAACTTCGAAGCGTACGAAGAAAATAAAATTGCCCGCCTAGGTGCCGATGCGGCCAAACCGCACCGCTCCACCTATCGCCGCCTGACTCGCGACTAAAACAGGCAAATGAAAAGGCCCACTCATTGAGTGGGCCTTTTCATTTAATCGGACGGGATTAGCCAACCAATTCTTTTATGGCGTCTTCGAATACAGCGTTGTGCTTCTCAACATCCGCCAGGGTTGTGGTTGGGCACATGAGAGCCATGTTGTGGAACGGTGTCAAAAGAATTCCACGATTCACCAGGTAGAGGTGGAGGAAGTCCTCTAGTTCGGCATCGGCTGAATGATAAGCATCGGTGCCATTTTTCGGGTACGGCTTCGCAAAGCGGTATTCTGCGCGGGCGCCCAATTGGTTTATCGACCAAGGTAGGTTGTACCGATTGAATAGTTCGTCGACGCCGTCGGTGAAAACTGTGGCCAGATCAATCATGTACTTGAAGTTATCTTCGGTCAGAACATGCTCAAGCGTGGCTCGCATAGCTGCCACCTGAAGCGGGTTGCCGGCAAGGGTCCCACCCACGCCACCCATGTCTACTAGGTCCAGGTCGGTTCGGCTCAATACTTTTTCAGCGAATGCTTCACTCAATCCGTAAGTTCCGGTCGGAATTCCACCGGCAATAGCCTTGCCAATAACAAAAACGTCAGGCTCGAGTCCGTCCCGCTTTGTCATGCCTCCGTAGCCGGCTGAGAACGTGTGAGTTTCGTCGATGATCAGCAGCGCGCCATACTTTCGTGTCAGTTCGCGGACTCCGGCAAGATATCCAGGTTCAGGCAGGACGATACCGATGTTGGTCAAGGCCGGTTCCATCAGTACCGCGGCAACATCGCCGTTCTTTAGCTGCCTTTCGAGGCCTTCAAGGTCATTAAATTCAGCCACACGAGACGTCATAGTCACATCGACGGGGGAGCCAACGTTGCCGGGTCTGCTCATGCCTTCGCCATCTGGACCAACCACAATTAATGCCTCATCCACAGAACCGTGGTAGCAGTAGGCGTTGAACAAGATCTTTGGTTTGCCGGTGATGGCACGAACCAGGCGAATTGCCCAACGGTTGGCGTCGGTTGCGGTCAGCGAAAAGCTCCACTTGGTCATTCCAAAGCGCTCGGTCAGGTTTCGGGCAACCCACTCGGCATCCTCAGTTGGCAGCATCACAGTCAGGCCGCCTTTGTCTTTTACCTGATTGGTAATGGCATCGACAACAGCTGGAGCTGAGTGCCCTGCCATGGCTCCGGTGTCACCAAGGGCAAAGTCGATGTACTCATGGCCGTCAATGTCCCAAATTCGATTACCGACTGCCCGGTCAAAGTAAATCGGGAACCCGCCGGCTTTTTTGTTCATCCAAGTCATCGGAACTTTGCCAAATAGGTGGTTGGCATTCTGGTAGGCCGCTTTTGATTTTGGATTGCGCTCAGCAAATGTTGCCTGCTCGCGCGCGTAGAGTGCTGATAATTTCTCGCGATTAATCATTCGAACCAATGGTCCATTCCTGGGTCCCCCGCCAGTGCTCCTATGCGCTGACTACTGCCCGAACTCCAGAGGATATGCCTCTAGTCTGCCATTTCTGGAACCCGAACCATACCTTCTTGAGCCACCGTGGCTAGCAGTTGTCCATCCCGGCTAAAAATCTTGCCCATTGCCAGCCCACGACCACCCTGAGCGCTCGGGGATTCTTGAACATAGAGCATCCAGCCATCTACCTTTGCCTGGCGGTGGAACCACATTGCATGGTCAAGGCTGGCCGATTTAAGTCCCGGATGCGACCAGGCAATTCCATGAGCGCGGTAAATGCTCTCCAGAATCGAATAGTCGCTGGCATAGGCCAAGGCTGCGGTGTGGAGAGTCAGGTCATCAGGCATTGTTCCGAGTGCCTTCAGCCAGACTGCCTGGTGCGGCACCTGCTCGCCTTGGACAGAGAAATAGATCGGTGAGCCGACATGTCTCATGTCAAAAGGTCTGGCCTTGGCCCAGTATTGGGCAACTGGGTGCGGGTTTTCACCGATTAGTTCCGCAGCGCTCGGGAGCGTCTCAGGGTCGGGAATTCCTGCAGGAAATGCGTCTTGGTGTTCAAGGCCCGGGTCCGTTACCTGAAACGAGGCGATCATCGAGAAAATCGGCTCGCCCTTTTGGTAGGCCTGGACTCTGCGGGTGCTGAAAGAACGGCCGTCGCGGAGGCGATCTACCGAAAAAGTAATCGGCAGGTTTATGTCTCCTGGGCGCAGAAAGTATCCGTGAAGTGAGTGAACGAAACGGTTTTCAACCGTTCTGGTGGCAGCCACAAGACTTTGGGCTAGTACCTGACCGCCAAATACGCGGCCGTGCGGCATCCACTGGCTGGGCCCCGTAAAAATGTCTTCGCGAGTCTTCGCGCCGTTTGCATCGCTGAGGTTGAGCGTGGCAATCATTTCTTCCAAAGGATTATTTGGGATTGTAGTGTTCATGAGTTACTCATCTCGGATAGGCAACTTTGCCGGATACAGGCTAGTTTAGACACGTCATGATTAACCCGTTTTACCTAGCTGATGAGCAGACCGCAGCCGATCTCCAATCGTTCCTCAACCGCGCCAAGCGACTTGATCCAGAGGGCTTGGTGCGCTTGCGTGCCTTCGGGAACGTCCTAGCTGCTTATGTGGCCCCGATTTTCTCAGGAAACCTGATGGATTCAGGGCCGACCGTGCTTGGCCTCCGTACCTGCGAACTGGCGGAACCAGCTGAGGTAGATGTCTTGGTTCCGATTGCTGCTGTGTTGGAAAGATTGGCCCGCCTGCTTGGGGATTCTGAAACCAAAGAATTCAAAATTCAGATGATTGAGACCCAGCGTGCACCTTGGGCTGGTATCTCACCTCCACGCCAGGGTTGGGTCCAGATGGGCGCAATCAACGAGGTTCGACTAACCCAAATTGCTCGCGATGGAATCGCTGAAGTAGCAGCCTCTTTGCCCGAATCGGTCGGAGGCCCTATTGCTGCCCGAATCAGGGGTGAGATTTGGGGAAGAGGAATTGACCTCGAGACCAAGGTTCCGACCGGAGCCGCTTTCGTTGCTGCAGGCCTTGGATTCCTTACCGAAAACGAAGAAGTCGGCCTGTATCACGCTGATGGTTGGGTGCGTTTGAGTAGCCAACACGGGCACGTTCTTGCCAAGGTCGCTACCAAGTTCTAGCTGTTACTGAGGCTCAGTCCTCGTAGGTGTTCAGCATCGATGTTGCCGCGCGCTCCAGGTAGCCCCAAAGTTCGGCTTCTTGTAGTTGAGGTAGTGACAAACTGGCCACCGCCACTCTCATGTGGTTCAGCCAGCGGTCGCGAGCATCAGGATTTATTTTGTATGGGTTGTGACGCATTCTCAGCCGCGGGTGGCCACGTTCTTCCTGGTACGTGGTTGGGCCACCCCAATACTGCTCCAAGAATAATTGCATGCGGCGGGCAGCGGGGGCTAAGTCGCCTTCCGGGTACATTGGGCGCAAAACTTCATCGCCGGCTATGCCCTCATAAAACTTATTTGCCAGCTTTTCAAAGGTTGCCGAACCGCCGATTTGCTCGTAAAAGTTGCCACCAACATGGGTTCCATCGGTGCCCTTAATTCGTACCGGCTCAACTCGGCCGGCTTCCTCAAAGCCATTGGCCATTTACTGCGCTGCCTTGCCCGCAATTTCGACGTACACCGATTGGTTACCGGTAGCCAACTTGATTTGCTCTCGATCCAGCGCTGCTTTGATTTGAGCACGCATGGCGCGTGCGACTGCATCTTGCTTCTCAGGTTTGACTTGCTGGGCAAGTCGAATGACCACCTGGGCGCCGTTTAGTGCCTCGATGCCCCAAACCTCGTGTGTTCCAATTAGTGCCGGAGCCAGTGTTTCATCGAGAGCAATCTGAGAAGCCGCGTTAGAGATTGCTGCGGTGGCTTTGGCGATGTCGGTTTGGTACTCCAGTGGAACATCCAAAACAACGCGTGACCAGCCCTGCGATGAGTTACCAACTCGAACAACCTCACCATTTCGCACATACCAAAGCGTTCCTGAAGAGTCACGAACCTGGGTTACTCGCAGGCCAACGTTTTCGACGACTCCAGTGGCCTGGCCAAGGTCAACCGAGTCACCAACCCCGTATTGGTCTTCGAAGACTATGAAGAGACCGGTAATAAGGTCGCGGACCAGGCTCTGAGCACCAAAACCTAGGGCGGCACCCAAGATTCCAGCGCCGGCAACCAAGGCGCCGACAGCAACACCAAGCTCGCTGAGAATCATGGTTACTGCAACTATGTAGATCGTCCATCGGATGAAATTGCTCAGTACCGATCCCATAGTCTGAGCACGCTGAACGAGTCGAGCTTTGGCTAGGGGAGAAGCATCTGAAGAGGCCACGGCCTTTTTGCCTGTGCCTTTTTTGGCGCCCGAAATAATTCCGGCGACGATTCTCTTCACCGACAGCAGCAGAGCTATTCGCAGCACGATTGCCGCGAAGATGATTAGCCCAAGTCGGATCAGAGTGCTCCAGTCGCGCCAAGCGGTTTCAAACCAATCAAGTGCCACAGTAATCTCTGGCATTTACGCCTCCAAGTCTCTTTTTTGTGCCTTCAACGCGCGCTCCACGTTAGCGAGGTTCTCTACCAAAATTCTTCGAAGCGCTGGAATTTCGACAATCTCGGGGCGATCAAGCCATTCCCGAGTCTTGTTGGCCAACGAATCGTTGGCCAGAACTGCCGGGTACAGATTTTCCATGAGGTACTCGGCGATTTTGAACGTGTTGCTGGTCCAGATACGCACTGCGTTGTCAAAATACTTGTCAACGAATGGTTCCAACAGGCTGGCATCCTGGGTGCGAACAAAGCCGAGGCTCGCAGCGTTCACCAGCACATTTGAAAGCTCATTGGTCTCGGTAAGTTGGTGCCAAGCTGCGGTTTTTGCCTCCGCGGTCGGAATGGCTGCCACCGCCGCGGCATGTGCGCGCTGACCGTTCGAGGTGTTGTCTGAAGCAAGCTCATCGTCAAGCCGTGTCTTTTCGACGCGCCCGCCAACTGCCAGGCCAGTGAGCAACTCCCATCGCAGGTCTGCATCAATCGCAAGGCCAGCTAGCTGTTCGTCTCCATTCAAGATGGCAGCTAGGGCATCAAGTTGATCTGACCCGGTGGCAAATTGCGCAAAGAATTTCGTGAACTGCAACTGGGCGTCTGAACCGGCTTCGGCCTCACGTGCCAGTTTCAAAAGGCCAGCTCCGATTTCTCTAAGAGTCCCGGCGCGGTGCTCTTCAGCCACAAACATGTTTCCGGCTGTGATTAGTTGACGCAGCAAGGTGAGCATCGTGGTGGATTCGGACTCTGTACCGATGTTGTTCAGTACCAGCTTGATAAAGTCACGCGGACTTGCTTCTGCGTCGCGCGTGGCATCCCATGCGGCACCCCAAATCAATGTGCGGGCCAATGAATCTTCAAAACTGCTCAGGTGTTCCAGTGCAGTGTTCCAGGACTTGTCATCGAGTCGAATTTTGGCGTAAGCCAAGTCATTGTCATTGAGTAGAACGAGGTCAGGGCGCTGAAGGCCCACCAACTGGATAACTTCGGTGCGGCTTCCGTCTACGTCCAGCTCAACTCGGTGTTCACGCTGGAGTTTTCCGTCAATGAGGTTGTAGAAGCCGATTGCCATTCGGTGCGGGCGAATCGTCGGGTATTCGGGCACGGCTGTTTGAGTCACAGCAAAGCTGGTGATTCTTCCAGATTCATCGGTGGAAATCTCAGGCCGCAGGGTATTGACTCCCGCTGTCTCAAGCCAAAGCTTTGACCAACTGCGCAGTTCTCGACCTGAGGTCTCCTCGAGTTCAACCAAAAGGTCCTCGAGTTCAGTGTTTCCAAAGGCATGCTTCTTAAAGTACTGCGCAACACCGGCAAGAAATTTCTCTTGGCCGACCCAGGCAACCAACTGCTTCAACACCGATGCACCCTTGGCGTAGGTGATTCCATCGAAGTTGACCTGAACATCAGCTAGGTCATTGATTTCGGCAACGATCGGGTGAGTGGAAGGAAGTTGATCCTGGCGGTAGGCCCATGACTTCTCAAGCGCGGTGAAGGTTGTCCAGGCACCTTTCCATTCGGTGGCTTCGGCTGTGGCCAATGTCGAGGCATACTCGGCAAAGGACTCGTTGAGCCAGAGATCATTCCACCACTTCATCGTTACCAGGTCGCCGAACCACATGTGAGCCAGCTCGTGCAAAATTGTTACCACGCGGCGTTCGCGAATTGCGTCAGTTACTTTGGACCTAAATACGTAGGTTTCGGTAAAAGTAACCGCGCCAGCGTTTTCCATAGCGCCGGCGTTGAATTCGGGAACAAAGAGCTGATCGTACTTTTCGAATGGGTATGGCTGATCAAAAGCTTTTTCGTAAAATTCGAATCCCTGTCGAGTTTTTTCGAACACGTAATCGGCGTCCATGAATTCAGCTAACGAGGCTCGGCAAAAGACGCCAAGTGGAATCTCTCGGCCATCGGCGCTCTTAAGTTCGCTGCGAATCTCGGTGTATGGGCCGGCAATAAGCGCTGTGATGTAGCTCGAGATGACCGGAGTCGGCTTGAAGGTCCAGGTTGAATTGACCTGATCGAGCTGATCCACTGACTCAGTAGGTTGGTTTGAAATAACCTTCCACTCGGTCGGAGCGGTGACAACAAATTTGAAGGTTGCTTTTAGATCCGGCTGCTCGAAAACCGCGTACATGCGTCGTGAATCAGGAACTTCGAATTGACTGTAGAGATAGACCTCGTTGTCAACTGGGTCGACAAATCGGTGAAGGCCCTCACCGGTGTTCATGTAAATTGCCTTGGCTTCAATCAAGAGGTCATTTTCGGCCTCGAGATTCGGCAGCGTAATTCGAACGCCATCCGAAACCTCAGCCGGGTCAAGCTCAACGCCGTTCAGGCAAACACGCTGCACTGATTCGGTAATTGCATCGATAAAGGTGCTTGCGCCTGGCTGATTAGCTGAAAACTTAACGCGGGTGCTGGAACCAAATGTTTTGTCGCCGGTAGTGAGGTCCAACTTAACCTCATAGCTTGCGACCTTGATAAGTTCAGCGCGCTCTTGCGCCTCTTTACGGGTTAGGTTCTCTCCAGGCATCGTCTCTCCAAGCATCGGTTTATTAGACAGGGCTAGCCTAATCGCTGTGATTTATAAGGGATAATCGTTTAATGGGGTCACCGATTACTGCAACAAATTCAACCTGGGTCGAAAGCATGGCCCTGGCAGAAATCGGTCTGGTTTTGCTGGTCCTGGGCGTTGCAGCTTTCGTTGCCGTAAAAGTAAAACTTTCAGTCGTACCGTTCTATTTGGTAATCGGGCTTTCGCTCGGCAAAGGCGGCTTGGTTCCGCTTGACCTAAGTGAAACTTTTCTCGATACCGGCGCCCAGCTAGGTGCCATTCTCTTGCTGCTTATGCTCGGTCTTGAGCACTCCGGGCCAAATCTTGCGGCTGCATTTATGGAACGCAAGTCGATAGGTGCCATCGATTTCTTTTTGAATGCTGTTCCCGGTGCTCTAATCGGTTTGCTTCTGGGTTGGGGAATTTTGGGGGCCGTTGTGCTCGGAGGAATCACCTACGTGAGCTCTTCCGGTATCGCAGCCCAGATGATGAAGGAAACTGGCTGGCAGAGGTCTGAGGTATCGCGCCGGGTAACCACAGTTTTGGTTGTCGAAGACCTAACGCTCGCTCCATATCTTCCTTTGCTAACCACGCTGGTTACCGGTGCAGGGGCTATCGCCGGGTTTATTTCAGTCACCGTGGCCATCTTGGTAACGGCTGTCGCGCTAGTGATTTCGTTCCGCGGAGAAAACGCCCTCGGAAAACTCATTAACACTCAGGCGCAGGGTGGTTTGCTGCTGTCGGTATTCGGTGCTGCCCTGCTGGCCGCCGGTTCGGCTGAATTGGTCGGGTTCTCATCTGCCGTTGCCGCGTTTTTGGTCGGACTAGCGCTCACCGGTGAGGTTGCCCACGCGGTTCGCCTCAGATTGGCGCCACTTAGAGATTTGTTTGCTGCGATTTTCTTTCTATTCTTTGGCTTGAGTGTTTCGCCGGCCGAGATGATTGACGTACTTCCGTTGGCCGTTGTGCTTACCGCCCTCGGTATTGCCGGAAAAATGTATGTGGGTTGGAATATCGCCCGCGACATGTCAGACGGTAACGCGTGGAAACGTGCTGGAGCATTCCTGATCCCAAGAGGTGAGTTCTCAATCGTGATCGCCGGCCTTGCCGCCAGCACTAGTTTTGGCGGTCAATTGCAGGCTTTGACGATTACCTACGTTTTGCTCACCTCGCTCGCAGCTTCAATTGCGTTGCGTTCGTTCAGGAGCAGCTTCGAAAAGGCCCGGGCCAAAAAGAAGCCTAAACTTTAAGCATGCGCATTCACATTGCAACCGATCACGCAGGTCTCGAACTAAGCCACTTTTTGATTCGTGAATTGACCAAAATGGGTCACGAAGTTTTTGATCACGGCCCATCGTCCTACGACCCGCTTGATGACTACCCAAGCTTTTGCATCAATGCTGCGCTTGCCGTTGTAGCGGATCAGCAGGCCCAGGTTCAGTCGCTCGGTATTGTCCTAGGCGGATCTGGTAACGGTGAGCAAATCGCTGCTAACAAAGTAAAGGGCATTCGTGCAGCCTTGGCCTGGAATGAGTCAACCGCTGTTTTAGCCCGTCAGCACAATGATGCCAACGTAATTGCAGTAGGAGCTCGTCAGCACTCACCTGACGAAGTCCTACGACTTATCGAACTTTTCATCGGCGAGCCATTCAGCCAGGATGAACGCCACCAGCGTCGCATCGCGAAAATTGCAACCTACGAGCAAACCGGCGACATCCTCTAGGGGCTTGGGTGCCTGAAGGTCACACCGTCCATAGAACGGCCAACGAGTTCAATAAGAAGTTCGCGGACACGCGTTTGGTCATAACCTCGCCACAGGGCAGGTTCTCAGATTCTGCTCGATTAGTCTCTGATCGCAATCTCACCCGAGCAAAAGCCATCGGTAAGCAGTTGTTCTTGAGGTTTGACAACGATCTGATTCTGAGAATTCACCTCGGAATCTATGGCAAATGGACCTGGTCGAACGTGAACCCCGATGCTGTGCCGGATCCAGTAGGTCAAGTGCGGGCGAGGTTCTTCAACGGTGAGGTTTTGGCCGATCTTCGGGGGCCTACCGTTTGCGAGGTAATTTCGGCAGCCGAGGCGCAAATTGTAGAGCGGCGGTTGGGGCCGGATCCGCTTAATCCAGACCCTGATTTGGCAGAACTTGCCAGGTTCGTTGAGCGAGTTCGTGCCTCCAGAACATCCATAGGCCAACTGTTGATGAATCAGGAAGTTATTGCCGGAATTGGAAACGTCTATCGGGCCGAGCTTCTCTTTAGAGCTGGAATAAGCCCCTTTACTCCAGGTTATTCCTTGCCGACGGAATTGGTTGAAAACATGTGGCGCGATTCGGTTGATCTCATGAAGGTTGGAGTGAAAACCGGATTCATGATTACCCGAGATGAATTGCTAACCAAGAAGCCGAAAAAGGCCGATCGCAATTTTGTCTATAAGCGCGAAGGCCTGCCTTGCCGAGTATGCGGAACAAACATTTCAATCGAAATAATGGCCACTCGAAAGCTCTACTTTTGCTCCAAATGCCAGGACTAATTGGTCAATAGGGCATCCTCGTTCAAACAAAAAAAGACCTCTCGGTGGAGGTCTTTTTTTATTTGAAACTCAAGCAATTACTTGCCAGAGCGGGCGACGGGAATCGAACCCGCACCATCAGTTTGGAAGACTGAGGCTCTACCATTGAGCTACGCCCGCGGGTACTGAACCGATTTTCGTAAATCGGCGCAACAAGACCATTCTATGGGATAGTATTACTGAGGTTGTTCAGTCAGAGAGAAATTTCTGAAGAAACCACCGGGGTGTAGCGTAGTGGCTAGCGCGCCTGCTTTGGGAGCAGGATATCGCAGGTTCGAGTCCTGTCACCCCGACCAAAAGGTCCATCGCCACTTATGGGCCATTGAAATAAAACCGGCTCGTCTTCCTACGGAGGCGGGCCATTTTCAAAATCAGGAGAAACCCTTGAAAACTGCAGTAGAACACATCAAGCCAACTCGCGCGAAGCTGACTATTGAGGTGACTCCAGAGGAGTTCCGCCCAAGCATCGACCACGCCTACGAGCACATCGCAGAGAGTGTAAACATTCCTGGCTTCCGCAAGGGTAAGGTTCCTGCTGCAATTCTTGACCAGCGCGTTGGTCGCCCAGCTGTATTGGCTCACGCCATCAACGACGGTCTTGACTCGGTCTACCGCCAGGCCCTAGAAGAGAGCAAGCTGCGCCCTCTTGGCCAGCCTTCTGCAGACATCAAGCAGAGCCCAGACGAGAACACCTTCGAAGGTAACTTGATCGTTGAGATCGAGGTTGAGGTTCGTCCTGAGCTCGAGCTCAAGGAGTACAAGGGTCTAGCCGTTAAGGTTGACGACATCAAGGTTGAAGCTAAGGAAGTTGAGGAGGAGCTCGACGCTCTTCGCGCCCGCTTTGGCACCTTGAAGACTGTAGAGCGCCCTGCCAAGAAGGGTGACTTCACCACCATCGACCTAGTTGCTGCGATTGATGGCAAGACCATCGACTCAGCAGAGAACATCTCATACGAGGTTGGCTCAGGCAACCTGCTTGACGGAATCGACGAGGCTCTTGACACGCTTACCGCCGGCGAATCAACCACCTTCAAGTCAAAGTTGGTTGGTGGCGACCAGGCTGGCAACGAAGCTGAGATTTCAGTAACCCTTACCGCTGTCAAGGAGCGCGAGCTCCCAGCTGCTGACGACGCATTTGCTCAGCTAGCCAGCGAGTTTGACACCATCGCAGAGCTAAAGTCTGACCTTGAAAAGCAGATCGAGCGCTCAAAGACCTATGGTCAGGGAATTCAGGCTCGTGACTTGGTTACCGACAAGTTGCTAGAACTAATCGATGTTCCTGTTTCAGATGAACTTGTTCAGGCTGACGTCAACCGCCACCTTGAGGGCGAGGGTCGTCTAGAAGATGACAAGCACCGCGCCGAAGTTCTTGAGCAGAGCACACGCTCATTCAAGGTTCAGATGTTGCTAGACGCAATTGCTGAGAAGGAAGAGCTCAAGGTATCTGAGCAGGAGCTGCTTCAGTACCTAGTTCAGGCATCACAGCAGTACGGAATGACTCCGAATGACTTCATCAAGGCAATCAGCGAGCAGGGCCAGGTTCCGATGTTCGTAGCCGAGGTTGCTCGTCGCAAGGCGCTTACCGTGGTTCTTGAGGCTGCAACAGTTACCGATTCAAAGGGTAAGGCTGTTGACCTATCTGAATTCACCAAGTCTGATGTTCAGGTTGCAGATGACCACGAGGGTCACGACCACGACTAAAGATAGCTTTTTGAAAAGCCCCGTCATTCTGACGGGGCTTTTCTTTTGGCTGTAGCCTTGCGGTAGTAAAAGATTCTGGGGGGAATCATGCACAAGCATCATGTTCTGACCGGTGGAATAGCAGCCACCATTGCGGCGATAGTGTCGGTAACTGCTTGGCTTGTCGTCGATTCAAATTTGGCGGCCTCAAATGCTGCCTCTGCGGGAACATACGCCTGCTTCAAAGCCAAAACCGGACAGGTTTTTTTGCGAACAAAATGCGCCACCGGAGAAAAACGCGTTCTGATCAACACTTCAGGCGTTCAGGGAGAGCGCGGCTATTCAAACTTTGAACTAGCTCAGCAGAATGGGTTTGCCGGAACAGTTTCCGAATGGCTCAAAACTCTAGTTGGACCGGCGGGACGTGACGGTTCAGGCTCAACCGGTGCGACAGGGCCAACCGGTCCTGCCGGTCCTGCCGGGCCTGCTGGTGCCACCGGAGCGGCAGGTGCAGCCGGACTGGTTCCGTTGTTTGGCGCCTTTTACGACACTGCAAGTCACTACAACACGGTCGACGATCTACCGCCTTCTGCTTGGGGTGGCACAGCAACTACTAATGCCAACGTTCCACATGTAATCAAGCTCAATTCGACCTATCAAAATGGTGAGCCGTTAGCTAACGGCATTTCTATTGTGGATGGTTCAAAAATTACAGTGACTAAGACTGGTTTTTACAACGTCCAGTTTTCTAGCGTTTTTGATAAGAAAAACACCGGCGACGATGTCGTAGAAATTTGGGCTCGTAAAGACGGCACGGACGTCGCCTGGACTAACACCACCTTCATCGTTCCAACCAGCGCAGCGGCCGGAGGAGCCATCGTGGCCGCTTGGAACTTTTTGATTTACATTGAAGCGGGTACCGGAAAGTATGCCGAACTTTTCTGGGCGTCGAGTGAGGGAAGTGTCCGGGTAGAGGGTGTTGCCCCTCAAACCAGTCCGCTAGTTAGACCGGGAATACCATCGACGATTCTTACGGTCACTCAGGTCGGATAGCAGAGGATTAGCCACGCTTTAGCCACGGGCGAACAAGCCCCTCTTTTTGCTGTTTTGCCAGTTATGTTTGTCAGGCAACCTCAAGAAATAGGAGTTCTTCAATGGCTGACTCACCAAAAGGCCCAAGCAGCACTTTTGATCGTCTACTAAAAGACCGAATCATTTGGCTTGGCACCGAAGTTAGAGACGATATGGCAAATGAGATCTGTGCCAAGATCTTGCTTCTAGCCGCGGAAGACTCACAAAAGGACATTTACCTTTACATCAACTCGCCTGGCGGTTCAATCACCGCGGGTATGGCTATTTACGACACCATGCAGTACGTGCCAAATGACATCGTCACAGTTGGCATTGGCATGTGTGCTTCGATGGGGCAGTTCCTGCTTTCATCGGGAACCAAGGGCAAGCGCTATGCGACTCCAAACACACGAGTACTGCTACACCAGCCTCATGGTGGATTCGGCGGAACGGCTTCAGACATTCAGACCCAGGCCGAGCTCATCATGTCCATGAAGCGTCAATTGGCTTCAATTACTGCTGAGCAGACCGGAAAGACCGTCGAGCAAATCATGCTGGACGGCGACCGTGACCGCTGGTTCAGTGCTGAACAGGCCCTCGAATACGGTTTCATCGACCACATCCAAAAGTACGCAGCCGGCGAAACCGGCGTAGGCGCTAACTAGATTTCGGTTTAGGAGAAACCATGAACTCGAACATTTTCCAGAGCCCAGAGGCCCGCTACATTCTTCCGACCTTCGAGGAGCGCACCTCCTATGGTTTCAAGCGTCAGGACCCATACAACAAGCTCTTCGAAGACCGAATTGTCTTTCTAGGTGTTCAGGTTGACGACGCGTCTGCCGATGACATCATGGCCCAACTCTTGGTGCTGGAGTCCCAGGACCCAGACCGCGACATCACCATGTACATCAACTCACCAGGTGGTTCGTTCACCGCTATGACTGCAATTTACGACACCATGCAGTACATCCGTCCACAGATCCAGACCGTCTGCCTTGGCCAGGCGGCCTCGGCCGCAGCTGTGCTGTTGGCTGCCGGTGCTCCGGGCAAGCGTTTGGCTCTACCTAACGCGCGTGTTCTAATCCACCAGCCTTCAACCGGTGATGCTGGTCGTGGCCAAGCTTCAGACATCGAAATTCAGGCCAAAGAGATCATGCGCCTTCGTGAGTGGTTAGAGAGCACGCTGTCAAAGCACTCCAAGCGCAGCGTTGCTGAGGTCAATAAAGACATCGATCGTGACAAGATCCTGACTGCTCCAGAGGCCCTGGACTATGGGCTTATCGATCAGGTGCTTACTTCGCGCAAAAACGCGTAAAACTCGAATAATGCGGATGGGCGAGGCTCATCCGCATTGTCGCTTCTAGGCAATAAGGTTTTTCTATGACTCAGCTCAGCGAATCAAGCGATATGCTCAAGTGCTCTTTTTGCGGAAAGAGCCAAAAGCAAGTTCGCAAACTCATCGCCGGTCCAGGTGTGTACATCTGTGACGAGTGCATCGAGCTGTGCAACGAAATTATTGAAGAGGAACTTGGCGCTGCGGTTGCTGAAGGTGTCGAAGAAATCGACCTTCCAAAACCTCGCGAAATCAAGGGCTTCCTTGACGAATACGTGATTGGCCAGGATCAAGCCAAAAAGGCCCTGGCAGTAGCCGTTTACAACCACTACAAGCGTCTTCGCAGTCGCGGCACACTCACTGCTGCTGGTAAAGAACACGACTCAATTGAAATTGCCAAATCAAACATTTTGATGATTGGCCCAACCGGTTGTGGCAAGACTTACTTGGCCCAGACTCTGGCAAAGCGTTTGAACGTTCCGTTTGCTGTTGCCGACGCAACTGCATTGACCGAGGCCGGCTACGTTGGTGAGGACGTTGAAAACATTCTCCTCAAACTTCTTCAGGCTGCCGATTTTGACGTCAAGCGCGCCGAAACCGGAATCATCTACATTGATGAGATCGACAAAATCTCTAGAAAAGCTGAGAACCCATCAATTACCCGCGATGTATCCGGTGAGGGTGTCCAGCAGGCTCTGTTGAAAATCCTGGAGGGCACAGTTGCCTCTGTTCCTCCTCAGGGTGGGCGCAAGCACCCGCAGCAAGAATTTATCCAACTAGACACGACGAACGTTCTGTTTATCGTGGCCGGTGCTTTTGCCGGGCTTGAAGAAATTATTTCTGCTCGAGCGGGTAAAAAGGGCATTGGATTTGGTTCGCCAATTGCGGGTAAGAACGACAACGTTGAAATCTTCACCGAGGTTCAACCAGAGGATCTTCGTAAGTTTGGTCTAATTCCTGAGTTCATAGGCCGCCTGCCAGTTTTGGCAACGGTGACCCCACTTGACCGAAGTGCCCTGATGCAAATTCTCACCGAACCAAAGAACGCTCTCGTGAAGCAGTATCAGAGGATGTTCGAGCTTGACGGTTTTGAACTGGAGTTTGATCACGAGGCTCTGGTTGCAATTGCCGATCTAGCCGTTGCCCGCGAAACTGGAGCGCGTGGTTTGCGCGCAATCATGGAAGAGATTCTTGGCCCAGTGATGTTCGAGATCCCGGGCAGTGAAGTTCAGGGTGTTGTGCGTATTACCGAGTCTGTGGTGACCACAGGTGCCCAACCGGCAGTCGAACCTTTCAAGTCAACTCGACAGTCGAAGTCAGCCTAGTTGTCTAGGTCTTGACCGAATTTAATTAAAAAAAATCCCGCCTGAGGTTTTCTCGGGCGGGATTTTCTTTGAGCTCTAGGCTTCAGGAACCTCGGCCAGGATGACGTCAACCATAGCGAGTTCCTCGCCCTCGGCGTAACCCAAAGTTGCGATTCGGCCCACTGATTTGAGGTCAGCTTCAAGTAGGCGCAGGCTGGTTAGAACGGTTGCCGGGGCCTCGATGACAGCAGATTCGACCGCTGCTTTCATAGAGACTTTGGCATCAGACTTTGCTTTGCGTACGCCAACCAAGGCGGTTGCTGCTAACTCAAGTAAGCCGTGGTTTGAGGCGTCTAGTCCAGCGATGAGGTCATCCGTGGTTGGCCAGGCCGCGCGGTGGATTGAACCCGCATCCTTTTGCCACCAACCCCACACCTCATCAGTTGCAAATGGCAAGAATGGAGCGAAAAGGCGCAACATTGTGTGAAGTGCTTTACGAAGAGCGATTGCCGCCGAAGCCTGCTGTGCTGGCGAAACCGAACCATCTGCGTTGTAGGCGCGGTCCTTGACGAGCTCGAGGTAGTTATCGGTGAAGCCCCAGAAGAACTTCTCGGTAAGTTCGAGTGCCTTGGTGTGGTCGTATGCTTCGAAGGCATCGGTTGCAGCAGTAATTACGTCGGCAAGGCTCAAAAGCATGGCCTGGTCTACTGGTTCGGTAACCTCGGTTGAACCCGCAGGCACTTCAAACGACAGTGCAAACTTGGCAGCATTCAGCAGCTTCACTGCAAGTCTGCGACCAACCTTCATCTGACCTTCGTCAAAGGCAGCATCGGTGCCCAAGCGGGCCGAAGCTGCCCAGTAGCGGACTGCGTCCGCACCATGGTTGTCAATTGGCTCAGCAGGAACAACCACGTTGCCCTTTGACTTCGACATCTTCTTGCGGTCAGGGTCCAGAATCCAACCTGAGATTGCCGCGTTAGTCCACGGAAGCTCGCCATGCTCCTGCTCGGCACGCAGGAGGGTTGAGAACAGCCAGGTGCGGATGATGTCTTGGCCCTGTGGGCGCAAATCGTATGGGAAGACCTTGGCAAACTTCTCCGGATCCTCAATCCATCCGCCAGCAAGCTGAGGCGTCAAAGAAGATGTGGCCCAGGTGTCCATGATGTCCATTTCGCCGACAAAGCCGCCAGCAACTCCGCGCTGTGCTGCAATGTATCCGTCTGGAACATCGGTTGAAGGGTCGATAGGAAGCTGATTCGCTGCCGGTACCAGAGGCGAATCGAAGTTGGTTTCACCGTTTGCGTCAATTGGGTACCAAACTGGAATTGGCACACCGAAGAATCGTTGACGAGAAATTAGCCAGTCACCGGTGAGGCCATTTACCCAGTTCTCGAATCTGACGCGCATGAAATCAGGCACAAAGTTAAGGTCTTTGCCCAGCTCGATTAGTCGTTCGCGAAGTGCTGCATCGCGACCGCCATTACGGATGTACCACTGGCGAGTAGAAACAATCTCGAGAGGCTTGTCACCCTTTTCGAAAAACTTAACGTCGTGGGTAATCGGCTTTGGGTCGCCAACCATGTCACCGGACTCTTTGAGTAGCTCTACGACTCGCTGTTTAGCCGAGAATACGGTTTTGCCAACCAACTCGGCATAAGCTGCCCTGCCCTTTTCAGAGGTAATTGCCTCAGGCATTTCCTCGATGATTCGACCATCCCAGCCAAGGATTGCTCGGTTAGGTAGGTCTAGCTCGCGCCACCAAATTACGTCGGTTACGTCACCAAAGGTACAGATCATGGCAATGCCTGAGCCCTTGTCAATTTGAGCCAAGCGGTGGGCGACGACTGGAACTTCGACACCGAATAGGGGAGTGGTGACCGTCTTACCGAAGAGGGACTGGTAGCGCTCGTCATCTGGGTGCGCTACGAGGGCAACACAAGCTGGCAAAAGCTCAGGTCGGGTGGTCTCAATGAAAATCTTGCCCTCAGGACCGTCAAAACCTAGACGGTGGTAAGCGCCAGGTTGTTCACGATCTTCAAGTTCTGCCTGAGCCACAGCGGTGCGGAAGGTGATGTCCCACAGGGTAGGTGCCATCGACTGGTAGGCCTCGCCGCGTTCGAGGTTGTTCAAGAAAGCCTTTTGTGAAACCGCGATGGCCGCAGGCGAAATGGTTTGGTAGGTCTGGTTCCAGTCAACTGAAAGGCCAAGACGGCGCCAGAGCGCTTCAAACTGCTTCTCGTCCTCAGTAGTTAGCTTTTCGCACAATTCGATGAAGTTGCGGCGTGAAATTGGGACCTGGTCTGCAGCCTTCGAAGACTTGTTGTCTCCGCCCTCGAATGGTGGAACAAAGCCTTCTACGTAAGGCAGTGACGGGTCGCAGCGAACACCGAAGAAATTCTGGACCCTACGTTCGGTCGGAAGTCCGTTGTCATCCCAACCCATCGGGTAGTAGACCTCGTAGCCTGACATGCGCTTGAAACGCGCAACCACATCGGTGTGGGTGTAGCTAAAGACGTGTCCAACGTGAAGTGAGCCTGAAACGGTTGGAGGAGGGGTATCAATTGAATAAATCTGCTCGCGGGTAGCTTCACGGCGGAAGTGGTAGGTGCCGTCTTCTTCCCAGCGCAGAGCCCATTTGTCTTCCAGGCCTTCGACGCCCACCTTTTCTGGGGTGGTAGCAGGGGCAAGGATGTTGCTCAATGAGCCAGATGAGGCAGTATTCACGCTGTAAGTCTCCAAAAAAAGGGTTTGTTACAGGTTAACATTGATAGTAGAAATCCTTCTGATTACAGCTAAGAAAGCCTTGCATGTATCCCAAGAACAATGACCTCTCTAACGCCGCGCGCGAGGGTGTAAACCCAAGCCCTAGCTTCCCTGGCGTTGAAGAGAAGATTCTGGCCTATTGGGAGCAGGACGGCACTTTTCAAGCTTCAATCGATCAGAGAAAAGCTGCTGATGCTGAGGAATTTGTTTTCTACGATGGTCCTCCATTTGCGAATGGATTGCCGCACTACGGCCACCTTCTAACTGGATACGCCAAGGACATGGTTCCAAGGTTCAAGACCATGCAGGGATACCGAGTAGAACGTCGTTTCGGCTGGGATACCCATGGTTTGCCAGCCGAAGTTGAAGCCGAGCGCCAGCTCAAAATCTCCGGTCGCCCAGAGATCGAGAAGTTTGGAATCGATAAGTTCAACGCTTACTGCAAAACATCGGTGTTGAAGTACACCGAAGAGTGGCGCAGCTACGTAACCCGCCAGGCACGCTGGGTTGACTTTGATAATGACTACAAGACCTTGGACAAGGATTACACCGAATCGGTGCTGTGGGCCTTTAGTGAGCTTCACAAAAAGGGCCTCATCTACGAGGGCTTCAAGGTTTTGGCTTACTGCTGGCGCTGTGAAACCCCATTGTCCAACCATGAGTTGCGCATGGATGACGAGGTTTACAAGAACCGCCAGGATCAGACCCTAACCGTCACGTTCCCGATCTCTGCGGGGCAGAAGTTGGCCGGAGCGAGACTTTTGGCATGGACCACCACACCGTGGACCCTGCCGACTAACTTTGCGTTGGCCGTTGGTCCAAAAATCGAGTACGCCGTTGTTCCGGCTGGTGCTGACGGTGCAGTTGACGGCGGTCAACCTGGCACTCAGTACGTAATCGCCAAATCGCTGCTCGGTGGTTACGCCAAGGACTTGGGCTATGAGTCTGCAGAGGATGCCCTGGCTGCTGTCTCAGAGGTACACCTCGGTGAAGAGTTGGCGGGTCTGCGCTACGAGCGCCTGTTCGACTACTACGCAGATTCAGAAAAATTTGAGATTGAAAATGCCTGGCAGGTAGTCGTGGCAGATTACGTAGCCGATTCTGACGGCACCGGCATCGTCCACCAGGCTCCGGCCTACGGTGAGGACGACCAAAACGTTTGTAATGCTGCGGGTATCCCAACCTATGTCTCGATCAACGAACGTGGCGAGTTCAACTCCCTGATCACTGACTTCGAGGGTCAGCACGTTTTCGAAGCCAACAAGCCGATTTCTCAGCTACTGAAGACCAATGGGCGGGTGCTGCGTCAGGCAAGCTACGAGCACTCATATCCACACTGTTACCGCTGCAAGAACCCGCTCATCTACAAGGCTGTTTCGTCTTGGTTTGTGGAGACCACAAAGTTGCGCGATCGCATGCTTGAGCTAAATCAGCAGATCGATTGGACTCCTGACCACACCAAGGATGGTTCCTTTGGAAAGTGGTTGGAAAACGTTCGCGATTGGGCCATCAGCCGAAACCGATTCTGGGGCGCTCCGATTCCGGTTTGGAAGTCGGACGATCCAAATTACCCACGCATCGATGTCTACGGTTCTCTGGATGAGATGGAACGTGACTTTGGTGTCCGCCCTGAGGACTTCCACCGCCCGGTTATTGATGAGTTGACCCGACCAAACCCAGATGACCCGACCGGCAAGTCAACAATGCGTCGAGTTCCTGAGGTTCTGGATTGCTGGTTCGAGTCAGGTTCCATGCCTTTCGCGCAGGCTCACTATCCGTTTGAGAACCGTGATTGGTTTGACTCGCACAACCCGGGTGACTACATCGTTGAGTATGTGGGTCAAACCCGCGGTTGGTTCTATACCCTGCACGTACTTTCAACCGCACTATTTGATCGCCCAGCGTTCAAGTCAGCGGTTTCTCACGGAATCATTTTGGGTAATGATGGGCAAAAGATGTCGAAGTCTTTGCGCAACTATCCAGATGTCAACGAGGTTTTTGACCGCGATGGCGCCGATGCAATGCGTTGGTTCCTGCTGTCCAGCCCAATCCTTCGTGGCGGCAATCTAATCGTCACTGAGCAGGGAATCCGTGAGGGTGTTCGTCAGGTGCTTTTGCCTTTGTGGAACACCTATTACTTCTTCTCGCTGTATGCAAACGCAGCAAACTATGAAGCCAAGTGGTCAGTAGACAGCACCGATGTCCTTGACCGTTACCTGTTGTCTAAAGCCCACGATTTGGTTATCGAGGTTGAGCAACACCTGAATCGCTTTGACTCATATTCTGCGACCGGTGCACTGCGCGACTTCGCCGATGTTTTGACGAACTGGTACGTTCGTCGCTCTCGTGACCGCTTCTGGGAGGGCTCTGCAGAGGCCTTCGACACCCTCTACACGATTCTTGAGATTGTCTGCCGTGTTGCAGCGCCATTGCTTCCGATGGTGGCCGAAGAAATTTGGCGTGGCCTGACTGGTGGACGAAGTGTTCACCTTGAAAACTGGCCAGATGCAACCGGCCTGCCGCACGATGCCGCGTTGGTATCAGCGATGGACCAGGTGCGAACCGTTAGTTCTGTGGCCAACAGCCTTCGAAAGACAGCTGGTCTAAGAGTGCGTCTTCCGCTAGCCACCCTCACGGTCGTTACTAAGCAAGCAGCTGATCTCGAGCAGTTCAGCGGCATCATTGCTGAGGAGTTGAACGTAAAGTCGGTCAAGCTGGTCGAAATGTCACTGGACTCGGCCGATGAGTTTGGCGTAGTAAAGCGCTTGACGGTTAACTCTCGCGCAGCCGGCCCTCGAATCGGCAAGAGCGTTCAGGCAGTTATTCAGGCCTCTAAATCTGGTGATTGGTCAGACGCCGACGGCAAGGTCGTGGTCGGTGGGGTAGAGCTAATTGAGGGCGAGTATGCCATCGACTTGGTTGCCAAAGCTGATTCTGGCGAGGAATCTACCGATCACATTGGAATCTTGCCGACCGGATTCTTGATTCTCGACGGCGCTGTTTCGCCGAAGTTGGCAGCAGAGGGCTTGGCTCGCGATGTTATCCGTGCGGTTCAGAACGCCCGTAAAGAGGCTGGCTTGGACGTAAGCGACCGAATCAAACTCACGTTAACTGCTGATGCCGATGTTCTTGCAGCCGTAAATGCGCATGCTGAATTGGTCAAGTCAGAAACCTTGACCCTTGAGCTTGATTCAGTTACCGCGGCGGTCACTGAGGCGACAGTTGCCGTAGGTGAAGGTCAGCAGGTTGCTGTTTTGGTGGAAAAACTTTGAGCGAATTTAGCGAAACCGACCAGTACTGGGAGAACAAAGCCTTAGAGGTTGAGGCCGCGCTGTTGAAGCGCGTTCCAGAGAATCAGATCAGGCCAAGATTAGAGCCAACACTGCGGGCAACCCAACTGTTGGGTGACCCTCAAAAGGCCTACCGCGTTATTCACATCACCGGCACCAATGGCAAAACCAGCACCGCTCGTTTCACCGAGAGGCTTTTGCGGGAACACGGACTTCGAACCGGACGTTTCACAAGCCCGCACCTAGTCAAACTCAACGAGCGTATGTCACTCGACGGAGAGCCAGTCAGCGACGAGCGACTTTATTCGGTCTGGACTGAAATCGAGCCGATCCTTGGCCTAGTTGACGAAGAATTAGCTGCTTCCGGCGACGAGCCGTTGACTTTCTTTGAAGCGCTTGCCGTTTTGGGATTCTCAATATTTGCCGATGCTCCTGTAGATGTTCTGGTGCTAGAAGTTGGTATGGGTGGCGAGTGGGATTCAACCAACGTCGCTGATGGTGATGTGGCTGTGTTTACACCGATTTCCATCGATCACGCCGACCGCTTGGGTGACACCCTTGCTGCAATCGCCAAAACCAAGGCTGGAATTATCAAACCCGGCGCAATCGTGCTGAGCTCAACTCAGTCGGCCGAGGCCTTCGAGCAGCTTGAGGTTCGTGCTGCCGAAGTTGCCGAAAAAATGACTGCCTACGGAGTTGGTTTCGAAGTGCTTTCGTCTGAGCCGAACATCCTTGGCCAGACTGTTTCTATTCGAACTCTTGCCGGCGAGTATCACGACTTGAACCTTGCGGTTCACGGCTTCTATCAGGCTCAGAATGCCGCCCTTGCGGTGGCCGCAGTTGAGGCGTTTCTCGGTGGCGGAGACCAGAGAATTATGGACGATGTCGTGCGTGCTGCTTTCGCTGACTTTTCCTCGCCAGGCCGTTTGCAGGTGGTTGGGCGTGAGCCACTAACCATTCTTGATGCCGCGCATAACCCAGAGGGCGCGAAATCGCTTGCTAAGGCACTGAAAGACGATTTCGGCTCGCCTTACGCAATTGGTGTGGTTTCTATCTTGGCCGAAAAAGATGCTCGGGCTCTCCTCGAAGAGCTTGATGATTCTTTCGTAGAATTTGTCATCACTCAGTCCGCGTCTCCGCGGGCGATACCTGCTGAGGAACTGGCCGTTTTGGCCCGTGAAATTTTCGGCGAGGATCGGGTTCGGGTTCAGTCAAATCCGCAGTGGGCCATGGCTGAAGCCATCCTGCTGCTGCCGGCAGGTCAAGCCGGGGCAATCGTTGCAACCGGCTCGATAACCCTAGTCGGCGAGGTTCTAAAACTAAAACAGATAGAGGCCGAACAAGATGCGTAACCGTTCTACCCAACGAACTCTGGGCTCCATGCTCATGGCTTTCGAGTCATTTGTCGTATTTTTTGCCATGCTCGTGGCTTTTGGTCTCAAGGTTGCCGACGGACCGACTGTCTGGGCCGTGGGGTTGTCAATCTCCTTCCTGCTCATCCTCACACCGGCTGTTCTGGGTAAAAAGTTTTCGTACGCTTGGGGCTGGTTCCTTCAGATTGTGGTCGTCAGCACCGGTATCTGGGTTCCACTCATGTACGTAATCGGCGGTATTTTCGTCTGTCTTTGGGCATGGGCGATGATCGCAGGTAGCACTATTGACAAGGCAAGAGCCGCTTATGAACGCGGACTGGGCGATATTCAGTCGGAGGAACAGTAAATGTCAGAAATTCAGCAAACTCTAGTCTTGGTAAAGCCTGACGGTGTTAAGCGCAACCTCATCGGTGAGATCATCGCTCGATGTGAGGCCAAGGGATATGTTGTTGCCGATCTCAAGAAGTTGACCCCTAGCCGTGATTTGCTGGCGATGCACTACGCCGAGCATGAGGGTAAGCCTTTTTACGAACCACTTGTTGAGTTCATGGGTTCAGGAGATGTTGTTGCCATCAAGCTTGAAGGGCACCGAGTAATCGAGGGGTTCCGTTCACTAGCCGGCGCCACCGACCCAACCGTGGCGGCTCCTGGCACAATTCGTGGAGATTTGGGTCGCGACTGGGGTCTGAAGGTCCAGCAAAACCTAGTCCACGGTTCTGACTCAGAGGAATCTGCTGCCCGCGAACTTGCTCTCTGGTTCTAAGCTTCCAAATTCTCAGTAGCTAGAAACTAAATACCTCTAGAAGAGGGTCGGCCACCACTGCCAAAAGCGGAGCACGATAACTAGGACAATTACCAGCTCAGTGATCAGAGTGAACAGCCAGGCCTTGTCGTAAGCGCGGTCAAAGAAATCTACAAACCTAAGTGGTGTGTCGATGAATCCGTCTTTGGTTCCGAACAGGATTACTTTCCAGAACATCGGAACCATAGCCGCCCAGGCCACCATGCAGTATGGGCACAAGACATTGATTACAAACGAGCTTTGAATAAAAAGCCAAAGAACGAATAAGAAGCCCAAAGTCACGCCCAGGCTGAAAAGCCGCCAGAACCATGCTGCAAACTTTGCACCGCTCAAGATTGCAGCGCCGACTACAACCGGAACTATAAAAGCGCTCAACCCGATCAGCGGGTTTGGAAAGCCAAACAGGGAAGCCTGTGCGGTTAGCATCACCGATTTGCAGGAAATAAACGGACTGATGTCACAGCTCAAGGTTGCATCTGGGTTTGTTGCCACATGGATGCGCTCGAGTGTGAGGGTGAAAGCGGCAATCCAACCCAAAATACCGGTCAGGATCAACGTCCAAGCAAAGCTCTTATTGGGTGTTGACGCAATCGGTTCGTTGCTAATTCCTAGGCTCACCTTTCCAGTATTACACGGCGCTTGGATGACTTTTCGCCTCCGTGGTGTCATACTTAGAGGAGTTGTTTCAGGCCACACCTGAATCGACGCAGATTTCTCAAGAACCAAAGCGTTGAAATCGCGTAAGTCCCATCGGGCAGCGGTAACCGCAGACACAGGTTGCTTGAACACAGATTTGGTTGGCCTCAAAAGGGGTCAGCAACGATTTACGCCTTAGTGCTTGGTGAGTGTGGCCCAGGTAAAGGCAGCTTGGAGTGCACCAGAAATGGTGAATAAACAAAACTTAGACGTACCTGCTACCGATGAAAAGCCAGCACGTGCTCGCCGCACCAAAAAAGTGGTCGAGGCGGCAGTTGAGGCACTAGACATCCTTCAGCTTGAAACCCCAGCTAAAAAGACCCCAGCGCGTCGCGCCGCGGGCAAGAAAACCCAAGACGCACAGCCTGCTTCCATTGAAGAGGTAGTCGAGGCAGCTAAGGCTCCGGCAAAGCGTGCCCCAGCCAAACGAGCTTCCGCTAAAAAGGTTGCTGCACCAGCCTCTGAAGCATCTATCGAGGCAGAAGTAGCCGCGCCGGTTGCGCCACTGGCTCCGATCTCGGCAACCTCACTTATGTTCATGGCTCCAGATCTCCCGACTCCGGTCATCGATGCAAAACGCGGTCGACCAATTCTGGACGAGAGCGACAACGGCGAGAGCCACCGACGCACACGAACCCGCCGCCGCGCTGGTGAAGAGGGCGATGTAGCTGCGGTAGCTCCGAATGCCGTGGTTAAGGTTCGAACCCCACGCGAGCCAAAAGAACCAAGCAATGAGCCAACCCGTGTTAAGGGCTCAACCAGACTTGAAGCCAAAAAGCAGCGCCGTCGCGATGGACGCGATGCCGGTCGCCGTCGCACAATCATCACCGAGTCAGAATTTTTGGCCCGTCGCGAGGCAGTCGACCGCACCATGGTTGTCCGTTCTAAAGACGGCAAAATCCAAATCGGTGTGCTTGAAGATGGAATTTTGGTTGAGCACTACGTAGCCAAGGCCTCTGAGGCCTCGCTGATCGGCAATGTTTACCTAGGCAAGATTCAGAATGTGCTTCCTTCGATGGAGGCTGCCTTCGTTGACGTGGGTCGCGGACGTAACGCCGTGCTTTACTCTGGCGAGGTCGACTGGGAACTTGCCGAGACTGGAAACCAGCCGCGTCGTATCGAGCTGGCTCTGAAGTCAGGCGACACAGTTTTGGTGCAGGTAACCAAGGACCCTGTTGGTCAAAAGGGTGCACGCCTAACCAGCCAGGTTTCGCTACCTGGCCGTTATTTGGTCTACGTTCCTAACGGATCAATGAATGGAATCTCACGTAAGTTGCCAGATTCTGAGCGTGCCCGTCTGAAGAAGATTTTGAAGGAAATCTTGCCTGAGGATGCCGGCGTAATCGTGAGAACTGCCGCCGAGGGTGCGACCGAAGAGCAGCTAACTCTTGACGTTCAGCGTTTGCAGGCCCAGTGGGAAGCCATTAGCAAGAAGGTCGAAAAGGGTCAGGCCCCGGTTCTTCTGCACAGCGAGCCGGACTTGCTGGTCAAAATCGTTCGTGATGTCTTCAACGAAGACTTCCAGAAGATGGTTATCGCTGGTGATGATGCCCGCGAGGTCATCGAAGAGTACCTAAAGTCGGTTGCGCCAGATCTGCTCGAGCGTGTCGAAAAGTATGAAGGTACCCGCGACGTATTTGATGAGTACCGGGTTGGCGAGCAGATTGCCAAAGCTCTTGATCGCAAGGTTTATTTGCCTTCGGGTGGTTCATTGGTTATTGACCGCACCGAGGCGATGACCGTTGTTGACGTCAACACCGGAAAGTTTGTTGGCTCAGGCGGAAACCTTGAAGAGACGGTAACCAAGAACAACCTTGAAGCTGCTGAAGAAATTGTGCGTCAGCTGCGCCTCCGCGACATTGGTGGAATCATCGTTGTCGACTTCATCGACATGGTCCTAGAGTCCAACCGTGATCTAGTACAGCGCCGTCTGATGGAATGCCTAAGTCGTGACCGCACCAAGCACCAGGTTGCCGAGGTAACCTCACTGGGTCTGGTTCAGATGACTCGAAAGAAGCTCGGCATCGGACTTCTTGAGGCCTTCAGCGAGCCATGTGAAGCATGTGCAAGTCGCGGTGTGATTGTGCACCACGAGCCAATTATGCGCTCCAAGAACCACGTACTCGATGATTCCAAGCCTCAGCAGAACCAGCAGGGCCAGGGTAAAAAGCGCAACCGCGGTTCAAACCAAAAGCAAGAGGTCGCCAAGGTCGTGACTCCTGAGCGAGCGGTTGAGTTGAACAGCGTGATTACCAAGATTGCTGCTTCTACGGTGGCAGCACATGAGGCTGCCGGCGAAGAGTCGCCTATTTCATTGCCTACAGCCAAGGTCGTTTCAGACGCGCAGCCAAAGGTTGAGACCGAAAAACTTCTGGAGGCAGTCCTTGAGGCGCTTCCAGAGCCTAAAGCTCCGGGCCAGGGCCGACGCAAGCCGCGTCGTGCAACTAGCGCCGGTGCCGCGGCACCCGCTGAAAATTCAGCAAATCAGCAAACTGCCGAGTAAATAGGTTTGACCCCAGCCGTTTGGCAGGGTAGACTAAATCCTCGTTGCCTTGCTGAGTATTCGCATATGCAACAACATAAGACTTTCGAACAAAGGGTAGATCTGTGGTTTACGCAGTAGTCCGCGCAGGCGGCCGTCAAGAGAAGGTGTCAGTAGGCACCATCGTGACTCTCGACCGTATCAAGGCTGACGCCAACGGCAAGATTGAGCTAGCAGCTCTTCTTCTAGTTGATGGCGACAAGGTCACAACCGATGCCAAGGCACTTGCCAAGGTAAAGGTAACCGCTGAGGTCCTAAACGACCTACGTGGTCCAAAGATCATCATCCAGAAGTACAAGAACAAGACCGGTTACAAGAAGCGTCAGGGTTTCCGTGCAGACCTTACTCGCGTCCAGGTCACTGAGATTAAGTAAAGGACTGACACAAAATGGCTTCCAAAAAAGGTGTTAGCTCGACCCGAAACGGCCGCGACTCAAACGCTCAGCGTCTTGGTGTTAAGCGCTACGCAGGTCAAGAAGTAAACGCAGGCGAGATCCTAGTTCGTCAGCGCGGAACCCACTTCCACCCAGGTGCAAACGTTGGCAAGGGTAAGGACGACACTCTGTTCGCTCTTTCAGCTGGCTCAGTTGCATTCGGTACCAAGGGTGGCCGTCGCGTTGTAAACGTGGTTGAGGCCGCTTAGTTTTATTAGTTTTATCGGGAGGCGAGCCTTTGGCTCGCCTTTCCTGTTTCTTGAAACAAATTATTTAGACCTTAGGAGGACATCTTGGTTTCATTTGTCGACCAAGTGACCCTTCACGTGCGCGCCGGCGATGGCGGAGACGGCTGTGTTTCTGTAAAGCGTGAAAAGTTCAAGCCACTTGCTGGCCCAGATGGTGCCGACGGTGGCAAGGGCGGCAGCATCAGCCTGATTTCCGATCCAAACGTCACCACGCTTTTGGATTTCCACTTTCACCCTCACCGCGCTGCTGGTGACGGCGGCGACGGCGCCGGCGATTTCAGAAATGGTCACCATGGTGAAAGCCTCCAGCTTTCGGTTCCAGTAGGAACCGTAGTGAAGGACGCCCGCGGAAGAGTCATCGCCGACCTTGATGAGCCTGGCGTTGAGCTAATCATCGCTGAGGGCGGAATCGGTGGCCTTGGAAATGCCGCACTATCCAGCTCAAAGCGTAAGGCGCCTGGTTTTGCACTGTTTGGTGTACCAGGATGGCGCGGGGACATCATCCTCGAGCTCAAGAGCGTTGCGGATGTTGCTCTGGTTGGTTATCCAAGCGCCGGCAAGTCATCGCTGATCGCGGCGCTGTCTGCAGCCCGCCCAAAGATTGCCGACTACCCGTTCACAACTTTGCACCCAAACCTAGGTGTGGTTCAGGCCGGTGACACTCGATTCACTATCGCCGATGTTCCAGGTCTAATCGAAGGTGCCAGCGAGGGTAAGGGGCTTGGTCTACAGTTCCTTCGCCACGTCGAGCGTTGTGCAGCCTTGCTTCACGTAATTGACTGTGCAACCCTCGAGCCAAACCGTGACCCA
Organism: Rhodoluna sp. KAS3; assembly: GCF_026000575.1. NCBI lineage: Bacteria > Bacillati > Actinomycetota > Actinomycetes > Micrococcales > Microbacteriaceae > Rhodoluna > Rhodoluna sp. KAS3. Next base: position 785,029 of record NZ_AP026910.1, on the reverse strand, counting down.
ATCACCGATTTGGACAAAATTCTCAAGGAGCTTGATGCCTATGAGGTGCCTGAGGGTGAGATTCCGCTTACCAAGCGCCCTCAACTAATTGCACTCAATAAGGCCGATGTTCCTGACGCCAAGGAACTAGCTGAATTCGTTCGACCAGATCTAGAGGCCCGCGGGTACAAGGTCTTCATCATCTCGGCAGTAAGCAAAGAGGGTCTTCGTGAGCTTAACTTTGCCTTGGCCAAGCTGGTTGAAGATGCCCGTCGTGAAAAAGAAGCCGAACCTGTTAAGCCACGCATCCACCTGATGCAGGCAAAGCGCGATGAATCAAAGTTTGAGATTCGTCGCGAGGAAATCGGAGGAGAGGAAATCTTCCGAGTCCTAGGTCCGAAGCCAGAGCGTTGGGTTCACCAAACCAACTTTGCCAACGAAGAAGCGATTGGTTACTTGGCTGACCGCTTGGGCAAGATTGGCCTCGAGCAAGAGCTTTTCAAGGCTGGTGCTGTCGCCGGTTCTACCGTTGTGATCGGTCCAGACAAGGGCATCGTCTTTGACTGGGAGCCTGCGATTGCCTCGAATGCAGAACTAATTGCTGGTCCACGCGGAACTGACGCCCGTTTTGACATGCGCGAACGCCGTACCACCAAGGAACGCCGCGCAACCTACAAAGAACGCATGGATGCTAAGGCAGAATTGCGTGAGGAAATGCGCAAAGAGGGTGTGGCCGGAATTTGGTCAGCACCTGAGGACTTCGAAAAGGAAGACTAATTGGGACTTCAGGACAGAAGCGAACTGGCTGCGGCTAAGCGAGTTGTTGTCAAAGTTGGATCATCTTCAATCAGTGGTGCCAACGAAGGCAAACTTGAGCTGCTAGTAGACGCACTGGCTGCTGCTCACCAGCGCGGCACTGAGGTAATCCTGGTGTCTTCTGGTGCAATCGCGACCGGAATGCCTTTGCTGGGCTTTGAAACTAAGCCTGAAGATCTACCTACCTCGCAAGCCTTGGCCTCAGTGGGGCAAAGCCGACTGATCTCTCGTTACCAGCAGAGCCTCGAGAAGTACGGAATTGTTGCTGGTCAGGTCCTGCTAACTTCTGGTGACCTTGAAGCTCAAGAAACCCGCGAGAATGCACGGCACGCCATGGACAGACTCGTTTCTCTTCGCGTCTTGCCGATTGTCAACGAAAATGACACCGTTGCCACCCAAGAGATTCGTTTTGGCGACAACGATCGGCTCGCGGCACTGGTCGCTGCTTTGGTTAAGGCTGATGCCTTGATTCTGCTCAGCGATGTTGATGCGCTCTACGACATGCCACCGGCAAAGCCTGGTGCCAAGCGCATCGATTATGTCGGCTTTGACGAGGATCTTTCAGGTATTGAAATCGGCGGAAGCAGTTCTGTCGTTGGCACCGGGGGTGCAGTTACCAAGGTTTCTGCGGCACGCATTGCCACCGATTCAGGCGTATCCGTGTTGCTGACCAGCACCGACCTTGTCTCAGAGGCCTTACTTGGTGCCGAGGTTGGCACCTGGTTTGAGTCTGACCCTTCAATCAATAACTAACCCGAATAGGCTAATTCCATGGTTACTGCAATTGAGAAAATTCGCCTCGCGAAGGGAGCTTCGGCTTCTTTGGGTCAGGCATCAACTGCCACAAAAAATGAGGCACTGCGTCAGATTGCTGAACTGCTTCCGGTTCGCGCGGATGAAATCATCGCAGCTAATGCCAAAGACCTTGCCAAAGGCCAGGCTGAGGGTATGACCGATAGCCTCCAAGACCGTTTGAGGTTAGATCACGGTCGAATTCAGGCCATTGCAGACGCCGTTCGAGACATCATCGCGCTACCGGACCCGATTGGCGATGTAATCCGTGGCATGTCTCTACCAAATGCTCTAAAACTCACTCAGGTTCGAGTTCCACTTGGCGTTATCGGGGTAATTTACGAGGCCCGCCCGAATGTGACCATTGACATTGCGGTTCTGGCAATCAAGAGCGGGAATGCAACTGTGCTTAGAGGTGGCCGCGCTGCCGAAAACACCAATGCTGTGCTAGTCGCGCTCCTGCAGGATGCCCTTGCTCTTGCCGGTCTCGACAGTGCCGCGATCCAGACTGTCGACGAGTTTGGTCGAGATGGCGGCGTTGAGATGATGCGCGCGGTGGGTTTGATCGATGTCTTGATTCCACGCGGCGGTGCCGGTCTGATTCGTCAGGTCGTTGATGAGGCCAAGGTTCCGGTAATTCAAACTGGCGATGGAGTCGTGCACATCTACATCGACGAAACCGCACGGTTGGACTGGGCTGTTGAGATTGTGCACAATGCCAAGGTGCAGCGCCCATCAGTGTGTAATGCCGCCGAAACCCTATTGATTCACGAGAATGCTGTGGAGCGGATTCTTCCGGCTGTTCTTGATCGCCTGGCTGAGTCTGGTGTTCGAATTCACGGTGATGAGGCAACTCAGGATGCCTTTTTTGCGGCGATTCCGGCAACAGAAGACGACTGGTCTGCCGAGTATCACGACCTAGACATTGCGGTTCGCGTGGTGAAAGACCTAGATGAGGCCTTGGTGCACATCGCCCAGTATTCGACCAAGCACACCGAAGCGATTATTACCGAAAATGTGACCAACGCAGAGCGTTTTCTGAACGAAGTTGACGCCTCGACCGTCATGGTCAACGCATCGACTCGATTCACCGATGGCGGAGAGTTTGGTTTCGGCGCCGAAGTTGGTATTTCGACCCAAAAGCTTCACGCACGTGGACCAATGGGCCTGCCTGAGCTGACCTCAACCAAGTGGCTAGTCCGCGGAACTGGTCAGGTTAGAGCCTAAAGGTCTCTGGCTAGGTTATTCTGGAATAAGTTCTTAGGAGAAAAATTGAACGCGATTCTTGCAGCAGCAGTTGAGGGTGAGCACGAAGCTTTTGTGACTCTTCCATTCCCAGCCGTTTACTTTGGTGTAATTGCGATGGGTGTGTTCGTGCTTTTGGGTCTGATCACCTGGTCATACCGCGACGTTGCAAACCGTCACGACCACAAGTCAACTGACTCTAACTCACACCACTAAACACTTCGACGGGTTAGCCGAATGAGCCACGCTCGATTGGGAGTGATGGGTGGCACCTTTGACCCAATTCACTACGGCCACTTGGTTGCGGCCAACGAGGTCGCATTCGCGCTGAATCTGGATCACGTTGTTTTCGTTCCGACCGGGCAGCCTTGGCAAAAAAACTCAGTTTCTGATGCTGCTCACCGCTTCGAAATGACCCGGTTGGCGATCGAGGGAAATCCCGATTTCTCAGTTAGTCGGGTTGACGTTGACCGGAGCGGAGCAACTTATGCCGTCGACACCGTGGCAGACATTGCCGCCGAAAACCCAGAAGCTGAACTTTTCTTCATTACCGGTGCAGACGCGCTAGCTGATATCTTTAGCTGGAAGGATCCGGAACGACTCCTGAAACTGGCAAAATTCATCGGTGTTTCGAGGCCAGGTCATGAGCTTTCCGTACCTCGGGGTGCAGAGGACGCAGTGACCTTGGTTGAAATTTCTGCCTTGGCTATCTCTTCAACCGACATTCGCGAGAGAGTTCTTCAGGGTAAGCCAACCAGGTATCTGCTACCGGATGCGGTTCTTGATTACATTACTGAGCACCAACTTTATGAGGGGAACAAGTGACCGACGGTCAGTTCATTACTCGCGAGCAGCTGAGCGAGGCGGCGCGCTTAGGCAAGCCGCTACCCGGCTTTGAGAAGACTCCAACCCAGGCCGTCGAGATCATTGCCTCACCAGCGGTCGACGCTCCTGCCATCGTTGATCTCGAGACGGTTGAGTCAGAAGAAATTGAGCTAGAAGCGGTTGTGCCAGAAGAAGTTGAGGCTGACCAAGAGGAATCCGCACCACTGTTTGATGTTTCACCAAATCTGACCACCGATACGGCTTCGGCAACAATTGTGTTGGATAAGGTTGCCAGCATCGATGACCTATCTGGGGCGATTGGTGAGACAGGTGAGTGGTTGCGCACCGGAGCAATTGAACTGCCACAACTAACCACCAACACCGGTGAGTTCGAGGCGATTCAGGACGCCAATTACACCGATGAAGCATTAGCTATTGACAGTATTAGCGGCTCGGTCTCGAACGTTGAGCCACTTAGTGCCGCTGGGGTAGTGGGTCGCTCAGCCAAGGTTAACGTTGTTCCGGTCAAGCTGGCCAAGGGGCAAAATCAGGTTTATCTGGTTACTACAATCTCTGTGCTTATGGTCACTATGGGCGGATTAGTGCTCGGAGCGTATATGCTTGGTATCTTCAAGTAATCTAAGGACATCGTGACCGCAACCGCTCAAGCAATCAAAACCGCCAATCTAGCAGCCAATGCCGCCGCAGATAAATTGGCCGAAAACATCATTGCTCTCGACATCACAGCGGTAATGCCGCTCACCGACATCTACGTATTGGCTTCTGGCCGAAACGAACGTCAGGTATCGGCAATCTCTGACAACATCGAAGAAGTCATGCTTGAGAACGGCTTCAAGTTGCTACACCGCGAAGGTAAAGAACTAGGGCGTTGGATTCTTCTTGACTTTGGCGATGTTGTTTGCCACGTCATGCATGAAGAAGACCGCATGTTCTATTCACTAGAGCGTCTTTACAGCGACCAGCCAGTGGTTAAGTTGGACATAGTTCCGGCAGCTGAAAACTTGTTGTAAACTATCAAAGTTGCCTCGGCAACGATCGGGCCCGTGGCGCAGCTGGTAGCGCACCTGCATGGCATGCAGGGGGTCACGGGTTCAAATCCCGTCGGGTCCACAAACGAAAATTCCCACCATACATTTGGTGGGAATTTCGTTTAACCGGGTCAGCCGAAACAAGCTACTTTACGGCTACCAACTGGGCATTATTGATGTCCACAACTTTTTGTACTCTGCGGGCGTACTTCGGTTCGTCGCGTCCAAGCCATTCGGTCTCCATCCAGACTCGAACGATTTCGAGGGCAATAGCCGAACCGATGATTTTTCCGCCGAGGCACAAAACGTTGGTGTCAGAGTGGGACCGGGCCAACTCAGCGCAGAATGAATCCTGGCAAACTGCCGCATAAACTCCCGACACCTTATTAGCTATCATGGCGCTACCGTAACCAACACCGTCGACGAAAATGCCGCGGTCTACCTCTCCGCGAGCTACCGCCATCGCTGCCGGATAGACAAAGTCTGGAAGATCAGCTGGGTCATCGGTGTGGGTGCCGAAATCGACTACCTCGTGGCCCCAGCTCTCTAGCAATGTCTTGATTTCATTTTTTAGTCCACGCCCTGCGTGATCGTTTGCCATTGCAATCTTCATAGCTGTCCTTTTCTAGTTGTCGATTGAGACTCGTTTAATGCGTGATGCATGCCCAGCTTCTATGAACACTCTCGACTTTGAAACGCCGAAGTGTTTAGCCAACAGGGCGATAAGCCCCTCGTTAGCCGCGCCATCGACGGCCCGCTGTTGAAGAAAGACCACTAGGGTTCCATCGGGGGAATTCTCAATCAGTGGCCCCTTTTTTGAGCCCGGTTTGACTTGAACCGTGATGCGCATGAGTCAAGCGTAAACTGAAGGCATGTCAAAGACTTACCGCGGACTCACCCGAACCCAAATTGCCAAGACGCTTGACCACTCGGTTTTGAAGCCGAATGCAAGCTACACCGATGTAACCGTTGGTGCCAAAGTTGCCCTCGATGAGGATGTTGCTTCTTACTGCATTCGTCCGATGGATGTTGCTGTGGCTCACGAGGTTTTGAAGCAGTCCGAAGTGCCAGTGTGCACCGTGATTGGGTTTCCACACGGATCAACTACAACCGCCACCAAGGTTTTTGAGACTCAGGAGGCAATATCTCTGGGTGCTACCGAAATCGACATGGTGCTGAATGTTTCTGCGCTGATTTCAGGTGACCTAGATTTCGTTGAGGCTGATATTGCGGCCGTAGTTTCGGCTGCCAGAGAGTCGCGCGAATCAATCATCGTCAAGGTTATTTTTGAAACCGCCTTGCTAACCAATGAGCAAATTGCCACAGCCTGCAAACTCACCGAGGCAGGCGGTGCCGACTACGTAAAGACCTCTACTGGCTTTGCTGCCGCGGGAGCGACGCTAGAGCACGTTGCCCTGATGAAGAGCTGTGTAGGAGACAGATTAAAGGTCAAGGCATCAGGTGGTGTCAGGACTCTTGATCAGGTGGTCGATTTTATTGAAGCGGGTGCTTCTCGCTGTGGCACCTCGATTGCTGCTGAGATCCTGGCTGAGTTCGACTCCAAGGCTGTTTAGGTATCAAGCAGTAATTCGCAATGGCTATCTCAGCATCTGACTTAACTCGGCCGCACGTATGGCGCCCAGCAAATGACGTTGCAGGGTCTAGAACCCTGCTGTTACTGCATGGTTCGGGCGCTGATGAGTTCGACCTCCTTCCGCTTGGTAAGGCTCTTGATCCAAACGCGAACTTGTTGTCGCCCCGAGGTCTTGTGCGTGCTGAGGGCGCTAACCGTTTCTTCATGCGTTACGAAGATGGCAGTTTTGACGAGGCTGGTATTGTCCGCAACTCGGCTGAGCTAGCCGAGTTTCTATGGGTGGCCTCGGGGGAATATGGGTTCGACTCAGAGAATGTCTACGCGGTTGGTTTTTCTAATGGCGCTAACGCAGCCGGTGCCATGTTGCTGTTACAGCCGGACGCGCTCAAAGGAATCGTGGCCTTCGGTACGACCAAGTCGTTTGAGAAAACACCTTTCAAGAAATTGCCAAGTCTGGTCGGTAAGCGCGTTTGGATTGCGAACGGAGAGCAAGATCACTATTCGCCGCCGGAACGAACTGAAGCAATGATTCAGGAGTTTGTGGGTTTGGGCGCCAAGGTTGAGCTATTGATGCATCCGGGTGGGCACACAATTGCTGGTGAACATGTTCAGCAAATTGCCAGACAACTCTCATAAAATTTAGCCATGTCTATTTCACACAACCCACTTTTTAATCGTGCAATGCAGACCGGTGTCGAAGCTGCCCGAATTGATCAGGCCGCAGTTGACGCTGAGTTCGCAAAAATTACCTCGACCCCAAAGATGACCGTAGAGGGTACTGCCGGCAAGGTGTTTGGCTTGTTCCTTATTTTGGTGGCAACTGCTGCGGCAACCTGGGTGATTCCTGCGCTACAGGCTCTGTTCATGCCTGCGCTCTTTGTTGGCCTTGGCCTCGGTCTTTGGGCAACCTTTTCAAAGCAGGTTCGTCCGGCAGTAATCATCGCGTACGCCGCTGTAGAAGGTGTAGTCATCGGTGGAATCTCGGCGATTTATGAGGCTCAGTATCCGGGCATTGTTCAAAATGCTGTACTTGGTACTTTTGCTACCGCGGGTGCCATGTTCGCCGCTTACCGTTTTGGTTGGATCAAGGTGAACGCCCGATTCACTCGAGTAATGACTTTTGCTCTGATGGGTTACATGGGCTTTGCGATCATCAACCTCATCGTTGGAATGATTGCTGGCAACGCTGGCGTTTACTCTTCAGGCTTTGCTTGGTTGGCTGGGCTCGCGGGCGTAGTGCTTGCAGCATTCACCCTAAACCTTGACTTTGAGGCGATCGTTGACGGTTCCCGTCGCGGTATGCCGGTTGAGAATGAGTGGCGTGCGGCATTTGGTTTGACCGCGTCGATGATCTGGCTTTACCTAGAGATTCTGCGGTTGCTCGCAATCTTTAATCGCGACTAATTTGAATTAGTTTTTTAGCGCTACTGAATCTGTGTGTTCTAAGGACTTTGAGCCTTCGGCACACAGATTTAGTGTTTCTAGGGGAAGTTTGAAACGCGGAGTATTTAGATTTTGAGACTCCGAGTTTGTGACGAATTTCAGTGTCTGGGTCGAGTCTTCAGCGCAGGTAACGTCGATTGATTTCCAGGCGCCCGGAAAGATTTCGCCAATGACTACTTCTTCATCGCCCAAGGCTGCAATTTGATCGTTTAGGGCTTTGGTATCTGGGTAGTCGACGGCTGCGCCGGATAGCCAAATGCAAGGTGCCAGAGTAGCCAAACCGACCGCGGTCATAATGAAGAATTGGTCGCGCCGGTTCATACTTGCCTTTCTAACTTGCAGCTTGTTTAGCTAGCCACTGATTCCAAAGCTCTCTGATGTCCCAGGCGTTTTCAGCCATGATCGAAACACCCCTAACGCCGGTCCGCCTGGTCTGTCCGGCAATCACAATTAGTCGAGTGTTGAACAGGATATGGCTGCAGCGTTTTTGAGCTTCATCAAAAAATGTACTATCACTGCATCCCGAACCGTCATCCAAGGTAACAAAAACCACGCGTTTGCCCGACTTCATAGGTGGCGTCTGGGTTGCAACCCTTACTCCAGCCACTAAAACCTCGGTTTTACTGCGCAACTCAACCAGTTCATCGGCCCTGACAACCCCCATTTCGTCAAGCATTGGGCGATAGAGCTCAAGCACATGTTCGGTAACGTCAAGTTTCAAAATGCTTAGTTCGCTAGCCACTTGCTCCGCTGAACTTGGGTTTGGGTTGCCCTGTGGAAGTTGCTCAATCAAATTGAAATCTAAGGTTGGCTGTTGGGACTCGGGAAGTGGCCGATTCTTAATCGCGTTGAGTTGCCTGACCCTGGCCAGTATGTCTCCTCGATTGCTTCCGCTTTCTGTTTTAGCCAGAGAGTCCAGTGCTCCGATTAGGGCCAGATTTTCGAGCGTTCTTCTACTCGGTCTAGCGCGCAGATAAAAATCCCCAATGTCTGTATACGGCCGGTGTTCCAGTATTCGCTTCACCTCAGCCTCACTGATTCCCTGAATCTCGTGGATTGCCATTCTGATCCCGTCTTCTTCGACGAGGTATTCATCGGTGGATTTATTTACATCAACCGGCAACAACTTCACGCCTAGCCGCCGGGCCTCAGAGAGCAAAAGACGCTTTGGGTACATGCCCGGGTCATGGGTGAAAAGCCCCGCCATAAATTCGGTGGGGTGATGGGTCTTCAGCCACGCACTTTGATAGGTAGGCACGGCAAAGGCCGCTCCGTGTGCCTTGCAGAATCCGAAACTGCTGAAGCCCTCGATAATTGACCAAACCCGTTCAATAACCGGCTGAGAATAGCCCCGATTAGCAGATTCAGATCTGAAGAATTTTTCAATTTCTGGTTTTAGTCGCGGGTTCTCAAGTGATCTCCTCATCTCATCGCCTTTGGCCAGACTGCACCCAGTCATCTTGCTCAGGATTCGAATTACGTGCTCGTGGAATATCACCACACCCCAGGTCTCTCGCAAGATCGGCTCTAGATCCGAGTGAATGAAGTCGGCCTTAGCAAAGCCATGTCTGCCATCAAGATAGGGCGCAATCATATTGCCCTTCATCGGCCCTGGTCTAAAGAGAGAAATCTGAATAGTTAGGTCGTTGAACTCGGTTGGTTGATGTTTTCCGGTTAGTTCCCTCTGGCCGGGGCTTTCAATCTGGAAGATCCCTAGGGTGTTGGTAGTTCTGATTAGTTTGAAAGTATCCGGATCGTCTCGAGGGATGGCATCTAGATCAAGCTTTTGGCCCCTAACCCGTTCTATCTCACGAACGGCATAGGCCATTGCGCTTTGCATGCGCACGCCAAGGATGTCGAGTTTTAGTAGACCCATAGGGTCCATGTCGTCTTTGTCGAACTGACTCATTGGTAGACCCATGCCACTCGGCTCGATCGGCGTAACCTGCAACAGATTGAGGTCTCCGAGGATTACCCCGCACGGGTGCATCGATATGTGCCTCGGTAGCCGGTCTAGCCTTTCGGTTATGTCTACCAGCAGGTTCATTTGCCGATCTTGTTCTACCTCTTCAGCAAATTTTGCTAGCTCTGGTTTAGTAGCCAGTGCGCCTCTAAAATTTCTGGCGCTGAAACGCCACATGCTCTTGGCGATTTCATCAATTTGGTCATCATTGAGCCCCAGTGCCAGGCCAGAGTCGCGCATTGCACCGCGCCCTTGGTATTTGCTTTGCATCGATAGCAGAGTCACGCGATTAGAGCCGTAGCGTTTGAAAACTGCTCGATAGATGTCGTGTCTTCGAGCTGACTCTACATCGATGTCGATGTCTGGCAGAGATGATCTTTCGGTGCTGAGAAAGCGTTCAAACAGTAAGTCGTGTTCGATTGGATCTACGCCACTTATGCCTAGTAGGTAATTGGTTAGCGAGCCAGCTCCCGAACCTCTAGCTTGACTGCGGATGTTCATGTCGCGAATCATCTGGGCAACATCAGCGACTGTCAGAAAGTAGGTCGCAAAACCCAGTTTGTTGATTGTGATCAACTCTTGCCCGAGTCGATGCTGAATTTGCTGAAGCTCAGCTTGGCTCGCGGTGGGGTAGTAGCGCGATATTCCGGCATGTGCTTTTTGCCAAAGCACCTCAAATGGGCTGCCGTCTATTCCTAAGGCAGATTTCTCTGGAGTTTTGGGCTTTCCCCAGCTGCAATCAGCTACCGGATCAAGCCGGCATCGTTCAGCCAATTTGTTGGTGGTTTCAATCAGTTGCCCGGCTCGTGCTTGGTCCTGAGTTATTTCTAAAGCAAGCGCATGCATCAGCCCGCCGGGTTTTAGCCAAGCCTGGGCGTTGGGTTGAGGCCTAAAGTAACCCAATGGTTCCAAATGCCTCGCGGAATCCAGAATGTCTGCAGTCAGGGCACCATCTGGGTCGAGGTATCTGACCGAATTGGTTAGTACCGTAGGCACCGATAGTGCGTCGGCAAGCTGCAGTAGCCGGCGGTTCTGGTCTACTGAGTATTCGGTACCAGGTTCAGTGATGTGGCTGGCGATCTCTAGCCCAAGAGAACCCGGTGCTCGAAACAGTTGCTTCCAGGCATCCAGCGCTTGCTTGGCCCGGATGCGGTTTCCGGCAATAGCCTCTCTGCCTACATCGCTGTCTGGGGTGATTAGTACCGTGCAATTAGCCTGGTCGCCGATCAACTTTGACAGTTGGCTGCGTTTGATTCCGATGCTCTTTTTGCTGCTGCCAAAGATGCGGCCCGAGTGGGCGCCTGAAACTATTTGACATAGCTGAGACCAGCCGGCGCCTTGGGTGTGGCCGTGGCACAAAATTATGCAGCGAGCTAGGTCTGCGCCTGAATCATCGAAGACCAGTAGATTTACCCCAACTATCGGGGATAGCCCAACTTTTAGACAAGCCCCGATGTGTTTTACTGCTCCGTATAGGCCGTCTCGGTCGGTGATTGCGAGTGCGTCAAAGCCCAGGCTGACTGCCGCCTCGGCTAACTGTTCGGGTCTGGTGACTCCGTAGTGCCCCGAGAAGGCAGATGCCACGTTGAGATGAGTGAATCTCTCCATGAGTAACCTGAGGCTCTCTAGGCGTAGACCCGGGCTAGTCGCCAAGTATTGCGGTCGTTGCCGTGCGTATCGAGCGTGTGTACTAGTTCGTACTGAGCTGTTTTGCTGTCTTCGCTAGATGCGCAAATACGCCACATTTCTACTTCAAGTACTCCGGCACCGATTCCTCGCTGGACTCTTGCTGACTCATTCCACCATTCTCTGCGGGCAAACCAGCGCACGGGCTTTGAATTAACCAGGTAGCTACCGCCTCGCCACCAAAAGCCGATCGGCTCACCTCCTCGGTTAGTAGAAACCGACACGCTCTCATCTACGCGCAGCACAGCTGGCCCCTCTCGAAAACTAAGTTATTCGAACACTTGTTCGAATGTTAAGAGTGTAGAGGGAACCGCTGACAAAAGTAATTGGTTTTGATTAAATCTTTATTTTCTAGAGGCTGGATGGTCCATGCGCATATAGACGCCACCCAATTCGAGCTCGGCCAACATTTGATTTAGCCGCTTGGTGCGAGTAGCCGGAAACTTCGATCGAATAATCCAGGCCAGGTAGTCATTGCGTTGATAGGCCGGTCGAGCATCAAAATCAGCGCGCAGGCCAGTCTCTTCAAGTGAGAGTTTGACATCGGCCGGCATCTCGCTCAGTTTTCGCTTGAGTTTGCCATTTTTATCGCGCGGGGCATTCCTGCCTGACTCGCGTTCGTCGTTCTTGCGATTGGCCACTGCGTTAACTCAAAGCTCTGATGAGTTCGGGGGAGTTGTTGCGAACCTGCCCAACATCGGTGCTGACTTTAAAAAATTCTGCCTCTGCCGCAACCATGTCAGAGTCAATGGCAACTGCCTCTAGTAGCTCTTGATCACCAATAATGTGCGGGTCAAGCCATGCTTCAAAGGTGTCCGGCGATAGTAGAACTGGATTGCGGTCGTGGATGTGGGCTAACTCGGGGGCGGAGTCCTTGGTCAGAGTGGTTGCCGAAAGTAGCCAACGAGCTGGGTCTGAAGCGTTTTTGCTCGGATCTGCCCACCATTCGTACAAGCCCGCTAATGCAAACATTCCATCGGTGCCAGCAGAGATGTAAAACGGCTGCTTGGTGCCATCTGCGGCGACTTGCCATTCGTAATAACCAGAAGCCGGAATAACGCAGCGACGGCGGATTACTGAATCTTTGAAAGAAGGCTTTTCGAGAATTGACTCGATTCTGCCATTGATGAGCGGGCCGTGTTCGTCTGGGCTTTTGGCCCAACGTGGCACCAGGCCCCAGCGAGCCGAATGAATTTCACGACTCAGTTCGCCGATTGGGGATCCGTCTTCAGCTTTTTCAAAAGCACGGTCGACAATGATTGCGATTGGCTGGGTGGGAGCAACGTTGTAGCTGACCCCTGGAACGCTCCCGACGATTTCGTCAGCCTCGAAAATGGTTTGGATTTCACCAACTGCGCGAGCAACTACAAACCGACCACACATTAGTTTTTCTCGCTTTGATCGAAGTTGTTTTCTTCGCCGCGTTCGATTTGCTCGGCGCCGGCAATTGCTGCCATTGCAGCCTCACCCTCGGCAATCATGCGTTCGGCAGATTTCTCTAGCCGCTTTTTACCAAAGTGAACCAGAACCACAAACGCGATGATAATCACCACGAAAACTAATCCGCCGAACTTGAGGTTCTTGGAAACCTCTTCATAGCTGGCGCGCGCCAGATAGCCGACACCGACATAGGCGCTGGCCCACACCGCACAAGCAGCTACAGTCCAGCGGATGAATACTCGGTACTTCATCCTGGTCATGCCAGACACAACCGGAACCAAAGAGTGCAGTACTGGCAGAAATCTAGAAATCGCTACCGCCAAACCGCCGCGGGTTTCAACAAACACATCAGCCATCTGCCAGTTTTTTTCACCAATTTTTTGACCCAACCGGCTGGCACGGATGCGCTCTCCGAAGAACCTGCCGATCAGGAAGCCGACCGACTCACCGATAAGTGAACCTAGCAGGACTGCTCCGAGCAAAAAGAAAAAGTCGCCGAGGTCAAGTACGCCCGTTGAGGCAACTAGAACTACGGTGTCACCGGGCATAATCAAACCGATGAAAAGCGAGGTCTCGAGCATGATTGCGAGGCCGGCCAAAAGGTTGCGAGTTGCCGGGTCAACGCTCTGAACCATGTTCAGAATCCAGTCAAGAATCTCATTCACGGTTTAATCATGACAGACGCGAGTCACACTCGCTTTTTGGAAAAGTCTTCTAGTAATTTAGGTATGCCTAACCTTTGTTGCCAAAACGTTATAAAGGGGAGTAAACCGGAATTGGAGAGACCGAAATCTCTTCAGAAAGCGAGAACGCAATGCACGCAATTCCTGCAGTGCTAACCGAACTCAGCGCCTTAGATTTATCGCGTTGGCAGTTTGGTCTAACCACCGTTTACCACTTCCTGTTCGTGCCACTGACTATCGGCATGGTTTTGCTGGTGGCCATCATGCAAACCGCATGGGTGCGCACCGGCAAAGAGAAGTACCTAAAAATGACCAAGCTGTACGGAAAGATCTTTTTGATCAACTTTGCGATGGGTGTTGTCACCGGAATCGTTCAAGAGTTCCAATTCGGTATGAACTGGTCTGACTACTCTCGATTTGTCGGAGATGTGTTCGGAGCCCCATTGGCTATGGAAGGTCTATTGGCCTTCTTCTTCGAAGCGACATTCATCGGGTTGTGGATTTTTGGTTGGGACCGGCTTTCAAAGAAGGTTCACCTCGCCACCATTTGGATGACCGCTTTTGGTGTCTTGCTCTCTGCATATTTCATCCTGGCTGCAAATGCGTTCATGCAAAACCCAGTTGGTTTTGAGATAAACGAAGCAAAAAATCGAGCCGAACTAGTCGACATCGGTGCTGTCTTGACCAACATTGTTGCGCTCAACCAGTTTCCTCACACCATCACCGCATCGCTAATGTTTGCCGGTGCCGTAATTGCATCCGTGGCTGCGTACCACCTGAAGCGCAACCAGCAGGTAGACACCATGGGCACATCGCTGCGGTTTGGCCTTTGGTCTGTAATCGTGGGTGGCGTGGGAACTGCGGTTAGCGGTGACGGCCTAGGCCTTGCCATGGTTGAGACCCAGCCAATGAAAATGGCAGCTGCCGAGGCGCTCTACAACACCTCAGCGCCAGCGTCATTTTCGATATTCACCCTGGGAACACCAGACGGCAAGAGTGAACTTTGGTCTATTCGTATTCCGAACCTGCTTTCGTTTCTTTCAACCCACACTCTCGATGGTGAGGTTGAAGGTCTGAACGACCTGCAGGCACAGTACGTTGCGGCCTACGGGCCTGGGGACTACATGCCTACTATCTGGATTACCTACTGGGCCTTCCGTTGGATGATCGCACTCGGTGCACTGTCATTCCTGATCGCTGCAGTTGGCTTGTTTCTGACCCGAAAGGGCAACTTCACCCTGCCAACCTGGACTTGGAATGTTGCCATTTGGGCAGCACCACTTCCGGTACTTGGCATCTCAATCGGTTGGCTTTTCACCGAGATGGGTCGCCAACCTTGGCTGGTGTTCAAACTAATGAAGACTGCCGATGGAGTTTCTCCAGGCATCAATGGTGTTGATGTCTTGATCTCACTAATTGTCTTCACAGCTGTTTATGGAATTCTCGCGGTTGTCGAGATGAAGCTTTTGCTTGCTGCAGCTCAAAAAGGCATCGAAGAAGTCGATGTTAAAAAAGATTCCGATGCTGAACAACTGGCTGTTGCCTACTAGAAATCGATAGGACAAAAGAAAATGCAATTGAATGAAATTTGGTTCCTAATCGTCGGTTTCTTGTTCATTGGGTACTTTGTGCTCGACGGGTTTGACTTTGGCGTTGGTATGTCGCTGCCGTTTCTTGGCAAAGATGACACCGATAGAAGGGTGCTTATCAACACCATTGGTCCAGTTTGGGATCTAAACGAAACCTGGGTGATTGTGGCGGGTGCAAGCCTTTTCGCGGCTTTTCCAGAGTGGTACGCATCGCTGTTCAGCGGGTTCTATTTGCCACTACTGATTATCCTCGTTGCCCTAATTATGCGCGGTGTGGCGTTTGAATACCGCGGCAAGGGGCACACGATTGGTGCAAACGAAGAACGTTGGAAAGCCAACTTTGACTGGATGATTGTGATCGGATCAGCTGTTCCGGCACTGCTTTGGGGAGTTGCCTTCGCAAACATCGTGCAGGGAGTTCCATTGAACCAGGACCACGTTTACACCGGTACGATTTTCACTCTTCTAAATCCATACGGTCTACTTGGCGGGTTAGTGACTCTGACCTTGTTCTGGACTCATGGTCTGGTTTTTATCACTCTAAAAACAGATGGAGATATCAAGGAGCGGGCTCGTGCACTGGCCACCAAAGTCGGATCAGCCGCAACACTCTTGGCTGCTACCTTTTTGGTTTGGACCTTGGTCGCGCACTTCAGTGTCTTGGGATTCATCCTTTCGGCACTGGCAGCTGTAAGCCTTATCGCTGGGCTAGTTGCAAACCTGTTCAAACGTGAGGGAATTTCGTTCACGTTGCTGGTGGTAACTATCATCACGGCGGTTGGCAGTCTGTTTGCTGCTCTGTTTCCGAATGTGTTCCCCTCATCAATTGATCCTGCATTTAGCCTCACCATCGAGAATGCCTCTTCAAGCCAATACACCTTAACGGTTATGACTTGGGTGGCTGTGTTCATGATTCCTTTGGTGCTTGCCTACCAGACCTGGACCTACTGGGTTTTCCGCAAGCGGGTTAGTCGCAAGTCAATTCCGGCACACGCGCACTAAATCGATCGGTTAGGTTTTCAAATCAAGCCTTTAGATCCGCGATTACTTCGCGAGGCAGGAGCGGCCCGCTGGTTTATAGCCAGCGTGGTCGCTCTTGCCATGCTTTCCAGCCTGTCGACAGTCGTTGCAGCCTGGAATTTAGCTTGGTTTGTAAGTCAGATATTTGTTGAATCGGTGCCAGTTTCTGCGGTTACGGGCAACCTCTGGTTTGCTCTCGGGGCAGGGCTAGTCCGAGCGTTAGTTGTCTGGTTTCAAGAGTTTCTCGCTCAGCGGGCTGCGAATTTGGTCAAGCAAGAGCTACGCAAAAAATACTTTTCTGCCGTCGTGAAACTTGGGCCAGCATGGCTTGCCAAGCAAAGAATAGCAACGGTAAATACTTCAGCTACTTCAGGGCTGGACGCGCTGGATGCATACTTTGCCAAGTACCTGCCTCAGCTGGTCTACACCGCTCTAATCACCCCGATTCTCATCGTGATTATTTCACTAGCCGATTTTGCTAGCGGACTTGTCGTGATGTTAACCATTCCGCTTATCCCGTTGTTTATGGTTCTAATTGGCTGGGCCACCAGGTCGGTTCAGCAAAAGCAGTTTGAGGCGCTTTCTAAGCTGACCGGGCACTTTCTAGAGGTGATGAGAGGCCTCGGAACCTTGAGAGTTTTTGGTCGGGCGCAAATGCAAGTGACCAAAATAGCTGAAGTTAGCGAGGAATACCGAGAGCGCACCATGAAGGTCTTGCGGGTTTCATTCCTATCCGGTTTTGCCTTAGAGCTCCTGGCGAGTCTTTCGGTAGCTCTGATTGCAGTTTCGATAGGTCTTCGGCTTGTGAACGGCGAGGTGACTCTGCTCATCGGGCTTTTCGTTCTGATTCTTGCACCGGAGGCGTATCTGCCAATAAGGCAGGTCGGAGTGAACTTTCACGCTGCCGCTGAGGGCGTCACAGCATCTGGGGTGGTCCTCGATGCGATTGAGGCTTCAAAAGAAGTTCGAGAGGGTTCAGCTAGGCAGCCAAGAACCTTTGCACCAGGGCAATTGGCAGTCATTGTCGGTCCGTCTGGTTCGGGCAAGAGCACTTTGCTGCGCTCGATAATTGGCATCGATGATTCTGGGGAATCCACCGCTTTGTCCCGCTCTAGCTGGGTACCCCAGCGAACCATGCTTCTTGAGGGAACAGTTGAAACCAACATTCTTGGTCCAAATTCCAAGGATTCGCAATATGTCAATCATCCGGCTCTGGTTCAGTCACTAATGCTCGCGGCCCTAGATGACCTTGATATGCACTCGGTGGTTGGACCAAATGGACAGGGAGTGTCTGGCGGTCAGGCTC
Source organism: Rhodoluna sp. KAS3 (assembly GCF_026000575.1). Classification (NCBI taxonomy): domain Bacteria; kingdom Bacillati; phylum Actinomycetota; class Actinomycetes; order Micrococcales; family Microbacteriaceae; genus Rhodoluna; species Rhodoluna sp. KAS3. The sequence continues at coordinate 767,599 of NZ_AP026910.1, read as the reverse complement.
AGCGAATTTCGCTGGCTAGAGCCTTTTATCGTGCGCTCAACCAACAAACCCCGATGCTGGTGCTGGATGAACCAATTTCGGCTATCGACAGCTCGCGAGCAACCAGAGTTATCGATTCTTTGCGTTGGTTTGCAGGCCGTGGGTTCACGGTTATCGCAGCCACACACCAACCAGCCCTGATTGCGGCAGCCGATGAGATAGTTGAGGTCGCCGGTGCGTAAATTGATGAGGATTGGCCTACCCAGAACTGGCGAGTATCGCGTCGGGCTTTTCGTGAGCATAATTCAGGCTCTCTCTGCCGTCGCCCTGCTGGCAACCTCTGCTTGGCTTATCTCGAGGGCTGCTGAGCAGCCACCGGTGATGTACCTAATGGTTGCCGTTGTTGGGGTCAGAGGCTTTGCGCTGGGTCGGGCAGCCGGCCGTTATGCCGAACGAGTCATTCTTCACAATGCCACGTTTCGGATGCTCAGCTTGCAACGGCCAAAATTGCTGCAAAAACTCATTCCATTCGCACCTGCCGGTTTGCCCGACAGAGGCGCAACCATTTCGCGACTCATAAACGATGTAGACGAACTCCAAAATCTTCCGGTTAGGGTCGTAGCGCCACTATTGCAGGCGGTCGTGGTCAGTGTGCTGGCAGTCATCGGTGTAGGCCTTCTCGTTCCAAGTGCCGCTGGCGCTTTGGGGCTTTGCTTACTCGGTGCGTTTCTAATCGCTTTGCCAATCTCAGGTTTGGTCAGCAAATCTAGTGATGAGTCGACCTTGAACGCCAAGGCAGAGTTATCCAGCGGCAGCTTGGAGTTGCTGGAAAACCTCGATGTTTTGAAGGCTTTTGGCTGGGCCTCGGTTGTCCTCGATGAACTTGGCAAGAATACGGATGGTCTGCTCAAAAAGTCAGTCAAATCCGCTAGCGCGGCTGGTCTGGGCCAGGCGCTCATCCTGGTTTTTTCATCGATGGCAACATTCAGCTTGTCGTTTATCGGGGCTCAGGCCGTTGTGGCCGGTCAGATCGATGGAGTTTTGCTTGCTGTTTTGGTTTTGTTGCCGATGGCCGTTTTCGAGGTTGTTTCTTCGGCTCAGTCCTTGGTTTCAGTCTGGCAAAAATACCAAGCATCCGCTTCACGAATACAGGACTTTCTCGATACTTCGATTCCATCGGAAATCGAAGAGTCCAGAGGCCAAATCGGACTAACTCAGGTAGATGAGATTAGTTTCAACAGGGCATCCGCGACCTATCCAAACTCAGAAGCTGGCCTTCAGGATTTCACGATGTCGATTAGGTTCGGTGACCGGGTATCGCTCGTTGGCGCCAGCGGCTCCGGTAAAACCACGGTGGCAAATCTGCTTTTGGGTTTCTTAAACACCAGGGCTGGCTCACTCACGATAAACGGTAAGTCAATCAGTGACTTCGATCCAAGTAGTTTGCGGAGAGTAATCGGCTTGGTTGAACAGCAACCAACAATCTTCGTTGGTTCAGTGCGTGATAACTTGCTGATCGCAAAGCCAACGGCATCGGATGATGAACTACTCGCGGTGCTTGATCGAGTTGGGCTTCGCGCGACTTTTGAAACCCGGGAAAGCTTGAATACCGAGTTGGGGGAGCGCGGAGTGCTTATCAGTGGTGGTGAAGCGCAGCGTTTGGGGCTTGCCCGAGCGCTGCTGGCCGATTTTCAGGTCCTTATCCTCGATGAGCCCACAGCCAATGTCGACCATGCCACGGCGGTGCCACTTATCCGTGATTTGCTTGCTGCAGCAGGGTCGCATCGAACCGTGCTCCTGATTACCCATGACGATGCGATAGCCGAATTCACCAGTCGCAAAGTGCAATTAACCAGCCGCCTCGATTAGTTATGAACTTGCGATTCAATCCCTGGCTTAATCGATAGCGGTCAGCTGGAGTCTCAATCGCTTCTGAAATGACTCTAGATGTTTAGCTGGGCCGACTGGGCCGCCGAGATCAATCCAGTCTCGAACCAATCTGATGCCCTGTAAAGAGCTAAGGGCCCAGATTTCAAGTTCAACTAAGTCAGCTGGTCGAGCATTTTCGGTGCGGGTGCGGATGCCCATTTGCTCTGCTATCGCAAAAACTTCTTGTCGAGTAATGCTCGGAAGCCATTTGGTTTGGTGGTCTGGTGCACACAGGACATCCCCACGCCACCAAACAATTGAACTCAGGGCGCCTTCAATAAGGTTTCCGCGCTCATCCAAAAAGACTGCCTCGTCGGCGCCGTGCATCTGAGCGGCTCTTCTCACTTGCAGGCAGAGGCTCAAATCTGGGCCCTTGACGGTTGGATGGTGTCGCGGGTCGGTTTCTGGATAAGTCCATAGGGTAATGGGCCCCAGCTGCTCGGGCGCCTCGCGCAGTCTCAAGAAGAGGTGATTTGGCGCGGTGGCCTCTCCGTGAAATTCAATACGTGGAAACCAGCGACCCTGATTAGGAATTGCTTCTCGAACAGCATCGAAGAATGGTTCCAATTGTTCGTCGCACACATCGGTTATCTGCTGAACCCAGTCGCCGAAACGAGAGAAGTGAGCCTGCAGATTTCTAACCCGCCCCTCATCGACCAGCCAGGAGTCGGCGACGGAAAGTTCGACTTCGGATTCTGGTGGTGAGGTGACTAACTGCAATGAGCCGTCTTTAAAGCAAAAGAACTGTGCTGCGTCAGACATCTTTTCACCTCCGGCTAATACCCGCTGTAGTGCGTCTAATCTAGATTACGAAACCATCGAAAGCCAAAGTGAACCGGGAGACAAATGCAGCTGTACTCTGCGCACCTTGCCGGTTGGGCTGCGCCAGCTGACGTATTTGCTCAGTTTTACAGCTCAGAACCCTACGCTTTCTGGCTCGATCGCGAACACCACATCGATGAACCGTTCAGCGTCATGGGTGCAGGAACTCCAGAAATATTCTCTGTTGACGGTGTTGCGTCAATCGGTAGGGCGGTTGGCAATCCCCAAATCGATGTTGCGGTGGATGCCGCGGGTAATCAAAACCTTCCTTTTTCGTGGCGCCCTGGGTTGGTTGGTTGCCTCAACTATGAGCTTGATAGTTCGCACGCGTTCATCAGTGTGGATCGAGCGATTATTTTTGATCACCTCGACAAGTCGATGTACTTTGTTGGGTTGTTTGAGAGCCAGCGGGCTTTTAGTGCTTGGCATCGAGCCGCCTTGCTACGCCTGACTTTGGTTGGCGGGCAGCAGTCTATTTACCGAAATCGATTCAGGGCAGATCAGGTTACTTTTTCTGCTCAATTGAGGCACAGCCCAAGTCAATATCTCGGGATGATCGAATCGGCCCAGCGCCACATCGAGGCCGGGGATGTCTATCAAATTTGCCTAACCAATCAGGTCACCCTAAGTACCAACGCGGATCCGCTTTTTACGTTCCTGGCTTTGCGAGAACAAAACCCAGCGCCATATTCCGCATATCTTCGATTCGGCGACAAAGCGGTGGTGAGCAGTTCACCTGAGCAGTTCCTCAAGCTCGACTCATCTGGGCACCTCTCAACCAAGCCAATCAAGGGCACCCGAGGGCGGGGAGCTGATGAATTGACCGATGCGACAATCGCAGCCGAACTCAAATCAAACGTTAAGGAACGCGCCGAGAACCTAATGATCGTAGATCTGATGCGCAATGATCTCTCAAGGGTGGCCGAAATTGACAGTGTCCAGGTTCCCGCACTTTTCGAGGTCGAAACCTACGCGACCGTTCATCAGTTGGTCTCAACCGTCACTGCTCAGTTGAAGGACGACCTGGACATCTCAGCAGTCCTAGCATCAGCATTTCCTGGTGGGTCGATGACGGGTGCTCCTAAAATCCGTGCCATGGAAATCATTTCAGACCTAGAGGCTGGGCCTCGCGGAGTTTATTCGGGGGCGCTTGGATACATCGGGGTTGATGGTTCTGCAGAATTTGGAATGACTATTAGGACGCTTATTTTTGAGTCTGGACAGGTAAGTCTTGGTGTGGGTGGTGGCATTACCTCTGACTCAGACCCGGATGCCGAACTTGCTGAGACTGAGCTCAAAGCCCAGGCCTTGCTGAAAGTGCTAAACGCGCCTAATCCGTGGAGTTAGCTCCGAGTTTGTCACCATCTAATTGGTAACCTTGTTCTTTAGTACTGATTATTGAATCGCACCCCTGAGAAGTGAGCACATGACCCAGCAAAACGCGCCGGTTGAGAACGAATACAACGTATTCAACATCCAGGAAAAATGGCTTCCGGTATGGGATGAACTGCGTCCATTTGCGTCGGGAAATGCCGGAGATCCTCGCCCTAAGAAATACGTCTTGGATATGTTTCCTTACCCATCGGGCGACCTACACATGGGGCACGCTGAGGCATACGCGCTAGGCGATGTTATTTCTCGATACTGGGTGCAAAAGGGATACAACGTCATGCATCCAATCGGTTGGGACTCATTCGGTCTCCCTGCCGAGAACGCTGCAATTAAGCGCGGACTGGACCCTAAGGGTTGGACCTACGACAACATCGCGCAACAGCGGTCATCGATGCGTAGATATGCCTGCTCATTTGACTGGGACCGCGTACTGATTACTTCAGACCCGATTTACTACCGCTGGAACCAGTGGTTATTCCTTGAGTTCTACAACAAGGGCTTGGCTTACCGCAAAAACTCAAACGTCAACTGGTGCCCAAGCTGTCAAACCGTGCTGGCAAACGAGCAGGTTGTCCAAGGGCTGTGTGAGCGTTGCGACAGCCTAGTGACCAAGAAGGCTCTAACCCAGTGGTACTTCAAAGTCACCGATTACGCTGACCGCCTGCTCGATGATTTGGACACCCTCGAAGGCAATTGGCCGTCAAAGGTTCTCTCTATGCAGAGAAACTGGATTGGGCGTTCCCACGGAGCCGACGTCAATTTTGTGATTGAAGGCCGCGAAGAGCCGGTAACCGTATTTACCACTCGCCCAGACACCCTGTTTGGTGCGACTTTCATGGTTGTCGCCGCAGACAGTGCTTTGGCAGCGGAACTTGCGGCAGGCGCCGACGCTGATGTTCAGTCGCAGTTTGATGCCTACCTTGAAAAGGTCAAGCAGTCCAATGACATTGAACGACTCGCTACCGACCGCCCGAAGACGGGTGTTGACCTAAAGCGTTTTGCAATCAATCCGGTAAACGGAGCCAAGCTACCAATCTTTGCGTCTGACTATGTCCTTGCCGACTACGGTCATGGTGCGATTATGGCTGTTCCTGCCCATGACCAGCGCGACTTGGATTTTGCCAAGGCTATGGGGCTGTCGGTTCAGGTGGTGCTTGAGACCGGCGAAGAGGACCCAAATACCAGCGGTGTAGCCACTACTGGAGAAGGAACCCTGATTAACTCGGGTCCGCTCAATGGGCTTTCTAAAGCAGACGCAATCCAGAAAATTGCTGAACTGCTTGAGTCCGAAGGTAAAGGTAAGAAGACCAAGAACTTCCGACTTCGTGACTGGCTAATTTCGCGCCAACGATACTGGGGAACACCAATTCCTATCATTCACTGCGAAAAGTGTGGTGAGGTGCCTGTTCCGCAGGATCAGTTGCCAGTCGAGCTTCCATCGGCCGAAGGCCTAGACCTCAAGCCAAAGGGAACTTCGCCACTTGGCGGAGCAACCGACTGGGTGAACGTAAACTGCCCAAAGTGTGCTGGACCGGCTCTTCGCGACACCGACACCATGGATACCTTCGTGGATTCATCCTGGTATTTCCTTCGTTTCTTGTCTCCAAACTCAACTGAGGTTGCTTTTCCAGAGGATGAAGCCAAGGCTTGGGCTCCGGTTGATCAGTATGTTGGTGGCGTAACGCACGCAATCCTTCACCTGCTCTACGCAAGGTTTATTACCAAGGTTCTGCACGATCTAGGAAAGCTAGATTTTGAAGAGCCGTTTACGCGCTTACTTAACCAGGGCATGGTTCTTATGAACGGTTCTGCGATGTCAAAGTCTCGTGGAAACATCGTTGCTTTGAGCGAGCAGCTGGACGAGCACGGTGTAGATGCTGTTCGTTTGACTATGTCATTTGCCGGTCCTCCAGAGGATGACATCGACTGGGCTGATGTTTCTCCGTCGGGTGCGGCCAAGTTCCTTGCGCGTGCTTGGCGAGCAGCCAATGATGTCGTTAGCCCAGTTGGGTCAGATGCTGCACTTGGAAACAAGGAGTTGCGTAAGGCGACCCACACTTTCTTGCGTGACTTTGGCCCAGTAATTGAAGGCTTCAAGTTCAATGTCGGTGTTGCCAAAATTATGGAGCTAGTCAATGCGCTTCGTAAGGCTATTGACGGCGCTGCCGGTCCTGCTGATCCAGCAGTGCGCGAGGCAGCCGAAGTCGTGGCAAAGGCACTCTCGCTTTTTGCTCCGTATACGGCCGAGGACATGTGGGCACAGCTTGGTCACCAGCCTGGAGTTGCGCTTGCACAGCTGCCTGAAGCCGACCTAACTTTGCTGGTTGAAAGTTCAGTGGTTGCTGTCGTGCAGGTCGACGGCAAGCTACGGGACAAATTTGAAGTTGACGTAAACATTTCCGAGGATGAACTCCTCGCTTTGGCTATGCAATCAGAACCGGTCAAGCGTGCAATTGGGGATAAGTCAATTGCAAACACCATTGTTCGCGTTCCAAAACTTGTGAACATAGCAACCAAGTAAACAGTTACTCACAGAACTACCTAAGGCGCTCAGTGCAATCACTGGGCGCTTTACCTTTTGGTAATGGGTTGGATAAAGTCCAGGTTTTCAGAGGCGCTGTCGGGTACGCAACCCATCAGTAAAAAACTCGCTTTTCTGTTGCTGGGAGTCGTTGCCGTTGCTCTAATTGCAGTCAATAGTCTTACCGGGGCCACTGGTGATTCCCAGATTTCCCTGAGTGGACCTGGAGAAAATCAAACCATCGAGCCTTCGGCTGCGAGCGTTTCAGTCAACCAAGCAATCATTTTCGTACACGTAATCGGCGAGGTTAAGAAGCCCGGTATTTATGAACTTGAGGCTGGATCTAGAGTTTTCGATGCTGTTTTTGCGGCGGGTGGGCTTACCGAAGATGCTGAACAAGCCACCGTAAACCTTGCGAGATCGCTTACCGATGGAGAGCAAATCCACATCGGTGCAATTGGTGAAGCACCGATAAATGGCAATAACGGAGAAGGTCAGACGGCAAAAATAAATCTCAATCGGTCATCTCAGGTTGAACTCGAGTCTTTGCCCGGAGTAGGCCCAGCCTTAGCTGGTCGAATTATTGATTATCGCGAACAGAATGGCGGTTTCCAAGCCATAGAAGACTTGAAGAACGTGGGTGGTATTGGCGACAAATTATTTGCGGGCCTGATGAACGAGGTGACCATTTGAGAATTTGGATTGCTGCCGGAGTTCTTTGGATTTCATTGGTGGCCCTAATTCAAGGCTTGGGGACATGAGGCAACTTCTGCGCTGGCTGGTGCCAACTTTCTTAGCTCTAACTGTGGGATTGACCTCCTATGGGATTCAACTCGGCAACTCAAAGCCGACAAATTTAGTAAAAGTAATCGAAAACTATGAAGGCGGCCAAGCTGAATTCTCAGTTATTCGAGAACTGCCTGCGACCAATTCAGCCTTCTCCGGATCGCGTTTCGAGATTTTGCTTGAGTCGATTCACATTGATAACGAAGTTGCCAAAGTTCGCGCATTTGGGGTTTTGAACGGAAAAGATCCGAGTGAGTCGCTTGCGGTTGGAGCAAAGTATCGGTGTTTTATGAATTTTGCGCCCATTCAATCGGTCAATCGACAAATCTTTCGCGCGAGCTGCATTTCTGGCTTCGAATTGTTAATGCCAGCTCACCCAGGAGCAAATGCCTCAAAGCGGTTCAGAGATTCTTTCCTGGTTAATCTGGCCGGTATTTCGGCTGAGGCTAAGGGGCTGGTGGCTGGATTGGCCATCGGAGAGAAGCGGCTACTTAGTGATGAGTTTTCCGTTCAGATGAAGGCGGTTGGTTTGACGCACCTGACTGCGGTCTCTGGGGCAAACTGTGCAATCGTGGTCGGGCTGGTGTATTTAGTTTCGATGCGCATCTCGCGGCGCAGGATTGTTCGCACAGTTATTGGTGTTGTAGCACTGGTGCTTTATGTCGGGCTGGTCGGTCCCGAGCCAAGCGTAATCAGATCTGCCTTTATGGCTGGTGTAGTTTTAGTCGCTGCCTCTCTAGGTCGGCCCGCTGCTGGTTCGCCAGCTCTTGCGCTTGCCGTGTTGGTGCTGCTTTGCATCGACCCATGGTTGGCAACAGATTACGGTTTCATGCTGTCGGTGGCCGCAACCGCAGGGATACTTCTGCTCACCAGGCCACTGTATGAGAAGTTCAAGTCCCTTATGCCTGCATGGATTGCGCTGCCACTCGCTGTTTCGGCGGGTGCTCAGGTTATGTGTTTGCCCGTTCTTTTGCAGCTCCAAGAGGGTTTAGCCACTTATTCATTGCTGGCCAATCTTCTGGTCGAACCAATGGTCGCCCCAATTACTGTCCTGGGTATTCTTAGTTGCTTGGTTGCCCTTCCGCTACCTGGGCTGGCTGCCGCTCTAAGTTGGCTCGCATCCGTCGCAGCGCAGTGGATAGTCGTGACCACCCAATTGTTGAGCAGTCTGGCTGGCGGAGTAATTCCATGGCCAAACGGATTTCTTGGTGCGATTTCGGCCGTGGCCGTAATTATCGCGCTGGTAGTTTTTCTGCTGGCATCTGCTCAGAAATCAAAGAACTGGGCGGCTTTTGCTCTGCTAATAATTTTGGGCGTGACCATCGGGTCAGCTGGTTCGGCTGCAAAGAGATACGGAACCTGGCCTAACCAGGCATGGCAGGTAGTTGCCTGCGATGTTGGACAAGGGGATGCGTTTGTCCTTCGTTCTGAGGGGCTAACTGCTGTAATCGATGTTGGTCGCGAGAATGCGCCCACAAAAGAATGCTTGGATCGACTTGGGGTGCAGACCATCGACCTGCTGGTGCTTACCCACTACGACCTAGACCATGTGGGTGGGCTCGGTGGTGCGCTTGCTGGTCGTCGCATCGGCGAGGTATTACTTTCTCCGTTTCCGGATGAACGTTGGGCTGCTAGCAATGTTCAAGAGACACTGCAGGCGACGGGGTCACGCATCTATCGGCCATTTGAGGGCGATAGCGGGAAGCTAGGGGCGTTCACCTGGACGGTGCTGAATCCACCAAGGAACCTAAACCTGGTTGAGGACTCAAATGACGCTAGTCTTGCGATGCTTTGGAAGGGCGCCGAGCTTAATTTCCTCGCATTCGCAGATCTAGGTGAAAGGGGCCAGATGCGTCTTGGCGCGGCATCTTCAACCTGGCTTGGGCAAGGCCTCGACAACGTACCCATGATTCTCAAAGTTGCCCATCACGGATCACGGGACCAATTCTCCGAACTGTATGAGGCAGTTCGCCCAGATGTGTGTCTGATTTCCTCTGGAGAGGGCAACAGTTACGGGCATCCGACCAGAAGAACGCTGGATCTTTTGGAAAGCTTGAATTGTGAAACGCTGAGAACAGACAATCTGGGGTCGATCTCGCTCCAGATCAACCAGAATGACTTGAAGCTTGGAGTCAGCGGTCGCGGTTAGGCTTATGGGGTGAGTAAAGCAAAGATCATTGACTGGCGCCATGCGGCACCGGATTCCGTGGTTTTTGTCTCAGGTCCAGAAGAATTTTTGGCCGGTCGAGCAATTCGTATGATTCGTGAAACCCTAAAGGGGCAAGATGATGCGCTTGAGATTCACGAAATCGAGGCATCGCACTACTCAGCCGGAACTCTCCTAAACCTGACCAGTCCGTCGCTATTTGCCGAACCTCGATTGTTGATCATTCGTGGGCTCGAGCGGTGCTCTGATGACCTAATTGCCGATGGCATTGCGTACCTCGAACACCCCACTGCAGACACCACCGTAGTTCTCCGGCACAACGGTTCGAGCGTTCGAGGCAAGAAACTCGTTGATGCCATTCGTGTCAGCAGCCACGCAACAGAAATCAATTGCGCTGAGATAAAAAAAGATGCTGATCGCGTGTCTTTTGTTCAAGCAGAATTTGCCCACGCCGATAGGAAAATCGCTCCAGCAGCCGTTAGAGCTTTGCTTGACGCATTTGCTGATGACATTGCAGAGCTGGCTTCGGCTTGTAATCAATTGCTGATGGATAGTTCTGAGACCATCTCCGAAAGTGTTGTCGATCGCTATTACGGCGGCAGAGTCGAAACAAATGCATTCAAAGTTGCAGATGCTGCTCTTGCCGGAAAGTCGGGGGAGGCCCTGTCGCTTCTCCGTCATGCAATTGCTACCGGCGCGGATCCAGTACCGCTAGTTGCCGCCATCTCTATGAAGATTCGCCAGCTGGCCAAAATCTTCGGCAACCGCTCGGCGTCACCGCAGTCGTTAGGCATGGCGCCTTGGCAGGTTGACCGAGCGCGTAAAGACCTCGTTGGCTGGACCGACGACGGTCTGGCAAACGCCGTTTCAGCTATGGCGATTGCGGATGCCGCCGCCAAAGGTGCGGAGCGAGACCCTATCTATGCACTTGAAAGGGTCATTCACCTCATCTCGAATAAGGGACTAAGTGAATCGTCGAACTAAGGTTCTCGGGCTTCTAGCTCTAATTGCTATTTCCCTTGTCCTCAGACCCGCAGTGGCGGTTATTGGCCCTCTGCTAGCCGAAATAACCGATTCGCTAGCGCTCTCTCCAACCGATGCGAGCGTGTTGACCGCAGCGCCAGTTCTATGTTTTGGCCTAGGTGCTTTTTTTAGTCCCTGGTTGGTATCCCGATTCGGTGTCGACCGAGCCATGATGCTGGTTCTCTTAGTCCTTGCAATCGCGATGGCGCTTCGAGGGTTCCTGGGGTTCCCAGGTCTTCTAGTCGGCACTGTCGCGGCTGGGCTGTCGATTGCTGCAGCCAACGTCCTGTTGCCTTCGGTGGTGCGCCGAGACTTTCCAAAGTCGGTTCCGCTGGTCACCGGCATGTACACCACGGTGCTAGCAATTTCGGCCAGCTTTGCTGCCTCTTCGGCTGTATCCGTAAGTGGCGCACTAGGTGGTTGGCAAGCGGCATCAGCTATTTGGGCTGCACCTGGATTGCTGGCAATTGTGCTTTGGGCACCAAAATTTACTCGCGGTCGTAACGACTCGATTGCGCCGATTGCCCACTTAGGTCAGGTAAGTTCCCTTCCACTCCATTCGGGCTTAGCTTGGCTCCTGGTGCTGTTTTTCGGAATTCAGTCACTTGGTTTCTACGCAATCCTTGGTTGGCTTCCGACGGCACTGCTGTCGAAAGGGTTTACCGACGGCGACGTTAGTTTTTATTTGGGTATCGCAACATCGATTGGAATCCCGTTCGGGCTAGCAATGTCGTCGATCCTGGGCAGGTTTAAATCACTCGCCTGGTGGGCTTCCGGCTCGAGTGCGGTTTCAGCTGCAGGGTTTGCTGGGTTGGCCACATCGCTGGCCTCAAGTAACGCCGATGAAGTGATTCTTCTGCTCAGCTCAATCTTGATTGGAATTGGGCAGGCCTCCACCTTTCCTATTTCCCTCTCGCTAGTGAGCATTCGCGCATCGAGCAGCGCTGCAACGACTCAGTTGTCAGCGATGACCCAGGGGATTGGCTATTTAATCTCTGCCTTGGGCACCTTCGTAGTTGGTGTTCTGGCCACCGCAACTGGCTCTTGGGCGGTCAGCCTTTGGCTGCTAACAGTTCTGACTGTGTTGCAGATGGTCTGCGGCTACATTGCAGGTAAGCCAGGTGTGGTTCAGGACAATAAAAAACCCCGAGTCAAATGACCCGGGGTTTTTCTAAAGCTTCGGTTTAGAGAGCTGCAACCTTCTTGGCAAGTGCTGACTTGCGGTTTGCAGCGTTGTTCTTGTGTAGAACACCCTTTGAAACTGCCTTGTCTAGCTTCTTGCCAGCTAGTGCAAGAGCTGCTGCTGCTGCTACCTTGTCGCCGCTTGCAGTCGCTTCGCGAGATGCGCGAACAGCGGTCTTGACCTCGCTGCGAACAGCCTTGTTGCGCTCAGCAGCCTTTAGGTTGGTGCCAATTCGCTTAATCTGTGACTTGATGTTTGCCATGTTTCACTTTCTTGGTTTGCACCCTGCAGTCGCAGGCATGCTGAACAAATTCAAAACTTGTGGGATTTGGATGATTACTTCATCCGTCTCGACCTCTAATGCTACCAGCAGTATGCGGTAATCGGCAAGTAAATCCCTCGGAGTGCCGTCGAGCATGTGAGAGAATAGAGAAACCGCTGAGCGGTCCCTTTCTTCAATCTAATTAGAGGTTTCTTTTGTCGCCACGCGCAACCACCCGTCTAGAACCGGCAAAGACCGATCCAGCGATGATTCGCAATTTCTGCATCATCGCCCACATTGATCACGGTAAGTCAACTTTGGCTGACCGAATGCTTCAGCTAACCGGTGTCGTCGACGACCGTTCTATGCGTGCCCAGTACTTGGACCGCATGGACATCGAACGTGAGCGCGGAATCACGATCAAGTCCCAGGCTGTTCGCATGCCTTGGGAGATGGATGGCAAAACCTACGCGCTCAACATGATTGACACACCTGGGCACGTTGACTTCACCTACGAGGTGTCTCGTTCATTGGCCGCCTGTGAGGGAGCTGTTCTTCTGGTTGATGCTGCTCAGGGTATCGAGGCCCAGACCCTGGCCAACCTTTACTTGGCGATGGAAAATGACCTCAAGATCATTCCAGTCCTAAACAAAATTGACCTCCCAGCTGCACAGCCAGAAAAGTATGCGGAGGAGCTGGCCAACCTAATCGGTGGAAATCCTGAAGATTGCCTTCGCGTCTCAGGAAAAACCGGTATGGGTGTTGACTCGCTGCTTGACCTGATTGTCAACGAGGTGCCTGCGCCAGTTGGTGACCCGAATGCGCCGGCTCGCGCGATGATCTTTGACTCGGTTTATGACAGTTATCGTGGCGTAGTTACTTACATCCGCATGATTGACGGGCAGCTCAAGCCACGTGAGCAAATCACCATGATGTCTACTAAAGCGGTCCACGAAGCGCTGGAGATCGGTGTTTCTTCACCAGAACCAGAACCTACCAAGGGCCTTGGAGTCGGTGAGGTCGGTTACTTGATCACCGGTGTGAAGGACGTTCGTCAGTCCAAGGTCGGTGACACGGTTACCACCAAGCTAAACCCGGCAACTGAGCCGCTAAAGGGTTATGCGGACCCAAAGCCAATGGTTTTCTCGGGCGTGTATCCGATTGATGGATCCGACTACCCAGTCTTGCGCGAAGCGTTGGACAAGCTCAAGCTTTCAGACGCCGCACTGGTCTACGAGCCAGAAACCTCGGTAGCTCTCGGTTTCGGATTCCGAATTGGATTCCTGGGCCTATTGCACCTAGAGATCGTCACCGAACGTCTTGAGCGCGAGTTTGGGCTGGACCTGATTGCCACGGCTCCATCGGTGGTCTACGAGGTAACCCTTGAGAACGGCGACGAGATTACCGTCACCAACCCGAGTGAATTCCCTGGCGGAAAAATTAAGAAGATCCTCGAGCCGATTGTGCGTGCCACAATTCTGAGCCCGAAAGACTACGTCGGTACCATCATGGAGCTCTGCCAGAGTCGCCGTGGCACCATGATCGACATGCAGTATCTGGGTGAAGACCGCGTTCAACTTCGATACACCCTTCCGCTGGCCGAGATTGTTTTTGACTTCTTTGACCAGCTGAAGAGCAAGACCGCCGGTTACGGATCTCTCGACTACGAGGAAATCGGTCTTGAAGAAGGAGATCTAGTCAAGGTTGACCTGCTTCTTCAGGGTGAACAGGTTGATGCCTTTAGCGCAATCGTGCACCGAGAAAAGGCTTATGCCTACGGTGTCATGATCACCGGCAAGCTACGCGAGTTGATCCCGCGCCAGCAGTTCGAAGTCCCAATTCAGGCTGCCATCGGTGCCAGAATTATTGCCCGCGAGTCAATCAGGGCTATGCGTAAAGATGTTCTTGCCAAGTGTTACGGCGGTGACATCAGCCGTAAGCGCAAACTTCTTGAGAAGCAAAAAGAGGGTAAGAAGCGCATGAAGACCATTGGTCGCGTTGAAGTGCCGCAAGAGGCATTCATTGCCGCGCTATCGACCGATGGCGAGAAAAAGGGCGAGAAGAAGAAGTAGTGGCCGGACCACTGCCAATTGGCGAACCCGCCCCAAGTGACGGCAGTTTGCCGGCACAAGCAGGCGAGGGTGCTGAACACAGAAGTCTCCATGCCTATGTGCACATTCCCTTTTGTCGTGTCCGTTGCGGTTACTGCGATTTCAATACCTATACAGCTTCCGAGCTCGATGGCGCGAGCCAATCTGAGTATGCAGACGTCTTAATTTCTGAGATTACTTTTAGCCAGGGTGTTCTAGCTCGAACCGGCATCCAGAAACGAGTACTTTCCACGGTATTTTTTGGTGGCGGAACTCCTACGCAATTGCCGGCCTCAGATCTAGTCAAGATTCTCGGTTCACTCGACTCTGCGTTCGGTATTTCCGACGCCGCAGAAATAACCACTGAGGCCAACCCCGATACCGTTGACCTCGAATACCTTCAGGCTCTCAAGGCGGGCGGATTCACCCGAGTATCCTTCGGCATGCAGTCGGCTGTTCCATCGGTCCTGGCCACTTTGGAGCGCACACATAATCCGGCAAACGTCCCGGCCGCCATCGAGGCCGCTAAAGCTGCTGGGCTGGCGACCTCTGTAGACCTAATTTACGGAGCACCGGGCGAGACCCTAGAGCAGTGGCGCGAAAGCATCATGGCCGCACTGAGCATGGAACCCGATCACGTTTCTGCATACGCCCTGATCGTAGAACCGGGCACTAAATTGGCGCGGCAGATTCGAAGCGGTGAGCTCGATGAGCCCGATGAAGATTTGCAGGCAGATAAGTACGAGCTGGCCGATCAGTTGCTAAAAGATGCTGGATTCAAGTGGTACGAGGTTAGTAATTGGGCAAAGGAAGCAGCTGGCGTCGAAAACGCCTCGAGGCATAATCTGGCCTACTGGCAGGGGCAGGACTGGTGGGGTTACGGCCCCGGTGCTCACAGTCATTTCGGGGGGGTGCGTTGGTGGAATCAGAAGCATCCGAGTGCCTATTCGGCATCTCTGACGTCCGGAAACTCGCCGGCTGCTGGTCGGGAAGTCTTGTCGGAGAGGACACGCCTTGAGGAGAGAATTCTCCTCGAGGTCAGAATTTACGAAGGTCTTTCTGTCGACCTGGCCAAAACAGTTAGCAAGCACGCAGTGGAGTTGATCGCTGGATTCATTGCCGACGGCTTAATCGAGCCGGGAGCGGCGATTAATGGTCAAATCCGGCTGACGCTCAAGGGACGATTATTAGCCGATTCTCTGGTTAGAAAACTACTGGACTAGTTCTTGACGAATCGGATAGTCAGCGGGTAGCGATAGAAGTCTCCCTGGCTGGCTCGATAGGAAGCGACAATCCTAAAAATTGTCCAGTAGATTGGCAACGCCCAAATTACCAACCAACCGATAACTGAAATCGCTAGGCCGATAGCAAAGACCACCATCGTTAGGCCAAAGTTGAGTGACTCGGTCACGTGGTGACGAATGAAAGGCCCCTTGTCTCTGAAAAGCAGAAATCCAAGTACTGGGGCAAAGAACTCAAACACAATTGCAACAGCATGTACCAGGACCGACCAAAGTTTCTCTTCCTCTTTAGAGAATTGATTACCCGCAGATTTGTACTCGTTTGTGTCTGACATGATTTCTACCCCTTTACCTAGCCGTTTCAGTCTATGGAATCGGCCCACCACAGGCTAATATTGGCACTCAAGGACATCGAGTGCTAGCGAAAGAGAGGCCATCTTGATACCGGATAGAAGCCTCGAGGTTTTGCGAGCGATTGTTCAGGACTACATCGCAACCAAGGAGCCGGTGGGTTCAAAATCTCTTGTTGAGCGGCACTCATTTGGCGTCTCGGCAGCCACGATTCGCAATGATATGGCGTTTCTAGAAGAAGAGAACCTGATTCATGCGCCGCACACTTCGGCCGGTCGTGTTCCAACCGATAAAGGCTATCGAGTCTTTGTTGATCGCCTTAACGAGGTAAAACCGCTCAACACTGCTGAGCGCCTGGCTATCAAAAGTTTCATGACCGGCAGTGCAGACTTGGATGAAACTCTCGGTAGGACTGTCCGGTTGCTCTCACAGCTGACCAATCAGGTCGCTATGGTTCAGTACCCAACACTTGGCAAGGCAACCGTTCGGCACATCGAGCTCATTCCCGCCTCTGACACCCGCATTCTTATGGTGCTGATCACTGACAGCGGCCGTATTCAACAGCACGTTGTTGAATTGGGGCAAACCATCGATGAAGGATTCGTGGGTGAACTGAGGGCAAGACTCAACACCCTTTTGACCGGTTTAGCTCTGAGCGCTGTAGCCGAGAAGCTCAGTGGTTTGGACAAGTTTTTTGAGCCACGCTTTGCCCAGCAAGTTGGTTCAATTTGCGCCAGCCTGATTGAACAAGTCGATGCAAACCGTCAAGAGAAGATTATTTTGGCCGGGGCCGCAAATCTTGCTAGGCGCGAGCAGGACTTCCCGGGAAGTATTTCTCCGGTACTTGAAGCTATTGAGGAGCAGGTGGTTCTGCTCAAGTTGATTTCGGAAATGCAGGCAGAGCAGCATGGAGTGAGCGTGCGAATTGGCCGAGAAAACTCCTTCGAGGGACTTGCTGGTGCCTCGGTTGTTGTCAGCGGATATGAAAATCAGGGCAGTGAGATTGCCAAGTTGGGCGTCATTGGGCCGACTCGAATGGACTATTCATCAAACATTGCGTCAGTGCGAGCCGTGGCACGTTACTTGACCAAAGCACTAGGAAACTGAGGAACTTTTGGCTGATCACTACGAGGTTTTGGGTGTCGCACGCGATGCATCCGAGGACCAAATCAAGAAGGCTTACCGAAAGTTAGCTCGTGAACTGCACCCGGATGTCAACCCGGCACCTGAGGCGCAGGAGCGATTTAAGTCGGTGACCCACGCCTATGAGGTGTTGAGCGATGCCAATTCTCGACGTCAATACGACATGGGCGGACAGGATCCATTCGGTGGTTCGGGTGGATTCGGATTTGGCGACATTTTTGACACCTTCTTCGGCGGTTCAAGCCAACGCGGGCCAAAGTCGCGTGCCGAGCGTGGGCAGGATGCGCTTATCCGAGTGGAGCTAACTCTTGAAGAGGTCACTTTTGGTGTGGCCAAAGAAATCGAGGTTGACACCGCCGTAATTTGTGAAACCTGCTCAGGAAGTTGCTGCCGACCAGGTACCTCTATGGCGGTTTGTGATATTTGTCGAGGAACCGGACAAATCCAGCGACAGGTTCGATCACTTCTTGGCAATGTTGTTACCTCTCAGCCCTGTGGAACATGCCGCGGGTACGGTCAGGTAATCCCGGAGCCTTGTCTTGACTGTCGCGGACAAGGAAGAGTTAGAGCCCGCCGTTCGCTTGACCTAAACATTCCCGCTGGAGTTGAGGACGGTTTGCGTCTTCAACTTGCTAGCCAGGGCGAGGTGGGTTTCGCAGGCGGTCCAAACGGAGACCTGTACGTTGACATCTCGGTTCGTGAGCACGACATTTTCGGTCGACAGGGTGATGACCTCACCTGTGTCCTGGTGGTGCCGATGCAGGATGCCATCTTGGGTGCATTGACCAAAATTGAGACTTTTGATGGTCCTCAATCAATCGAGATTGAGCCGGGGCAGCAGACTGGCGACATTATTACCGTCAAGGGCAAGGGTGTTCAGCGACTTCGGGCTTCTGGACGCGGTGATTTGAAAATTCGGGTTCAAGTTTCGACACCAACCAAGCTTGACTCCAAACAGAAGGAACTGATTCGAAAGCTTGCGGCCATGCGCAAGTCTGATTCGATCAAGTTGGTCGAACAGACTCACGGTTTCTTTGCCGGACGACGGAAGAACTAATCATGGTTGAACCGCTGTTTAAAACAACCTTGGGTAGCCCGGTTGTTGATGGCATCATTACTCTTTCAGGTTCAGAGGGAAAGCACGCCGTTTCGGTCCGCAGGATGCGAGTTGGCGAGGGAATTCAGCTGACTGATGGGCGAGGAACTCGAGTTCGCGGTTTGGTGGACTCATTGGCTCAAAATAGCCTGACCGTTCGAATCTCAGAGGTGATTCTTGAGTCTGAACCGGAAGCAAAGTTGACCCTGATTCAGGCACTTGCCAAAGGTGACCGCGATGAACTTGCAATCCAGGCAGCCACCGAATTGGGCGCCTGGGGCATCGTTCCTTGGCAATCAGAGCGTTCTATCTCGCGGTGGGAAGGTGCAAAAGTATCCAAAGGCGTAGAGCGCTGGCAGACGATTGTTGCCGAAGCGGCCAAACAATCCCTGCGGGTATTTGAACCGGTGGTTGCTCAGCCAGTGTCATCAAAGCAACTGGCGACAATGATAGGTTCCTTCGATCTCGTGTTAGTTCTAGATCCAACGGCCAAAGTGGGCCTTGGCAATGTTGATTTATCCGGGGAGAACGTGGCAATTGTGGTTGGCCCAGAGGGTGGCATCAGTGATTCTGAATTGGCACTTTTTGAAGAGGCCGGCGCAACGCGAGTGAACCTCGGTGCGCCCATTTTGCGCACCTCAACGGCGGGTGTTGCTGCGATAGCCGTTATCCAAGCCAAGCTTGGGCTCTGGTCCTGACCGCAGAAGTAGACTGACACCATGATTGACTGCATTTTTTGCAAAATTGCCGCAAAAGAGATTCCAGCAAAGATTGTTGCTGAAACCGAGCTCTCTTTGGCCTTTTGGGACATTGCTCCCAAGCAGCCAATTCACATCTTGGTGATCCCAAAGCAGCATCATGAAAATGTTGCCGAGTTGGCCGCCGAGGCCACAGACTACCTGGTTGATTTGGTGCAGTTGGGGTCTCGCATCGCCTCAGATGTATCCACCGGCTCGTTCCGCCTCACTTTCAACACCGGAGTCGAGGCCGGTCAAACGGTATTCCACGCACACGGTCACATAACCAGCACAACACCTAAGGAGCAGGTTGCCTAATTCTTCGGCCGATAAATCACGCACCGAGATCCTTGAGGTACAGGGAGTGCCGATGGTGGCGCTTTTTGGAACCGAGGACAGGCTCCTAAAGACGCTGGAGCTAACCTATCCAGATGTTGATGTGCACGCCCGCGGAAATTCGATAGCCATCAATGGTCCAGCCAGCCAAGTTGCCGCAGCGAAGAGCCTCATTGAGGAAATGATTGCCATGATCATCGCGGGTAAAGAATTGGTTCCTCAAGACCTGACCCGTTCTGCCAAGATGCTGAGTACCGACATCAAACCCGCCGATGTTCTGAGCCAGAGCATTCTGAGCTCGCGGGGTAAGAGCATTAGGCCAAAAACTCTTGGGCAAAAGAACTATGTGGACGCCATTGATGATCACACAGTGGTTTTTGGAATTGGTCCGGCTGGAACTGGAAAGACCTACCTGGCCATGGCCAAAGCGGTTCAGGCGCTGCAACGCAAAGAAGTCAGTCGCATTATTTTGACTAGGCCGGCGGTTGAAGCCGGTGAGCGACTTGGATTTCTGCCTGGAACCCTCAACGACAAGATTGATCCTTATCTAAGGCCACTTTTCGATGCACTTCACGAGATGCTTGATTCAGAAGCTGTTCCAAAGCTAATGGCAGCAGGAACCATCGAAGTTGCGCCGTTGGCCTACATGCGTGGCCGTACTCTAAACGATTCGTTCATCATCCTCGATGAAGCGCAAAACACCACACCAGAGCAAATGAAGATGTTCCTGACCCGATTGGGATTCAATTCCAAAATGGTCGTGACCGGTGACATCACCCAGATTGACCTGCCAACCGGAGCCTCTGGTCTGCGGACAGCCGTGGAGGTTTTAAGCGATCTCGAGGACATGTACTTTGCAACCCTAACCTCTGAGGATGTGGTTCGTCACACCCTCGTTTCAAAAATTGTCGATGCCTATTCGAAGTATGACGAGTCCAAACTGAAGCCTGGAGCCAAGAAATAATGAGTATCGAAATCAATAACGAGACTGAGATTGAGGTCGATGAGGCTCGAGTACTAAGCCTGGCAACCCATGCACTTGACGTTCTCTACATTCATCCCAAAGCTGACCTAGCAATTGTGTTTGTTGATGAGCCCGCTATGGAGACACTCCACATTGAGTGGATGGATGAGCCAGGCCCAACTGATGTCCTCAGTTTCCCGATGGATGAGCTTCGACCTGGGACGGAACTCGAGCCAACTCCAGCCGGGCTCCTCGGCGACATCGTCATTTGCCCGCAGGTGGCAGCCAAGCAAGCCCTTGCTGCCGGGCACGAGACAATAAACGAGGTCTTGCTTCTGACCACCCACGGAATACTCCACCTGCTTGGGTATGACCACGCCGAACCAGATGAAGAAAAAGAAATGTTTGGACTTCAGCGTGAAATTCTCGAAAGTTTCTATGCGTCTGAAGGTGCTAGTCGTTGATCATTCTCGCAATCTGGATAGCGGTCATTCTGGCCGTCTTGACGACTGTGACGGCCGTTCTCAAGGCGGCTTTAGAAGCCAATGAAGACCCGCAAGCTGAATCACTAGGTTTTGTGCGACTGAGCCTCACCGGAATATTTGGTGTGGTGGTTGGCCAAAGCGTTAGCCCGTTGGGTTGGAGTTGGTGGCAGGGTGCCCTAATTGCCAGCTTCTGGATGTTTGCACTGCTAATCGGCAGTCAGTTTGCTGCCAAGCGCCTTGGTCAGGCAGAGATAATCAAATCGCTTGCTCAGTCTGCCGCGCCACTAATTCGTTCGATTCACCTGGTCTTCACCCCGATTTCTTTGCCGAAGAGTGAAGAGCCAGAAGAGTTTGAGCAGGAACTCCTAGATTCAGTGGAAGAGTTCAGCGAGACCATCGTTCGCGAGATTATGGTTCCGCGAGTCGACATGGCAACGGTAGCCGCCGACGTTGAGCTTCGAGATGCAATGGGTGTTTTTCTAAAACGCGGTTACTCGCGGTTGCCTGTAGTTGGCAAGAACATCGATGACATTAGCGGCATTTTGTACATGAAAGATGTGGCTCGACTGCTGCATGAAAGCCCGAGCGTGATGGCCAAACGAAAGGCAAGCACCGTTGCCCGGCCAGTCATCTTTGTACCTGAATCAAAACAGGTAGATGATCTACTGCGCGAAATGCAACTCTCCTCAACCCACATCGCCGTTGTAATTGACGAGTACGGGGGAGTTGCCGGTCTGGCAACCATGGAGGATGTGATCGAGGAAATCGTCGGCGAAATCAGCGATGAATACGACCGCGACGACTTGGACTTTGTAGATCTTGGTGACGGCCGCTACCGAGTGAATGCGCGCTTTCCGCTCAGCGATCTGGGCGAGAATCTTGAGCTTGAACTCGAAGATGAGGACGTTGATAGCATCGGCGGACTTCTGGCCAAGGCCTTGGGCAGATTGCCTAAATTCAAAGATGAGGTAACCGTTTCTGGCCTGAACATCACCGCAGAGCGAATTGAAGGTAAGCGAAAGCGACTAACCTCGGTAATCGTGCAGAAAGCACAGAGTTTGGCTGACGCCCAGTCTGCCTTTGAGCAACTGGATCAGGAGAACTAATGAGCGAGCACCGTTCAGGATTTGCATCATTCGTTGGGCGCCCAAACGTGGGTAAGTCAACTTTGACCAACGCTTTGGTGGGCGAGAAGATCGCCATCACCAGTGCCAAGCCGCAGACCACTCGCCGTGCGATTCGAGGAATCGTCCACCGTGATTTTGGTCAACTCATCCTTGTTGACACTCCAGGTTTACACCGACCTCGCACGCTACTTGGACAGCGCCTCAATGATCTAGTCGAGCAAACCCTCGGCGACGTCGACGTGATTGGGTTTTGCATCCCAGCCAACGAAAAAATTGGTCCGGGTGACCAGTTCATCAATGAGCAGCTGAACGAGTTCAGAAGGGCCAAGCTTGTGGCAATCGTCACAAAATCAGAACTGGTTAGTCCTGAGGAGCTGGCTAGGCAGCTGATAGCCGTGGCTGAGTTGCGTGATTGGCGTGCAATCGTTCCGGTTTCCGCAGTCGCCGAGGACCAACTTGAAGTTTTGACGAAGGTGCTAATCGACCTGCTGCCTGAATCGCCGGCTCTTTATCCGCCAGAGGCTGTTACCGACGAGACACTTGAGAATCGCATCTGCGAATTGATTCGTGAGGCTGCGCTCGAAGGTGTTCGTGATGAGTTGCCTCACTCAATCGCTGTCACCATCGATGAAATGTCAAAGCGTAAGGGTCAGAACCTTACCGACATCCATGCCAACATTTTTGTTGAGCGAGACAGTCAAAAAGGCATCATCATTGGCCACAAGGGCTCACGACTAATTGATGTCGGAAAGCGCTCACGACTAGAAATCGAAAAGCTAATCGGGCACAAGGTGTTTCTGGGACTGCGGGTAAAGGTTGCATCAGAGTGGCAGCGCGATCCAAAACAGCTTGGGAAACTTGGATTCTAGGGATTTCAGGTCTACTCTAAAAGTGTGTTCTCGCTCCTGCTTAGCGGCCGCAACGAGGCCTAACCCGGCCTTCCTCGTTGCGGAGCTTTTTGCTGGTCGCACTCACGCCATTGAATTGGCCCACATTTTTAGTCCGAAGGCATAGTTTTAGCTCTCGGGTCAACAGGAGAACATCATGGAAAACACACAGCGTCCTTCGGGAATGCCGGTTCACAAATATGTACCATTTCACGAGCAAATTGCGGTTTCGCTTCCAGACCGCACCTGGCCGAACAAAGTAATTTCTGAGGCTCCGCGCTGGTGCGCAGTTGACCTTCGCGATGGCAACCAAGCCTTGATTGACCCGATGAGTCCGGAGCGCAAGCTCAAGATGTTCAAACTTTTAGTCAAAATGGGCTACAAGGAGATCGAGGTTGGATTTCCATCGGCCAGCCAGACTGACTTTGATTTCGTTCGTCTACTAATTGAAGATGGGCACATCCCAGAAGATGTGACGATTCAGGTGCTCACTCAGGCCCGCGATGCGCTTATTGAGCGCACCTACGAGTCGCTAAAGGGTGCCAAGAAGGCAATCGTGCACTTCTACAACTCAACTTCAGTTCTTCAGCGCCGAGTGGTTTTCAATCAGGACAAACAGGGCATCATGGAGATCGCACTCTCGGGTGCTCGCAAATGCCGCTCGATGGAGTCGCTGATTCCTGAAACCGACGTTTACTACGAGTACTCTCCAGAGTCATACACCGGCACCGAGCTCGAGTATGCGGTTGAGGTTTGCAATGCCGTCATCGAGGTTCTAGATCCAAAGCCGGATCACAAGATGGTCATCAACCTACCGGCAACGGTAGAGATGGCAACTCCGAATGTTTACGCTGACTCCATCGAATGGATGAGCCGAAACATCGCCCGACGCGACAGCGTTCTGATTTCGTTGCACCCGCACAATGACCGTGGAACTGCAGTTGCCGCGGCTGAGCTCGGATACATGGCCGGTGCCGACCGTATTGAGGGCTGCCTGTTCGGAAACGGCGAGCGTACTGGAAACGTAGACCTAATCACTCTGGGTATGAACCTCTTCAGTCAGGGTATTGACCCTCACATCGACTTCAGTGATCTAGACGAGATTAAGCGGACAGTGGAGTACTGCAACCAATTGGCCGTGCCAGAACGCGCTCCTTACGGTGGAGATTTGGTTTACACAGCGTTCTCAGGTTCGCACCAGGACGCTATCAAAAAGGGCTTCGAGCTCATGGCCAAAGAGGCTGATGACAAGGGCGTGTCGGTCGACGACTTGGTTTGGGCCGTTCCTTACCTGCCAATCGACCCTAAGGACGTTGGTCGTTCATACGAGGCTGTTATCCGTGTGAATTCACAGTCGGGTAAGGGTGGCGTGGCTTATCTTTTGAAGACCGATCACCACCTAGACCTACCTAGAAAGCTTCAGATTGAGTTCTCGCGCGTGGTTCAAAACCGCACCGATGAAAAGGGCGGCGAAGTCTCATCAGCCATGCTTTGGGACATCTTCACCGATGAGTACTTGCCGGCCCCTGCGGACCGAATTGACCTTAAGTGGGGCCGTTTCGAGCTCAAAAAGATGCGCACCGCCAGCGACATGAACGGCACTGTCGACCTTGACATCGTGTTGCGTGATGGAACTGGCGAGTTGGAAGCACACGGTACCGGTAACGGCCCGATTTCAGCTTTCTTGAGTGTCTTGAGTCAGCAGGGCGTCGAAGTTCGCCTGCTCGACTATGTTGAACACACCTTGAGTGAGGGTGGCGACGCTCAGGCTGCTGCCTACGTCGAGCTAGAGGTCAACGGAAAGACACTTTGGGGTGTTGGTATTGATGGCGACATCTCGACTGCGTCTCTCAAGGCGGTTATTTCCGCGGTGAACCGAGCCATTCGCGACTAATCAGGACAATTAGTCGGATACTTGCTCTGTGCCTTTATACAGAGATGAAGCGGTTGTGCTGCGTACCCACAAGTTGGGTGAGGCTGACCGCATCGTCACGCTTTTGTCGAGGTACAACGGGCAAATCAGGGCTGTAGCCAAGGGTGTTCGCCGAACCGGTTCAAAGTTCGGTGCCCGTCTTGAGCCGTTCATGGTTGTTGAAGCTCAGTTTTATGAGGGTCGCACACTCGATGTCGTCAATCAGGTTGAAACTATTGGGGCCTACGGCCGCGAAATAATTGCCGATTACCCTGCCTACACCGCTGCAACCGCGATGGTTGAAACCGCCGAAAAACTTACCGGTGATGACTCAAGTCCTCAGCAGTATTTGCTGTTGGTTGGTGCGCTCAGGTCACTGGCCAACCGTGAACATGCTGCCTCATTGGTATTAGATTCTTATCTCCTTCGTGCACTGGCAATTGCGGGTTGGGCTCCAAACTTTGTTGACTGCTCTCGTTGTTCCGCTCCAGGACCTCATCAGGCGTTTGTGATGCAGCTCGGCGGCGTGGTTTGTCGTGATTGCCGGCCAGCAGGTGCGGCAGTGATTGACCAGCAAACCGCGGTCATGCTTGGAGCGCTGTTGTCTGGCGAGTGGGAAGTAGTTGAGGCTGCTCCTGACGGTATTCGCTCCGCAGCATCGGGTATCGTTGCTGCTTATAGTCAGTGGCACATCGAGCGCGGACTAAAGTCCCTTCAACACGTGGAACGTCAATGAGTACTTTTGATTCAGTAGCCAAGCCGGGCGTAACCGTGCCAAGTTTTGTGCCCGGATCTGTGCCGCAGCACATTGCCATTGTTATGGATGGCAACGGCCGATGGGCCAACCAACGCGGACTCACTCGGGTAGAGGGGCATAAAGCCGGTGAGGCGGCCTTGCTTGACGTTGTTGCCGGCGCGATTGAAGCCGGGGTTAAGTACCTCACGGTCTACGCGTTTTCTACCGAGAATTGGAAGCGTTCACCTGACGAGGTTCGTTTTCTTATGGGCTTCAACCGCGAGGTGCTTCGAAAGCGTCGCGACCAACTGAATTCCTGGGGTGTCCGGATTCGCTGGGCTGGTCGCAGGCCGCGGCTTTGGTTATCGGTGATCGATGAGCTTAGAGCAGCCGAAAAGTTGACCGAAAAGAACACGACGCTGACTCTGACTATGTGTGTGAATTATGGGTCACGAATTGAGATCGCCGACGCTGTGAAGGCAATTGCAACCGATGTTGAATCAGGCAAGCTAAAGGCTAGCGCAGTGTCAGAGCGCACCATTCAGAAGTATCTCAACACCAACTACCTGCCAGATGTTGATTTGTTCCTTCGAAGCTCGGGGGAGCAGCGCACCTCAAACTTTCTACTTTGGCAGTCTGCCTATGCGGAATTTGTTTTTATGGATACCCTCTGGCCAGACTTTGATCGAACCTCTTTGTGGGCTGCCATCGGGCACTATCACCAGCGAGATAGAAGATTTGGTGGCGCTGTAGATCAGCCAAAATCCCAGGCTTCAAAGTAGACTAAGAACTTCGAACAAGTGCCAGGCATCCAGCTTGGGCAAGGAGTTTAAGTGGCTACCCCAAATCGTCTAGATTCAGTAATTTCTCTCGCAAAACGTCGCGGATTTGTTTTCCAGGCTGGCGAGATTTACGGCGGAAGCCGCTCGGCTTGGGATTACGGACCACTTGGTGTTGAACTCAAAGAGAACATCAAAAAGCAGTGGTGGCGGACTGTAGTACAGAGCCGCGAAGACATTGTTGGACTTGACTCGTCAGTAATCCTGCCTCGCAAGGTCTGGGAGGCATCTGGCCACGTTCGTGAGTTCTCAGACCCTCTAATTGAGTGCACCAGCTGCCACAAGCGCTTCCGTCAGGATCACCTAGAAGAAGCCTTCGAAGAGAAAAAGGGCCGTGCTCCTGGGAGCATGGCTGACATTGCCTGCCCGAACTGCGGCGGCAAGGACATCTGGACTGAGCCGAAGGCCTTCAATGGATTGCTACAAACCTTCTTGGGTCCGGTAGCAGCTGAGGAAGGGCTTCACTACCTTCGTCCAGAGACTGCGCAGGGCATTTTTGTTAACTTCGCCAATGTTCTTGGTGCAGCTCGAATGAAGCCTCCGTTTGGAATCGGTCAAATCGGAAAGTCATTCCGAAACGAGATCACACCTGGAAACTTCATCTTCCGTACTCGCGAGTTCGAGCAGATGGAGATGGAATTCTTTGTCGAGCCTGGAACCGACGAAGAATGGCACGACTATTGGATTGAACAGCGTATGAATTGGTACACCGATTTGGGTATCAATCCAGACAACCTGCGCCTCTACGAGCACGCCAAAGAGAAGCTGTCACACTACTCAAAGCGCACCGTCGACATCGAGTATCGCTTCGGTTTCCCGGGCAGTGAATTTGGCGAGCTTGAAGGTATTGCAAACCGCACCGACTTTGACCTCACCACTCACTCCCGTGAATCAGGCACCGATCTGAGCTACTTCGACCAGGCCAAGGGTGAGCGTTGGACTCCCTACGTAATTGAGCCAGCTGCGGGTCTGACCCGTTCGCTAATGGCCTTCTTGGTTGACGCGTATTCTGAGGATGAAGCACCAAACACCAAGGGTGGCGTAGACGTCCGTACAGTTCTCCGTCTTGATTACCGACTGGCTCCAGTTAAGGCCGCTATTCTTCCGTTGTCTCGTAATGAGGACCTATCGCCAGTTGCGCGTAACCTCGCTCAGGAGCTGCGTGGTTACTGGAACATCGACTTTGATGACTCGGGTGCGATTGGTCGCCGATACCGTCGTCAGGACGAGATCGGAACCCCATTCTGTGTGACCGTCGACTTCGAGACTCTTGATGACCAGGCAGTTACCGTTCGCGAACGAGACACCATGCAGCAGGAGCGCGTGTCGCTGTCTAAGCTGCGCGAATACCTTGGCGCCAAGCTAGTTTCTTAGGAACCATGACCGATCAACTGGGCGAGAAGCCGGCTCTGCAGTACGGTTCCATCGGGATTAAAACCCCGGTGGTGCTGGCACCTATGGCTGGCATCACTAACACCGCTTTTCGACGGCTGTGTCGTGAATTTGGCGGCGGGCTGTTTGTTTCTGAAATGGTCACTTCTAGGGCGCTCGTCGAGCGTACCGAAGAGTCTTTGCGACTCGTGGGGCATCACGAGTCCGAAGACATCCGCTCAGTGCAGCTCTACGGTGTTGACCCAAAGACCATCGCTGAGGCTGTAACCATGCTGGTTGCTGAGGACCGCGCCGACCACATCGATTTGAATTTCGGATGCCCGGTGCCAAAGGTGACCCGAAAGGGAGGCGGAGCTGCTCTGCCTTGGAAGCAAGACCTCTTCGCTTCAATTGTCACGGCCGCAGTTAAGGCCGCGGGCGATATTCCGCTGACCGTAAAAATGCGCAAAGGTATCGATTCGGATCACCTAACTTACCTGGATGCCGGAAAAGCAGCCAGAGATGCCGGTGTGACTGCGGTTGCTCTGCACGGCCGAACAGCTTCGGAGTATTACTCGGGACAGGCAGACTGGCAGGCAATCGCAACGCTCAGAGAGTCTCTGCCGGATGTCCAGGTTCTTGGAAACGGTGACATTTGGTCAGCTGCGGATGCAATTCGAATGATGCGTGAAACCGGGGTAGACGGCGTCGTAGTTGGTCGCGGTTGCCTGGGTCGCCCATGGCTGTTTGGAGACCTTCAGGCGGCCTTCGATGAGTACCAGCGTGATCCAAACTCAAATGCTGCTATTTCGCCGATTCAGCCAAACCTTGGTCAAGTTGCTGATGCGTTCAAGCGTCACGGCGAGCTTCTAGTCGAGTTTTTTGAGAGCGAAGAACACGCCTGCCGAGACATTCGCAAGCACGTTGCCTGGTACTTCAAGGGTTATCCGGTAGGTGGGGAATTCAGAGCCTCGCTTGCACAGGTTGAGTCGCTGGCACACATGGATGACATTCTGGGAACACTCGATCGCGATCAGCCGTATCCGGGTGAAGAAGCCGAAGGCCCACGTGGACGACTGGGTGGTGCAAAAGTTTGCGCACTCCCAGAAAATTGGCTTCAGTCGCGTGAGTTGATCGGCGACCAGCGTAAGGTCCTTCTAGATGCGGAAATCGGAGTTTCAGGAGGCTAAATGGACATTCGAAACTCAATCGAGCCTGGCTACAGTGACTTCGATCGTGAACGGTTCCTGACCGAAGAGCGAACCAGCGGCACTCGGCGCGGAGAGTTTGCCCGCGATCGGGCACGCGTGGTTCATTCGTCTGCCCTTCGCCGACTCGGTGCCAAGACTCAAGTACTTTCTCCATCTGGTGGAGATTTTGCCCGCACTCGTTTGACCCACTCTCTAGAGGTGGCTCAGATTGGTCGCGAAATGGCACGTGACCTAAACCTCAACGCTGACATCGTTGACATGGCTTGTTTGGCCCATGATTTGGGTCATCCGCCGTTCGGACACAATGGTGAAAAGGCCTTGAACGACTGGTCTGAGAACATCGGTGGGTTTGAGGGCAACGCTCAGACTCTGCGTTTGCTCACCCGCATCGAACCAAAAGTTTTCCTGCCTGACGGCACCTCGCTCGGACTAAATCTTACTCGTGCCAGCCTAGATGCCACCTGCAAGTATCCGTGGAGTCTTGCTGATGCCCCTCAGGGTCGCGAGCACTCAATCAAGTTTGGTGTTTACGAAGATGACCTGCCGGTGTTTGATTGGCTTCGAGAAGGCGCCCCGTATCGGGTTAAGTCTGTTGAGGCCCAGGTCATGGATTTTGCCGATGATGTTGCCTACTCAGTTCATGATTTTGAAGACGCTATTGTCGGTGGATTCGTTGACCTTTCGGTCCTGAGTGATGTGCGCTCAGGTAGTGAACTGGTAGCCAAAATCGCCGAGTGGAGTCTGGGTATCTACAGCGAGGATGAGCTTAGTGAAGCCTTGGATCGACTTAAGGCCGAAACCTACTGGTTGAAGCACTACGACAAGAGCGCAGAAGCCCAGGGCACCCTGAAGAACCTCAGTAGCGCCCTGATCGGACGATTTGTCAGTCAGACCATCGATGCCATTGTCGACGCCTCACCGAGTGATTCGATGGCGCGTTTCGGTGCCAACATTGTGGTTCCGGTTTCGGTTCGACAAGAAATTGCCACACTCAAGGGCATTGTCTCGGCATTCCTGATGTCTCACGAGTCTCGCCGTCCATTTTATGAATGGCAACGTGCCTTGCTCGCTGAGTTAGCTGATGCCCTGCTGGATGCAAATGGCCAGCACCTAGACGCCTACTCTCGCGCAGCCTGGGCAGGCGCCAAGACTGAGGCCGAGCACCGTCGTGTGATTGTTGATCAAGTTGCGTCTCTCACCGATCAGAGTGCAATCAACCTGCATCACCGCTTAGTCGGCTCTCCGAATGCGACCTAGGATAACTTCTATGGCAGGCAAGATTCGGTCGCGAGACATTGACGAGGTCAAATCTCGGATAAATATCGCCGATGTCATTAGCGAGTATGTCGCACTTCGACCGGCAAGCGTTGGATCGCTCAAGGGACTATGCCCATTCCACGATGAGAAGTCTCCGTCATTCAATGTCCGACCTGCTCAGGGTTTTTATCACTGCTTCGGTTGCGGCGAGGGAGGCGATGTCTACAAATTCGTCCAGCAAATGGATCAGCTGAGTTTCTATGAGGCAGTCGAGAAGTTGGCTGCTCGGGTTGGCTTTGAACTGACCTACGAAGAGGGCTCTTCAAGTCCGGATCAGGGCCAGCGGTCTCGATTGCTAGAGGCAAATTCTGCAGCTGCTGAATTCTATGCAAATCAACTCATGACTGACGCAGCTATTCCTGGGCGCGACTTCCTAAAGGGCAGGGGCTTTGACAAAGCCGCGGCAGAGCATTTTGGCATTGGTTTTGCACCTCAGGGGTGGAATAACCTGGTCGACCACCTCACCGCCAAAGGGTTCACCCTTGATGAGCTAGTGACTGCCGGTTTGGCAACCAAGAGTGAGCGCGGGGCGTACGACAAATTTCGCGGTCGTCTAATTTGGCCAATTCGAGACACAACCGGCCAGGTAATTGGTTTTGGTGCACGAAAACTGTT
This sequence comes from Rhodoluna sp. KAS3, assembly GCF_026000575.1. Taxonomy (NCBI): domain Bacteria; kingdom Bacillati; phylum Actinomycetota; class Actinomycetes; order Micrococcales; family Microbacteriaceae; genus Rhodoluna; species Rhodoluna sp. KAS3. The sequence continues at coordinate 737,077 of NZ_AP026910.1, read as the reverse complement.
CGATGATGATCAGGGCCCAAAGTATCTGAACACAAGTGACACTTTGGTTTACCACAAGTCACAGGTCCTTTACGGACTTGATTTGGCAAAGCGCGACATCGCCAAGCAGCAAAAGGTAGTTGTTGTCGAGGGGTACACCGACGTAATGGCCTGCCACCTAGCAGGAATCACCACAGCTTTAGCTACCTGCGGAACTGCATTCGGTGATGATCACATAAGGATCCTGAACCGCATGCTCTCGGCTGAAAAAGACACTCCAGCAGAAGTCATTTTTACTTTTGACCCTGATGCTGCCGGTCAGAAGGCGGCTATGCGAGCATTCTCAGATTCAGAGAAATTCTCGGCTCAAACATTTGTTGCTGTCGGGCCAGACGGTCTTGATCCGTGCGATTTGAGGTCAGCCAGGGGCGACGAAGCTGTCCGGCTGATGATTGAGAACAAGCGCCCGTTGTTTGAGTTTGCTATCAAACAGAAGATTTCGAAGTTCGATCTGGCAACTATCGAGGGGCGGGTTGGCGCGGCTCGCGCTGCAGCGCCTATCGTCGCCGGAATCCGCGATTCGGCTCTTCGCCCAGCATATATTCGAGAACTTGCCGGATGGGTGAATCTTGAAGGCAACGAGGTAGCCGCGTTGGTCGATGCTGCAGGTAAGGCCGTTCGTAAAGAAGCGGTTGCAGACCTTCGACGGAATCAAGTGAGCACTCAGTCTGAGCATGAACCACCAGTGGCCGGCTTTTCGCTGCCAAACCTAAGTGACCCGATTACTCGATTCGAGCGCCAAGTGCTTGAGGTGCTTGTCCAGGTTCCTGACAGCTACAGCCAGGCGGAATTAGCCAGACTTGTTCGCGACGGGTTCTCTGCCTCGGCGCACAACTCCATTTTGGAGGCAGTTGCAACTGCGGCGGCGGTTAGGCAGCAGCCTGAGTTCTTGGCAACCGTTGCTAGAGCAACACCCGAGGAACTTCACCCTCTGTTGCGTGAAATTGCTGCACAGTCATTGCCGGCAGCCGACCAGGCAGGCCTAGTCAGGTATGGTCAGGGTGTAATTGGCCGCGCATTAGTCAACACACTTGCGCACGCAAAAGCCGATCTCCTTGCGGCGCTTCGACGCGTGGACGCAACCCTAGAGCCAGAAGAGTCTTCCAGGATTCAGCGCGAGCTGGTTGATCTCGAAGCTGAAAGGCGTCGGCTCCAAGGTGCCTAAAGTGATCTCGATTGCTCCAAAGAGTTTTCCGGAGTATGAGGAAGCAGTTCAATCTGCAGGGGGAGTGCTGGCGCCGCTTTCGACCGAAACCAAGGGGCTAATCTGGACCGATTATTCTTCACCTGGCGACTTGGCCGAGCTGCTGCGTAACCATCCGCAAATCGATTGGGTGCAATTACCGTTTGCTGGGGTAGATGCGTTCGAGCAGGTGATTCAGGTGCCTCATCGATTCACGTCAGCTAAGGGTGCATATCGCGAACCGGTTGCCGAACATGCCTTGGCTCTGAGCCTTGCTCTGATGCGTATTTTGCCAGAGCGGGCGCGCGCAAAACATTGGGGCCGGCCATTCGCGGTGAGCCTTTACGATGCAAAAGTTCTAATCGTTGGTGGGGGAGGAATCACTGAGGAGCTGCTGAATCTGCTGGCACCATTTCGTGCCGATGTCACGGTGATTCGCAAGCAGGCTATTGGCCTTCAAGGCTGCAGAACACTTACTTTTGAAAGCCTGGATGCTGAGTTACCGCAAGCGGACCTGGTCTTGATCACAGCAGCCCTCACACCCGAGACTAGGCACCTGTTTGATGCCCGTCGCGTTGGACTAATGAAGCCCTCCGCGTATCTGGTCAACATTGCTCGCGGACCAATCATCAAGTCGGAAGACCTTATTTCTGCATTAGATGAAGGCGTGATAGCCGGTGCAGCGCTCGATGTGACTGATCCGGAACCCCTGCCGGAAGGACACCCGCTGTGGGATGCCAAGAACATTCTGATCACACCGCACACAGCCGATACACGCGAAATGGTGGTGCGCTTGTTTTCAGAGCGTATCCGTGAAAACACCCTCGCCTTTATTGCTGGTGAGCCGCTGGTTGGTGCGGTATCAGCAAAACTTGGATACTAATTTCGCGAAAACCGGCGATTTGCACCTAAAACTTTGGTAATCTTTTCAGGTTGCTAAATCAACATTCCTCGGTAGCTCAATTGGCAGAGCAATCGGCTGTTAACCGATAGGTTCTTGGTTCGAGTCCAAGCCGGGGAGCCACTCTTTTTCGATGATCTGGAGGCCACGTTGATACGTTGGATCCAGGACCGTAAATGGCTCTCCCTAACTTACCTTTCACTATTTGGTGTCCTATTTTTGGGCGGCATCGACCTCATGTCTCAGGGGTATGTGGCATTACTGTCATCCTCGCTTTTCAGCCTTGCAATTTTGGCTCTCTATAAGCAGCCTTGGCTGAGTGTTGCACTCTTAGTTATTGCACCGGGTCTAGCAATTTACCTGGGGCTCTCGCCTCTTGCCGGTGTAGTCAGTGCGCTAGCGGCACTCTTCATTCTTGCCATGATGGCCAACCCGCTATTTGCGAGGGTAACTTTTGGCGTGAATGTTGTTGCCGGAACCACCCTCGCTGGGCTTTTGATTTACTCCGGAAGTCCAGCCGTTCAAAGTTTTGGAATTGCTCTTCTCGATGACAGTGCGCGTCTTTTCGCTTTGGCAATTTCTGGGCTGGCAATTGTTGGCCTAAATGCAACGGCGTTTCTGGGCGGGCGGTACCTAATCACTCGCCACTTGCACGTTGGAACTCCGTTTGATCGAGCTATCGCTACTGATCTTCAATCACAGTTGGCCCTGGAGCTTGCCGAGCAGACTGAGCGTTTTGAGATTGCTCGTGACATCAACGAGCTCATCATTCAAAAGGTTTCTGCCGTGATTTCACAGGCTGAGGGTGGTCTCTACGCCGCCAAAGCCGACATCAACTCTTCGATTAGAACTCTGGAGCGTATCGGCCAGAGTGCGAGAGCGGCACACACCGAACTGCGAAGACTCTTCGACATGTTGAACCGTAAGCACACCGTTACTGCCGCACCGCCTCGGATCAAGAATCTCGAAGACCTGGTTGTGGCCTATCGCGAGTTCGGCTATTCCGTGTCGATGAGCCATGAGGGAGTGCCGTTTCGAATCAACTCCGGCGCTGAATTGGCGGTCTATCGAATTGTTGTCGATGCCCTCGAAAACGTGAAGCAGCACTGCCCAGTTGGCACCGATGTGAGCATTGCCTTTAGCTGGGTTGACGAAGGTCTGCAGGTGTTAGTCAAAGACAATGGCGTTGAGGTCTCCCGACGCGCAGATCTAAACCTGAGCGTTGAAGAGTCTGGTTACACCGCCGACGACGACCTACGAGCTCTTATTGAGCCCATCAAGGGCGCTAGTATCACTGCCATGCGGGAGCGCGCAGCTCTGTATGGTGGCAGCATCGAGGCTACTCAGGTTCCGGGCGTTGGTTTCACGCTTTCAGCAATTTTCCCTAGACTCAAGACCTTGGCTGCGTCCGGTCAACGAATTCACTAACAATGGCCAATCTCATTCGTGTCGGATTAGTTGACGGTGACGCTGATATCAGAGCTGGACGTCGAATGATTTTCGAAGCCCAAGATGACCTTCAAATTGTTTTCGAAGATGATGATGCTGTTTCGCTAGCCGAGCGCGCGCCCAAAGCTTTGATCGATGTCCTAGTAATTGACCATCGCCTCAAATCCCTTGATGGCGTTTCCGCAATTGTTGAACTAAATCGGGCTTATCTCGCTTCCGATTCAAAGATGCCGCCGGTTATTTTGACCGGACCCTACTTCAGCAAAGAACTTCAGTTGGCAAGCATCGCTGCTGGCGCGACGGATCTAGTTACCCAAGAGGCCGGACCAGAAGAGCTTTTGCGGGCGGTTCGTTCCTCGCAGGCTAAGGGAGACAATCCAAACTTTGCTGAGTTGGGTGAATTTCTTACCCAGTTTGATGAGCTCCCTGCGGCGCCAATAGGTTTTGCGCTTAACGTGGCCAACCTCGATGAGCAAACCCGGCTATTTGTTGCTGAGTTCTTGTCTGGAAAGGACGATTCAGAAATTGCAGCGCACTTTGAAGTGCCTAATTACCGGGTACGAAAGACCCTGAACGACCTGACGGCAAAGTGTGGATTTGCCACCAGGGCTCAGCTGTTTTTAGCCTTCAAGGTTGTCGCGACCAGGTAGCCAGCTCTTGCCAGGCTTGCCCCAACCGTTGTCTTCGATAATGTCCGTCGAAATCTCTTTCCACGGTTCTGCGAGGCGGTCAACATAGAGAATTCCATCTAGGTGATCAAACTCGTGCTGGAAGATTCGCGCAAACCATCCGTCTGCTTCGATGCGTACCGGTTTCTGGTCCAAATCAACACCTGTGACTATCGCAGTCTCAGCTCGCTTGAGGGGAAAGCGCTCACCCGGTACCGATAGGCAACCTTCGATTTCGGTGTCCTCGTCAGCCGGCTCGTCGCTCACCGGGCCAATCTCTAGGCTCGGGTTGATGATCACGCCACGGCGTTCGTTTCCTTCATCGTCGGCGTAGTCGTAGGTAAAAATTCGCAGACCAACACCGATCTGTGGCGCGGCTAGGCCCACGCCCGGAGCCTTGTCCATAGTTTCAAACATGTCGGCTACCAAGGTTCTGAGTTCGTCGTTAAACTCAGTAACTTCGGCGGCTCGGTTGTGTAGGACTGGGTCTCCAGTGATGCAAATAGGTCTAATGGTCATCCTACAAATTTACCCCCGAGCCTCACCGGAAACCCTCGATTTCAAAGATAGAGTCGAAGGGCTACAAAAAGGGAGAGCAAATGGGACCAGGTCTAGACATGCGCACCGTCGCTATCTTGCTTGCGGTCCTAGCTGCTGTGGCCTTGGCCTTTGGTGCCCAGTTCCAGAACGACGCGGTTGTTCAAAAAAGCAAAATAAAAGACAAGCTCAAGGGCTCTCTGTCACTAAAACAACTGCTGAATGTCATCAAGCACCCAAAGTGGCTTTCTGGCACCTTTTTCATGGGGTTGGCCATCATTCTTCAACTCGGGTCTCTCTCGCTTGCGCCCCTAATCGTGGTTCAGCCCATCGGTGCTATTGCTCTGGTGATTACCTCACTTCTCAATGCACGAGCCACTAAGACTCGGCTAAATCGGGGCACAATTCTTGCCATTTCGCTGTGTACTTTCGGCATCGCCGCTTTTGTATTGATGGCCTCAGGTGTTGCTGACGAGACCGAACTCACCGATGGTCACTTAGTTGAGGTTCTGATTGTTCTTGCCTCCATCCTTGTCGTGTTCGGTGTTCTCTTTTTCACGCTCGGAAAGCGCATGAATGCGCTGATCTACGTGGTTGGAGCGGGCGTGCTGTATGGGTTCGTTGCTACCTTGGCAAAGGTAGTTATTCAGCGTATTTATCAGGGCCAGTTTGAATGGTTGACAGCACTGTGTACTTTGGGGCTTCTGATTGCTGTTTCACTTGGCGGCTGGTTTGTTCAAAATGCTTATTCTTCGGGGCCGCCTGACCTAGTAATTGCTGGCCTAACTGTTATTGATCCGTTGGTTGCCGTGTCTATCGGAATCGTCATCCTCGGTGAGGCTCAGCAGGCAAGCGTTCCGACCATGATTGGCTTTGGACTCAGCGCGGTGGTGGCGGTAGTTGGTGTTTACCTAATTTCAAAGGTGCATCCCGAACTTCGACCTAAAAAAGCACACGCGTAGTTCCGCCGGCTGCGAGTTCAAGTAAAATTTCAGTGTGGGTTCGTCCCGCAACATCGTCTTCTTAGTAGAGGTTAGAACTTTGGCAGTAGCCCCCGGTACTCCTGGTTTCAAAAAACTTACCATCGTCATTGGTTGTGACACATTTCCGCCCGACATCAATGGTGCAGCGCGATTCGCCGAGCGTCTAGCCGGCGGACTGGCGCGCCATGGGCACGATGTTCACATCATTGCCTCTGCATATAACGAACAGCACGGCACCTTCATCGAGCAGCACGACGGCGCCAAGATGACCGTTCACCGCATCAAGAGCTACCGAATTCCTCAGCACAAAACGCTGCGCTACGTTTGGCCATATTCGCTAAAGGCCAAGACTGACAAGATTCTGCGCGAGGTAAAGCCTGACGCTGTTCACATTCAGTCGCACCTGATTATGGGTAGATACCTGGTCAAGAGTGCCAAGGAACAGGGCATTCGACTTCTTGCGACCAACCACATCATGCCTGAGAACCTGATTAAGTACTCGGTAATCGTGCCAAAGTTCCTCGAAAAGACCGTCATGAAAATGGCCTGGGCTGATGCCGGGCGCGTTTTGTCTCAGGTTGATGCAATTACTACACCAACGCGCCGTGCCGCTCAGCTTCTAGAGGCTGCTGCCGGGGTCGACGGTGTGTTGGCGATTAGCTGTGGAATCGATGCTTCAAAGTTTGCTAACACCTCACCGACTTCAAACGCAGAGCCGAGAATTCTGTTTCTTGGTCGCCTAGATTACGAGAAACACATCCACAACCTGCTGAAGGCCGTGGCCATGCTGCCGAAATCGCTCAACACGCAGGTGGAGATTGTTGGTGACGGCGGCGAGCGTAAGTATCTGGAAAACCTGGCGCTTGAGCTGGGCATCGCGAAGAACGTGCACTTCTTGGGGCACATCAGCGAGCAAGAATTGCCGAAGGCGTATGAGCGCGCGACTTTGTTCGCAATGCCATCTATTGCAGAGCTGCAGAGTATTGCAACCATGGAGGCGATGGCCTCGGGTCGACCGGTCGTTGCTGCAGACGCCATGGCCCTGCCGCACTTGGTGCACGATGGTGACAACGGCTACCTTTTCCAGCCTGACGACGTAGTTGAATTCAGCGACAAGCTGAAGCGGATTCTCACGGCAGATCAGGCTGAGCTCGATCGTCTGTCTGAAAACTCACTTCACCTAATTCAGGCGCACGACATTGAGCGCACCCTGACCATTTTTGAGGGGCTCTATCGTGGTGATAATGACACCGATAAGACCTCTGATGACAACAATGATGACTACACCCGCCCAATCGGTATTTTGCCGGAATCGTTGCATGATCGTGTTGAGGCACTTCGCGAGCGAGCACGAGCCTTGCGTGAGGCAACTAATGAGCTGAGAGATAAAGCAGAAGACGTAGCCGAAGAGGTTATCGACAAACTCGAGGACATTCGTGACGAGGTGCTAGAGAAGGCCCACGAGGTAAACGAGCGGGTCAGGAACTCAGCGAAGAAAACCGCCAACAAGGCAAAAGAGGCTGTGAAGGATGCAGCCGAACGCTTGAGAAACGAAGATAATTAGAAACTCAAGACCAGGGGGAGTTAGCTCAGCCGGTTAGAGCAGCGGACTCATAATCCGTCGGTCACGGGTTCAAGTCCCGTACTCCCTACCAGTAGTCCGTTTATCGCGGTTAGTTGACTGCGATAAAGGCATAAGATTTGACGAGAATAATTTTTCAGCCGAAGGTGGTTAGATGTCTCCAAAGGACAAGGCACTAAGCGACGACATCGTTGCGGTGCCGCTTCGTCATCCTTGGCGTTGGGTGTCAGCAGTTATTCTTGTTGCCCTAATTGGTAGCTTCGTTTACTCGCTCTGGGCATCGCCAAACATCAACCACGACATCATTGATAAGTACATTTTCAATGAGAAGGTAATGGCAGCTGCGCTGCTTACCGTCGTGCTTACGGTGATTTCAATGTTTATCGGTACCATCCTGGCCGTAATCTTTGCCGTGATGCGACTTTCTCCAAACCCTGTGTTGCGCGCGGTGGCCACCGGATATGTCGGTTTCTTTCGCGGAACCCCGCTGCTATTGCAGGTAGTTTTCTGGGGTTACCTGGGCATCATCTACCCGAACATTGAAATCGGAATCCCGTTTACCGACATCATTTGGTTCTCTGAAAAGACCAGCTTGGTGTTCACCGCGCTAATCGCCGGCATCATCGCACTTTCTCTAAATGAGGGTGCCTACGCAGCCGAGATCGTGCGAGCAGGAATCCTCTCAGTTGACGCCGGGCAGACTGAGGCAGCAAAGTCCCTTGGCATGAGTTCTGGGTACACCCTGCGCCGAATCGTTTTGCCTCAGGCTATGCGCGTGATCATTCCACCGATGGGCAATGAGTTTATTTCAATGCTCAAGAACACCTCGTTGCTCCAGGTAGTCGCAGTTATGGAGCTCTACGCTCGCACTTCGCAGATTTCATCACAGAACCTTGCCCAGGTGGAGCTATTGGTAGTCGCCGGATTCTGGTACTTGGTTATGACTACTGTCCTCTCAATTCCTCAGAATTACCTCGAGAAGAAATACGGTCGCGGTTTTAGCGTTGCCGATCAAAAATCGCGCTGGATGCGTATTGGCATGAAGGGAAACGTATGAGCAAGCCGCTGATGGTAGACGCTCGCGCGATTCGCAAGAGTTTCGGTGCCAACGAGGTCCTCAAAGGAATCACACTTCAGGTGGAGCAGGGTCAGGTTTTGTGCTTGCTTGGTCCTTCGGGTTCCGGTAAGTCAACGTTTCTGCGCTGTATCAACCACCTAGAAACCATCAACGGTGGTCGCCTCTATGTAGATGGCGAGCTCATGGGTTTCAAGGAAAAGTCAGATGCTATCTATGAGATGAAGCCAACCGCGATCGCCAAGCAGCGTGCCGAAATCGGTATGGTTTTTCAGCGTTTCAACTTGTTCCCTCACCTAACCGCTCTCGAGAACATCATCGAAGCGCCGGTTGGCGTAAAGGGTGTGTCAAAGGCTGAGGCAATCGCTAAAGCCCGAGAACTTCTCGATTCGGTCGGCTTGGCAGATAAAGCGGATAGCTACCCATCGCAGTTGTCAGGTGGTCAGCAGCAGCGTGTTGCTATTGCCCGCGCTTTGGCGATGGAGCCAAAACTGATGCTATTCGACGAGCCAACCTCGGCACTTGACCCAGAGCTCGTCGGCGATGTTTTGGATGTAATGCGCAAGCTTGCCAAGAGCGGCATGACCATGATTGTCGTGACGCACGAAATGGGCTTTGCCCGTGAGGTCGCCGACACCGTCGTATTTATGGACGGCGGAGTGGTCGTTGAGTCTGGCAGTCCGACCGAGGTTATTGAGAATCCACAGAACCCAAGGACCAAAGCCTTCCTAAGCTCAGTGCTTTAGTCATTTCGTTCTTGTAAACATTGCGCCAAACCCGAATAATTTTCGCGAGCCTCAATTAGGCTCTAAAAGTACACCCCACAAACCCCTTAAGAGGAGAACACGTGTCTGTTTCAAAGATTGCGGGATTTGCAGCTCTTGCGACCGCTAGCCTTTTTGTTCTAACCGGTTGTGCCGCACCTGCAGCAACCAACACCGATGAACTTGTTCCGACTGACGCAGCTGCGGCCGCGCTTTTGCCTGAAGAGTACAAGGACGGCATCTCAGTAGCCAGCGACATTCCTTACGCTCCAATGGAGCTGTTCGACGAGAACGACAACCCAACCGGTTTCGACTACGACCTGTCAGTTGAGATTGGCAAGAAGCTTGGTGTTGTACTTAGCTTCAACGACCAGGACTGGGATGGAATCATTCCGTCACTTCAGTCAGGTACCCACGACATCATCATGTCGGGTATGAACGACACCCTAGAGCGCCAGGAAGTCCTTGACTTCGTTGACTACTTCTCAGCTGGCTTTGCAGTTGTGGTTGCTGAAGGAAACCCAGAGGGGATCAACAGCTTCGCAGACCTATGTGGCAAGGTAGTTGCAATTCAGACTGCAACCGCACAGATCGACCTAATCAACGCGGTGAACCCAAGCTGTGACACCCCGATTGAAGTTCTTGAGTTCCCAACCGATGGCGATGCTCAGAACGCAATCCGTGCTGGTAAGGCTGTTGCCGGTGTAAACGACGGACAGGTTGCGGCCTACACCGTTCAGACTGCAGGCGAGGGTGCCTACTTTGACCTAGTTGCACCTACCGACGCACCTGAGGGCTACACCTCGGCTCTAACCGGTATCGGTGTTCTAAAGGCCAACACAGGCCTGACCGCAGCCATTCAGGCCGCTGTTCAGTCACTTATCGATGACGGTACCTACGCTCAGCTTTTGGCTAAGTGGAACCTGTCACCGTTCGGCGTTACCGAGGCGACCATCAACGGCACCAAGTAATCTCAAATCTGAGGCGGGGGTATGCTTAGGCGTGCTCCCGCTTTACTTTTATCTGGAAGAATTGAAGTATGAACAACGTTGTGCTGCGTGAGGTGTCTTCTGCTGAGGACGCAATCAAGGTGGCCGAGTTTTTTAGAACCGTTTGGCAGGACGGCGACGACGTTGCCCCTTTTGATTTGATTCTGGCTGCCGTACACGTGGGGGCTTACTGCGTAATTGCCGAACTGGATGGCCATGCAGTTGGTGCGTCGTTCGGTATCAGGGGCAGCTTCAATTCTGAAAACATTCTGCACTCTCATGTGACCGCAGCCACGGTTTCGGGTGTTGGCTTTCAGATCAAGCAGCACCAAATGGAATGGGCTAAAGAGAATTCCATCGATGCAATCACCTGGACCTTCGACCCGCTGGTTCGCCGGAACTGCTACTTCAATTTTGTGAAGCTAGGCGCAATCGCTGTTGAATACCTACCGAATTTCTATGGATCAATGACCGACTCGATCAACCTGGGCGACGTTTCGGATCGTTTATTTGCCTACTGGTCAGTCAAAGGCCAACGCACCGATAGCCCCTTGGCAAGCCTACGAAACGCAGGACCAGAAGAAGTAGTTGTCGAGATACCCGAAGACATTGAAACAATGCGCTCAGTAGATCTTGAATCGGCGCTGAAAGTGCGCATGCTGGTGCGCGATCAAATGCTGGACCTGATGAACACCGGATGGCAGGTTACCGCCATGACTCCAGACCGCACCTCGCTGATTTTGAGCAAGACCGAATAGAAACAGGAACCAATGAAACTCGAAGCCGTAGAGCTAATTCGTCTAAATGTCCCATTGAAGTCCGCCTTCCGCACTTCATTTAGTTCGGTAAACACCCACGAGGTGGTTTGGGCCCACGCCATTACTGATTCTGGCGAGGGCTGGGCAGAGTGCGGCGCGAATGACCGCCCTGATTACTCGAGCGAGTACCACACGGGCGCTATGGCCGTTTTGAAGCAGTTCATGCTTCCAGACTTGTTTGCACTGGGAAATGACCTCACAGCCGAATCTGTGGCACCAACTCTAGAGTGGATCAAGGGCCACCGCATGGCCAAGGCTGCAATTGAAACAGCCCTTCTCGACGCACAGTTGCGAGCGGCAAATACTTCGTTTGCCACCTACCTTGGCGCAACCAAAACCAAGGTTCCAGCAGGTGTATCGGTTGGCATCATGGACTCACTGCCTGAGCTAATGGAATACGTTGAGCGTTACCTGAACGAGGGTTATGTTCGAATCAAGCTGAAGATTGAGCCGGGTTGGGACTACGAGCCAGTGAAATTGGTTCGCGAAACCTACGGTGATGACCTCTTGCTTCAGGTCGATGCCAACACCGCTTACACGCGCAACGACTTCGATTTGCTGAAGCGTCTGGACGAGTTCAACTTGCTGTTGATTGAGCAGCCAATCAACGAAGAGGACATGCTGGGCCACGCCAAGCTTGCCGACTACATCGAAACCCCAGTGTGTCTTGATGAGACGATTATTTCGGCAGATATCGCCCGCGATGCAATTGAACTCGGGGCAGCCGAGATCATCAACATCAAACCTTCACGTGTTGGCGGTTACCTAGAATCCAAGAAGATTCATGATGTTTCTGTGGCCAACAACATCCCGGTTTGGTGTGGCGGCATGCTCGAGACCGGCATTGGGCGAGCAGCAAACTTGGCGCTTGCAGCCATGCCAGGGTTTACTTTGCCGGGTGACACCTCGGCATCGTCGCGGTACTTCGAGGTCGACACCACAACACCGTTTGTATTGGTTGACGGCCACATCGATGTTCCGACAGGGCCTGGAATCGGTGTTGACCCGATTGCGGAGATTGTTGACCGCTATGCAGTCTCTCGCGAGTGGATTAAGGCTTAGTTAGAAGATTTCTCACTGAAGTAGCAGGTTGGGCACAGTGATTCGTAGGTCACGTGCACGCCGTCAATGGCAACCTGTTCACCATCAAAGATGAATTTGCCGTCCAGCTTGCGGGCGTTGAACATGGCCTTGCGACCACACCGGCAAATTGTCTTGAGCTCTTCCAACGAGTGTGCAATTTCCAGCAACCTAAGTGAACCCGGAAATCCGTGCGTCAGAAAGTCGGTGCGGATACCGTAGGCCAAGACTGGAACCGAATCTAGAACAGCAATCTCGAGCGCCTGATCAACCTGCTGAGCTGTCAGAAATTGTGCCTCGTCAATCAGTAGGCACGCGATTTCTTTCCCAGTCTTCGTCCTGAACTGTTCAACCCTCGAGGCAAACTCTGCTCTCAGGTTAAGGTCAGGGGTAATCAGGAAGTCAACCTCGCGGTCAACTCCTAGTCGGCTGGTTATCGCCCGCTCGCCCTTGATATCAATTGCTGGTTTGGCCAACAGAACGTGCTGGTCACGCTCTTCATAATTGTGTGCTGCCTGAAGCAGAGCGGTGCTCTTGCCACTGTTCATTGCTCCGTGGCGAAAGTAAAGCTTGCTCATTCGTAGCTGCGGAAGACAATAACCGCGTTGTGACCACCAAAACCAAATGAGTTGCTCATAGCCAGGATTGGTCCGGCTGGTAGCTCGCGAGGAGAGGTAACCACATCAAGTGGAATCTCTGGATCCTGATTCTCAAGGTTGATTGTTGGGGGAGCGGTGCGCTCGTGAAGAGCCAGTACGGTGAAGATGGCCTCGATTGCACCGGCTCCACCTAGTAGATGGCCAGTTGAAGACTTGGTGGCCGAGATGGCTACCGAATCAAGATGGTCACCAAAAACTCGACGAAGAGCGGTGTATTCGGCGATGTCGCCCACTGGTGTGCTCGTTGCGTGCGCATTGATGTGGATTACGTCAGTTAGCTCTGCGTCAGCCTGCTTTAGTGCAGCCAAGACTGCTCGCGCAGCACCGCTACCCTCTGGGTCTGGAGCAGTGATGTGGTAGGCATCAGAGGTTACAGCGCCACCAACTACCTCGGCATAAATCTTTGCTCCACGGGCCTTGGCGTGCTCCTCGGTCTCAAGAACCAGGGCACCACCGCCCTCTCCCATTACAAAACCATCGCGGGCTACGTCGTACGGACGTGAGGCGCGAGTTGGCTCTTCGTTTCGGCGAGATAGAGCGTGCATCGAAGCAAAAGCTGCGATCGGCATTGGGTGAATTGCAGCTTCAGAACCACCGGCAACAATTACGTCAACCTCGCCCGAACGTAGGCGGTTTAGAGCATTTGCAATTGCTTCGGTACTTGAGGCACACGCTGATACAGAGGTGCGCACACCACCACGGGCAGAAATTTCCATACCGATGGCGGCAGCTGGGCCGTTAGGCATAAGCATTGGCACAGTCATCGGCATTACGCGACGTGGGCCCTTCTCCTTGAGCGTGTCGTACGCGTCCAGGAGAGTCCACACTCCACCGATTCCGGTGGCAAATTCAACCGCGAGACGCTCAGGCTCGACGTCTGGCGAACCAGCGTCAGCCCAAGCCTCGCGTGCTGCGATCAACGCAAACTGGCTTGATGGGTCGAGGCGCTTGGCCTCCTGCGGGGTTAGAACCTCAGCTGCTGGAACCTTTGCCTGTCCGGCAAAAGTCACAGGGATCTCATACCGCGCAATCCATTCCTGTTCGAGAGTCGAAATGCCAGACTCTCCGGCAAGCAATGCCTGCCAGGTTGAACGCGCGTCACCACCGAGAGGCGTAGTAGCGCCGATTCCGGTGACAACGATTTTTTTAGACAATGTTTTTAGCCTTCGCCTAATTACTGAGCTGAAACGATGAAGTTAACTGCGTCACCAACGGTGATTAGGTTCTTAACCTCTTCGTCAGGGATCTTTACGCCGAACTTGTCTTCAGCGTTAACAACGATGGTCATCATTGAGATTGAGTCGATGTCTAGGTCGTCGGTGAATGACTTCTCTAGCTGAACAGCCTCGGTAGCAATACCGGTCTCTTCGTTAACGATCTCTGCAAGACCGGCAAGTACTTCGCTCTGTGAAAGTGCCATTGATTTCTCCTTATTGGTTATTTGACCGAGGTTAAGTTTACGGGAGTACTACTACTTGAGCGCCGAAGGCAAGGCCCGCGCCGAAGCCAATTTCAAGTGCCAAACCCCCGGACTTTACCTCGCCTGACTCAAGTAGTGCGTGCATTGCCAGCGGAATAGATGCGGCCGAAGTGTTGCCGGTGTAGACGATGTCCCTGGCCACAACTACGTGCTCTGGAACGGCTAGCTGCTTGGCTAGTTCGTCAATGATTCGGATGTTGGCCTGGTGGGTGACAATCGCAGTAAGGTCATCGGCGGTGATGCCGGCCACTTCGAGCGCCTGGCGAGCAACCTTAACCATCTCCCAGACTGCCCACTTAAACACGGTGAGGCCCTCTTGACGCAAGGTCGGCCATGATGCAGTACCGTCGCGCAGCTCGAGTAGTGAGGCGCTCATGCCAACTGCATCCCAGTGCGAACCATCTGAGCCCCAAACTGTAGGGCTAATTCCTGGTGTGTCTGAAGGGCCCACGATGGCAGCACCTGCACCGTCTCCGAGCAGGAACGAAATTGTGCGGTCGGTTGGGTCGATGAAATCTGAAAGTTTCTCGCCACCCACAACTAGTACGTATTTGGCAACACCCGAGCGGACCAGTGCGTCTGCCTGGGCAATTCCGTAGCAGTAGCCGGCGCAGGCGGCCGAAATGTCAAAAGCAGGTGCTGGGTTTGCGCCAATTTTGTCGGCAAGTAGTGCTGCCGCAGAAGGTGTCTGGTGCGGGTGAGTGATCGTGCTAAAAATAACTGCACCGATTTCACTTGGATCGATGCCTGCCTTCGTAATGGCTTCGTTAGAGGCTGATACGGCCATGTCCATAAGGCTCAAATCAGCGCTTGCGCGCTTGCGGGTGATGATGCCGGTGCGCTGACGAATCCACTCATCACTCGAGTCAATCGGGCCTGCGATGTCATCGTTGGTGACTGTGAGGTCACCACGAGCGGCGCCGAGTGAGTAAATTTTCGAGAATTTTACGGTCTCGTACTGCTTGAGAGTTGGCTGCGACATTTATCCTCGGTTTTCTAAAGATTATTCAAATTTACTGTTTAAAAAATCAACGGTGGTTGTTGATTAGCGACAAAGCTGCGTCGAGATTATCGGGGGTCTTGACAGCGAGAGTTTCGATGCCCGGCATTGAGCGCTTTGCCAGACCGGTCAGGGTTCCAGCCGGTGCCAGTTCTATAAGGGCCGTAACTCCCGCTTCGACCATGGCTGCCATGCAAAGGTCCCAACGCACTGGACTAGAAACCTGGTTAACCATCAGTTGAACAAATTCAGAACCGGAGGCAATCTTTCGTCCGCCGTTGTTGCTCCAAAGTGAGACCAACGGGTCACTGACTTCAAGACTTGCCGAGTAATCGGCCAGTACCTGAACTGCTGGAGCCATAAATCGGGTGTGGAATGCACCGGCCACCTGCAGAGGAATCACTCTGGTGCCAGCGGCTGGCTCAGCCTGAAGCGCAGCAATAGCCTCAGCTGTTCCTGCAGCTACGATTTGGCCGCCACCGTTGTAGTTTGCTGGTTCCAAGCCAAGTTCAAGAAGTCGAGCCTCGACCTCGCTTTGCTCACCGCCCAGCACAGCTGCCATGCTGGTCTGTTCCATTGCGGCTGCGGCAGCCATTGCGTCACCGCGGGTTTTAACAAATTTGATGCCTTGCTCAGGTGTAAAAACTCCTGAGGTAACTGCGGCGGTTACTTCGCCAACTGAGTGACCGGCGACGCCCGAAATTCCCAACTCGCTGGCGGTTTTGCCGCCGCTCAGGGCAGCAAAGGCTGCAACACCCGCGGCAACAATCAAGGGTTGAGCCACTGCGGTGTCACGAATAGTATCGGCATCGGCAGTAGTGCCGAATTCTGAAATCGAAATCCCTGAGTTCTGCTCCATTAGCTGGATTGAATCACTGAAGGCTGGTAGTTCTAGCCAAGGTGAAAGAAAACCCGGGGTTTGAGAGCCCTGCCCAGGGCATACGACAACGATCATTTTTGCCTATCTGCGCTTACGCGCTTCGATTTCACTCATTGAGCCTAAAACCATAGCCACCTGAAGAACGAATGCCTCGCGGGGGCCAGTGGCATCCCAGCCAATAATCTCTGATATTCGCTTTAGGCGGTATCGGACGGTGTTGGGATGAACAAACAATTCCCGCGCGGTGGATTCGAGGGACCTTCCGGTTTCAAGGTAGTGGGCCAAGGTTTCAAGAAGTTCGGGGGAGTTGCTGGCTAAAGGTCGATAAATAATGTCCAGCAACGTTGATTTGGCAAGCATGTCACCGCCGAGTGCCCGTTCAGCAAGTAGGTCATCCGCTGCGATGTGCCGAGGCGGCTTGGGCCAAGACTTAATTGCGGCGAAACCGGCGAGTGCCGCTTTCGCTGAGCGATGAGCCTGGGCAACACTTCCGACTTCCGGGCCGATGACAACTCCACCGGCGCCAAAGAAGGGATCGAGCGCTGTTGCAATCTTCTGAAATGATGGCTGGCTTTCAGTTTTGGACTCATCGATGCGACCCAAAACCACGATTAGGCGATTTCCGTGTACCCCGATAAGTGCATCAACGCTGTGTTTTCTGGCTATCCTCCGGAGTCCATCTTGATCGATTGGTTCTGCTGCGGTGCCGATTACAGCGGCCACAGATCCTCTGGCGCGCCATCCAAGGGCTGCGATTCTTGACGGAAGTTCCTCTTCATGCTCACCACTCAAGATTGAATCGACTACCAGGGCCTCCAGCCTTGCGTCCCACAAGCCTCTTGCCTCAGCTGCCCGTGCATAAACATCGGCGGCTGAGAAAGCGATTTCGCGCGAGTAGAGCAGAACTGCCTCACGGAGTGACTCATCCTCTTGAACAACGCGATCTTCAACCACCTGTACAACTACTCGGATCAATTGCAAGGTTTCCTGCAGCGATATCGACCTAAGCAATTCTCTTGGCGCGGTGCCAAAGACGTCGGCAGCGACCCAAGGTTGAGACTTTGGGTCTTTATACCAAGCCACGAACGAGGTAATACCGGCTTGAGCCACCAAACCAATGGTCGATCGCCGGGCTGCCGGCATTGTTCGATACCAAGGCAAAAGTTCGTCGAGTTGCTGCAGAGTTATCGTGGCGAGGTCGCCAGATATCGACTGCAGCCAGTCGAGGGTCTCTTGCTTAGTTTTCGCCACCGGTTGACCCTGAGGTACCGGCATTCACGTCGTGAAGGCGGTATCGGTCGATTGCCATCTGAGGAACACTTGGGTCCATCTCGCCGCGCTCAACGAGCTGCTCAAGAACACGAACCACAATTGATGGTCCGTCAATCTTGAAGAATCGGCGAGCGGCTGCGCGTGTGTCAGAGAAGCCAAAGCCCTCGGCACCAAGGGTTGCGTAGTCGCCCGGTACCCATGGTCGAATCTGGTCCTGCACCGCGTGCATGAAGTCGCTCACTCCCAGGAATGGACCCTCAGATCCCTCGAGCTGTGAAGTGACGAATGCCTTTGGAGCTGGAAGACTCGGGTTCAAGAACTTGGCTTCGTCGCAGACTAGACCATCGCGGCGAAGCTCAGTCCATGAGGTAACGGACCAAATGTCGGCTGATACACCCCAGTCGTTCTGTAGTAGCTGCTGCGCCTCGTAAGCCCAAGGAACCGCAACTCCAGAAGCGAGAATTTGGGCCTTTCGACCTGTGCGCTCGTTAGTGCTGATCTTGTGGATGCCTCGAACGATTCCGTTGACGTCAACGTTCTCTGGCTCGGCAGGCTGAACGTATGGTTCGTTGTAAACGGTTAGGTAATACATCACGTTCGGGTCCGGGTGCTGGCCACCGTACATGCGCTCAATTCCAGAGCGGACAATGTGCCCAATTTCGTAGCCGTAGGCTGCGTCGTAGGTAATCACCGCGGTGTTTGTAGCAGCAATGAGCGGTGAGTGGCCATCGGCGTGCTGTAGACCTTCACCGGTCAAAGTTGTGCGTCCAGCGGTGGCACCGATGATGAATCCACGCGACATCTGGTCAGCTGCAGCCCAGAAAGCATCTGCGGTGCGCTGGAAACCGAACATCGAGTAGAAGACATAGAACGGGATCATCGGCTGACCCTGCGTTGCATAGCTGGTGGCAGCAGCGGTAAAGCCCGCTACTGATCCGGCTTCATTGATACCGGTGTGGAGAATCTGCCCAGCGGAGCTTTCCTTATAGGCCAAAAGCAATTCGCGGTCTACCGAGATGTAGTGCTGACCATTCGGGTTGTAAATTTTGGCACTTGGGAAAAAAGCATCCATACCGAAGGTGCGGGCCTCATCCGGGATGATCGGCACAATTCGTTCACCGAACTCTGGGGAGCGCAGTAGGTCTTTGAAAAGACGGACGAATGCCATCGTGGTGGCAACTTCTTGAGTGCCTGAGCCCTTCTTAGAAACCGCGTATGCAGAGTCTTCAGGAAGCTTGAAGTCAACGTACTTGCTTCTTCGCTCTGGAAGGTAACCGCCCAATTCGCGACGACGCTCGTGCATGTACTGAATCTCAGGCGCGTCCTGTCCTGGGTGGAAGTACGGCGGCTGGTACGGGTTCTCTTCAAGCTGAGCGTCTGAGATCGGAATGTGCAATTCATCGCGGAAGCTCTTCAAGTTGTCCAGCGTCAGCTTCTTCATCTGGTGGGTTGCGTTGCGTCCCTCAAATGACTTTCCAAGAGTAAAGCCCTTGATTGTCTTAGCGATGATTACGGTTGGCTGACCCTTGTGCTCGAGGGCCGACTTGTAGGCAGCGTAGACCTTGCGATAGTCGTGTCCGCCGCGCTTGAGGCCCCAAATCTCGTCGTCCGAGAGGTGCTCAACCAACTTAAGAGTTCGCGGGTCGCGGCCAAAGAAGTTCTCGCGCACGAAGGCGCCGTCTTCGGTCTTATAAGTCTGGTAGTCGCCGTCTGGTGTCTTGTTCATCAGGTCAACTAGGGCGCCCTCGTGGTCATTCGCCAGCAGGCTGTCCCACTCACGTCCCCAAACCACCTTGATGACGTTCCATCCAGCTCCGCGGAAGAAGCTTTCAAGTTCCTGGATAATTTTGCCGTTACCTCGAACAGGACCGTCAAGTCGCTGGAGGTTTGCGTTCACAACGAAAGTCAGGTTGTCAAGGTTGTCGTTTGCCGCAAGCTGAAGAGCACCACGTGACTCAACTTCGTCAAGTTCACCATCACCGAGGAACGCCCATACGTGCTGCTCTGAGGTGTCCTTGAAGCCGCGTCCACTCAAGTAGCGGTTGAATTGCGCCTGATAAATAGCGTTGATCGGACCGAGTCCCATCGAAACGGTCGGGAATTGCCAGAAATCGGGCATAAGTCTTGGGTGTGGGTATGAAGAAAGGCTGCCACCCGCGTGAGACTTTTCCTGACGGAATCCGTCTAGTTGGCCGGCACTCAGGCGACCTTCTAGGAATGCGCGGGCATATGGACCAGGCGATGCGTGGCCTTGGATAAAAATCTGGTCGCCGCCGGATGGGTGATCCTGGCCCTTGAAGAAGTGGTTGAAACCGACCTCGTAAAGCGAAGCTGAAGAGGCAAAAGTTGAAATGTGGCCACCAACGCCAACACCTGGGCGCTGAGCTCGGTGCACCAACATAGCAGCGTTCCAACGCATCCACGCACGGTAGGTGCGCTCAATCTTTTCGTCACCAGGAAATTCAGCCTCGTTCTCAGGTGCGATGGTGTTGATGTAGTCCGTGGTTGGAACAATCGGAACATTCAGCTGAAGTTCGTGTGAACGACGCAAAAGGTTCAACATGATTTCGCGAGCACGGCCTCGGCCATGTACTCGTGCTACCGCGTCGAGTGACTCGAGCCACTCGCTGGTCTCTTGTGGGTCTTGGTCTGGGGTGTTGACCGCGTATGCATCGTTGTTGTTGATGGACAACTGACATCCTCTTTCGTGGGGGATGGACAAAGAATTCCGATTGGCTTTGGTAAAGCCTCTAAAAGTTTATGACGACAAAGGGAAGCAAATGTTAGTTTTGCCGGTTCTTGAGAGCAGAATTAGTAAAAGACCAAAGGAGAATTTAGGAATGACACTACTTATCGGCGACAAGGCACCAGATTTTGAACTGGTTAATCAATTCGGTGCAACCGTAAAGTTGTCTGATTTTGCAGGCAAGAAACCTGTGGTTTTGGTCTTCTACCCTCTTTCTTTCTCAGGTATCTGCACCGGCGAGTTGTGTGAGCTCCGTGATAACTTCGCACAGTTCCAGTCTGCTGACGTAGAGCTGCTAGCCATTTCCGTGGACTCAAAGTTTGTTCAGAAGAAGTTCGCCGAAGAAGAGAAGTACGAGTTCTCCGTTCTTGCTGATTTCTGGCCTCACGGTGCGGTTGCCAAGCAGTATGGTGTCTTCATCGAAGATGCTGGCATCGCCAATCGCGCTACGTTTGTGATCAATAAAGACGGCGATCTTGTGGCTAAGTTCGTCACCGCCCCAGGTCAGGCTAGAAACCTTGATGAGTACAAACGAGCACTAGCTTCGCTGTAATTTGGCATTCCACCACATTTATGCGGTAGGCTTTTTCGAGTTGCAGTTCGCTGCAGCCCTCGAAAGAGGGGCCTTTAGCTCAGCTGGTAGAGCGCCACGCTTACACCGTGGATGTCATCGGTTCGATCCCGGTAGGGCCCACAAATGAAATCCCCAGACACGATGTGTCTGGGGATTTTGCTTTTGCTGTACTGTTCTGCGCCGACACTAGAATTTCCCCTATGGACTCCAGCTCATACATCCCGCCTTCTCAGCGGTCGCTATCTGACAGTGATCTTCAAGAAGCATTAGGTCGGGTACGGTCGGACTACGAGGGCACTCTGGAGGCTATGGCCTTCTTGGAGGAACAGGCCAAACTTCGAGCAGAAGACAATGCGCAGTTCTCAACTTGGGTTGAGAAAATGCAGCAGAACGGCACGCCTCAAGCGCTTTGGGCGCTAGAAAACGCCATGCGTCAGCGGAGTGGCCTTCCGGCGCTCCCGGCCCCGAATTTCAATCAAATAGAAAAAGATCTTCCGGACACATCAGGTGTTCTGCTGCCTGAGAGCGTTAGGGAGGTCCCTCACGTTCTGAGTTCTGCGCAGGTAGATACCGAGACAGACGTCGACTCTGCCCCAACGGATCTGCCTTTCAATACCCCTCAGGTTTCGCCGGAGCCTGTGACCGCGGATTCAGTTTTGCAGTCAGTTGCAGCTCCTGTACCAGTTCTCAATCCAGTTCCAGATCCAGTGCCAGCTCCAAGCCTTGCCGCAGAAGTCATCACAGTTGATTCCGAACCACGAGTAAATCGTCGGAGCCAGGCTATATCTCAGTTTTGGGCCTGGCTTGGTCTAAGCGGATCAGTTCTTCCTTTCGGTATGGGTGCGCTTCTGGGGCAGTTTGATGTGTCCTTTTTGCAAGGGGTTTTGGCGGTTGCTCTTGCCTCATTGGCCTCGGCCTCGGTGATATCAATTGGTTCGCTGGCGGGTAAAAGAAGCGGTTTGGCAACGGTCTTTCTGTCTAGGGCGGCCTTTGGTGTGGGAGCAAACGCTGGTCCGGCAATTTTCTTAGTCTTGGCCAGGGTTTTCTGGTCCTCTGTCCTGCTTTGGTCACTGTTTGTCATGAGTGAGTCGGTTGGTGCTTCAGCGTCTCAAACCATTCCATTCAATGGTTTAGGTCTGGTCGCACCCGCTGCAGTTCTGATAATCGCCACTGCGTTGGCCTTCTACGGCGGGCAGGTTCTGTTCAAAGCGCAGCAAATTGCAGGCACTTTCGGGGCGGTTGTGGGGTTGCTGTTGATTGCGGTCACAACCTCTGGCATTGCTTGGAATGACCTATTACTTGAAAGCAATCGAAGCTGGGTGGCAACCTTTGCCAGTGCCACGCTCATATTTTCGATATTCGGATTGGCTTGGTCTGGGACCGGCGCCGATTTTGCTCGCAAACTTTCGGTGAATCAGCTGGGGGCAAAGGTTGTCGGGCTGGCCTTCATTAGTTTGGCAATCATTCCAACCTTGTTCGGTTCATTCGGGCTTGCTCTAGCAAGAGGAATGCGCTCGTTCGGGCCAGAGTTTCTTGGTGCGTATGAGGCAAACTTTGTTTCAGCACTGGCCGACTACGGCTATCCGTGGTTGGCAGCTGTTCTCGGGGTGAGCGCTCTGGTGTCGCTTGCAGTTATTTTGGCAATGTCCCAGTACTCGACCAACCTAGGCCTACACGCTCTTGGACTGAAGTTAAGACCAATTGTGGCCCAACCCGTTCTTGCACTTTTGGTGGCATTGATTGCCGGGCTTGTGGTCTATACAGTCAGAACCGATCTCGCTTGGCAACTGGTTGCTGACTATGCCGTATTTTTTGCAGTCCCGGTGGCAGCGTGGTCTGGCATTTTTGCATCAGACGTTCTAATCCGGAGAATCGCGTACCACGAGATTTCCTTGAGCCGCACCTACGGGTTCTACAAAAGCGTCAATGTTTTGAATGTTTCAGGTTGGTTTGTCGCAACGGTGATCGGACTCGGTCTGGTCGACGCTTCGTCGCAAGGCTTGAGTTGGCTTGGCTACATGGCGCCATCTTTGACTAACCCTGATTATTGGCTGAGTACGAATTTCGGTGTCCTAGTTGCATTGGCTATTGGAGTGCTAGTTCCTTTGGCCACAGGAATACCGCGGATTAAACGCCAGGAGGTTGAGGTGCTTGCAATCGAAGCACGACGCACCGAATTGCTCGACGTTCTAGGAGTTTTGGAGTAACAATGTCCGTACCCATTCAAAGTCTTATAGACACTGCAGAAGTTTTGTGGCCAACCGCAGGTGCCGAGGGCTGGGATGCTCCGGGGCTAGTCTCAGGAAGCGCCCGTCAGCAAATCTCGCGCGTCCTGCTAACCGTTGATGTAACCTCTTCAGTGCTTGACGAGGCAATCGACGGTGCTTTCGACATGGTGATATCGCACCACCCGTTTCTCATGCGAGGCGTTACCAGCCTTTCCGAACAGACCTCCAAGGGGCATTTGATATCAAGAGCTGTCAGGGCTGGAGTCTCTCTGTTCGCAGCACACACCAATGCTGACATTGTTGAAAATGGAGTGTCTGACGTTATTGCAAAGTCCATTGGTCTAGCCAACATTCGACCGCTGGTCAAAAGCTCGCCTGGAGTCGGACACGGACGAATCGGTACCCTGCCAGAGGAGATGCCACTTGGTGAGCTAGCCCGGCGGATAGCGAAAGTCATGCCTTCCACCGCGACCGGTGTGCGAGTATCGGGTGAATTTACCCAACTGGTTCAAACGGTCGCACTGTGTGGTGGTGCCGGTGACTCTTTTATTGGCGAAGCCATTTTATCCGGCGCAGACGTCTACATGAGTTCTGACCTAAGGCATCATCCGGTTCAAGATGCACGAGAATACGCAATTACTCAGGGCACGGGGCCGGCAATCATCGATGTTTCACACTGGGCAAGCGAATGGCTCTGGCTGGACGTTGCCGCAAATCAGTTGTCGGAGAAGTTTCCGCAGGTCCAATTTGTAGTTAGCCAACTTCGGACTGACCCCTGGGACTTTGTTATCACTCAGTAAACTTGTAGTACCAATTCAAAAGAGAGCAGTAAATGAAAGCAACCAATAATCAGCAGACTGAACTATTGAGTCTGGGGGAGTTGGACCTTGAGATTAAGAGATCAAAAACTGCTCTTGCACAGCTGACCAACGGTCACCAGTTTGAGACCTTGAGAGCACAGCAGCTTTCTTTGGCAACCGAGCTCATCGAGGCTCGTAATGCTTTGGACACCGTGGAGCTTGAACTCAAACGAGCTGAGGCGGACCTCAAGCTTGTAGAAGAGCGGGTCAAAAAAGACAACGCCCTACTCAATCAAACAACTTCGGCAAAGGATGCGCAGGGTATCCAAGCAGAATTGGCGACTCTTGCTCGCAGACAGTCTGATTTAGAAGACGCCGAGCTTCAGATTCTTGAGCGCAAAGACGAATGCCTAGCTTCGTTTGACGACGTAATGGCCCGCAAGTCTAGCCTCGACGCCGAGATAGCAACCAAAGAGGCCGCTGTCGAAACAGAGGTCATCAAACTAGGTTCAGGTCTGGACCTTTTGACTCAGCGCAGGGCGCAGCAGGCTGCCTCGACCGCTCCGGATCTGCTGCAGGCCTACGAGAAAAAGCTTGAACGCTCGATTGCTGTCGGCCGCCTGGTGGGTCGCGAGTGTGGTGCCTGCCGCATCGGCATTGGCGCTACCGCTCTCGCAGAAATCAACGCGCTTCCGTTTGATGAGTTTGCTACCTGCCCTGACTGCCAAGCATTCTTGGTCCGCTAGTGGCGTCAAGCAATCTCATAATCGAGGCTGATGGCGGCTCTCGAGGAAATCCAGGTCTAGCCGGTTCGGGCGCAGTCGTTATCGACGCTGACACTGGCGAAGTGTTGATCGAGATTGCTAGGTACATAGGCATTGCAACTAACAACGTTGCCGAGTATCTGGCATTGAAATCAGGGCTCGAAGCGGCTATAGAACTAAATCCAGAGGCACGGATTTTGGTGCGTATGGATTCCAAACTCGTCATTGAGCAAATGGCAGGCCGCTGGAAGATAAAACACCCGGACATGATCCAAATTGGCAGTCAGGTGCAGCGACTAGTAGCCAATCTTCAGGTTCGCTGGATGTGGATTCCTCGTGAAGAGAATTCACGTGCAGACGCGCTGGCGAATAAGGCTATGGATGAACGCGAGGATTCGATTGTTCACAGTGAGGGCGCTAAGCAGCGGTCTCCGGTTGCTGAGTTCAATCAGGTAAAGCCGAGTTCCGTTCGTAGCCCAGATAAGGTCACCGAGCCGCTAACCACTCTTATTCTGGTGCGCCATGGACGCACCCATTTGACGGAATCCAAGCGCATTTCTGGTAGCGGCGGAGAAAATCCTGGTCTCTCTGACCTGGGGCGCGCTGATGCTCGCGCAGCGGCAAAAGCCTTGGCGGAAATCGGTTCGAAGGGGCCTTGGGCTCACATCGCGCCTATTTCGGCGATTGTGGCATCACCTATTCAGCGAACGCAGGACACAGCAAATATCATCGCCAACGAACTTGGCCTCAGCGTAAGCACTCTGCCTGAGATTGCTGAGATTTCTTTCGGCGACTGGGATGGTCACACCAATGACGAGGTTGAGAACCAGTGGCCGGCTGAGTTTACGGCTTGGCAGGGCTCATGGAGTGCCTCGCCGCCGAACGGAGAATCTCTAGAGGCTTTCGATCAGCGCGTCATGCGTGGCCTACTGGAAATACTTATTCAACACGCAGGTAAGACAGTCGTGGTTGTTAGCCATGTCATGCCAATTCGGGGAATCATCCGTGAGGCCATGGAGTCTGGTATTTCAGGATACTGGCGACCACAAGTAGCGCCATGTTCTCTATCGGTGTTGCGGTTTTGGGGTAGCCAAAGCGCTGAGGTCGTCACGATAAATTCAACGAGTCACCTCTAGGGCATTTAGCCAGTAGTCTTTTATCGGATGGGTCGGCAAGGCGGTCGCGATGGCAACATCGAGGAACGTCCGGGCTTCATAGAGCAAGACGGTGGCTAACGGCCACCCGGGGTAACCCGCGAGATAGTGCAACAGAAAGTAAACCGCCGCTTTGCGGTAAGGGTGAAACGGTGGTGTAAGAGACCACCAGCGCCGTGTGTGAACATGGCGGCTATGTAAACCTCGTTTGAAGCAAGGTCAGACAGAGAACGTTAAGAGCTGCTCGCTCATGTTCTCGGGTAGACCGCTCGAGAGTGTCGGCAACGGCATTCCTAGATAGATGACCGTCACCTTTTGGTACAGAACCCGGCGTAATAGCCGGCCCATCCACTAATTCTTAGTTGACCGAATCGCCAGCGCAGCCGCTCCAAGAATGCCGGCGTTGTTGCGCTTCTTTGCTGGAACCACCTTGGCGCGAAGTTTTAGCAGCGGAACAAATTCCTCGTGCTGTTTAGAGACACCGCCACCGATGATGAAGAGATCGGGGCTGAAAAGTCGTTCAAGCGTCGAGTAGTACTTTTGAAGTCGCTCGGCCCAGCTGTCCCAACCTAGTTCTTCACGTTCCTTGGCTGCGAATGAGGCTTTCGATTCATAATCAACGCCATCAATTTCTAGATGACCTAGCTCGGTGTTGGGCACGAGCTTTCCATTGATGAATAAAGCGGTGCCAATGCCGGTGCCCAACGTGGTCATGATGACTAGGCCGTCTTGTTTACGACCTGCCCCAAACTTAACCTCAGCAACACCTGCGGCATCTGCGTCGTTGATCACATGGACCGGACGGCCTAGCGATTTGGTGAATAGCGAATCGGCGTCGAGCCCAATCCACTCAGGAGAAACATTTGCGGCTGACATAGTGACACCGTGTTGGACCACAGCGGGAAAGCAGATGCCGACCGGAAGATCTTGCGTGGCACCCGGAATCTGTGAGATCAAAACCTTAAGCACTTCAGCGATGTCGTTAGGTCGGCCGCCCTCAGGTGTCTCGATGCGAACTCTGCTGGAGAGTAGCTCTCCATTTGAAACATCGACGAGAGCACCCTTAATTCCGGTGCCGCCAATGTCAATTCCAATTGCAATCTTTGCCATGTCTGCTCCTAAGGAAGAGTAAGGATTTCCGGGCCATCCTCGGTGATGGCGATGGTGTGCTCAAACTGAGCGGTGATGCTTTTATCTCGCGTGACTACGGTCCAGTTGTCCGACCACATGTTCCATTCGTGCGTGCCGAGGGTAAGCATCGGCTCGATGGTAAACACCATACCTACCTTGATCTCAGTGTCGTACGCCGGTGCAGAGTCGTAGTGAGGAATTATCAGTCCGGAATGGAAAGCCTCGCCGATTCCGTGACCGGTAAAGTCACGAACCACCCCATAGTTGAAGCGCTTTGCATAAGTTTCGATGGCGCGGCCGATGATGTTCACTTGGCGACCGACTGTGGCTGCCCGAATTCCCCGCATCATGGCCTCATGGGTGCGCTCTACCAGAAGGCTAACTTCGTCCGTGACTTCGCCAACTTTGAAAGTCTGATTGCTATCGCCGTGGAAGCCGTCCTTGAACGCGGTGATGTCAATGTTTACGATGTCACCCTCCTGAAGGACTGTATCGTCAGGAATGCCGTGGCAGATGACCTCGTTGATTGACGAGCAGAGCGACTTTGGGAAACCTCTGTAACCGAGGGTTGATGGATACGCGCCCTGGCTAATCAAGAACTCGTGCCCGATTCGATCAAGCTCATCGGTTGTGACTCCTGGTACGGCATGCTTTCCGACCAGTTCAATTGCCTGCGCAGCAATACGACCAGCGGCTCGGATCTTGGCGATTTCACCCGGCGTCCGAACGTCGCCGCCAGTCCAAGGCGCAGGTGACTTTTTACCAACGTAGGCCGGTCGGGCAATTTCTGCCGGAACTTGCCGGGTTGGGCTAAGGACACCGGGAATCAGATGGCCAGTTTTCGAATCGCGAGGCATTACTAAAGTCTATTTTGCGTTGGGGCTAGGCTTTTCAAAAAAGGGGTTCAAATGGAAAGTTCATACTCAGAACATGAGGAAAAACCGGAGTACTGGTTCAACCTGAAGTCACTAAAAGTTGAGGTTGGCCGACTATCGCCTTCACCTAACCGGGTAGGACCGTTTGCGACCTCGCAGGAGGCTGCAGAAGCTCTGCAGACTATTCGGTTGCGCTCTGAAGCCTGGCGGAAGGCCGAGGAGCAGGACTAGTCCTCGAATGAATGGTCAGCCGTCGGAAACTGCCCGTTTGCCACTTCAGTTCGGTAGTTCAATGCTGCTGAAGCCAGTTGTTCCCCGAGATTTGCATAGCGCTTGACAAACTTCCGTGGCCGGCCTGCTGTCATGCCAGCAAAATCCGTCCAGACCAAAATTTGACCATCAACCTGTGGGCCAGCGCCAATTCCAATCGTTGGAATGTCTAGCTTGGCGCTAATTTCACCGGCGATTGCTGATGGAACCATTTCGAGTACTACTGCAAATGCACCCGCATTTTGGACGGCTAGGGCATCCTCAAGCAACTGTTCGGCTGCATCTCCGCGACCTTGAATTTTAAAGCCGCCCAAGACATTGACGCTCTGCGGTGTGAAGCCAATGTGACCCATAACCGGGATTCCGGCCTCCACAAGAGTGCGAATCTGGTCTGCGCTTCGTTTGCCACCTTCAAGCTTCACGGCATCAGCGCCAGTTGGTTTCATTAGCGCTATTGCGTTTGCGAGGGCGTCCGCGGGGCCTGTCTCGTATGAGCCAAACGGCATGTCAATTACGACAAGAGCGCGCAGAGCTGCCGATGCCACTGCGCGACCAAAGGTTGCCATCTCGGCTACCGTGATGGGCAAAGTGCTCGAGTACCCCAGGCTGTTATCAGCAGCGGAATCACCCACCAAGAGAACGTCTATCCCAGATTGATCAAACAGGCCGGCAGTCAGGTGGTCATAACTGGTAAGGCAACTGAACTTGTGCCCGCTTGCCTTAAATTCTTTGAGAGTAGAAGTTCTAACCTTCTTGGGAAGGAATTCCATTAGCTACGCTTCCAGGCATCCACTTCAATCTCGACCAGCATGTTTGGGTTGATGAACTGAATGCCTGCAAGCATGGTTAGTGCTGGGCGAATTTCACCAAAGACTTCACCATGCGCTTTACCTGCGGCATCCATGTCAGCACCGCTGGCTAGGTAAACCCTTGAGCGGACGACATCTTCAACGCCATAACCAACCTGAGCAAGCGCCTTGGCAATCACTTCAAGAGCAACCTTGGTCTGACCATAGGCATCGCCTTCGTGCTGAAGTTGGCCGTCCACAGTTGCTGTGGAGCCGGACACGTGTACGTAATCGCCAGCTACTACCGCGCGAGAGTAGCCCAAAACTGACTCCCATGGTCCACCGCTTGAAATCAACTTGTCTGCTGCCATTTGCTCTAACTCTTTCTATGTGTCCAACGATTGGTAATCGGAAATCTACGGTCACGCCCGAAGGCGAGTGGTGAAATTTTTGGGCCAATTGCACCCTGTCGACGCTTCCATTCCGAACGATCTACTAGAGAGATGACTCGGTCGACGGTATCAACTTCAAACCCAGCATCAATTATCTGCTTTCTACCGAAAGACTTTTCGACATAAAGCTCAAGAAGCGAGTCAAGAGTTTCGTAATCGGGAAGGCTGTCTTGATCAACTTGCCCGGGTCTCAATTCCGCTGACGGAGGTTTTTCAATCGAGTTCTGTGGAATTGGGGGAGTGTGACCCACTGCGACGGCATGCTTATTTCTCCAGTTTGCTAGGCGCCAGACCAATGTCTTCTCAACATCCTTGATGGGTGCAAAGCCTCCGACCGAATCGCCGTAGATGGTGCTGTATCCAACTGCGAGTTCAGTCTTGTTTCCAGTGGTCAGAGTTAGGTGGCCCCGCTGGTTGGACAGTGACATCAGGATCAACCCGCGTGCGCGAGCCTGAAGGTTCTCTGCGGCCAGACCGGTCAGCGGTATTTGCTTCTCAAAAGCATCGACAAAATCCTTGATTGATTCTGTCTGATAATTCAACCCAATCCGCTGGGCAAGATCCACTGCGTCCCCGATGGAGTGATCAGATGAGTGCTCGCTCGGCATCAGTACACCAAACACGTTCTCAGCACCGATTGCATCCGCGGCGATGGAAGCACACACAGCAGAGTCAATTCCGCCTGACAGTCCCAAAATCACCGATTTGAAACCGTTCTTCGCTACGTAGTCCTTGAGGCCAGTGACCAGCGCATTCCAGACCTGCTCTTCGAGGCTGGAGCGTGTAAGGGCAGGGGCACCCATGTTTTTACTTTCAGCGGTTGATTTGCTCGTGATGTCTACGTAGTCGATCGAGGTCTGAAACTGCTCAGCTCGAACAACTAATTCGCCACTGGAATCAACAAAGAGACTGTCGCCGTCAAAGACCAAATCATCCTGGCCGCCAGTCAGGTTCACATACGCCACAGCAATGTTTTGAGTTATAGCAAGATCTCTGACCAGTTCGAGACGGCGGTCGCCCTTATCAACTTCAAACGGGGAGCCATTCAATACCAGAGCAACGTCGGTTCCGTGGTTTGAAATCTCAGCCACCGGTCCGCCACTTTGCCAAATATCCTCGCAAATGAGGGTCGAAAACTTCAGGCCACAGTGTTCGAAAGTAAAGAGTTGGTTACCTGGAACGAAGACGCGGTACTCGTCAAAAACTGAATAGTTAGGCAGGTGGTGCTTGTCATAGCGTCCTAATACCGTTCCACCAAGCAAGACTGAGGAGCTGTTGTGCGCAATCGCCCAGGTACTCGAGGATGCCCGGCTCGGATGCCCGATGACCACAGCAATATCACCAAATCCATCGCTCTCTAGGTCACCGGCCAACTCACGAACGGCAGATTCGGCAGCCTCGATGAAATCAGGTCTGGTTGCTAGGTCCTCGATTGGGTAGCCGGTAACACACATTTCGCCGAAAACCACCAAATTGGCCTGGTTGGCGGCGGCTTCACGAACTGTGGCGAGGCAACGGGCCACGTTTCCAGAAATGTCTCCAACAATCGGGTTGGTCTGGGCCATAGCTAAGCGAACAATCGGCATAACCATTAGCCTAGTAGCAGGGTAGAGAGAGGAACACTCGATGGATAAGCAGACAGATTTCGTCCTTCGCACAATTGAAGAGCGAGGCGTGAAATTTATTCGCCTTTGGTTCACGGACGTGGCAGGAACATTGAAGTCTGTTGCGATCGCGCCGGCTGAAGTCGAGGGGGCGTTTGCTGAGGGTCTTGGATTCGATGGGTCAGCGATTGAGGGACTAGCCCGTACCTACGAGGCGGACATGCTTGCTCAGCCTGATCCAAGCACTTTCCAGATTCTTCCTTGGCGTGGCGAGATCGATCCAACCGCGCGAATGTTCTGTGACATTCAGACTCCGGATGGCTTGCCAGCTGCGGCTGATCCACGAAATGTTTTGCGTCGGGCACTTGCCAAGGCCTCTGACATGGGCTTCTCGTTCTACATCCACCCTGAGATTGAGTTTTACCTTCTGAAGTCCACCCAGCTTGATGCCAACGGCGAGCCTGTTCCAGTTGACAACGCTGGCTACTTTGACAATGTTCCGGGCGGCACCGCCCATGATTTCCGTCGCCGTGCGGTTTCGATGCTCGAGCA
Organism: Rhodoluna sp. KAS3; assembly: GCF_026000575.1. NCBI lineage: Bacteria > Bacillati > Actinomycetota > Actinomycetes > Micrococcales > Microbacteriaceae > Rhodoluna > Rhodoluna sp. KAS3. The sequence continues at coordinate 705,780 of NZ_AP026910.1, read as the reverse complement.
ACTCGGTATTTCAGTCGAGTTTAGCCACCACGAAGGTGGCCCGGGCCAGAACGAGATCGACCTTCGTTATGCCGACGCCCTAACTATGGCTGACAACATCATGACCTTTAGAACTGTGATCAAAGAGGTTGCTATTGAGCAGGGTGTTTATGCCACCTTTATGCCAAAGCCGTTCACCCAGCACCCTGGTTCTGGAATGCACACCCACATGTCGCTATTCGAGGGTGATACAAACGCATTCTTCGACCCAAGCTCCCAGTATCACCTTTCAAAAACCGCAAAGCATTTCATTGCCGGACTGCTTCGACACGCACCAGAAATCACCGCTGTAACTAACCAGTACGTGAATTCGTATAAGCGTCTCTGGGGTGGCGGCGAGGCTCCGAGCTTTGTTTGCTGGGGCCACAACAACCGCTCGGCTCTAATTAGGGTTCCGCTGTACAAGCCAGACAAGGGAAACTCTTCGCGCATTGAATATCGGGCGATCGATTCAGCTGCGAATCCGTACCTTGCGTACGCGTTGCTGCTGAATGCTGGGCTCAAGGGAATTCAAGAAGAGTATCCTCTGCCAGCTGAGACCGAGGACAATGTTTGGAGCCTAAATGACGCCGAACGACGCGCCATGGGAATTCAGCCGCTGCCACAAAGCCTTGACCACGCGATTCGCAAGTTAGAGGAGTCTGAGTTGGTAGCAGAGACCTTGGGCGAGGAAGTATTCAGTTACGTGCTGGCTAACAAGCGCCGCGAGTGGGCAGCCTACCGAGCACAGGTGACGCCTTTCGAACTAAAGCAGAACCTCGAGACCCTCTAGGGGAATTGCATGTCCGATAGAGGTCGTGGCATGGGTCTGTCTGAGCTGGCCAGGTTCGGTTTTGCCGACCTAAGTTCTACGACCGCAAAACTCGACCAACTGGTGAAACTGGTTGGTGACTCGGGTCGTTCAGCATTGGCTGACCTAGCCGTATGCGCTGATCCTGACCAGGCATTGAATGCCTTGCTATTTCTAGCTGAATCAAACTCGGCCAAGGTAAAGGCAATCCTCAAAAAGCCGGACTCATCGCGCAGGCTGTGTTTGCTGCTCGGAGCGTCATCGGCGCTTGGCGATTTCCTAAAGCGTCGGCCCGAATGCCTGAACTACTTCGATAAGGCAATTGCCGCCTTGCCGACTCAGGCTTTGGCCACCGAGTTTTTTAGATCCAGAGTTGCGCACCTGCTGGTGCCCGGGTTCAATTCTCCTGATGTCTGGTCTGCTCTTCGAATTGCCTACCGAGAATCTTTGCTGCAAATCGCTATCTATGACCTTTCGATGGTTGACGTCAAAGCCGGATTGCCGTCTGTCGCGGCATCTCTGGCAGACATTGCTGGTGCCGCTTTGGAAGTCGCAATCGAAATTGCTCGGGTTGAACTGTCGAGCACTGCCGACCATGGAGTATTTACTGCCGAGGAGATTCAAAGTACAGAATTTGCAGTCATCGCTATGGGTAAGTGTGGCGCCCGTGAGCTGAATTACATCAGCGATGTTGACGTAATCTATGTCGCTGGCAGCAAAAGCGCCGAACTTGCTAATGAGCGTGCAGTTGAAATTGCCACCAAGTTAGCCACCCGGATGATGCGGGCTATCGACGCAACGGCTGCTGAACCTATGCTGTGGCAGGTAGACCCAAATCTGCGACCGGAGGGTAAATCAGGAGCACTGGTTCGCACTCTCGAATCGCACCTCGCCTACTACGAGCGTTGGGCCCAAAGCTGGGAGTTCCAGGCGCTCCTTAAAGCACGGCCGCTTGCAGGTTCTTCGGAACTGGGCGAAGCATATGTCAACGCTCTCGCGCCAAAGGTTTGGTCCTCTGCATCACGTGAGAACTTCGTTGAGTCGGTACAAAAGATGCGTGAGCGTGTCACCGATTACATTCCGGCAAGTGAAGTGGACGCTCAAATTAAGCTCGGCCCCGGCGGCCTTAGAGACGTTGAATTCACCGTGCAACTCCTGCAGCTTGTGCATGGACGTACCGACCCATCGGTCAGGCACAGAGACACGATTTCGGCTATAAACGCTCTGGCCACTGCAGGGTATGTCGGCCGTTCAGAGGCAGCGGCATTTGCAGAGAGCTACCGTTTCTTGCGTCTTCTTGAGCACCGGATTCAACTTTCGGACATGCGTCGTACCCATCTGATGCCCGCGAGTGATACTCGCCGTCGCGCATTGGCTCGCGCTGTGAATCCAAAGTGGACCGTTGAGGAGCTTTTATCGGCTTGGGACTCGGTCAAATTGGAAGTCAGGGCTCTTCATCAAAAGATTTTTTACCGGCCACTGCTGAGCGCCGTGTCTCGTTTAGATGGTGAAAGTCTCTCTCTCACTGACACTCAGGCCGAGGACCGACTGCACGCCATCGGTTTTCAGGATCCAAAGGGAGCGCTTGTACACATCGCCGCGTTGACTTCAGGGTTGTCGAGGAGGGCAGCGATTCAAAAGCAGTTGCTGCCTGTCCTGCTGCAATGGTTCTCTGAGGGTTCTGACCCAGATTCTGCGCTGCTTTCCTTCCGTCGACTAAGCGAGGATCTAGGGGAGTCCCACTGGTACTTGCGCATGCTGCGGGACAGCACGTATGCGGCCCAGCGAATGACTCAGGTTCTTGCTAACAGCAAGCTGGCCACAAGCCTTTTTGAGCGTATCCCCGAGGCTGCGGCTTGGTTCGAGAAGCCCGAAGACCTAATTCCGTTGGCTACTTCCGAGATCACAAGTGAATTCGAAGCGGTTATCGGGCGCCACGATTCTTCAGAGAAGGCGATTAACGGTGTCCGGAGCATTCGGAGGCGTGAAACCCTTCGCATAGCGCTTGGAGCTGTCCTTGGTGACATCGACATAACACAGGTGTCAAACAGCCTCAGCGGCCTATTTGAATCCTATCTGCGGGCGGTGTTGAGTATCGCAGTTGAATTCAAGGACCTGGATCTAGCACCAGGATCAGTCAGTGAGCACGTAGATCTCGGAATTATTGCAATGGGTCGCTTCGGCGGCGAAGAGCTCGGCTTTGGTTCGGATGCGGATGTGATGTTCGTTTACCGGGTAACTGATGGCGCCGATCCCGCTCTCGCGCAAAAAGTGGCCGAAAGAGTTATTAGTGAAATCAAGCGGCTAAGTTCTGACCCACTTCTTGAATTTGAGTTGGATCTTGATTTGCGACCTGAAGGCAAAAACGGTCCGGTTGCTCGTTCGCTTGATTCCTATGCTGCCTACTATGCCCGATGGGCTAACACCTGGGAGGCCCAGGCCCTGCTCAGAGCGCGTCCGATAGCTGGTTCCTCCGAGTTGCAATCGCAATTTTTGACGCTCATCAATCAATACCGATACCCAACCGAGTTGACGGAAAGCGCCATAGTAGAGATTCGCAGAATCAAGGCCCGGGTTGAGACTGAACGACTTCCGCTAGGCGCTGACCCGCGCCGACACTTGAAACTTGGCCGAGGTTCATTGAGCGACGTCGAGTGGCTCGTGCAGCTTCTTCAGCTTCAGTACGGGAATGAACACCCCTCAATTCGAACACCCAAAACGCTGCAGGCGCTTGAGGCTTGCGCACGTGAGGGGCTAATTGCGGAGCATGACGCACGCGTGTTAGCTGAGGCTTGGACACTTGCGTCTCGGGTTCGTTCTGCTTCAATCTTGTGGGCCAACAAGCGGACGGATGTACTGCCGACTGATCGTCGTCAACTCGAAGGTATGGCTCGAATTCTGGAATATCCGCGAGGGGGAGCGGGCCAGCTTCAAGAGGATTATTTGGCGTTCACTCGGCGCTCTCGTGCTGTGTTTGAGCGCATCTTTTACGGATTCGAACCGGACGCCAAGCCCGAATAGCATTCCCTCTTGAATTAGGTATAAAAAAAGGACCCCGCCTTTCGGCAGGGTCCTTCTCTTTAGTTGATTAGCAACCGAAGTACAGCTCGAACTCGTATGGGTGAGGTCGAAGAGCAAGAGGCTTGATCTCGTGCTCGCGCTTGTAGTTGATCCAGTTCTCGATGAGGTCCTTGGTGAACACGCCGCCCTCTAGAAGGTAGTCGTGGTCTGCCTCAAGAGCCTTAAGAACATCTTCAAGGTTTCCAGGAACCTGAGGAATAAGTGCTGCTTCCTCTGCTGGTAGCTCGTAAAGGTCCTTGTCAACAGGCTCGTGTGGCTCGATGCGGTTCTTGATACCGTCAAGACCAGCCATAAGCATTGCTGCGAATGCTAGGTATGGGTTAGACGATGCATCAGGAGCGCGGAACTCAATGCGCTTTGCCTTAGGGTTTGTTCCGGTCATCGGGATGCGGATAGCAGCCGAACGGTTACCAGCTGAGTAAACAAGGTTTACTGGCGCTTCGAAACCTGGAACTAGGCGGTGGTAGCTGTTTACGGTTGGGTTGGTGAATGCAAGCAGTGATGGAGCGTGCTTCAAAATACCACCGATGTACCAGCGTGCTAGGTCTGAAAGACCGCCGTAGCCTGACTCGTCGTAGAACAATGGCTTGCCATCTTTCCAGAGAGACATGTGAACGTGCATACCTGAGCCGTTGTCGCCGAATAGTGGCTTCGGCATGAAGGTGGCAGTCTTGCCCCAACGCTCAGCTACGTTCTTGACGATGTACTTGAACTTCAGAATGTCATCTGCAGATGAAAGTAGGGTGTCGAACTTGTAGTTGATCTCACCCTGGCCTGCAGTACCAACCTCGTGGTGGCTGCGCTCTACCTCTAGGCCTACTGCAAGAAGCTCTGAAACGATGTCATCGCGCATGTCAGCGTGCTTGTCGGTTGGGGTAACTGGGAAGTATCCACCCTTGTAAGGGGTCTTGTTAGCTAGGTTACCGCCGGCCTCTTCGCGGCCTGAGTTCCAAGCAGCTTCATCTGAGTCAACAAAGTGCATTGAGCCGTTCTGCTTGTACTCGTAGCGAACGTCATCAAAGATGAAGAATTCAGCTTCTGGGGCAAAGAATGCGGTGTCTGCGATGCCGGTGGTTGCAAGGTAAGCCTGAGCCTTCTTGGCAGTCTGGCGTGGGTCGCGACCGTAGATTTCACCGTTACGTGGGTTGTAAACGTCGAAGATCATAACCAGAGTCTTCTGAGCACGGAATGCATCGATGTATGCGGTGCCGACGTCTGGGATGAGCTGCATGTCTGACTCATTGATTGAGGCAAAGCCACGGATAGATGAACCGTCGAACAACTGACCATCGATGAAGAACTGCTCATCGATCATCGCTGCTGGAAGGTTGAAGTGCTGCTGAACACCAGGTAGGTCGGTGAATCGAACGTCAAGGAACTTTACGTCGTTGTCCTTGATGTACTTAACAACCTCTGAGGCAGTCTTGAACATAGGGGGAATCCCTTCAAATGGTGGATGGTGGAAACTCTGGCACATCATTACGCCATCAAGGAAAAGTCTATCTTTTCGCGCCGTGCTCGCTAACCAGCGAATGTTTCAGCCATGTAAAACTTTTGACTAGGCTCGAAGGGTGATGACAGAAAAACTGTGGGCCGGAAAGCGGCTTGGCCTTCCAGAACAGGGCCCCGGATCCCTCGCAAAGGTTCCAAGGAGAGTTATTGGGCTTTGTATTGACTGGGGGATTTCGCTGCTAATCTCCGCCGGGTTGTTCGCCGGCGATAACCTAGCCACCCTGGTTGCCTTTGGGCTGATGCAATGGCTAATGGTTGCCACCCTCGGTGCGAGCTTCGGTCACGTGATTTGTCGAATGCGTGTTCTTAGACTGGGGCATCCATACGTCGGATTCAGAGCTGCATTTTTGCGTGTTTCGATGATCTTGCTGATCATCCCGGCAATTGTTTGGGACAACGATAATCGCGGTCTACACGACAAATTGGCTGGAACAGCGTTAGTACTGCGCTAAAAACACTCTGCTAGAAGCAGCGATTACTTGCGTGATGCGCGGATTTTTGCAGGATCCATTCCCTTTGGAATTGAAATGTTCATGCCAAGCGATGCCAGACGCTTATCGACCACTGAAACCTCAGACCGGTTCAGAACCTTCTTGAGTTTGTAAAGTGACTTCTTCAAGTCATAAATTCGCACTGAATTCTCATCGGTGCCCACAATAATGGTCTGAATCGGGGCGCCCGGAGCGATTCGCGAAACCTTCTTGCGCTCGTCTTCAAGCAAAGGCTGAACGCGTGACTTCGGACCCTCACCAATCAAAACGATTCCACCCGGACCGATGGTGCGATAGACGGCATCGCGGGTCTTGCCGTTGATCGCAACCGGCATCTCGCTTCCGCGCCAGTTACGGCGCAGTCCATTGGCCACCACTGCGCCAACTGCGCCTTGCTGACCTTCGATTTGCATGTACGCAACGCGCTCGGCCTTGCGAGACATGACAATCATCGCGACCAAAATGCCCGAGAGAACTCCGGTAATGCTGAATAGGACCAGGTTGGTTACATTGCCAGGAGCAGTCACGGCGCTAAAAGTGATGGCTGCCAAAACGGTAAGTACAAATCCAAGTGACGCCCATAGGACGGAAGTCTTGTCGCCCTTGGCGGTCATTACATAGACGCGCCAAAGCTGACGCATTTGACCAGGTGCTTTTTGAGTTTTGGTGTCTTTTTTAGCCATTGAATAACCTTATCGCGAAGTTTCTAGTGAACTGCCTGTCCAAAACCGCTTTTCGCAGCAGCCTCGGCTAGATGACTGAGATGGGAAGGGATTTCAAAGCCCTTCTTCTGCATTGTTTGAGCCCAGAGTCGTCCGGCGCGGTAGGAACTGCGGACCAGTGGCCCCGATAGAACCCCAAGGAATCCGATTTCTTCGGCTTCTTCGGCCATTTCTGCAAACTCAATGGGTTTTACCCATCGGCTGACTGGGTGGTGCTTAGGTGTTGGTCGCAGGTACTGGGTAATGGTGAGGATGTCAGTTCCGGCATCAAAAAGGTCCTGCATAGCCTGAGAAATCTCTTCGCGGGTTTCTCCCATGCCGAGAATCAAATTCGATTTGGTCACGAGCCCGTAATCTCTAGCCTGAGTAAGTACATCTAGTGAGCGCTCATAACGGAAAGCAGGTCGAATCTCTTTGAAGATTCGTGGAACCGTCTCGACATTGTGGGCAAATACCTCTGGGCGCGCGTCAAACACTTTTCCAAGCAGTGCCGGATTTCCTGAGAAGTCAGGTACCAGAATTTCGACGCCCGTACCTGGCGATTGCTGGTGGATTTGGCGGATGGTCTCGGCATACAACCAAGCACCTTCGTCCTCAAGATCATCTCTTGCAACGCCAGTGACGGTCGCGTATCGAAGTTCCATCTGGCGCACAGAATCCCCCACGCGTCGCGGTTCATCTGCGTCAAAAGCGTCTGGCTTACCAGTGTCGATCTGGCAGAAATCGCAGCGTCTCGTGCACTGAGACCCACCGATCAGAAATGTTGCCTCGCGGTCTTCCCAACACTCGAATATGTTTGGGCATCCTGCCTCTTGGCAGACGGTGTGAAGGTTCTCGCCTTTAACTAGCTTCTGTAGGGCTTGATACTCAGGCCCCATGTGCGCCGTGGTCTTGATCCATTCCGGCTTCTTTTCGATTGGTACTGAGCTGTTGCGAGCTTCGATTCTTAGTAGCTTGCGCTCGGGTTTTTGTTCGGTCACAGTTCGACCTTGCCAATCTCTTTGAGGTGTTTTTTTACAACTTCGGCCGCCATGGCGGGGGTGATCTCTCGCCCTAAAAGTTCGGTGAGTGTGCTGGTTTTAGCATCTCTGATGCCACAAGCAATGATTGTTTCATAGGGATCGAGCGAATTATTGCAGTTGAGAGCAAACCCGTGCATTGTGGTGTGTTCCGCTACGCGAATGCCTATGGCAGCGACCTTGACATGGCTTCCATTCAGAGGAGCCCACACCCCACTTCGCCCCTCGACTCGCTCTGTGAGCAGGCCAAACTCGGCGCAGGTTTTTATAAGAACCTCTTCAAGCCATCGTACGTAACCGACAACATCGATTGGTCTTGGGAGTTTCATAATCGGATAGCCAACCAACTGACCAGGACCATGCCATGTGATTTTTCCACCGCGGTCAACATCGATTACAGGCGTGCCATCAACTGGGCGCTCCGAGTCTTCGGTGCGCTTACCAGCGGTAAATACCGAGGAATGTTCAAGCAGGATTACAGTGTCTGGGATTTCATGAGCAACAACCCTGGTATGGATCTCACGCTGCAGTTGCCATCCCTCTTCATAGCCGATGAAATCAGGGCTAAGTCCGGCGGTGAGAAAGTCAGGCATTTGTTAAGTCTAAACTCGCCTCCCGCCGAGTATGTTCCCTAATTCTCAACAGTTTTGCTGCATGCGCCCAGACGGAATGAGACTGCGAGCATGATGAGTGCATGGTTCACCTCTCACCTAAGCCAAACATCCGGGGTATTCCCAAGAAATCCTTGCGCCGATACTCACGGGGTTTCAAGTACACCGGTCCGAATGGGGGAGTAATGTTACGTCGCTCGGTGCTGACTCCATGGGCTGTCAATTTGCACCAGGATGAAAACCTTGTTGACATACTGCGATGTCGGTCCGGTCGCATCTGGCTCATGTCGAGCGAACCAGGTGAGGTCCGCACTTTGTCACCCGGCAAGTACTTGCGTGGCTGGAGCTTGTTTCTGGCACTGCCCTTGTTGCTGGTTTCAGCTCTTCTGGTAATCGCGTCATTCCCTGTGGAAATCCAGAGCGAGCAACAAATCCACCCGATGCCGGTCGTGAGTGCTCATTCCAAGCCTGACCCAACGTCTTCGCTGGGGCTTTGCCACACTTCAAGTGAGGATTTAAAGTCCGTCGGGACGTTCCTGAGAGAGGGCTCTGGATTCAAAGAAGTTAGCCGAGTAGATCTCGGCGGATTGCGCCTGCTTGTGGTTGAGGTTGACTGTGCGGAGGGCCCCTGGATTTTGAAGGCAACCCTAGTAAAGAGTGGCTCTACCTGGCAGTTAAAAAAGATTGCCCGGTAGCAGCAGATCTACCGGGCAATCCTGAGGACCAAACTAGCCGCTATAGGCCCAGCAAGCCCTCAAAGTTTGCCTCTTCTAGGCGGGTCTTGACATCAACCAAGAAGCGGCTGGCGTCAGCGCCATCGACCAGACGGTGGTCGTAAGACAACGCTAGGTAAACCATGCTGCGAATTGCGATGGCGTCCTGACCATTTGAATCGGTTACAACTACAGGGCGCTTGGTGACTACGCCGGTTCCGAGAATCGCTACCTGAGGTAGGAACACAACTGGAGTGTCGAAGAGTGCGCCTCGTGAACCGGTGTTGGTCAGTGTGAATGTTCCACCGCCGAGCTCATCAGGCTTCAGCTGGTTGGCGCGTGTACGCCCGGCTAGATCGGCGATCTGCTGGGCGGTCTGCATGATGTTCAGGCTCGCTGCATCACGGATAACCGGTGTGAGCAGTCCCTTCTCAGTGTCAACCGCAAATGAGATGTTCTCGGTACCGTGGTAAACGATGTTGTCGCCATCGATGGTCGCGTTTAGCTTCGGGTGAACACGAAGGGCCTCGGCCGCGGCAAGTGCAAAGAATGGCATGAAGTTCAATTTGCCACCAGATTTGGCAACGAAGTCGGCCTGCACACGCTGGCGGAGCAAAGCGATCTTGGTGACGTCTACCTCAACAACGGTGGTCAGCTGTGCCGTAGAGACCATAGACGCAACAGCTCGTTCGGCAAGAACCTTGCGTAGGCGAGACATAGGAGCAGTGGTTCCACGAAGCGGAGACGCCTCGGCACGGATGTGAAGTGGCGCAGACGGAGCAGCTTGAACAGACTGTGCAGGCGCTGACTGAGCGGCAAGAACGTCATCCTTGCGGATACGACCACCAACGCCAGTGCCAGCGATTTGGGTCAAGTCAATACCGGTCTCATTAGCCAGCTTGCGAACCAGAGGAGTCACGTAGCCAGCGTCTGAAGCAACGGATGGAGTGGTCATAGCTGGAGCCGGAACAACTGGTGCTACCGGAGCAACGGGTGCTACTGGAGCAACCACAGGAGCTGCGACAACTGGAGGAACAATTGGTGCGACTGGAGCAGCAACAACTGGTGCAACCGGTGGAGCAACAGGCGCTGCAACAACAGGGGCCACGACTGGCTCAGCTTCAACCGGAGCTGCCGCTGGCGCGTCTGCAACTGGAGCAGCGGCAGAACCTGAGCCGTCTCCAATTACTACTAGGACCGCACCAACCTGAACGGTTTCGTCTTCTTGAACCAAAATCTGCTCAATAACACCGGCGACTGGCGAAGGAATCTCGGTATCAACTTTGTCGGTGGAGACCTCTACTAGAGGTTCGTCTACGGCAACGCTGTCACCGACCTTCTTTAGCCAACGGGTAACAGTACCCTCGGTTACGCTTTCACCCAGCGCTGGAAGTACTACTGATTCACTCATTTAATGCTGCTCCTTGTGGGAAATATTCTTTATGCGTGGGCGTGAAGTGGCTTGCCGGCGATGGCTAGGTGAGCCTCTCCGATTGCTTCATTCATGGTTGGGTGGGCGTGTACCAAGGTTGCGACATCCTCAGGATATGCCTCCCAGTTCACAATAAGTTGTGCTTCGCCGATCTGCTCGCCGACACGTGATCCAATCATGTGAACACCGATAATCGGACCGTTGTTGCGACGAACTAGCTTGATGAAGCCAGCGGTGCCAAGGATCTGGCTCTTGCCGTTGCCACCAAGGTTGTATTCGTAAGTTGAGATGTTTTCGGCACCGTAAGTTTCGGCAGCTTTTGCCTCACTCAATCCGACAGAGGCAATCTCAGGCTCACAGTAGGTGACCTTTGGAATACCGTTTTCATCGATGACTGCTGGCTTGAGCCCTGCAATCTCTTCTGCGATGAAAATACCCTGCTGGAATCCTCGGTGAGCCAGCTGAAGACCAGGAACAATGTCGCCTGCTGCGTAAACGCCTGGAATGTTGGTCTGCAGACGCTCGTTGGTGAGGACAAATCCTCTGTCCATCTGCACGCCCTGCTCTTCGTATCCGAGACCAGCAGTATTTGGGCCACGCCCAACAGCAACAAGCAATAGTTCTGCCTCAATTGCTTCGCCAGACTCCAAGCGAACGATCACGCCGTGCTCGTTCTGGTCAACGCCAGAGAACCGAACACCAGTCTTAAAGTCAATGCCGCGCTTGCGGAATGCGCGCTCCAAAGCCTTGCTAACTGATGCGTCTTCATTCGGCACCAGTGAAGGTAGGCCCTCAATAATTGTGACTTCGGCTCCGAAAGACTTCCAGATAGAAGCGAATTCAACACCGATCACGCCGCCGCCGAGTACGACGACCTTGTTTGGGACAAAGTTCAACTGGAGCGCGTGCTCTGAAGTGATTACACGGCCGCCGATTTCTAGGCCTGGAAGGGTTCGACTGTATGAGCCTGATGCGAGAACAATGTTCTCGCCGGTGTAGTTATCGCCGTTGACCTGGATAGTCTTTGGGCCCACTAGGCGGCCTTCTCCTGAGACAACGGTGATGTTCTTTGATCCGACCAAGCCAGTAAGGCCTTTGAAGAGGCGGTCAACAATTGAGTTTCGGTAGTTGTTGACGGCTGGCATGTCAATTGAGCCGAAGGTAGCCTGAACACCGAAGTGAGCTGCTTCTTTGACATTGTCGGCAATTTCTGCAGAGTGAAGCAGTGCTTTGGTTGGGATGCAACCACGGTGAAGGCAAGTTCCGCCTAGTTTGTCTTTCTCTACCAGAGCAACGGTTTTACCCAATTGAGCTGATCGTAGGGCGGCTGCATAGCCACCACTTCCTCCACCAAGGATTACAACGTCAAAGTTGTGGTCGGCCACTTATATCTCCATCTCGCGAATACCCTCAAACTTTACTATGTTTCGCGACTAAACCTTTGAGGCAAGTTGCTTTATCAAAACGACCATGGTTCGGACCATTGTTCCGGTGGCACCCTTTGGTGTGAAGCCGTAGGGGCCAGATGAGTTGTCTGATGGTCCGGCAATGTCGAGGTGTGCCCATGAAATTCGTTTGGACGGATTCTTTTTCTCGAAGCCAACAAACTCACGAAGAAATAGCCCGCCGATAAGCATCCCGCCAGCACGGTTGCCGATCTTCACATTAGCTATGTCAGCGATGTCAGAATTTAGTAGCGGGCGTAGTTCCTGTGGCAGGGGCATGTGCCAAACTGGTTCGGCCGTCTCTGACGCTGCACCCTTTACTAGCTCAACAGCATCGTCATCGCCCATCAGGCCGGCCGTGCGATTTCCGAGTGCAATGGTCGCTGCTCCGGTGAGGGTAGCGATGTCAACGATGAGGTCAGGATGTTCCTCGCTGGCGGCCGAGAGGCCATCAGCCAGGACTAGGCGTCCTTCTGCATCTGTGTTGAGAACCTCAATGGTCTTTCCATTGCGAGCCTTGATCACGTCGTTTGGTCGGGTTGCTGTACCCGATGGCATGTTTTCGGCTAGGCAAATCCAGCCCGTCACTCTGGTCTTTACGCCCAACTGCGCAGCCGCAATTACCGACTGCAAAACGGTAGCTGCTCCGGTCATGTCGTACTTCATTCCAACCATTGACTCAGCAGGTTTCAGACTCAAGCCACCAGTGTCGAAGGTGATTCCCTTTCCAACCAGAGCAAGATGCTTTTTTGCGCCCCTGGGTGCGAAGGTAATTTTTAGAAGGCGTGGAGGTCTCGAGGATCCAGCACCTACTGCAGCGATTCCCCCAAAGCCAGCCTTAACCAAGGCCTTCTCATCCCAGGTTTCAATGGATAGAGGCAGGCCTTTTATGGATTTTTTGGCATGTGCCTCAAAAGATGCTGGATACAAGTCATTGGCCGGCTGGTTCACCAGGTCGCGCGCAACGTGGACGGCTTGGCAGACCAATTGGATCTCAGTAAGTGCCGCTGCAGTTACCTTGGCTGATGACACCACAGTGAGCTTCTTCACCAAAGTCTTAGCTGCATTCGACTTATAAGGTGTGTACTCATACAAGCCGAGTGAAAAACCCTCAATCAGATTCAATGCTGCGTTCCCATCCAAGTCTGGGAGTGCAACTACTACTTCCGAAAATTCCTTGCAGCCGCGAGCAATTACGCCTCCAAGCTGGCGAAGTTTGTCTTCTGGTGCCAGGTCAGCGTCTAGACCGACCAACCCAAGTACTGAACCTGAGGGGCCGGGTATAAGTGCGAGCGATTCGAGGTTTGCCTTCACACCCAAAAGTTCAAGCTTTTGGCCGGTAAGTGCGTCTAGGTCCAAATCTGCTGAAACCAAGGACAGCTCATTAGGAGTCTTAGAGACTCCGCAGATAATCACCGAACCCTGCTTGGCCGTAGGAATTTTGGCGGTGACTTGGACCTTGAAGTTATTCATAATGACCATGTTAATCGGCCGAAAGTTAGGATTGTCGTCATGACTCAGCAACAAGACCTTTACACCTACGCCGTAGATCCTGCGAGCATTCCTAAGGGGCTCAGTCTGTTGGCCGGATTCAGCGGCTTCACTGATGCCGGGCATGTACTAACTCAGATGTCGGATCACATATTTTCGTCGCTGTCGCACGAACTTGTGCTGCGATTTAATAACGATGATTTACTCGACTACCGTTCAAGAAGACCAGTCATGTACTTCGAGCGCGATCACATCGCCGACTACGAGCCTGCAACCCTGGGGCTGTATCTAGTTCATGACGAAGCAAATCAGCCGTTTCTCTACCTGCACGGCTACGAGCCCGATTTTCGCTGGGAGAACTTCACCGTTGCAGTTCAGGAAATAGTGGAAGATCTTGCGGTGAAGGATTTCACGTGGGTGAATGCCATTCCTTTCCCAGTTCCACACACCAAACCTGTGGGGGTAACGGTCTCAGGTAATCGAGCCGACATCATTGCCTCGGTTTCAGAGTGGAAGCCTCAAACCCAGGTTCCAGGCAACGTTCTACATTTGATCGAGTTCAAACTCTCGGCGATTGACTTACCCATTGCTGGGCTCGTGATGCTTGTTCCTCACTACCTTTCAGACACCGATTATCCTCAAGCCGCCGTCAAGGCATTCGAGCAAGTATCCGCTGCCACCGGTCTCGTTTTCCCTACTGACAGCTTGCGAGAGTTAGGTGATGTAGTTCTTGGGAAGATCAACGAACAGGTAGAGAAAAATGAGGATCTGGCCAAGATGATTTCGGCTCTCGAGGCGGGTTACGGCTCTGAATCAAGTGGCCCAATTCGAGCACCAATGGTCAGGCCTGAATCACGCATTCCTTCTGCAGAAGAAATCGCCGAAGAACTTGAGAGCTACCTGGCAAATCGTCGAAAAAACTCAGCCGACGAGGATTGAGCTAATCAGGTCTTATTTCACCGGCTAGGTACCGTCGAATCTCTCCAAGAGAGTCGGACCAAATCTCACCCTTGTCGATAGCAGAAACTACTGATTCGGGTAGATTCACCCGAGTCGGAGGTCCCCAAAGTTCGAAATACTTTGGTCCCCAGTAGGTATTGGCTTCGGAGAAGCACGCTGATATGACCGGCTTGGCTCCCGTAGAAGCCGGTTGAGCCAATACAACCTCTGCCGCTCTAATCAGCTTTGTGCCGTAGGCTGATGCCCTGGTAAAGCCCGGGTGGGCCATGGTCACTGTGATGTCTAGGTCGTTTTCAGCTAGGGCTTTTCCCAGATTGATAGCGGTGACCAGATTCGCGAGTTTGGAGTCGCGATAGGCAACACCGGGGGACTGCGACTCGTAGTTATTCAGAAGCATCCCTGAGCTTCGTCGCGCAACGATGGAGGAAACAAAAACGATTCGTGCGCCGTCTCTTCCTCTATTTACCAAGACCTGCGACAAAAAGAGGTGGGCTATGTGGTTTACACCGATGTGCCATTCGAATCCCTGCTTCGTGGTTTTGAAGGGGCGTTCAACCTTTGCCCCAGCGTTATTCACCAGCAGGTCCCATTTTCTGCTACCCAGCCAGCGGCTGAAAAATCGCACGGAATCCAGGTCTGATAGGTCCAGCTCAACCCACTCAACCTTGGCGTTGCTGGCAGCTACGGAAAGCTTCTCCAACGCCGATTCGGCCTTGAATTTTGAGCGGCCTGTTATGACAAGGTCAAACCCTGATTTTGCCAAGGCAATTGCAGTTTCTAAGCCGATTCCCGCAGTGCCTCCGGTGACGATTGCCAGTTTTTTGCTCATCTAGTCAGCGTAGGACTTCAAGTCCTGTAATGATGGCAGAGTGAGAAATTCGCGAGGTTCCTGGGTGATGGCTGCCGGGGCCTTTGCCTACCTCCTTGCAGTGACTAATCGAAGCAGCCTGGGTGTGGCAACGCTTGAGGCCTCCGAAAGGTTTGCGGTTTCAGCAGCACAATTGTCAACCCTGGCTGTTGCCCAGTTGGCCGTCTATGCTGCGATGCAGGTTCCGGTTGGCCTCCTTCTTGATCGCTATGGGGCACGCATCTTGTTGGTGCTTGGCTCAGTACTAATGAGCGTTGGTCAGATTTTGGTGGCCGTCAGTGTCGAAATCTCACCTGCAGTGGTAGGTCGAATGCTTTTAGGTATGGGGGATGCGTTTATTTTCATCTCCATGATTCGGCTCATTAATGGTTGGTACTCGGGAGCCAAAGCCTCGCGCCGACAACAGCTTCTTACCAACATTGGGCAGTTGGGGCAGGCAGTTTCGGCAATCCCGTTTGCGGCTCTACTCCATCTACAAGGTTGGTCCATTGCGTTTTCAACGCTCAGTATCGTTACCCTATTGCTTGTAGTTGTGAGCCTTGTGGTGGTACGGGATGATCGTGAGCCCGATGTTCTGCATCACAAGGTGAAGTCACTAAAAAGTGTCTTCAGTACACTCCTCTTAAATAGCCGCCATCCGGGGGTTCGAATGGCATTTTGGACGCACTTCACACTCCAGTCGGCAACATCAGTCTTTATCTTGCTTTGGGGATACCCATTTTTAGTAAATGGTCAGGGGCTATCGAAAGAATTGGCCTCGCTCATCATTGGGTCGTTCGTGATTATGGGTTTCGTGGTTGGCCCATTAGTAAGCACCGTGTGTTCCAAATACCCTGCGATGCGCGATAGGGCAGTTGTGGTGGTTTCGCTATCGATAGTCCTCGCTTGGTCGCTAACAATCTTTGGTCCGGAAAGAGTTTCGATTCTTACGCTGACTCTTCTAGTTGTTGTGCTTTCGTCTAGCGCACCTTTTTCCATGATTGCCTTCGACTACACCCGGACATTTGTCAAAAAGTCCTCGCTCGGAGCAACTAACGGGCTGGTGAACATCGGTGGTTTTCTGGCCACATTTATGGCCATGTTTGTCGCGGGTCTTATTTTGGATGCCGTGCAACAGGCTCAAAATTCTGCTGGTCTCGACGTAGGTCTCTACACAGCACTGGGATTCAGGTGGGCTATGAGTGTTCAATTTCTAGTCGTTGCCGTCGGTCTAACGATGTACCTAGTTGAAAGAAAAAGCCTTCATCGACTCCTAAGGACAGGAATAACCGCGGTCTAAAAGGTGTTCTAGAATTCGACGAGCTTGAAACGCAGTTCAAATTAGTGGATTTGTCTGGATTCGTGTCATAATTGTCGTTTAGACCCAGTCTGTCGCATTTGCGGATTTGACATGGGTCTTAGTAATGCCCGAAACGGTGCGTGCGATCCCGCTCGTGAGGCGGGGGATGTCGAGAGGTAGAAGTGGCTAAGCAATCTAATGATTCTGTGCCGGGCAAAAAACGGGGGTTTCTAGCTAGCCTTTTGCACCCAAATGAAAAGTCGTCGGGGGACACAGCAACAATCAGTAAGGAACCTGAGACCATTAGCACTCCAGTAAAGACCAAGGCCCAACCAAAGGCTTCAACTGAGGCAGCAAAGCCAGCTGCTGCAGTCAAGCCAAAGAAGGCCGTGTCGGCAGTTACCGATGCCCCGGCTGCCGCCAAGGCTCCTGCGAAGCCTAAGGCAGCAGGTAAGACCACAGCCAAAGCAAAGGTTGAAGCAGTCGTCGAGGTTATTGATCTTGACGCAGTTGTCGAATCTGAGACAAAGGTAAAGAAAGCCGCGCCGAAAGCAAAGGCTGCACCGAAGGCCAAGACTCCAAAAGCAGCAAAGGCACCTAAGGGTCTCGGCGATGACGCCGAAGAAGAAGAGATCGATGACCTTGAGTCAGTCGAAGAGATTGTCGCTGAGGCAGCTTCAGCAGTCGACATCGCAGCGGTTGATGATGAACACCACGATGACGAGCACGAAGAAACCGAAAAAATCGTTGTTCCTGAGGGCGCTTTGGTTCTTTCGAATCGTGAAGAAGATGACATTCCGGTTCAGACCACAACCATCACCGGTGCGACAGCCGACCCGGTAAAGGACTACCTAAAGCAAATTGGAAAGGTAGCCCTTCTTAACGCAGAGCTTGAAGTTGAGCTTGCTAAGCGAATCGAAGCTGGCCTTTTTGCCGAAGAGAAATTGGCTTTGGCGACCGGTCTAACGCGAGAAGAAGAGCGCGACCTCAAGTGGGTTGTCAAGGACGGTCAGCGAGCTAAGAGCCACCTTCTAGAGGCAAACCTGCGCCTGGTGGTTAGCCTAGCTAAGCGCTACACCGGCCGCGGTATGCAGTTCCTAGATCTAATTCAAGAGGGTAACCTCGGCCTTATCCGTGCGGTTGAGAAGTTTGACTACACCAAGGGCTACAAGTTTTCGACCTATGCAACCTGGTGGATTCGCCAAGCGATTACGCGAGCGATGGCCGACCAGGCGCGAACCATCCGAATTCCAGTTCACATGGTTGAGGTAATCAACAAGCTTGCTCGAGTCCAGCGTCAGTTGCTTCAGGATCTCGGTCGCGAACCGACTCCTGAAGAGCTAGCTAGAGAACTTGATATGACTCCTGAGAAAGTCGTTGAGGTTCAGAAGTATGGGCGCGAGCCAATTTCGCTCTCGACTCCATTGGGTGAAGACGGCGACAGCGAGTTCGGTGACCTCATCGAGGATACCGAAGCGGTTGTGCCAGCAGATGCGGTTGGTTTCACAATGCTTCAGCGTGAGCTAGAGCGAATTCTTGATTCACTACACCCGCGTGAAGCAGGCGTGATCAGAAGTCGCTTCGGTCTTGGTGACGGCGTTCAAAAGACACTTGATCAGATCGGCGAGGAATTCGGGGTAACCCGTGAGCGTATTCGTCAGATCGAGTCGAAGACAATGTCTAAGTTGCGCCACCCATCGCGCTCACAGATGCTTCGCGACTACCTAGAAAACTAAGCATGCGTTTCTTGCCGGCCATTCTCCTAGGGCGGTTTGTTCGTGTCCTTGTGAGACTGGTTCGTCCTGGCGGCGGTTCGGCCCTTCCTGGTCTTGTCGTAAGTAAGGTTGCGCCGGGCCTTTTGGCAGCAACTCTCTCGAAGTTCTCGGATGGACTGATTGTGGTCACGGGGTCTGCCGGTAAATCCACGACTACAAAGATGCTTGTTGGAATCGCTCGTGCTCATGGCAAGACTGTGTTTACGAATCCGTCCACAGCCAACATCGCGCAAGGGTTCTTTTCATCGATCATCGAGCAATCGGATATCTTTGGTCGCATAAAGGGTGACGTTGCGATTCTCGAAATGGATGAGGGTCATGCCGAGGAGATCACGCGCCTAATTCGACCGAAACAGGTCACGATTCTTAATGTCCTCGAGGATCAACTCGATCGATTTGTCGACCCAGCCGTGGTTCGCGACAAGTTGGCCCAGGTCGCGCGTCGTGCAAAAGACACAGTCTTACTCAACGCTGACGACCAAAACACTCTCATCATCAACCGAGATGTTCAGCATCCAGGCACCAAATGGTTCGGCATCACAGGATCACTCTTGTCGGATGCAAAACACGGGCTGGGTACAGCACCCACCTATGAAGCAGAGATAGAAAGACCAATTCCAAGCGCCGAGGTTATGAGCGTTGACGGTCTTCGTGCCAGTGTAGTTTTGAGTGGGGCAGCTGCTGAGGTCGAGCTACCAAATCGTGGCTTGCACTTTGCCCTTGATGCAATTGCAGCCTTGCAGAGCGCAGAGTCATACCTCGGAGCAGATTTCGACCTTGAATTGGCCTCCAACACCATCACCACTATGCCTCCGGTGTTTGCGCGTGGTGAGATCGCGGTGGTCAACGGTGAAGAAGTTGAGTTCATCCTTGTTCAGAACCCGATGAGTTTCCAACTAAACCTTGACAACCTGACCACCAACCCAGAGCGGATCATGGTGATGATCGGGCGAGATGTGCATGATCCGTCTTGGCTCTGGACCGTGAACATGGACGCCCTGTCACATGCCGATGTGGTCTCTGGTTACAACGCATACGAAATGGCGCTTCGGTTAGCGTATTCGGAGATCCCTGTGGGAGTCGTAACTGATGATTTGCAGGTTGCCCTAGATACCTTTTTTGCGCTTCCCGCACCGACACACTCTCGTCGCACGGTAATTTTCTCTGCTGACGCCATGCGTCGAACTCGACGAATTCTTGGTTTCACCGACCCGGAGGCAGTATCTCGATGATTCGACTTGGCGTTTTGTATCCTGGCCACCTAGACCTGAATGGTGATGCTGCCAACAGCCTAGTCCTGGCCAAGGAATTGGCTTGGAGAGGTGTTCCCTGCGAAGTTGTTTCTGTGACCTTGACCGATGCAATTCCCAAGGATTTGGACTTCTTGCTCGTTGGCCATGGCTCCAAGGCCGCTTGGAGTGAGATTAATCTAATTGGTTCCCACCGTGGTGCCGAGTTGGTTGAGGTATTGAATTCCGGAGTGCCGACTCTAGCCGTTAACTCCGGTTTCGAGGTTCTACACCTGGGAAGCGACAGACATGGGCAGCTTCTTGGGCACATTCAGACCAGCTTTGTTGCTACCGAACGAGTTTCCAAGTTTTGGGTTGAGCCGTTCGAGGGTTTTGAGGTTCTCGGCTACGTGAATAGTGACAACGATTTGCCAGTCATCTCTCGCCACGGAAACGTTATTGGCACAAAGCTACATGGCCCGGTCTTGGCTAAGAATCCGAAGTTACTTTCACTGATTCTCGAAATGATTCTCGATCGAAGTGGTTCTGTTCTGCCAGGCAACTTAAATAAAAACGTAGCCACCGCAATCGATGGCTACGTCTCAGAAATATGGAAGCTGGAATCCGAACTAGCGAGCGAGTAGTTTTTTGCTCTCGTCGTGCCAAGCAACAGCCACAGGCTCAAGTGCTGGCTTCTTTTCGTTACCGTGGTGCGAGCAAAATAGCAGGTCACCCGAGGCTAATTCGACGCGAATATAAGCCTGAGCGCCACACTCATCGCAGCGGTCCAACGCAGTAAGTTGGTAGCTCTCGGTGGTCTCGGCAGTTTCAGTCGTTGCTTCAGTTTGCATAATGCACCTTTCCTCTCTCAATTGGAACACAAACTTGACCCAAACTGGCGCATCGATGGCCTAAGTTCGCTAACTGCGAAGTCCATTGTGGTTCGTGTCTGTGCCCGAGTCTGCGTCTGGCAAGAGTTAACATCGACTAGTGCCTAATTCAGACTATTCAGCCCGCCACCTATCGGTTCTAGAAGGTTTGGATGCCGTCCGCAAGCGTCCTGGAATGTACATCGGTTCGACCGATAGCCGCGGCCTCATGCACTGCCTTTGGGAGATTATCGACAACTCTGTAGATGAGGCACTGGCTGGGCATGGTAACCAAATTGACATCGTTCTTCACGCCGACAACTCTGTAGAGGTTTCTGACCGGGCGAGAGGTATACCGGTCGACATTGAGCCTAAAACCGGGCTCTCAGGTGTTGAGGTGGTCTTTACCAAGCTCCACGCAGGCGGAAAGTTCGGCTCTGGTAGCTATGCTGCGTCGGGTGGTCTTCATGGCGTTGGTGCTTCGGTAGTTAATGCCTTGTCCCAGCGTCTGGATGTACAGGTTGATCGAGACGGAAAGACTTACGCCATGTCCTTCCGTCGCGGTGAGCCGGGAGTATTTGACGACGCCACCGGTATTTCACCGTCAAACCCATTCAAACCATTCGAGGATGCTTCGGTTTTGCGCGAGGTTGGCAAAGTAGCAAAGGGTGTCTCTGGTACGCGAGTGCGCTACTGGGCTGACCCGCAGATCTTTATCAAAGATGCAGTGTTTGCGTCCGATGAACTTTTCAGTCGTGCCCGGCAAACCGCCTTTTTGGTGCCGGGGCTTGCCATTGGCATTGAGGACCGCCGAGGCCAGGAGATTGCAAAGCACGATTTCAAGTACGACGGTGGAATTGCCGAATTCGTTGAGTATTTAGCCAAGGATGCAGCTCTAACCGCCACCTGGAAGCTCTCTGGTTCGGGAGATTTCAACGAAACTGTGCCGGTGCTTGATGAGTCCGGAAACATGGTTTCTCGCGAAGTCTCCAGAAAGTGTGACGTAGACATAGCCGTCCGATGGGGGACCGGGTACGACACAGACGTAAAGAGCTTCGTCAACATAATCGCGACGCCTAAAGGCGGCACGCACATCGCCGGATTTGAACAGTCTGTGCTCAAGGTCCTGCGGTCTCAGGTTGAAGCCAACGCAAGAAAATTGAAGGCTGGCAACGACAAAGTTGAAAAAGAAGACGCACTTGCCGGTCTAACTGCAGTGGTCACGGTCCGCCTTGCTGAACCTCAGTTTGAGGGCCAAACCAAGGAGATTCTTGGCACCCCGGCCGTGAAAAACATTGTTGCGAATGTTGTCTCTAGGGCTTTGCTTGAGAAATTCAACAGTCCAAAGCGTGACGACAAGTCGCAAGCGGCCCTTTTGCTCGAAAAGGTAGTTGCCGAGATGAAGTCCCGCATTTCAGCTCGCACACACAAAGAGACGCAGCGCAGAAAGAACGCTCTGGAGAGCAGTTCCCTTCCAACCAAGTTGGTAGATTGCAGGACTCAAGAGACTGCTGGTTCTGAACTATTTATTGTTGAGGGTGACTCAGCTCTGGGAACCGCGAAGCTAGCTCGTGACAGCGAGTTCCAAGCGCTACTTCCAATTCGAGGAAAAATTCTCAACGTCCAGAAGGCCTCGGTTTCTGACATGTTGTCTAACACCGAATGCGCCTCGATCATCCAAGTGCTCGGGGCCGGCTCTGGGCGAAGCTTTGACTTAGATGTGGCACGTTACGGCAAGGTAATCCTAATGAGCGATGCTGACGTCGATGGCGCGCACATTCGAACCTTGCTGCTCACATTGTTTTTCCGCTACATGAGGCCTCTGGTTGAAGCTGGGCGTGTGTTTGCTGCCGTTCCGCCGCTGCACCGGGTGGAGGTAATCAATGCCGGTTCAAAGGCCAACGAGGTTATTTACACGTATTCACAAGCTGAGCTTGAGGAACTACTCGGCAAATTAGCCAAGGCGGGCAAAAAATACAAGGAGCCCATCCAGCGCTACAAGGGACTTGGCGAGATGGATGCGGACCAGCTGGCCGAAACCACGATGGATCGCTCTAGACGAACCTTGAGGCGTGTTCGCGTTGAAGACGCTGCCGCGGCGGAGGCCATGTTTGAGCTCCTCATGGGTAACGATGTTGCCCCTAGACGTGATTTCATCATCGACTCAGCCGATGGCTTCGAACGAGAACGAATCGACGCCTAGAAAAGACCCTTTCGCTCTAGATTCCTATCGAACCAACAACGGCCGGAAGCGGGTTTCCCGAAGCGTCACGCTTGGCAAGATCCAGATTCAGAGCAAGAGGTTTTCCGTCAGGAGTTAGCGCCTTTGGTTCGCCCGAGACCACCGCAGCGAAGTACAACTGATCCTCACCGCGGATGAATCGCTGCGCCCGCACGCCACCGGTGGCTCGACCCTTTCCAGGGAACTCGCTAAACGAAGACATCTTTATGCTTCCCGCATCAGTGCCCGGTATGGCCAGTGAGCTATTCGCAGCAGTAATTACTGAAGCATTTTCAACTTCGTCGATAACCTCAAAATCAATCACAGCGGAATCCGGCGAAAGGTTGATACCTGCCATTCCGCCGGCCGGACGCCCTTGAGGTCTAACCACGGAAGCACTGAAATGCAGCAGTTGGGCATCGCTGGTCACAAAAACAAGGGTTGCGCCGTCCGAACACACCGCAGCACCGATTACCTCATCGCCTGGTTTTAGAGAGATCATTTCAAACTCGTCCTTGGCGGGGTAATCCGAGAGAACGCGTTTTACGACTCCCTGCTTGGTGCCTAGTGCGATGGAGATGCCATCTTCAAGTCCAAACACTGATACGAATCGAACGCCCTTGGTTAGGCCAAGGAAGCTATCAGCTTGAACTGCACTTCCCATCAAACTTGCGTCTGAAATGTTAGGCACATCACCAACGTGAATTCGATGTACCAGACCATCACTCGTTAGGAATCCGATGTCAGAGCGTGTTGATGTACTAATCAGGGTTCGGATGGCATCGTGGCTCTGGCGCTTACCGCTCGGAAGCGACACTTCGTGTCCTTCGACGCGAGCAACACGACCGGAGGAACTGACCACAATCGTGCAAGGCGCGTCGGCCAGCTCGGCGCTCACGGACGCAGCTTTGGCCAGTGAAATTGGCTTGACTTCGGTTACATCGCTGATCAAAGTCGTTCGACGCTCATCGCCGTACTTATCGGCGATCTCTGCTAACTCTGCAGAAACCACAGCTCGGAGGTTCTGGTCTGAAGCCAGAATCGATTCCAGACGAGCAATTTCGTCTAACAGATTCGCCCGCTCGGTTTCGAGTTCAATCTTGGAAAACTTAGTCAAGCGACGAAGGCGCAGTTCGAGAATGTACTCGGCCTGGATTTCCGAGAGAGCAAATCGGGTGCGAAGTGCCTGCCGGGCTTCATCAACTTCGTCGCTGTTCCTAATTATTGCAATGACCTCGTCGATGGAGTCAATTGCGACAAGGAGACCTTCAAGCAGGTGCAGACGGGCTTGTCTCTTACCTAGGCGATTCTTGGTTCTGCGCCTGGTTACTGTTATGCGGTGCGCTAAATAAACGCCCAACATGTCCCGCAGCCCCAAGGTCTGTGGTCTGCCGTCAACCAAAGCAACGTTGTTGATACCGAAGGAGTCTTCCATCGGGGTGAATCGGTATAGAAGATCGAGAACAACTTGAGGGTCAAAACCGGTCTTCAACTCGATAACGAGCTTTAGGCCATTAGTTCTGTCGGTTAGATCGGTTACATCTGCAATGCCCTGCAGTTTCTTGGCGTTAACGCCATCCTTGATCTTCTCGATTACCTTTTCTGGGCCGACTAGATATGGCAACTCGGTAACCACGATGCCCATTTTTCGAGGGGACACACTCTCAATCGAAACTCGGGCACGGGTTTTGAAAACCCCACGTCCAGTCTCGTATGCATCTTTCACGCCTTCGAGACCCATGATGATTCCACCATTCGGAAGATCAGGGCCAGGAACATACTGCATCAGGTCTTCAGTGGTTGCCTGCGGAGTTTCAAGCAAGAACCGCGCGCCAGCAATAACCTCGCGCAAATTGTGGGGCGGCATATTGGTTGCCATACCAACAGCAATTCCCGAGGCGCCGTTAACCAAGAGATTTGGGAAGGCCGCAGGCAACACGTCGGGTTCAGTGAGTTGTGCATCGTAGTTTGGTTTGAAGTCAACTACGTCCTCGTCGAGGCCTTCGTTCATCAGTAGTGATGCGGTAGACAGCCTGGCTTCTGTATACCTGGCAGCAGCAGGCCCGTCATCTAGGCTTCCAAAGTTTCCGTGCCCATCAATCATCGGAACGCGAAGCGAAAATGGTTGCGCCATACGCACCAGGGCGTCGTAGATAGCGCTGTCACCGTGCGGGTGGAGTTTGCCCATAACCTCGCCGACAACGCGAGCAGATTTCACGTGACCGCGATCTGGCCTGAGACCCATCTCGCCCATCTGGAAGATGATTCTTCGGTGAACCGGCTTCAGGCCATCACGGGCGTCAGGAAGTGCTCGCGCATAGATGACCGAGTAGGAGTACTCGAGAAAAGAATCTTGCATTTCTTGCGACAAATCAATGTCAACAATGCGTTCCTCAGGCAGGTGTTCCAGGGTCATTAATTCATTACTCAAATCGGTTATGGCAGACTGGGGTGATGCCTTCGATGCTACCTTCCCTTCCTAAATCCTTCGGGAGGCTGTCAGACGTTTTTGTTTCGGCACTTGGTTCAATAACTGGTGTAAACAATCGGCTAGGACTGCGTCGAGTAAAAAACTCATGCGTAATTTTGGTCGATGGGCTGGGTCACCACAATCTCCATGAAAACAGCGGCTATGCCAAATTTTTGTCACGGGCAACCGGTTCCAAACTATCGACAGTTTTCCCGAGCACTACAGCAGCGGCTATTACAAGTTTTGCCACCGGAGTTCTACCCGGCCAGCACGGTATCGTCGGCTACCAAATTTGGGACAACCGGGACTCAGCGTCAGTAAATCTTCTGACAGGGATGGACTCCAAAGCTGTCAGCAGCTGGCAGAGGCACGATACAGTGTCAACCCAGGCCAAATTAGCCGAGGTTAAGAGCTATTCCATTGGTCCGGGGGAGTACGCCACATCCAGCTTCACCAAGGCGACTATGCCCGACGCGACCTTTATTGCGGCCAAGTCGATCGAAGACCGATTTGCCGAAGCCTATAAGTTATTGAGCTCATCGCAGGGAAATCTGGTTTACGTATATGTTCCCGAGCTGGATCAATTGGCGCACGCGTACGGCGCCGATTCTGACCGTTGGCGACAAAAACTTGAAGAACTCGATGGCCTAATGAATGCGTTTGTTTCTCGGGTGGGAAATCGCTCGGGAGTGCTGCTAACAGCGGATCATGGAATCATCGACGTCGATGAGTCGAAGCACATTTACTTGGATGAGTTCGATCAAGACCTAAGCGGATTGAAGTTCGTTGGCGGCGATCCGCGGGTCAACTTTCTTTACTTTGAACCCGATACAGACCTGAATTCAGTTAGAGATGCCTTGCAAAAATCGCTTGATTCGCGGGCCACCGTCCTGACAAAAGAACAGGTTATAGAAGCTGGTTGGTATGGGGAGGCCCTACCCGAATTTCAAAGCCGGTTACCGGACTTATTTTTGTTGGCCGGTGCGAAGTCCGCGGTTTACCATCGTGGGTTCGCAAAACCAAAGAGCCTAAAGATGATTGGGCAGCACGGTGGACTAAGCCCCGAAGAGACTGCTGTGCCACTGCTCAGATTTGGCCAATACCTCTAGTCGTCGGTCTTGGTTCCAAAAACAATTTCATCCCAACTAGGCATACTGGCACGACCCTTTTTCACCGGGGCAGCCTCTCCTTCAGAAATTGATTGAGTTTCCGCCGATTCGTCAGCCACTTCCATGACAGCTGGCTCTTGAATCGCCGCTGTCTCTTGAGTTTCGGTCCGCTCGGTCCGCTTTCTGCGAAGAGCCTCGAGCAGGTCGGCGGTAGCACTCAAAGGCTCTGCTGGTGCAGGCATTGCAGGACGCTTGGTCTTGCCAGCTGCTAGTTCCGGAACGACATCTGCTGCGGACGCCCGAGATTCAACTGCTGGAAGGCTCGCAACATTCTCGACTGGTGTGGCAGTTAAAACTTCAGTGACTTCGCTGGTCGGCTGGTCGACAATCTTAAGAATCGGATTTGCGAATGCGGCCGGTGCCGACGAACTCTTTTGAGCTTCGTTATTCGTCAAATTGATTGCATTTTCGTTCTCTGGCGAAAGCGCTAGCCGCTTCGGATCAAACGACCAGACTGCGGTGGAGGAGCCGTTTGGAAGTTCATACTCAGCTGCCAAGTGCCAAATCCCAAGGTCACTGCGCTTTGCTTTCCAGTTAATGGTGGCCGCACCCAGATTGTGAATCCTTGCCGATATCATTTCGCCAAACTCAACAGTCGTGTGATCACGATCAACGACGATGCCTAGTCTCACAGTCAGTGCCGAATCAATAATGTGCGCTAATTCAGCGATTACCGGTGCCGCAAACTTCTCAACGAAATCGAAAGTTGCGCCGGAACGCTCAACCAGGCTGGCGATGTCCTCGCCGTCTCGGACAGCATCCTGAATTTCACGAGGGGTCATTTTCACGGCGTCCAACTTGGGCGCAGCCTCGCGTCTAAGGGCTGACCTGATTTGGTCATCGGCTAGCAATCGAAAGCGCTGGCCATCGGTGGACTCGAGAACTAAGAAATCGCCCTCGGCCTCGATAAATCTAATGTCGTCCATTGAAATGCCTCCAACTCAAAGTCTGGCACCACAGTTGGTGTTTCACCGAGATTCGAAATGGTGTGCCGAAATTTAGATATGACACGTTTTGCGTTTTCGGCGTTGCAGGTTTGCTATCTGCGGTTTTCTGTTGCACACTATGCACGCTTAGATATGCAAACGAGAGGCAAGCCAGATGGCAACCGATTACGACGCACCTAGAAAGAACGATGACGATAACGAGTCAATCGAGGCAATCAAGGAGCGTATTCCAGACAAGCTTTCCGGTGTCGTCGATGTTGACGAAGAACACGGTGAAGGCTTTTCAATTCCGGATGTAGTCTCCGAGGACCTCGACGTTGTTGTGCTGCCACCGCAGGATGACGAATTTACCTGCAGTGAGTGCTTCATCGTGAAGCACCACTCACTACTTTCTGCGCGTAAAGGTAAGTTTGGCCAAATCTGCGTTGAGTGTGAGTAGCAAGTACCTACTACCTAACCCTTGATGAGTCTGCAGATTTCGTCAGCGTTTCGGGTTGAAAAAATCCAGTACGGTGTCGGATCCGAATCATCTAGAACCTGGACACGCACCATTTCTTTTACAGTTGCTTGCAACTGGAGATAAGCGCGGGCATTTAGCTTAGGCCCAATCTCGGCACGACGCTCGTCTTTAGTAATTTTCTTCGGTTCGGCAACCAGCGACAACTGGATTCTCGCCTTACCGACCGAAATATCGTCGTCGGTTACTACAACCTTTGGTGCACCGAAGTACATCAGGGCTACTACGCCTAGGTTCAGCACAAGTCCGAGCACTGCCCCCAGTGTGCTGTTGAGTGGGGCCAAGGCTAGCCATATCGTCGGCCAAACCATCAGTGATGCACCGAAGGCACCTACGCTCGGGTAAACCCTCTCCTCGAAGCGAATAGCCGAGCTTGTCTTTAGCGAAGTCATCACCCTTTTAGATTACGCTCTAACCGTGAACAATCAATTGCCTGTACTTATAGTTTGTGACGATCAAATGCTCCCGGCCTATGCCCAGCCCGGTGACGCCGGTGCCGATTTGAGGTCCCGGATTGACACAGTTGTGCCAGCGCGAGGCCGAGTAATGGTTCCAACCGGTGTTTCAATCGCCCTACCGGATGGCTACGTGTGCTTGGTTCACCCGCGGTCAGGATTGGCCGCTAAGCACGGAATTACGGTTCTGAACACGCCAGGCACCGTTGATGCCGGTTATCGCGGGGAAATCGCAGTAAATCTCTACAACACTGGGGAGCAGGACTTTTCAATCACCGCCGGAGACCGCATCGCTCAGCTGGTGTTCCAGAAGGTGGAGCGTGCCAACTTCATCCGGGTGGAGACGCTGCCCGAGAGCCACCGTGGCGATGCTGGATTTGGATCGACGGGTGTCAACTAGTCATGACGGCTTCATATTCAAACGGTAAGTCCGCCCCTGCGGACCGTCATTCCGCAGGCCCATTCGACGTTTCTGAGGTCACAGACGTAAGTCCGTATCTAGACTTTGGCTCGATGCGAGTTCCTCCGCGCGAAGGCCTACAAATGCGTTTGGACGTCGAGGAAGGTTCAAAGCGCGTTGTCGCAGTTACCCTCGAGTGGAACGGCTCCTCGGTCCAGCTGCAAGCATTCGCTGCGCCAAAATCAGAGGGAATTTGGCACGAAATCAGATCTGCGATGCAGCAATCAATCACCACCCAGGGTGGTCAGGCCGAAGAGCGGATCGGTTCTCTCGGTCCTGAACTTCTGGCCCGCATCCCGCTGATGGATGAGGCTGGAAACGCAGCAGGTTTTCGGATCGCCCGCTTTATCGGCGTGGACGGCCCAAAGTGGTTCTTACGCGGTGTTGTTGGCGGAGCCGCAATTAATGATCCGATGGCAGCAGCCGACATTGACGACCTATTTCGGTCGGTAATCGTGGCTCGTGGCGACATTCCAATGCCACCAAAGGACCTTTTGCCGCTGAACATGCCCGGCGGAACCGTTGCGCCACCGAGGAGCCTATAGGTGCCGAAACATCAAGCCAGCCAGCTAGGGGTATCAAAAACAGACGAGGGTTACTCCCTGACTTCAAAAGGCGTTCTGGGTGCACTCGGTGGTTGGTTCGGAGTTTTCGAGGCCATTGTCCCGGCTACAGTTTTTGTAATTCTGCTGTCAATAACGAACAATGTAGTGCTAGCGGTAATCACGGCAGCTTCACTCTCTGCGGTCTCACTTCTAATCCAAATCATTCGAAAAAAGCCTCTGACTCAGGCAATTGCGGGTGCCATCGGAATCGCCATCTCTGCATACCTACCGCTACGCGAGGGTGGTCAACCCGCGGATTACTTCGTCCAAGGATTTATCTCCAACAGCATTTACTTTGCGGTGCTTCTAGTTTCAGTCTTAATTCGCTGGCCAGTCGTCGGACTCTTAATCTCGGTATTGACCGGAAAAACCGACATGTCTTGGCGGCGCGAACCGGCTAAGTTACGCCGATTCCAGCTGGTGACTTTGCTTTGGGTAGGGCTTTTTGCCTCGAGACTTCTCGTCCAAGTTCCCCTGTATCTAACCGATCAACTTGCGGCCCTTGGCTTCTTTAGGGTTGCAATGGGCGTGCCACTTTACGCGTTTTTGTTATGGACCACTTGGTTACTCACCCGCGAAACAATTCGTTCACGTCAATAGTGGTAAATTTCTTGTAGCGATGGCGCAAATAGTAAGGAAGACACATGTCTAAAGTCAACAGTTTTGGTTCCGCTGACCTTCTTAAGGTTGGTTCTCAGGAATACCGCATCTTCAAGCTCAATTCAGTCGACGCGAAGACCCTTCCTTACAGCCTTAAGGTTCTCCTAGAGAACCTATTGCGTACCGAAGATGGCGCCAACATTACTGCCGACCACATCAACGCTTTGGTCAACTGGGATCCAACTGCCGAGCCAGATGTAGAAATCCAGTTCACCCCAGCCCGCGTAATCATGCAGGACTTCACTGGCGTTCCTTGTGTTGTTGACTTGGCTACCATGCGTGAAGCAGTTGCTGAACTCGGAGGCGACCCAAAGCGCATCAATCCTCTTGCACCAGCTGAATTGGTAATCGACCACTCAGTTCAGATCGACGTTGCTGGTTCGCCAGACGCGTTTGAGCGCAACGTTGAGTTTGAATACAACCGCAACGGGGAGCGCTACCAGTTCCTACGTTGGGGTCAAACCGCATTCGACGACTTCAAGGTAGTTCCACCGGGCACCGGCATTGTGCACCAGGTGAACATCGAATACCTTGCCCGTACCGTAATGGCGCGCGAAGTAAATGGTGAACTTCAGGCGTACCCAGATAGCTGCGTGGGTACCGACTCACACACCACCATGGTCAACGGCCTTGGGGTTCTAGGCTGGGGTGTTGGTGGAATCGAGGCCGAGGCAGCAATGCTAGGTCAGCCTGTTTCCATGCTTATCCCGAAGGTAGTCGGCTTCAAGTTGACTGGTCAGATTTCAACTGGCGTAACCGCCACCGACGTAGTTCTAACGATCACCGAGATGCTGCGTAAGCACGGTGTGGTCGGCAAGTTCGTAGAGTTTTACGGTGCTGGCGTAACTTCAGTTCCACTAGCAAACCGTGCAACCATCGGAAATATGAGCCCAGAGTTCGGCTCAACTGCCGCTATGTTCCCAATCGATGAAGTAACCCTTGATTACCTTCGTGTCACTGGGCGTCCGCAAGAGCAGATCGATCTCGTCGAAGCGTATGCAAAGGCTCAGGGGCTTTGGCACGACCCAAGCATCGAGCCTCGCTTCAGCGAGTACCTAGAGCTGGACTTGAGCACCGTCGTTCCTTCAATCGCGGGTCCAAAGCGCCCACAGGACCGAATTGTGCTGAGCAAGGCCAAGGAGTCGTTTGAGTCTGTCTTGCCAACATATTCAGCCCAGGCCTCAAAGCCAACAGCAGTGAAGGGTCAATCATTTGCAATGGACAACGGTCACGTTGCAATTGCGTCGATTACTTCATGTACCAACACTTCTAACCCATCAGTGATGCTTGCAGCCGGTCTGGTTGCTCGCAAGGCAGTTGAGAAGGGCCTAACGGCTAAGCCTTGGGTCAAGACCTCGCTAGCACCTGGATCAAAGGTTGTTACTGAGTACTACAACAAAGCTGGCCTAACCAAGGATCTTGATGCTCTCGGCTTCAACCTAGTCGGTTATGGATGTGCAACCTGCATCGGTAATTCAGGCCCACTTTCTGACGAGATTTCAGAGGCGATCAACCACAATGATCTTGCCGTCACTGCTGTACTCTCTGGAAACCGCAACTTCGAGGGTCGAATTAGCCCAGACGTCAAGATGAACTACCTGGCTTCGCCACCGTTGGTAATTGCCTATGCACTTGCCGGAACCATGGACTTTGACTTCGAGACCGACGCACTGGGCGAGGGATTAGACGGCCAGCCTGTCTATCTGCGCGACATCTGGCCAACTGCCGAAGAAGTGCAGAAGACCATCGACGAGTCTATTAACTCGGACATGTTCAAGACTCAGTATGCAGGCGTATTCGAGGGCGACGACCGATGGAAGTCTCTTCCGACTCCAAAGGGCGATGTTTTTGAGTGGGACGCCAAGTCGACCTACGTTCGCAAACCGCCTTATTTTGACGGAATGAAGATTACTCCAGATGCTGTGAAGGACATCAAGGGCGCCCGGGTTCTTGCCAAGCTTGGCGATTCGGTTACCACCGACCACATCAGCCCTGCCGGTTCAATCAAGGTTGACTCCCCGGCGGGTAAGTACCTGACCGAACACGGTATCTCGCGCGTTGATTTCAACAGCTATGGCTCACGTCGGGGAAACCACGAGGTAATGATTCGTGGAACTTTTGCGAACATCCGCCTGCGCAACCAGCTTCTTACCGACGTCGAGGGTGGTTACACCCGTGACTTCACTCAGGCAGAGGGGCCACAGGCGTTCATCTATGACGCTTCGAGCAACTACCAGGCACAGGGAACCCCACTAGTAATTCTCGGTGGCAAAGAATATGGATCCGGTTCATCGCGTGACTGGGCTGCCAAGGGAACAAGCCTGTTGGGTGTCCGCGCGGTTATTACCGAAAGCTTTGAGCGTATTCACCGCAGCAACCTGATCGGTATGGGTGTATTGCCGCTCCAGTTCCCTGCAGGTCAAACAGCTGATTCACTAGGGCTTGACGGTACTGAAGAGTTTGAGATCACCGGCATTGAAGAATTGAATGCCGGAACTACTCCAAAGACAGTTCGCGTAGTCGCTAAGCCGTCATCTCACTCGGCGGCGGGCAAACCTACCGTTGAGTTTGATGCTGTGGTACGCATTGACACTCCTGGCGAAGCGGATTACTACCGCAACGGAGGAATTCTCCAGTACGTGCTTCGTAGCCTGGTTGCTTAAGGAATAACTCAAGCGCAGCTTGAGTTTTAATACCTATGACTTTGTTAGAGCGGATTTCCGGACCTCGAGACCTTGATTCGCTTAGCGCACCCGAGCTAAAGCAGCTTTGTGATGAAATTCGCTCCTACCTAGTAGGGGCGGTTTCAGCAACGGGTGGTCACCTTGGGCCAAATCTTGGCGTAGTCGAAACAACTGTGGCAATCCACCGTGTTTTTGATTCACCACGTGATGCGGTTATTTTTGACACGGGTCATCAGTCTTACGTTCACAAATTACTTACCGGCCGCAAGGATCTGAGCTCACTTCGCCAAAAAGACGGAATCGCAGGATACCCGCAGAGAAGTGAGTCAGAGCATGACATCGTTGAAAGCTCTCACGCTTCATCATCGCTTTCTTGGGCTGACGGTATTGCCAAGGCATTCAAACTTACCAAGCAAGAGGATCGGTATGTCGTTGCCGTAATTGGTGATGGGGCCTTGACCGGCGGCATGGCATGGGAAGCACTCAACAATATCTCCGATGACAACGATCGAAAACTGGTCATTATTGTCAACGACAACGGCCGCTCATACGCGCCAACCATCGGTGGTCTTGCCAGATACCTCAACGGTGTCAGGACTGATGCAAACTACCGAAGGCTTTACAAACTCAGTAAGAAGCTGTTCTACAAATTTGGTTTGATCGGCCGACTGGTTTACTCAGCAGCCAGAGGCGCAGGTAATGGCTTACTAAGCACTTTTGCACCCAAGGGTATGTTTCCGAACCTGGACATAAAGTACATCGGCCCGGTAGATGGTCACGATATTGTTGCCATGGAACAGGCTTTGAGTCAGGCGAAGAAGTACGCGGCTCCAGTGATAGTGCACGCGATAACCGAAAAGGGGCGCGGGTACAACCCTGCGGCACTAAACATCGACGACCAGTTCCACGCGGTGGGGAAGATCGACCCTGAAACAGGGGAGTCGCTGGAGAAGTCTTCGGGCGCATCCTGGACATCGGTTTTTGCAGATGAGATTATGACAATCGCCGACCAAAACCCAAGCGTTGTTGGAATCACGGGCGCGATGCTGATTCCCGTCGGTCTCGATAAGTTTGCGAAGAAATATCCAAGCCGAGTATTCGATGTTGGGATTGCTGAGCAGCACGCGGTAACTTCTGCAGCGGGTATGGCTTTCGGTGGTCTCCACCCGGTTGTTGCCGTTTACGCGACATTCATCAACCGAGCCTTCGACCAGGTCCTAATGGACGTTGCTCTTCACAAAGCAGGCGTAACAATTGTCTTGGACCGCTCTGGTGTAACGGGTCCCGATGGAGCAAGCCACCACGGTATGTGGGATCTGTCAGTTCTGCAGATTGTGCCGGGCATAAGAATTGCTTCACCAAGAGACGGCCTACGTCTTCGAGAGGAACTCAACGAGGCGGTAGCTGTAGACGATGGACCGACCGTAGTTCGTTTCTCCAAGGGGTCAGTCGGCTCTGAGATACCTGCAATGCGGCGAACCGAAGACGGTGTAGACGTACTATCAGAGGCCCAAAGCAAGGACGTTTTGATCGTAAGCGTCGGGGCGATGGCAACTACGGCGTTGAAGGTGGCTGAGCTTCTCGCCGCCCAGGGTATCGGTGCTACGGTTATCGACCCGCGGTGGGTGGTTCCGGTTGCAAAGTCAGTGGTTTCAATGGCTGCCGAACACCGATTGGTAGTGTCAATCGAAGATGGCATCAAGGTTGGTGGCGTTGGTACGCGAATTAGACAATCATTGCGTGCAGCGCAGGTAGACACAGCTCTAAACGAGGTCGGTCTGCCGGATGAATTCCTTGAACACGCGTCGCGCGACGAAATCCTAGAACGAGTTGGTTTGACGGCACAGAGCATTGCAATTGATATTGTTGCCCAGGTTGTGGGCTCTAAGGTTCCGCACGCAAGACCGCTCCAGTATGGTTCAAGCAGTTCGGCTGAGCTGAACTCCCACTAGTTTCTGGGTTTCGCCGCGTTTTATTGCCGGCGTTTAGTCCTCGACCAATTGGCCCGCTGCTGAGATGGCCAGATGAATCGGTTCAGCGACCAAATCTATCTGCCACTGCCTTGCGCCAAGGGAAGCCAGAAAATCTCCGATTGCATTGGCACTAGCCTCAACAGGTGGCTCCCAACAAACTTGACGAACGAAGTCCGGTGTTATGAGATTCTCTGCAGGAATTTTGAGCGACTCTGAAAGCTCCTGCAGTACGGGCTTGACTGCTTTGAGTCTGTTGTCTGCGTCGGTAAAACGCCCCGGCCAAGTGCGGTGATTTGGTATTCCCTCGGTCTTCACCTTGATTGGTGGTAAGTCTCGAGACTTGAGGCCATTCTCTACTGCGGTCCACCAAGTGTCGATGTATGACCTACTGGCACGGCCAACAAAGGCACGATCGCCCGCCAATTCAGGCCGCGACTTGGGCAGTGTGTTTGCAACGTGCACGATCGCAGAATCAGGAATTAGACGGCCAGGAGAGACGTCTAGCTTTATTGCTAGCAATTCTCTTGCCTCCCACATCGCCTTTGCTACTGCGTACTTTCGGGCATCCTTAAGAGCACTCAGGCCAGTTAGAGAACGCCATTTATCGGCCTTTGGCGTCTTGGCTTTCATCCTTGCCGTGTTTGCAAACTCTTGGCGAGCCCAGTCGAGCTTGCCCAATGTCTCAAGTTCAACTTCCAATTTGTCGCGAAGTTCAAGGAGGACATCGACGTCCAAGGCAGCGTAGTTCAGCCAGTCCGCGTGAAGCGGGCGAGTGCTCCAGTCAACAGCAGAATGTTCCTTTGCTAACCGAAGACTCAAAAAATGCTCACAGACTGCTCCGAGGCTCACGCGAGGTAGGCCTGCGATTCTGGAGCCTAGTTCAGTGTCGAACAGAGAAACCGGACTAAACCCAAGCTCGGAAAGGCACGGAATGTCTTGGCTTGCAGCGTGAAGAACCCACTCGTCCTGAGAAAGCAACGCGGCTAATTCGTTGAAGGGTTCCGTTGAAAACTCAGGGCTAATCGCGATCGGGTCAATTAGGTAAATCGGTGTTCCTGAGCGGTGCACTTGGACAAGATAGGCACGCTGAGAATACTTAAATCCAGATGCTCGCTCGGCATCGAGAGCGAATGGGCCCGTGGCGTTTGCCAGAACCGCAACGGCTTCATTGAGCAGCTCATGATTGTCGACAAAAACGACACTCGCTCGGGCACTTTTGAGCAGAGGAAGCTCAACCTGCTCTTGGTCGTTCATCGACGACCCGAGAAGTCAATAGTAGAAATTCCTGCGGGTAGGTTTGGGAATCCAGACATGATGCAGATAAGGTCCAACCAAGCTTCGAAGCTGCCGGCAATATCTGTGGTCAACGGTGACCAAGACGCACGAAGTTCGAGCTCAGCATGATCATGCTGAGCGCTTAGTGAACCGTATCCGGTAGACATAATCCTGGTGGCAGTTCCTGCAATCGCACCAAACTCAGCGTGCCGGTTCTCTAGAGCCTCATTGAGCCATGCCCAAACAACATCACTGATTTCTTCGTCAGCACCGATGTTGGTTTCTAGTGGCGACTTGGCGAAAATGACGACTCTAAATCGCGACGCCCATGCCTCCTGGGGTTCCGGCTCCCAAAGCATTAC
Organism: Rhodoluna sp. KAS3; assembly: GCF_026000575.1. Taxonomy (NCBI): domain Bacteria; kingdom Bacillati; phylum Actinomycetota; class Actinomycetes; order Micrococcales; family Microbacteriaceae; genus Rhodoluna; species Rhodoluna sp. KAS3. Next base: position 669,656 of record NZ_AP026910.1, on the reverse strand, counting down.
AAAACGACCTGTTCCCGCATCACCTTCGACACCGGTTAGGTTCTCTTTGATGTTTGCCTTAAATGTGATCGCATGCGAGGCGATTGCAGTTGGTGCTGGGATGGTTTCAACGTCGATTTCACTCCGAATCGCGGCATGCTTGAGCGACTCGAGGGCTACTCGGAATTCAGCAGGGGCATCGGATGGGACGTCAAACTCGATCATTGATTAAAGACTAGACATTTGACCTAGCCGGTACCCGTTGCCACGCCGCAGCGTAGGCAGTAATGCCGCTCAAGGCCAGACTATGTAGCTGTTTACGGTAGTTTGCATCGAAATGGTTGGACGATTGCTAAGTGCTGTTCCGAACCGACTCTGAACAAATGTTTCAGCCGCATCAAGTGCACCCGGGGCCACGCCCGAAACCGTCAAGATGAATCTTGTCTCAGGTTGGAATCTCAGTAGCTCCTCTGTCACCAAAGGACCACCTTCAAACAGGATTTTTGCGTCTGGATTCGCGGAGATGAGGTTCTCAATCGCCGAAAAGGCTTCCCGCAAGTCCCCTACAACGAGCACATGCTCCTCTGGCACGTTGGTGAACATTGCAAATCGTGCATCCGGCTTGGCCGTAATTAGATAGTGGGAAAAATTACTTGAATCCTGCATCGCAGGAATGTTTGAAAGGTCAATATCGCCCGTGGTGATGATGGCTAGGGGAGCGTACTTGGAACTTCGATAATTTTCAGCCCTAGCCGTAGCCCCGGTGGTGACAATCAAGTCGGATTGACTCCTGAGGTAACCGAGCATCGCGCGATCTTCGCGATTGCTAATTCCGTCAGATGAACCACTTGGGTCTGAGGTTGAGCCATCTGGTGAGATGACCATAGCTACATTCCAGCCAGGTTGAAGCTCAAAGAATTCTGGGTGGTCTGAAAAAATCAAAGCTCTAGGCTGACTTTTCGGCGACTTGCCTCTTAATGCGGGCCAACATTCCTCGCATACCCCTCATGCGCAGCGGGGAGACCGCGGCGGAAAGACCGATACGCGACGGAAAATCGTCGTCGACCGCGAGGACCTCTTGTACTGAATGCCCATCAAGTGCAGAGTGCAGAATCGATGCAAATCCGCGGGTGGTAGGAGACTCGGCTGGGGCGGTGAAGAACAGGTGCACCAGCTTCGCGTCGTCGACCTCTACGAAAAGGAAAATCGGACTCTGGCATTCTTCTACACGTTCCAGTAAATCTGGGTGGTCTTTGTATCTTGCCGGAAGCTCTGGTAGCGCCTCAGAATACTCAAGCAGTAGGGTCAAGCGGTCGTTTACGCCCACTGCGTTGAAATCTTCAACTATTTCATCAACACTTTGCATTGAAGGGCTCTACTTTGCCGCAGGCGCTAGACCAGGCTCGATGCCCTTAACGATTGGCACACCAACCAAGCTGCCCCACTCAGTCCAAGAACCGTCGTAGTTGCGAACATTCTCGAAGCCCAGGAGGTAGTTCAAAACAAACCAGGTGTGACTCGAACGCTCACCGATGCGGCAATATGCGATCACATTGTCACCAGCCTTCAAGCCGGCTTCATCTAGATAAATTTTTTCAAGCTCAGCACGAGACTTGAACACACCGTTCTCGCCAGCAGCACGAGCCCAAGGGACCGATTTAGCTGATGGAATGTGGCCACCACGAAGCGCACCCTCATCAGGGTATGCAGGCATGTGAGTGCGCTCACCGGTGTACTCCTCAGTTGAGCGAACATCAATCAGGGGATTACCGAAATGCGCAAGAACATCATCGCGGAAAGCACGAAGGGTGCTGTCGTCGCGCTTTACAACCGGATACTCGGCAGGGGTAACCTGGGTAGCCTCGCGGGTCAATTCACGACCTTCAGCAATCCAAGCCTCTCGGCCGCCATCAAGTAGGCGAACATCCGGGTGGCCAAACAATTTGAACACCCACATGGCGTAGGCAGCCCACCAGTTACTTTTGTCTCCGTAAACGACTACCGTGGTGTCGCGCGAGATGCCCTTGCGTGACATGAGAGCGGCAAACTCCTCATCAGAAACATAGTCGCGAAGAACTGTGTCGTTCAGCTCGGTGTGCCAGTCGACTTTGACTGCGCCAGGGATGTGTCCAATTTCATACAAAAGAACATCTTCATCAGATTCAACAACAACGAGTCCCTCGCGGTTTAGGTTGCTCGCCAGCCATTCAGTAGAAACCAACACCGATGGATCGGCGTACTCTGCGAACTTGGCTGTCTGGTCGAATTCAATCGTCATGGGATGAAACTCTTTCTGGAGGTTGATTAGACTTTTTGTGTCTCTAACAAGGTTAACTCGCTCGGAGCCTTGGACCAACCGATAGGTAATAATTGGCAATCGACCACGCTGCGTTTGTGAACATTACTTTGCGCAAGCCAGAACCAAGTATCAGCGATTTGCTAGCCGAATTGGTGCCCCCTCGTGAATTCACGGAGGCACGCCTCGCTAACTACGTCCCGCACGCCGAGTATCCAAGCCAGCAACACGCACTAGATCGAGCACGAGTCTTTCTAGGAGCTTCTGGGGCAAAGAAACTTTTCCGTCGCGAGACGCCGCCGCCCGGTGTCTATTTAGACGGTGGATTTGGTGTGGGAAAGACGCACCTACTGGCAGGAATCTGGCACGAGTTTCGCGGGGCAAAAGCATTCGGAAGCTTCATTGCCTACACGAGCCTGATTGGCGCGATCGGTTTTGCCGGAGCAGTAGAGGCCCTCGGTAAGTTCCAGCTTCTGTGCATCGATGAGTTTGAACTCGATGATCCGGGGGACACCATGATGATGTCTCGACTGCTAAACGAGTTGGCACCCAAAGGTGTTCGTTTTGCGGCAACGTCAAACACACCACCTAATGCCCTAGGCGAGGGTAGATTCGCTGCAGCGGACTTCCAACGCGAGATTTTGGGTATTTCGAACCAATTTGAAATGGTTCGAATTGACGGCGAGGACCACCGCCATCGCCCGGTAACTCTCGAACCAGTGTCTACTACGCAATTTGAACTTGAGACTTGGTTGCAATCACTAGACAGCACTGAGACTGGAATTGTCGATTTCGGAGCGCTGCTTAAGCATCTATCAACAATCCACCCATCGCGTTATGGCTTTTTGCTTGAGGCGCTTGGTGCCCTAGCCATCGAAAGCGTGCATCAGCTTGATGACCAGGTGGATGCCCTTCGATTTGTTGCTTTTATTGACCGTGCCTATGAGGCTCAGGTAGCAATTCGCGCGACCGGACATCCACTTACGGACGTCTTTGCACCCAAGTATTTATCAGGCGGATACCGCAAAAAGTACCTTCGAGCCGTTTCACGCATCGGTGCCCTGACCAGCGCCTGACTTTTTACAAACACGAAACATTTCTCGTTATCGCGTGAAATCTGAGTGAGCCAAACTCTCTACGTAGCCAAGATTCTCTTGGTGACAATTTGTTTTCTTAGAGAGAGGTAAACAAGTGGATCAAGGAAACACGGCATTCGTGCTAATTTCAGCGGCACTAGTTCTACTAATGACGCCAGGTTTGGCGTTCTTTTACGGCGGTATGGTCAAGGCCAAGAGCGTTGTAAGCATGATGATGTTGAGCTTTGGCTCACTCGGATTGATTGCAGTACTTTGGGTTCTTTACGGCTACGCCATCGCATTTGCTAACGGGGGAGTCGACACCTTCATCGGTATCGATGGATGGTTCGGTATCGATACCTCATTCCTCGGGCTTGAGGCTCAGGTCGCAGATGCTGCAGCTCCTGCCGGTGCATTCCCATCTATGGCTTTCGTAGCCTTCCAGGCAACTTTCGCAATCATCACCGTGGCCCTTATTTCGGGTGCCATTGCTGACCGCGCAAAGTTCGGCGCATGGATGGTCTTCGCAGGCATCTGGGCAACCGTTGTTTACTTCCCAGTTGCAAACTGGGTATTCAACTTCACACTTGAAGACGGCAAGGTCGTTGACGGTGGCTGGATTGTTTACGGCCTAGGAGTCATTGACTTCGCAGGTGGTACCGCAGTTCACATCAACGCTGGTGCAGCTGGTTTGGCTCTGGCAATTGTCTTGGGCAAGCGCTTTGGATTCAGCAAGGGAATCACCCAGCCTCACAACGTGCCACTGACCCTTCTGGGTGTGTCATTGCTTTGGTTCGGTTGGTTCGGATTCAACTCAGGTTCAGAGCTTGCCGCAGATGGCATTGCCTCAATTGCATTCATCAACACCCTGGCAGCACCTGCTGCAGCGATGCTCGGCTGGATCATCATTGAGAAGATCAAGCACGGCAAGGCAACCTCCATCGGTGCTGGTTCAGGTGCAATCGCCGGTCTGGTTGCAGTAACGCCAGCCTGTGCGTCTCTTGACCCTGTATATGCAATTCTCTTGGGCCTAGTAGCCGGTGCACTTTGTGCACTAGCTGTTGACCTCAAGTTCTCACTGGGCTTCGACGACTCACTAGACGTCGTAGGTATTCACCTGGTCGGTGGAATCGTTGGAACCCTTTGGATCGGTATCTTCGGAAACGGTGTAGGCGCAGCATTTGGCTTCGGCTGGCACCAGTTCGCGATGCAGGCCCTTGGTGCGGTAGCGGTACTTGTTTACAGCTTCGTTATCTCACTAATCATCGGCTTCGCGATTGAAAAGACCATGGGATTCCGCGTCAAGGCAGAAGATGAAATCGCAGGCATTGACACCGTAGTTCACGGTGAAGAGGCTTACGCTTTCGGTGCTGACCGCGGTTAGTAACACCTATTAGCAACATCTCGGAGGGGCTCTCGAAAGAGAGTCCCTCCTTTGGTGCGTTATTCGAGAGGTAGTAAATGCTCCACCAAAACACCACAATGTTTTTGATCATCTGCTCTGCCATGGTGCTCTTTATGACACCTGGGCTTGCCTTTTTCTATGGCGGGCTGGTGCGCGCCTCGAGCGTGGTTTCGATGATGATGATGAGCTTCGGCTCAATCGCACTAATCGGTGTGTTGTGGGTGATTTTCGGTTATGCAATTAGTTTCAGCAACGCCGGAGCTGGCAGTTATTTTGGAATCGACGGCGTGTTCGGCATTGACTTTGAACGCCTTTTCCTTGGCACAGAAATTGCTCTGGCCAAAGAGGGAGACGGCTTTGGCCTTGCCTTCGCAGGATTCCAAGGCACATTTGCCATCATTACTGTGGCCCTGATTTCGGGGGCTATCGCTGACCGAGCAAAGTTCGGTTCATGGATGATCTTTGCCGGTATCTGGGCGGTACTTGTCTATTTCCCAGTCGCGGGCTGGATCTTCAACTTCACCGCCGAGGATGGAAAAGTTGTCGATGGCGGATGGCTTGTCTACAACATCGGGGTTATGGACTTTGCGGGCGGTACGGTCGTTGAGATTGCCTCGGGAGCGTCAGCGCTAGCCCTCGCGTTGGTTCTGGGTAAGCGCTTTGGTTTCACAAAAGGTATGCACGCTCCTCACAATGTGCCGCTGACCATCATCGGTGCTGCAATTCTTTGGTTTGGATGGCTGGGATTCAATGCCGGTTCGCAGCTTGCCGCCGATGGCGTCGCAGCCCTTGCGTTCGTAAACACTTTGGCAGCGCCCGTTGGCGCAATGCTGAGCTGGATTACCTATGAGAAGTTGGCTCACGGCAAACCAACCTCTATTGGAGCCGCATCGGGCGCCGTGGCCGGCCTTGTGGCTATCACGCCGTCCTGCGCGTATCTTGAGCCAATTTGGGCACTACTACTTGGCGTTATTGTCGGTGTTGTTTGTGCCCTAGCAATTGAACTGAAGTTTGTACTCGGGTTTGATGACTCGCTCGATGTGGTTGGTATCCACCTTGTCGGTGGCCTAGTTGGAACCCTGTTTATTGGTCTTTTTGGAACCAATGTTGGTCTTTTCCTAGGCTTCGGCGCTGAACAACTTGGACGCCAAGCTATCGGTGCCGCTGTTGTTCTGGTTTTCTCATTTACTGTGTCGTACGCCATTGGTTGGGTGATTCAGAAGACCATTGGCTTCCGCGTTACATCAACCGATGAGATCGCGGGAGTCGACTCTGTTTTGCACGGAGAAAATGCATATTCTGAGTCTGACCCTCGTTGGACCTGGAAAGGTTAGACACACTCTGGCCTGAGTTTGCGAAGTCGAAAAACTTGGGTTAGAGTATCTAAGTCTTCGAAAGAAGGCACGCGGATGTGGCTCAGTTGGTAGAGCACAACCTTGCCAAGGTTGGGGTCGCGAGTTCGAATCTCGTCATCCGCTCGCAGTAGGGCGTAAGCCTCGTGAAAGCATGGTGGAGTGGCTGAGCGGCCCAAAGCAACAGCCTGCAAAGCTGTAAACCCACGGGTTCAAATCCCGTCTCCACCTCCACAAAAACAAAACAAAATGGTCGATTGGCGCAGCGGTAGCGCACTTCCTTGACATGGAAGGGGTCACTGGTTCGATCCCAGTATCGACCACGAAAAAGAGCTTCAAATAAAAAACCCGGCCATTGGACGGGTTTTTTCGTTCCTGGCGGGGGCGGGTGATACGTTTGCCAGATAAGTGATTTGGGGGAATCATGAAAATTATTTCAAAGTATGTAGCGGCGCTAGCAGCATTATCGCTGTCTATATCCGTCGCTATTCCTGCTCAAGCAGCCATCACAGACCGACAATCGGTGTCCGACTCTTCTTACGATGGCGGGTTGAGTCTGTATACCGAGATTGTTGAGTTGGAGGTCGCTGAGGAGTCGACCAACCCAGACTTGCTATACGTTTGGCTCCACATGTGGTTGCCGGTTTATTCGTATGACTTTGTTGACGGCGCCTTTGCAGGCATAGACGTGGACAGCGACTTAGACGGGCGAACAGACTTCACTATTTTCACCGACGACACCCCTTACGACTACGGGCGAGTTGAACATGTTCTCACGGTTTGGGATCCAGTGAATCAAAGACTTGTTCCCGGCTGCACCGTTGAAACCTGGGTAGATCTCGATTCAGAAGCATCCTGGATTGGCTTCGGCCTCCCTAAATCTTGTTTGGGAATCATCAATAGCCAGGTCAATCTACAAGGGTTTGCAATAGATCCAGACTCGAGCGATGACTCAGGGGACTTCGTTCCTGACGGTTCAAACTTCGCTGTCTTCAACGTGCAAGGAGTGGCCGTTTCCGAGCCGGAAAACCCGGTCATTGGTTCCGCTCTACCGAAGTTGACAAGCGAAAAGATTTACAAGACACCAACCCCTGCCAAAAGCCCAATTGACTTAGTTTCAACGGCTGAGCAAGTTGGTAAATCGGTGGTTTCCGTAGTGTGTAGATCCAGTTCGGGGACAGCATGGGCGGCCGATGCGACTATAAGTGCGGACATGCGCTCGGCTGGCGTCAAGACGGTCCTGGTTACTAATCATCACGTCATAGCAGATTGCCTTGGCGACAAACTTGTAACGGTCGTGTTGGCCGATGGAAGTGAAGAGGAGGGCTACATTTGGAGCTCCGATTCCGACATGGATTTGGCTTCAGTGCTCCTCTACGTCAAAATTCCTACCTTGGACTGGCGCGGTGAAAAACCAAAGCAGGGTTGGTGGGTAGGCACCATCGGTAATCCGATGGGGATAAACAGCTCGTTGACCACTGGAGTGATATCTAAAGTCTCTACGGAAGGAAACGTTGTTCTAACTTCGGTGCCAATCAACCCTGGAAACTCTGGTGGGCCGCTATTTGATCGAAACGGTCGAGTTATAGGCGTGGTAACAGCCAAGCTGGTGGACTCAGAGAACATGGGCATAATTATCGGCTCACCGTCGCTCTGTGGGACACTTTTTGACTGCGGATATCAGAGGCCATGGTCAACGAGTCTGAAGTCACTTCCGCTGAAGAAATACAGCAATTGTTCGAAAATGAACGGGGATTACACTGGTGGTGTCAAGAAGACCATAAGTTCAAAGAACAAAGGAAAGACGCCCATTTACCGAGCCGTCATCAGCAGCTCTGTATATGCAAAAAACAAACATTTGGACAAAGACCGCGACGGTTTAGTCTGCGAGAGGTAGTTGGAAAAGCCCGTCCATCGGACGGGTTTTTTTCGCTTAAGGATTATCCGCGAAGCTTGAGAGTCTTAGCGGTTGCGGCTAGGGAGGCCTTGGCGGCCGCTGGATCGTCGCTCAGCCGGCTTCCAAAACTCGGGATAATTTCCTGCAACCTTGGGCGCCATGAATCAAACTCTGATGAGAATGAACGCTGCAAGACCTGAAGCATGACGTGAACGGCGGTGGAGGCACCCGGTGAAGCACCAAGTAGACCACTCACGGAACCGTCGTTGGCAGTGACAACTTCAGTTCCAAACTGAAGCACTCCGCCTTTCTTGCGGTCCTTCTTAATCACCTGGGCTCGCTGACCCGCGTTTAGCAGCTCCCAGTCTGATTCGTTGGCCTTCGGGTAGAAATCAAGAAGCGATTCAAATTTCTTGCGCTTGGATTTGGCCAGCTCGCCAATCAGGTACTTGATTAGTGGGACGTTACCCAAGCCAACTGCCAAATACGGGATTAGGTTGGCTGGGCGAATCGAACTCGGCAAGTCCCAAATGGAACCGTTCTTTAAGAATTTTGGATTGGCCGTCGCGTAGGGGCCAAACAGCAAACTGGCTTTGCCATTGACCACGCGGGTATCTAGGTGAGGTACCGACATCGGTGGCGCACCAACGCTGGCCTGGCTGTAAACCTTGGCCTGGTGCTTGGCCACAACCGCAGGGTTGTCAGTTTTTAGCCACTGACCGCCTACCGGGAAGGTGCCGTAGCCCTTGGCCTCTGAAATCCCTGATTTCTGCAGCAACTTAAGGGCCCAACCACCAGCACCAACAAAGACAAAGTCTGCTCGTGAGTACGACTTCTGCCCTGTAGTTGTATCTGTAACGACGAGTTGCCAATCACCATCCCTGGTGCGAACCAATGAGGAGACTTCGGCTGAAGTGCGAACTTCAACGCCTCTAGATTTCAAAAAACCAAACAGTTGACGGGTGATTGAGCCAAAATCAACGTCTGTTCCAGATTCGATGTAAGTTGCCGCGATTGGTTCATCTGAATTACGACCGTCAATTAGAAGGGGAGCCCACTTTGAAATTTGCTTTGCGTCTTCTGAGTACTGCATTCCAGCAAAAAGCGGAAGGTCCTTCAAAGCCTGGAAACGGCGATTTAGGTAGTCAACATCCTTGGCGCCTCGGACAAATGTCATGTGAGGAGTGGAGTGAATAAAAGTGTCAGGATCGCGGAGAATCCCTTGGTTCACTAGATACGCCCAAAACTGACGAGAAAGCTGAAACTGCTCATTGATGGATTCAGCCTTGGCCGCAGATGGCAGAGACCCATCCTTCGAGTCAGGCATGTAGTTAAGTTCACAAAGCGCCGCATGACCGGTACCAGCGTTATTCCAAGGATTTGAACTTTCCAAAGCCACATCCGGTAGTCGCTCAAAGACCTGAATCTGAGTTGACGGACTAAGCAATTTGATGAAAGTGCCCAAAGTTGCACTCATCACACCTGCGCCAATTAGAACGACTCTGGAATCTTTAGAAATACTCACTGTTCAAGCATAACTTTCAGGGCGTCGATGAAGGCACGTTTCTGGGCCTAGGCGGGCTCCGAGCTGCTCCAAAGTAGAATGAGAAAGTTATTTCAGTCAGATGGGGTTCTCGTGTCCAAATTCAGCGTCGTAGTCGATGGTTTATCAGTCGAACTCGAGCCAGATTCCGACGGCTTCAAGGTTTTCACCTCTCGCACAGTCGTGGCCCAGCGTGTCAACGGTGAGCTCCGTGACCTAGCCCATCGACTTAAGGACGGCGACACCGTCGAGGCTGTCGAAATCAGCTCGCCTGATGGCTTGAACATTCTTCGCCACTCGGCCGCACACGTCCTCGCCCAGGCTGTCCAGAACATCAATCCTGAAGCCAAGCTCGGGATCGGCCCTCCAATCAAGGATGGCTTTTACTACGACTTTGACGTTCTCGAAGCATTCACACCAGAAGACCTAAAGAGCCTAGAGAAGGCAATGGAGCGAATCATTCGCTCAGGCCAGCGTTTTGTTCGCCGAGTTACTAATGACGGAGACGCTCGCGTTGAACTTGCCAACGAGCCATACAAGCTCGAGTTGATTGGACTGAAGGGGTCAGATCTCGGTGAGGGCAGTGCCGAGGTGGGCGCTGGGGACCTGACGATTTATGACAACGTTGACCCACAATCGGGCGAGACAGTGTGGCGTGACCTATGTCGTGGACCGCACCTTCCGAACACACGCATGATTGGTAATGGATTTGCACTTACCCGAGTTGCATCTGCCTACTGGCGGGGCAACGAAAACAATAAGCAGCTTCAGAGAATCTATGGAACCGCCTGGCCAAGCAAGGATGAACTCCGTGCGCACCAGGAGCGATTGGAAGAAGCTGCGCGCCGTGACCACCGACGCTTGGGTGTCGATCTAGACCTGTTCTCCTTTCCTGAGGAAATTGGGTCCGGCCTAGCCGTGTTCCACCCTAAGGGCGGAATCATGCGTCGCGTCATGGAAGATTACAGTCGCAAGCGACACGAAGAATCTGGTTACGACTTCGTTTATAGCCCGCACATTTCTAAGAGCAACCTGTTCGAGATTTCTGGACATCTGCAGACCTATGCAGATGGCATGTTCCCGCCTATTCGCATGGACGAAGAGCGCGGCGAAGATGGCACCATTCGTAAGGCTGGGCAGGACTACTACCTAAAGCCGATGAACTGTCCGTTCCACATTTTGATTTACCGCAGCCAGCCAAGGTCGTACCGTGATCTTCCGCTACGAATGTTTGAATTTGGAACTGTTTACCGCAATGAAAAGAGCGGTGTTCTGCACGGATTGACCCGAGTACGTGGACTAACCCAAGACGACGCACACCTTTTCGTCACTCAAGAAAACATGGAACAGGAACTTACAGATGTTCTTGGCTTTGTCCTCGGATTGCTGAAGGACTATGGTCTGAATGATTTCTACCTGGAGTTGTCAACTCGAGAACTAGGTAATCCTAAGTTCGTCGGTAGCGATGAAATTTGGGAAACTGCCACCGCGACACTTGAGAAGGTTGCCGCTGATTCGGGCCTTGAACTTGTGCCGGACCCAGGCGGCGCAGCCTTCTACGGCCCAAAGATCTCAGTGCAGGCTCGCGATGCAATCGGCAGAACCTGGCAGATGTCAACAATTCAGTTGGACTTCAATCTTCCAGAGCGTTTTGACCTTGAGTACACCACTGCAGAGGGCACAAAGCAGCGGCCGGTCATGATTCACCGAGCGCTTTTTGGTTCGGTTGAACGATTCTTTGGCGTTCTAACCGAGCACTATGCCGGTCACTTCCCGCCTTGGTTGGCTCCGGTTCAGGTAGTTGGTGTTCCAATCGCCGAGGCATTCTCAGAATATCTACACGAAATCGCCAGTGAGCTAAGAAAGCATGGCGTTCGCGTGATGGTTGATGATTCTGACGACCGTATGCAGAAGAAGATTCGAAACCACACTATGAACAAGGTTCCGTTCATGCTTATTGCCGGTGGCGAGGATCAAGCTGCTGGGGCTGTGAGTTTCAGATTCCGTGACGGCTCTCAGGAGAATGGCATTCCGGTTTCCGAAGCAATCCAGCGAATTCTGAAAGCCATCGAAGACAAGGTTCAGGTTTAATAATGAACGAGGGGAGAGGGCTGGAGAACTCGGCAGATTTGCCCGGTGTACCAAATTCTTTTCAGCATCTCTGGACCCCACATCGGTTGGTTTACATCCAAAATGGCCAACAGCCAGCCGATGAAGATTGTCCTTTCTGCCTAGGCCCGGAGCGCCCTGACGAGGAATCGCTGATTGTCTTCCGCGGGCAGCACGCGTACGCGCTTTTGAACCTTTTTCCGTACAATTCTGGGCACATATTGGTCTGCCCCTACCGTCACATTTCGACCTACGATCTGGCCACACCAGAGGAAATTGCCGAGATTGGCAGTATTACCCAGCAGGCGATGCGGGTGCTGAAAGCAGTATCGAATTGCCATGGATTCAATCTGGGTATGAACCAAGGAGAGGTTGCTGGAGCTGGAATAGCCTCCCACCTTCATCAGCACATCGTCCCGCGCTGGCGCAACGACTCAAATTTCTTTCCGATTATTGCCGAGACTAAGGCGTTGCCTCGCCTACTCGGTGAAGTTAGAGAGCAAATCGCTGAGGCTTGGTCTTCGGTTTCGTAATTCGAGGACAATAACGCACTAACCGGAATAGGTCAGCGCGGTGGGCAGTTTAGGATTGCACTATGACTGAATCTAAATCATCACGCCCAAATACCGGAACCCCACTAGTCAAGCGCGGCCTAGCCGAAATGATGAAGGGCGGTGTGATCATGGACGTGGTCACACCAGAGCAGGCAAAGATTGCCGAGGATGCCGGTGCAGTCGCGGTTATGGCTTTGGAGCGAGTTCCTGCGGACATCCGTGCCCAGGGTGGCGTATCCCGCATGTCTGACCCAGACATGATTGACGGAATTATCAGTGCAGTTTCGATTCCAGTTATGGCAAAGGCCCGTATTGGCCACTTTGTTGAGGCCCAAATTCTTCAGCAGTTGGGTGTTGACTACATCGATGAGTCTGAGGTGCTAAGCCCAGCTGACTACGTGAACCACATTGATAAGTGGAAGTTTGACGTGCCATTTGTTTGTGGCGCAACCAACCTAGGTGAGGCGCTTCGCCGCGTTACCGAAGGTGCAGCGATGATTCGCTCAAAGGGTGAAGCCGGAACCGGTGACGTCTCTGAGGCCATGAAGCACATTCGCACCATCAGCTCTGAGATACGCGCACTAGCTGCCAAGAACCCAGATGAGCTTTATGTGGCCGCTAAAGAACTTCAGGCACCATACGATTTGGTCTGTGAAGTTGCTGCTACCGGCAAACTTCCAGTAGTGATGTTCGTTGCTGGTGGTGTTGCAACTCCTGCAGACGCCGCACTAATGATGCAGATGGGTGCCGACGGAGTCTTCGTTGGTTCAGGTATTTTCAAGTCTGGAAACCCATCCGAGCGCGCCAAGGCCATCGTGAAGGCGACCACCTTCTACAACGACCCAGCAGTTTTGGCCGAAGTTAGCCGCGGCCTGGGAGAGGCGATGGTTGGAATCAACGTAAGCGACCTCCCAGCTCCTCACCGCTTGGCGGAGCGCGGCTGGTAAGTTGTCGCTACCGATTGGCGTCCTCTCGCTTCAAGGAGATTTTCGAGAGCACGCGCAAACCCTGGATTCCCTTGGGCTAGAGAACCGTTACGTGCGGACTCCTCAAGAACTCGAGTCCGTTAGCGGTTTGATTATTCCGGGTGGCGAATCAACCGTGATTCACAAACTGGCCGTTGCCTACGAGCTTTACGAGCCAATCAAGGCAAAAATCGCCAACGGATTTCCGGTTTTTGGTACCTGTGCTGGGCTAATCATGCTGGCGAGCGAGATCATTGACGGAACATCCGATCAGGCCAGCTTCGGTGGTTTGGACGTTTCGGTGCGTAGAAATGCCTTTGGCAACCAACTAGATTCCTTCGAAGCTGACCTTGATTTTGTCGGTGTCGAAGGCGCTGTGCATGCGGCCTTTATCCGGGCACCGATTGTGGAGCGCGTCGGCAACGAAGTTGAGGTTTTGTCACAGCTGCCGGATGGCCGCGTGGTTGGAGTGCGACAGAATAATGCCCTCGGGATCTCGTTTCACCCCGAAGTAACTGGCGAGAATCGAATCCACGCCTTGTTCGCAAAGACCGTGAGAACCGCGCACTAGCGCCTAAACTTGTAGCAAATCAATCCGTACTCTAGGAGCACTATGTCCGGCCACTCCAAATGGGCAACCACCAAGCACAAAAAAGCTGTAATCGATGGTCGTCGTGCCAAGCTTTTTGCAAAGCTGATTAAGAACATTGAAGTAGCTGCGCGCCTGGGTGGTCCAGATCTAGACGGAAACCCGACTCTGTACGATGCCGTTCAAAAAGGCCGTAAGAGCTCACTGCCAAACGACAACATCGAGCGAGCAATCAAGCGCGGTTCTGGTGTTGGCGCTGATGCAGTTGAGTATCAGAACATCATGTATGAGGGTTACGGTCCAAACGGAGTCGCAATCCTGATCGAATGTCTAACCGACAACAAAAACCGTGCTGCTGCTGAGGTCAGACTCGCAGTGTCACGCAACAACGGCACTATGGCTGACCCTGGTTCTGTTTCGTACCAGTTCAGCCGCAAGGGTGTAATTGTTGTGGCTAAGGCAGACGGCACCAACGAGGACAGCATTCTTGACGCTGTCCTAGAGGTTGGCATCGATGACGTTGAAGATCGCGGCGAGCAGTTCGTCATAACCACTGACCCAAGCTCAATGGTTGCTGTTCGAACCGCTCTGCAGGCCGCCGGAATCGACTACGAGTCTGCGGATGTGGAGTTCATATCATCGATGCCTATTCAGGTCGACGCGGACACCGCCCGCAAGGTTATTGCCCTGATCGATGCCCTGGAAGACTGTGACGAAGTGCAGAACGTCTACTCGAACTTTGACATGTCACCAGAAGTCTTGGCCGAACTAGAGCAGGACTAACATTGACCACCCGCATCATGGGAGTAGACCCCGGTCTAACTCGATGTGGTGTTGGAGTAGTTGAGCTTGGTGCCTCAAAAAAGGTAAGTTTCATAGCCGTCGATACTCTCCGGAGCAGCACAGCAGATGACCTTCCGGTTCGCCTTCACCAATTAGCAACTGAAATTGAGGGGCTAATTGCGCTGCATAAGCCAAACGCCCTAGCAATTGAGCGAGTTTTCTCACAGGCCAATCTGCGAAGCGTTATGGGAACAGCTCAAATCAGCGGGATCGTTATGTACCTTGCTGAGAAGCACGGAATTCCAGTTGTCATGCACACACCCACCGAGGTGAAAGCAGCGGTGACTGGTTCTGGTCGCGCTGACAAAGCACAGGTCGGTAACATGGTGGCCAAAATTCTTGGACTGGCCGAAGTTCCTAAACCTGCGGATGCAGCAGACTCACTGGCCATTGCAATATGTCATGCGTGGCGCGGGGGAGTTATCGAATCTGGAGGCACGCTTACTCCAGCCCAGAAAGCTTGGCACACGGCTATCAAGTCAGCGAAGAATCAAGTTAGTTAGTTAGTCTGGGAGCGTGATTGCTTCTCTGCGCGGATTTTGCCGCTTTCTAAACCTCAACCAGTGCGTCGTAGATGTAAACGGCGTCGGTTATTTGGTGGCCATCACCCCAAACACCGCTGTTTCGCTCAGTGAAGGCGCAGACGTTGAATTTCTAACCTCGATGATTGTCCGCGAGGATGCCATGCAACTTTTCGGATTTCTGACCGAGGAAGAGCGCTCGACATTCGAACTCCTCAGAAGCGTGAGTGGCGTCGGACCAAAATCGGCTCTCGCTGTCTTAAGTGGGCTAAGTGTCAACCAAATCGCAGAGTCAGTTGCAAGTCAGAATGACTCAACTTTTAGGGCGATTAGCGGAATCGGACCTAAAACCGCCAAACTCATCTGCATTTCATTGGCGGGCAAAATCGGAGTCACATCGACTAACGAAAGCGAAAAGACCACTATTCGTTCGACAGATGTAGTGCTCGAAGCGCTCATCGGTCTTGGGTGGACCAATAAGTTGGCTGAAGATTCTCTCAAGCGTGTTTTGACCGATGCCCCAGACTTGAGTGATGCCGGGCTACTCAAAGCGGCCTTGGCTGATTTGGGCAAAGGTAAGTCGGTGGGTGCGTAGTGAGCGAACTGAGTTCTCAAGTTAGCGGCGAAAGTGAACTAGCTTTTGAGTCGACGTTGCGGCCAAAGTCCTTACAGGAATTTGTTGGTCAAGAAAAAGTCCGTGCCCAACTATCACTAATACTTGAAGCCGCCCGGATTCAAAACCGTACCTCAGACCACATCCTTCTTGCGGGACCTCCCGGTCTGGGTAAAACCACACTTGCAATGATCATCGCTCACGAAAGTGGGCAGTCACTGCGCCTTACTTCGGGGCCGACAATTCAAAACGCAGGCGACCTAGCGTCAATCCTGTCCTCCCTGGCCCCTGGCGAAGTTCTCTTTATCGATGAAATCCACCGCATGTCACGCTCGGCTGAGGAAATGCTCTACCTTGCCATGGAGGACTTCCGCGTTGATGTAATGGTTGGAAAGGGCCCGGGTGCCACTTCGATTCCACTCGATATCTCTCCATTTACCCTCGTTGGGGCTACAACGCGTTCCGGAATGCTGCCTAATCCGCTGCGTGACCGATTTGGTTTCACAGCAAACATGGAGTTTTATACGGACGAGGAGCTGACACGGGTCCTTCACAGAGCAGCTGAGAAACTTGGAATCACCGCAGCACCCAAGGCTCTGAGTGAAATCTCTTCACGAAGCCGAGGCACGCCGCGAATTGCAAATAGGCTTCTCCGTCGAGTCAGAGACTATGCGCTTGTCGCAAAGTCAGAGTCCATCGATGTTGCCCTCACTCAAAGCGCCTTGGCCCTTTACGAGGTTGACCAGCTTGGTCTTGACCGACTAGATCGTTCGATTCTGGACACGCTAGCCCACAAATTTGAGATGAAGCCGGTCGGCCTTTCTACACTCTCTGCTGCGATCGGCGAAGAGCCAGACACAATCGAATCGGTCGTGGAACCTTTCTTGGTAAGACTGGGTCTAATTTCACGCACTGCAAAGGGTCGGGTCATTACGAATGCTGGGCTCCGCCACCTCGGGCTACCAGCCCTAGATAACCAATAATCCGGCGTTCGTAAAGTATGATTGTCGAGACGCCAAGGGCGTCGTTTATTTTGTCTTCCTGATATAGATCGGTTCGTAATGCCAGTCCAAGAGATTTTCCTATACGTAGCACTTGCAGTATTGATTGCCATGATGTTCAACAACTCTCGCAAGCGCAAGAAGCAGGCAGCTGAACTTCAGGCCAAAATCACCGTCGGCGCTTCCGTAACTCTTTACAGCGGCATCATTGGTGAAATTGTTTCACTTGAAGACGACCGCATGATCCTTGAGACCACTCCGGGCACCAAACTTACTGTTGCCAAGGCTGCAATCCGTTCAGTAGATGCAGCGGCACCAGTTGCTAAGCCAGCGGCCAAGAAGCCTGCCGCAAAGGCTGCAGCCACTGCAACTGCAGCGAAGAAGGCTCCGGCAAAGCCAGCAGCAAAGGCGGCAGCCAAGCCGGCCGCTAAGCCTGCTGCAAAAAAGCCAGCCGCTAAGTAATAGATTTTTCAGGAACAAGGGGATCCAAAATGTCTGACTCTGGAGTAACAAAGAGCGCTGTTAAACGCTTGAGCTGGCTGGGAGCGGTAATCGCTATCCTTGCCGGTCTAATTGGGCTGGGTTCAGCCACAGGCGCAGGTGCTTCGTTCACACCTAAGTTAGCTTTGGACCTCCAAGGCGGAACTTCGATCATCTTGGCACCGTTGCTTGCCGATGGCGAAAAGGTCACCGATGAGCAATTGGCCCAGGCCGTATCGATCATTCGTCAGCGTGTAGACGCCAGCGGTGTCTCCGAAGCCTCAGTCAAGACATCTGGCGATTCAAACATCACTGTTGAGATCCCTGGTACACCTGATGAAAACACACTCAAGTTAATCCGCAGCAGCGCCCGACTTGAGTTCCGTCCGGTTCTAGTCACCTCTCAGGGTGTCTCTACTTCGGTTGGCGCAACTGATGGTTCATCGGCTAGCCCAAGCCCATCAGCTTCTGCAGAGGCAGCACCAAGTGCCAGCCCAACAGACGCTAGCGATGTCGCATGGATTACTCCAGAGCTACAGGCAACCTACGACGCCTTGGACTGCTCATCGGCATTCCGTGAGGCTGGTCAGGTGGACGACCCTGCACAACCGCTTATTACATGTGACACCACTGGTTACCAGAAGTTCATCCTCGGTCCAGTTGAGATCGACGGCAGCACAGTTAGCGACTCAACTGCTGGAACAGTAACCACTTCTACCGGTGCAACCACCAACACCTGGGCAGTGAACCTTGAGTTCGACGCGGAGGGTACCAAGCAGTTTGCTGCGGTAACAGAGCGACTTTTCCCGCTGACTGAACCTAGAAACCAATTTGCTATCACCCTTGATGGATACGTAATTACTGCACCATCAACCAATGCGGTAATCAGCAACGGCTCTGCTCAAATCACTGGTTCGTTCAACAGCGAGACTGCAAAATCTTTGTCAGACCAGCTAAAGTACGGTGCTTTGCCAATCTCATTCGAGGTTCAGAGCCAGGAGAACATCTCAGCAACCCTAGGTTCTGAGCAGTTGGCAAGCGGTCTATTGGCCGGAGCCATCGGTCTGCTACTTGTTGTCATCTATTCGATCTTCCAGTACCGCGGTCTGGCTGTCGTTACTGTTGGCTCGTTGGCAGTCGCGGCCTTGGTTGTCTACCTTCTAATCGCACTCCTATCGTGGCGTCAGGGTTACCGACTATCGCTGGCAGGTGTTGCCGGTTTGATCGTTGCGATTGGTATCACTGCCGACTCATTCATTGTTTACTTTGAACGCGTTCGAGACGAAATTCGAGACGGACGCAGTATCGCGGCAGCAGTTGATGCCGGATGGAAGCGAGCTCAGCGCACAATTTTGGTTTCCGGAAGCGTAAGTCTCCTCGCCGCAGTTGTGCTTTACCTTTTGACTGTTGGAAACGTTCGCGGATTCGCCTACACACTAGGTCTAACCACATTGGTCGACTTGGGTATCGCGATTCTGTTTACCCACCCGATTCTTCAGCTTTTGGTGAAGACGAAGTTCTTCAGCTCAGGCAGCCCTTGGTCAGGCTTCGACGCCAAAGCGCTTGGCGCATCTGGTTACGTGGGTCGTGGCCAATTTAGAACCGCAGCCGTGGTTCCGGCGACCAAGGCTGCTAAGGCCTCAAAAGAAGCAAATAAGCGTCAGACGATTGCAGAGCGCAAGGCCGCCGAGCTTGGCGCAATCAAGTCGGGGGAGACCAAGTAATGTCAAGATTCGGTGAGTTCGGAAACGCTCTTTACACCGGAAAGCGCTCAATCGACTTTGTCGGTCGCCGCAAGCTCTGGTACTCAATCGCTGCAGTCATGATTGTTCTTGCAGTTCTCATTCCTACCCTTCGCGGTGGTTTCAATTTTGGTATTGAATTCCGTGGTGGTTCTGAATTCCGCGTTGCAGGAGCAGCGTCGACTTCACAGCAACTTGCTACTGATGCAGTCAGAAGCGTTGTTCCAGAGGTAGAAACTCTTGTTTCAAACGTCGGCACCGATAGCATTCGCATTCAGACCGAGCAGTTGTCTGACACCGAGTCAGAAGAGGTTCGAGTTGCCTTGGCAAACGCCTACAAGGTTGACAGCTCAGCGGTAGCAAGCTCTTTCGTTGGAGCCAACTGGGGTTCTGACATTACAGGCAAGGCCATCAACGGCCTTTTGGTATTCGTAGGATTAGCGGCAGTATTTATGGCGCTCTACTTCAGAACCCTCAAGATGTCTATTGCAGCTGTTGCCGCTCTGGCACACGACTTGATCATCACAGCTGGTGTTTACGGAGCATTCGGCATGGAAGTGACTCCTGCGGCAGTGATTGGATTCCTGACCATTCTTGGTTACTCGCTTTATGACACCGTTGTGGTCTTTGACAAGATTCGTGAGAACACAATCGATGTCGAGCACAGCGACACCAAGACCTTTGCAGGTCAGGTTAACTTTGCAATCAACCAGACACTAGTGCGTTCAATCAACACCTCGGTCGTTGCCGTGCTGCCTGTCGCTGCAATTTTGGTCATCGGTGCAGTGCTTCTCGGTGCCGGAACACTCCGCGACATCGCATTGGCCTTGTTCATCGGTATCGCCGTGGGTACCTACTCCACAATCTTCATCGCGGCTCCGCTTTACAGCCAGCTACGTGAAGGTGAGCCAAAGTATGCCAAGGCTTCGGCTAAGGCAGTCGCCCAAGCATAAATTGTTAGGCTGTCCTAAAGAGAGAGATAGGGCACGATGACAGATTCGACACCTACCGGGAGTATCAGCACTCTTCGTAGTCGTTTGCCGCGACTTTTTGCTCGATCAGGTCCCTACGCTGCCGAACTAAACGAGATTATTCGTATAGCCAAGGCAAATCACCCTAAGGCTGACCTTTCAATCATCGATAGGGCGTTTGCGGTGGCCGAGCTGGCCCATCGCCCGCAGGTGCGGCGCTCGGGGGAGCCGTACATCACGCACCCGCTCGCGGTAACTCACATTTTGGCCGAATTGGGTATTGGTCCAGTCACGCTGGCGGCAGCCCTATTGCACGATACCGTCGAAGACACCGATTATTCGCTGGAGCAGCTCACTAAGGATTTTGGTCCCGAGGTAGCCATGCTCGTAGACGGTGTTACGAAGCTAGACAAAGTTAAGTTTGGCGACCACGCCCAGGCTGAGACAGTTCGCAAGATGGTCGTAGCGATGTCCAAGGACATCCGAGTCCTAGTGATCAAACTCGCCGACCGACTGCACAACGCCAGAACCTGGAAGTTTGTCCCGGAAGAGTCAGCTCGACGCAAGGCTCAGGAAACCTTAGAGATTTACGCTCCGCTGGCTCACCGTTTGGGAATTAACACCATCAAGTGGGAACTTGAAGACATAAGTTTTGGTGTGCTGTACCCAAAGGTCTACGAAGAAATCGTGAACCTGGTAACCCAGAGAACTCCCAAGCGGGCCGAATTCATTGAGAGTGTTATCGGCTCGATTGAAGAAGATCTGCGCGAGGCCAGAATCAAGGGCAAGGTCGCTGGGCGACCAAAGCAGTACTACTCGATCTATCAAAAGATGGTGGTTCGTGGTCGCGAGTTTGACGACATCTACGACCTCGTCGGCATCAGGGTGCTGGTCAACGAAGTAAAGGATTGCTACGCGGTTCTGGGTGCTATCCATGCTAGGTGGAACCCAATGCCTGGGCGCTTCAAAGACTACATCGCCATGCCGAAGTTCAATCTCTACCAGTCCCTGCACACCACGGTTATGGGTCCCCAGGGTCGACCTGTTGAGATTCAGATTAGAACCCACGAAATGCATCAACGTGCAGAATACGGTGTGGCCGCTCACTGGAAGTACAAAGAGCAAGTCGGCAACACTGAGAAGACTCCTGATGAAGATTTGGCGTGGCTAAAGCACCTAACCGATTGGCAAGCTGAGACTCAGGATCCTTCTGAGTTCTTGGATTCTCTACGGTTTGAGATTGGTGCCAAAGAGGTTTACGTGTTCACACCAAAGGGCAAGGTAATCGGACTACCGGGTGGCGCTACCCCAGTGGACTTTGCCTACGCTGTACACACCGAAGTTGGACATCGAACGATGGGCGCCAAAGTAAACGGGCGTCTGGTACCACTCGAAACAGCGCTTGTTTCTGGCGACGTAATCGAGATCTTTACGTCAAAGTCACCGGATGCCGGACCAAGCCAGGACTGGCTGAATTTCGTGAAGTCACCGCGAGCACGAGCAAAGATCAAGCAGTGGTTCGCGATCGGTCGACGCGATGAGGCTATCGAGCACGGCAAAGAAATTCTTGCCAAGGCGATGCGAAAGCAGAACCTCCCGCTTCAGCGCTTGATGGCAGCTGACGAGATCGTTAAATTGGCCGGTGAACTTCGATACCCAGATGTCGAGGGGCTTTATGCCGCAATCGGGGACAACCACATTTCAGCTCAGTCAGTAGTAGAGAAGTTGACTGCAGCCGTCTCTGAGACTGAGCACGATGAGTCAGTCTTCACTCTGCCAACCGCGCCAAGAAGCGTGAATCGCCGACGATCAAACGACGCCGGCGTTCTGGTCAGGGGAGACTCAGATGTGCTGGTTAAGCTGGCTCGTTGCTGCACGCCGGTTCCTGGTGATGACATCGTCGGATTTGTGACCAGAGGTAGCGGCGTCTCGGTGCATCGTCGTGACTGCAAGAATGTTGAGCAGCTGATTCTTGAGCCAGAGCGCATCATGGATGTCACCTGGGCAGAAAACTCAAAGAGCCTTTTCCTGGTTCAAATTCAAATCGAAGCATTGGACCGAAGCGGTCTGCTGTCCGATGTAACCAGGGTGCTATCTGAGCACCACGTCAACATTCTTTCGGCATCTGTTTCAACCAGAAGTGACAGGGTTGCACTGAGTCGATTTGTCTTCGAGATGGGCGATGCATCAGTTCTAGAGCACCTGCTCAATGCTGTGCGCAGAATTGAAGCCGTGTACGACGTTTATCGAGTCTCCAACTAAAAAAAGACCCAGGCACCATGCCTGGGTCTTTTTTTACAAACTCACTTACTGCATCGAAGCCTTAACAACCTCTAGCCAAGCCTGACGGGCCTTTAGTGCTTCGGTAGCAGCATCAGTCTTCTTCTTGTCCTTAGTTGCCTTGGCAGCAGCTAGCTCAGCCTCAAGCTTCACAATCGAATCTTCCAGCTGAGCGATAACGCCATTTGAGCGTTCGATCGCTGCTGGGTCTGTCTTGCGCCACTGGTCTTCCTCGACTTTGCGCACCTTGGCTTCAATGGCACGAAGTTTGTCTTCGGTGTCGCGAAGTTTGTCCTTAGGTACACGACCTGCCTTTTCCCAACGAGTCTGGATTGAAAGCAGCTGTTTCTTAGCCTCGGCTAGGTCCTTATCAGGATCAATGGTTGCGGCCTCTTTTAGGAGTTCAAGTTTGACTTCAAGATTGGCTGTTTGTTCAGCGTTTTCGACAACAACTTCTTCTGCACGAGCAGAGTAAATTGCGTCACCAGCTGCCTTGAATCGGGCCCAAAGCGCGTCGTCACCCTTACCCGGTGTGCGTCCGCTCGCCTTCCAAGCATCGAGGAGTTTGCGGTACGCGGCAGTCGCATCGGCACCCTTTGAGACCAAGGCCTCCGCCTGGGCAACAATCTCTTGCTTGGCAGCCTTCGCTGCCTTATTTGCTGAATCTAGGCCGGCAAAATAGGCGCGCTTGCCAGCATCAAACTTGGTTCGAGCCGCTGAGAAGCGCTTCCAAAGTGCATCTGCCTCAGACTTTGGCACGCGGGCACCAGATTTCTGAAGTGACTGCCACTGGTCGAATAGCGCTGTCATCTCTGCGCTTGAATTTTTCCATTGAGTCTTGGCTGAATCCTGTGAGGCTAGCGCCTCTGCACGAACCACGATGTCGCTTCGCTTGGCAAGCGCCTCGGCAATAGCTTCTTTGTTGGCTTCCGACTTTTCTGCTCCGAGCGCAGCAATCTTCTCGTCTAGGTTGCCCACGCGACGACGTAGATCAGCAATGTCTCCGACAGCTGCAGGCTCCTTAAGGTCCTCCAAAAGCTTTGCAGCAATCTTCTTGAGAGAACCGGCCTCAACCTTATTTGCGACTCTTTGCTCAAGAATTCGAACCTGCGCCTCAAGATCTGAGAATTTGCGAACGAAGTAAGCCAATGCTTCTTCAGCTGCAACACCCGGATACTGACCGACCTTACGCTCAACTCCCGCCTCGGTTACAAAAACATTGTTTTCGGCATCGACGCGGCCGAGGTTAGCTGGGGTGGTAGGCATTTGTGCTCCTGATTCGAAAGTCCGGTTTAAGACTTAGGTCTTATTTTAGGCTGATTGCGCTGATTTTGGCTTCGACAGCTGGCTTACCGTCGGTACCGCCACCCTCAACGCCACCGGCGATTACGTCATCGATTGCTGAGAGATCACCAGTGATTTTTCCAAAGACGGTGTACCCGCCCGCTGCATCCGATGGAATAACGCTGTCTTCATAGACGATGAAGAACTGCGAGCCCATGGTTGAGCCGTCCCCTGATTGGCGAGCCATGGCCAATACGCCGGTTTTGTAGCTGTCATCGGCAGGAGCGTTTTCAATCGGTCCCCACTTATACCCAGGGTCACCGGTGCCATCACCATTAGGGTCACCACACTGAAGAACATATATACCCGCGGTTACCAATCGGTGACAGGTGTTGCCAGAGTAGAACCCAGAGTTTGCGAGTGACAAGAAGTTGGCGGCCGCCTGCGGTGCATTCGCGCCATCAATCTCAACGGTCAATGGTTTGCCGTTGATTTCGATTGAACCGCTCCAAGTACGACCTTCAGCAAGTTCAGGCGAAGGAACCAGTGCTGAGTTAGCTGAGCTGCTAGCCGTTGGGCTTGGATTCACACTTCCCGGTCCAAAGCCAAAGTATCCAAGCTGAAGGACTAGAGCCAAAACAACTGCGCCAGCCGATGCAATGAGGGCAATTCTGTTGTCGCGCGAGTTCCGAACTTTTCGCAACTCTTGCTGTTTCTGCTGAGCGGCGTAATCGGCTGCTCGTGCCTTGGCAGCAGCATCAATGGTCTTAAGGGTCTTCTTTGTCGGCAAAGTTTCCTCCAGGTTGTCAACTTTGATTTTACTTCGATAAACCCGAAGGGCCATCGACTAGCCTTAGAGCATGTCGGAGCAGTCATCGTTCTATTCAGGCGCAATGCCGCTGGCAGCTCGAATGAGACCAATAAGTCTTGAAGAAGTCGTCGGCCAGTCGAAAATTTTGGGTCCGGGGCAACCGCTCAATTCACTTGCTGCGCCAACGCGATCGGGGGAGCGAGCCTCAAACGTTTCCGTAATCCTCTGGGGGCCTCCGGGAACCGGCAAAACCACTCTGGCACAGGTTGTTGCCCGTCTAAGTGGAAGGCGCTTCGTCGAACTGAGTGCAATCTCTGCCGGTGTCAAAGACGTACGCGAGGTAATGGAGCGTGCGCGCGCTGACCGAGACACGTATGGCGTGAGCACAATCCTCTTCCTTGACGAAATACATCGATTTTCGAAGGCGCAGCAGGATGCTCTATTGCCGGGGGTGGAGAATGGCTGGATTGTTCTAATTGCAGCTACAACTGAAAACCCGAGTTTCAGCGTCATTAGCCCGCTCCTTTCTCGCTCGCTCCTGGTGACTCTCGAGGCGCTCGAGGAGACCGATCTAGTTGTACTCATCTCGCGAGCCGTAAGCGATGAAAGAGGCCTGGGCGGAAAATTCGAGATTTCAGACGCCGTCATTCAAAAGATTGCTGAGCTTGCCACCGGCGATGCCCGAAGGGCACTCACGATACTGGAGGCCGCAGCCGCATCGGCAGCTGCCAGAGACGGCGCTGGGGTGGCTGAAATCGATTTTGATGCCGTCGGTCAAGCACTTGACCGGGCGTTGGTCCGCTATGACAAAAACGGTGACCAGCACTACGACGTTATAAGCGCCTTCATAAAATCGGTTAGAGGATCCGATGCCGACGCCGCTATTCACTATCTAGCACGAATGATCGAGGCTGGCGAGGATCCAAGGTTTATTGCTCGTCGTTTGATGATCTTGGCCGCGGAGGACATCGGCCTAGCAGATCCGCAGGCGCTTCAAGTGGCAGTTGCTACGGCCGAGATGGTTTCCCAAGTTGGCATGCCCGAGGGGCGCATTCCGCTTGCCGAGTGCACAATTTATCTCAGCCTCGCACCGAAATCGAACTCCGCTTACAACGCTATAAATGCCGCGCTTGAGGACATCAGAAGTGGCCGTATTGGCCCAGTTCCCAAGGCACTCAGAAGCTCCAACTACGCGGGTGCAGCGCGCTCAGGAGCTGGGGTTGGCTACGTCTATCCGCACGATGACCCAAAGTCAGTGGTCGAGCAAAACTACCTGGATCGCCGCGTAGCTAGCCGAAAGTACTTCTCTCCCAAAGAAATAGGTTTTGAGAGAGATCTTGTTGAGCGCTGGGCACGTCTACGCTCAATCATCCGTGGGAATAAAAAGTAGCGGGGTCCTTGGCTTGCGGGCGCTGAACTGTTAGGCTTGAGAGGTTGCCGACTGGAGTGCTCAACGCGGCTGTTTGAGTACTCGTCACGGTGCGACCCCTGTATAGCCAAGGGGTCCGTGGCAGAGGAGTTCGTATGAACTCCAATTTGTGAACATTTACCGCTATAGAGAATCCTCGTGATTCATTGAAAGGAAGACGTGTCTAAAACCACACGTACTCGCAGCAAGACTCGTTTGTCTCGCGCGCTGGGCATTGCCCTAACCCCAAAGGCCGCTAAGTACCTTGAGAAGCGTCCATACGCTCCAGGTGAGCACGGTCGCACCAAGAAGAAGGCTGACAGCGACTACGCCGTTCGTCTTCGCGAGAAGCAGCGTCTACGCGCCCAGTACGGTATTCGTGAGGCTCAGCTTCGCAAGACCTTCCAGGAAGCAAAGCGTGCCGAGGGCCTAACCGGTGAAAACCTAGTCGAGCTACTTGAGATGCGTCTAGACGCGATTGTTCTGCGCGCAGGTTTCGCACGCACCATCGCTCAGGCACGTCAGATGGTTGTTCACCGTCACATCCTTGTGAATGGTGAGCGCGTTGACCGCCCATCATTCCGCGTAAAGCCTGGACAGCTAGTACACGTCCACGAGAAGTCAGAATCAACCGAGCCTTTCCAGGTTGCGGCTGCTGGCGGTCACGTAGATGTACTACCTCCAGTTCCTGGCTACCTAGACGTTTCACTAGACAAGCTTCACGCGACTCTAGTTCGTCGTCCAAAGCGCGCTGAAGTTCCAGTTACCTGTGAAGTTCAGCTTGTTGTTGAGTACTACGCTGCTCGATAATTTTTAGTAAAGGGGATTCAGATGAGCGGTGGAGACATAGCAGCACTCATTGCAGCAGGCGGTTTCGTCTTGCTTGTGATTTTTATTGCTGTGCCTCTGCTCAAGCTCGGGCGTGTTCTTGATGAGACTCGGACTTCAATCCGAGACCTCAACGAGAGCGTGGCTCCACTGCTGTCTGAACTCACCGAAACTGTCACTGCCACAAACAAGCAGTTGAACAAGATCGATGTCATAACTGAAAACGTTGCAGAAGTTAGCTCTAACATCAGCTCGTTGGTTGCAGTTTTTTCAGCTACCGTCGGTTCACCACTAGCGAAGATTGCTGGACTCACCCAGACTCTTCGAAGCACCTTTCTAGGTAAAAAGAAGTAGGTCACCTCATGAAGAAATTTTTCTGGTTCGTAGTTGGCACTGCCGCTGGCCTTGCCGCGGCAAAGCAAATCAAAGAAAACCCAAAGGCTGCTGCTTTGGTTGAGGAATACACTCAGAAGGCTCGCGAATTTGGTGCCTACGTGACTGAAGGCTTCAACGAGCGCTCGGCCGAGTTGAACACTCAGCGCGCTAAGGATTCAGGCACTACCTCGGCTTCACAGCCAACCGAAATCTAACGTGCAGACGGCAGAGATTCGTCGCCGCTGGCTTGATTTTTTCGAAAATAAAGGTCACACGGTAGTTCCTTCGGCTTCGCTCATTAGCGAGGACCCGTCTCTACTCTTCACCGTTGCGGGTATGGTTCCATTCATCCCGTACATGAGTGGACTTGTGCCAGCGCCGTACCCAAGGGCAACTAGCGTTCAGAAGTGTGTTCGCACGCTCGACATTGAAGAAGTCGGCAAGACCACCCGTCACGGAACCTTCTTCCAGATGAACGGAAACTTCTCGTTCGGTGATTACTTCAAGCCTGAAGCCATTGCCTTTGCCTGGGAGTTTCTGACCGGTTCGGTTGAGAGCGGTTGCTTGGGACTTGACCCGCAACTGCTCTGGGTAACCGTTTTCCAAGATGACGACGAGTCAATTCAGATCTGGCGCGATGTAGCTGGCATTCCAATGGAGCGCATTCAGCGCCGCGGGATGAAGGACAACTACTGGTCTACTGGACAACCAGGTCCAGCAGGACCTTGTTCCGAGATTTACTATGACCGTGGGCCAGCTTACGGTCGCGAGGGTGGCCCAGAGGCCGACGAAGATCGCTACATCGAGATCTGGAACCTAGTTTTCATGCAGTACGAGCGCGGCCAGGGAACTGGCAAAGATAGCTTCGAGATACTCGGTGAACTTCCGAAGAAGAACATAGACACAGGAATGGGTCTGGAACGCGTTGCATTCTTGATGCAGGGCGTTGAGAACCTCTACGAGATCGACCAGGTTCGTCCGGTTCTCGACCTAGCAGCAAAACTTTCAGGTAAAACCTACGGCGCAAACACTGAAGATGATGTTCGCCTTCGTGTTGTCGCAGACCACGTTCGTTCAGCACTGATGCTCATCGGTGATGGTGTAACCCCGGCTAACGATGGCCGCGGCTACGTGCTCCGCCGCTTGCTTCGCCGCACCGTGCGCGCCATGCGCCTACTTGGTGTCGATCAACCAACTTTCGGACAACTCTTCCCAGAGTCTAAAGACGCTATGAAGGCTGCCTACCCAGAGCTAGAGGTCGAATTCGAGCGCATTCTTAGAGTTGCAATTGCTGAAGAAGAAACCTTCCTTCGTACTCTTTCTGCAGGAACCGTCTTCCTTGACCAGGCGCTTGATGAAGTAAAGAGCAGCGGATCAAAGCAGCTTGCCGGTGATGCAGCATTCTTGTTGCACGACACCTACGGTTTTCCTATCGATCTAACTCTCGAGATTGCCGAAGAGGCAGGCCTCACGGTTGATAGAGATGGATTCAAGGCTTTGATGGCTGAACAGCGCGACCGTGCCAAGGCCGACGCACGCGAAAAGAAGCTCGGTGGAACCGACCTTTCTGTTTACTCAGCTTTCCGAGCTCTGGGTGTAACCAAGTTCACCGGATACGAGCAACTAGCAACTGAAGGCTCAGTTCTAGGTCTGATCGTTGACGGCGCTGATGCTCGCATCGCAACGCAGGGTCAAATCGCCGAAGTAATCCTGGATGAGACATCTTTCTATGCGGAATCTGGCGGGCAGGACTCAGATGCTGGTTTCATCGTCGGATCTGGCGTAAAGCTAGAAGTACTGGATGTACAGAAGCCGGTTAAGGGCCTGATTAGCCACAAGGTTTTGGTTCGCGAAGGCCAGGTTGAGGTCGGTCAAAAACTTCAAACTGAGGTAGATGCAGAATGGCGCCTTGGCGCATGTCAGGCACACTCTGGTACCCACGTGGTGCACGCCGCGCTTCGCCAGGTGCTTGGCCCTACCGCCTTGCAAAGTGGTTCTTATAACAAACCTGGCTACTTGCGTCTTGACTTCTCATGGGCTCAGGCACTGAGCCTTGAGACTAAGTCTGAAATTGAAGAGGTCACCAACCTAGCCATCCGTGGAGACCTAGCCGTTAGCGCCCAGCTAATGGAATTGTCTGAGGCTCGCGAGTGGGGTGCCGTGGCTCTATTCGGTGAAACCTACGATGAACAAGTTCGTGTGGTTCAAATCGGTGGCCCTTGGTCACGTGAGCTTTGCGGTGGAACCCACGTTTCTCGAAGCGCTCAAATCGGTTTGGTATCGCTAATTGGCGAGGCTTCAGTTGGATCTGGTTCCCGCAGATTGGAAGCTCTGGTTGGTATCGAGGCATTCCGTAGCCTGGCTAGCGAACGCGCACTCGTTGCAAGACTGACTGATGCGCTAAAGACTCCGAAAGAGAACCTAGAAGAAAAACTTGCTTCGGCTATCGATGAGTTGAAAGCCGCACAGCGCAAGATTGCTTCGCTGCAGGCCGGTCAGCTGGCAGAACAAATTCCTGCTCTGATCGAGTCTGCCGAGCAGATTTCAGGAACGAGCTTTATCTCAGCAGATCTTGGACAGCTGGGTTCAGTGGACGACCTTAGGACTTTGGCTACGAAGATTCGTGACAAGGTAAACGGTTCATCATCTGTGATTGCCCTGTTCGGCGAGGTATCTGACAAACCGATGCTTGTTGTTGCGACCACCGAATCTGCAAGGACTGCTGGCCACAAGGCCGGAGCACTTGTTCGAGCAGCAAGTGCGGTGCTCGGCGGCGGTGGCGGCGGCAAGGATGACCTAGCCCAGGGTGGTGGAGCCGATACGAGCAAAATCTCTGAGGCTCTTGCTGCCATTCGCGGAGCGTTGAACGCATAGTGCTTAGCGGTCGCCGACTTGGCGTCGACGTTGGCACCGTCCGGGTAGGCGTTGCCATCAGTGACTTCCATGCGATCTTGGCATCAGGCCTGGGTAATGCCGTTCGCAAGGAATCTCTGGAGGACAGCTGCCAAGAGGTTTTGAAGCTTACCGATGGTGAAGACCTAGTGGTAATTTACGTTGGTCTTCCACTCAACATGGCGGGCAAACCCACCGCCTCGACCCAGGATGCCATCCGATTTGGAGCAACGCTTCAAAACATGGTTAACTGCCCGGTACGGTTTGTCGATGAAAGACTAACTACGGTTTCGGCAACTGCCGCTTTGCGTGCATCCGGCAAAAATTCAAAGAATGGCCGAAAAATCATTGATCAGGTTGCGGCGACAGTAATCTTGGAGAACGCCCTGCAGATCGAGCGCAGTACCGGCGAATTTGCTGGCAAATCTTTAGAGGACCTTGATGACTAATAAGACCTTTATCCGTCGCCGGATAATCGCCGCCATCGCTGTTCTGGCCTTGGTATTGGGCGGTGTCACCGCATATGCCAACCGTGGCGCTATCCGGGCCGGTATTGAACAAATTTTAGGAAACGACTTCTCTGGTCCTGGTCAAGGCGAGGCACTCATCACCATCGAAGAGGGTTTTGATGGCTCAGATGTGGCCCAAGCCTTGGTCGATGCTGGAGTTGTCAAAAGCTTTCAGACCACCTACAAGCTAATCCTCGAGACTAATCCGAGTTTTTACCCTGGTACCTACCGGCTCAAGCTTCAGATGAGTTCGAGCCAAGCGCTAGCCGCGTTAGCCGACCCAAGTAGCGTTGTAGCCAATCGCACGATTATTCGTGAGGGGCTCCGAGCATCGGTGATCTTTAAGACGCTCAGCACCGACACCGGTATTCCCCTTGCTGAATTCCAGGATCTATTCGAACAGCCCGAATTATTTGGGCTTTCAGCTAATTTGCCAAGTATCGAGGGTTACCTTTTTCCGGCAACCTATTCGTTCGGCCCGAATGAATCCGCGCAGAGCATTTTGCAGGCGATGGTTGACCGGATGAATCAGGAAATCGACCGCTTTGGCATTCCAGCCGACGAGGTACACGAGATTCTGACCATGGCCTCAATCATTCAAAAAGAGGCGCGCCTCGAGCCCGATTTCTTCAAAGTGTCTAGAACTTTTTACAATCGCCTCAATGCCAACATGGCGTTTCAGTCCGATGCCACAGTCAGTTATGGCGTTGGTGGCAACACCGTGAGCACCACCGATGAAGAGCGTGCTAACGACAACGGATACAACACCTACCTGTATCCAGGACTTCCTATTGGACCAATTAGTGCGCCCGGAGCATTAGCAATTGATGCAGCCCTGAATCCTGCCGACGGCGACTGGTTCTACTTCTGCACCATAAATCTTGAGACCGGAGAAACTGTCTTCAGTGAGACCCTGGCCGAGCACGAGCGCGCCGTTGCGCAATGGTTGGCCTGGATGATGGAAAACCCTGAATATGAGTAAGAAATTCGCCGTCTTAGGGCAACCAATTGAGCATTCAAAGTCTCCAACAATCCACCTAGCCGCTTATCGGGTGCTTGGTGAGGATTGGGCCTACGGCAGGGCAGAGGTAAATAAAGGCTTTCTTCGCACCTTTATCGGTGGTTTAGAGGATCCTTGGGATGGTTTCAGCGTAACCATGCCGCTGAAAGAAGAAGCCACCAGGTTTGCCGACGACCTAGACGAATTTGCGAAGCAAACCGGCGCTACCAACACTCTGGTGCGCGACGAAAAGGGCACTTGGCATGGTTACAACACTGACGTGTTCGGCATCTACCAGGCTGTGCGAGAACGAACTTTCACGCCAATCGATACTAGTTTGGTTATTGGATCTGGTGCAACGGCTACCTCGGCAATCGCCGCCATTGCCAAGCTTGCACCGGGTTCAAAAGTAAAAGTCCATGCACGGAATCCCAAAACTCGCAAAGACCTCTTGAATTTTGCTAAATCCCTAGGGCTAAAGACTTCGAGAATTTGGGGACTGGTGAACACAATCGCCTCAGCCGATTTGGTGGTCAGCACCGTCCCAGCCCACGCGATGGACGCTCAGGCTGAAGAACTCGAAAAACTTAGCCTCTGGAAGCCGAATGGCTTACTCCTAGACGTTGCCTACAGCCCATGGCCAAGCAAAATTGCTTCACTTTGGATCAATCGTGGTGGCCAGGTTGCGAGCGGTTTTGAGATGCTTATTTGGCAGGCAGTGGCACAAATTCGCATTTTTAGGAGCGGCAACCCGTCACAAGAGTTGCCAAATGAAATTGCTGTAGTCGAGGCTATGCGCCGTTCGGTATCTGATTAGGGTTCACCTAACCGAACTGTGCAACACCTATGAGAGAATTGACGAATGTTACGTTGGATCACCGCAGGGGAGTCGCACGGGCCTGAGCTCGTTGCCGTTCTAGAAGGCCTGCCAGCCGGAGTACCGATCACCACCTCAGATGTTGCGGATGCACTTGCACGCCGACGCCTTGGTTATGGTCGTGGCGCCCGAATGAAGTTCGAGCAGGATGAGGTCTCACTCTCTGGTGGAGTAAGACATGGATTCACCATGGGCGGACCGGTAGCGATCACCGTTGCAAATACTGAGTGGCCAAAGTGGCAGGACGTAATGTCAGCCGACCCTGTAGCCGCCGACAAACTCACCGGCGCCCGCGCCGAGGCGTTGACCAGACCTCGACCTGGCCACGCAGACTTCACAGGTATGCAGAAGTACGGATTCCTCGACAGCCGCCCGGTACTGGAGCGTGCCAGCGCACGCGAAACTGCGGCACGCGTGGCTTTGGGAGCCGTCGCTTCAAGCTTCCTGAACGAGCTTGGTATTCGCCTAATCACTCACACGGTCGGCATCGGGCAAGTTATGGCCAGCAGCGACCTGCCGGTTCCAACCCCTGACGACATTTTCGCCATCGATCAAGACCCTATGCGCGCGTTCAATCCAGAGGTTTCGGCTGCTATGGTGGCCGAGGTTGACGAGTGCCACAAGGATGGAGACACCCTTGGTGGCGTAGTTGAGACTCTGGTCTACGGCCTGCCGCCAGGCTTGGGAACTTTTGTTCACTGGGATCGCCGCCTTGACGCGCAACTGGCAGCTGCACTGATGGGAATTCAGGCCATCAAGGGCGTTGAAGTTGGCGACGGTTTTGAAACCGCGCGCCGCCGCGGCTCGGTCGCACACGATGAGATTGAGCGCGATGGTCAGGGCGTAGTGCGCCGTTTGTCCCACCGCGCTGGTGGTATTGAGGGTGGAATGAGCAACGGCGAAGTACTTCGCGTCCGTGCTGCAATGAAGCCAATTTCGACAATCCCTAAGGCTTTGGCCACCATCGATGTAGCTACCGGCGAAGCTGCAAAAGCACACCACCAGCGATCAGACGTTTGCGCTGTACCAGCTGCCGGTGTGGTTGCTGAGGCCATGGTTGCACTTGTTTTGGCCAATTCGGTTTTGGAGAAGTTCGGTGGAGACTCGCTGGAGGAGACCAAGCGCAACCTGCACAGTTACCTCGCCAGCATCCCAGAAGTACTTAAGTCTTTCGATTCTCGCGACTAACATGCCTGACAAAAGCCAGGTAATCGTGCTGATTGGCCCAATGGGTGTCGGTAAGACAACGGTTGGGCGGAAACTAGCGAAGATTCTTGAGCTTCCATTTACCGACACGGATAGCCTGATCACGGACGAGCATGGCTCGATTAGCGAAATCTTCGAAAGTCGTGGCGAGTCAGCTTTCCGCGAAATCGAGGAAATCGCTGTCAAAAAGGCGCTTTCACAACCTGGAATCGTAGCTACGGGCGGCGGGGCAGTGCTGAGCGAAAGAAACCAAGCCGAGTTGGGCAAGGCAACCGTTATTTATCTGTCGACCGACGGTAAGCACATGGGCTCACGCCTTCGAAATGGCAATCGGCCGCTTCTGAAGAATGGCCTCTCTGACTGGCGCCGCATTTATGATTCACGACGGTCAACCTACGAAAAACTAGCCGACATCGAAGTGAACACCTCGGGTCAACCACTAGCTGCTACCATCGCCGAAATTCGCGAGAAACTGGATATCAATGACTGACATCACTCGAATCACCGTGAACGGTGACAGCCCTTACGACATCATCATCGGCCGTGCCCTCCTGGGCGAGGTACCCTTGGCACTCGGCAAGGACGTTGCAAAGGTTCTGATCGTTCACCCCGTTGCGCTGAGCGCGAGTGCTGAACTTCTTCGAGAAACTTTGGTTACAGCTGGATATGAGGCCATCCTGGCTGGGGTTCCTGACAGTGAGGATGCCAAGCGGGTCGAGGTAGCAGCGTTCTGCTGGGGAATCATGGGCCAGGCTGACTTCACCAGAACAGACGCTGTAGTCGGATTTGGCGGCGGTTCAACCACTGACCTGGCCGGTTTCGTTGCTGCAACCTGGTTGCGCGGAGTAAAACTAATTCAGGTTCCAACCACCCTGCTAGGAATGGTTGACGCAGCAATCGGTGGCAAAACCGGTATCAATACATCAGAGGGCAAAAACCTAGTCGGATGTTTCTACGCTCCGGCAGCCGTGATCATTGATTTGGACACGTTAGTGAGCCTGGCTAAGAACGAAATTCTCGCCGGATTCGGTGAGGTCGTAAAGTACGGCTTCATCGCCGACGAACGCATTCTCGAGCTAATCGAGGCCGATGTAGCGGTTGCCACTGATCCAAATTCAGATGCTTTCCGCGAGATCATCGAGCGCTCTGTGGCCATAAAGGCACGCGTAGTTGGTTCTGATTTCAAGGAGGCTGGAATGCGTGAAATCCTGAACTACGGCCACACTCTGGGCCACGCAATCGAGCACGCCGAGCGATACAAGTGGCGTCACGGCGCTGCCATCTCAATCGGCATGGTTTTCGTAGCTGAATTGGCTCGACTTGCCGGCCGCTTGTCCGATGACGTTGTCGACCGCCACCGCAGCGTTTTGACCCTTCTCGGTCTGCCGATTTCTTACGACCCGCACAAATGGAGTCAGCTGCAAGAGACAATGCAGCGAGACAAGAAAACTCGAGCCGGAACGCTCCGCTTTGTGGTCTTGGATGCAATCGGTAAACCGACAATTATGACGGCCCCGGCACCTGAACTCCTTCACGCAGCCTTCCAAGAGATTGTCTAGCCCTCAAGGTAACCTAGTCGCATGAGAAAAGTTCTGGTACTCAATGGCCCAAACCTAGGCCGCCTTGGTTCTCGCGAACCCGACATTTACGGCGCCATGGATTTTGCCGGACTAACCCGGGCAGTTGAATCAGAGGCTAATTTGCTGGGACTGACCGCCGAAACCAGACAGACTGACAGCGAATCGCAGCTGATTGCTTGGATTCACGAGGCCGTGGACACTCAGAGTGACGTAGTGCTAAACCCTGCGGCTTTCACCCACTACTCGTATGCGCTTCGCGATGCCGCCGTGCAAATCACTAAGGCTGGCCTAAAGCTGATTGAGGTTCACTTGAGCAACCCGCACACCCGCGAGGAGTTTCGCCACACCAGCGTAATTTCAGGTGTTGCAAGCGGTGTAATTGCTGGTTTCGGCGTGGATTCATACCTGCTTGCTTTGCGCCAGCTAACTCGCTAACTGAGCTCGCCTTCGGTAGACTAAATCCGCAGGGATTCGGTCCCGCTATTTTTTTGCCCCAAACTAACACCTGAAACGAGTGATTGATCGTCATGGCTACTTCAAATGACCTAAAGAACGGCATGGTTCTTAACATCGAGGGGCAGCTATGGGCTGTCGTCGAATTCCAGCACGTTAAGCCTGGAAAAGGTGCAGCTTTCGTACGCTCAAAGCTCAAGAACGTCATGACCGGCAAAGTTGTCGACAAGACCTTCAACGCTGGCGTAAAGGTTGAGACCGCCAACGTTGACAAGCGCAACATGACCTACTTGTACAACGATGGTGAAGGCTTCATCTTCATGGATGCCGAAACCTACGACCAGATCACTCTTAATGAGGCCACCGTTGGCGACGCAGTCAACTACCTCCTTGAAAACCAAGAGGCAGTTGTGGCTATGCATGAAGGCAACCCAATCTACGTTGAGCTTCCAGCATCGGTTGTTCTAATGGTCACCTACACCGAGCCTGGCCTACAGGGTGACCGTTCGAGCGGTGGCACCAAGCCAGCAACCGTTGAGACCGGTCTTCAGATTCAAGTACCTCTGTTCCTAGAGAACAACACCAAGGTCCGCGTAGACACCCGCACCGGTGACTACCTCGGCCGCGTGACTGACTAATCAGTTGAGCGCCAGAACTAAAGCGCGCAAACGCGCTGTAGATGCTGTTTTCGCGGCCGATATTCGTAAGATTTCTCCGCTGTTGCTGCTGGACGAGGTTGCGAACCTGGCTGCGGATCGTCAGAATCAGGACGCAATCTTTGGCTATGCTCGCGAAATCGTTGAGGGCGTCATCGAACATCATGACGAGATCGATGACCTCCTAGAGACCTACTCGCAGGGATGGGCTTTGGATCGTATGCCAAACCTAGATCGCGCAATCCTGCGCGTTGCCGTTTGGGAAATCTTGCACAACGACTCTGTTCCCGATGGCGTGGCAATCAACGAAGCAGTCGAGCTCGCGAAAGAGCTGTCAACCGATGAATCAGGCTCGTTTGTGAACGGTTTGCTTTCAAGAATCTCATCAACAAAGGCCGCCAACTAAGGCCTAACTGGTAGACTTTAACCAACATCCTTTAAGGCTGTCCAGAGAGGCAGAGAAGGAGGTGGGCGTGTCTTCACGCACCGTCTTGAGTAGTGACGATATCAATCGCGCAGTCACGCGTATCGCACACGAAATTCTTGAAGCCAACACTGCTATGCAGAAGAGTGGCTCAGCAAATCTAGTGATTTTGGGTATCCCAACCCGCGGCGTTTGGCTGGCCGAACGAATCGCTGAAGTTATTGCCAGAACTGAACCTGGAATTTTGGTTGAAGACCTTCTTGGCCGCCTAGACATCACAATGTACCGCGATGACCTTGCCTCAAACCCGACCCGTCCGGTAACCGAAACTCACATCCCGCAGCAGGGCATCGATGACAAGGTTGTGGTCTTGGTCGATGATGTTTTGTTTAGCGGACGCACCATTCGCGCCGCACTTGACGCACTCAATGATTTTGGAAGACCGCGAGCGGTGAAACTTGCCGTCTTGGTTGATCGGGGTCACCGCGAGCTGCCTATCCGTGCGGATTTTGTTGGAAAGAACCTACCTACTTCAAGAGAAGAACGAATCAGTGTGCGCCTAAGCGAGACTGACAATGAGAATGCCGTGGTGATTGAAGGATGATTCGTAACCTGTTGTCGGGCGCCGATTTAAGTCGTGACCAGGCCGTCGAGATTTTGGACATCGCCGAGGGAATGTCGGATGTAAACGATCGCGAGATCAAGAAGCTTCCGACTCTCCGAGGTAAAACCGTCGTAAACCTGTTTTTTGAGGATTCGACACGAACCCGAATCTCATTCGAATTGGCTGCAAAACGACTTTCGGCAGACGTAATCAACTTTTCTGCCAAGGGTTCCAGTGTGTCCAAGGGGGAGAGCCTCAAGGATACTGCTCAGACCCTTGAAGCTATGGGGGCCGACGCAGTGGTAATCAGGCACTCAGCATCGGGAGCTGCCAATGTTCTTGCGCACAGCGGCTGGATAAATGGGGCCATCGTCAACGCCGGAGATGGAACACACGAGCACCCAACCCAGGCTCTGCTGGATGCATTCACCATGCGAAAGCGTTTTCATGGAAGTGCGAGCACTGGCAAGGACCTGTCAGGCCTGAGAGTTGCAATCGTCGGCGATGTACTTCACTCGCGTGTCGCCAGATCTAACCTATTGCTACTCAACACTCTCGGCGCTGAAGTGCATTTTGTCGCACCGCCAACCTTGCTGCCGGCAAATCCGTCAAATTGGCAGGCCAAAATTCACTATTCCCTCGATGACGTGCTAGACAACGAGAAGCCGGATGTTGTAATGATGCTTCGCGTTCAAGCCGAGCGCATGAATGCTTCTTACTTTCCATCAGAGCGCGAGTACTCAAGAATCTGGGGTTTCAATTCGGACCGCTTGAAGAGACTCAAGCCAAATTCAATAGTCATGCACCCCGGACCAATGAACCGCGGGCTAGAAATTGATGCCATCTCAGCTGATTCGCCACAGTCAACCGTGCTGGAACAGGTCGCGAACGGTGTTTCTGTTCGCATGGCAGTTCTGTATTCCCTCCTCTCTGGCGAAAGGGCCAACGATGTCAACTAAGTACCTTTTTGTAAACGCGAAACTTGCCGATGGCACGGTATCTGACATTGAAGTCAGCGAAGACCGAATTTCTGCGATTGGCGTTGGCTTAGAAAGCTCGGATGCTGAGCGCATCGACTGTGCGGGCCTGGTTGCATTGCCTGGATTCGTTGATCTGCACACTCACCTTCGTGAGCCTGGATTTGAGCAGAGCGAAACCGTTCTGACCGGAACCCAGGCAGCAGCGATGGGTGGCTACACTGCGGTTCACGCAATGGCAAACACCAGTCCAGTTGCTGACACCGCTGGAGTTGTTGAGCAGGTAGCCGCCTTGGGTCGCGAAGCCGGCTACGCCGATGTTTACCCAATTGGTGCGGTAACCGTAGGACTCGAAGGCAAGC
Organism: Rhodoluna sp. KAS3; assembly: GCF_026000575.1. Lineage (NCBI taxonomy): Bacteria > Bacillati > Actinomycetota > Actinomycetes > Micrococcales > Microbacteriaceae > Rhodoluna > Rhodoluna sp. KAS3. The sequence continues at coordinate 631,194 of NZ_AP026910.1, read as the reverse complement.
AAATGGCCGAGCTTGGAGCCATGGCCAATTCCAAGGCCCAGGTCAAAGTCTTTTCTGACGATGGCAAGTGCGTCCACGACCCGGTAATCATGCGCCGCGCCCTTGAATACGTCAAGGCCTTTGATGGTGTCATTGCACAGCATGCTCAAGAGCCTCGCTTGACCGAAGGCGCCCAGATGAATGAGGGTGCTGTTTCGGCGGAACTTGGACTTACCGGCTGGCCAAGTGTGGCAGAAGAGTCGATAATCGCGCGCGATGTGCTACTCGCTGAGCACGTCGACTCAAGAATTCACATTTGCCACCTTTCAACGGCCGGCTCGGTAGAAATCGTAAGATGGGCTAAGGCACGCGGAATCAAGGTGACTGCTGAAGTAACCCCTCACCACCTTTTACTTACCGATGAATTGGTTCGCTCTTACGATGCCGTATACAAAGTGAACCCGCCGCTTCGAACTCAAAAAGACGTGGAAGCACTCCGTGAGGCATTGATCGACGGAACCATTGACATCGTTGCAACTGACCACGCGCCACACCCGATTGAAGCCAAGGATTGCGAGTGGAATGCAGCAGCATTCGGCATGTTGGGGCTAGAAACCGCCGCTTCCATAGCTCAGGAAGTACTGATTGAGAGTGGCCGATCTAACTGGAGCCGCTTGGCTGAAGTCATGTCAATTAACCCTGCGAAGATTGCTCGTGATATGAACGCTGGCCAGGCTCTCGAAATTGGCAACGCAGCCAACATCGCATTTATCGACCCGAGCGCAAAGCGAACAATTGTTGCCGAGTCGGCTTCGAAATCGGTGAACAATCCTTATGTTGGATTGGAACTACCAGGTCGAGTGATCCACACGGTCTATCGTGGCTATCTAACCGTGAGAAACGGCGAATTGGCGAAAGCGGGCCGCAACTGATGACCAAAGAAGTTATGGCCGTGTATGCGGCAATCCTGTTTGCCGCAATCGTCGCAATGGCGGTAACCGGCTGGAGACGAAGGATTTCAAGCCAGGTCGCTAAGTTCTCACAGCCGCTAGAAGCCCTGGAGTACTTCGGTGAACTGATCGCATCAGCTAATGGCTTTTATGTTGCCACTACCGAAGCGGCTAATCACCTAGAACGTATCGCAGCGTATGGCCTCGGAATTCGAGGCGAGGCTCAAATCCTAGTTTTCAACGAGGGTCTTTTGATTGTTCGCAAGGGGGAGCGACCACTTGCTCTTGATAGAGCACAGATTGATTCCGTATCGACAAATCAAGCCGTCATCGACCGAGTAGTTGAAGCAGATGGCTTGATCACCGTGAACTGGACCCAGGACACCCATAAACTTTCGACGCACCTGCGCGCAGTTGACTCAACCGGTCGCGCAGCATTGCTCGAGGCAATCTCAAAAATCACCACCAGAGAGGCATCCAAATGAACCAAGCAGTACTTGTCCTAGAAGACGGTCGTGTATTCCGCGGCCAGCCATACGGGGCTACCGGAACCACTCTCGGTGAGGCCGTTTTCGCAACCGGCATGACCGGATATCAGGAGACCCTAACCGATCCTTCATATGCTGGTCAGATTGTTGTTCAGACAGCACCGCACATCGGAAATACCGGAGTCAACGCCCGAGACGAGGAGTCGTCAAAGGTTTGGGTTGCCGGCTACGTGGTCCGCGACCCGAGCCGTATTGTTTCGAACTTCAGATCTGAAAACTCCCTTCCAACCGAGTTGGAGAAATACGGTGTGGTTGGCATCGCAGGTATCGACACCCGCGCCCTGACCCGCCATTTGCGTTCACGCGGTTCGATGCGCGCCGGTATCTTCTCGGGAGAGGCCGCTAAAGCTCCACTTGAGGATCTCGTTGCTCAGGTTAACGGTGCGGCCAAGATGAAGGGCCTTTCGCTCAGCGATGTCGTTACCACCGCTGACTCCTACACAGTTGCCGCTGAAGGAGAGAAGATCGGCCGGGTTGCGATTCTTGACCTCGGTATCAAGCGTTCAACGATTGAGCACATGTGTGCCCGCGGTCTCGAAGTTGTGGTTTTCCCAGCTCGTGTTGATGCTCCAACCTTGTTGGCAGCTAACCCGGATGCAGTCTTCTACTCGAACGGCCCTGGCGACCCAGAAGCTGCTGAGGGTCAGGTTTCAGTGCTGCGCGAGATCTTGAGCCAGAAAATCCCATTCTTTGGAATTTGCTTCGGCAACCAGCTCTTGGGTCGTGCCCTTGGTTTTGAAACTTATAAGCTTCCGTTCGGTCACCGCGGAATCAACCAGCCAGTGCTTGACCGCAAGACTGGCCGAGTTGAAGTAACCGCACACAACCACGGATTTGCCGTAAAGGTTGAAGGCGGGCCAGAGGTTGAAAGCCCAGCTGGTTTCGGTCGAGTTACCGTCAGCCACGTTTCTCTAAACGACGACTGCGTCGAGGGCCTCGAGTGCCTCGACATCCCAGCCTTCTCGGTCCAGTATCACCCAGAGGCTGCTGCCGGACCACACGATTCAAACTACCTATTCGACCGCTTGGTCGACCTAATCAAGACCAACAAGGTGGCCAAATAATGCCAAAGCGTTCAGACATCAATAGCGTTCTCGTAATCGGCTCGGGCCCGATTGTCATCGGTCAGGCCTGCGAGTTTGACTACTCGGGTACTCAGGCATGCCGTGTTCTTCGCGAAGAGGGCATTCGAGTGATCTTGGTTAACTCAAACCCGGCAACCATCATGACCGACCCAGATTTTGCCGATGCAACCTACATTGAGCCAATCACCCCAGAGGTAATCGAGGCAATTATTGCCAAAGAGAAACCGGATGCGATTCTGCCAACCCTTGGTGGCCAGACCGCGCTAAATGCCGCAATGGCACTTCACGAGCTAGGCATTCTTGAGAAGTACAACGTTGAACTTATCGGTGCCAAGGTTGACGCGATCAAGAAGGGTGAAGACCGCCAGATTTTCAAGCAGCTAGTACTGGATGCTGGTGCCGACGTTGCAAAATCGGTGATTTGCTCAACCCTCGACGAATGCCTCGAGGCCGTCGGAGAACTTGGCTACCCACTGATGGTTCAGCCATCTTTCACCATGGGTGGATTGGGTTCAGGTTTTGCACACGATGAAGAAGAGCTGCGCCGCATTTGTGGCTCGGGTCTTCAGGCCAGCCCGGTAGGTCAGGTCCTTCTATCCGAGTCGATTCTTGGCTGGAAAGAGTACGAGCTTGAACTAATGCGTGACACCAACGACAACTGCGTTGTGGTTTGTTCAATCGAAAACGTTGACCCTGTAGGTGTGCACACCGGTGATTCAATTACCGTTGCACCGGCTCTAACCCTTACAGACCGTGAGTATCAGAACCTCCGCGACATTTCGATCGACATCATCCGTGCCGTTGGAGTAGATACCGGTGGTTGCAACATTCAGTTTGCTGTCGACCCATCGAACGGTCGCGTGGTTGTTATTGAAATGAACCCAAGAGTCTCTCGTTCATCGGCTTTGGCTTCTAAGGCAACCGGATTCCCAATTGCCAAAATTGCTGCCAAGTTGGCTGTGGGTTACACCCTTGACGAAATCCCAAACGACATCACCAAGGTAACTCCAGCAAGCTTCGAGCCGACTCTGGACTACATCGTGGTAAAGGTTCCTCGTTTTGCGTTTGAGAAGTTCCCTGCAGCCAATGCAACTCTGACCACGACTATGAAGTCGGTTGGAGAGGCCATGGCAATCGGCCGCAACTACAGCCAGGCACTGCAGAAGGCCCTGCGCAGCCTTGAACGCCGTGGTTCGTCATTCCACTGGGATGGTCCGCTGGGTAACGTAGACGAACTGCTCGAGGCAATCAAGACTCCGACCGATGGTCGCATCGTGTTGTTGCAGCAAGCTCTTCGCGCTGGTGCGACACCGGAACAGGTATTTGAGTCAACCAAGATGGACCCTTGGTTCATCGACCAAATTGTTCTAATCAACGAGGTTGCTGACTCAATCGCTGGCGCACCGAGCCTAGATGAGGGCGTCATTCGCCACGCCAAGGACCACGGGTTCAGTGACATTCAGATTGCGTCGTTGAGAGGCATCAGTGAATCTGAGGTTCGCAGCATGCGACACAGCCTCAGACTCCGTCCGGTCTTCAAAACTGTTGACACCTGCGCCGGTGAGTTCCCGGCACTGACCCCTTACCACTACAGCACCTACGAGGAAGAGACCGAGGTGGTTCCTTCGGACCGTAAGAAGGTCGTGATTCTAGGATCCGGTCCAAACCGAATTGGTCAGGGCGTTGAGTTCGACTACAGCTGCGTTCACGCATCATTTGCACTCTCAGACGCTGGTTACGAAACCATCATGATCAACTGCAACCCTGAGACCGTTTCAACTGACTACGACACTTCGGATCGTCTCTACTTTGAGCCACTAACTCTTGAGGACGTCCTCGAGGTTATTCATGCTGAGCAGCAGAGCGGCGAATTGGTCGGTGTTGTAGTGCAGCTCGGTGGCCAGACAGCTCTTGGACTCGCAAAGGGACTTGAGGCTGCCGGAATTCCTATTCTTGGAACCTCACCTTCAGCCATCGACCTAGCCGAAGAGCGCGGTTTGTTCTCGAAGATTCTCGAAGACGGAGACCTGCTTGCGCCACCAAATGGAACTGCTTTGAACTTGGCCGAGGCCGAAGTTATCGCAGCGCGAATTGGTTACCCGGTTCTGGTCCGCCCATCCTTCGTCCTTGGCGGTCGCGGTATGGAAATCATTTACGACCAGGCTGGCGTGAGAGATTACTTCGACAGAATTAAGGACCAGGCCATCGTTGGACCAGACCACCCGCTTTTGGTTGATCGCTTCCTAGACTTTGCCATCGAAATTGACATCGATGCTCTGTTCGACGGCGAAGACCTTTACGTCGGTGGTGTCATGGAGCACATTGAAGAGGCTGGTATCCACTCGGGCGACTCAAGTTGCACACTGCCTCCGGTAACTCTAAGTGATGCCCAGATTGCGCGAGTTCGCGAGGCTACCCTGAAAATCGCTCAGGGAATCGGCGTACGCGGCTTGCTCAATGTTCAGTTCGCTCTGGCAGCAGACGTCCTGTACGTTCTTGAGGCAAACCCACGTGCATCACGCACCGTTCCATTTGTCTCTAAGGCGCTTGGCATCACTTTGGCTAAGGCAGCATCTCTTGTAATGGTCGGCAAGACCATCAAGGAGCTTGTCGCTGAAGGTCACCTTCCAGAAGCAGACGGCACCTACATTCCAGCGGGATCACCAATCTCAGTCAAGGAAGCAGTTCTGCCATTCAAGCGTTTTGCAACCAAGGATGGTCGATTTGTGGACTCATTGCTAGGGCCAGAAATGCGCTCAACCGGTGAGGTCATGGGAATTGACGTTGACTTCCCGAAAGCATTCGCAAAGAGCCAGGCTGGAGCAGGCAGTGCTCTGCCGACCTCTGGCAGCATCTTCATCTCGGTTGCTGACCGTGACAAGCCTCAGGTGGTCCTTCCAGTCCGCCGACTGGAGCAACTTGGCTACAAGATTCTGGCTACCAGCGGCACTGCGGCCATTTTGGCTCGACACGGTATTCAGGCACAGGTTGTCAGAAAGCACACCGATGACGCAGCGGTCGCCGATGGCCCTAGCATTGTCGAGCTAATCACTGCCGGTCAGGTGGACGTAGTGGTAAACACTCCTTCAGGTTCAAGCGCCCGCAAGGACGGCTACGAGATCCGCGCGGCAACGACTGCAGCCGACAAAGCGATTTTCACAACAATCGCCCAGTTGAGTGCTGCAATCGGTTCGTTCGAAGCAGTGATTGCTGGCCCGTTCAGCGTCAAGTCACTTCAGGATCACGCAATCGACCGGGCGGTGGCACTTGCCAACTAGTTTCGGTTCGAAACTCGAGACGGCTTTCAATAGCCACGGTCAGTTGTGTGTTGGCATCGATCCACATGCCGCATTACTTGATGACTGGGGTTTGACTGATGACGTCAAGGGGCTTCGAGAGTTCACCAAGCGAGCTCTAGATTCCGCAGTCGGCAACGTGGGCATTATCAAGCCACAGGTTTCGTTCTTTGAGCGCCACGGGTCAGCCGGTTTTGCAGTGCTCGAAGAGCTGGCGCAGGCAGCTTTGAACACCGATTTAGTGGTCATCATGGACGCTAAACGCGGTGACATTGGCACCACGATGGATGCCTACTATGACGCTTGGCTTGGTAAATCTGCGCCGTTTGTCTGCGACGCCCTTACAGTCTCTCCTTATCTTGGATTCGATTCTTTGAAGCCCGGGATGGCTGAGTGTCTTGAGCGAGGCAAGGGTTTGATTGTTCTCTCTGCTACATCTAACCCTGAAGGCGCGGCACTTCAGCGTGCGACTGTGGGCGGAAAAACTATTGCTTCCCAAATTTGGGAGGGCTTGAGCGAGATAAACCGGGTTACCGCTGAAGCTGGCCGAAAACTTGGCTCATTCGGCGCTGTCATCGGGGCTACTCTGAACCTTCAAAGCATGGGCCTAGGCGTTGTTGTTGAAGGTCAGGCTACTGCCGCAACCCCGATTCTTGCGCCTGGTTTTGGTGCTCAAGGGGCTGAGCTGTCAGCAACCAGGCAGCTATTCGGCAAAGCCGCCGACCAGGTGATCCACTCTGTGTCGCGCAGCGTACTTTCGGCCGGTCCAATGGGTATGAGTAAGGCAATCCAGGTTGCCAACAGCGAACTTGCATTGGGGCTGGAGACTAATGTCTAGCCGCCTGACAGTGATCGCCGGACCAACCGCCGTTGGTAAAGGCACGGTAGTCGCTCACATTCTTGCCCATCACCCTGAGATAAAACTTTCGGTATCCGCAACCACCAGGCAGCCGAGACCCGGCGAAGTCGATGGAAAGAACTACTTCTTTCTGACTCACGAAAATTTTGATCAGTTGATCGAAGCCGGCGACATGTTGGAGTACGCGACAGTGCACGGAACCAACAAATACGGCACACCAAAGCAACCGATTATTGATGCGCTAGCACGTAACGAACAAATCATTCTCGAAATCGACATCCAGGGTGCCCGGCAGGTCAAGGCCGCCATGCCCGACGCAAAACTAATTTTCATTGCCCCTCCGAGCTGGGAGGAATTGGTTCGACGCCTGACCGGACGAGGCACGGAATCGGCAGAGGAGCAGGCTCAGCGCCTGGTTACAGCTCGTGAAGAATTGGCCGCTCAGTCTGAGTTTGACTACGTAGTTATCAACGATGAGGTGGCCAGATGTGCCTCTGAAGTCGTAGACTTGATACAGGCTTAGCGATTAATCAATCGCACACTCCACGCTAAAGACAACAGAAAGTTGAATCATGTCTGAAAAGCTAGAAGGAATCGTTTCTCCTGCAATTGACAACCTACTAAACAAGGTTGACTCAAAATACGAACTTGTTATCTTTGCATCAAAGCGTGCTCGCCAGATTAACGACTACTACTCAGCTCTGCACGAGGGAAGCCTGTTCAACAACGTTGGCCCATTGGTTGACGCAACTGTTGACGAAAAGCCGCTGACCATCGCGATGCACGAGATCGACCAGAACAAGTTGGCCAAGCACACCGCTGAGTAATAGCGGCTGGAACCTGCAATGCGCGTAATCGTTGGTATCACCGGCGGCATTGCGGCCTATAAAGCTACCGGCATCATTAGGCTTCTCACCGAAGCTGGTCACTCCGTAAAGGTAATTCCAACGCAGAATGCTTTGCGTTTCATCGGCGCAACCACGCTAGAGGCCTTGTCGCACAACTCTGTTGATCCAGACCTATACACCGATGTTGCTGACGTTAAGCACATTGCTTTAGCCCAAGAGGCTGATTTAGTTATCGTGGCACCGGCAACCGCAGCCTTTTTGGCACGGTACGCCTCAGGCCAAGCCGATGATCTGCTCGGCAACACACTTTTGGCGACCAAGGCTCCGGTGGTGGTTGCACCAGCCATGCACACGGAGATGTGGCAACACCCAGCTACCTTGGCAAACATCGAGACCCTTAAGAATCGTGATGTTTGGGTATTGGAACCCGCAGTTGGCCGACTCACCGGGCAGGACTCTGGCCCGGGCCGACTTCCCGAACCAAATGAGATTGTTGATTTTGCCCTGAGCGCCGTCTCAAAGCAAGACCTAGCCGGCAAAAAGTTTTTGATAACGGCTGGCGGTACGCAAGAACCGATTGACCCGGTGCGATTCATTGGCAATCATTCGAGCGGAAAACAGGGTCTAGCTATTGCTGCGGCTGCGTCACAGAGAGGCGCCCAGGTAACCCTAATTGCCGCAAACATAACCGAGATTCCAACCGGTTTTAGCCAAGTAATTCGGGTTCAATCTGCCGCAGAGCTGCAAAATGCCGTTCTTGAGCAATTGCCGGCCTGCGATGTTCTGGTTATGTCAGCCGCAGTTTCTGACTTTAGGCTCGCTGAACCATTTGACTCAAAAATTAAAAAGAGTCTGGTGGGGGATCACCTCAATCTAGAGCTGGTTCAAAATCCAGATGTACTAAAGCTAGCGGTTGACAGCTCACACGCGGCTCTAATCGTTGGATTTGCGGCAGAGACCGCCGGTTCAGAAACGGCACTTACCGAACTGGCCGCAAGAAAGCTAAGCGAAAAAGGATGCGACTTTATCGTGGCCAATGATGTCAGCGACGGCAAGGTTTTCGGTAGCAACGAAAATTCAGCAATAATACTGAGCAAAACCGGGGGAGCGACAAAAGCCGCTGGAAGTAAAACCTTGGTTGCCCATGAGCTTTTGGACCTACTGAGTTCTGCCCTCAGCAAATAACTGACCAGCATGTCTTGGGCTCGGGATATACTTGAGCCATTATGAGCAAACTTCGTCTTTTCACCTCTGAATCTGTGACTGAGGGTCACCCTGACAAAATCTGTGACCAGATCAGTGACACGATTCTCGATGCAATGCTCGAGCAGGACCCAAATTCTCGCGTAGCCGTAGAAACCATGGTCACGACAGGCCTAGTCCATGTTGCCGGTGAGGTTACGACCGAAGGCTATGTTGAGATTCCGAAACTTGTTCGTGAAAAGATTCGCGAAATTGGCTACACATCGTCAGACATTGGCTTTGACGGCGATAGCTGTGGCGTTTCTATTTCGATTGGTCAGCAGTCACCAGACATCGCACAGGGTGTTGATGATGGCTTTGAATCGCGAGTTGGCTCATCTAAGGACCATTATGACTCTCAGGGTGCCGGCGACCAAGGAATCATGTTTGGCTACGCCACCAACGAGACCAAAACCCTGATTCCAACAGCAATCAACGTGGCACACCGCTTGAGTGAGCGTCTTGCTGAAGTCCGCAAGTCAGGCCAGGTCAACTTTCTAAGACCGGATGGCAAGACTCAGGTGACGATTGGCTATGAGGGCACAATTCCTCGCACCATTGAGGCTGTAGTTCTCTCAACGCAGCACAACCCAGGCGTGAGCCACGCTCAGATCGTTGAAGCCATGCGAGAAGCAGTTATCAACCCGATTCTCGAGGGCACTGAACTGGACTTCTCAGGCGTCGAACTATTCATCAACCCGACCGGCAAGTTTGAAATCGGTGGCCCAATGGGTGACGCGGGCTTGACCGGACGCAAGATCATCGTTGACACCTACGGTGGTGCCAGCCGCCACGGAGGTGGCGCTTTCTCAGGTAAAGACCCATCAAAGGTTGACCGCTCCGCGGCCTACGCAATGCGCTGGGTAGCCAAGAACGTTGTTGCTGCAGAACTTGCCGACCGAGTCGAGGTTCAGGTTGCCTATGCAATTGGTGTAGCCCGCCCAGTGGGACTCTACGTTGAGACCTTTGGCACCGGCCACGTTTCAGATGACACAATCGTCGACGCCATCAACGAGGTGTTTGACCTAAGACCAAAAGCTCTAATCGAAGCTCTTGACCTGCTTAGACCGATTTACTCAAAGACAGCAACATACGGTCACTTCGGGCGCGAACTTCCTGAATTCACCTGGGAGAACACCGATAAGTCTGCCGATCTTCGACGTGCCGCCGGTTTCTAATTAGTCAGATATCTATGCCGGGTATTGCAAGGGTTTCGATTGATTCCCCGTTGCCGCAATTAGATCGGCTATTCGACTATGCGATTCCAGATACCATTCGAGATTCAATTCGGGTGGGTGTTCGAGTCAAAGTTCCTTTCGGGCGAGGAAAGAGTCTTTACGACGGATTTGTGATTGCCCTAGAGCAAACCAGCGAATTCGAAGGAAAGCTTGCCGAGATTGCCCAATTGGTCTCGACTGCCCCAGTGCTGACGCCTGAGGTTTATCAATTAGTCAGAGCTGTCGCCGATCGACAAGCATCTACTGCATCAGATGTACTCAGGCTTGCCGTCCCACCCAGATCAGTCGCAGTCGAAAAGCGATGGCTCGCAGAAAACCAAAATCAAGTATCAGGTGTTTCGAAAAAGCACCACGTTGAACGCGATCGAACCTCAGTGCTGGTCGCACCGGTTACCGGACCTGAATGGCCTGCTTGGGTGAGTATGGCTGTCGAGAAAAGCGTGCAGGAAGTCTCGAACGGTCAGTCGGTGATTATTTGCGTGCCGGATTATCGAGACCAGAAAGTGTTGCTATCCGCACTTGAAAATTCGCCGGCGGCTGGATTCCTTGTCGACTATTCCTCTGATCAGAAGACTTCGGCTAAGTACAAGGCGTTCCTGGACTGCTTGGGTAAGTCACCAACTTTGGTGGTCGGAAGTAGATCAGCAATCTATGCACCCGTGCAGAATCTGGGCCTAATTTTGGTTTGGGATGATGGGGATTCGAGCCACATTGAGCCATCCTCACCTTACTCACACACCCGCGAGGTTGCACTCATCAGACAAAAACAGTCGCGGTGTGGCTTGATTTTTGCTGGGCATGTTCGTTCTACCGAGATCCAGCGGCTAGTTGAAATTGGCTACCTGAGCGCCGAGTCATTTGAACGGGACATTCCTAACATTTCTGCGGTGGACCGCGAAGTCAGAGTTGACGGAGTTGCCTGGTCGACTATCCGCGATGCCCTGAAAGATGGCTCTGTGTTGGTCCAGGTAGCAGCTCGCGGAACTGCGGTTTCGAGTTACTGTTCCGGTTGTTCTGAGCGGGCCGCTTGCAACCAGTGCAATGGACCAATCTGGGTCGATGGTGCGGGCCAGGTTAGGTGTAGGTGGTGCAATCAGACCAACCTTAATTTCAGGTGCCGAACCTGTGGCGCAAACAAACTTCGAACCGGCACTGCAGGTTCCTCGAGGACCGCAGCCGATTTTGGGCGTGCTTTTCCTGGAGTGCAAATCATCGAATCAAACGGTGACCATCGAATCGAACATATCGATTCAGATAGAGCCATCGTGGTTTCTACCCCCGGCGCTGAACCGCGAGTTTTGGGTGGTTATTCGGCGGTGGTGATCTTGGATGCCAATCAGGCCCTAAATCGTGATTCCCTCCGCGCATCAGAGGATGCCTTCAGGCAGTGGGCCAACGCGATTGCGCTTGCCAACGCTGGGGGTACCTGTCTAGTCGTTGGTATACGCGGTGAATTGGCTAGGTGCTTAACTGCTTGGGCGCCGGGTGAGTTTGCCCACGGTGAACTTCAATCCCGAAGGGAGCTCCGATTCCCTCCAGCTGTGCGCCTTGCATCGGTGTCTGCCGAAGCAGAGCTACTTGAACAGGTACTGAGCGACCTCAGGTCCTCGCCCGGGATTGAGGTTCTTGGGCCAATGCCGGTTTATGAGAAGAACCTAGTTATCACCTGGCGAGCATTCCTGAAGTATGAGTACTCGCAGGGGGAGTGGCTAGCCAAACACCTGCGCGCTGCAACACTTGTGCATTCCTCGGGTCAAAGCGCATTTAGCGCAAAATCGGGTCGGGCCGTTCGGCCGATTCGAGTCAAGATGGACGACTCCGAAGTAATCTAGAGCAGGAAGGCACGGTTGGGTTTGAAAGTTTTGTTCGCGGGCACGCCGCTAAACGCTGCGCGGACGCTATCGTCGCTCCATGAAAACGGAGTTGAAATCGTTGGTGTCTTGACTCGCGTAGATGCACCCGTTGGCCGAAAAAAGGTCTTGACTCCTTCGCCGGTTGCCCAAACCGCAGAATCACTCGGATTGCCAATTATCAAGGCAAATCGAGTTGACCCTAGCATCCTTGAAGAAATCAAATCGCTTGGAGCAGACCTAGGCGTAGTTGTAGCCTTCGGGGCGATTTTCCGAACCGAGACTCTAATGGCATTGCCAAAGGGTTGGATAAACCTTCACTACAGCCTGCTACCACGGTGGCGAGGTGCGGCTCCAGTTCAGCACGCAATTTTGAACGACGATGCAACCACCGGAGTCTCGATATTCCAACTTGATGAGGGCATGGATACCGGCCCAATTCACAGCATCATTCCAACCGAGATTACCCCGGGTGAAACAGCTGGGGAGCTCTTGAATCGACTGACTAACCTCGGCATATCGGGGCTACTAGAGGTAATTCCGAGAATTGCCGCAGGTTTGGCAGCAACTACTCCTCAGGATGAGACGGCAGTAGCCACTCTGGCATCAAAGCTCAATCGAGAACTTGCGCATATCAATTGGAATGAATCGGCTCACAAAATTGAGCACCTAGTCTGTGCCATGAATCCAGAACCGATGGCATGGACCACCCTTGATGGCGAGTCTTTTAGGGTAATCACCGCGCGGGCGTTAGGTGCAGTTGACTGGGCAGCCCTCGAGGGCACTGATTTCGAAGCAGGGTCGCTGGTCCACAGCGGTAATCGTGTTTTGGTGAGTTGTGGCCACGGCTCCTTGCTAGAACTCAAAGATGTACAGCCTGCGGGCAAACAGATCATGCGCGCTTCTGATTGGATGCGCGGAATTAAGTCCGATCAGAAAGTTCTCTTCAATTAATGGCTAAAAACGAACGAAGTATCAGTGCGCGTGAAGTGGCTATTGATTTGCTCATGGCGGTTGAAAAAGATGATGCCTATGCAAACCTCCTGCTTCCAAAGTTGCTTGAGAAGGCGCGGCTGGATTCAAGAGACACCGCTTTTGCCCAGGAACTTGCCTTTGGAACTCTCCGGTGGCAGCTTTTCTACGATCGCGTAGTTGAGGAATGTGCTCAGCGCTACAGCGACGAAATTGACATCTCGGCTTTGGTATTTCTTCGACTGGGAGCACACCAAATCCTCGGGATGCGCGTACCATCTCACGCGGCACTCAGTGAGACAGTTGAGCTTGCCAAGCACTACTTGAGTCGGGGAGCGGTCGGCTTTGTGAATGGCGTCCTGCGAAGGGTCTCGGAACGAACCCGCGATGAATGGCTGCAGGTGGTTTTGAATGGCCTAGATAACCCGCACGAGCGTCTGGCCGTCGAATTCAGTCACCCTATCTGGGTGGTTCGAGCTCTTGAGCAGGCGCTGAAACTCGACAACCGCGGCACCGAACTTAAAGATTTGCTTTTCGCAGACAATATCGCGCCTTTGGTCAGCCTGGTTGGCCTGCCGGGAATAGCGACCAAACGCGACTTCGAAGACTTACCAATCGGACCGGCAAGCCCAATCGGTGCGCAGCTCGATGGTGGTGACCCGAACAACTTGGTTGCTTTCCGCGAGGGTCGTATTCGCGTACAGGACCAAGGCTCACAGCTAGCCGCGTTGGCCTTAGTAGAAGCCACGGACGCAGCTGAAAATGAAACCTGGCTGGACATGTGTGCCGGACCGGGTGGAAAAGCCGCTTTGCTGGCGGCCGAAGCCAAGCTAGCGGGGGCCACACTTGTTTGCAACGAGGTTGCACCTCATCGCGCAAAATTAGTCAGTCAGGCCTTGAGCCTGGTTGACCCGCGCCTGAAAGTTACCGTTGCTGACGGCAGACTTATTGGAAGCACCACTCCCGAAAAATATGATCGAATCCTCCTTGATGCACCCTGCACCGGTCTGGGAGCCCTGCGCAGGCGTCCGGAATCACGCTGGAGAAAACAGCAGGCCGATGTAGCCGAGTTGACCAAACTGCAAGAAGAACTGCTAGCCAGCGCCTGGGCGGCACTAAAGCCTGGTGGTGTTCTTGCCTATGTGACTTGTTCACCTCACCTGGCCGAAACTAATGCGATTGCAGACTGGGCACAGAAAAAATTAGGTGCGAAGCTGATTGACACCAATGAGGTGCTTCACAAAATCAATCCGGACTTGCACCTGAATTCAAACCGAAAAACGGCTCAACTTTGGCCGCATATTCACAGCACCGATGCGATGTTTATCGCACTCATGCAGAAGTAGTTAGGCTACATTTATGTCGGCTCGCATCAATCCAAGCATTCTGTCTGCAGATTTCGTGAACTTCGAACGCGATTTCAACTCCATTTCCAACGCAGACCTTATCCACGTGGATGTGATGGACAATCACTTCGTGCCTAACCTAACTTTTGGTCTGCCTATGGTCGCCAGAATGCAGCAAATCACACCGAAACCGCTTGATATTCACCTAATGATTGAATCGCCAGACCGGTGGGCACCAGGTTATGCCGAGGCCGGCGCATTTTCAGTAACTTTTCACGCTGAGGCAGCCGAAAGCCCGGTCAAATTGGCCAGAACCCTGCGGAGCATTGGTGCCCGAGCTGGTTTGGCGATTAAACCGGGAACCGCAATCGATTCCTACCTTGAGGTGCTAGCCGAATTCGACCAAATCCTAGTAATGACAGTTGAACCCGGATTTGGCGGGCAATCACTCATCGAAGACACTCTCAGCAAGGTGGCTGCCGTCCGCCGCAAGGTTGACGCCGAGAAGCTGGACGTTTGGCTACAGGTAGACGGTGGAATCGATGAGACCAACATTGAGCGCGTTGCAAACCTTGGTGCCGATACCTTTGTTGCTGGTTCCGCAGTGTTCAAAGCTGAGGATCGCCAGGCTCAGATTGATAATCTCCGGTCGTTAGCAGCCAGTGGGATTGCTCACCGCCACTAAACTAGAGGCATGAAGTCCTTCGAACAACTTTTTGCTGAAATTGGTGACAAAGCCGCAGCGCGCCCATCCGGTTCTGAGACCGTAAAGTGGCTCGACGCTGGCGTGCACACCATCGGCAAAAAGGTTGTTGAAGAGGCAGCCGAGGTGTGGATGGCTGCCGAATACGAGGGCAACGAGCGCACCGCTGAAGAGATCTCTCAACTCATCTACCATCTGCAGGTGTTGATGACCGCCAAGGGCATCACCATCCAGGACCTCGAAAAAAACTTTTAGTAATTCCCCAAGACCAGAGAGACTCAAGTGCTTAGAGTTGCCGTCCCGAATAAGGGCATCCTTTCCGAATCAGCCATTCTTATGCTCAAAGAAGCCGGCTACACAGTACGTCGTGACCCAAAAGACCTACACGTGGTCGACACTGCTCACGGCATTGAATTTTTCTACCTACGTCCACGCGACATCGCAACCTATGTGGGCTCGGGTTCGCTTGATGTTGGGTTTACTGGGCTCGACCTACTCCTAGACAGCCGCTCCAAGGCAGAGTCTGTAGCTGACCTCGGCTTCGGCGGTTCTACTTTCCGCTTTGCCGGACCAGTTGGCCAGTTCAGCACCATTCAAGACCTAGCTGGCAAGAGGGTTGCTACCGCGTACCCTCACCTGGTCGAGGACTTCCTCAAAGAGCAGGGCATTGAGGTGCAACTGGTTCAGTTAGATGGTGCCGTTGAGGTTGCAGTGCGTCTTGGCGTAGCCGATGCGGTTGCCGATGTGGTTTCGACTGGCAACACCTTGCGTCAGGCCGGCCTCGAAATTTTTGGCCCGGTCATTCTAGAGAGCTCGGCCCACCTAATCGTGGCTCCTGGTCGTGCTTCAGAGCACCAGCAGCTTTTGCGTCGCATGCAGGGCGTCCTAGTAGCCCGTGAGTACGTGATCTTTGATTACGACTGCCCAACTGAATTGGTTGAAAAGGCATCGCAAATTACTCCTGGAATTGAATCTCCAACGGTTTCGCCGCTTCGCGACTCTGATTGGGTGGCTGTGCGTGCACTGGTCAAGTCAACCGAGATAAACGCCAAGATGGATGAACTTTACGAACTCGGCGCTCGAGCTATTTTGGTTAGTGCCATTCACGCCGCGAGAATCTAATGTCGCTGTCAATCCGTGTAATTCCTTGCTTGGATGTTGCTGACGGGCGAGTAGTCAAAGGGGTTAACTTTCTGAACCTCCGTGACGCTGGCGATCCGATCGAGTTGGCTGCCAGGTACTACGCAGACGGAGCAGACGAGCTGACGTTTCTTGACGTTCACGCCACTGTAGATAATCGCTCAACTATGTACGATCTGGTCACCAGTTGCGCCGAGCAGGTATTTATACCGCTCACCGTCGGCGGAGGAATCCGCCAAGTTGATGACGTCGCTCGACTCCTCGGTGCGGGTGCCGATAAGGTCAGCGTTGGCTCAGCGGGAATTAGTAATCCAGACCTGCTCAACCAAATCTCAAACCGATTCGGGAACCAGGTTTTGGTGATTTCGCTTGACCTAAAGCGCTCACCAACTACCGAATCGGGATTTGTGGTAACGACTCACGGTGGTCGTCAGGAAACTTCGCTCGATGCGCTGCAGTGGGTTCGAGAGGCAATTGATCGCGGAGCCGGCGAGCTGTTGGTAAACAGCATCGATGCTGATGGAACACGCGAGGGCTTTGATTCCGAAATGCTAGAGGCAATCCGAGCGATTTCCAATATTCCAGTCATCGCCAGCGGGGGAGCAGGCAAGGCCGAGGACTTTCCAGTAGCCGCAGCTGCTGGAGCAGATGCGATTTTGGCGGCATCAATTTTCCACGAGGGTTCGGTATCCATCAACGATGCCAAACAGGCTCTAAAAGCCGCAGGATACGAAACGAGATAACAATGCCGGTAGATAAAACTGCAGTGGAGTCAATCGCTTATAACAGCGATGGCCTGGTTCCGGCCATCGTGCAGAGTTCAATCACTGGCCGTGTGCTGATGCTTGCCTGGATGAACCACGAGTCGCTTTTACTGAGCCTTGAGAAGGGTGAGACTGTTTTCTGGTCTCGCTCGCGACAGGAACTTTGGCACAAGGGCGCAACCTCGGGCAATACCCAAGAAATTGTCTCGATCGAGGCCGACTGCGATGCCGATACGCTCCTGATCAAGGTTAAGGAGAATGGCCCGGCATGCCACACCGATTCAGAATCTTGCTTTGACGTTTCAACTCTTTACATCGAGCAGGAGAGCGAATGAACTCGCCACTGACCCTTGATCAGTTAGAAGTATTGGCTCAAAAACACCGGGTCATTCCAATTATCGAAACCCTTTCGGTCGACGACGAGACTCCACTTTCAGTCTTTGAGAAGTTGGCTGCCGACAAAGAGGGCAGCTTCCTACTCGAGTCTGCCGAACAGGGCATCTGGTCGCGATTTAGCTTTATCGGTGTGAACAATCGGGGGAGCCTCGTCAAAAACTCTGACGGCGGAGTGCACTGGATCTCACCTGATAACCAAAGCCCCCTTCCAAACGCCAGTGACTCACTCCCTGAGACAGCTCTGGATGCGCTAGAAAAACTGCAGGCCGCTTGGACATCCGAACCAATCGGTGACCTACCGCCACTGACCTCAGGTCTGGTCGGCGTAATGGCTTGGGACCTAATTCGCGAGATAGAAAAACTCGCGCCGGCACCGCAAAAGGACTATCCAAGTCCGACATTGGCGATGGCCATGTTCCGCGACCTCGTAATCATTGATCACGACCAACTTTCAATTCAGTTGGTATCGAACATTTTTGTGACTGACCAGGCTGACCTAGCGCAACTTCACGACGATGCACTGACCCACATCGGTGCAATGAAGGCTGACCTTGGCAAGGCTGCCAGCCACTCTGAAACCCTGTTTGATCTTGAATCTAAAGACTCTGCCAAAGCACGAATTACCAAGCAGGAGTTTCTCGATGCGGTTGAGAAATCGAAGCATTATGTCCGCATCGGTGATGTCTTTCAGGTAGTTATTTCTCAGAGATTCGACTACCCGTGCACCGCCTCACCGCTGGACGTTTATCGGGTACTGCGGGAGCTAAACCCAAGCCCGTACATGTACCTGCTCAACTTTGCTGACGAGGACGGACCCTATGCGGTCGTAGGTTCATCACCTGAGGCTTTGGTCAAAGTTCAGCATGGTCGGGCTATTACCCACCCAATTGCTGGTTCACGCCCAAGGGGCGAAACCGAGGGTGAAGATGTTTCACTCGAAGAGAGTTTGGTAGCCGACCACAAGGAAAAGGCCGAGCACCTGATGCTGGTTGACCTGGCCAGAAATGACCTCCTTAAGGTTTGCAAACCAGAATCAGTGACCGTGACCGAGTTCATGCAGGTACACCGATTCAGCCACATCATGCATTTGGTATCCACAGTTGAGGGCGAAGTTAGAGAAGGCCAATCCCCAGTGGATGTCTTCAGGGCAACTTTCCCGGCCGGAACTCTATCTGGTGCTCCTAAACCACGAGCGCTAGAAATTATCGATGAGTTGGAACACGGCAACCGTGGAATTTACGGTGGTGTGGTGGGCTATTTGGACTTTGCCGGTAACGCCGACCTAGCTATCGCCATTAGAACTGCGTTCTTGCGTGACGGAATGGCTCATGTTCAGGCTGGTGCCGGTTTAGTTTTGGACTCGGTACCAGAAACCGAGTACCAAGAGACGATCAGCAAGGCCGGGGCACCACTTCGCGCGGTAATCGCCGCCAACAGCATGGTGCAGCGTTGAAGCTCAGCAAGGGACGAGCCTTTGGCCTTTGGGCTATTGGATTGGTTCTAACCGTTGTCGCGGTGAATCAAGTCTGGTTCACCCTAGAGATGCAGCCTGAAGACACCACGGTGGTAATTCAGTCTTTCTCGGGTGCAAACACATACGGATACATCAGCCCAACCCTGCTTCTTATAGCCAGCCAAAGCGCCTTTTTCTTTTTTGTTGGTCCTCGTGCCCGATTCTGGATCGGCGCACTCAGTATTCTGACCACCCTTGGTTTTGCTGTTGCGCTATTGCTCGAAATTCTCCAGCAGAACATTTCTTCACTCGCCTCGGCTGTTGAGGCAGCCACAGGGATTGCGGCGCAGCATGGAATCAAGGGTGTCACCGTGGTCACCGAAATTGGTGGCTATCTGACCTTGGGAGCCTTGGCACTCACTTTGGTAATCCAATCTGTGACCCTCAGCGCATCAAGAATTTGGCCAAAGAAAGTTGCCAGGACAGAACGTAAAGCAGTTGCGATCCAAGAGCCAGAAGACACGATTTCACTCTGGGACTCGCAACGCTAGTCCAGCCATAGTTGTTAGAATTTCATTAGATTTTAGGAAAGGCACAAAATGTCAGACAACACTCACGAGCAGGGTCACGGCGATTCAGTAGCATCGTGGACCGCGGTAACCATCATCATGATCGCGTTCACCATTGGCACGTTCGCCTTCTGGTTTGACCAGCCTGCAATCGTGATTGCGTCTGGTGTGCTTGCTGTTGCTGGTATTCCAGTCGGCATGATTTTGAAAAAAATGGGCTACGGAGTCGGTGGCTCTAAGTCCAAGAGCAAGCACTAGTGCTTGAGTCACTCTTCGCTGGCTCGCTAGAGGACTCGGAAAGACGCCGCGAGGCAGCCTCGTATTCGCAGGTTGAAGCCGCTGCACTCGGCAACCAGCCAGCTCTTGACGCTTTGGAGTTCTTGGCTCCATCAGATCAGATCAAAGTATTGGCTGAGGTCAAGCGGGCATCGCCCTCGCGTGGTCAAATGGCTGAAATTCCAGATCCAGCGCACCTCGCGGAAATCTATGCCACGAATGGTGCCAGCGCGATCAGTGTGCTTACCGAGGAACGTAAATTCAAGGGCTCACTCGATGATTTGCGCGCGGTCCGTTCGCGAGTGTCTGTTCCGCTTTTGCGCAAGGACTTCACTTCGAACGAGTATCAAATCCTGGAGGCACGAGCCGCCGGTGCAGACATAATTCTTCTGATCGTGGCGGGATTGGCCCAAAAAGACCTGGCCAGACTGCAAAAATTCACACTCGAACTAGGCATGACGCCATTTGTCGAAACTCACGACCGCGAAGAGCTAGAACGAGCTCTAGAACTTGATGCCAAGCTCGTTGGCGTAAATGCGCGCGACCTATCAACCTTTGAAACCGACAGTAACCTATTCGGTTCGCTGGTTGAGCTGTTTCCGGCTGGTGTTATCAAGGTTGCCGAGTCTGCAGTTAGAAACGCTGATGACGTTGCTCACTATCGTTCGGCAGGAGCCGATGTCGTTTTGGTGGGCGAGGCACTAGTCACCAACGATCCAGCCAAAATGCTTCAATCATTCCTGCTTGCAGGCAAGTCGTAGGATAAGAGCCATGTCGCAACTTAGAGATCAGGTCGGCCCATACTTCGGAGAGTTCGGCGGGCGCTTTGTGCCCGAATCTCTCATCGCAGCCTTGGATGAGCTGGAAGCGACTTACCAGACGGCCAAAGCCGACCCAACTTTTGCTGCTGAGCTTGCTGAGTTGCACCGAACCTACACCGGCCGGCCTTCGATCATTACCGAGGCAAAGCGCTTTGCCCAACATGCCGAAGGCGATGTTCGAATCTTTCTGAAGCGTGAAGACCTAAACCACACTGGTTCGCACAAAATCAATAACGTGCTGGGCCAGGCGCTGCTAACCAAGCGCATGGGCAAGACGCGAATTATTGCCGAGACGGGCGCTGGCCAGCACGGTGTGGCCAGTGCTACCGCTGCGGCACTGTTTGGGCTCGAGTGTGTCGTGTACATGGGCGAGGTAGACACCGAGCGTCAGGCTTTGAACGTGGCCCGCATGGAGTTGCTCGGAGCTACCGTTGTTCCGGTTAAGACCGGCAGCCGCACGCTAAAAGATGCGATCAACGAGGCTCTTCGTGACTGGGTAGCCAATGTTGATAACACCCACTATTTGCTGGGAACTGTCGCCGGACCACACCCTTTCCCAACCATGGTGCGCGACTTTCACTCGGTGATTGGCAACGAGGCACGCCAGCAAATGCTCGACGAGTACGGCTTTTTGCCAACCGCCCTGGCGGCTTGCGTCGGTGGCGGTTCCAACGCGATTGGCCTTTTCCACGCTTTCTTGGACGACCCAGAGGTTGAAATGTTTGGCTTCGAGGCAGCTGGTGATGGCATGGATACACCTCGCCACGCGGCAACACTGAATTACGGACGCCCAGGAGTCCTTCACGGTGCACGAAGCTACATGCTCCAGGATGAAGATGGTCAAACCATGGAAAGCCACTCGATTTCTGCCGGACTTGATTATCCGGGCGTAGGTCCTGAACACGCTTGGCTAAAAGACTTGGGCCGCGCTCAGTACTGGGGCATCAGCGACCGTGAGGCGATGGATGCCCTGCGACTACTTAGTCGCACCGAAGGAATCATTCCAGCAATTGAAACCTCACATGCCCTTGCCGGAGCACTCAAGTTGGGTGCCGTATTGCCTGCCGGTTCGTCCATTTTGGTCAACCTGAGTGGTCGCGGTGACAAAGACATGGTGACCGCTGCAAAGTACTTCGGTCTACTTGATGGAGATATCAATGTCTAAAACTGCCGATGTTCTTCGTGCCAATAAAGCAGCTGGTAAAGGCTCGCTGATTGGGTACTTTCCTGCGGGTTACCCAAACCTAGAGGACTCTATTGAAGCTTCAATCGCGATGTGCCAGAACGGCGTAGACGTCCTTGAGCTTGGAGTCCCTTACAGTGACCCGGTAATGGATGGAATCGTAATTCAAGAGGCCACCATGGCGGCGCTCGAGGGTGGCTTCAAGCTGAAGCAGACATTTGATGCTGTCAAGGCAATTACCAGCGTGGTCGACACCCCAGTGTTGGTAATGACTTATTGGAACCCAGTTTTGAGCTACGGCGTTGAAAAATTTGCCCACGACCTAGCCGAGGCCGGGGGAGCGGGTCTGATTACTCCAGACCTGATTCCCGATGAAGCACGTGAGTGGCTCGAACAGTCAGACAAGTACTCGCTAGATCGAGTATTTTTGGCTGCTCCAACCTCATCAGACGATCGGATGAAGACCGCGTGCGATCTAAGTCGAGGGTTTGTTTACGCAGTTTCAACCATGGGTATTACCGGTGCTCGAACAGAAGTAGATGCCAATGCCAAGAAGGTTGTGGCAAACGTTCGAAAGGCCTCTGACACGCAAAACACGGCGGTTGGTATCGGAATCTCCACCGCTGACCAGGTTCTCGAGGTCAATCAATACTCTGAGGGAGCCATCGTTGGTTCTGCGTTCGTCCGTGCCTACCAGCAGGGTGGCATCCAAGCGCTTAAAGATAAAGTCCGCGAGCTTTCCGCGGGCCTAAAAAAGTAAAAGGTATTTCGTGATCAGTCTCCTAAACAGCATTCCAGCCCCAGAAATCAGTTTCATCGAGCTGGGTCCATTCAAAATTCACTTTTACGCCCTATTTATCCTCACCGGTATAGCGCTTGCCATTCTGATTGCCGACCGACGCCTCGTAAAGCGCGGTGCACCGAGCGGTACAGCCCTTGACATTGCCATTTGGACAGTCCCGATTGCAATAATTGCTGCTCGAATTTTTCACGTTGCCACCCACGCCAACGATTACTTCTATGAGGGCGCCGATCTTCTCGCCGTATTCCGCATTTGGGAGGGTGGCATTGCCATCTATGGCGGTCTGATTGGTGGTGCCGTTGGCGCCTGGATCGGTGCACGTCAGGCCGGAATCAAATTCTGGTCATTTGCCGATGCAGTGGCCCCCGGAATCATCTTGGCCCAGGCTATCGGTCGCTGGGGCAATTACTTCAACCAGGAGCTGTTCGGAATTCCAACCGATTTGCCTTGGGGTCTTGAAATCGATGTGACCAACCCTGCCTACCCAATGGGCCTTCCGGCCGGTGAGCTCTTCCACCCAACTTTCCTATATGAATCACTGTGGTCACTGCTGGGCTTTGCAGTCCTGCTCATGCTGGACAAGCGCTTCACCCTCCGTTGGGGAAAGCTCTTCGCCATCTACCTGGTTATCTACTCGTTCGGTCGAGTCTGGGTTGAGTCAATCCGAATTGACCCAAGCGATGTCATTCTTGGCTTGCGGACTAACGTTTGGTCAGCAATCCTCGGAATCGTAGTTGGTCTAGTGATTTTCTACGTTCAATCACGTCGTCACCCAGGTTTGGAATTGACCGTACTCGATGATTCCAAGGGCAAAAAAGCGGCTCAAAAGCCCGCTGATGAGGTAGACTTTGAGGACTAAGCGCGCCGTATTCTGCGGCAACTGAAACCGCCAAAAGCGAGACGTTTCAAACAAATTTTGCAATAGCGTATTCACCTTCGGGCCAATGTTGTCCCTCTAATAATTAGTGATTGGAGTGTGGCATGCCTGAAATGTCGCCGTTCGAACGATTCAGTACTGCTCCGGCAGCATCTGGTCTATACGATCCAGCTTTTGACCGCGATGCCTGTGGCCTAGCCATGGTGGCAACTCTTCGCGGCACTCCTGGTCACGACATTGTCAAGACTGCCCTTACCGCCCTGACCAACCTTGAGCACCGAGGTGCTGTTGGTTCAGATGCAGGTACCGGAGATGGCGCTGGAATCCTTTCACAAATCCCAGATGCATTCCTACGCGCGGTGGCCGGGTTTGAGCTTCCTGCCAAGGGAACGTACGGTGCCGGTTTGGTCTTTATCGAAGAGGGCAGCGAGCAGTCAGTTGAGGCTGGCTTTGCAAACATTGCCGCTGAAGAGGGGATTTCAGTAATCGGATGGCGCGAGGTTCCAACCAATCCAGCCGTTCTCGGTGATTTGGCTCGCGAGGCCATGCCTACCATTCGCCAGGTATTCGTGACTTCAACCGATGGCGCAACCGACATGGATCTTGAGCGTCGTTTGTTCCGCCTGCGCAAGCGTTCTGAGCGTCAGCTGGGCGCTTACCACCCGTCGCTATCGGCAAGAACCATCGTCTACAAGGGCATGGTCACCACTCTGCAGCTTGAGCCGTTCTACCCTGACCTGAGCGACGAACGCTTTGAGTCAACGCTGGCCTTGGTGCACTCACGCTTCTCGACCAACACTTTCCCATCATGGCCTTTGGCTCACCCGTTCCGCATGATTGCGCACAACGGTGAGATTAACACCGTCAAGGGAAACCGCAACTGGATGCGCTCCCGCGAGGCACAGTTGGCCTCTGACCTAATCGGTGACATCGAGCCGCTGCGCCCAATCGTTACCCCGAGCGGCTCTGACTCAGCTTCGTTCGATGAAGTTGTTGAACTGCTTTACATGTCTGGTCGCAGCCTGCCTCACGCCATGATGATGATGATCCCAGAAGCCTGGGAGAAGCAGTCGGACATCGAGCCAAACCGCAAGAACTTCTACGAGTACCACTCAATGCTCATGGAACCGTGGGACGGCCCAGCAGCAGTGGTATTTACCGATGGCGCCCTGGTTGGTGCCACCCTTGACCGAAACGGTCTTCGCCCTGGTCGCTACCTAATCACCGATGATGGCTTGGTTGTTCTTGCCTCTGAAATCGGTGTTGTTGACATTGACCCAAGCAAGGTCGTTCGCAAGGGACGCCTGCAGCCTGGCCGCATGTTCTTGGCTGACACCGTTAACGGTCGCTTGATTGATGACGACGAAATCAAGGCCGAAATCGCCTCGCTCGAACCATGGGGCGAATGGCTAGAAGAAAACCGCATCAAGCTTTCCGAGCTGCCTGAGCGTGAGCACATTGCCCACACTGTTTCATCGGTAAACCGCCGCCAGCGCACCTTCGGCTACACCGAGGAAGAGCTTCGAATTCTGGTTGCGCCAATGGCCCGCACCGGAGCCGAACCACTGGGCGCCATGGGTTCAGACACTCCGATCGCAGCTATTGCTGAGCGTCCGCGCGTTTTGTTCGACTACTTCGTGCAGCAGTTTGCCCAGGTCACCAACCCGCCACTGGACTCAATCCGTGAAGAAGTTGTCACCTCTCTAAGCACTGGAATTGGCCCAGAGCTGAACCTGCTATCAGCAACTCCAAAGCACGCTCAGCAGATCATTGTTGAGTTCCCAGTTTTGACCAACGACGAGCTTGCCAAGATTCAGCACATCGATGAACGACCTGGCGTAGGCAAGGCTTACACCGTGCGCGGCACCTACCGTGTTGCCGATGGTTCCGGTTCACTCGCTGCGCGAATCCGTGAAATCTGCGAAGAGGTTTCTGCGGCAATCACCGACGGCGCAACCTATCTTGTGCTGTCAGACCGCGACAGCAACCGCGAGATGGCACCGATTCCTTCATTGCTACTCACCTCGGCTGTACACCACTTCCTGATCCGCAAGGGGCAGCGACCTAAGGTCGGTTTGGTTGTTGAGGCCGGAGACGTTCGCGAAGTTCACCACGTGGCTGCCTTAATTGGTTACGGCGCTGCGGCGGTAAACCCGTACCTGGCTCTTGAGTCAGTTGAACTTATGGTCAAGAACGGTCAGCTTGCTGGTTTGACCATTGAGAAGGCTCAGTACAACTTGGTCAAGGCACTCGGTAAGGGTGTTCTAAAGATCATGTCAAAGATGGGCATCTCTACCGTTTCGTCTTACGCTGGCGCCCAGTGTTTTGAGGCCATCGGTCTTAGCCAAGAGTTCGTTGATGCGTACTTCACCGGCACCGTAAGCCAGCTTGGCGGTATCGACATCGATGTTATTGCTGACGAAAACAGCAAGCGTCACGCTAGCGCCTACCCACTCGACGAGGCTGTAAACCCTCACGTGGCTCTAGAAACCGGCGGCGAGTACCAGTGGCGTCGCGAAGGCCCACCGCACCTATTCAACCCTGAAACTGTTTTCAAGCTTCAGCACTCAACCAGAAACAAGCGTTACGACATTTTCCGCGAGTACACCAAGGCGGTAGATGACCAGGCCGAGGGGCTTATGACTCTGCGCGGCTTGTTTACCCTGCGCGAGGGCGTTCGCCCATCAGTGAACATCGATGAGGTTGAGCCGGTCTCAGCAATCGTCAAGCGTTTCTCTACTGGAGCGATGTCATACGGCTCGATTTCACCAGAGGCACACGAGACTCTTGCGATTGCCATGAACCAGCTGGGTGCAAAGTCAAACACCGGTGAGGGTGGCGAGGACGTGGAGCGTCTTCTTGACCCAACTCGCCGCTCAGCAATTAAGCAGGTTGCTTCTGGGCGCTTTGGTGTGACCAGCATGTACCTGACCCACGCTGATGACATTCAGATCAAGATGGCTCAGGGAGCTAAGCCAGGTGAGGGTGGCCAGCTGCCACCAAACAAGGTTTACCCTTGGATCGCAAAGACCCGTCACTCAACACCGGGTGTCGGTCTAATTTCGCCACCGCCGCACCACGACATTTACTCAATTGAAGACCTAAAGCAGTTGATCTTCGATGTGAAGCGTGCCAACCGCGAGGCTCGAGTACACGTCAAGCTGGTATCGCAGGTCGGTATCGGAACTGTTGCTGCCGGTGTTGCAAAGGCAAAGGCAGACGTAATTTTGGTTTCGGGTCACGACGGTGGTACCGGCGCCAGCCCGATGAACTCTCTCAAGCACGCCGGAACCCCATGGGAACTTGGTCTTGCTGAGGCGCAGCAAACTCTGCTGGTCAACGGCCTTCGCGACCGCGTGTCTGTGCAGGTAGACGGCCAGATGAAGACCGGTCGAGACGTAATCATCGCAGCTTTGCTAGGTGCTGAGGAGTTTGGTTTTGCCACCGCTCCGCTAGTCGTTGAAGGCTGTATTTTGATGCGCGTATGCCACCTAGACACTTGCCCAGTTGGTGTTGCGACTCAAAACCCAACCCTGCGTTCACGCTTCACTGGTAAGCCTGAGTTCGTCGTCAACTTCTTTGAGTTCTTGGCTCAAGAGGTCCGTGAGTACCTCGCTGCGCTTGGATTCAAGTCGCTTGACGAAGCAATCGGTCACAGCGAGCTCATCGACGTCAACCGTGCGATTGATCACTGGAAGGCTGACGGACTGGACCTAACTCCAATCCTGGCTACACCATCGCTTCCTGAAGGTGCTTCACTGCGTCGCATCACAGTTCAGGACCACGAGCTTGAAAAGCACTTCGACCACAAACTGATCGCAGCATCTGCGGCAGCTCTTGAAAACGCTCAGCCAGTCAAGATCGAATTGGACATCACCAACGTTGATCAGGCTGTTGGAACCATGCTTGGCAACGAGCTGACCAAACGCTACGCAGCCGACGGTCTTCCAGCTGGAACAATCGACGTTCGCCTAAAGGGTTCAGCCGGTCAGTCTTTTGGTGCGTTTGTGCCTAAGGGCATCAAGCTAACCCTTGAGGGTGACTCAAACGACTACGTAGGTAAGGGCCTTTCGGGCGGTACCATCGTGGTTCACCCAAGCAAGTCGAGCCTGTTTGCTGCTGACCAGAACATCATCGCAGGTAACGTAATCGGCTATGGAGCAACCAGTGGCCAGATGTACCTGAACGGTATTGTCGGTGAGCGCTTCTTGGTTCGTAACTCTGGCGTAACTGCTGTTGCTGAAGGCTGTGGTGACCACGCACTTGAGTACATGACCGGTGGTGTTGCAGTAATCCTGGGCAAGACCGGCCGTAACCTCGGTGCTGGAATGTCCGGTGGTGTTGCCTACGTCTACAAGCTCCGCGGCGACCACGTAAACCACGATGCCCTTACTGCTGGCGAACTTACCCTCGAGCCTTTGGCGGCAGAAGACAAGGCCAAGCTGAAGTCAGTACTTGAGCAGCACCTTGCTGAAACCGGTTCGCAGGTTGCCAAGGGAATCCTTGACAACTTCGACGGCGAGTCTGAGCACTTCACTCGTGTATTGCCTCGTGACTACGCAAACGTTCTATCAATTCGTGCCAAGGCAACCGCAAATGGCATTGACCCAGACAGCGAATCTGTTTGGAAAGAAATCTTGGAGGTCACCAATGGCTGATCCACGCGGATTCCTGAAGACAACTGAGCGAGAGACCGCTACTCGCCGCCCAGTTGCCGTTCGCATCATGGACTGGAAAGAAGTCTATGAAAAGCGCGATTCTGCAGTTGTTGCCCGTCAGGCCAGCCGTTGCATGGACTGCGGTGTGCCGTTCTGCCACCAGGGATGCCCGCTTGGCAACCTGATTCCAGAATGGAATGACCTTACCTGGCGCGAAGATGGCAAGAGCGCCATTGAACGACTCCACGCGACCAACAACTTTCCTGAGTTCACCGGTCGCCTGTGCCCAGCTCCTTGCGAGAGCGCCTGTGTTCTAGGCATCAACCAGCCTGCCGTGACGATCAAAGAGATTGAAGTTTCAATCATCGACCAGGCCTTCGAGCAGGGCTGGGTTGCTCCACACGCTCCTGAACGACTAACCGGAAAGACCGTTGCGGTCATCGGTTCTGGACCAGCTGGTCTGGCCGCTGCCCAGCAGTTGACCCGCGCTGGCCACACCGTGGCAGTTTATGAGCGCGATGACCGTATCGGTGGTCTACTTCGCTACGGAATCCCTGATTTCAAGATGGAGAAGCACCACATCGATCGTCGTGTTGCACAGATGGAAGCTGAGGGAACTCGTTTCCGCACCGGCGTAAACATCGGCACCGACATCACCTGGGAAGACCTACGCTCACGTTACGACGCTGTTTTGGTTGCCACCGGAGCTTCTAAGCCACGTGACTTGAACATCCCAGGTCGCGAACTTGATGGTGTGCACTTTGCCATGGAATATCTCGTGCAGGCCAACAAGGTAGTGGCTGGGGACACTGTCGATAACCAAATTCTGGCCGGTCACAAGAACGTTGTGATTCTTGGTGGTGGAGACACCGGTGCGGACTGCCTTGGTACTGCAACCCGCCAAGGAGCAATTTCGGTCACCACTTTGGCGATTGGCAAGCAGCCTCCGGTTGAACGCCCATCGAACCAGCCTTGGCCAATGATGCCAACTCTGTTCGAAATGGCATCGGCCCACGAAGAAAATGGCGAGCGAACCTACTTGGCTTCGACCGTAGAGTTCGTTGGCGAGAACGGTAAAGTTACCGGAGTCAAGGTTGCGGAGACCGAATTCGTAGATGGAAAGCGTCTTCCGAAGGCCGGTACCGAAAGAATCATTCCTGCCGACCTAGTATTGCTTGCGCTTGGTTTCACTGGCGTTGAGGGTGATGAACTGCAGGAGCAGTCATCCATCGAACTCGACGCTCGCGGAAACGTGGCGCGTGCCGGTAACTGGGCAACAAACGCTGATGATGTGTTTGTAGCTGGAGATGCCGGCCGAGGCCAGAGCCTAATCGTTTGGGCCATCGCTGAAGGTCGCGCTGCAGCAGCCTCGATCGATGCCTACCTAGTCGGTCGCACCGAGCTACCAAGCCCGGTAAAGCCTACCGACCGCCCACTTTCAATCACTTACTAAGTTCAATCAAAAAACAAGAAAAGGTACCCATGAGACGCGCAAAAATTGTTGCCACCCTCGGTCCAGCAACCTCTACCTATGAGTCAATTCGCGCAATCATCGAAGCGGGTGTCGACGTTGCCCGCATGAACCTAAGCCACGGTAGCTACGACGTTCACGAAGAGATTTACCGCACCGTTCGCAAGGCCGCTGCCGACCTAGACAAGCCAGTTGGTGTCTTTGTTGACCTTCAGGGACCAAAGATCCGTTTGGCCCGTTTTGTTGACGGCCCACACATGCTAGAAAAGGGTGACGTATTCAAGATCACCATCAACGAGGTTGAGGGCACCAAAGAAATTTGTGGCACCACATTTAAGGGCCTGTGCGGCGACGTAAAGCCTGGAGATTTGCTACTTATTGACGACGGTAAGGTCACCCTGCGTGCCACCGAAGTTACCGAAGACACAGTTACCACCGTCGTAGACGTTCCTGGTTACGTATCAAACAACAAGGGCATCAACCTCCCAGGTGTTGCAGTTAACGTTCCAGCGCTTTCAGACAAGGATGAAGAGGACCTTCGCTGGGCAATTCGTCTTGGCGTCGACATGATCGCACTTTCATTCGTTCGTAATGCAACCGACATTGTTCGCGTTCACGAGATCATGACCGAGGAAGGCAAGTTCTTGCCGGTCATCGCGAAGATTGAAAAGCCACAGGCAGTAGACGCACTCGAAGAAATCATCGATGCATTCGACGGCATCATGGTTGCCCGTGGTGACCTTGGTGTTGAGCTTCCATTCGAAGACGTTCCTCTTGTTCAGAAGCGTGCTGTTGAGCTTGCACGCCGCTGGGCAAAGCCGGTAATCGTTGCTACCCAGATGCTTGAAACAATGATCGAGAACTCACGCCCAACCCGCGCTGAGGCCTCTGACGTTGCCAACGCAATTCTTGACGGAGCAGACGCTGTGATGCTTTCTGGCGAGACCTCAGTGGGTAAGTGGCCAGTCGAGACCGTACAGGCTATGGCTCGCATCATCGAGTCAACCGAAGCAAACGGTCTAGACCGCATTCCGGCACTAGGTACCCGCCCACACACTCACTCAGGAGCTGTATCACTAGCCGCGGTTGAAATCGCCGAGCTTTTGGGCTCAAAGTATGTTTGCGTATTTACCGAGTCTGGTGACTCACTCCGCCGCGTATCACGCTTGCGCTCATCTGTGCCTACCATCGCGTTCACACCAAGTGAGACAGTTCGTAACCGCATGTCACTGGTTTGGGGTGCTCACACCTATTTGGTCGCACCGGTAAAGCACACCGATGAAATGATGCACCAGGTCGATGAAATCGTAATTGCTGAAAAGCTAGCCAAGGTTGGCGAAGAAGTCGTGGTTGTAGCTGGAACCCCACCGGGCATCCCTGGCTCAACCAACTCGCTTCGCGTTCACCGCGTGGGCGATGCCGTAAATGGCGCCGCACCTGGTTACCAGAGCAAATAGTCAAAAAGAAATCCCTCAGGAAATTTCCTGAGGGATTTCTTTTATTTGTGCCGAAGGCGGGACTTGAACCCGCACTCCTTTCGGAAAAGCATTTTGAGTGCTCCGCGTCTGCCATTTCGCCACTTCGGCCGGCAACAAAAGAAAATACTACCTGAAGAAACTCGAGTTCATGAAACTGAGCGTTTTGAAATAGGCTAGAGGCCATGACAGATGCAGCAAAGAAGCGCACAGTAATCGTTGCCGAAGACGAATCACTGATTCGTATGGACATCGTTGAAACCCTGAAAGAACACGGATTCGACGTACTAGCCGAAGCAGGCGATGGCGAGCAGGCCGTGGCCCTGGTTCGTGACCACAAGCCCGATCTTCTGGTTATGGATATCAAGATGCCGAACATGGATGGCATTACTGCGGCTGAGCAGCTTGCTGATGCCAAAGTTCCAATTGTTCTGCTCACTGCGTTCAGTCAGAAAGAATTAGTTGATCGTGCCAGCGAAGCTGGTGCAATGGCTTACGTCGTGAAACCGTTCACACCTAATGACCTATTGCCAGCCATCGAAATTGCTCTCAGTCGCCACGCTCAAATCACCGCACTTGAGTGTGAGATTTCTGACCTCAATGAACGGTTTGAAACTCGCAAATTGGTTGACCGAGCCAAGGGTCTTCTGAACGAGAAGATGGGCTTGTCGGAACCGGATGCATTCCGTTGGATTCAAAAGGCTTCTATGGACCGTCGTTTGACCATGCAGGAAGTTGCCACCACTGTTATCGAGCAGCTGGGCACACCAAAAACTGGAGCCTAGTTTTTCTCTTTCAAGAAATTAGTAATTCGCACAGTTGAGAGCCTTCGACCCTGCTCATCTGAAATCACGATCTCGTGCGTGGCAAGGGTTTTTCCGAGACTAAGTGCGGTGCAAACAGCGATAACTTTGCCAGTGGTTGCCGGCCGACTGTGACTGGCGTTTACCTCAATACCCATGGCAACTTTGTCTGGATGCGCCCAAACGTTTGCTGCAAAGCTTCCTAGGCTCTCACCCAGCACTACGTGAGCGCCTCCGTGGAGCACGCCTAGAGGCTGTGTGTTGCCTTCAACCGGCATAGTTGCAACAGCCCGCTCAGCGGAAAGTTCCAGCAGTTCAATTCCCATTTTTTCGGCTAGCGCGCCCAGACCGCGCAACTGAAGTAACTCCTGTGCGGCCTGGCTGTACTTTTCTGATTCCGAAGACACCGATTGCTCCTTGGCTGAAGGTTTAGGCAAAGTAGGCTTGCCTCTATGAACGCTAATCCAAAGCCTACCCTCCTGCTAATCGACGGGCATTCACTGGCATTTCGTGCTTTTTACGCACTAAGCCCAGATAGCTTCAAGACTTCGGATGGGCAGCACACCAACGCCGTTCACGGCTTTATTTCGATGCTGCTAAACATTCTGCAGGCAGAGAAACCAACCCACTTGGCTGTTGCGTTCGACCTTTCCAGAAGTTCATTCCGAACCGAGGAGTATCCCGAGTACAAGGGCACCCGCGGAGAAACCCCGCCGGAGTTTGTCGGGCAAACTGAGCTGCTTCAAGAAGCACTGGCCGCGATGAACATCCGGACCATCACTCGTCCGAATTTTGAGGCTGACGATATCATCGCTAGCCTCGCCGATCAAAGTGCCGATAAGGGCTTCGATGTTTACGTGGTTTCTGGTGATCGCGATACTTTCCAACTAATCAGCGATCGCACCACAATTTTGTATCCGGTAAAGGGCGTGCTGAATCTGGCCAGAATGGACGACGCTGCGGTTCTAGAAAAGTACGGAATTCACGCCAAGCAATACCCAGATCTAGCAGCACTCGTTGGAGAGACCTCCGATAACCTGCCGGGCATTCCGGGCGTAGGCCCAAAGACCGCGGCCAAGTGGCTGCAGCAACACGGAGACCTCAACGGTGTACTAGCCGCTGCTGAGCAAATTACTGGAAAGGTGGGCGAGAGCCTTCGAGAGCACCGAGAACTTGCGGTCCGCAATCGCCGCTTGAACCATCTGGTCCGCGACCTAGACTTTGACTTCACCCAGGATGACCTGAGCCTTGGTGCGGTAGACGAGGACCAGGTTCGCGCAGTATTTGCCAAGCTGCAGTTCAAGTCACTCACCGAGCGAGTTCTCAAACTCCGTGGAGCCAATGGTTCACAGACCAGCGATGGGTCGAAGTCCGAGGCAGCCGGAACATCTTCTGCAGTAAGCGCCTTCAACGAGTCTTTTGCCACCCCAACAGCTGTTTTCGATGAGGTATCAGTGCCGGAGGTTTCAGTGGTTGGCTCTGATGAGCTGACTGCTTGGTTAAAAGAGCAGCACGGCACCATCGGGGTGGCCTTTGAATTTGCCAACGATGCCGTGAGCAGTGTTGGTTTTGCAACCGAGGCGCTCAGAAAACTTTGGGCCCCAACCAGCTCTGAAGAGTTGCAGAACGTGCTCGGCGGTTGGCTTGCCGACTCAACCGTGGCCAAGGCGCTGCACGGCGCTAAGGACGTCAATAAACGCCTGCTGGACCTTGGACTGACTGCGAGCAGCGTGGACTATGACCCGCTCCTGATGGCATATCTGCTGAACCCGGTAGGTAAGAATTTCAGCCTTGACGAACTGGCTCTTGAGTATCTGGGAATGGTGGTTAAGCGCTCGGACCCAAATCAGTTGATCGCCGACGAGGCCACCGATGTGTCCCTCGATGCATTTTTGACTAGCATGCTCAGCCCAAAACTGTTCAAACTGCTCGAGGAGCAGAATCAGCTCAGGGTCTATGCCGAAGTTGAGCTACCTACGGTTCGGTCGCTGGCCCAAATGGAACATCTGGGTGTTGCAGTAGATCAGGCCAAACTGCAGGCGCTGTTTGAACGCCTGTCCGCAGAGGTGGCCGAGATTGCCAAGCAGGCCTACGCCATTATCGGGCGTGAGGTTAACCTGGCCTCGCCCAAGCAATTGCAGACAATTTTGTTTGATGAACTGGGAATGACCGGCACCAAGCAGGTCAAAACTGGATTCTCGACAAACGCAGCCGCACTGAACGAATTGTTTGAACAGACCCAACACCCGTTTCTCGAGCGATTGCTCGAACACCGCGAAGTCACCAAGATCCGTCAAATTGTAGAAACCATGCTGAAGGCAATCGGGGCAGACGGTCGCATTCACACAAATTACGTGCAGACTGGCACCTCGACCGGGCGTCTTTCCTCAGAAAACCCAAATCTCCAGAACATCCCGATTAAGAGTGAGCGCGGTCGAGAGATTCGCGATGCGTTTGTGGTTGGCACGGGTTTTGAGACCCTGTTGACTGCTGACTACTCGCAGATCGAAATGCGAATCATGGCTCACCTGTCAGAGGATGAGGGCATTATCGAAGCCTTCAAAACTGGTGAAGACCTACACAGATTTGTCGGTGCGCGTATTTTCGGCGTTGCGCCAAGCGAGGTTACCTCGGCGATGCGCTCGAAGGTAAAGGCTATGAGCTACGGCTTGGTCTACGGACTCAGCGAGTACGGACTGGCTAAGCAGTTGCGCATTCCGAACGCCGAGGCCAAGCAATTGATGGCCGACTACTTTGCCCGATTCGGGGGAGTGCGGCGGTACCTAGCCTCTGTGGTTGATGAAGCAAAAACCCTCGGATACACGGCGACTACCTTTGGTCGTCGTCGCCCTTTCGAAGACCTAAACAGCAAGCTCTTCCAGGTACGTGAAAACGCACGACGAGCCGCCCTGAACGCACCGATCCAGGGAACCGCGGCAGACATCATGAAACTGGCCATGAACCAGATCTCTGAGTCGCTGGCGACTGAAGGCTTTGCGAGCCGCATGCTTTTGCAAGTCCATGACGAATTGGTCTTTGAAGTGGCAGCCGGAGAGCTAGAAAAACTCAAGGCCATGGTTACCGACAAAATGGCTAATGTTGTCGAACTTTCGGTGCCGCTAGAAGTTCAAATTGGTATCGGAAAGAGCTGGGATCAAGCTGGCCACTAGCCTGTAGAACCGCTAGGATTGGAGGGTGTGTATTTTCGTACGCACTAAATCCATTGTCGGATCAGACTCCTTGGAAAAGCCAAGGATGTTCTGGCGCGACCAGAGAATTGCCCGTTAAGAGTAAAAATAAATATGACCACCAAATCAACCAAGCAGATCGCTGTAAACGACATCGGTTCTGCAGAAGACTTCCTTGCAGCTGTAGAAGCAACTCTGAAGTTCTTCAACGACGGCGACCTAATCACCGGAACCGTTGTAAAGATCGACCGCGACGAAGTTCTACTTGACGTCGGTTACAAGACTGAAGGTGTAATCCCTTCTCGTGAACTTTCAATCCGCCACGATGCAGATCCATCAGAGATCGTTAGCGTTGGCGATGCAGTAGAGGCACTTGTTCTTCAGAAGGAAGACAAGGAAGGCCGTCTAATCCTTTCAAAGAAGCGTGCACAGTACGAGCGCGCATGGGGCGACGTCGAGAAGATCAAAGAAGCAGACGGCACCGTCAATGGTGTGGTTATCGAAGTTGTTAAGGGTGGTCTGATCGTAGACATCGGCCTTCGTGGCTTCTTGCCTGCATCGCTCATCGAGCTTCGCCGCGTTCGCGACCTAGGCCCATACCTAGGCCAGAAGGTTGAAGCCAAGATTCTTGAGCTAGACAAGAACCGCAACAACGTTGTGCTTTCACGTCGCGCTCTGCTAGAAGAGTCACAGTCTGCTTCACGCAGCACCTTCCTAGCTGACCTTGCTAAGGGCCAGATCCGTACCGGTGTTGTTTCATCGATCGTAAACTTCGGTGCATTCATTGACCTTGGTGGCGTAGACGGTCTAGTTCACGTATCTGAGCTTTCATGGAAGCACATTGAGCACGCTTCAGAGGTCGTTGAGATCGGTCAGGAAGTTACTGTTGAGGTTCTAGAGGTAGACCAGGAGCGCGAGCGCGTTTCACTATCTCTAAAGGCAACTCAGGAAGACCCATGGCAGGTATTCGCTCGTACCCACGCAATCGGACAGTACGCTCCAGGTAAGGTAACCAAGTTGGTTCCTTTCGGTGCATTCGTTCGCGTTGCAGACGGCATCGAGGGTCTTGTTCACATCTCAGAGCTTTCTTCAAAGCACATCGAGCTAGCCGAGCAGGTTGTTTCAGTGAACCAGGACGTATTCGTCAAGGTCATCGACATCGACCTGGACCGTCGCCGCATTTCACTATCGCTAAAGCAGGCTAACGAAGAGGTAGACCCAGAGGGCACCGACTTCAACCCTGCGCTTTACGGTATGGCTGCAGACTACGACGAGAACGGTACCTACAAGTACCCAGAGGGCTTCGACGCAACCACCAACGAGTGGAAGCCAGGCTTCGAGGAAGCTCGCACCAAGTGGGAGAAGGAATACGCTGAGGCTCACGCCCGTTGGGAAGAGCACAAGAAGCAGGTTGCAGCCGCAAACGAGGCAGCAGCTAAGCTTCCTGAGGCTCCAGAGGCATCAGCAGCAGCATCTTCAAGCAGCTACTCAAGCGAGTCATCAGAGTCAGGCACCCTGGCATCAGATGAGTCACTTGCAGCTCTTCGCGACAAGCTAAAGAGCGCAGAGTAACAACTGCTCTAAAAATGGAGGTCGGCCGAATGGCCGGCCTCCATTTTTGTTTAGGCTAGAGTCATGTACTTAGTTGGCCTAACCGGGGGAATAGCGGCCGGAAAATCAACGGTTGCGGATTTCTGGACTCGACAGGGCGCAATCGAAGTTGATGCCGACGCTCTTGCTCGTGAGGCAGTAGCACCGGGAACTCCGGGGGCGGCAAAGATTCTCGAACTTTTCGGCAGCTCGGTCTTCAACCCTGACTGCACGCTAAATCGCCCGGCACTGGGTGAACTTGTGTTCAACGACCGAGAAAAGCGTGAACAGTTGGAGGCAATTGTGCATCCGATTGTTAAGGCTCTGGCCAAGGAGCGGGTAGCTGCATTTCCAGAGGACTCAATCGTTATCTACAATGTTCCGCTACTAGTAGAAGCCTCCGTTGACCTACCGTTTGACCTTGTTGTCACCGTTGAAGCCCCGATTGAGAAACAACTCGATCGGCTAGTCAAGATTCGTGGCCTTAGTCAGCAGGAGGCTGCCGCACGCATCGCCTCTCAAGCCAGCCCAGCGCAACGAGCCAATGTTGCCGACGTGATTTTGAACTCAAACCAAGATCTCATTTTGCTCCTCAAGGATGCCGAGCTGCTATGGCAACGAATCGAACGGGAAGCCTCAGCCAAGTTTTCTGCTTGAGCATATCGACATGGAAGCAACCAGATCTTTTGCACCTTTCCAGGTGATTAGCGAGTACACACCCTCGGGCGACCAGCCAACCGCAATTGCTGACCTTGCCGCTCGGATCAATGCCGGCGAGAAGGACGTTGTACTGCTCGGTGCTACCGGTACTGGTAAATCTGCAACCACCGCCTGGCTAATTGAAGCCGTGCAGCGGCCAACCTTGGTCTTGGCTCACAACAAGACCTTGGCAGCTCAGCTGGTGAATGAATTCCGTGAATTGTTGCCTAATAATGCCGTGGAGTACTTCGTAAGTTACTACGATTACTACCAGCCAGAAGCCTACGTGGCTCAGACAGATACATTCATTGAAAAGGACTCCTCAATCAACGAGGAAGTTGAGCGCCTTCGCTACTCGGCAACCACGAGTTTGTTAAGTCGCCGCGATGTTGTTGTAGTGAGCACTGTTTCTTGCATTTATGGCCTCGGTGCTCCTGAGGAGTATCTAAATTCTCGGGTTTCACTTCAGGTTGGGCAACAAATTGACCGAGATGACCTAATTCGCAAATTCGTGTCTATGCAGTACGCCCGTAATGACATCGATTTTTCACGCGGAAACTTCCGCGTCAAGGGTGACACCATCGAAATCATCCCGGTGAACGAGGAGATGGCAATTCGAATCGAATTCTTCGGTGACGAAATTGAGGCTCTTTACTCGCTGTTTCCACTTACAGGCGAGATTGCCAAAACAGAATCTGCTGTCTCAATTTTCCCAGCTTCGCTCTACATGGCTGGGCCAGACCGCATGGGTAAAGCCATAGAGGGTATCGAAGAAGAGTTAGTTTGGCGCGTCAAAGAGCTAGAGAGCCAGGGCAAGCTCCTCGAAGCTCAGCGCTTGAAAATGAGAACCACGTTTGACTTAGAAATGATCAACGAACTTGGATTCTGCTCGGGAATCGAGAACTACTCTCGGCACATCGACGGGCGCGAGCCAGGCTCGGCACCTAGCTGCCTCTTGGATTACTTCCCAGAAGACTTCCTTACCGTCATCGACGAGTCCCACGTTACGGTGCCGCAGATCGGTGCCATGTATGAGGGAGACTCAAGCCGTAAACGAAACCTGGTCGAGTATGGCTTCCGACTGCCCTCGGCACTTGACAATCGACCGCTAAAATTTAGCGAATTTCAGGAGCGAGTGGGCCAGACGGTTTACCTATCCGCCACCCCAGGCAAGTACGAAATGAACCTCGGGGCCGGAATCGTCGAACAAATTATTCGCCCAACCGGTCTGATTGATCCTGAAATTGTGATCAAGCCGAGCAAGGGTCAAATCGATGATCTGCTCGAGGAGATTCGCATACGTGCGGCCAAAGATGAGCGAGTCTTGGTAACTACTCTCACCAAGAAAATGGCAGAAGAACTGACCGATTTCTTGACCGAGGCTGGCGTCAGGGTTCGCTACCTTCACTCCGATGTCGACACTCTGCGGCGCGTTGAACTGCTGCGCGAACTGCGGAGCGGCGTCTTCGACGTCCTGATCGGAATTAACCTGCTCAGAGAAGGCTTGGACTTACCCGAAGTTTCTCTGGTCAGCATTTTGGACGCCGATAAAGAGGGCTTCCTGCGGTCGACGACATCGCTCATTCAGACCATTGGTCGTGCTGCACGAAACATCAACGGCCAAGTGCATATGTATGCCGACAACCTCACCGATTCAATGGCGCGGGCGATTGAAGAGACCAATCGCAGGCGAGCCAAGCAGGTTGCCTACAACAAAGCTCACGGCGTGGACCCGCAGCCGTTGCGCAAGAAGATTGCAGACATCACCGATCAGATTTTGCGCGAAGAGCAAGACACGGCTGAACTGCTCGAGAAGGCCAGCAAAAAGAAGACCCGTGACGGTAAATCAGTGATTCCGGTTAAGTCCCGCAAGGGCATCGCGTCTATGGCCCAAGAAGAAATACTTTCGATCATCGTCGACCTCGATGCGCAGATGAAGGAAGCCGCAGTCGAACTCAAATTTGAGCTTGCAGCGCGACTTAGAGATGAAATATCTGAACTCAAACATGAGCTTCGGCAAATGGAAAAAGCTGGACACGTTTAGGCGTGCCAGAACTACAGCAAGGTTAAACTTCAAAGATGCCGATTACACCGATAAGCCATGAAAACAAGCTAGTCATCAAGGGTGCTCGAGTTCACAATCTTAAGAACGTGAACCTTGAGGTACCCCGTGACGCGATGGTTGTCTTTACTGGACTTAGTGGTTCCGGTAAGTCATCGTTGGCATTTGACACGATCTTTGCTGAGGGTCAGCGTCGATACGTTGAATCGCTGTCTGCCTATGCAAGACAGTTCCTTGGTCAGGTTGACCGACCAGATGTTGACTTTATCGAGGGTTTAAGCCCGGCAGTTTCGATCGATCAGAAGTCCACAAATCGAAACCCTCGTTCAACGGTGGGAACCATCACCGAAATTCACGACTACTTGCGCCTGCTCTGGGCTCGCGTCGGTGTGCCTTACTGTGCCGAATGCGGCGAGAAGATTGTCAAACAGACTCCGCAACAGATTGTCGACCAAATTCTTGAACTACCTGAGGGCACTCGGTTTCAGATTCTGGCCCAAATCGTCGACCAAAAAAAGGGCGAGTTCGTTGATCTGTTCAAAGAGCTCAACTG
The DNA here is from genome assembly GCF_026000575.1 of Rhodoluna sp. KAS3. Taxonomy (NCBI): domain Bacteria; kingdom Bacillati; phylum Actinomycetota; class Actinomycetes; order Micrococcales; family Microbacteriaceae; genus Rhodoluna; species Rhodoluna sp. KAS3. Next base: position 591,498 of record NZ_AP026910.1, on the reverse strand, counting down.
CCAAGGTTTTGCCCGCGCCGTGGTTGACGGCGAGGTTGTGCAGCTGGCTGACGCCAAACCGCTAAAAAAGACGTTCAAGCACGACATCTCAGTGGTCATCGACCGACTGGTGGCAAAGCCAGAGATTATTGGTCGCCTAGCTGATTCGGTCGAAACCGGCCTCAAACTAGCCGGAGGGCGCATCCTAGTTGACCTTGTCGACGATCCGGCCGGACCGGGGAAGACACGAGTTTTCAGTGAGAAAATGTCTTGCCCGAATGAACACCCGCTAAGTCTCACCGAGATTGAACCTAGAACTTTCTCTTTTAACGCCCCGTTCGGTGCTTGCCCTCAGTGTTCTGGCCTCGGAGTAAAGCAGGCGGTTGACGCCGAGCTCGTTATCGGTGACCCAGACGCGAGCATTAATGGGGGAGTTATCCTCCCTTGGTCGACCCAGGGAAAGGGTTTGTTTCACTATTTCTCGCGAATGCTTGAAGGTCTAGCCGACGACCTGGAGTTCTCACTAGACACCCCTTGGAAGAAGCTGCCCGAAGAGGTGCAGCAGGCCGTACTTCATGGAAACAACTTCGATGTTCAGGTTAAGTGGAAGAACAAGTACGGTCGCGAACTGCGCTACACCACCGGATTCGAGGGTGTTTTGGGCTACATCGAGCGCAAATACCTTGAGTCTGAAAACGACTACGCCAGGGCTAAGTGGTCAGGTTTTCTTCGAGAGATTCCGTGCCCAGCGTGCGCCGGGCAACGCTTAAAGCCTGAAGTTCTCGCTGTGAAGGTGGCTGGCGTCAGCATCGCCGACGTAGCCGCGATGAGCCTCGGTGATGCGGTCAAGTTCTTCGAAACCATCGTCCTAGATGAACGAGACGTAAAAATTGCGGCACAGGTACTTCGTGAAATCAGGGCCAGGCTGGACTTCTTGATGGCAGTTGGTCTCGACTACCTGTCACTAGAGCGCGCCGCCGGTTCACTTTCGGGCGGTGAGGCGCAGCGCATTCGATTGGCTACGCAAATCGGTTCTGGCCTAACCGGTGTTTTGTACGTACTCGATGAACCTTCGATTGGTCTTCACCAGCGCGACAACCGCAGACTCATCGACACCCTGATCAAACTTCGCGACCTTGGCAACACCTTGATTGTCGTGGAGCATGACGAGGACACCATCAAGGCCTCTGACTGGGTTGTCGACATTGGCCCAGGTGCAGGTGTTAACGGTGGTGAGGTGGTTCACAGTGGCCCTTATGCAGCCCTGCTAGAGAATCAAAACTCACTAACCGGTGCATTCCTGTCCGGACGTGAGGCCATCGTTACACCAAAGAAGCGCCGGTCAATTGACCCAAAGCGCAAGCTAAAGGTAGTCGGTGCCCGCGAAAACAATCTGCAAAATGTAGACGTGGAATTCCCGCTGGGCGTTCTAACGGCGGTCACGGGTGTCAGCGGATCGGGCAAGTCTTCACTGGTCAACGACGTGCTCTACGAAGTTCTGGCCAACAGCCTGAACGGAGCCAAGGGCGTGGCTGGACGTCACACCCGCATCGAGGGAATCGAACTTCTCGACAAGGTTGTGCACGTCGACCAAAACCCAATTGGTCGAACTCCGCGTTCAAATCCGGCAACCTACACCGGTGTCTTTGATCACATCCGAAAGTTGTTTGCTGAGACCCAAGAGTCAAAAGCCAGGGGATACCAGCAGGGCAGGTTCTCTTTCAATGTAAAGGGTGGGCGCTGTGAGTCTTGCTCGGGTGATGGAACCCTAAAAATTGAGATGAACTTTCTACCGGATGTATACGTGGCCTGTGAAGTTTGTCACGGTGCCCGTTACAACCGTGAGACTCTCCAGGTGCTTTATAAGGGTAAGAACATCGCCGAGGTTCTTGAAATGCCAATCGCTGAAGCCGCTGAATTCTTTGCACCGATAAGTTCAATCGCCCGATACCTAGAGACTCTTGTCGAAGTTGGTTTGGGTTACGTCCGCCTCGGTCAGAGTGCAACCACCCTCTCAGGCGGAGAGGCCCAGCGTGTCAAGTTGGCCACCGAACTCCAACGCAGATCTAACGGCCGAAGCATTTATGTTTTGGATGAACCAACCACCGGTCTCCACTTCGAGGACGTTCGAAAACTCCTATTGGTCCTGAATGGTCTGGTTGAAAAGGGCAACACCGTGTTAGTCATCGAACACAACCTCGATGTGATTAAGTCTTCCGACTGGATTATCGACATGGGCCCAGAGGGCGGATCACGCGGTGGTCAGGTGGTTGCCATCGGAACACCAGAGCAGGTAGCGGCTAACCAGAAATCATTCACAGGCGGATTCCTCAAGGAGCTGCTCAGCTAATGGCCAATGAGCTCTCGTTTCGGCCAAAAACCAGCGAGATTCCAACTAATCCCGGGGTTTACCGTTGGCTTGATGCCAGCGGCCGTGTGCTTTACGTGGGGAAGGCAAAAAACCTAAGGGCCAGACTCAGTAACTACTTTGGCCCGTTGGATAGCCTTCACGAACGAACCCGAAGAATGGTGACTTCGGCCGCTGATGTGCAGTGGACCATTGTCAAAACCGAGTACGAGGCGCTTCAGCTTGAGTTCACTTGGATCAAGGAATATGACCCACCTTTCAACGTTCGCTTCAAGGATGACAAAACCTACCCGTACCTTGGCGTATCCATTGGAGAAGAGGTTCCTCGGGCCTTCATCACTCGCACGCGCGACCTAAAGGGAGTTAAGTACTTCGGCCCCTACACACAGGCCTGGGCTGTTCGGGAGACCCTGGACACTCTGCTGAAGGTCTATCCGGTTCGATCCTGCACCAAAGGCGTTTATCAGCGCGCCAAGGCTTCCAATCGGGCCTGCCTGTTAGGCGACATTGGCAAATGCGCGGCCCCCTGCGTAGACCGAGTAACTAAGAGCGAGCACCGAGCAATCGCCAAAGAATTTATTGACTTCATGTCGGGCGGAGACACTCAACACGTTGAGACGCTTCGCAAGCGGATGTTTGAGGCGAGCGAGAACCAACAGTATGAGCTCGCCGGTCGGCTGCGGGACAACATCGGTGCTCTCGAGCGGGTGCTAGAAAAAAGTACTGTCGTGTTTAGCGATCAAACGGACGCCGACTTATTTGGAATCGCTGATGACGAGCTGGCCGCGGCAGTATCGCAATTCATAGTTCGAGGCGGTCGAATTCGTGGTGTGCGTGGATGGGTGGTCGACAAGGAACTCGAACGAACCCTTCCAGAACTTGTCGAGTACGTCCTTCAAAATGTGTACACCGGCTCCATCGATGCAGAACCGGTCGACATTCCACGCGAGATATTGGTTCCCGTGCTACCGGATGATGCCAAGGATCTAACCCGATGGCTGTCGGCTAAGCGCGGCACTAAAACTGAACTAAGGGTTGCCCAACGTGGCGATAAAGCCGCCTTGGCTTCAACCGCTGAAACCAATGCCAAGCACTCGCTCATGCTCTACAAAACTCGAAGGTCTGCGGACTTCACCGCACGGGCAGATGCGCTGGCGGGAATTCAAAAAGCGCTCCAGCTTGCCGATGCACCACTGCGAATTGAGTGTTTTGACGTTTCGCACCTAGGTGGCACCGGCGTGGTTGCATCAATGGTCGTTTTTGAAGATGGCCTGCCGAAGAAGGACCACTACCGACGCTTCTCGATTGAGAACACCACCGATGATACTGAGTCCATTTACCAGGTGGTCTCCAGGCGACTGAAATATCTCCGCGAACCTCAGGCCAATGCAGCTGAAGAAACAAAATTCAGTTACTTTCCGTCTTTGCTCATAGTGGATGGCGGGCTTCCGCAGGTCAATGCCGCGCAGCGGGCTATCAACGATTCCGGTGTTCCGGGGCTGACCGTAGTTGGCCTCGCAAAACGTCTTGAGGAGATTTGGCGGCCAGGGGAGGAGTACCCGGTAATTCTTCCGCGTGCGACCGACGAACTGTTTCTACTTCAGAGAATTCGAGATGAAGCGCATCGTTTTGCCATCACCTATCAGAGGCAAAAACGTAAAAGCAGTATCGCGACCGAACTGTCCGAGGTTCCTGGCCTCGGTGAGAAACGCGTCTCGGCCTTACTGAAGCACTTCGGGTCGGCTAAGCGGCTCAAACTGGCCAGCGCGGACGAAATATCTTCGGTAGCTGGCATCGGCCCCGTATTGGCTCAAGAGATAGTTAATCGCCTAGAAATCTAAAAACACTCTTCGGCGTGTCGCACTTCGATAGACTGTGATGCACTCAGCTATTTCGACTTCAAATTCAACCGAGGGGAGGGTGTTTTGAACTCAGATAAAAGGCGTGAACTGCTCATCGTCACCGGTATGTCTGGTGCGGGTCGTTCCACAGTTGGCAAGGCACTCGAAGACCTTGGCTGGTACGTGGTCGACAATTTGCCTCCACAGATGTTGAATCCGATTGCTGATCTTTTTACCCTGACCAAAACTCCTTTGCCACGCTTGGCTGTGGTTATCGATGTTCGCGGCGGCGAGTTTTTCTCAGAACTTCAAACTCACCTGAACTCACTTCGCAGCAGAAGCCTTAACCTGCGGGTGCTCTTTCTAGAGGCAACCGATTCAGCCTTGGTCAAGAGGTTCGAATCGGTGCGGCGCCCACACCCGCTCCAGGGGAGCGGTACCATCCTGGACGGCATCGCAGAGGAACGCGTCAGACTATTGAGCCTTCGAGAATCAGCCGATGTGGTCATCGACACCAGTGACCTCAACATTCATCAGCTTTCAAACAAGATTGCCGAGGGATTCACCCTTGAGCAGTCCTCAAAACTTCAAATCAACGTGATGTCTTTTGGTTTCAAATACGGCCTACCTTCTGACGCCGATCTGGTTGCCGATGCAAGGTTCCTGCCGAATCCGTTTTGGCAAGAATCCCTGAGACCGTTTACCGGAGAAGACACAGCGGTCAGCGACTTTGTGTTGAGCCAGTCTGGTGCCCAAGAATTTGTGACCAACTATGTGGCTGCACTCAAGCCGGTTCTTCGCGGCTACCTCAACGAGAACAAGCGTTACGCAACCATCGCGATTGGTTGCACCGGTGGCAAGCACCGATCGGTGGCAATGTCGCGGGCGATTGCTGATGAATTGAATAAAATCCCAGATGTTTCAGTGACGGTCAAGCACCGCGACCTAGGCAAGGAATAACAATGGCACTTACGGCTGACCTCAAGGATGAGCTCGCGCGACTCGAAATCGGAAAAAATTCGGTGCGGGTGGCAGAGCTGTCCACAATTCTGAGATTTTCAGGCGGTCTTCACCTAATCTCTGGCCGGGTTGCGGTTGAAGTCGAGCTCGACACTGCCCAGATTGCTCGCCGCGTTCGCAAAGACCTAACTGACCTTTTTGGCATCGATAGTGAGATGGCGGTGATTTCCCCTTCAGGGATTCGTCGAAGCAGTCGCTACCAAATCCGAGTTTTGCACCAGGGTGATGTTTTGGCTCGTCAAACCGGCCTTCTAGACCAGCGGGGGCGCCCAGTGCGAGGGTTGCCTGCCAATTTGGTTTCGGGTTCAATTCAAGAAGCGCAGGCTGTTTGGCGAGGCGCATTTTTGGCGCACGGTTCACTAACCGACCCAGGCCGCTCGGCCGCACTAGAAATTACCGCCCCCGGTAATGAGGCTGCAATGGCTCTGGTTGGCGTTGCCCGCAGATTGGGTGTCACCGCAAAGGCCCGCGAGGTACGTGGTGTTTACCGAGTAACCGTCCGTGAGGGTGAGGCCATTGCCACCATGCTGACCCAGATGGGTGCACACACGCAGGTACTGCGCTGGGAAGAAATGCGTCTCCGCAGAGAGGTGCGGGCAACTGCCAATCGACTCGCAAACTTCGACGACGCAAACCTTCGCCGCTCGGCGCAGGCTGCCGTTGCAGCTGGTGCACGCGTGGAACGCGCCCTTGAGATTCTCGGCGAGGACATTCCCGAGCACCTTCGTTACGCTGGCCAGTTGAGGCTCAAGCACAAGCAAGCCAGCCTGGATGAGCTGGGTCACCTAGCTGACCCGGCCATGACCAAAGACGCTATTGCAGGTCGAATTCGCCGTCTGCTGGCGATGGCAGACAAGCGAGCCGAGGATCTAGGAATCCCAGCGACCGACGCCTTTTTGCCTGAGGATCTCGACGAGTAAAACTCAGGAATAACCTGAACCTAATTTTGACTAGGCTTTTTATAAACCCAACTAGGAGAAACCAATGACCAAGTACGTTTTGCCAGAACTTAGCTACGACTACTCAGCTCTTGAACCAAGCATTTCGGCTCGGATTATGGAGTTGCACCACTCGAAGCACCACGCTGCTTATGTAGCCGGCGCCAACGCGACTCTTGACCTTCTTGAGGAAGCTCGCGCTAAGAACGACTTCACCTGGGTAAACAAGCTTCAGAAGGACCTTGCTTTCCACCTTGGTGGTCACATCAACCACTCGATCTTCTGGAAGAACCTAACCGCAGCAAACACCGATCGCCCAGAGGGTGAGTTGGCTGCAGCAATCGACGAGTTCTTCGGCTCATTTGAGGCGTTCCAAGCCCACTTCAACGCGTCAGCTATGGGAATTCAGGGCTCGGGATGGTCATTCCTAGCCTGGGACCTAGTCGGTCAGCGCCTAATTATTGAGCAGCTATACGACCAGCAGGGCAACGTCATCCCGACCACCGTCCCGCTGCTAATGCTTGACATGTGGGAGCACGCTTTCTACCTCGACTACCAGAACGTCAAGGGCGACTATGTAAAGGCTTTCTGGAACATCATCAACTGGTCTGACATTCAGGCACGTTTCGAAGCCGCACGCACGAAAACAGACGGTCTACTGCTATTCTGATAAGAGTTTTTCCACCCAAAGACGCGTGGCAACTAGCACCCAAATAACTAATCAAAACACGCGTCAATTTGTGGCGCCTAACCTCCCTGGAGAACTAAGTGGCTATTCGTGTTGGAATCAACGGCTTCGGTCGTATTGGTCGTAACTACCTTCGTGCAGCATTGGCAAAGGGCACCGAGCTTGAAATCGTCGCAGTAAACGACCTAAGTGACCCAAAGTCACTGGCTCACCTGCTTAAGTACGACTCAGTAACCGGTCGTCTACCTCAGGACGTTTCAGTTGACGGCCAGAACATCATCGTTGGCGGTCAGGTCATCAAGGTTCTTGCCGAGCGCAACCCTGCAGACCTAGGCTGGGGAGACCTTGGCGTTGACATCGTTATCGAGTCAACAGGTCGTTTCACCGACGCAGAAGCAGCCAAGGCTCACATCGCAGCTGGCGCCAAGAAGGTTCTAATCTCTGCCCCAGCAACCGGCGAGGACGCAACCTTCGTTCTAGGTGTAAACGATCACCTATACGACTCAGAGAAGCACCACATCATCTCAAATGCTTCTTGCACCACCAACTGCTTGGCTCCGTTCGCAAAGGTATTCAACGACAAGTTCGGTATTGAGAACGGTCTGATGACCACTGTTCACGCTTACACCGCTGACCAGAACCTTCAGGACGGCCCTCACGGCGACCTTCGTCGTGCACGCGCAGCTGCAATCAACATTGTTCCTTCATCAACCGGTGCTGCTAAGGCAATCGGCCTAGTTCTTCCTGAACTAAAGGGCAAGCTAGATGGCTACGCACTTCGCGTTCCAGTTCCAACCGGTTCGATCACCGACCTAACCTTGGTTTCAAAGACCGATGTAACCGTTGAGGAAATCAAGGCAGCCTACAAGGCAGCTTCAGAGTCTGGCCCAATGGTTGGAATCTTGAAGTACACCGAGGACGAGATCGTTTCAAGCGACATCGTTACCGATGCACACTCATCAATCGTTGACGCAGGCCTAATCAAGGTCATCGGCCGTACCGTAAAGATCAGCTCTTGGTACGACAACGAGTGGGGTTACTCAAACCGCTTGGTAGAACTTACCGAGCTAGTTGCCAGCAAGCTCTAAACCCCAAACAAAATGTGGCCCTCATGTAGGGCCGTGAAAGATCAAAATGCGTAAACTCTCCGACCTGCCAAATCTTGATGGAAAGCGGGTAGTAATCCGCTGCGACCTCAACGTTCCACTAGATGGAACCAGAATTACCGACGATGGTCGCATCGTTGCCTCTGTTCCAACCATCAAGTACCTGGTCGACCAGGGCGCCAAGGTAGTGGTTATCTCACACCTTGGCCGCCCAGAGGGTGCGCCGGATGCCAAGTACTCACTCGAACCTGCTGCAAAGCGTTTGGGTGAGCTACTTGGACAGCCAGTTTTCTTCGCATCAGACACAGTCGGCAGCGAAGCCAAGGGTGCCGTCAAGGCACTGGCTCGCGGCGGAGTCGTGGTTCTAGAGAACCTACGCTTCAATGCGGCTGAGACCAGCAAGGATGCTTCAGAGCGTGAAGCTTTTGCCGCAAAACTTGCTGAGTTTGGTGACTTCTTCATCAGCGATGGTTTCGGTGTGGTCCACCGCAAGCAGGCATCGGTGTTTGAACTAGCCAAGGCCCTGCCAAGCGCCTGTGGTCTTCTAATTGAGAAAGAACTAGATGTTCTAACTCGCCTAACCAGCACCCCAGAACGCCCATATGCCGTTGTTCTAGGCGGCTCTAAGGTTTCAGACAAGCTTGGTGTGATTGATCACCTGCTTCCAACCGTAAACAAGCTCTTGGTTGGTGGCGGTATGGTGTTCACATTCCTTGCTGCTCAGGGCTACAAGGTTGGCTCGAGCCTTCTTGAAGTTGATCAAATCGAAACCTGTAAAGAGTACCTATCCCGTGCCGAGGCCCTGGGTGTAGAGGTAATTCTGCCAACCGACATCGTAGTTGCATCAAAATTTGGCGCTGACGCCGAAGTGGCTGTAACTGCTGCAAGTGAAATTGAGTCTTCTCCGTTTGGTTCAACCGGCCTGGGTCTAGACATCGGTCCAGAATCTGCTGCACGTTTTGCAGCTGAAGTTGCTGCCGCCAAGACTGTCTTTTGGAATGGCCCAATGGGCGTATTTGAAATTGACAAATTTGCCGGCGGAACTCGCGCCGTTGCTAAAGCCCTTACCGAAGTTAACGGACTAAGCGTTGTCGGAGGCGGCGATTCAGCAGCAGCCGTTCGAATTCTTGGATTTGAAGACAACCAGTTTGGTCACATCTCAACCGGTGGCGGTGCCAGCCTAGAGTTCCTCGAGGGCAAGAACCTACCTGGCCTCGACGTACTTAACTAATCTTTTTCTAACTCACATCAACCAACTGGAGAATCCCATGGCAAACCGTGTTCCGCTAATTGCAGGTAACTGGAAAATGAACCTCGACCACCAGCAGGCAATCGCCCTGGTGCAGAAGCTCTCATGGACCTTGAGTGATGCCGGTCACGACTTTAAGTCGGCTGAGGTTGTGGTGTTCCCTCCATTTACTGACATTCGCAGTGTTCAGACCCTGATTGATGCAGAGAAAATGGAACTTGGCCTTGGAGCACAGGACCTCTCAAAGCACGATTCAGGTGCCTACACAGGTGAAATCTCGGGTGCATTCCTAAGCAAGCTGGACGTAAAGTACGTACTTATCGGTCACAGTGAGCGTCGCCAGTACCACGCAGAAAACGATGAGGTCGTTCAGGCCAAGACCGCAGCGGCCTTCCGCCACGGCATCATCCCAGTTATCTGCGTCGGCGAGACACTTGAAGAACTTGAGTCTGAGGGCCAGAGCGCGGTACCTGTTCGTCAGACTTTGGCAGCCCTTGCCGGTCACGAAAAGCTTGGCGAGTTTGTAATTGCCTACGAGCCAGTCTGGGCAATCGGAACCGGAAAGGTTGCAACCGCCGAGGAAGCTGCTGCTGTCTGTGGCAAAATCCGCGAAGCGCTTGCTGCCGAGTTTGGCACTGAACTTGCACAGGCCACCCGAATTCTTTACGGCGGATCAGTCAAGGCAGCAAACGTTGCCGGCTTCCTGCGCAGTACCGAAGTTGATGGAGTTCTGGTCGGTGGCGCGAGCTTGGATGCTGAAGAGTTCAGCGGCATTGCTCGATTCCAGAAGCACATCGCTCTATAATTTCAGAAGTACTCAAACTAAAGGATTCCAATGCTCGCGCTTCAGATTGCACTTCAGGTGCTTCTAGCAATTACCAGCCTTTTGCTGACCCTAATGATTTTGCTTCACAAGGGTCGCGGTGGCGGTCTGTCTGACATGTTTGGTGGCGGTGTCACCAGCAGCATGAATTCATCAGGCGTGGCCGAGCGTAACCTGAACCGAATCACCATCATTTTGGGAGTCGTCTGGGTCGTTGTAATCATCACCCTAGGCCTGTTCACACGATTCAACCTAGTGGCCTAAAGCTAGAACATGTCTAACGGGGGTTCTTCAATTCGGGGGTCACGCGTTGGTGCGGGGCCAATGGGTGAAGTAGATCGCGGTCACGCGGTTGGGCGAATCACAGTAAGTTTTTACTGTTCAAATGGTCACGAGTACAACGCAAACTACATTTCAGCCATCGCGCTTGAAGACATTCCACAGGAAATCGACTGCCCAAAGTGCGGTCTTCCAGCTGGGCACGACAAAGCAAATCCACCAGTTGTAGCAAAGCACGAGCCTTACAAAACGCACCTGGCCTATGTCAAAGAGCGTAGAACCGAGGAAGAGGCAGCTGAGTTGCTTGACTCTGCGGTTTCGGCAGTTCGTGAACGCCGGCAGCGACTGGCTGAAGAAGAACTTAACAAGTAACAAAAAAAGGACCCACGCGGGTCCATTTTTTTATCTAAATTTCAACGGCAGTAGCTGAAATCGCTAGCAACCAAAGACTTTGGTACCTGCAGTGTTGTCAAGATACCAACGCGTTGCTACCGAGCCATGAACGCGACCAACCGGCAGAGTCTCTGGTTCATCGCCGAATGCAACAGCCACGGCATCCTGCTTATCGGCACCGGCAACCACAAACCAAATTTCGTCTGCTGCATTTAGTGCGTCGTAGGTAAAACTTAGGCGCATCGGCGGAGGCTTCGGAGAATCGTGTTCGGCAATGATCTGTGCGCCAGCGGCCGGAGTTGGCTTGCCGGGGAACAAGCTCGCGATGTGTCCGTCTGGGCCAATTCCCAAGAAGACCACGTCAAACTTTGGTGCAACCGAATCAACGTGCTGGGCAAAAACCTGTGCGGCTTCATCCAGTGAAAGTCCTGCATCACTGGCAGGAAACTCATGGACTTTAGACTCATCTACGCTAATTTTGCTCAACAGGGCCTTACGAGCCTGCAGGCTGTTGCGATCACCGCTGTCCGAGGCAACAAAACGCTCGTCACCCCACCAAAAGTGGACCCGGGTAAAGTCGACCGAAGTTTTATCCTCGTGCTCACCCAGCGCCGCCAGGGTCGCGATTCCAACTGTTCCACCGGTCAGCATGACGTGAGCTTCAGGCTGAGCCTCAAGCAATTGAACCAGCTTGGTGATGAGGTCGCCAGCCGCGTTTCGGGCAACCGAATCAGCGTCTTTGAAACGCTGAACAAATGGGCGAGTGCTCATTAGTTAGTTGCCTTGTGGTCAGCAGTGACGGTTGGGCGCGGAGTTGTCTCTTTGAAGCTTCGAGTCACAATCTTGCCGAAGATTTCATCTGGGTCAAGTCGGCGAAGATCTTCCATCAAGCAGTCACGCAAGCTGCGGCGCGGCAGCGAAATCTCGCGGGTCGGCTGTGATGGCTGAATTAGCGTGGCAACACCCGGTTCATTGCGAACGATCTCGATGTCACCTGATGCTCGCTTTAGCTTCACGCCAACGAGACCGTGCTTTTGGTCATCAGCCGGTGTACGAATTAGGTTTACTTCAACTCCGAGCTGAATGCCAAGCCAAGCTGCCAAAAGATCGACGCTAGGGGAGTCCACCGGACCGGTTACCTCAACACCAAGCACCTTGTCGTAAGGCGGCTGGTCCAAGATGGTGGCCAGCTGCTCACGCCACGGGGTAAGTCTGGTCCAGGCGAAATCGCTGTCACCAGGGGTGTAGGTGTTGGCAAGTTGGGTCAAAAACGCGTGCGGGTCTTTTTGGCTCGCTGCATCAGTGATTCGGCGGGTAGCAATTCGACCAATCGCAGAGTCAGCGGCTTTCGCAGGAGCTTCGTCAGGCCACCAGGCAACGACTGGGGCGTCTGGAAGCAATAGGCCGGTGACAAGGCTCTCAGGGTCACTGGCAGCCTCACCGAAGGCACGTAGAACAATGACCTCAGAGGCGCCGGCATCTCCGCCAACACGGATTTGAGCATCCAACTTGGCGTTCTGAGCGCTGTTTGAGTTGTCATCAGCCAAAACGATGATGCGGCACGGGTGCTCGCGTGAGGCATCGTTAGCGGCCTTGATGGCAGGCTCAATGCCCTCAAAATCAGTTTCAATAACCAACGTCAAAACGCGACCGAGTGCAACTACGCCACCCTGCTCGCGAATCTGGATGATCTGCTTTGAGACCTTGCTAATGGTTGTGTTTGGTAGATCAACGATCACGGGATTCTCCACTCGCGCCCATCTCGGGCAAGCATTTCATCGGCAGACTTAGGGCCCCAGGTTCCAGGGCGGTACTGCTCTGGCTGGCCCTGCTTGGCCCAGTATTCCTCGATTGGGTCGAGGATCTTCCACGAAAGTTCAACTTCTTCGTGGCGTGGGAACAACGGTGGGTCACCCAAAAGAACGTCAAGAATTAGACGCTCGTAAGCTTCTGGGCTTGCCTCGGTAAATGCGTGTCCGTAACCAAAGTCCATGGTCACATCGCGTACCTGCATACCAACACCAGGCACCTTTGAACCAAAACGCATGGTCACACCCTCGTCTGGCTGAACGCGAATTACCAGCGCGTTTTGACCTAGAGCTGAAGTTTGGCTTTCGGCAAACAGCTGCTGCGGTGCACGCTTAAAGACAACGGCAATTTCGGTGACTCGACGACCAAGGCGCTTACCGGCACGTAGGTAGAAAGGAACACCTGCCCAGCGGCGAGTGTTGATGTCCAGCCGCATTGCCGCATAGGTTTCAGAGACAGATTCCGGGTTCATTCCATCTTCTTCAAGGAATCCGGTAACTTTCTCGCCACCCTGCCACCCGCCGGCGTACTGTCCGCGAGCTGTGTGACGACCAAGGTCCTTCGGCAGTCGAACCGCTGACAAAACCTTTTCTTTTTCTGCACGGAGGTCGGCCGCATCAAACGAAACCGGCTCTTCCATTGCAGTGAGTGCAAGCAGCTGCAACAAGTGATTCTGAATCACATCGCGAGCAGCGCCAATACCGTCGTAGTATCCTGCTCGTCCACCAACACCGATGTCTTCTGCCATGGTGATCTGAACGTGGTCGATGTAATTGGCGTTCCAAAGTGGTTCAAACATTTGGTTTGCAAAACGCAAAGCAAGGATGTTCTGAACAGTCTCTTTACCCAAGTAGTGGTCGATACGGAAGACCGCGTCCGGAGGGAACACAGTTTCAACTACGTCATTGAGCTCACGTGAAGACTGGAGGTCGTGACCGAATGGCTTTTCGATAACCACACGGCGGAACTGGTCTGGCTTTGGATCAGCAAGCCCGCTGCGCTTCAACTGCTGCGACACCTGAGCGAACGCCTTTGGCGGGATCGATAGGTAGAACGCGTGGTTTCCGTTGGTTCCGCGCTTGGCATCTAGTTCTTCGATGGTCTCTTTGAGGCGATCAAACGATGCGTCGTCATCGAATTCACCGGAAACAAAGCGAATTCCGGTAGCCAACTGTTGCCAAACATCCTCGGACCAAGGTGTGCGAGCAAACTGCTTCACTGACTCCTTGACTACCTTTTCGAAGTCCTGGTCTTCCCAATCGCGACGTGCAAAACCGACCAACGCAAAGCCTGGTGGTAACAAGCCACGGTTGGCAAGGTCGTAAACAGCTGGCATCAACTTTTTACGGGAAAGGTCACCGGTAACACCAAAAATAACCAGGCTGCTTGGGCCCGCAATTCTGTTGAGTCTGCGGTCACCCGGATCGCGAAGCGGGTTGTGGCCCGCTGAGAGCTTGCTCATTAAGTTTTCTCCTTAGAGGGCTGACTTGATTAGTGCAACGCCAGCCTTGGCATCAGCCAAAGTTAGCGTCAGCACCGGGCGACCAAGCTGGCCAAGAACCTTTGCATCACCGGCAGCCTGAGATGCGATCAGCTCACCGAAGGTGAAGTCACGACCAGGAACCTGGATGTCTGCAGCAGCCTCAGAAACCAACTGAAGGTAAACACCCTGGCGCGGACCACCCTTGTGGTACTGACCAGTTGAGTGCAAGAAACGTGGTGCCCAACCAAAAGTCACAGGACGACGGGTTTTGATAGCAAACAGGTCGCGAAGCTCTTCTGCCTCGGCCACTGAAGTGCGGTCAAGATAGGCGTGAATTGAGAGGTAGCCCTCGTCATCATCTAGCTGAGCCAACAGCGCTGCAATTGCAGCTGAAACTGTTGTACCTGAGACAGCAAGTTCGGTGCTTCGAACATCGATGTCTGCATCAGTGAACAGTGCAGGTATTACAGCGTCACGCTGTTCTAGCATTCCGCGTGCTGCGATCTTTGCAGATTCAACGTCTGGCTGATCGAACGGGTTGATGCCAATCAGTCGGCTAGCAACTACGGTTGCGTACTCCCATAGCAAGAACTGAGCACCCAGTGAGCCTGAAACCGATACCGTGTCTCCGGAAACCGGCTTTGCATCTGCCTGAACGTGAACTGCAACCAGGTCGGCAAGACCGGAGTGAAGTTCCTGACTGGTTGGGGTTAGTACCACAGGCAGAATGCCCTTACCGAGCTTTCCGGTTGACTCTGCGATTAGTTGCTCGGCCCAGTCACCAAAACCAACAATTTCAGTTCCGTCAGCAACGATTCCAATTTTGTCGCGGTTTCCCATTTCGCCTGGGGTGCAAGCCAGGGCGGCGCCAAGAATCAGGCCTGGGTTGTCAACTGAATCAGAAGACAAAACCTCTGCAGCCTCAGCCGCCTCAGCCAGAAGACCGGCAATGTCGGCACCGGCCAGGCCAGAAGGGACCAAACCAAATGCGGTTAGTGCCGAGTAACGGCCACCCACAGTTGGGTCTGCATTGAAGATACGGTAACCATCAGCCTTAGCAGCTGCCTCCATCGGAGAACCAGGGTCGGTAACCACAACGATTCGGTCGGCCTTGTCGATTCCGGCATCGGTGAAGGCCTTCTCGAAAATGCGCTTCTGAGAGTCGGTTTCTACAGTCGAGCCCGACTTGGAAGAAACAATGATCGCGGTGCGAGCTAGGTCGCCGGCTAGCGCAGCGCCAACCTGGTCAGCATTAGTTGAGTCCAAAACAACCAGCTCAACACCGGCGGTGCGGGTAATAACCTCAGGAGCAAGCGAGGATCCACCCATTCCACAAAGAACAAAGCGGTCAACACCCTTTGCGTTGAACTCGGCCTTTAGAGCCAAAATGCCCTCAACTAGGGGAGCGGAGTCCGTTGCAGACTTGACCCAACCTAGACGAATGGCTGACTCTGATTCAGCATCCTTACCCCAAAGGGTAAAGTCCTTCGCAGCAATGCGGCTAGCCACCTTGTCGGCAACTAGTGCATCAATGTTGTTGGCAACAGCTGCCGCAGCAGTACCGGCTACAACGACCTTTAGCGACATTACTTCGCCGCCTTGAGTGCGGTGTCAACGGTCTGAACCAGTTCGTTCCAAGAAACGATGAACTTGTCTACACCCTCGGTTTCTAGAACCTGAGTTGCGTCTGCCAATGAAACCCCAGCGGCCTCAACTGCTGCAAGAACCTCGCGAGCAGCTTCGTAGTTGTTGGTGATTGAAGCGGCAGGAATAACACCGTGGTCGTAGACGGCCTCCATAGTTTTCTCAGGCATGGTGTTGACCAGCTGAGGAGCAACCAATTCGGTCACGTAAAGAGTGTCAAGCAGGGCTGGGTCCTTTACACCGGTAGATGCCATCAATGGGCGCTGTACGTTTGCTCCTGCGGCAGCAAGTGCTGCCCAAGCGTCAGTAGCAAAAGATTGCTCAAATACTTCGTAGGCAAGACGAGCGTTGGCAAGAGCAGCCTGGCTCTTCAACTCAGGGTGCCCAGCAGCTACCAAACGGTTGTCAACTTCAGTGTCAACGCGTGAAACGAAGAATGAGGCTACTGAGTGGATCTTTGACAGATCGTGGCCGTTGGCCTTTGCCTGCTCGATACCAGCGATGTAAGCAGCGATAACCTCCCGGTAGCGCTCGAGAGAGAAAATCAACGTTACGTTGACGCTAATTCCTGCAGCAATTACTGCGGTGATAGCGCCTAGACCCGGCTTGGTTGCAGGAATCTTGATCATTACGTTTTCGCGGTTGACCTTGGCAAACAGTTCCTTGGCCTGAGCAATGGTGCCATCGGTGTCGTTTGCCAGTCCAGGCTCAACCTCGATTGATACGCGGCCATCAAAGCCCTTGGTCTCTGCGTAAACGCCAGCAAAGATGTCACAGGCATCCGAAACGTCTTTGGTGGTGATTTCAAAGATTGCTTCTTCAGCGGATGCTCCAGCAGCAGCAAGCTCAGCAACCTGAGCCTGGTAGCCCTCACCCTTGGCCAGCGCACCGGCAAAGATGGTCGGGTTGGTAGTTACGCCAGAAACCGAACGGTTGGTGATCAAATCGCGCAGACCGCCAGAGACGATGCGTGAACGTGATAGGTCGTCAAGCCAGATGCTGACGCCATTTGCGGCTAGCTGAGCTAGTGGGCTGTTTGACATTTATTTACTCCGATTTCTTAGGAAAAATTTGGGCTAGTTGGCTGCAATTGAAGCTAGGGCTGCGGTTACGACGGCCTCAGCAGTCATGCCGAATTCGCGGTAAAGAGTCTTAGGGTCGGCTGAAGCACCGAAGTGCTCAATTGAGACGCTCTGACCGAATGGCCCCACGTACTTGTTCCAACCCAAGCTCACGCCAGCCTCAACTGAGACCTTGGCTTTCAAAGCCGCAGGAAGAACTGACTCGCGGTATTCGGCTGACTGCTCATCGAACCATTCGAGGCAAGGAGCTGAAACCACGCGAGTGGCGATGCCCTGAGCCTCTAGCTGAATACGAGCGTTGACTGCGATTTCAACTTCAGAACCGGTAGCAATCAGGATTACCTGTGGCTGGCCGTTTGCCGCTTCAAGCAGGACATACGCACCCTTTGCGGTGTTTTCAGCACCGGCATAAACCGAACCGGTCTCGTCAGCTTCGCCGCGTGGATACACAGGAAGGTTCTGACGGCTAAGCGCAAGACCAGCTGGACCCTGACGGCGCTCTAGAACGGTCTTCCAAGCGAACGCAGTTTCGTTGCCGTCGGCTGGGCGAACCATGTCTAGGTTTGGAATCGCGCGCAGAGTGGCAATTTGCTCGATTGGCTGGTGGGTTGGGCCATCTTCACCAAGAGCCACTGAGTCGTGAGTCCAAACGAAAATTGATGGAATACCCATCAGTGCAGCTAGACGTACTGCAGGACGCATGTAGTCGCTGAAGATCAAGAAGGTTCCACCGAACACTCGAGTGTTTCCGTGCAGAACGATTCCGTTGAGAATCGCGCCCATGGCGTGTTCACGGATACCAAAGTGCAGAACGCGACCGTACTTGTCGCCGTTCCATTCGTGGGTCGACCATTCGCTTGGAACAAATGACTTCGCGCCAGCGATTGTGGTCATGTTTGAATCGGCCAAGTCGGCTGAACCACCCCAAAGCTCTGGCATAACTCCGGCAATGGCGTTGATTACCTTGCCTGAAGCTACTCGAGTTGAAACTGAGCTTCCGTTCTCAAACACCGGAAGAGCAGCTTCAAGACCTTCTGGGGTCTCGCCAGCAACAATTCGGTCAAGCAGGTGCTTCTTGTCGGCGTTTTCTGATGCCCAAGCGTCAAATGATGCTTCCCAGGCTGAACGCTCGCGGTCAAATCGATCGGTGTTGCGGGTGTGAGCAATTACCTCGGGTGATACTTCAAAAGTCTTCTCTGGATCAAAACCTAGAACGGTCTTTAGCGCTGAAAGCTCTTCAGCACCGAGTGCTGAACCGTGAATCTTGCCCGAGTTCTGCTTCTTTGGTGACGGCCATCCAATAATGGTGCGAAGGGTAATTAGCGATGGCTTATCAGTTACTGACTTAGCCTTCTGGATGGCGTTGTAAAGTTCCTCGAGGTCCTCGACGTAGTTACCGGTCTTCTTCCAGTCAACGGTCTGGGTGTGCCATCCGTATGACTCATAGCGAGCGGTGACGCTTTCGGTGAAGGCGATGTTGGTGTCATCTTCAATTGAGATCTGGTTTGAGTCGTAGATCACAACTAGATTTCCCAGTTGCTGGTGACCCGCAAGTGATGCAGCCTCTGAGGTGACACCTTCTTGCATGTCACCATCACCAGCGATTACATAAACAAAGTGGTCAAAAGGGGACTGGCCTTCGGCGGCCTGTGGGTCGAATAGACCGCGCTCAAAGCGAGATGCGTATGCGAAACCGGTTGCTGATGCCAAACCCTGGCCCAATGGACCGGTGGTGATCTCAACACCCTTGGTGTGACCGTACTCAGGGTGTCCCGGAGTTGCTGAACCCCAAGTACGAAGAGCCTTTAGGTCGTCAAGTTCAAGACCGTATCCGTGCAGGTAAAGCTGGTTGTAAATAGTCAAAGAACTGTGACCGACACTCAAAATGAAACGGTCACGCCCAAGCCAGCGGTCATCCTTTGGATCGTGGCGCATTATCTTGTTGAAAAGCAGGTATGCCACTGGCGCCAAGCTAATTGCGGTACCAGGGTGACCGTTGCCAACTTTTTCAACTGCGTCTGCTGCTAGAACTCGGGCTGTGTCGACTGCCTTGGTGTCGAGTTCGGTCCATTGGAATGCTGACAAGAGCAGCTCCTTTTCTTGTTGTAGATGAGATCGGGACTAAAAAATTTGCTCGGCGCCATTGCCATGAGAAGTACTGGAAAATGGGCACAAATACGTGCTTGAAACCCAATCAAGTTCTTGGAAAAGTCTACTACCTCAGTGTTTTTCTACTTGAAGGAATAACGAAGTATGTCGTTGATTTACACTTATTAGAAATGTTGAAAAAAACCAAGGCCTACGTTGCGCTGACCAAGCCACGTGTAATTGAGCTCTTGTTGATCACCACTCTTCCGACGATGGTGCTTGCCGAGGGCAGAATGCCGGATCTTTGGCTGGTTTTGGCGACCCTTATCGGTGGTGCTCTGAGCGCAGGTTCAGCAAACGCCTTCAACTGCGTATACGACACCGACATTGACAAAATCATGGGCCGTACCAAGAACCGCCCGCTGGTGACTGGTGAACTCACTAATCGCGAAGCCTTAGTTTTCTCGTGGATTATCGGCTTGGCATCAGTTCTGTGGCTAGGGATTCTGGTCAACTGGCTGGCATCACTAATTTCTCTTGCCGCGGTGCTGTTCTACGTGCTGGTTTACACCATGATCCTGAAGCGCTGGACCCCTCAGAACATCGTTTGGGGAGGCGCCGCGGGAGCAGCTCCAGTCCTAATCGGCTGGGCAGCAGTAACAAACGACCTGTCTTTGACCCCTTGGGTGCTGTTCCTGATCATTTTCTTGTGGACCCCGCCACACTATTGGCCGCTAGCAGTCAAGTACCGCGATGACTACGAGCGTGCTGGGGTTCCGATGTTGCCGGTTGTGCGTGGCCCAAAGACAGTTGCCATGCAGATTGTCCTCTACGCATGGGCCGTTGCGGTCAGCACCTGGGTGCTAATCCCGGTAGCCGGACTTGGTTGGATTTACTCTGCCACTGCAATCGCGGGTGGAATCTGGTTTATCTGGGCCGCACACAGAATTTTCAAGCAGGCTCAGACGGGTGAAATTAGCAAACCGATGCCGCTGTTCCACATCTCAAACATTTACCTGACGCTACTGTTTGTGGCTCTTGCAGTTGACCCTTTGGTTTTGGGCTAGTCCTTCTTAATTTCCTTTAGCCGAGCTAGTGACTCGTCCCGCTCGGTAGCGTGATCGACAATTCGACTCGGATAGCCCTGCGACAGACCATCCAGCCTTAGCCAAGGCTCGTGAATCTCTGGCCCCCAGATGTGGGCTAACTCCGGAACATACTTCCGGATGTAGTCTCCGCGAGGATCAAACTTGTATCCCTGCAGAACTGGGTTGAAGACTCGGTAGTACGGCGAAGCATCAGTGCCACAACCGGCAGTCCATTGCCAGCCATGGGCGTTTGAAGCCGGATCAAAGTCACTTAGATTGCGCTCGAACCACTCAGCGCCGAGTTGCCACTCAAGGTGCAGATCTTTAATCAAAAAAGAGGCAACGATCATGCGAACGCGATTGTGCATCCACCCCGTGGCTAAAAGTTGGCGCATACCTGCATCCACCATGGGAAAACCCGTTTTTCCCTGCTGCCAGGCCAGCAGCTTGGCATCGGCATCCGGGCCAACGTCGTAGCGCATTTCCTTGAATCGCGGTTCGTAGTAATCGTGGTCGGTGTGCGGGTTATGCCAAAGTACGTCGGCATAAAACTCTCGCCACGCAATCTCTTTTCGGAAGACTTCCTCGCCAGGGGAATCCTGCAGATCGGCAAGGATGGTGCGCGGATGAATCTCACCAAAGGCCAGTGCATGACTCAGGTGTGAAGTCCCGGACAGGTCGGCACGGTTCCGGTCATCGCCGTAATTTTCAAGCGCACGGTGCTTGAAGCGCTCGAAAGTTTTGACAGCAAAGGCCTCCGAAGCAGTCACTTTGATTGGTGAATCCTTAGTCGGCAGCGGAATCTCAGTTTGCCCATCTATCGAGCGCCAAATGGCTCCTTCGGCGAGCGCAACTGGCTTTGCCCAACCGTGCTGGAACCAGTTCTTAAAAAATGGTGTGTAAACGCGATAGGGGGAGCCGTCTGGCTTCTTCACTGACCCCGGAGCAACTGCGTAATAGCTATCGTCAAGTTGAAGAAAAATGCCAGCATCTTTCAGTGCCAGACCGACCGCATTTTGTTCGGCCACTCCTCGGGTATCGAAGGCTCTAGTGGCATGGACGACCGAAACATCAGCTTTAGTAGCTGCATCAACCAGTGAAGCCGCCGGCGAACCCACCACCACAGAAAGGTTGCCACCCAGCGAGCGCTGCAGCGACTTGAGGGACTCGTGCAGAGACCATTGCCTAATGCCCTCGAGCGACTCAAATACTGAGGAGTCCAGAGCGTAAACGGGGAGCACCTGATTGTCGCCGTCACTAACGGCACCGGCCACGGCCTGGTTCAGAGCCACATTGTCTTGCAGACGTAGGTCACGTCTGAACCAAAACAGGCGCGACATTAGTTTGAGCCTCGACTCTTGCCTCTAATAGCAAGCCACTGGAAGGTCAGCATGGAACAGATCACCGCGGCACCTAGCATGTGGAGGCCAACTAGAAGGGGAGGAACGCCCAATCTGGCCTGAGCGACGCCGATGACTGCTTGACCAATAAGAACGACCAGTAGCCACAGGACAGCCTTGGTCTGGAAATTCTTAGACCATCGGTCCCGCTTCCAAAGAATCCATGCCTGGGCAATGACCAGCAAGATAAGGACATAAGCGGGGTAGGAGTGCAGGTGTTGCCACAGCTCCAGGTCCAATCCGTTTCTGATGCTTTCCGCGTCACCTGAGTGCGGGCCAGCACCGGTAACCAAAACACCGATAATCACTGAGATCGCGCCAACCACTGCTACCGGTGTTGCGGTCAACCACAGGCTGCGTGGGGCAGCAACATGAACCGGAGGTAACGCTCTGAAAACCAACAACGAAGCAATTGCAATCATGATGGCACTCAAGATGAAGTGAGCCCCAACAAACCATGGGTTTAGCTGACTCCACACGGTGAACCCGCCGAGGACAGCCTGAGCTGGGATTCCAAGACCAAGAATTAGCGCCGGTGCAAATAAACCGCGGTTCAGTTTCCGACCGAGACGAACAATCACAATGAATGTAAGCAGTGCGATGAGTGCCAGTACAAAGGTCAGAAGTCGATTCGCAAACTCAATAACTCCGTGCCAACCCATTTCCGGCACCGTAATCAAAGAATCCTCGGTGCACTTCGGCCAAGTTGGGCAGCCCAATCCTGAACCGGTAAGGCGCACAACACCACCTGTAACCACGATGAGTATCTGGCTAACCAGTGAAAGCCAGACATAAAGCGGGAGTCTGGCAGCAGAAAAGAGGGGATTGTTCGCAATGGTGTTGCGAATCTTTGTAAACAAAGGAAACACTGCCTTTCGACGCGGTTTTTGGCTTCCGAATTCCAAGCCATATCGGTAAACTTGCGGATAGTTTCAACTATTTCTCGATTGCGCTGTTGCAATCTTGAGACTTCTCCTGAACCCATCTTTACACAGGGCAAAGTTTGCCTTGCAGGGAATACGGAAGCGCGGTTCATCAGTTGACACTCACAGACTATTTCGGATCAAGAAACTCAGATCTGAGCAGCATAAAAAGGGAGGCCGGCTTGTCCGACATCATCATTGACCGACCAGAACTTGACAGCCTTGGCGTGTACGAGTTCGGTTGGTCCGACTCCGATACCGCCGGTTCAATCGCGAAGCGAGGAATCAACGAAGGTGTGGTCCGGAACATTTCTGGACTGAAGAGTGAACCGGAGTGGATGCTTGAACGCCGCCTGAAAGGTTTTGACTTCTTCGGCAAGAAACCGATGCCTAGCTGGGGTTCAGACCTAAGTGGCATTGATTTTGACAACATCAAGTACTTCGTTCGTTCAACTGAGCGCCAGGCCAACACCTGGGAAGAGCTTCCAGAAGAAATTCGCAACACCTACGAGCGCTTGGGAATCCCAGAAGCCGAGCGCAGCCGTTTGGTTGCCGGTGTGGCCGCACAGTACGAATCTGAAGTGGTTTACCACCAGATCCGTGAAGACCTTGAGGCCCAGGGCGTAATCTTTCTAGACACCGATACCGCTCTCAAAGAGCACCCTGAGATTTTTCAGGAGTATTTCGGAACCGTTATCCCTGCCGGTGACAACAAGTTCGCTGCTCTAAACACTGCGGTGTGGTCGGGCGGATCCTTCGTTTACGTCCCAAAGGGCGTTCACGTGGAGATCCCGCTTCAGGCATACTTCCGCATCAACACTGAGAACATGGGTCAGTTCGAGCGCACCCTGATCATCGCTGACGAAGATTCATACGTGCACTACATCGAGGGTTGCACCGCGCCTATCTACCAATCTGACTCATTGCACTCTGCCGTAGTTGAGATCATTGTGAAGAAGGGTGCCCGTGTTCGCTACACGACCATTCAGAACTGGTCAAACAACGTCTACAACCTAGTTACCAAGCGTGCAATCTGCCACGAAGGCGCAACTATGGAGTGGATCGATGGAAACATCGGCTCAAAGGTGACCATGAAGTACCCAGCAGTAATTTTGGCCGGAGAATATGCTCGCGGAGAGACCCTATCGGTTGCGTTTGCCGGCGAGGGACAGCACCAAGACGCGGGCGCAAAGATGATTCACCTTGCGCCACACACCAGCTCCTCAATCGTCTCGAAGTCAATCGCACGCGGAGGTGGCCGTACGTCCTACCGTGGCGAAATTCGTGTCATGCCGGGTGCTCACCACTCTGCCAACACAGTTCGCTGTGACGCACTGTTGGTTGACACTATTTCTCGTTCGGACACCTACCCAGCGGTGGACGTGCGCGAGGACGACGTTTCAATGGGCCACGAGGCCACAGTCTCGCGCGTTAGCGAAGAGCAGTTGTTTTACCTACAGTCCCGAGGACTACCCGAAGACGAGGCCATGGCGATGATCGTTCGCGGCTTTATTGAACCAATCGCTAAGGAACTACCGATGGAATACGCCCTTGAGTTGAACAAACTCATCGAAATGCAGATGGAAGGGGCCGTCGGCTAGTGACCACTTCAACACCAACCGTTGAAAGCGGTTCAGTACAGCACGGCCTTGAGGCTCACAGCCATGGGGCGGGCGTTCCAATTCAGACTCGCTATGAGCGCAAGAGGTCGACAAACGTAGCCGACTTCCCGGCAATTTCAACCCGCGAAGAGCAGTGGCGTTACTTGCCAGCGGCGCGCCTAAAAGGTCTGGATGCCGATTCACTTGCCGAGTACGTTGGCGACCTTGAAATCAAGCACACCGATGGCGTTACAACCGCATGGGTGGGCTCAGACAATCCAGCCTTTGGCGGGGCAGGAATTCCAGAAGAGCGTCCGAGTGCGGCAGCCTGGGGCTCTGCTGAGCAGGCCTATCTGGTAACCCTTCCAGGCAACGCAAAGTCTGAGGTTCAGCTAACCCTCAATTCAGAATCAACCGAGCCAAGTGCTATTCACCTAATTGTTGATGCAAAACCATTTGCAGAATCAACCGTGATTCTTGACCACAAGGGTGACGCGATTTTGAGCGAAAACCTCGAGATTATTGTTGGTGACGAAGCCCACCTAACTCTGATTTCGATTCAGGATTGGAATGCCGAGGCGGTTCACGCCTCAACTCAAATGGCTCGTCTTGGTCGAAATGCCAAATTGAAGCACCTGGTTGTCAGTTTGGGAGGCGAGACCGTTCGAGTTAGCACATCTGCAGAATTCACTCAGCCGGGTGGCGACGTTGAGCTGCTAGGGATGTACTTCGCAGACGAGGACCAGCACCTAGAGAACAGACTTTACGTTGATCACGCGGTTCCTAACTGCAAGTCTCGAGTCACCTACAAGGGTGCACTTCAGGGAGACGGCGCACACACTGTTTGGGTTGGAGATGTACTAATTCGCATGGCTGCGGAGGGCACCGATACCTACGAGCTAAACCGAAACCTATTGCTAACCGATGGCGCGCGAGCTGACTCGGTGCCAAATCTAGAGATTGAAACCGGTCAGATTGCCGGGGCTGGGCACGCTTCGGCCAGCGGTCGCTTCGACGACGAGCAGTTGTTCTACCTGCAGGCCCGCGGTATTCCAGAGATTGAAGCCCGTCGCCTCGTCGTACGTGGTTTCCTCAACGAAATCATCCAGCAAATTGGTAACGAAGAAATCGAAGCCCGCCTCACCGACGCAATCGAGGCTGAGCTAGCAAGGAGTAACTCATAATGGCAGTCCGCATCTGCAAGGTAGACGAAATCAAAGCTGGCAAGGCTATCCGTGTGAAGGTGGGCGAACTTCAGATCGCAATCTTCAAGACTAAGGATGGCGAAGTCTTTGCACTTGATGACAAGTGCTCCCACGGTGAAATCTCGCTTAGCGAGGGCTTCATCGGCAAAGATAAGACCGTCGAGTGCTGGGCACACGGCGCCAAGTTCTCACTTGAGACTGGCGAGGCTCTAACTCTCCCTGCCTACGAACCAGTTGTGGCGTACGAAGTCATCGTCGAGAACGACGAGATTTTCCTCGAAATCGACGCCGAATAACTCAGACCTCTTAGAAAAGAAAAAATCACATGTCAGTTCTTGAAATCAAAAACCTCCACGTAACCGTCGAGACCGACCAGGGCACTAAAGAAATCCTGAAGGGTGTTGACCTAGTTATTCGCTCGGGCGAAAGCCACGCAATCATGGGCCCGAACGGTTCAGGTAAATCAACCCTGGCCTACACCATTGCAGGTCACCCAAAATATGAAGTTACCGAAGGTGAAATTCTGCTCGATGGCGAGAACGTGCTTGAGATGAGCGTTGACGAACGCGCGCGTGCCGGACTATTCCTAGCGATGCAGTACCCAGTAGAAATCCCTGGCGTATCAGTGTCGAACTTCCTGCGCACCGCAAAGACCGCCATCGCTGGCGAGGCGCCGGCACTGCGTAACTGGATAAAGGATGTCCGTGGAGCCATGGATGCCCTTCACATGGACTCTTCGTTCACCGAGCGCAACGTAAATGAGGGATTCTCAGGTGGCGAGAAAAAGCGCCACGAGATTCTGCAGCTAGAACTATTGAAGCCAAAGTTTGCTGTTCTTGATGAAACCGACTCTGGTCTAGACGTTGACGCGTTGAAGATTGTTTCAGAGGGTGTAAACCGTGCCAAGTCAGAGAATGACTTTGGTTTGCTTCTAATCACCCACTACACCCGAATCTTGCGCTACATCAAGCCTGACTTCGTGCACGTTTTCGTTGCCGGAAAGATTGCTGAACAGGGCGGCCCAGAGCTTGCAGATCGCCTTGAAGCTGAGGGCTACGACCGTTACGTAAAGGCCTAATCATGAATGCCACTGAGCTTGATCCAACCCTTTATGACAATGTCATAGAGGCTCTAAAGGATGTGATCGACCCAGAAATCGGTGTGAACATTGTTGATTTGGGTCTGATTTACGGTCTTCAGAAGTCTGAAGATGGCAACCTGCTAATCAACATGACTTTGACCTCTGCGGGATGCCCTTTGACCGACGTTCTTGAGGAACAGACGGCCGAAGCACTTGACGGTGTGGTTGAAGCATTCCGCATCAACTGGGTTTGGATGCCACCATGGGGTCCAGAAAAAATTACCGAAGATGGGCGCGAGCAAATGCGAGCCATCGGGTTCTCAATCTAAACCCACCCAAAATTCGCACCAGAAGCCCAAGTCGCAACTTGTAGACTTGGGCTTTTGTGCGTCGCAACCCGATACGCCCTTTTACCAACGGAGATTCAAATGATTAGCGTGAGTAACCTAGAGATCCGCATCGGAGCTCGCGTCCTCATGTCTAACGTGAATTTTCGCGTTGATAAGGGTGACAAGGTGGGGCTGGTGGGCCGAAATGGTGCTGGAAAAACCACCCTCACTAAAATTTTGGCGGGGGATGGGCAGCCATCTCAGGGTGCCGTGGCTCGCGGAGGCGAAATCGGCTACTTACCGCAGGACCCTCGTTCGGGTGACCCAGAAGAGCTAGCACGCACTCGAATCTTGAACGCCCGAGGACTTGGCGATATTGCGGCCGAAATGGCAAAGTGCACCGAAGACATGGGCAGCATCGAAGAAGACGTCTACAACCGCGCAATGGCTAGGTACTCGGAACTTGAAGAAAGCTTTCAGGCGGCTGGCGGGTACGCCGCCGAGGCTGAAGCTGCAACTATTGCAAGCAACCTAAACCTCAAGGACCACATTCTCGACCAGCCGCTAAAGACACTTTCCGGTGGTCAGCGCCGCCGAATCGAGTTGGCAAGAATCCTATTTTCGAACGCCGAAACCATGATTCTCGATGAGCCAACCAACCACCTTGACGCCGATTCAGTGGTTTGGTTGCGGGAGTTTCTGAAGGGCTATCAGGGCGGCCTGATCGTTATCAGTCACGACGTTGATCTAGTCGAAGAAACGGTAAACCGCGTTTTCTATCTTGACGCCATTCGCTGCGTAATCGACATCTACAACATGGGCTGGCGCCAGTACCAAAAGGCTCGCGAGACCGATGAGGAGCGCCGCAAGCGCGAACGAGCCATCGCTGAAAAGAAGGCCAATACCCTGCAGATTCAGGCAGCCAAATTTGGTGCAAAAGCCTCCAAAGCCGTTGCTGCAAAGCAGATGGTTCGCCGCGCTGAGTCCCTACTGAACTCACTCGATGAGGTCAGAGAAGTTGATCGCGTCGCCAAAATCAAATTCCCAGATCCAGCTCCATGTGGCCGCACTCCGCTAATGGCTAACAACCTAAGTAAGAGCTACGGTTCGCTTGAGATTTTCACCGCCGTTGACCTAGCCATTGATAAGGGTTCAAAGGTAGTCATCATCGGTATGAACGGTGCCGGTAAAACCACGATGCTGCGCATGCTTGCGGGTCTCGACAAGCCAGACACCGGTGAAATTGTTCCCGGCCACGGACTCAAGATCGGCTATTTTGCCCAGGAGCACGAGACCCTGGACGTCTCCAAATCTGTGCTGGAAAATATGCAGCGTGCAGCTCCACAACTTGCCGACACCGATGCCCGCAAGGTCTTGGGATCATTCCTTTTCACCGGTGATGACGTGAATAAGCCTGCCGGTGTTTTGAGCGGTGGAGAGAAAACCCGCTTGGCACTTGCCTCACTTGTTGTGTCATCGGCCAACGTGTTGCTGCTCGATGAGCCGACTAACAACCTTGACCCGGCCAGCCGCGAAGAAATCCTTCGAGCGCTGAGCACATTCACCGGTGCAGTTGTGCTGGTGAGCCACGATGTTGGTGCGGTTTTGGCCCTGAACCCAGAACGAGTCTTGATTTTGCCTGATGGCGATGAAGACCACTGGAACGATGGTTACGCCGACCTGATTGCCCTCAGCTAAAACTGACTGTTATTCCTGGCCCAGAAGCGCGTCTTCAGCTGCTTTATCGTCGTCGCCGACGCGTTTGCGCTTTTTAGGTCGGTAGGTTTCATCTTCAGCCATGCGCTTGAATCTGAGTTCTTGCCGAACACCCCAGATCAATGCCGTGAAAGCCATGAGCGCAAAGAGAATCCACTGCAACGCATAACTCAGATGATTTCCCTCGGTAAGTGCCGGTTTGGGTAAAAGTTTGGGTACCGCCTCACCCTGGTTGTAGCTTTCGGCTAACCGAAAATACACCGATTCAATTAATTCACCCGACAAACCAGCCTGCTTGAACAGGTTCGCCGAGTTTAGAGTGCCAAGTTGACCGGCCGGAGCATCGCGGTTGAGAGTTGGCTCCGTTGGCCTAATTCGGGCCAGGATAGTCCGCTCCTGGTTATCTGGGAGCGGAATTAAGTCTGGTGAGTCCTGGCGCGACCCCGTAGGTAACCAACCGGTCTCAATCGCTACCAGCTGGCCAGTAACGGCCTTAAACGGAATAACCTGCAAGAACCCCGGCTGCCCGTTGTACGGACGATTTCGAACTAGGTAAGCCTTCTCAGGGAGGAATTGACCGGTAATCGACACTGGTCGCCACTCATTGCGGGCGTCAAACTCGTCGGACCGAACAACATCCTCGAGTGTCAGAGGCGCCTGATCGTAGTTTTGCGCCACAACTTCAATTTTGGCCAATGCCTCTTGACGGCGGTCAAACTGCCAATCAGAGAGAAAAACACAGGCAACTGCAAACACCGATGCGGCAATCAGCCAAGCAAGCCAACGTTTCCAGGAATCGTTGAGCCAGCTCAGTTTGTAATTGGTCATTGAATCTTTTCGGTAGTTAGCAGGAAACCTCTGGTCTCTAAATAGTCAACCAGAAATTGACGATGCTCATCACAGGCAGACCAAACTTTGGTTCGGCCATCGGTGTGAATCTTGGGGTTTCGCCAGGTGAGGCAGAATTCAGCGGTTGCCGAACAACCTGCTCTGGAACATTTCAGATTTGGGGGAGAGATACCCAACAACTAACGGTTTTCCTCTGGCTTTGGCGCGGCAACGAATTGGTCGGCGGAAATAACCAGTTTTGGCGCAACTGCGGTAGCTAGTTTTGGCTTGTCGTCTGTGACCACAGCATTAGCTAGAACGACGGCGAAATAAGGCAATAGGACTGCTCCGGCCGCAAACACCCAGGCCAACCAGCCTTGAACGACCAAGGCCAGGACCAAACAAACCATTCGAATGATCATGGCAATCAGGTATTTGATCATGCGGGTTTTGCGTTCGGCCTCGGGGGATTGACCGATCGAGGTAACACTCTGCGTTTCACTCATGTCTAATCACCACTTTCAGATCAGCCGAATACAGCTACCAAAGGCTCGCAAAGGTAGACTTCACTTGTCCCAAGCGCAGCGCTAACAGTTGTATTCCCTGAAAGAGAATAGTCAATGACCACACCAAGAACAGTTCTAGTCACCGGCGGTAACCGCGGAATCGGAAAATCGATTGCTGAGGAGTTCATTCGTCAAGGTCACAGAGTTGCTGTGACTGTTCGCAGTGGCGAGGGCCCTGCAGGTTCACTAAGTGTGGTCGCAGATGTGACCAAGCCTGAGACCCTGGATGCTGCATTTGCCGAGGTCGAAGAAAAGCTAGGGGCAATCGAAATCTTGGTTGCAAACGCAGGCATTACCCGCGATACCCTCCTCATGCGCATGACTGACGAAGAATTCGAGTCAGTAATCGACACAAATTTGAATGGCGTTTTCCGCGTACTGCGCCGCGCCACCAAGGGCATGATCAAGGCCAAGTACGGCCGCGTGATCCTGATTGGTAGCGTTGTTGGCCTTCTCGGCTCGGCTGGCCAGGTAAATTACTCAGCTGCCAAATCGGCCCTTGTGGGCATGGCTCGCTCAGTAACCCGCGAGCTTGGCGCCCGCGGCATTACCGCAAACGTGGTCGCCCCGGGCTTTATTGACACCGACATGACCGCGGCTTTGCCTGAAGCTCAGCAGGACGAGTACAAGAAGAAGATTCCGGCCGGCCGCTTTGCCCAGCCAGAAGAAGTTGCCAAGGTCGTTGCCTGGCTTGCCAGCGACGAAGCCAGCTACATCTCAGGTGCTGTCATTCCGGTTGACGGTGGATTGGGCATGGGCCACTAGAGATTTAATAAAAAAACCGCCCGGTTGGGCGGTTTTTTTATGCTCAGATTTGTCAATACTCAGGATTTTATTGATCAGAGTTTGAGAACCGGTATCAAACCGGCAAGGTCATTACCCTCGAGCACAAAATCGGCATGTTCGCGAACAATCGGCTTGCAGTTGAAGCCAACACCCAGTCCAGCTGCTGCCAACATGTCCAGGTCATTGGCGCCATCGCCGACTGCAACCGTGTTTTCGATGGCAAATCCCGCGACCTCAGCCCATTCAAGCAAAGACTCCGCCTTGGCTGCACGATCGATAATTTTGCCAATAACTTGGCCGGTCAGAACGCCGTCTACAACCTCAAGTTGATTTGCGCGAGCAAAATCCAGCTCCAAAGCCTTGGCCAATGGCCCTAGGAGCTGGTTGAATCCGCCAGAAACCGCGCCCACCCGTCCACCGGCCGCATGAACAGCATCGATAAGGGTCTTTGCCCCGGTGGTGATGCGAATCCTGCCCAAAACCTCTTCAAATACGCTTTCGGGAAGCCCGGCGAGGGTTTTAACTCGCTCAATAAGGCTTTCAGCAAAGTCCAGCTCGCCAGCCATCGCGCGCTCGGTTACCGCAGCAACTTCAGCGCGCTTTCCAGCGACATCGGCCAATAACTCAATTACTTCGTCTTCGATGAGAGTTGAATCAACATCAAAAACCACTAAAAACTTGGTCACGGTGTAACCAGAACGCCCTTTCCAACAACGGTAATACCCGAGTCGGTGACGAAGAAGCCGCGGTCAAGATCTCTTTGCTTGTCGACACCGATCGAGGCGCCATCGGCAACGACAACGCTCTTGTCGAGGATAGCCTTTCGAACGGTGCAGTCGCGCCCAACCTGGACGCCATCAAGCAAAATCGAGTCAGTAATTAGAGCTCTGGAGTGAATGCGCACATTCGGCGAGAGCACGCTGCGCTCAACAATTCCACCCGAAACCACGGTTCCAAGCGAAACAATCGAGTCGGTGGTCCGCCCCTGGTTGCCCTCACCATCGTGAACAAACTTTGCCGGTGGCAAGTTGATCTGCTGGGTGTGTACTGGCCACTCTGAGTTGTACAGGTTGAAAACCGGCATCACTGAGATTAGGTCCATGTGGGCCTCGTAGTAAGAGTCCATGGTTCCTACGTCGCGCCAGTATGAGTGGTCACGCTCTGTCGAGCCAGGAATCTCGTTGTAGGTGAAGTCATAAACTCCAGCGTCCTCGCGCGCAACCATGTAAGGGACGATGTCGCCACCCATGTCGTGCGATGACTCCTCGAGGGTACCGTCATGCTCAATAGCGTCAATGAGTGCCTGGGCGCTGAAAACGTAGTTACCCATCGAAGCCAAAACTTCGCCGGGACTGTCCGGCAAACCCTTAGGGTCACTTGGTTTCTCGCGGAAAGCTGAAATCTTGGTGTTGTCTTTTTCGTCAACCTCGATTACGCCAAACTGGTTCGCCAGCGAAAGTGGTTGGCGAATGGCTGCAACTGTGACTCCACGGCCTGACTTGATGTGCGCTTCAATCATCTGATCAAAGTCCATGCGGTAAACGTGGTCGGCACCGACCACGACCACGATGTCTGGTCGCTCATCGCTCAGTAGGTTCATGCTCTGGAGAATTGCGTCAGCACTTCCCGAGAACCAGCGCTTGCCAAGTCGCTGCTGCGCAGGAACCGAGGCAACGTATGCGCCAAGCAGCGGAGACATTCGCCAGGTCTGAGAGATATGGCGGTCAAGGCTGTGTGATTTGTACTGAGTCAAAACAACGATGCGTCGAAGACCTGAATTAATCAGGTTTGACAATGCAAAGTCGATAAGACGATAACTTCCCCCAAAAGGCACCGCAGGCTTTGCGCGATCAGCCGTTAGAGGCATCAAGCGCTTACCCTCGCCGCCAGCAAGGACCATTCCGAAAATACGTGGAGTGCTCATATCGAAATGTTATTAGTCCTTTATGAACGCCAGATAACATGACGCTATGAGAATCGATCTGATCACTAAAGAATATCCACCCTTCATTTATGGGGGAGCGGGCGTACATGTCGCTGAATTAGTGAGAGTTTTGCGAAAACAGATCGATGTCAAGGTGCATTGCTTCGGTGAAGACCGTAATGAAACCGATACATTTGCATACCGCCACAGCGCTGAGTTTGAAGCTGTCAATGGCGCCCTACAGACCATGGCCACAGATTTGAGCATGGTTTCTGCGATTGCAGGCGCTGACCTAGTCCATTCGCACACCTGGTACGCAAACTTTGCCGGGCAAGTAGCCGGAACCCTTCACGGGATCCCGCACCTGATTACAGCCCACAGTCTCGAACCGCTACGCCCATGGAAAGAGCAGCAGTTGGGCGGCGGTTACCGCCTTTCATCCTGGGTTGAGCGCACAGCCTACGAAGGCGCGACCGGCATCATCGCGGTGTCAGATGGGATGCGTCAGGACATTCTTCGTGCCTACCCTCAACTTGACCCTCAAAAAGTTGCTGTAGTCCACAATGGCATTGATCTGGATGCATTCCAAGCGGCCGATAACCCTGACTTAGTGCGCGCCAACGGCGTGAACCCAGATCAGCGTTCTGTGGTCTTTGTGGGTCGAATCACGATGCAAAAGGGTTTGCCGTATCTACTCAAGGCAGCCAGAGAATTGCCCGCTGATGTTCAGTTGGTGCTTTGTGCTGGCGCCCCAGATACCCCGCAAATTCTCCAGGAGGTTACCGACCTGGTAGCCGAGCTTCGAAAAGTCCGGGATAACGTCATCTGGGTAGAAAAGCACCTGAGCCGCGCGGAATTGATTGCCATGCTCTCGGCTGCAACCGTCTTTGCCTGCCCATCGATTTACGAACCACTCGGCATTGTGAACCTAGAGGCTATGGCCTGCGGAACTCCGGTTGTTGCCACGGCTACCGGTGGCATTCCAGAGGTAGTTGCCCACAACGAGACTGGATTGCTGGTGCCGATTGAGCAATTGATGGATGGCAGCGGAAAGCCACTTGACGAAGGCAAGTTTGTGGCAGATTTCGCCGCGGCCCTCAATGAGATTCTGGACCACCCAAGAATTGCCGAATTCGGCTCAGCCGGTCGTAGGCGTGTTGAGCAACACTTCAGCTGGGACAGCATTGCTGCGGAAACTATTGGTGTCTATGAGAAGGCAATCAACGGCAAGCACATAGGCTAAAAGGCATGTCACGCGTCATAGATGTAAACAACGTCACCGTAGTCCGCGAGGGTCGAAACATCCTCAACAATGTTGACTGGCAAGTTGAGCCAAGTCAGCGTTGGGTAATAGTTGGACCTAATGGCGCTGGTAAGACCACCTTGTTGCGCGTTGCTGCAGCCCAGATTCACCCAACGCACGGCCAAGCCACCATACTTGGTGAGCGAATGGGGGAGATCAATGTCTTTGAACTCCGGACCAGGATCGGCTTTGCCTCGAGTGCACTCGCGGCCCACATCCCAAACTCAGAATCGGTGCTCAACGCGGTTATGACCGCTAGCTACGGTGTAACCGGACGCTGGAACGAAAAGTACGAGGACATCGATGAACGACGCGCCCGGCGAGTCCTTTCCGAGTGGCAACTTTCAGACTTTGCAGACCGCGCGTTTGGCACCCTGAGCGACGGAGAACGGAAGCGAACCCAAATTGCTCGCGCCGTTATGCCTGATCCAGAAGTGCTGTTGCTTGATGAACCGGTAGCAAGCCTTGACCTGGCCGCTAGGGAGCAGACGATCAACATCATCGGCGAGTATGCCTCGCACCCGATGGCGCCGGCGATGGTCATGGTTACCCACCATCTTGAAGAGATTCCTGAAGGATTCACTCACGCCCTGTTGATTCGCAACGGAGAAATCTTCGCTGCCGGGGACATTCACAACACCCTGACATCAGAGAAGATCTCAGAAGTCTTTGGTTTTGGCCTCAAGGTCGATTACGAAGATGGTCGGTTCCGGGTCCGCGCACATAAATACTAGAATTAGGTGTTCAAGCTAGCCCAATTCTGGTATGCTTGTCCCTTAGTGCCCTGTGGCACAAACCCCAAAGTTTTCGATTATTACGGAGTTTTCCCATGAAGGCAGACATTCACCCAAAGTACGAAGCAGTCGTATTCCGCGACTTGGCATCGGGTGTAGCGTTCCTTACTCGCTCAACACTTAGCAGCAGCAAGACCATTGAGTGGGAAGACGGCAACACCTACCCAGTTTTCGACGTTGAAATTTCATCAGAGTCACACCCGTTCTACACCGGAAAGCAGCGCATCATGGATGCTGCAGGTCGCGTAGAGCGCTTCAACGCACGTTACAAGAACTTCGGAGCGTAAGCTCCGCGAGAACAGAAGCTGTCCACACAGCTTCTAGGTTGAGACCTAAAAAGGCCCCGCTTCGGCGGGGCCTTTTGTTCTTAAGGGTGGTTTATGACAACACCTAATTCAGCTTTAGTGGCCAGCCACGCTTGACACTAAAGTCAGGGTTGACACTCCGGCGCATGTAATTTTCAAAGTCGCTGTCGAGGAAATCACTCCATTGAATTTGCGCGGCATGAAGATCTGGGAGTGAGGCTGGCAGTTCATCGGCCCACCGCTTAGCGATAGCCTGGGCCACACGTCCGGCTGCGATTGCGTCGGCCGTAGCGTTGTGGGCATCGGCGAGTTCAACTTGGTAGAACTCGGCAGCGTTCTCCAAGCGGCGCTTTCCTTTGCGATATTTGTCCTTGAACCGGTCAATGACCAGGGGATCAATAATTGAACCGATTTTCAAAGGTTCTAGGCCGTGCCGAATGGCCTCGTAATGCAAAATCGTAAAGTCGTATGGTGCGTTATAGGCAACTACTGGGAGCCCTCTAGCGAAAAAACCCTTGAGGGTGGCCAGGATTTCGGAAACCACCTCACTGGCCTCCCTGCCGTCTCGTCTGGCCATTTCGGTGGTGACACCGTGAACGTCGCTGGCAGGTGTAGGAATCTCGATGCCTGGATCGGCCAGCCATTCGACGTTTTGCCCAACCACAGAACCATGCTCGTCAAGCTCAACCGCACAGGCGGTGACAATTCGGGCATCGGTTAGATCTAGACCTGTGGTTTCAAGATCGAAAACGGCAATTTGCCTAGCCCAATCAGGCAGGTCAGGGGAGAAGTCAAACGAAAGTTGTTGGTCGGTCACGTCTTCAGACTAAAGGTGGCTAGTGACAAAGACCCGCACCACGCGCCAGTTCAATGGCAGCTGCGTGCTGGTTCAGGCTAAAGATGTGGAGTCCGGGCGCTCCTGCGGCGATCAGGTCAACCGATAGCTGCTTCGAGAATTCCATGCCGAGCTTGCTCGCCGCCTCGTCATCCAGCCCCTCTAGACCTTCGAGGAGTTCGGCCGGCATCGCTGCGCCACTCATCGCCGCCATGCGAATAACCTGCTTGGCATTTGCGATTGGCATAACTCCAGGAACAATCGGAATGGTTACACCCGCTTCTGCAGCACTGC
Source organism: Rhodoluna sp. KAS3 (assembly GCF_026000575.1). Taxonomy (NCBI): domain Bacteria; kingdom Bacillati; phylum Actinomycetota; class Actinomycetes; order Micrococcales; family Microbacteriaceae; genus Rhodoluna; species Rhodoluna sp. KAS3. The sequence goes on along the minus strand of NZ_AP026910.1, from coordinate 555,730 downwards.
TAACCAGATCGGTGTAAGCCTTGACGCTGAAGAACAGCTGGGTCACCGCAAACTTTGCACCCGCAGCCTGCTTTAGGGCTAGCACCATCGAGTCATGGGCCATATCCGGTGACTCCGGGTGGACTTCAGGAAACGCTGCGACACCGATTTCGAGGTGAGAGTTTTGATTTGCAACTTCAATAAGCTCAAGGGCTGTCTTGAGCTGTCCTTTACCCAGAGCGTCTGGGTCGTCTTTCGGTGCGTCTCCGCGCAAGGCAAGAATTGCGGCTACATTTGCAGCTTCAAACTGTCGAATGATGTCGATGGTGCTCTGAGTTGTCGCACCAACGCAGGTCAGGTGGCCAATTGTCGGCACGCTTTTGGCCATGCGCTGCACTACAGAGAGAGATCTATCCTGGCTGGACCCGCCGGCACCGTAGGTTACAGACACATAGTCTGGCTTGACCTCTAGAAGTTTTTCGAATGCGTCCCAAAGTCGTTCTTCACCGGCATCGTCTTTTGGTGGGAAGAATTCGAAGGACAAAGTTGGTTCACCAATAACAGAACGCGCCTGCATTACCTCGGTGATCTTCGTAAAAGAAGATAGGTCGAGCTCGGTCTTTCGAAGCAGAGGGAATTCAGGCATTCAATAAGTATATTCCACAGCCACATCAACCTGCCTCAGTTAGACTTGAAACCTATGTTTGCTCCCCGCTCAGAAGCCCTAATCAATGCTGTCCGATCCCGCGTTGTCGTTGCTGACGGCGCCATGGGAACCATGATTCAGGAGGCCAACCCAACGCTGGATGAGTTCCAGGGTTATGAGGGTTGCAACGAAATTCTCAATGTCACCCGACCAGACATCATTTCTGGCATTCATTCTCAGTACCTAAAGGCTGGCGCAGAGGCAATTGAGACCAACACTTTCGGTGCCAATTTTGCCAACTTGGCCGAATACGACATCCAAGACCGAATCGAAGAGCTGGCTTTCGCGGGAGCAGAGGTTGCCCGCCAAGTAGCCGACGACTTCAGTACCGATGAAAAGCCTCGTTGGGTTCTGGGCTCTATGGGACCGGGTACCAAATTGCCTAGCCTCGGTCACGAAAGATTTGCAGTTCTACGAGATGCTTACCAGCTCAGTGCCAGAGGACTAATTCGCGGCGGTGCAGACGCAATTCTGATTGAAACTGCCCAGGACCTTCTGCAGGCCAAGAGCGCAGTCATTGGCTCAAAGCGCGCCATGGCAGAACTCAATGTCCAAATTCCAATTCTGGTTTCAGTAACCATCGAGACCACTGGAACCATGTTGCTCGGCTCCGAAATCGGTGCCGCTTTGACCGCATTGAGCGCCTTGGGTATCGATGCGATCGGCCTTAACTGTGCAACCGGCCCAACCGAAATGAGCGAGCACCTCAGGTACCTAGCTAAGTTCTCCGACCTGCCGGTAGTCGTTATGCCTAACGCTGGACTTCCGATCTTGGGCCCTCACGGCGCTCATTACCCTCTTACTCCAAGCGAGCTTGCCACCGCACAGTTGCAGTTTGTGAACGACTACGGCGCCGGTTTGGTTGGTGGATGCTGCGGCACTACGCCAGCACACATCGCCGAAGTTGCAGCTGCCGTCGCCGGCAAGGTTCCGAGCCGACCTCAACTTATTGACGAACCTGGATTGGCTAGCCTCTACCAGCACCAGCCTTTTGACCAGACCATGACCTATCTTTCGATTGGTGAGCGAACCAACGCCAATGGTTCGAAGGCATTCCGCGAAGCAATGCTTGCCGAGAACTGGGATGAATGCCTTGAGATCGCGAGATCTCAAACCCGTGAGGGTGCGCACCTCCTTGACGTCTGTGTTGACTACGTTGGGCGCGACGGCGCCAAGGACGCACGAGAATTGGTCAGCCGTTTGGCTACTTCTACGACCCTTCCGCTGGTCCTAGATTCCACCGAACCGGCAGTGCTGGAGGCCGGCCTCGAGTGCATGGGTGGCCGAGCGATGATCAACTCGGTCAACTATGAAGACGGAGACGGGCCCACTTCTCGTTTCGCGCGAATTATGCCAATGGTTCGCGAGCACGGCGCAGCTGTCGTTGCGCTAACCATTGACGAAGAGGGTCAGGCTAGAACAGCCGACACAAAGTTTGCCATTGCCAAGCGCCTGATTGAGGATTTGACCACCAACTGGGGTATGCGTTTGGTGGACATCACTGTCGACACCCTGACTTTCCCAATTGCAACGGGTCAGGATGAAACTCGCCGCGATGGAATTGAAACCATCGAGGCTATCCGACGCTTGCACGAGGCGTTCCCTGGCGTTCAGAGCACCCTTGGCATCTCAAACATCTCATTTGGATTGAGCCCAGCAGCAAGACATGTGTTGAATTCCGTGTTCCTTCAAGAGTGTGTGAAGGTTGGCCTAACCTCGGCTATCGTCCACGCTGCTCGCATCATGCCGTTGAGTCAAATCCCAGCCGAACAGCTCGAAGCGGCTCTCGACTTGATTTACGACCGACGAACCTACGATGCCGATGGCAACATCACATTCGATCCATTGACTCGGTTCCTTGACGTCTTTAGCGGTGTTGATTCAGCTGCCAACCGTCAGTCGCGTGCCGAAGAACTAGCCGCGATGCCACTTGACCAAAGACTTGAGCGTCGAATCATCGATGGTGAAAAGAAGGGTCTAGAACCAGACCTGGATGAAGCTCTAGCCAGCGGTATGACCGCGCTGGGAATCATCAACGACCACCTTCTCAAGGGCATGCAGGTTGTAGGTGAACTTTTCGGCAAGGGCGAGATGCAGTTGCCATTCGTTCTACAGTCAGCTGAGGTTATGAAGACCGCAGTTGCCCACCTTGAGCCGTTCATCGAAAAAACTGAAGACGCTGGCAAGGGCCGCATTCTGCTGGCAACCGTTCGCGGTGACGTTCACGATATCGGCAAGAACTTGGTCGATATCATCCTGAGTAATAACGGTTTTGAGACGGTAAACATCGGAATCAAGCAACCAATCAATGAGATTTTGCGTGCGGCAGAAGAGCACGATGTTGACGTGATTGGCATGAGTGGACTGTTGGTGAAGTCCACCCAGATCATGCGCGAAAACCTCGAGGAAATGAACCTTCGCGGAGTAGCTGAGCGCTGGCCAGTTATTCTCGGTGGTGCCGCTCTGACCCGAAGCTTTGTGGAACAGGACCTTGCCGAGATTTTTGACGGTGAAGTACGTTACGCCCGTGATGCCTTCGAGGGACTTCGATTGATGGACACCATCATCAAGATCAAGCGCGGTGACACCGATGCCAAGTTGCCAGAACTTAAGAAGCGAGTCGTTCAGCCGAAGAACCTTTTGGTGCGAACCGTGCCGGACATGATGCCGGACCGATCAGATGTCTCATCGGACAACGAAATTCCGAGCCCTCCATTCTGGGGAACCCGAATCATCAAGGGTGTTCCGCTTCGCGACTACGCATCATTCTTGGACGAGCGCGCAACATTTATGGGCCAGTGGGGGCTAAAGCCTTCGCGTGCCGAAGATGGCGCGAGCTACGAGGAATTAGTTGAAACTGAGGGACGCCCACGCCTGAGGGCTTGGTTGGAAAAAATTCAAACTGAAAGCCTGCTAGAAGCAGCCGTCGTATACGGTTACTTCCCAGCAGTATCTGACGGTGATGACCTAGTTATCCTGCACCACGGTCCTGAAGGCGCTACCGACGGTGGATCGGGTGGAATCCCTGGCACCGAGCGCCTCCGATTTACTTTCCCTCGACAGGCGCGTGATCGCCACCTCTGCCTGAGCGACTACATCGCTTCAAAGGAGAGCGGAAAGATCGATGTCGTTCCTTTCCAGCTTGTGACAATGGGAAACCGAGTTTCAGAGGCTGCAAATGAGCTGTATGCAGCGAACGATTACCGAAACTACCTGGAATTGCACGGACTTTCGGTGCAATTGACCGAGGCTCTTGCCGAATTCTGGCACGCACGCGTTCGTGAGGAACTTGGATTCAGCGCCGAGGACCCTGCCGAGGTCGAAGGCAACTTCCGCCTCGAGTATCGCGGTGCTCGATACTCGTTTGGCTACCCGGCCTGTCCAGAGCTTGAGGATCGAGTGAAATTGGTCGAACTGCTAAAGCCAGAGGCCATCGGCGTCACGCTCTCAGAGGAACTGCAGTTGCACCCTGAGCAGTCAACCGACGCGATGGTACTTCACCATCCAGAGGCTAAGTACTTCTCGGTTTAGTCATGAGCCTGAAATCTGCGTCGCTAGCCAAGGCTGCTCTATCCAGATCCAACGCGTCTAGCACTGAAGTTCTGGACACGGTTACCCGGTTTTGGACCTACCCGGCAGACAGAGCGGACGCTAAAACAATTGTGTTCGTACACGGATATCGCGGAAATCATCACGGTCTAGAGGCTATTGCCGGCGCACTGCCAGACTTCAACGTGGTAATTCCAGACTTACCCGGATTTGGTCAGAGCACAGAATTTGCCGGCGCGCACAGCATCGAAGCTTACTCAAATTGGCTCGAGGCTTTCATCGCGGCGCTAAACCTCGATGAGAAACCCATCCTTTTGGGTCATAGTTTTGGAAGCATTATTTGCTCGGCATTTGCAGCAAAATCAGACGCAATTTCACTGCTGGTATTGGAGAACCCGGTCTCTGCTCCGGCTTTGAAGGGGCCAAACGCGCCACTAACCAAGGTAGCCCAGAGCTTCTTCACTTTAGCCGGCCGGTTGCCACTGAAGCAGGGGCTTTGGATCCTGAAGAGCTGGCCAATGGTCCGAGGCATGAGCATTCTGATGACGAAGAGCTGGAACCGTCAACTGCGGGCCTGGGTGCACGAGCAGCACGACGCAAACTTCAATGACTTCGCCAGCAGGCGAGTGGCCATCGAAGGCTACACCGCATCTATTTCAAACAACGTTTCTGATTACGCGGCCGACTTCAAAGTGCCAACCCTGTTGATAATCGGCAGCCGAGATGACATCACATCACCGAAGCAGCAACGAGAGATGGCCCTGAAAATAGGGGCAGAGCACGAATTAGTAGAACATCGAGGGGTGGGGCACCTTACCCACTACGAGGTTCCAGAATTGGTGGCCGCTGACATTCGAAGCTTTGTAAAGAAGCACTCATGAAACCCAGCGCGATTTTCTTTGACGCCAGGTACATCCGAGTAGATCACCACGATGGAATTAGCCGCTTTTCAGCAGGGCTTTTTGAGGCACTAAACCGAAAAACTGACGTTGTGGCGCTGATTTCAGACCCAGCGCAGCTTGAGAAACTCCCGCCATGTCGTTACGAAATCATCGGTGCGCCAACCTCAGCTTTGGAACCTCTAGTTGCCCGTCAGGTAAACAAGCTTGGTGCAGAGGTCGTATTTTCACCGATGCAGACCATGGGAACCATGGGCCGTAAATACAAGCTAATCCTGACGCTGCACGACTTGATTTACTATCGCCACCCAACCCCGCCACCGAGCTTCAACTTAGGCATCAGGGCCCTTTGGCGAGTTTTCCACCTGGTCTATTGGCCCCAGCGCATGCTACTTAATCGCGCAGACGCGGTGGCAACGGTTTCTCAGACCACAAAAGACCTAATCAGCAAGCACCACCTGACTAAGCGTCCGGTTTCTGTGGTTTACAACGCGGCTGAAACAGCTGAAAAGCAAAGGATAGAACGCAACAGCGCACCCAGTAAAAAACTTGTTTACATGGGCAGCTTTATGGAGTACAAAAACGTCGAGACCCTGATTCGGGGAATGGCCCTGCTTCCGGATTTCGAACTTGTTTTGCTGAGCCGAGTAGCCCCAGAACGAAGGGTAGATCTTGAATTGCTGGACGCTATCGGAAATGTGAAATTTCGAAATGGCGTTTCTGAGATGGAGTACATCGATGAAATTGACACTTCCTTCGCCCTTGTTTCAGCCTCTAAAGATGAGGGTTTCGGGATTCCATTGGTGGAATCGATGAATCGCGGAACGCCGATCATCGTCTCAGATATTGAAATTTTCCGCGAAATCGGAGAATCGGCGGCCAGCTACTTCAACTTTGAATCGCCAGAGGACTTTGCCAATCAGGTCAGGAATCTAGATAACCCTGCAAGTTGGAAGGCTGCGTCACTTGCTGCCTTAGAACGGGCTAAAAACTTCAGCTGGGAATCATCTGCTGACGCCCTGCTCAAAATGGTAGAAAAGCTCTAGTTAAATAACCGTTGTGTCTAATGGCACCAATTCGCCGGGAGAGTACTCGGTGATCCTCCAGCCATCTGGCCCGTGAGTAAAAATACTCATTGAGGCATTTGAAAGCCTTTCGCCATCGCGCGGGAACTCACCCTGGCTAACCATTCCAAGCAGTTTGCGAATCAAGGCACCGTGCGAGACGGTCAACACACGGCGCCCCGCGTAATTCGCTGCCAAATGGTCCAATAAACGCCAGGCTCGATCCTCGAGTGTTTCCAAAGTTTCGGCACCAGGAACATTGTTGGTGTCTGGATAATTCGCTCGCCATTCTTCATGCCTCAAACCCTCGGCCTCGCCAAAAGAGCGCTCAAGCAGCAAATTCTCGATTTGAGGTTCTGGGAGGCCGGAAAGCTCAACAACGATGCGAGCTGTTTCTTTGGCGCGGGACAGCGGCGAGGTCAGGACAAAATCCCAGTCTTCAGAACGAATCGCGGTTGCAGCAAGCCGAGCCTGTCGCATCCCGGTCTCGTTTAGGGGCACATCAGTCACTCCCTGCAAGCGGAAGTCGATGTTCCAATCGGTTTGGCCGTGGCGAAGTAATCCGATTACAGTCTCAGTCAATTAGGAGTCTCTCTAGGACGAGTGAGGTGTTTGCCTCAATCTTTACGGATGCCAACTCATCACCCTTGGTCACACCAAGGTTGACAATGATGATGGGTTTTTTGGCTTTTGCAGCTCGGCGAGCAAAACGAAGTCCCGAATTGACCGATAGGGAGGTTCCGGCAACGAGCAGTGCCTCAGCTTGGTCCAGGGTGGTCATAGCGTGCTCAACTCGGTCCGACGGCACCGATTCACCGAAAAAAACAACGTCCGGTTTTAGAATCCCACCGCAGTTGTCACAACTTGGTATTTGAAATCCGTCTGCCAGGTCCACTTCGGCATCGCCATCCGGCGTAAATTCAAAGGATTCGTCCTTTTTAATGCCCGGATTAAGTTCACGCAACAAAGCATCCATCTCGGAACGGTGCATTTCTTGAGAACAGTTTAGGCAGGTGACCCGATCCAGGCGGCCATGAAGGTCAATGACCCGCTTAGAGCCGGCCCGCTGGTGCAGACCATCAACATTTTGAGTGATGACCTGTGCGACACGACCCAAATTTTCTGCATGGGCCAAGGCAAAATGACCCTGATTTGGATTGGCATTGGCTATACGATCCCAACCGATGTAGCTTCGCGACCAATACCGGATTTGAGCATCTTTAGACCCAACAAAAACGTCGTAGGTCATTGGGTGCTTGGCAACGCGTCCGGCACCTCTATAGTCAGGAATTCCGGAATCGGTACTAATTCCCGCTCCGGTGAGCACCGCCAAACGCTTGCCCTGAATGCGATCGCGCGCAAAGTCGATGCTGTAGCTAACAGCCGCGCCTAGCGATTCTCTCTCTGACATCACAGCAAGTCTAACTTTGCTGAAGCCTCGTGCGGAATTGAATCACGGGATGACAACGGTTCTCAAAAGTGACCAATATCTGTGTGTAAACGGACCTAGAATTTTGGGACACACAAAGGAGTGGCAATGGCACCAAAGGTTACCGAATTCGATCGCGCAAGAGCGGCGCTGGCTAAGAAACTAGATCTGAGCCAACGCGGTGACGCAGATTTATTGGATCGTTTCGATCGTTGGGGTGGGGATCTAATCGAGGGCCTGCAAGCCACCTACGAGTTGACCGATGTGATTGGGCCGCTAATTGACATCATGGTCGATCAGCATGGCAAGCGCAGTGAGACATTGAGACAGCGCGACCGCGAGCGAGTGCTCAACCCAGATTGGTTTCAACGCCCGGACACCATCGGGTATGTGTGCTACACCGACCTGTTTGACAAAGACCTCAAGGGCTTGGCCAACCGAGTTGATTACCTCAAGAAACTAAGAGTCTCGTACCTGCACCTTCTGCCTATTCTCGAGCCACGCCCCGGTGAAAGCGATGGTGGCTATGCGGTTATGAACTACCGTGCCCTGCGCAAGGACTTGGGCACGATGGCCGAACTAGCCGCAGTAGCCGAACAGTTGCACACCTCCGGAATTTCATTGACATTGGACCTAGTGCTAAACCACGTCGCGATGGAACACGAATGGGCTGAAAAGGCCAAGCAAGGTGACCAAAAATACCGCGATTATTTCTACGCCTATCCTGACCGCGAAATTCCTGACCAGTTTGAGCAATCACTGCCCGAGGTTTTCCCAGATTTCGCGCCCGGAAACTTCACCTGGAATCCAGAGATGGAGGCTTGGGTTTGGACAACCTTCAACTCCTATCAATGGGATGTGAATTGGGCCAATCCAGCAGTATTTTGTGAGTTCGCGGACATTATTGCGAACCTTGCGAATCACGGCGTTGACTGCATACGACTAGATGCAATTGCTTTCATCTGGAAACGCATGGGCACCATTTGCCAGGGCGAACCAGAGGTACATGCAATTACCCAGGCGCTGCGGGCTTTCTCAAAAATCTTGACCCCGTCGATGATTTACAAGGCTGAGGCAATCGTCGGTCCGGCACAAGTTGGGGCCTATCTGGGTGAAGGCAAGCACGCCGGCAAAGTTTCAGACATGGCCTACCACAACAGCCTTATGGTTCAGATCTGGTCAGCAATTGCAGCAAAGGATACCAAGCTCCTAGAGCTCGTTATGGCCCGTTTCGGCGCTATGCCGGCCAGCACCGCCTGGGGCGTATACCTGCGTTGCCACGATGACATCGGCTGGGCAATTGACGACAGTGACGCGCATCGCGTTGGAATCAACGGACATGACCATCGAATGTTCTTGGCGGATTATTACACCGGAAAGTTTTACGGTTCAGAAGCCAGGGGAGTGGACTTTCAAATTGAAAAGCACTCGGGTGAACGACGAACATCAGGAACTGCAGCTGCGCTGACCGGCATCCAGGGTGCCCTAGAGCGCAAGGATAAAGCCGCAGTTGACCTTGCCATCAGACGATACATTTGCGCCTATGCAATGGTGTTTGGTTTTGGCGGCATCCCTTTGCTTTACATGGGCGACGAGATTGCCTTATTCAACGACGATGATTTCGTTAAGGATAAAACCAAACGAGACGATAACCGCTGGATTCACCGGCCTGCCATGCCTTGGCAGGTTGCCGAGGATGCCGCCCAAGGGAAAAAGCCGGGTTCCCCAGCTACTCGCGTCCGAAAAGCAATGGAGAACCTGATCCAAGCGAGATTGAACCTTCCTTCTCTGCACGCTGCCGTTGCAACCAAGGTGAGAGCTGGTCAGGGGCACGGGGTGGCTATTTTTGAACGAATCCACCCGAGCGGCAACGTGATTCAGCTTTACAACTTGACTGAGACCAGACGATGGGTATCGCGAGACGAAATTTTGGCGCTGCCGGATTGGGTGACCGACCGACTTTCCGGTCAAAGTTTTGCCCTTGGCGACGGTTTGGAGTTGGAGCCGTACCAAGTCTTGTGGCTTTCCTAAGCATAAGAAAAAGCCCTGGTCGTGGAGGACCAGGGCTTTCGTGTCCAAGAGGGGACTTGAACCCCCACCCTCATAAGAGGACTAGCACCTCAAGCTAGCGCGTCTGCCATTCCGCCACCCGGACAGGTGATTGTCAGTTTTGAGCTTTGACAACTTGAGCAACAATACCAGATAACCGGCTGACTAAATAGACCGCTAGTGCTACCCCTAAGCGAAAAATAGCGGTAGTTTTGGGTTATGGCTCAAGATTCTCGACTAGCACTGCAACAGTTCATCGCCTCATTAGAGCGGCATTTTGAGGCTCTGTCGGCTCGACGCGGCGAGGATGATCCTGCCGTTGAGCAGGCCTACTACCAGCTTGAAGATGCCTTTCTCAACTACGAGGAATCTCTGAGCGAGAACTTCGAGGAATACTTGCCAATTGGCCTTGCCGAGGACGAATCTGAGTGAATCCATTTGATGCAGTAATTCTCGGCATCATTCAGGGTCTCACCGAGTTTTTACCCATTTCCTCAAGCGCACACGTGCAAATTGCTCAGCAAGCACTGGGGCTTGGCGACATGTCCAAACCCCAACTGACTGCTTTTATTGCAACCATTCAGCTTGGCACCGAGCTTGCCGTGCTGCTTTACTTCTGGCGCGACATCGTTCGTATCATCCGAGCTTTTTTCGGGTCATTTTCGAAACGCCGCCCGCAAACCATCGAAGCCGCTAAAGACGCCAAAATGGGCTGGCTGATTATCTTGGGCAGTCTGCCAGTGGTTGTCATCGGCCTCGTGTTTCAGGACCTCATTGAGAACCAGCTTCGGAGCCTGTGGGTAATCGGGGTGACTCTGATTGTGTTTGGACTACTTCTTGGCGCAGCTGACCGCTACGGCAAGCGCAAAAAGGGCATCGATAGCCTGACCACCCGAGATGGGCTTTTGTTTGGAATGGGTCAAGCCTTGGCAGTAATTCCTGGTGTTTCTCGATCTGGCGGAACAATCTCGGTGGGCTTGATGATGGGTTATTCGCGTCAGGCAGCGGCGCGATACAGCTTTCTGTTGGCTATTCCAGCGGTAATAGCGAGCGGTTTTTACCAATTTGCCAAAACCTACCAGGACCTAGCCACGGCTGACTTGGCAGCCACAGCAGTTGCAACCCTGGTCTCATTTGGTGTCGGTTACAGCGTTATTGTGGTGCTCCTGAAGTACCTAAACCGAGGTTCATTCCTGCCATTCGTAATCTGGCGAGTGGCTCTCGGTTCGACTTTGCTGGTTTTGCTCTCAACGGGCGTGCTCAGCGCATAGCCGAGCGTCCTACCGAGCTATACGGCAGAATCGTCCTCGTCTGGCTTCTCTTCTGAGGCACGCAAGAATTTCTCAAATTCCATCGCCAGGGCATCTCCTGAGGCAGCTGGTGACTCAACCTCATCGCGGGTTTTCTCGAGCTGAGCGATGTAACCCGCCATGTCTTCATCTGCCTCAGCGGCTTCGTCAATTCCACGTTCCCAATCGAAGGCCTCTTGCGCCAACTCACCGTGTTCAAATTGAACGCCGAGGTACTTCTCGAGTTCGCTAAGCAAAGCGAGGGTTGCCTTCGGCGATGGAGTGTTGTGCACGTAATGCGGTACTGATGCCCATAAGGCAATCGATGGAATAGAAGCCTTTTCAAGGGCGACGCCGAGGACGCTCAAAATTCCGACTGGACCCTCGTAGTGACTCCGTTCTAGATCAAATGCAGCGCGTGCAGCCTCATTCTGGCTGGTTGCAGTGACCGAAATAGGTCGAGAATGAGGGACATCTGCGAGCATGGCCCCTAGAAAAATGACAGCATCAATTTCACGATCCTCAATCATTTCCATGACCTCTGCCGTGAAAGTCTGCCAACGGCGACTTGGCTCCGTGCCAATCAGTAGGTGCACGCGACCCAACTCTGGAGATTCTGAAACAACGTCCACTCCCGGTGCACACATTTCGGTTGCTGGCCAGTTGATCACTCGATTCCCCGAGGCATCGTAGGCAACGCTTGGCCGAGTAAAAATAAAGTCGTAGTAGTCTTCAGGGTCCACAGCGCCAACTACATCGCAGTTCAGTTGCTTGGCCAAAAACTTAGCCGCGTTGCTGGCCGATTCCCCGGCATCATTCCAGCCTTCGAAAGCCACAACGAGCGTGCGGCCGGCAAAAATACGATGAGTCAATTTGTTCCCCTGAACCTTTGGATGTTTCAAGTAAAACTCTAAGCGAAGCGGGCAAGGGTAAAATCGGAGCATTATGTTGAAAAATCAGCTGCCTGCAGCAGTCCTTTGGGACATGGATGGCACGCTGGTTGATTCCGAGCACTACTGGATGAAAAGCGAACGCGATCTCGCAGCTGCTCACTCTCGTGAATGGTCCCAGCAGGATGGCTTTGACCTAATTGGAATGAGTCTTTATGAATCATCACAAGTAATCAAAGAGAAACTTGACAGCTCGTTACATCCGCACGAAATTATTACTCGACTCACCGATGGAGTCAGGGAGCAGTTGGCGGTTGAGGTGCCTTGGCGCCCGGGCGCAAAGGAGCTCCTGCTGGCACTCCGCGAAGCTGGCATCAAGACTGCCCTCGTAACCATGTCACTCCATCACATGGCACAGGAAGTCGCGGATCAAATCCCTTTTAAGGCCTTCGATGTAATCGTTGGCGGCGACGACGTTGCCAGGGGAAAGCCGTTTCCAGACCCTTACCTGCGTGCGGCGGAGCTGCTCGGGGTGGATGCAACCGACTGCGTTGCAATTGAAGATTCAAATACCGGCCTTCGAAGTGCCGAGGCGGCCGGAACCAAGGCGATCGGCGTACCAAATTTCATCGAGATTCCAAACATCCCGGGTCGGATCATATGGCCGACCTTGGTGGGAGTCACCGTCGATGACCTTCGTAATCTTTTTTAGATAGGAAACCATGACAAAACTCAGCGATGCCGGCCTACCTACCGGTCCTTTCCGTGCCGGTGATCGAGTTCAGCTCACCGGACCAAAAGGTCGACTAAACACAATTACTCTGGTTGAGGGTGCGCGCTATGGCACCCACCGAGGTGATTTGATGCACGACGACATCATCGGCAAGCCTGAAGGTTCAGTAATTGCCAACCAAACCGGTGTTGAATACTTGGCCTTCCGCCCACTTCTAAGTGACTTTGTTTTGTCTATGCCACGAGGCGCCAACATCATCTACCCAAAGGACTCGGCACAGATTGTCGTGATGGGCGACATCTATCCGGGTGCCCGCGTGATTGAAGCCGGCGTCGGCTCTGGTGGCCTGAGCATGTATCTTCTGCGGGCTATTGGTGATCACGGAACACTCGATTCGTTCGAGCGCCGTTCTGAATTTGCCGAAATTGCCCGTGCCAACGTGGCTACCAATCTAGGCCTGGTTCCAGACAACTGGAACATTCACCTGGGTGACCTTCAGGACGAACTACCTAAAAAGACCGAACCTGGATCTGTCGATCGAATTGTGCTCGACATGTTGGCACCTTGGGAATGCATTCAAGAATGTGCAGATGCTCTGACTCCGGGCGGAATCATCATCGGGTACGTTGCGACGGTTACTCAGCTTTCTCGATTTACCGAGGCTCTGAAAAAGAGCCAGTTGTTTGCCGAGCCAGAGGCCTGGGAATCCATGGTTCGCGGGTGGCACCTACAGGGCTTGGCAGTGCGTCCGGAGCACAGAATGATTGGGCACACAGGATTCCTGGTTACTGCCCGCCGCCTGGCACCTGGCGCAGTTCTTCCCGACTTCAAAACCACGAAGGCCAAGCCTGAGTTTGCCGATGAGGACTTGGCTGTTTGGAACCCGGATCACATGGGTGAACGCAAAGTTTCAGACAAGAAACTGCGTAAAACCATCCGAAGTGCTAACGCTGCTGCTGAAGCGAAAAGCCAGCAGTAATTTCACAGCACCGCTGAGTAAACTAAAGCCAAACGACTTGAAAGAAATAACCTTGCGCAAATTTATTGCTGTCTTCGCAGCTGCCTCACTTACCGTTACTCTCGCCGGATGTGCGTCAGCAAACCCGGTTGATGAACTTTTTGCCGGTGTCGAGCAAACCTGCGACACCTTCGTGGCCGGCGAAAATGCGGCTCAGATCAAGACTTCAGGCGCAGCTGGGAGTGTTCCAACTGTGGAATTCCCGACACCCCTAACCTCGGACAAGATCGAGACCAAAATCATCACCGAGGGTGATGGCGCAAAATTCACTGGAGACGAGAGCCTAAAGCTCGAGTTTGTTGCCCTAAACGGCGGCACCGGAGAGGCATTCCAGTCGACCAAGTTCGATGGCACCGATGCTATTACCCAGACAATCGCTAGCGGCCAGTACCCAGACTTCTGCCACGCGCTTTCAGGTGTGCGAGCAGGCTCACGCGTTGCGGTGCTCTTTCCAGCAAAATTTGCCCACCAGGGCGAGGGTGCGAGCGACTTGGGAATTAGCCCAACCGACTCAATCGTCTACATTCTCGACGTGCTCGAAGTTACGCTGCCATACGCAACCGGCGCAGAACAGCCTGCAGAGGCCGGTTTCCCGGCTGTAGTCCGTTCAGCAAAACACGTGCCAGGTATCACCATGCCAACCGGAGATGCTCCAAAAGAATTCAAGGTTTCAACGCTGCTGAAGGGCGTTGGAGACACTGTCAAGCTCAATGATGCGGTGACCATTCACTACACCGGTTTCGTCTGGGGCGGAGAAAAGTTTGAGTCGACCTGGGACTCAGGAACTCCAGCACAATTCGAACTTCGTGAGGATTCACTTATCAGTGGCTTCATCAAGGCCCTTGAAGGTCAGACAGTGGGATCGCAAATCATTGCGATCATTCCGCCTGCCGACGGCTATGGTGACACCGCGACCGGAAGCATCCCAGCTAACTCAACCCTAATTTTTGTGGTTGATATCTTGGCTACCAGTTCACCGGCTAACTAAATTCCAAACGGGGGAGAGTTGACTGAACGCGAATCGACTTGGCAACCGGCCAAGTCTGATAAGTCTGAGCGGTTGCTTCAACTTACTTGTGCGCTGATTTTTGCTGAACGAGGACTAACTAAGGCTGAAATTTTTAGGGCTGTAACCACATACGCGACAGCACCCCGCAGTAATGATGATGAATCGTTGAACCGGATGTTTGAGCGCGACAAGGCAGATTTGCGAGCCAGCGGTATAAAGCTTGAACTAGTTGACCCGAAGGCAGACGCAGAGGAACTGCGGTATGTAATCGAAAACGGAAGCTTTGTCTGGCCTCATCAAGTTGAGCTAACCCCCAAGCAGCTACAAATCCTGAGCCTGGCCGCTCAGGTTTGGGCCAAGGCTTCATTGAAGTCTGAGGCTAGCCAGGCGTTGGTTCGTCTGCGAGCACTTGGAATTGCGCCATCTGCAGAAGACCTAATTGGATTTGCTCCAAGGATTCAAACCAGAGAGCCGAGTTTCACACCTCTCAACTCGGCCATTGATGACCAGCATGAAGTCGAATTCGATTACCGTAAACCGGACGGCACAGTAAGTAAGCGGCACGTACAGCCTTGGTCGCTCAGAAACATCGATGGCCAGTGGATGCTTCAGTGTTATGACCTGGGTGCATCGGAGGCCCGCAACTTTTTGCTAAAACGAATAGTTTCAAAAGTGAAACCAGTCAAAACTGAGGATGGGCCAGTTTCATTCGAGGCACCAACCGAGGATGCCATCCAGGCTGCTACTGATTCACTAGACGAATTCATCAAGAACAACGTTGCCGAGCTAAAAGTGGCCCGTGACAGCCAGGCTTGGTTCCACTTTCACCTTGATGATGACCTGGGTTCGGCACCGGATGCAATTGTTCAGCTGCACTATTTAGACGTGCATCTGCTCGCCGAAGAATTGCGAAATTTTGCATTGGACATCGAAGTAATTCGACCAAAAGAGCTTGCCGACGCAATCAACAACGGATTCGCGAGAGTGGCGGCTGATCATGCCTAAATTGAACACTTTCAACGGCGAGGACCGCCTCAACTTTTTACTTTCCTTGGTTGGCTTCCTTCAAAATCGCGGACCAGTTTCCATCGCAGAGGCAGCCCAGCACTTTGAGTTGAGTGTTGAGTATGTTCGAAAAGCTGTCACGTCGATAAACGAAGCGCGAGCTGACATAAATGGTTTTGAAGAATGGTTCTTCATGATTGATTTAGACGCTCTCGAAGAAGAAGGCATGCTGTCACTCACCGACAACCTGGTTCTTGATGGGGCCCCAAGGCTTTCGACTCGGCAAACCTCGGCCATCGCGGCAGGCCTAAACTACCTTGCCTCGATGCCAGAGTTTGCCAACGATAGCGACGTGAAATTCTTGGTTGACCTAATTTCAGAAGGGCAGGTTCGCAGCTCGGGTGCCCGGGTTGAAGTCAAGCCTGGAACGGTAGAGGCTGGCCTAGAGTTGCTCCGACGCGCAATTCTTGATGGAGTTCAGATCTCCTGCGAGTATTTCAACCAAAAAGGTGAGCGCACTAACCGGGTTATTGAACCACTCCGCCTAGATCCAAGCCCTGATGGCACGTATCTGCGCGGGTTTTGTCCCCTTAACCAGGAGGTTCGAAACTTTCGCCTGGACCGAATGCGCTCTATTGAATTGCTCAGCGAACCACTCACCGCTCAAGCCTTGGCAGTGGGCCAAATCGATGATGCCATTTATGTTGCGGGCATTACCGACACTCAAGTCACTGTGGAAGTCGATCC
The DNA here is from genome assembly GCF_026000575.1 of Rhodoluna sp. KAS3. NCBI lineage: Bacteria > Bacillati > Actinomycetota > Actinomycetes > Micrococcales > Microbacteriaceae > Rhodoluna > Rhodoluna sp. KAS3. The sequence continues at coordinate 539,364 of NZ_AP026910.1, read as the reverse complement.
AGAAGCCTATGGCCTAATCTCAGAATTCCAGCCGCTTTCTGAACCTAAAGACGTTGGAAATTCTAAGATTCGCACCACGATAAGCATCGGCCACCTGCCAAATATTGGGCGCTTGATAGCCCGTTATGGCGGTTCTGCAAGAGTCATCGAACCTGTTCAGGCTAGGACTATCGTGCGGGAATACGCACAAAAGGCGATGCGCGAGAATCCAGCTCCAAAACAAATTGAGGACGAGGGATAGCCGTGGGTTTCTGGGCCTGGTTCTGGATTTGGTGTGGCCTAGCTGCGGGTGCGCTCGTAGTGTTCGGATTTATAGCCCGTTCGCTCTTCATTCGTCTCGAAGGCGTGATGCATCAGCTCGAAAGAATTATTGTGCATGCAGAGCGATTGTCGGCCGCTATGGAGGCACCCGCAGATTACGTGGGGCCTGAAAGTAATGTTCTCGACGACCCAGATGTGCTGTTAGCTAAACGGGCGCAATTACTGAACGACAAAGCCAAAAAACGCGAGGCCAGACAGCGTAGGCTTATAAAGTCCCTAAAGAACTTCAACCCCGATGAAAGCAGGTTTCACTGATGCGACTACAAGGCTGGGAATGGATCATCATCCTCGTCATCGTCATGTTGTTGTGGGGCGGACCGAAACTTCCGGGTTTGGCTAAGAGCCTCGCGCAGTCACTGCGTATTTTCAAAAAAGAAATTAAGAGCGATGACACCACCACTGGCGCCAACGGCGAGGGCACAAAGCCTGAAACCAAATAGTCGCCGGCCTAGTTAGTTATGGCTAGAAAGCGCAACCCCGAGGGCAAGATGAACCTCGGAGGTCACCTCAAAGAACTAAGAAAACGACTGTTCTGGTCGGCGCTGTTTATTCTTGGCGGAACCGTTGTCGGCTGGATAATTTTTGAGCCAGTTTTTCAGGTACTACAAGCCCCCATTGTTGAACTGGCAGCCGAGCGAGGCATCAACGCAACGCTGAACATTGGCACGGTAGCCGGAGCATTTGACCTTCAACTGCAGGTGTCTATCTTCCTCGGCATTATGCTCACCAGCCCAATTTGGCTTTACAACCTTTGGGCTTTTATCACCCCAGGGCTGAAGCAAAAGGAGCGTCGCTACACACTTGGGTTCCTATTCAGCGCCATTCCGCTTTTTGCTGCAGGGTGCTGGCTTGCCTGGATTTCGCTGCCTAGCTTTGTGGCTACATTGATTGGCTTCACGCCAACCGGCACGGCAAACGTGATCAACGCCAACGAATACATTCTCTTCACGATTCGAATCTTGTTGGTTTTCGGCATTGCCTTCGTCCTTCCGGTCGTCCTAGTGCTACTCAACTTTGCAGGGTTACTGACTACTAAGAACATCCTGAACTCCTGGCGAATCGCCGTATTTGTCATTGCGCTGATTGCCGCGCTGGCGACCCCAACCGCCGACCCAATGTCGATGTTTTTGGTCATGATTCCTCTGGTTGCGCTCTATTTCTTAGCCGCCGCAGTAACAGCGATAAATGACAAACGACGTGCCAAACGGGACGCAAAAATAGACAAAGAATTGACGGAAACCCTGTGAGTGAAATCGAGCTGAGTGCGGCCGAAAGGTTTGCCCTCGCCAAAAAGAAGGCTAAGGCGCCATCGCTGGATAGTTTTCTAAAACTGTTGGATTTTCCACTCGATGACTTTCAGGAGAAGTCCTGCTTGGCACTGGCGGCCGGTAAAGGTGTGCTGGTTGCTGCGCCGACCGGAGCCGGAAAGACCATCATTGGTGAGTTTGCTATTCACCTGGCCATCGAAAAAAACCTGAAGGTCTTTTACACCACGCCCATTAAGGCCCTGAGCAATCAAAAGTATGCCGAACTCGTCAAACGATACGGCGCCGAACGGGTCGGACTGCTTACCGGTGACACCAATCAGAATTCAGACGCCCAAATTGTGGTTATGACCACAGAGGTGTTGCGAAACATGATTTACGCAAACTCGAATGCACTAATCAGCCTGGGCTTTGTCGTGATGGATGAGGTTCACTATCTTGCCGACCGCTTCCGAGGTGCTGTCTGGGAAGAAGTTATTCTCCACCTTCCAAAAGACGTCAAAATTGTGTCACTCAGCGCCACGGTGTCGAACGCCGAGGAATTCGGTGCCTGGCTTGACGAGGTTCGCGGGGACACAGAAATTATCGTTTCTGAAATCCGCCCGGTCCCGCTCAACCAGCACGTACTCTTTGGCGACGAACTCATCGAATTGTTCGATGATCAGGGTAAAGACGTTCGCGTTAACCCAGAGCTAGCTCAAATGCACGCCTCCAAAATGCGGCAGCCAATAAACCGACCGCAGCGTGGCAAGAAGGTTTCGTATCACGAAGCCCGCGCCCAGCAAGCGCGAATTCCTAGAATTTCAAAGCCTGAGATCGTCGACATTCTTGACGAAGCAGAGCTACTACCGGCGATCTTCTTCATCTTCTCCCGAGTTGGCTGCGAGGCTGCGGTGAAGGCTTGCCAAAGCAGTTCGATTCGCCTAACGACAACCGAAGAAAAGCAAGAGATCCGCCGGGTAGTAGAAGAAAAGTGCTACAACATTGCTGATGAGGACCTGGCTACCCTTGGTTACTTTGAGTGGCTTAGCGGATTGGAGCGAGGCGTTGCTGCGCACCACGCAGGTATGTTGCCGGCCTTCAAAGAAGTCGTCGAAGAACTCTTTCTACGCAAGTTAGTCAAGGTGGTGTTTGCGACTGAGACCTTGGCACTGGGCATAAACATGCCGGCTCGAACCGTGGTACTTGAGCGACTGGATAAATTCAACGGCGAGGGCCGAGTTCAAATCACACCGGGGGAGTACACCCAATTGACCGGCCGCGCTGGTCGTCGAGGTATCGACACTCAGGGGCATTCGGTCATTCAGTGGAGTGCGAACATGGACCCAAATAACGTTGCCGGTCTGGCCAGCAAGCGCACCTATCCATTGGTGAGCCCATTCCGACCTACCTACAACATGGCTGTAAACCTGATTGAGGCATTTGGTCGCGAGCGAGCAAGAGAAGTGCTCGAAACCTCTTTTGCCCAATTTCAAGCTGACCGCTCGGTGGTTGGTTTGGCACGAGGAATCCGCGAAAAGCAGGTTTCTCTGGATGGTTATGCCAAGGCAATGGAGTGCCACAAGGGCGATTTCGTTGAGTACGCCACCATTCGACGCGAAATCAGCGACCTTGAGCGCGCTTTGGCTGCCAGCCGAGTTCGCGCAGATCGAGGCAAAGACATTCGACAGAGCAAAGGTCGCCACCTTCAAGAACAGCGACTCAATCAGCTGAAGCGCGACATGAGGTCTCACGCCTGTCACAGTTGTCAGGATCGCGAAGCCCACGCCAGGTGGGGCGAGCGCTGGTTCAAACTGCAGCGTGAGCTGGAGGGTATCCTCAACCAGATCGAGGGGCGCACCAATCAGGTTGCGAAAACCTTCGACCGCATCTGCGGAATGCTAGCGGACCTAAATTACATCGCGCCTGACCAAGAGGGAGATTACGACGTCCTGGACGCTGGTCGAACTTTGGCCCGCATCTACGGCGAGCGCGACCTGCTGATTTCAGAGTGTCTGCGCGAAGGTGTTTGGAAGAACTTGGATGCACCGTCACTGGCCGCCGTGGCAGCATCTCTGGTTTATGAGGCCAGACGCGATGAAGAGTGGGAACCTAGGGTTCCAAAGGGAAATTTTGCTGAAGTAATTGAAACCACGCAGGATATTTGGCACGAACTCGAGGAACTATCTCGCCACCACAAGTTGCGCCAAACGCCACCGTTGGACCTAAGCCTGGCGTTGCCAATCCATCGATGGGCAAGCGGCGCACGCCTGGATACGGTGCTAGACAGCGCTGACTTGCTGGCCGGTGACTTTATCCGTTGGACCAAGCAAATCATTGACCTCCTAGATCAAATTGCCCAAACCGCCGATTCAGGTCTTGCGGAAACAGCAAAACTTGCTGTGACTAAAGTCAAACGCGGCATCGTCGCCTATTCCTACTACGGATAACCATGGCCTCTAAGCACATCTTGTATCGCCTAGCTTGGGTTTGGCGCGTGCTTGCTGCCCTCGTGGGCGGTCTGCTATCCAGCCTGGCAATGCCGAGGGAAGGCATCTGGCCACTGATTTTTGCATCGGTTGCTCTACTGGTGCTGTCCGTCCACAACTTACGCTTCAGGGCAGCGCTTGGTATCGGTTTCATCGGAGGATTGGCTTATTATCTGAGCCAAATAGAGTGGCTGAGCCTCTATCTGGGTCCGGTACCATGGCTGGCGCTTTCGGTTCTAGAGGCGGCGATTTTTGCGGGCGGTCTGGCAGTGCTGGCGTTGGTCTGGCGTTGGCTTGACCAAACCCTATCGACATCTGCCTGGAAGCCTATTCTCACCGCCTTGGCGCTGGCCTTGGTCTGGACTGCCCGAGAGTGGGTGGCTATCAGCCTGCCTTACGGGGGATTCCCTTGGAGTCGACTGGCCCAAACTCAATCGGAGTCAATTCTTTCTAGGTGGGTTTATGTCGGCGGCTTGGGGTGGCTTACATTTCTCGTTGCGTTGGTTGGGGCTGCACTGGCAGTATTTGTCGCCACAAACTTTCAAGGCCGGGTGCGGTTCAGTTGGGTTACACCTGCAGCTTCCTCACTTTTGGTACTGGCGCTACCACTGGCCATTTTGTTGCCGACCGAACCTGAAAACGGGACCCTCGTGGTCGGCACTGTGCAGGGAAACGCCAAAGCTGGCCTGTTTGCCAACACTGAGCGGGGGACTATCCTCAAAAACCATCTCGATGCAACTCAGCTTTTGAAGGAAAACCCGCGATTCAATGAGCTGGACCTAGTGGTTTGGCCAGAAAACGCTTCAGATCTGAGCCCATTCAGAGATGTCACAGCAAGTCAGCGGATTAGCCAGCTGGTTGATGAGGAACTAGGTGTTCCTCTAGTTTTTGGAACCATAACGGAGCGCGGTGAAAAACTCTTCAACAGTTCTATCCTTTGGGAGCCACTCACCGGACCGGTGGACTACTACGATAAACAGCGCCCCGTTCCGTTTGCCGAGTATGTGCCAGACCGTGACTTTTGGTACCAATTGGCCCCAGATCTAATCGGGTTAATTTCTCGCGGATACTCTTTTGGCGAGCGTGACGGCATCTACGAGTTGGCTCAGGGACCAGTTGGCACTCTGATTTGCTTCGAGATTGCCATTGATGACATCGGACGCAACCTAGTCAATCAAGGGGCGCAGGTAATACTTTCCCAAACCAACAACGCAGACTTTGGTTTCAGCGACGAGACTTTTCAGCAGGCAGCATTTGCCAAACTCAGGGCTATCGAAACCGGTCGAGCCGTTGTAAACGTGTCGACCGTTGGCGTCACTGCCGTTTATGGACCGGATGGACAAACCCTCGACCAACTAGAAACTTTCACCGCCGGTGCGATGGTTACCGAAGTTCCACTTCGGACCAGCCTGACACCTGGAGTCGCTATTGGGGGAGCAGTAGACCTGGCAATTAATCTTTTGGCAACTCTACTGACCGTCTTGGCTATTGCTCACCGTTACCGCACCAGAAAACCAAAGGAGTTAGCTTGAAAACCTTGGTTTTGATGCCAACCTTCAATGAAATTGAAAGCTTGGCACACTCGGTTGCCGAACTTCGCGAAGTTTGCCCGCAGGTTGACCTGCTAATCATCGATGACAATAGCCCCGATGGCACCGGACACCTGGCTGATCGTCTTGCCGCCAAAGATTCTCAGATTTCAGTCCTGCACCGTTCTGAAAAAGGCGGTTTGGGCGCCGCATACCTATCCGGGTTTGGATTGGCCATCGAGCTGGGCTATGAAATTGTTGTCGAGATGGACGCTGACGGAAGTCATCGGGCAATTGATTTGCCGAAAATTTTGGAGAAAGCCCAAACAGCCGACCTAGTAATTGGCTCTCGTTGGATTCCTGGGGGAGCGGTGGTCAATTGGCCCGCACACCGAAAAGCTATTTCTAAAATCGGCAACCTCTATGCAAACCTGATGCTGAGAACCGGCATCAAGGACATGACCGCAGGATTCCGCGCATTTAATGTTGAATTCCTGAAGGGGCTGAACCTGGAAGGCGTTGCCGCGCGCGGATACGCTTTTCAAGTTGAAATGGCCCTAAGGTCAAAGCGCGCCGGGGGACACGTAGTCGAAGTTCCCATCATATTTGTTGAGCGCACACTGGGTTCCTCAAAAATGACAACAGCCATAGTGCTCGAGGCACTATGGCTGGTCACCAAGTGGGGTTTTTACAGGTCTGCTTGACCACCGGCACGGCGTGCACGGATGTAGTCCAAGCGCTCCTGAAGAATCTCTTCAAGTTCTTCGCGGGTGCGGCGTTCCAGCAGCATCTCCCAGTGAGAACGTGGGGTTTTGTCGTCTGAAGCGTCAAGAACAATCATCTTGCCGTCTTCCAAAAGGGTTGCCTGCTCTGGGCATTGCTTGCACTGCCAGGTCTGAGGAATTTCTGCGTCAGCTGCAAACACCATCTCAGAAACGTGGTTGTTTACACACTGGTAAGAGTGGTTTGAACGAGCTGAGTAGTTGACTCCACGTTCGCTTTCAAGACTCTGGGTACCTAGGCGCATTCCGCGCATGGTCTGCTGTGCCATTTATCCTCCAAATAATCACGGCCTTTTGGGCCTTTCGACGAGGAACAACTCGGCGAGAACAGTCAATCTTCCCGCAAAGGTGGGGTTAACAGCAAACTCACAGCCTGTTTTGACGGATATTCACAGCCAAATCACATCTATCTGTCACCAGCCCATTGGCCCCGAGATCAAGCAATTCGTTCATTTCATCAGGGGAGTTGATGGTCCAGTAGTGAACTTCTAGCCCAGCCTGTTGAACCGCCCGGATAAATCCAGCGCTGTCAAACCGGAGGGGTCCACTGGAGCGAGGAATTTGCAGGGCAGTCAACGAGCCAAAAAACACCGGCAATAAACGGCCGAGCCTGAGTTTTATCAGGAGATAAATGACCAAAAGCTCGGTTGCACTTGCCGAGGATTCAACTGGATTTGAAATTGACCGAAGCGCAGCTGCCCGGCGTCTTTTTCGAAATGAGGTGATCAACACCCGATCGGCAGCCGAGTGGCGATTGATAACCTCGGCAACCGCTGAAGCCGCTTGAAAATCTTTAACATCGATGTTGAATCGAGCCGAAGGAAAGGTCAGCAATACCTCTTCAAGTGAGTGCAATTGAACACCTACAGCGCCCAAGTGGCTTTTTAGTATCGAAAAAGGCTGCCGGCCAATCCGGGTCTTCTGACCGGTGAATCGCGAAAGGTCGGCATCGTGAAAAACCAACGCAATACCGTCCGATGTAGCGCGCACATCGGTTTCGATAATGTCGGCACCTGCAGCCAGAGCCGCCTGAAAAGCTGCGATGGTGTTTTCGTGCGGTGAATCTTCGGTGATGAGCCCTCGGTGCGCCAATATCTGGAAGGCTGGCGTTTCACCGTGCAGACTCGAACTCATAATCTGAGCATATGACAGTTCTGGGGCAAACTTAACTCATGAGACCTGGACAACACCGAGAAACGGCCCGCGTAATCCTTGTGGACGATGAAAATCGATTGTTCCTGTTGCTCACCCATTTTGATCCTGAGGTCGGTTTGCCACCTAGATGGATAACTCCGGGTGGCGGGATTGACTTTGGCGAGACACCATTAGAGGCCGCCGTGCGTGAACTTAGCGAAGAAACTGGCATCAAGCTGGCTCCAGAAGACCTTGGGGATCAAATTTGGCAAACATCGGGAACCTGGACCTGGGCTGACGGAAATCAACACACGTATGTGGATTATTTCTATATCCATCGGGTTTCGAACTTTGAACTTGAGACAACCGGCTGGACTGATGACGAGCGCCGAGATGTCTTAGAACACCGATGGTGGAGCGTTGACGAGCTAATTGCCTCTGGCGAGTTGGTTGGCCCACACGGGTTGGTTTCCTTTTTACGCAACCACTTCTGAGCTCAATAACTAACGCCGATAATGTACATTATGTCAAGTAATGTTTCAAAACCGGTCCCCGTCAAGAATTTTCCGTGAGGTGCTCCGGCTACGCTGTTGCAGCGACCCAATCAGCAACTTTTTCAGCCGCTGCGCCGCTCTCTAAGGCTGTGGTGACTTTCTGGAGTGCATCTTCGAATCGAAGCTCCAACGACACGTCGCTTCGAGATGGATCTTTAGCCAGTTCGTAGGCAACCACGCCACCGGCTGCGTTCAGCAAAACGATGTCCTTAATCGCACCCAAGTTTCCACCGGATTCCCCGGCAAACAAGTCGCGAGCAACTGCGGCGTTCTGAACCGCATCCCCGCCAAGTAGTGAATCGACATCCACCTTGGCCAAGCCAAGTTTGGTCGGCTGAAGCTCATGTTGTTGAACCTCTCCCCCGACTACCTGCCAGATTTGACTGTCGGCAACGGTTGAGAGCTCATCAAGGCCATCGTTGCCTCTAAATACCAAGCCGGTGCGGCCGCGCGCTGCTAACTCCTGCGCCAAAAGTGGCGCCATGGTGGCATTTGAAACACCAAGTGAAGTAGCAATTGGCTGGACTGGGTTGGCCAGCGGACCTAAGAAGTTGAACGTGGTTGGCACGCCAAGCGCCTTGCGAACCGGACCAACGAAGCGCATGGCTGGGTGAAAAACCGGAGCAAAGAAGAACGTGATGCCCACTTTTCTAAAAACCTCGGCGACCTGCTCCGGAGTTTGGTCCAAGCGGATTCCCAATGCCTCCAGCATCTCAGAAGAGCCGGTCTTTCCTGATGCAGAACGGGATCCGTGCTTAAGAACCGGAATTCCGGCACTGGCAACCAAAATCGAGGCCATGCTGGAAATGTTTACGGTACCGATCAGGTCTCCCCCGGTTCCAACGATGTCTACCGCATCAGATCCAGTATCGAGTTTGACCGAATTGAGCAGCATGGCATCGACCAGACCAGACAGTTCAGCCACGGTTTCTCCCTTGGCGCGCATGGCAGTCATGAATCCGGCCATCACTGGTTCAGGGGTCTCTCCCCCAAGAAATTGACCCATTACCCAGCTGGATTCTGCTCGAGTCAGATCGGTTCGGTCGATCAGTTTGGTCAAAATCGAAGGCCAGGTCAATGCTGAGGTCATAACCCAAAGTTTATTGCCGAATTTCTCGAATTCATGCCCAAAAAATGCCGATTTCAGGCACTTCTCAGGGTTAGGATTGAAGCATGACGACCTTAAGCGCACCTGTCATTAACCGCCCAAGTTCAACCTCGGTTGGAACAATCGTTTGGCTTGGAAGCGAGGTGATGTTCTTTGCTGGCCTTTTCGCGATGTACTTCAGCCTTCGCGCAAACTCGCCTGAAATCTGGGCTCACGACACAGCAATCCTGAACGTTCCGTTCGCTCTGGTGAATACCATCATTTTGGTCGCCTCATCTTTCACCGCTCAGTTCGGTGTTTTTGCTGCTGAGCGCCTTCAGCCACGTGCAACCGGTTGGTCACCAGCCAAGTGGGGCGTGGCCGAGTGGTTCATGCTCAGCTACTTCTTGGGTGCAATCTTCGTGGCCGGTCAGGTCTGGGAGTACGCCACCTTGATCTCTGAGGGTGTTGCTCTCAACTCAAACTCTTACGGCAGCGCCTTCTACATCACCACCGGGTTCCACGCACTTCACGTAACCGGCGGTCTAGTCGCGTTCCTGCTAATCATCGGCCGCACCTACGCAGCCAAGAAGTACGGTCACTACGAGGCAACCAGTGCCATCGTGGTTTCTTACTACTGGCACTTCGTTGACGTGGTCTGGATCGGCCTGTTCCTTATTGTTTACGTTTTGAAATAAAGAGAGACTCCAAAGATGGCTTTCATGAAAAACAAGGGCTCGCGACGCAGCCCATTTGCTGCTGTTCTAGTAATGGCAGCTGGTCTTGCGCTAACCGGTGGTGGCTACGCAGCTGCTACAGCCGCGGTCGAGCAGGTCAAGCCAGCATCAGCAGTGGCCAGCGCCGCTCAGGTCGAAGAAGGCCGCAAGCTCTTTTTGGCTAACTGTGCCAGCTGTCACGGAAAGGCTGCCGAAGGTTCAGCAGCTGGACCAAGCCTGATTGGCGTTGGAGCAGCTTCAGTCGACTTCCAGGTTGGAACCGGTCGTATGCCTGGTCAGGCTTCAGGACCTCAGCTTCAGGCCAAGAAGGTTCAGTTCACCCAGGAGCAGATCGATTCACTGGCTGCCTACGTAGCCTCACTTGCACCTGGTCCTGCTGTTCCAACCGAAGAAATGCTTGCCGCAGACGGCGATGCAACTCGCGGTGGCGAGCTGTTCCGCATCAACTGTGCGATGTGTCACAACGCAGTTGGTGCCGGTGGAGCACTAACCGAGGGAAAGTTTGCACCTTCACTAACCGGTGTTGAGTCAAAGCACATCTACGAGGCCATGGTTACCGGCCCACAGAACATGCCGGTCTTCAATGACGCAAACCTGACTCCAGAAGACAAAAAAGACATCATCACTTACTTGAAGTACGTGGAAGAAAACCCATCAGCCGGTGGTTATGAACTAGCGAACCTTGGTCCTGTTGTTGAGGGTCTGTTTGCTTGGGTATTTGTTTTGGGTCTGATTATCGCCATCACCATTTGGCTTGGCGCTAAGTCAAACTAACTTTTAGAACTTTAGAAATACAAGGGAGCATAGAGTGAGCAACAAGAGCATCACTTCAGCGGATTCGCAAGAGCCAGAGCACGACTACGCCGCAGGCTTGGCCGTGATTCCAGCCGATCGACTGCAGGACCCAGGCCTAGAGCCTCACCGTGTCCGCATGACAGACAAGAGCGTGAAGCACGAGAAGGCAGCTGCTCGTCAGGTTGCTGCTCTGTTCTTCACTTCTATCGTCGGTAGCGCATTTGCGGTTTACGCGTACTTTGCATTCCCTATCACCGAAGAACTTGGCACCGTTCGCCTGAACACTCTCCTACTAGGTCTCGGCATCACCCTTGGCCTCTTGGGCATTGGAATCGGTGCTGTGCACTGGGCCAAGACCCTGATGCCTGATGCTGAAGTATCAGAGGAGCGCCACATTGCTCGTGGTTCAGAGGAAGTTCGCGCCCGTGCAGTTGAAATCATCAAGCTTGCCGACTCTGAGTCTGGTTTTAGCCGTCGCAAGCTTATTCGTCGCTCACTTTACGGCGCATTGGCTTTGTTCCCGCTGCCAGCAATCATGATTTTCGGCGACTTGGGACCTAACCCTGGCGACACCCTTCGCCACACCATGTGGAAGAAGGGCACTCGCTTGGCTAAGGACCCAAGCGGTCTGCCGATCAAGGCTTCAGACGTAACCATTGGTTCTGTTTTCCACGTAATTCCTGAGGGCCTCAGCGAGCTAGAGCACCACAAGCTCGAAGAGAAGGCTAAGGCAGCCGTTCTTTTGGTTCGCCTTGACCCTGCCGACATCAAAGAATCTGAGGAGCGCAAGAGCTGGTCATACGACGGCATCGTTGCTTACTCAAAGATCTGTACCCACGTAGGTTGCCCAGTTGCACTCTACGAGCAGCACACTCACCACCTGCTTTGCCCTTGCCACCAGTCGACATTCGATGTCACTGATGCCTGCAAGGTGGTTTTCGGGCCTGCATCACGCCCATTGCCACAGCTACCAATCACCGTTGACGCCGAAGGTTACCTGATCGCTCAGAGCGACTTCACCGAACCTGTTGGCCCTAGCTTCTGGGAGCGCTAAAAATGAGTAACGCAGTTGCAGCACCTAAAAAGGGTGGATTTCTTGCGGGCACCGCTAACTACCTAGACGAACGCGTCGGCGTAGCAGGCATCCTGAAGGAATTCGGCCGCAAAGTTTTCCCTGACCACTGGTCGTTCATGCTGGGTGAAGTCGCCCTATACAGCTTCCTCGTGTTGCTGTTGTCAGGTACTTTCTTGACCTTCTTCTTCCAGCCGGCGATGACTCCGGTTATTTACGACGGTGTCTACGGGCCACTTAAGGGCGCCGAGATGTCGATCGCTTATGCATCGACCTTGGACATCTCATTTGAGGTTCGCGGCGGTCTATTGATGCGCCAGGTTCACCACTGGTCAGCACTGCTATTCGTAGCTGCTGCCGGTCTACACATGCTTCGCGTATTCTTCACCGGTGCATTCCGCAAGCCTCGAGAAATCAACTGGGTAGTCGGTTTCGTACTCTTCGTTTTGGGTATGGCCGGTGGATTCACCGGATACTCACTTCCTGATGACCTTCTATCAGGTAACGGTCTTCGCATCATCGATGGAATGATCAAGGGCCTACCGGTCATTGGCGCCTACACATCATCACTACTATTCGGTGGCGAGTTCCCAGGCGAAGAAATCATCGCGCGCCTCTACGGTCTGCACATTCTTCTCGTTCCAGCACTGATCTTGGTGTTCATCGTGATTCACCTCTTCATGGTGGTTATTCACAAGCACACCCACTACTCAGGCCCTGGACGCAAGGACTCCAACGTTGTTGGTTACCCGCTAATGCCTGTATACGTGGCTAAGGCTGGTGGTTTCTTCTTCATCGTGTTCGGTGTAATCATGCTGATCTCAGCGACCTTCACCATCAACCCAGTTTGGAACTTCGGTGCCTACGACCCATCTCCAGTTTCAGCTGGTACTCAGCCTGACTGGTACATTGGTTGGTTGGATGGCGCTCTGCGCTTGGCCCCTACCGGTCTTGAGTTCATCATTGGTGGAAACACCTGGGCACTCAACATCCTGCTTCCTATGATCGTGGGCGTTGGCTTCTTGATTGTTGTAGCCATCTACCCATTCATCGAAGCTTGGGTCACCGGCGACAAGCGTGAACACCACGTCCTTGACCGCCCACGCAACGCGCCAACCCGCACTGCTATTGGTGCCGCTGGTGTGGTCTTCTACGCAGTCCTTTGGGCCGGCGCAGCAACCGACTTAATTGCAACCAACTTTAAGATGTCACTAAACCAGGTCCTGACCTCGATGCAGATCCTGCTCATCGTTGGCCCAATCTTGGCTTACATCATCACTAAGCGCACCTGTCTATCGCTCCAGCGTAAGGACCGCGAGATTGTCCTTCACGGTCGCGAAACCGGACGCATCGTGCGCTTGCCACACGGCGAGTACATTGAGGTTCACGAGCCTCTAGACGAGTTTGAGCAGTGGAAGCTGGTCGACTTCAAGGACTACGCTCCAACCTTGGCCCGCCCGAACGCTGCCGGAAAGATCACCATCGGTGCTCGAATCCGTGCAGGTCTGTCACGCTTCTACTTCGAGGACCGCATTGCGCCGGTAACTCAGAGTGAGCTTGACGCAGCACACCACGACCACGCTCCTGCGGTTGAGGAAAAGCCTAAGAAGGCCGTAGCTGCCAAGAAGACCCCAGCCAAGAAGTAAATTATCTGAGAACTCCCCCGCGGCCCAAAGGCTGTGGGGGTTTTCTTTTACCCGGCTGGGCGGTGGCTTCGCGTTCTAGAATCAGAGTGTGACTTTCGAACCAACAGCCAGCTCTCACCACGCGAGTCTGCACACCAACCAAGAGCAGTACAACGAGTACAAGCGCGGCCATGATCATATTGCCCAGAACATCGCAGCTCTCATGGTTGAAGGCAATTCGGCTGATTCTGAAGCCATTCAGGAGTGGATTGGAAAGCACTACGCCTACGTATGCCAGTTCTGGACTCCAAATAGGGTGGCCTACAAATCTCTGGCACTAACCTACACAATGGATCCGGCATTCAAAGCAACGTACGAGGCCTACGAGCCTGGGTTGGCAGTGTTCATCCAACGGGCTATTTACTACTGGGCAGACGCCAACCTCGCTTGACGCGAACTGCCCCTGGCCTCTCCCCTGTGTCATTAGTGATTCCGCAATGAAACGTGCACGCTCATCGATCTAGCGCAAAAAATGCCCCAACCAACTAGTGGCTGGGGCATTTTCATAAGCCTTTAGTGGGCGTTTAGGCCACGGCTACGTTCGAATACGAATCCGATGATCGCTACCAAGCAGAGTGGGAAGGCGATGAAGAACAGCCACCAACCCACTGCCAAGGCTGCGAAAGCCATCGATGCGAATAGACCAAGGAATAGTGGCCACCAGCTCCAAGGGGCGAAGTAGCCAATCTCAGAGTCACCATCTTCGATGTTTGCGTCTAGGCGGTCCTCAGGAACCGGACCCTGTACCTTGTGGGTCTTCTTGATGTAGAACGCCAAGAAAGCCGACATAAAGCCGAGCATCGCGATAGCCGCGGTACCAATTGGCTCGTAACCACCATTGGTGTTGTACCACCAGATGGCATAACCGATTGCATCTACAAAGTAGAAGACGGTTAGGAACCAGAATAGGTTTCCGTTGAACTTCATGCTGCTAGCCCTTACTTCTTTGGTGCAGCAGAAGCCTTAGCCTCAGGCGCTGCGTACTCTGGGTGGTTCAAGTCGAATGCTGGAGACTCTGAACGCACACGTGGAATTGAGGTGAAGTTGTGGCGTGGGAACGGAGTAGCTGTAGCCCACTCAAGTGAGCGTCCGTAGCCCCATGGGTCGTTCAGGGTGGTCTTTTCACCCTTACGAGCGGTGATGTAGATATTCCATAGGAACGGAATCACAGACAGTGCTAGCAATGCCGAACCAGCTGTTGAAACGCCGTTCATCCAGGTGAAACCGTCTTCAGGCAGGTAGGTCGCGTAACGACGTGGCATACCGATGATGCCCAACCAGTGCTGAATCAAGAAGGTCACGTGGAAACCGGTGAACAATAGCCAGAACTGGATCTTTCCTAGGCGCTCGTTCAGCATCTTTCCGGTCATCTTTGGGTACCAGAAGTAGATACCGGCAAACATTGCGAACACAACGGTACCGAAGACTACGTAGTGGAAGTGAGCAACTACGAAGTAGCTGTCAGACAGGTGGAAGTCCAGTGCTGGTGAAGCAAGGATTACACCGGTCAAACCACCGAAGATGAAGGTAGTCAAGAAGCCCAGTGCGTAAAGCATTGGGGTTTCGAACGAGACTGAGCCCTTCCAGAAGGTACCAATCCAGTTGAAGATCTTTACACCGGTAGGCACTGCGATAAGCATGGTGGTGAACGCGAAGAACGGTAGTAGCACCGAACCGGTCACGTACATATGGTGCGCCCAAACAGTCATCGACAGCGCAGCAATAGCGATGGTTGCGTAGACCAAGGTCTTGTAACCAAAGATTGGCTTGCGGCTGAAGACCGGGAAGATTTCAGAAATGATTCCGAAGAACGGCAACGCAAGGATGTAAACCTCTGGGTGGCCGAAGAACCAGAACAGGTGCTGCCAAAGCATTGGGCCACCGTTAGCTGGGTCGAAGATGTGAGCGTCGAAACGACGGTCGGCACCCAGTGCAAACAGTGCAGCCGCAAGAGGAGGGAAACACATGATGACCAGAATCGAGGTAACCAGAGTGTTCCAAACAAAAATTGGCAAACGGAACATGGTCATACCAGGAGCACGCATCGTCAAAATCGTGGTGATGAAGTTGACACCACCCATGATGGTTCCGAAACCGCTAAGGGCAAGACCGAATACCCACAGGTCGCCACCTAGACCAGGCGAGAATGTGGTGCTGTTTAGCGGAGCGTAAGCAAACCAACCGAAGCTTGCTGCACCCTGTGGGGTGAAGAAACCAGCAACAGCTACGAATGAACCGAAGAAGTAGAACCAGTAGGCGATGGCGTTTAGACGAGGGAATGCCACGTCTGGAGCACCAATCTGAACTGGCATCAAGATGTTGGCGAATGCCGCAAACAATGGGGTCGCGAACATCAGCAACATGATGGTTCCGTGCATGGTGAACAACTGGTTGTACTGCTCTTTGGTCTGAACGATGTCAAGACCAGGGGCAGCCAGCTGGGCACGAATTACCAATGCCATCACACCACCGATAAGGAAGTATGCGAACGAGGTAATTAGGTACAGGTAACCGATCTTCTTGTGATCGGTTGTGGTTAGCCAGTCGACCAGGATCTGTCCCTTGGTCTTCTTAGAAGTTCCGTAGGCCGGCTTGGTTGCAGTTGCGGTAGCCATAGTCCTTATCCTCTGATCTCTGGGTTGTCGCCAGGAAGGTTCTGGTTGCGGTCGTAGGTTTCATCCAGCTGACCGACATTGCCGGCTGCAGCTAGGTCAGCAAGGTGAGCGTCATACTCGGCCTGTGAGACAACCTTGACGTTGAACAACATCAATGAGTGGTACTCACCACAGAGCTCAGCACACTTACCCTGGTAGGTTCCCTCAACCTGAGGGGTGAAGTACATGGTGTTGGTGCGACCCGGGAACATGTCCTTCTTGTAAAGGAAGTCGATTACCCAGAAAGAGTGGATTACGTC
This sequence comes from Rhodoluna sp. KAS3, assembly GCF_026000575.1. Lineage (NCBI taxonomy): Bacteria > Bacillati > Actinomycetota > Actinomycetes > Micrococcales > Microbacteriaceae > Rhodoluna > Rhodoluna sp. KAS3. The sequence continues at coordinate 523,021 of NZ_AP026910.1, read as the reverse complement.
GCGAGCAGAAAGGTCAATCTTGACTGACTTGTTGACTGGCAGGTACAAGGTTGGAAGCTTTGCTTCAGCACCCTCTTCGCCATCAAAGTCAGACTGAACACCAGAGTCGTAAACGTTGCCGTCAACGTAGTTGAAGTCCCAGCTCCACTGCTTACCGATAACTTCGATTTCTACGTCCGGGTTTGCAACCGGTGCCTCGATGGCTGCCATGTCGCGGGCAGTGAAGGCGAAGAATCCGATGGTGATGATTAGCGGGACCACGGTGAACATGGTCTCAATCGGGTTGTTGTAACGAAGCTGCGAAGGTGGTGCGGTGTCTCCCTTGCGGCGACGGTAGACGATGATTGCCCAGAACATCAGAGCCCAAGCAATACCACCGACGATCCATAGGACAATCCATGATGTGGTCCAGAGACCAACAATGCGCTCGGTGTGGTTGGTTACACCGGTTTCACCCGGCAGCAAACCACGCTGGAACTCCTGAGGAGTACAGCCACTGAGGAGCAACATCAATGATGCTGCAGTAGGCAAGGCTGCCCACTTAATTGCACGCTTTTTTAGCACAATCGACCCTTCGAATATCGAATCGTTACGTTGTCTATCCTACGCTCATTGTGGCCGCCATCGAGCCACAAACGCTGTTGAATAACGGATTTTTGAACAGAAAAACCCCGATTCGCCGCTGAGCAAATCGGGGTTTTAGAAATTTTTTCTGAATTGTGTCTAGTTGAATGAATCGCCGCAGGCACATGAACCAGCTGCATTTGGGTTGTCGATGGTGAAACCCTGCTTCTGGATGGTGTCTTCGAAGTCAATAGAAGCTCCGTCGAGGTAAGGAACACTCATTTTGTCTACTACAACCTCAACGCCGTTGAACTCTGATACGACGTCACCCTCGGCCAACTGCTCGTCAAAGTAAAGCTGGTAAATAAGTCCTGAACAACCTCCAGGCTGGACTGCTACGCGCAAACGCAGGTCGTCGCGACCCTCAGCAGAAATGAGAGTGCGAACCTTGTCCTGAGCCTGCTCGGTAAGAGTTACGCCGGTTTCTAGAGTCTGAGTCATTTGGTCCGCTTTCTACGTACTTTGGTGAGATAAGTCTAACTTTCTCGACGCTGTAAGTGAACCCCTCAGAGCTGAAGTTCATTCCCTGCAAGCAGGAAAATCGCCTCAGAAACCATGGCTTTTCTTAGGCTTTCAATGTGAACGGATTCGTTAGGGCTGTGAGCTCGCGAATCTGGGTCCTCAACTCCGGTAACCAGAATTTGGGCCGACGGAAATACCTCGGTCAAGTCTGCGATGAAAGGAATTGAGCCGCCGATACCAATGTTCACCGGAGCCGCACTCCATCCGTGAGCCAAGGATTTCTTTACCAACTGAGCTGCCCAGCCAGAATCATCCATGTCAAAAGGCTTGCCCAATTCAACTTCACCAAATGAAAGCTCAGCACCAAACGGCGTGTGACCTAGAAGATGAGCTTTTAGGAGGTTCAGCGCCTCGGCCGGATCTTGCCCCGGTGCTATTCTCATGCTGATTTTGGCCCTCACACTCGGTAAAAGGGTGTTCGAGGACAGGGCAACTGGTTGCCCGTCGATACCGATTACAGTGATGGCCGGCTTGCCCCAAATTCTCTGCAGGATGCCGCCAGATCCGATTGTTTGAGTGTTAGGCAAAAGCCCTGAGTCCTGCCTCAGAGAATTCTCGGAATAGGCCAGTTCGTCGGTTTGGGCTGATTTGAGGCCCGCTACCGCAACCTCACCTTGGTCATCATGCAGGCTGGCGAGTAATTTGATTGTGGCTAACATCGCATCGGGCACCGCTCCCCCGTACATTCCTGAGTGCACGGCATGATCCAGGGTCTTCACCTGAACAACCACCGAAACCAATCCTCGGAGGGTGGTAGTCAGGGCAGGAATTTCGGTGGTCCAGTTTCCTGAGTCGGCAACGATGATTACATCAGCGGCTAGATCAGCTTGGTTTTCTTCGAGAAAGTTTCTGAAGGTGGGAGAACCGGCCTCCTCCTCACCCTCAATGAAGAGTGAAATACCGAGGTCAAAGTCTTTACCCTTCGAATCGACTAGGGCCTGTAGTGCTGCCAGGTGGGCAACAATGCCCGCCTTGTCGTCAGCCACTCCCCTGCCAAAAATTCGATCCTCGGTTCTTACCGGCTCGAATGGTTTGGTTTTCCAGTCATCTATGTTGCCCGGCGGCTGAACATCATGATGGGCATAGAGGAGCACCTGAGGTTTGCCGTTTTTGGCAGCTCGTCTGGCGATAACAGCCGGTGCGCCGGGTTTTCCGTCAACTGCGGATCTTCTAACCTCGACAAAGTCAAAAATATTTAGGTTTCTGAACAAATCAGCGACCATCTGAGCGCTGGTATCAAGATTTGAACTATCAAAGGCCTCCCAGGCGATTCCAGGCACCTTGGATAGCTCAATAAGCGAGCTAAGCGTGACCTCAAAGCGGTTGTCGACACTGGAGGCCGAATCTTGGGCAAATCGGCTGAATTCTGAGTCTGGCACTGAGGTCATGAGAGTAATCTATAAGCCCAAGCAAGTTACTGAGGACATTAATGACCGAGCAAAAGAAATCTGCCGAGCCAAAGGGGCGCCCTACCCCGAGCCGTAAAGAACGCGAAGCGCTAAACCGCAAGCCACTGGTTGGCGACCGAAGCCCAGAGGCTCGTGCCGCTGCCAAGGCTCGCCTGAAAGAAGAACGTCTACGCGCACGCGAGGGTATGGCTCGAGGCGACGAGAAGTACCTAAGTGCTCGCGACCGAGGACCACAGCGCGCTTTTGTGCGTGACTACGTGGACTCAAGATTCACTGCCGGCGAAATGGTTATGCCGACGCTGTTTTTGGTCATCATCATCTCGGCCATCGACAGCTACATTGTTCAGCTGACCACACTGGTCGCCATGTGGTTGTTGTTCATTGTTGTGGGTGTAAATGCAACTTTGATCGGCCGCGGAGCTACCAAGGAACTTGCCGAAAAGTATGGAGCCGACAAGGTAGAGTCAGGCCTTCGCTGGTACGCCGCGATGCGCTCGATTCAGATGCGCCCAATGCGCTTGCCAAAAGCCCGTGTAAAGCGCGGCCGCAAAAAGTAGCCAAACGACTCAGCAAAAAAGGACCGCCTTGATGGCGGTCCTTTTTTATTAGCGAGTTAGTTCGCGGTTGATTCGCCTTGCCCAGAGCGGACCCTCGTAGATAAATCCTGTGTAACCCTGGACCAGGGTTGCACCGTTATCCAAGCGTTCTTGCGCTTCAGCCGCGGTTTCGATTCCGCCAACAGAAATAATGGCAACCCGGCCATTTAGGCGAGCCCTAAGCAAGCGGAGCACCTCGAGCGATCTTGCCTTGAGCGGAGCGCCCGAAAGCCCTCCGGCGCCAGCTGCAGCGACGATGTTGGGGTTAGTTTTGAGGCCATCGCGAGAAATTGTTGTGTTGGTAGCAATCAAACCGGCCAACCCGATGTCAAATGCCAAATCTGCAACTGCCGCAATGTCCTCATCAGCAAGATCTGGGGCAATCTTTACTAGCACCGGGGTGCTTCCTGCTTCTTGTAGCACAGCAGTCAGGATTGGCGCCAAGGCTTCAACCGATTGCAGCGAACGCAGACCTGGCGTATTTGGTGATGAAACATTCACTGCCAAATAGTCAGCATGTGGAGCTAGCAAACGAGCGCTGGCTCGATAGTCAGATTCTGCCTGCTCAACCTCAACCACTCGACTCTTGCCAATGTTGACGCCGATGACCGGCAGGTTTGAACCGTGACGGGCCCTGAGTTTCTCTAACCGATTTGCCACGACCTGAGCGCCATCGTTGTTAAATCCCATGCGGTTAATCAGGGCACGGTCAGGAATCAAGCGAAACAAGCGTGGTTTTTCGTTGCCACCCTGAGGAATTGCCGTTACGGTGCCAATTTCAACGTGAGAGAACCCAAGCTCTCCGAGAGCTTTGATAGCCACTGCATTTTTGTCAAAGCCAGCGGCTACACCAAATGGAGCATCGAAGTGAAGACCAAAAGCCTGGACTGATCCGCGACCGCTGGTGCGAACCCGAGCCAACTTTGTGAGCCCAATGGCACCCGCAAACCGAATGCCAAACATTCCGATGTGGTGAGCTTGCTCAGCATCTAGACGAGCGAAGAAAAGTTTAAAAATTAGGCGATACAGCACCGGTAAAGAATACCTCAGCGACTAGCTGCAGCCCGAGGTTGAGCCACAACCCTCACAAACGTGGCAGGAACCAGACGGACGCATCTTGATACCGCAGTTGAAACAAAGTGGCGCATCTGATTCAGTGCCCTGCAGCATTTCGAAAAGCTCGGCTGAGGAATGAATCTCGCGTTTCACACTGGCCTGTGGCGGCGTTTCAACAACTACCTCAGCTACTGCGTCGGCCACCTGACGCAGTGCGTCGTCAACCGCCGCTCCTGCGGAAATTGGTGAGTCGGTGTTGTTCGAAGCAGGCTGAGTTGTTTGCGGGACAACCTCTGGCAGTCCGTAGGCCGAATTGGCATCGAGTGCGGCGGTGCGCTCCTCCGAGGAGAGAATACCTAGGTAGGTTCGCGTCTCGATTGGCAAGTAGTCGAGAGCCAGGCGCCTGAAAATGTAATCCATCAGCGACTTGGCCATTCGAATGTCGGCGTCATCGGTCAGTCCAGCCGGCTCGAAGGACACATTCGTGAACTTTTGCACAAAGGTTTCAAGTGGGACGCCATATTGCAGGCCGATCGAGACTGCAATCGAGAATGCGTCCATTACGCCGGCCAAGGTTGAGCCCTGTTTACCAAGCTTGAGGAATACCTCACCGAGGCCACCGTCAGGGTAAGAGCCGGCGGTCATGTACCCCTCAGCTCCGCCCACAGTGAACGAAGTTGTTGATGATGGCCGCGACTTTGGCAGGCGCTTTCGAACTGGGTGAGCCATTGGCGAACCCAGCCCTGAAGAGACTAGTTTTTGATCACTGTCTGCAGCGGGGGCAGATTTTGCCTTGGCGTCAGAAAGTGGCTGACCGACTTTACAGTTGTCACGATAGATGGCCAGAGCCTTCAGGCCCATTTTCCAGCCCTGGAAGTACACGTCAGCGATTTCCTCGCGAGTAGCTGTCTCAGGCATGTTTACGGTCTTTGAAATAGCACCCGACAGGAACGGTTGAACCGCAGCCATCATGCGGACATGACCCATCGGCTCAATTGCCCGGACGCCAATCGCGGTATCAAAAATTGGATAGTGTTCGAGCTTCAAACCAGGAGCATCAACCACGTGACCGTGCTGACCAATGTGCTCAATGATTTGCTCAATGGTTTCTTGGGCATAGCCAAGGCGGTGAAGCGCAAACGGAATAGTTTGGTTGACGATCTGCATCGAACCGCCAGTTGAGAGCTTCTTGTACTTGACTAGTGAGAAATCAGGTTCGATTCCAGTCGTGTCGCAATCCATCATGAATCCGATGGTCCCGGTTGGGGCTAAGAGCGAGGCCTGGGCGTTGCGCCAGCCATTTTGGGCACCGATTTCACGGTTCAAAGCCCACTGATAATTGGCTGCATCGATTACGTCAGCATCAATTTGGCTGACCGGATCAACCTGCAAACTTGCCTCTTGGTGCTTGGCCATAATTCGCTCGTGAGCGAACTGGTTTTTAGCAAAGCCCTCGTAAGCCCCGACTACACCGGCTAGCTCTGCCGAACGGCGATAAGCGGTTGCTGTCATCAGTGAGGTGATTGCGGCCGCTAGTGCAAAACCTTCGCGACTGTCATAAGGAACGCCAATCGCCATAAGTAGGGCCCCGAGATTTGCATAGCCAATGCCTAGTTGGCGGAAAGCACGAGTTGTCTCGGCAATTGCCTCGGTTGGGAAGTCGGCAAAGCAAATCGAAATGTCCATGGCCGTAAAAATAAGTTCATTGGCCTTGATGAAGGTATCGCTGTCAAAAGAACCGTCTGGAAGCAGGAACTTGAGCAGGTTGAGCGAGGCTAGGTTGCAGCTTGAGTTGTCAAGGTGCATGTATTCCGAGCAAGGGTTAGATGCTGAAATTCGGCCTGACTCGGGAGTTGTGTGCCAGTCGTTAATAATGTCGTCGTACTGAATACCTGGGTCGGCACATTGCCACGCAGCATCAGCAATTTTTGCAAATAGTTCGCGTGCATCAACGGTTTCGATCACTTCACCAGTGGTGCGGGCACGAAGACCAAAAGAGCCACCGTGTTCCACCGCTTCCATGAACTCAGCATTTACCCGCACGGAGTTATTGGCATTTTGGTACTGGACGGAGATGATGTCCTTGCCGCCGAGCTCCATGTTGTAACCGGCGTCTCGGAGAACGCGAATTTTGCCCTCTTCGCGTGCCTTGGTCTCAATGAATTCTTCGATGTCCGGGTGATCGACGTCTAGGACTACCATTTTGGCTGCTCGGCGCGTGGCACCGCCCGACTTGATTGTGCCAGCGCTGGCATCAGCCCCACGCATGAACGAAACCGGGCCGGACGCGGTTCCGCCTGACTTTTTGAGGTGTTCCTTGGATGAGCGAATTCGTGAGAGGTTGAGACCGGCTCCGGAACCACCTTTGAAGATCAGCCCCTCTTCGCGATACCAGTTCAAAATCGAATCCATTGAATCGTCGACGGCGAGAATGAAGCAGGCGGATACCTGTTGCGGGCTCTTGGTGCCAACGTTGAACCATACTGGTGAATTGAAGCTGAAGATCTGGTTTAGCAGCATGTAGGTGAGTTCGTGCTCAAAAACCGTAGCGTCATTCTCGGAGGCAAAATATCCGTGTTCACGCCCCGCGTGTGTGTAGGTGTGGACCACGCGGTTGATCAGTTGTTTGAGACTGAATTCGCGGTCGGAAGCACCAACGGCACCGCGGAAGTACTTTGTAGTCACAATTGTGCTGGCATTGATGCTCCAGAAGTCGGGGAATTCAACGCCAGCTTGCTCAAAAATGGTCTCGCCGGTCTGCCAATTGGTCTGCACGACGTCGCGGTATTCCCAATTGACCTGGTCGTAAGGGTGAACACCCTCTTGCGTGTAAATCCGGCTAATAGTCAGTCCGCGGCCGGTTGCTGTTGAAGCTCCGAAGTCTTGGTGGTCATTCATGAACTTGCCTTTCGTCTGTGACTAAAAAGTAATTCTGAGCCGAGGGTACGACACTACTGTTCTTGGTGGCTGGCCCGAAGCTTTCCGATCGCAGCCTCAAAATCTTCTAGAGTCTCCCAACCCTGATAAACGCTGGCGAAACGCATAAAAGCAACCTCGTCGAGCTTTCGAAGTGGCTCCAGGATGGCAAGACCGATGTCGTTTGCCTCGAGCTGAGCAGCGCCGGTGGACCGAACGTCTTCTTCAACGGTCTGGGCCAAGAGTGCAAGGTCTGATTCAGAAACTGGACGCCCCTGGCATGCTTTTCTAACACCGTTCATGATTTTGTCACGGCTGAAAGGTTGGGTCACACCGCTGCGCTTTACCACTGTGAGGCTGGCGGTTTCGGTCGTGCTGAAGCGCATGCCACACTCAGGGCACTGACGGCGACGACGAATCGATGAACCATCATCTGAGGTGCGCGAATCGGTCACGCGCGAATCGGCGAATCTGCAAAATGGACAGTGCATAATCAAGCCCTTCCGAAACAAACCTTGTTCTCTCTACAAATTTTGACACTAGATGTAGAAATATTTTGTTTCCTAACCACTATATCTTGTGATTTTGGAGGCCAACTTGCAAGTTAAATCTGTTTTTTACCGATCAAAACGCGCGGTGACGGCATCCCCGTGGCCAGGCAATCCCTCGGATTCGGCAAAATCGGCGACCATCTTGGCAATCGGCTCGAGACCAGCCCGCTGATAATCAATTACCTGCTGAGCGCGCAGGAATGTGTGCACACCCAAGCCAGCACCGAATTTTGCCTGTTGACCGGTAGGCAAAACGTGGTTTGACCCGGCCATGTAGTCACCCAGAGAAACTGGTGAGTACTCACCGAGGAAAATTGCACCGGCATTGGTAATGGCATCCAATGCAGCCTGGTTGTCACTCGTGTGAATTTCTAGGTGCTCGGTTGCGTAGTGATTGGTGAACTTTATAGCGTCAGTCAGACAGCTGACCAACACAACTGCAGACTGCTGCCCTTCGAGGGCGGTGCGAACTCGCTCAGCGTGACTGGTTGAAGCCACGATAGCCGCCAGCTCATTTATAACCGCGTGAGCAAGGGCCTCTGAATCGGTGACCAAAACAGATGCGGCCGCCTCATCGTGCTCGGCCTGGCTCACTAGGTCGTACGCGATGAAGCGTGCATTTGCACTTTCATCAGCAAGAATCAGGATTTCAGTGGTGCCAGCTTCAGAGTCAATACCGATGGTGCCGCGGAGAGCACGCTTGGCGGCTGCCACATAAATGTTTCCTGGACCAGTCACCAGACTGACCGGTTCAAAATCGATTTGCTTGATGCCATAGGCGAAGGCTGCCACAGCAGCGGGACCGCCCATGCAGAATACGTCCTTGACACCCAAAATTGACGCGGTAGCCAGCACCGTTGGGTGCGGACGCCCGTTGAATTCTTTTTGGGCCGGTGAAGCCAGAGCCAGTCGCTCGACGCCAGCAACCTGAGCTGGAATCACGTTCATGATTACGCTGGATGGATAAACAGCTTTGCCGCCGGGCACGTATAGACCAACAGAATCGACCGGCTGCCACCTTTGGTGAACGACGGCACCCTCAGCCAGAGTCACAGAAGTATTCTGCGGAAGAGTGGCCCGCGACACTTTGAAAACGCGCTCAATTGACTCTTCGATGGCACGACGAAGTTCTGGGCTGAGCTCAGCCTCAGCTCGTCGAAGCTCTTCCTCGGTAACCCGAAGGGGGCGAGGATCGACTCCATCGCGGGTGAGCGTTACATCGACAATTGCCGATTCACCCAGCGTACGAACGTCCTCGAGCAATGGTCGAATTTGTTCTACCGCTTGGGTGATGTCAACCGAGGCTCGCGGAACCAAACGGTTAACCTGCGCACTGTCGAAACTCTGACCGCGAAGGTCAACGACTCGCAAATTAACCGGAATTGGCTCGTTCAATGTGTCTCCTCTATTTGAAAACAAGTCTAAACGGCGAGATGAGTTGGATACCCTTGAAGAAAGAAACAGTTAGTGGGCCATGTCTGAGTTAGAGATTGAAAAAGATCCGGTTGAAGCACTGAAGGCAACCTTCAGAAGGCACGCCTCGGGTGTTTCGGTTATCACTATGCTCGATGCCGCCGGCAAGCCAGTTGGTTTTACCGCAACATCGATGACTTCTCTCGGTGCAAACCCTCCCCTAGCGAGCTTCAACGTTGCCTGCGGTTCAAGTACCTGGCCAGCCCTTGAGCAGGCCAGCTACGTGGCAATTCACACTCTTGGCGAAGGCAATTTGGCCCTAGCTCAAAAGATGGCAGCCGACCACACCCTGCGCTTTGCTGATGATGACTGGCACGAGGGGCCTTACGGCGTTCCGGTGTTTCCGGCAGCAACTTCGATTTTGATTGCAAAAATTCGTGAGAAGCACGCGGTTGCTTCAAACGCGGTAATCATTGTGGACGTTATCGAAGGACTAATTGGCGAACTTCAGCCAGCGCTGCTGTACTACCAGCGCGGCTACGTAAAGCCGGGCGAAAAACTGGCCTAAGCCTGAAGGCAGCGCGCTCCCAGCAACACTTTCAACTCACCAAATAGGTCCTGGCTAACGGTCACCTTTTGCTGCAGTTTGAAAAGCCTTTCGGTACCGTCACCAACGAGTAGCACCTGAACCTCTTCGCGGCCCGAGTGCACTCGCAAAATTCGAGCAAGTTCTTCGAGAACCTCTCGCGTGGCCTCAGTTTCAGGCATTCGTAAAATTACAGGACCATTGGAGTTCTCAGCCGAACCCTCCAGAGTTTCGATCGAATAGGCGTGCAGGCTATTGCCATCGTCACGCTGACTGATGCGACCGCGCACCACTACTACCTGGTCTGGCTGAAGGTTTCGACCGTACTCGAGGTAGGTCTTACCCATGAGCATGACGTTCATCTCACCCTCGAAGTCCTCGATCACCACCGAGCCGTACTGGTTTCCTGAGGCCCTAGCAACCCTGTGCTGCACCGAGGTAATCAAACCGGCTACGGTCACCGTTTCACCGTCTTTGATGGTCTCGCTTGAAGCAATCGCACCAATTGTCTGCTCTGAGAATCGCGCCAGTTGTGCCTCTCGGCCGGCCAAAGGATGGTCGCTGACGTACAAACCAAGCATGTCGCGTTCGTAGGCTAGCTTCTCTTTTTTAGGCCATTCCGGGCGGTCAGGAACCGAACCACCAAAGGTCTCCTGCACCGATTCATCGGTGTCAAATAGTGAGCCGAAGAGGTCAACTTGACCTACCGCCTCATTTTTCTTGAGTGATGATTGGGCGTCGACAGCTTCTTCGTGAATTTCAAGCAATGCACGGCGAGTGTGCCCCATCGAGTCGAAGGCGCCCGCCTTGATCAGGGACTCAATCACACGCTTTGAGCAGACCGTAGCCGGAACCTTGCGAAGGAAATCGTGGAAGTTTGAGAATCGGCCTTTTTCGGCACGGGAGGCAGCAATACCTTCGACGACGTTGAGGCCGACATTTCTGACAGCACCCAGACCGAATCGAATATCTTCACCGACAGCGGTAAACGCAGCAATCGATTCATTTACATCAGGCGCCAATACATTTATGCCCATGCGGCGACACTCACTTAGGTAAAGTCCAAGTTTGTCCTTAGAGTCACCCACCGAAGTAAGCAGTGCCGCCATGTACTCGGCTGGGTAATTGGCCTTCAGGTAGGCAGTCCAGTACGAGAGCACACCGTAAGCCGCAGAGTGGGCTCGGTTGAACGCGTAGTCAGCAAAAGGCAACAGCGTGTCCCAAAGCGCCTTGATGGCTGCCTCAGAGTACCCGTTTGCCTTCATGCCATCTGAGAAGCCCTCGTACTGCTTATCCAGCTCTTCTTTGTTCTTTTTACCCATCGCGCGACGCAAAAGGTCAGCTTTACCCAGCGTAAAGCCCGCAGCTTTTTGAGCTGCAGCCATTACCTGCTCCTGATAAACAATCAGGCCGTAGGTAGGGTCCAAAACCTCAGAGAGTGATTCCGACAGCTCAGGATGAACTGAGTCCACCTCTTGCAAGCCATTCTTGCGAAGCGCATAGTTGGTGTGCGAGTTCATGCCCATCGGGCCAGGTCGGTAGAGAGCAATTACCGCTGAGATGTGTTCAAACAACGATGGCTTTAGCAGGCGCAAAAGGGAACGCATTGCCGTTCCATCGAGCTGAAAAACGCCAAGGGTGTCACCGCGGGATAGAAGCTCAAAGGTTGCCGGGTCTGAATCGAGATCAAGGTCCTCAAGGATCACAGTTTCATTGCGGTTTGCCTTGATGTTCGCCAGGGTGTCATCGAGCACAGTGAGGTTTCGCAGACCTAAGAAGTCCATCTTGAGCAGACCAAGTTTTTCACAAGGCGGCTGGTCAAACTGAGTAATGACGGCACCGTCATCCTCGCGCTTCATGATTGGAATGACGTCGATGAGCGGCTCGGCTGACATGATTACGCCGGCGGCGTGGACACCCCATTGGCGCTTCAGAGACTCAAGACCCTGCGCGAGTTTAAATACCTTGGCCGAGTCTTCATCACCCTCGATGAGGTCACGGAAATCCTGGGCCTCTTTGTATCGCTCAGACTTACTGTCGATCAGGTCGTTAAGGGCAATGTCGCGGCCGAGGACCATTGGAGGCATGGCCTTAGTCAGCTTCTCACCGACAGAGTAAGGCATCGCCAATACTCGACCGGCATCTTTCAAGGCCTGCTTTGCCTTGATGGTTCCAAAAGTCACGATCTGGGCAACTCGGTCATCACCGTACTTGTCCGAGACGTAGCGAATAACTTCTCCGCGCCGCCGGTCATCGAAGTCAACATCGATGTCGGGCATGGATACACGCTCTGGGTTTAGGAAACGCTCAAAAATCAATCCGTGCTTCACCGGGTCAAGCTCTGTGATACCCAGCGCATAGGCCACGATGGATCCAGCTGCTGAACCACGACCCGGTCCGACTCGGATGCCCTGGGCGCGAGCCCAAGCGATAAAGTCGGCAACTACCAGGAAGTAGCCTGGGAAACCCATCTGCTTGATAACTTCAACCTCGTAGGAGGCCTGCTTGGCCTGCGCCTCAGGAATATCTCCCCGATAACGCCTCTGCATACCCGCAGCAACCTCTTGCTCGAACCAGCTGGCCTCAGTGTGCCCCTCAGGAACTGGGAATCGAGGCATAAGCTCGCGTTCCTGAAAATCAACATTGCAACGCTCTGCAACCAAGAGGGTGTTATCGCAGGCTTCTGGATAGTCGGTAAAAAGTGCACGCATTTGCTGCGCTGACTTTAGATAAAACTCCTGAGAGTCAAACTTGAAGCGATTCGGATCGTCCAAGGTTGAGCCCGATTGAACGCAAAGTAGAGCTTCGTGTGCCTCGGCATCGCCGGCGTGGGTGTAGTGCAAATCGTTGGTAGCCAGAAGTGGCATGTCCAGCTCTTTGGCCAGACGAAGCAGGTCGGCCATGGTTCGGCGCTCGATATCGAGGCCGTGGTCCATGATTTCGGCGAAGAAGTTTTCTTTACCGAAGATGTCCTGAAACTCAGCCGCAGCCTTCTTGGCTTCCTCGTACTGGCCGAGGCGCAATCGAGTTTGAACCTCACCTGAAACACAGCCGGTGGTGGCAATGACGCCCGCTCCGTAGGTCTGCAGCAGCTCTCGGTCCATTCGCGGCTTGAAGTAGAACCCATCGAGCCAAGCCTTTGAGGACATCCGGAACAAGTTGTACATACCCGCGGTGTTCTCGGCGAACATGGTCATGTGGGTGAATGCGCCACCACCCGAGATGTCGTCCTCGCCACCAGAACCCCATCGAACCCTGGTCCGCTCCTGCCGGTTGGTTCCCGGAGCAAGGTAGGCCTCGATACCGATGATCGGCTTGACGCCGGCTGCCTTGGCTGTTTTGTAAAAATCGAAGGCACCAAAGTTATTACCGTGGTCGCTGATTCCAATAGCCGGCATGCCCTGTTCGGCAGCTGCCTGGATCAGCGGTTTCACTCGAGCTGCGCCATCGAGCATCGAATACTCGGTGTGCACGTGTAGGTGCACAAACGAGTCTTTAGACGCAGACAAAAGCGACTCCTTAAAAGTGGTGGAAGACCAGCCTAACCCCGCGCCGAGGCTCGAGAAATCAGGCGTGCCGAGTGATTTTAGCTGGCCCTTAGGACCTCGAGGGCATGGGCAAGGTCAGCTGGATACTCACTGGTGAATTCGACGGTGCGACCCTGGGTTGGGTGTTCAAAACTCAACCTCATGGCATGCAACCACTGGCGATCAAGGTTCAATTTGGCTGCCAACTTTGGATCGGCGCCGTACATTGTGTCGCCAACCAGTGGGTGCCTAAAAGCTGAGAAGTGCACTCGGATTTGGTGAGTTCGTCCGGTTTCGAGGACCACCTCGACCAGCGATGCAGCTGGAAAAGCTTCAAGGGTTTCGTAGTGAGTAACCGAATGCTTTCCGTCATTCATGACAGCAAACTTGAACTCAGCCTTGGGGTGGCGGCCGATTGGAGCATCGAAGGTGCCTGAAAGCGGATCAGGGTGGCCCTGAATCACCGCGTGGTAAACCTTGTGAACGGCACGATCTCTAAAGGCCTGCTTGAGGCGCGAGTAGGCGATCTCAGACTTTGCCAAGGTCATGAGGCCGCTGGTACCAACATCGAGGCGCTGAACAATGCCCTGGCGCTCCTGCGCCCCCGATGTCGAAATCTGAATGCCAAGCGCCAAAAGTGCCCCCGGGACAGTTGGGCCGTCCCAACCCACCGACGGGTGCGCGGCCACTCCAGCCGGTTTATCGACCACGATGATGTCGTCATCCTGGTAAACAATCTTGAATCCAGGAACTTCAACCGGAACTATGGCCAATGGTGTCTTGGGAGTCGGCATTGAGACTTCTAGATAGCCATCAACCACTAAACGATCTGACTTACCAATAGTTTTTCCGTTTAGTAGCACGTGACCGTCTGCAAGCAAATCTGCCGCTGCGGAACGTGACAGTCCCATCATCTTGGCCAGAGCGGCATCGGCTCGCTCGCCAATCAATGAATCTGGAACCGGAAGAAGCTTGAGGGAGGTCATGGATTAGTTTTGGCCGATTTTCTCGCCGCGAATTACACGGATCGCAGCCAACACGCACATGCTGACGATAGCTATGTCGGCAATGTTGAACACAGCAAAATTAAATGGAATTTGGATGAAATCGACTACGTGGCCAATAGCAAATCCAGGATCGCGAGATAACCGGTCGATTAGATTTCCCACGACTCCCCCGAGCAAAATTCCACCCATCAGCGCCCAAGAGGTTGTCTGAATTTTACGACTGAACCAAAGCAGAGCCAAAGTTGCCAAAGTCGAGAGCAGGGTGAAAATCCAGGTTGCCCCGAAACCTAGCGAGAATGCTGCAGAGTCGTTGTACAAGAGGTTCAAACGAACAATCGAACCAAGAAAATCAACCGGTTTGGCAAACTCTAAATTTTGGATAGCCAAATGTTTTGTGAACTGATCGACACCGATAACCAGCCATGCCGTACCCAAAAACCAAACCTGGCGGACCAATGCCGCTTTTTTAACAGTCACAGACTAGTAGTTGTTTTCGTTGTTGATCTGTTCGTTCCCGAAGGCCTGGAATCCGTATGGCTCTGGTCGGAAAATGTTTTCTGCAGCTGCCGCTGGCGCCGGCGCTGTCTCAAAGTTGTAGCCAAGAGCCGGCGAGGTAACTGGTCGGTCCTCAGGCGCAACATCTGAGTCATCTAGATCGGCAAGCTGGGCCTCGATGTAGGTCTTCAGCTTGATGCGGTACTCGCGTTCAAAGCTTCGAAGCTCTTGAATGCGGTGCTCGATAAGCGCTTTGTCCTGTTCGAGGCGGCTCATGTCAGCACGCTGCTGGGCTTCGGCCTCGCGAACAACACGAGCGGCGGTCGCGTGACCCTCGGCAATTAGCGCGTCGCGCTTGGCTAGACCCTCACGGACGTGCTCCTCGTGTAGCTTTCTCGCCAGCTGAAGGAGGTTGTTGGTGTTGTTGGTGTCTAGAGTCGATGGGTCCTGAGTTGCCTCTGGGAAGGCACTCGGGGCTGCAGGGCTGTAGACCGGAGTCAAAGCCGCCTCAGCAGTCGGAGCATTAAGCTGGTCGGCCAGTCCGGCGCCGCTGCGCTGAAGTTCAGCGATACGGGCCTCAGATGCCAACAGACGCTGGCGTAGGTCTTCGTTTTCTTGGTTTACGCGTCGAAGCTCAACGACGATTTCGTCCAGGAAATCATCGACTTCATCCTGGTCATAGCCTTCGCGGAATTTGGTCGGCTGAAATCTCTTATTGACTACATCTTCGGGAGTCAATGGCATCGCGCACCTCTTTATTTGCTAAACGACCGGCTGGGGAAAACGGCTCGATAAAAGAAAAGATTACCTTAGAGAGACTGTGGTTGGGTACAACCGAGATCCGCAAAAAGTGGCGGAGCGGTGGTTTATTAGGCGATTGCCAGAACCAGTCGC
This sequence comes from Rhodoluna sp. KAS3, assembly GCF_026000575.1. Classification (NCBI taxonomy): domain Bacteria; kingdom Bacillati; phylum Actinomycetota; class Actinomycetes; order Micrococcales; family Microbacteriaceae; genus Rhodoluna; species Rhodoluna sp. KAS3. The sequence goes on along the minus strand of NZ_AP026910.1, from coordinate 507,425 downwards.
TGGGCAAAGAAAATGACCATCACCAAAAGCGTCCAACCTAAGTCGAAGGCAATGGCGCCCATTCGAATTGGTGGGATGAATCGACGAACGAAGTTAAGCGGCACGTCGGTAATAGTCATAATGATTTCGAGCAGGACCAAGACCATGCCCTTTGGTCGCCAACTTGGGTTTACTGATCTGACCAGGTCCACGGCCAAACGCCCCAAAAGGGCAAGAAAAAGGATCTGCAGTAGCCACCAAAGAATGACTGACAGCAGACCCATTTCTCGAACCTAAACGATCTAAAACTAAGGACGAACGATTAGGTCGTCGCCGGTTTCGGCCTGACCCTGTTCTTCGTCATTAACAGCAACGTGGTTTGGGGTAAGCAGGAAAACCTTTGGAGTTACACGCTTAAGGTGCCCCTCTAGGCCTTCTTTTAGACCGAGCATGAAGTCGAGCATGCGCTTTGAGTCAGCCTCAGACATGTTGCTCATGTTTACGATTACTGGAATACCGACACGGTAGTTCTCGGCAACCTCAGGAGCCTCTGAGTAAGAGCGTGGCTCCATGGTGAAAATCTCGTTGACGTCTGTGTTTCCACGACGTGGGCGCATCGGGGTAACACGTGCTACCTGACGCTGTTCGCCGGCAGGAACTGCTGCCGGACGCGCTGGAAGAGCCTCGGTCTCGTCAGCAAGACCAAGCCATCCTGAAACCTGTGAAATTAGACCAGCCATAATTACCCTCCTGCGGATTACTTCTACTCCAGAATATGGCTAGTACTGCCTTTTTCCGGTAATGGCGCTGCCAACCCGAACGTGTGTCGCGCCAAAGGCAATCGCTTCTTCAAAATCCTCCGACATTCCAGCTGAAATAAATTTCGCTGACGGATCAATAGTCTGAAGCTTTTGAGATGCCCAAAGAATGGTCTCAAAATCCTGGGCCGGTGGTCGATTCAAAGCCGCGACACCCATGACTCCCAGCAGCACAAGATTTGGAGAGGATAGGACCCGGTTGGCAAATTCTTCAAGGCTCGCAGGCTGAATTCCCCCGCGCCCAGGGTCATCGGTTAGGTTCAACTGAATGAATACCTGCACCGGCTCGGGCAAGTCGATGGCAGCCTTGGCAACTGCTGTAAGCAGTGAGTCACGGTCAAGTGAATGCAGCACTTTGGCATAGGAAAGCGCCGACTTTGCCTTGTTGCTCTGCAATTGCCCGACAAAATGCCAGGTTATGCCCTCAACGCCTGCGGCTGAAACCTCTTCGGATTTTGGCCTTGCCTCTTGATCGCGATTCTCACCAAAATTTCTGGCGCCCATCGCAGCCAAATCAACCACCATAGAAGCCGGATGGTTTTTGGAAATTACCACCAATTCGACTTCGCTCGGATCCCTGCCTGCAGACAAAGCAGCAGACTGAATCCGCGACACTACACCTAAGTAGCGATCACGAAGTGAGGCGCCAGACTCGCTCAATTTTTAGCGCAGGAACTCAGGAATGTCTAGGTCGTCGCCCCAGGTTCCGTCATTTGACTGCGGCTGAGCCACGCTGGTTGATTCTTCAGAGCGAGCTTCCGCTGAGGCAGCAACCGGAGTGGCTTCGACTGCGTCGACCTCGGCGTCTTGAGGAACAACTAAAATGGCCTCGGTTGCCGGTGCAGGGTTTGATGCAAACCAGCCACCGGCTGCCGCAGCAGGAGCGGCAGAGTATGGCTTGCGCTCAACCTTGCGCACCTGCGGGGTGCCGCCATCAAAACCAGCCGCGATAACAGTAATGCGGACTTCATCTCCGAGAGTGTCATCGATGGTCGTACCGTAAATGATGTTCGCTTCAGGGCTCACGGCCTCTTGGACCAGTCGAGCGGCCTCATCGATCTCGTGAAGACCAAGGTCCGATGCTCCCTGAACCAAAAGCAATACGCCGTGTGCGCCATCGATGCTGGCCTCTAGCAGCGGGCTAGATACAGCTAGCTCGGCCGCACGAACAGCGCGGTCCTCACCCTTGGCGGTACCAATACCCATCAGCGCTGAACCAGCGCCCTTCATGACCGATTTAACGTCGGCGAAGTCGAGGTTAATCAAACCCGGAGTGGTGATTAGGTCGGTGATGCCCTGAACACCAGCACGAAGAACGTCATCGGCGGTGGCAAATGCCTCGACTACCGAAACAGTCTTGTTGACAAGTTCGAGCAGACGCTGGTTTGGAACAACAATTAGGGTGTCAACCTCACCGCGGAGCACGTCAATGCCCTGGTCGGCCTGCTGGGCACGACGCTTTCCTTCAAAACCAAATGGACGGGTAACAACACCCACGGTAAGAGCTTCAAGAGACTTTGCAATGCGGGCAACCACTGGAGCAGCACCGGTTCCGGTACCACCGCCTTCACCGGCAGTGACGAAAACCATGTCGGCACCCTTAAGTGCGGCTTCGATTTCATCGGCGTGGTCCTCGGCCGCACGACGGCCGATCTCTGGGTCAGCACCAGCACCTAGACCGCGAGTTAGTTCGCGACCTATGTCGAGCTTGACGTGTGCCTCACTCATCAAAAGCGCTTGGGCATCGGTGTTAATGGCTACGAACTCAACACCACGAAGGCCAGCATCAATCATGCGGTTTAGTGCGTTTACACCGCCGCCGCCGACGCCAACAACCTTGATAACTGCTAGGTAGTTCTGATTTAGACCCACGATAATCCTCTGCTTCCGCTTTTTATGCTTCAACCCCAAACCCTCAACCTCTACATGAGGCTTACGGTTTTACCGATTTAATGCATTGCGCCAAGAAAGTAAGCCGTAAGCGAAGGAGATTGTCGGAACTTCGTAGGCGTGTCTAAAAGTTTCCGTAACGCACTGCCGGTGCGTTCGGTGAAGACACGTCAAAGGTGACCATGTCGTTCTTCTTTTGGTTCTTGATTAGGGCAGCTAGCACCTTGGATTTCAGCACCGAGTTGGAGCCATCGCCCCAAATAATTCGCTGCCCGGAATACCCACGCAACCGCATGGTGACGTCATCTTTTGACTTGGCGTCAATCGACGCCAACCGCTCGAGCAGGCTGGCTGGGAGCGCCATCAGCACGTCAATTGCCGCCGCAAAGTTTTTACTGTTTTCCGGCAGTCCAGCGATGGCCATTTCGGGGTACTTGTCTTTACTCGTAGCCTTACCAACACGAACTCCAGCCGGGTCGTAGAGGTACTTCACTCCCCCAGATTCAATGATCACAATCGGTTGACGCTCGGTGATTTGAATTTTTAGACCGTGAGGAGGAAGGCTCACAATCGCGAAACTCTCAATCAGGGGAAACTTCTCAAGCAGGCTGGCAATCTCAGCTGAATTAACCGTCGGAAGTGGCTTGCCAATCTGACTCTTGAGGGCCTTTTGAACCGACTCTTCCTTGATTCGATCGGTACCAGAGACAGTGATTTTTTCAACCGCAAGAACGGGTGTGACCACGGTCGCCAAAACAATAAGCAACAACGATGAAAACGCAGACACAACGGTGATGGTGATGGCACGACGACGACGCGAGTAAGCGGTGAATCGTTTTGCTTCGGCAGAGAGTTTGGCGCTTAGCCCCCGCTTAGACGAAGACTTGCGCACCAAGTTGAGGCGTTTAGTTTCGCGACGTTCGATAGCCTTCGTCGGCCTTGATGTTTTGGTCGACTTGGCTGCCTTTAGTGCTTTGGTTGGCTTGGCTGCCTTTGACGCAGAATCTGCCCTCGCCGGTGCGCTCGGCAACCCCGTTGGCCTTGCCTTCGGATTGCCGGAACGTGCTTGGGGGCGCTTCACGAAACTACTTCTTTAACTCTTCCAACAGCTCTGGGCACATCCGGTAAATGTCACCGCAACCCATGGTCATGATGAAGTCACCGTCTTTGGCAATCGAAGCCGCCACGGCTGGAACGTCATCCCACTCAGGCACGTAGTGAACCTTATTTTTATCGGCGAAACGGTCTGATACCATTGCGCCCGTCACGCCCGGCTCTGGATCTTCTCGCGCCGCATAGATGTCGAGAACAATTACTTCGTCGCTAAGCGAAAGGGCGTCAGCAAACTCCTGTGCCATCAGGCGCGTCCGGCTGTAAAGGTGAGGCTGAAACACCGTGATGAGTCGACCCTGGTTGCCAAGAACAGCCTTGGCCGCTTTGATGGCGGCAGCTGACTCGGTTGGGTGGTGTGCGTAGTCGTCATAAACAGATACACCGCGAACCTGGCCGTGCAGTTGGAAGCGACGATCAGTTCCACCAAACTCGGCAATCTGAGCCAGGCTCTTTTCTGCGTCAAAACCAAGGCCAACCAAAACTGCCAACGCGCCGGTTGCATTTATGGCGTTGTGCTCGCCAGGCACCCGCAAGGTAGCCGAGTAAATTTTGCCACTGTGTTCAACACTGAACGAGACCCGAGCGCCACTGGCATCGACATCGAACAATCGGAAATTTGCGTCATCAGCCCGACCGAAAGTCAGCACTCGCTTGTCCTTGATCAACCGAGTGACTCGCACCGCTCCAGGGTCGTCAGAGCTAATAGCAACAAAATCTCGAGCGCCGCTGGCAAACCTTGCGAATTCGGCCTCAAACGCTTCTTCGGTGCCATAGTGATCGAGGTGATCGGCATCCACGTTGGTGATCAAGGCAGCGGCCGTGTTGTAAAGCAAAAATGAACCGTCCGATTCATCGGCTTCGAGAACAAACAGGTTTCCGGTGCCGCTGGCCGAGGATGCATTTAGCGAGGCAATAACGCCTCCATTCACAAAGCTCGGGTCTTCGCCCAAGCCCAAAAGCGCCGTGATAATCATTCCGGTACTCGTGGTTTTACCGTGGGCACCGGCAACGGCAATTACATCGCGCTTGGTGGTTAGGTAGGCAAGAGCCTGCGAACGGTGAATCACTGGGATTCCCCGCTCCTTGGCCAGGACGTACTCAGGATTGGTCGGCCAAAGCGCAGAAGTCACAACCACCGTGTCTGGGTTACCCAAGTTCGCCGCATCATGCCCAATGGTTATCTCGGCGCCGAGTTCACGCAGTGCGGCTACAGTCGCTGTATCGCGCAAATCGCTGCCCGTGACTCGGTGGCCCATGCCCAACAGAATTCGGGCGATGCCACTCATACCCGAACCACCGATACCGATGAAGTGAACCACTCCAAGGTCTTCGGGTACAGGCTGTGAAAAATCGGGCTTGATCATGCGGTTCCTAACACTCGTCTACAAGACTAGGCTCGAGGCTTGAAAATTGGCTTACAAAACACCGCGAATGAGCGATAGCAACCTGGATGAGCCATCTGCAATACCAAAAGCCTTGGCCTTTTCGGCCATGGCTCTCAATAGCTTGGTATTAGAAACCATCGGGATAACCTCGCTGGCAACGTATTCCGGAGTGAACTGCGCGTCTTCAACCAGCACTGAACCACCTGCGGCAACGAGACCCTCTACGTTGAAGCGCTGCTCTCCGTTGCCCACCGGGTACGGGATGTACGCGGCCGGCAAACCAACCGCCATAAATTCACTGACTGTGGAGGCACCTGCGCGTGAAATCGCAAAGTCACTTGCCGAGATGGCTAGGTCCATCCGGTCGCAATATTTCAATCGCACGTAACCCGCTTCGCTGACTTCATCGAGGTCAGATTTGCCGCCAACGATGTGCAGCACCTGAATGCCAGCTGCGGCGAGCAGATGACGTGACTGGTCGAGAGTTTCGTTAATGCGCTTAGCCCCGAGAGACCCACCGGTCACCAAAATTGTGACCGAATCCGGATCTAAACCAAAGTGCTCGCGGGCAGCACGCTTGTCTCGAAATTCGGCGATGGCCTCAATTTCACGGCGTAGCGGCATACCCACCGTGACCGCACCCTTGATCGGGGTCGATTCAAACACCACACCCACGGCAGCGGCACGCTTTGCGCCCAATTTATTTGCCCAACCTGGCAGTGCGTTGGCCTCGTGCACCACAACCGGAACACCCAGGCGTCTGGCAGCCAAATACGCCGGCGCACTGGCATATCCACCAAAACCAACTACAACATCAATCTTTTTATCTGTGATGATGTTTTCAACCTGCTTGATGGCCCGCAAAAGCTTAGGCACAAACCCAAAGGCGTAACTGCCAAGTCGGCGCGGAAAAGGCAGCCGAGCAATGGTCAGCAATTCGTAGCCGCGTGCCGGCACCAGAGTGCTTTCCAGCCCCTCTTTGGTGCCAAGCGCCCACACCTGGTCAGTCGGCGAATCAGATTTGATTTGATCAGCCAGAGCAAGTAGCGGATTCACATGCCCAGCAGTGCCACCGCCAGCCAGCAAAAAATTGGTCATCGGCGACGCCCCGGCTTGCGACGTTCCTGGTACGGATTGGCATGATTCTCTCGCTCAATTGCCAAAACCACACCGATTGCACCGAGGTTTGCCACCAACGAGGATCCACCGGCAGAAATCAATGGCAGCGGAACACCAAGTACCGGAAGCAACCTAAGCACTACCGCGATGTTTACCAGAGCCTGGAAAACAATCCAAAGCATGACTGCGGAGACCACGATGCGACTGAAATCATCTTGAGTGCGCTGCATGATTCTGAGGAACGCAAATGCCAGGAAGACAAACAGAATAATCACGACCAGGGCACCGATTAGGCCGAGTTCCTCACCGATTACGGCAAAAATGAAGTCGTTTTCAACTTCAGGAATCCAACTCCACTTCATTTTGGATTCGCCCAAACCCGCACCAAAAATTCGCCCGGCTGCCAATGCCCACATACCGTGTTCCGACTGCCAGTTGTATTCAAATGGGTCCGGAGCATTTGGGTTCATCCAAGCTGTGATTCGACCCATTCGGGAACCGCTGCTCATAATCGCCAGTGGCAGGGCCACAGCCAGAACTACAACTACAAGGTTGATTAGTTTTTGTGGCATTCCCGCCAAAATGAGCATTCCTACGAAGGTGATACCCATGATGATCACGGTGCCGAGGTCTCGCCCCAACATCACCAGGCCAGCCGCTGCGCCAGAAATCACGAGGGCTCGCACCCAAACTGCTCGGTCATGCAAGTAATCAGACTGTTGAGCCAGGTAGCTTGCCACAAAGAGAATGACCGCGATTTTCAAAAACTCAGATGGCTGGATCGCGAACAATCCAAAGTCAAGCCAGTTTCGGTTTCCGTTGATGTCTTTACCGATGAAGATAACCGCAACCTGCAAGAGCATCGCTCCGACTAGGAGCACTTTTGCCTTAGACCGAATGAAGCTGGTCGACATCAGTGACACCAGGGCCATGACTCCCAAACCGACCACCGCGAAAAAGCTCTGCTTGCCGAAAACGCTGAACGAATTATTGTTGGCCACCAACGAGTCGATAGATGATGCCGACAGCACCATGACGACGCCGAAGGTAACTAGAAAAAGCGTGACTCCGAGCAGACGGTAAAAGTGAATCGACTGGGCTCGGAAGACTTTGTCGAACCAGCGAGATGCGAGAGAGGCAAGGCTAGGAGTTGCAGTCGAAACCTGGCTGGCAGAAGGACGCCTGGCCGGCTTCACCTGAGATTTCTTCATGCTGTCTCCAAGTGCGCTCGTACAGCTTCGGCGAATTGATTTCCGCGGTCGGCATAGTCTTTGAACTGGTCCATCGATGCCGCCGCTGGGGCCAGCAGCACCACCGAACCGGCTTCGGTGAATTTGCTTGCAGCCTCAACAACCTGCGGCATTACATCGGTGTTGTCTGCAGCGCTAATTTCAAACACCGGCAGGTTTGGAATCTGGGCCGAAAGTACCTCAACGACGTGCGAGCGGTCAACACCAATCACAATGGCAGCGCTCAACCGGTCCGCAAATTTCTTGACTAAATCGTTGAGGTCAACGCCCTTTAGCAAGCCACCCACTACCCAGATGACCTTCTCGAATGAGTTCAATGAAGCAGCAGCTGCGTGCGGGTTTGTGGCCTTGGAATCATCGATCCAGCGAATGCCATCCTGTTCGGCAACTAGCTCGATGCGGTGGGCGTCAAGTCGAAAGTCGAGTAGCGCCGCTCTAACATCTGCCGGATCTATTCCGTAAGAACGCGCCATGGCCACAGCGGCAGCGGCATTTGCCATCAGGTGTGGGGTTAGCACACCGATTTTTGACAGGTCGTCCAGCGTGGCAATTTCGAGTGCAGAATTGGCTCGGTCATCAAGGAAAGCGCGGTCACACAGGATGTCTTCGACAAACCCAACCTGACTGCGGCCCGGTGTTCCGGTCGTGAAACCAATTGCTCGGGCGCCCTCGTGAACATCAGCGTTTTCTACCATTTTTTCAGTAGCCAAGTCGGCTGTGTTGTAAACACAAGCAACCGCAGTGTTCTCGTAAACCTTGGCCTTGGCATCTCGATAGGCCTCGAATGAGCCGTGCCAGTCGAGATGATCGTCAGCCAAGTTCAGAACGGCACTTGAATACGGGTGGATTTCGCCCAAGTAGTGCAATTGAAAACTCGATAATTCAACGATGAGAGCGTCAAAGCCCTCTGGGTCACGGATGGCATCGAGGATCGGTGTTCCGATATTTCCGCAGGCAATCGCCTTTTTTCCACCCCGGTTCAGCATCGCTTCGACCATCTGGACGGTGGTGGTTTTACCGTTGGTGCCAGTGACCACTAACCAATCGGCCACACGTGTGGTTTTATCGCGCACACGCCATGCAAGATCAATGTCTACCCAAATAGGAATGCTTTGCTCGGCCGACCAACCGAGGAGGTCATGTTCTGGGCGAACGCCAGGCGAAGTAACAACTAATTGAGGTCTGAAATCAATGACCTGTTGTGGAAGCCCTTTGGCGGCTTCACCGGTGATGTGAGTAACACCAATTACATCGAGAATATCGACCAGCTCTGGATCAGCTTTTTCGGCCACAACCAAAACCTGACAACCCAATTCGGCAAGGGTGTCAGCTACTGAAAAACCGGTGACACCGAGACCGAAAACCACAACCCGAAGCCCTCGCCAATCGGCATGCCAACTGTTGAGATTTTCTAATTCATTCATGTCTAGCCGTAAATCCACTCGAGGTAAAACAGTCCGATGCCACCAAGCACACAAAGACCAGCGATGATCCAGAATCTGACCACAACGGTAACCTGAGCCCAGCCCTTGAGTTCGAAGTGGTGATGCAACGGACTCATCAAAAATATTCGCCTACCCGTGCCGGTCTTCCACTTGGTTATCTTGAAGAAGACGCGTTGTACGACTACCGAGCCGGTGACGATTACAAAAATTCCACCGATAAGCAAAAGTAGGAGTTCGGTGCGCGAGAGAATTGCCAGCGCAGCGAGTGCGCCACCCAAGCCCAAGGACCCGGTGTCACCCATAAAAATCTGAGCCGGAGAAGTGTTCCACCAGAGGAAACCGGTGAGTGCACCCACGATGGCAGACGCCACGACTGCCAAGTCAAGAGGGTCGCGTACGTTGTAGCAGGAGGCAATGTTCTCGACGACCTGACCACAGGATTGGTTGAACTGCCAGAATCCAATTACCGTGTAGGCACCGATAGCCATGATCGTTGAGCCGGTAGCGAGACCGTCTAGACCATCAGCGATGTTCACACCATTCGATGCGCTGGCAACCAGAATGTAAATCCAAAGAATAAACAGGATGACGCCGATTACCGACCCAAACATCATTAGGTCAAGGCCGGTGTCCCGAACCATTGAGATTTGCGTTGAAGCTGGGGTCAATCCGCTTTCATTTGGAAACTGCAGCGCTAGCACCGCAAAGACTGTTGCAACAACACCCTGAAGTGCAATTTTTGCCCAACCGGTAAGACCTAGGCTGCGTTGCTTATGAGTCTTGATGAAGTCATCGATAAAGCCAACCAGACCCAAGCCCACTAGCATCAACAGCACCAAGAGGGCTGAAATGGTTGGTGTTTCAAAGTTGAAGAGTTTTCCTACAAAGTAGCCAAGTACAGCCGCAACGATGATGACAACGCCGCCCATGGTTGGGGTGCCGTGCTTAGTGTGGTGTGCCTGTGGGCCATCCTCACGAATGAATTGACCCCACTTGAGCTTGCGGAACAACCAAATAAATCCCGGTGTGGCCAAAAGGGTAAACGCCATGGCAACGCCACCGGCAAGCAAGATCGCTCTCACGAACTAACCTCCATCAAATCGTCCCCCAGGTGTCTTAGGTTGGCAGATTTGGATGACTTGACCAGCACAATATCGCCAGCCACAAGCATTCCACGAACATGGGCCAAAGCCTCGTCAATTGACTCGAAGTATTTTGACTCGCCGGCCCACGAACCTTCTTGTTCAGCACCCATGTGAATCAGTTTCGCCGGGGCTCCCACAACGATCAGCTGATCGATGTTGAGTCGAACCACGATTCGACCGATTGCATCGTGCTGCTCTCTTGAAGCGGTGCCAAGTTCGGCCATTTCGCCGAGAATGGCAATCGTGCGGCGACCGGAGCGGCCCAATTGGGCGAGGGTCTGCAGGGCAGCCTTCATTGAATCCGGGCTCGCGTTGTAGGCATCGTTGATTACGGTTACCCCATCGGCTCGATGCCTAACCTCCATGCGCCAGCGCTCGGCAAGCGGCATAGCCTCAAGAGCTCCGATAATTTGAGCCCTAGGAACACCAAGCTGATCAGCCACTGCAGCTGAAGCCAGAGCATTCATGACATGGTGCTCGCCAAGAATCTGAAGCTTTACTTTGCTCAATTCGGCATTTGGCCAGTGCAATTCAAACTCGGTGCCGTCGATGGTCAACGCCTGGCCGGTTGCTCGGTAATCGGCATCTCCTGCAGTTCCGAAAGACAAACGCTTTGCTTCAGATGGCATGTCACGCACATAGCCGTCATCAGAATTTAGAATCAGCAAATCATCGGCCGTCAGGCGCGCAGGCAACTCGCCCTTGATTTTGGCAGTGCCTTCAATGCCACCAAACTCACCAACGTGGGCCAATCCAACTTTCAGGACCACGGCGATGTCTGGTTTTGTGATGTCGGTCAGATAGGCAATGCTGCCTGGCCCGCCGGCACCCAGTTCAACAACCAAATACTTGGTTTCGGCATCCACCTTCAGAATCGAAATGGGTGCGCCAACCTCATTATTGAAAGATTCAATCGGGGCAATGGTCGGACCCTGGGTCTGCAGAATAGCCCGGAGCATGTTTTTGGTAGTGGTTTTCCCGTTCGAACCGGTAATGCCAATTACTTTGAGATCGGATTCCTGGCGCACCTTGGCCAGCACAAAGGCCGCCAGTTGGCCAAGAGCAGCCACCACATCAGTAACAATCAACTGCGGGGTGTCTGAAGCCTCTGCAACAAAATGATCAACGACGGCAGCCACTGCGCCCTTTTCAGCTGCAGCACCGATGAACAGGTGACCGTCAGTAACTTCACCCGGTTTGGCAAAAAATAGGCTCCCGGCACCCACCAGGCGTGAATCGGTTTCTACCGAACCAGAAACCACTGTGTCCGCGGACGTAGCTGAATCATTGGCCTGGATTAGGGCACCAATAGCACCGGCGACTTCTCGCAGGGTCAGATTAATCATGACCAACCTGATTCCTTGAGTGCTGCCCGGGCTTCAGCTCTTGCCGAGTATGGAGTTCTCACTCCCCTGATGTCACGATAATCCTGGTGGCCAGGACCAGCCCACAGAATCGCGTCACCTGGCTGAGCGAGTGCTACAGCCTTTCGAATAGCTGCTTCAGGAGGGCTAACTTCGTAAATCTCAAGCTCCGGTCGAGCCGCCAGCGCATTCTCGACTAGGGTCTTGCGAATCGAAGCTGGATCTTCAAAACGCGGGTGGTGATCCGTTACGACCAAAACATCGCAACCTTCGGCAGCGACTTTGGCCATAGCTGGCCGCTTGGATGCATCGCGATCCCCGTCAGCACCAAACACCATAAACACTCGGCCCGGCGTCACTTTACGAACAGCCGCGAGAGTGTTCAAAAATGCATCTGGGCTGTGACCAAAATCCACATATACGTCTGGACCAGATTGGCCGGTTACTCGCTCGGTGCGGCCTGGAAGGTAGGCATCAATGCCACCGGCAATTGCCTTTGCGATTCGAGCGGCGTCAAAACCAGCCTCAACCAACATGGCAATGGCCAGACCGGCATTGGCCGCCATGTGGGCACCAAGAATTGGAATTCGCGAGCGGATATTTATGCCATCTGGGCCAGCCAAAACGAAGGAAGTGTATTTCGGCGTCTCAGCAGTGATGGCAACGTGCCAGTCAGCATCCACACCCATCTCGCTGGTGATGGTCACCACCGGTATTTCACTCTTTCTGACAACTTCACGGCCGTATTTGGTGTCTAGGCAAACCACGCCGCGCTTGGCGCGCTGGGCAGAGAACAACGGCAATTTTGCCGCTAGGTACTCATCCATGTCCGCATAGTCATCTAGGTGGTCGTGACTCAAGTTTGTGAAACCAACAACGTCAAAGTGGAGACCATCAACTCTCAACTGTGAGAGGGCCTGCGCAGAAACTTCGACGGCAACAGCAGTAACACCCTTTTCGCGCATTCTCGCGATCAGCGCCTGCATTTCAGGTGACTCTGGGGTGGTGAGACGCGAAACAATTACCTCACCCGCAATGTGCCGTTCGGCGGTGGAAGTTAGGCCGGTAGTCTCACCCAGCTGGCGCAAGATTCCCTCGAGTAGGTAGCTAGTCGAGGTTTTGCCATTGGTTCCGGTTGTCGCGAACAACAGCGGCATGTTGCCTGGAACATTTCCGTAGACATAAGCTGCCATTTCACCGAGGTGGGCGCGTGGATTTTCTTGAATTAGCAACGGAACATCAATGGAACCAACTTCGGCAACCCCAGCGGCATCTGTGACAACTGCGATAGCGCCAAGCTCAATGGCCTTTGCAATGAACTTGGCCCCGTGGGTTTTTTTACCAGGCATGGCAACAAAAAGGTCTCCCGCGCGCAAGTCGCCGGTGTTCATGCTGATGCCGGTCACCTCAACCTCGCGCTGCGGCGCGGCAAGGCCAAAACGCTCGGCGAACGCTGACAAACTGACCGGTGCAACGTGGTCAGGGCGAAGAATCGGAGGAATTTGCTCTTGGGTACTCATCGCTACCATTCTTCAGCAATATTCGGAGATTTCGTGGTTGAAGGCGGTACTCGGTATGTCCGCAAAACCTGCTGCATAATTCGCTTGAACGGTGTCGCTACGGCAAGTGAGTTTCGAATAGTTCGGGTCTTGAATGCAGTCACAGCAACGACATACTCAGGGTCCTCAACCGGACCGGCCCCGATGTAAGACACCGCATATAGATTGCCGTATCGACCGGTTGCCTCATCGCGAATTTCCGCAGTACCTGTCTTGGCGCCTAGACGGTAGCCCGGCACGTATCCGTAGTGCCCGATCGGACCATGCTCGACTACTTTCTCCATCATCAGCATGGTTTCTTTGGCAGCCTCCGGCGAGATTACCTTGACACCTGGTTTTACCTCTGCCGTTGGAATGTTTCCGCCGTCATCCTCACAGCCCTCAACCAAGATTGGGTTTAATCGAACACCCTGGTTTGCGATGGCTTGGTACATCATGGCTGACTGGATAGGTGTGACCGAAATACCCTGGCCAAACATCGAAACATACTGCTTGATGCCGTCCCAGTCCTCAACCGCGTTTAGCAAGCCAGAACCCTCACCAGGGAAGTTGATCGAGGTTTTCTTACCCAAGCCAAATTTCTCGAGGTATTCATAGCGGGTCTTGTAGTCCACCGATGCACCGATTTTGATGATTCCCGTGTTGGAAGAATCCCGCAGAATTCCAGTCAAAGTGAGCTTTTCATCTGGGTGAGAGTGCGAATCGGTAACAACGTAACCGGTTTTTGGCAACGTGAATGCGTAAGGAACAACGGTTTGGGTTTCGGCGTTACCGGCACCGGTGTCGACCACGGTAGCCGCGGTAATCGTCTTCAAGGTTGAACCCGGCTCAAATGCGGTTCGGAAAATTCGTGATCCGCGGTCCTCAGCATCGCTCTTTTCAGGCGCATTCGGGTCAACACTAGGTGCCTCAGCTGCGGCAAGGATTCGACCGGTCTTGGCCTCGATCACAATCGCTGTTCCCCAGTCGGCATTGGTGTTTCTGACCGTGTCAGCCATGACCTGCTGAGCAAAATACTGAAGGTCGGCATTGATTGTGATCTTGATGTCGCGCCCTGGAACAGCCTCTTTTGTAATCACGGCACTCGATGGAATCTTGATGCCGTCAACGCCCTTTTCGAAGGTCTCACTGCCATCTTGGCCAGCCAAACACTTCTCATACATCGCCTCGATGCCCTCTACACCGATGCCCTCAGAGTCAAGGAAACCAAGGATGTTGCCGGCGACAGCGCCATTTGGATATAGGCGATCCGGAATTGGGTCGTAGTACATCCAAGGGATGTCTAAGTCTCGAATTTTGCGATACATCTCTGCATCAACACGTTTTTTTACCTGAGCGTATTCACCAACGCCAGAGATCTTGGTGAGAACCTCGGCTTTGTCCATTTGAAGAATGATGCCAATCTCGCCGGCGATTTCATCGACAGATACTTCAACGGACTTGCCATCAACAATGCGACTAACCGGCGCAACCTTGCTTGGGGCAACGTTGATGTCATAGCGGAACACAGTTCGCGCTAAAACCTCACCGTTGGCATCCAGAATCGAACCGCGCAATGCCGGAATGACTCGAGTAACCGCGCGCTTTTCGTAAGACTTTGCGTTGATTGCGTCTGCTTCGATGATTTGAAGATCAACCAACCGAACTCCAAAAACCACCGCAAGCCCTAGAACAAAGGCAACGACTTTCTTGAGTCGTTTGTTAGGGTTCCCAGGCGTCAGATAAACCATCTGCCGTCCTGCCTATCTAGTGGGTTGGTGAAGCCGGAATTGCATCACCATTTGAAACTACCGGCTTTGTAGAACTTTTTGCAGCACCGACACCGGTGGCAGAAGTGGCCTCAGCTGAAGCCACGCTCGCAGTGAGGTTAGTTGAAACCTCGGTCAGAGCGGCGTTGGCGATTAGGTTCTTTGAAATGCGACCCGCAGTGTTCAAAGCTTCCTGCGGCTTACCCAATACTTTCTGGTCTGAGAGACGAAGAAAAACTGGGTTGGCGTTGGCAATCATGCCCAGCTTTTGCGCTGAGTTTGAAAGGTTCTGCTGAGAAGACAGAGAGTCAACCTCTTCACCCAAAATCTGAGTGGTGGTAGTTAGTTCCTTGCGCTCCTGCTGAAGAGCAGCCAATTCGTAAACGGCGTTTGAGGTCATGATGTGCAGGAGCAGATTTAGCAGCGCAATCGCAAGTGCACCGATAGTGATGGTTGCCACTACGACCATGCCCGGACGGGAGTTCTGCCACTGGATTGGTGCTGCCTTCAGCTGCTGAGTGCGTACGCGAGTCTGTGCTGGCGCTTTGGTTAGGCGAAGGGTGCTCATGCGGCGCTCCGGATCTTTTCTGCTGCACGGAGTCTGACCGATGCTGCTCTTGGGTTTCTAGTAATTTCTTGGGCGGTTGCTGCTTCGGCGCCTTTGACCAAAAGACGCACGGTTGGAGCATGTTCAGGAAGCTCAATCGGCAGTTCAATCGGGGCTGAAGAGTTGGCCGCGGCAACCAAAGCCTGCTTGGTGATGCGGTCCTCAAGCGAGTGGTAAGACATAACGACGATGCGGCCACCGACTGCTAGAGCATCCAGAGCTGCTGGAATTGTTCGTTCTAGAACTTCGAGCTCGCCATTGACCTCGATACGTAGGGCCTGGAACACCCGCTTGGCAGGGTGCCCAGAACTCTTACCCGGAATGAACGGGATAACCTTTGCAATCAAACCGGCCAGTTCGGTACTGGTGGTGAAATTCTTTGCCTTGCGAACCGCGATGATTTCTCTCGCGACTGCCTTGGCGTAACGCTCTTCGCCATACTCTTTGAAGATTCGGGCTAAGTCTGATTCTGAATAGCCGTTCACAACGTCAGCGGCGGTCTTACCCTCAGTCGAGTTCATACGCATGTCCAGCGGAGCTTCATACGAGTAGGCAAATCCGCGGTCGCGCTCGTCAAGCTGCATCGAAGAAACGCCGAGGTCAAGCAAAATGCCCTGCACGGCAGGAATATCAAGGTCGTCAAGAACTTCAAGGATCTCGTCATAGACGGCGTGGACTAGGTGGACCCGGCTGCCGAATCGAGCTAGACGCTGACCAGCCAGCTCAAGTGCCTTTGGGTCGCGGTCGATGCCCACCAGGGTCAGCTGAGGAAAACGCTCTAGGAATGCCTCACTGTGCCCGCCAAGACCAAGGGTTCCATCCACGAGAACTGCACCCTCAATTTCGAGTGCAGGGCCGAGAAGTTCAATTGCTCGCTCTAGAAGTACCGGTTCGTGAAGTTCAGAAATTTGCTTTGACATGGTGACCCTGGGCTAGAAAAGCCCTGGAATCACCTCCTGAGCAACACTGGCGAATGCGGTTTCCTGCTGGGCAAGGTACTCAGACCAGGCTTCAGCATTCCAAATCTCAGCACGTGAACCAACACCGATGACGACTAGGTCCTTCTCAAGGCCCGCATACTGTCGCAGCGCAGCAGGGATAGTTACTCGACCCTGCTTGTCTGGAACTTCATCTGATGCGCCTGATAGAAAAACTCGCAGGTAGTTGCGAGCCTCAATGCTGGTAACCGGGGCCTGACGGATCTTTTCATGAACCTGGGCAAACTCGGCTGCACTGAATACGTACAGGCAGTTCTCTTGGCCGCGGGTGACTACAAGTCCCCCCTGCAACTCTTCACGGAACTTTGCCGGAAGAATTACGCGACCTTTTTCGTCGAGTTTCGGTGAGTGCGTACCTAGCAACATGTGCGCTCCCCCTTCGAAATCGACGCGATGCTTAACTAACTCCACATTACACCACTTTGCTCCACAATTGCTGAAAATTCAGCGATATTTCGCGTTCGGCGTGTTGTAAGTATCAGTAATTTACTGGGATTAAGCAAGTGGAGGGAAAAGCCTAGTTAAACCAAAAAATCCACCCCGAAGGGTGGATTTTGGATATTTAGTTACTGGCCCTGGCGTTTATCCCAGCGATCTTCAAAAAAGCTTCGGTTGAACTCTTTTTTGGTGGCTTTTGGAGCTGATTTACCGGTTGAGCCAGGGCCTGACGGAGCTTTTGCACCACCAGAATTTGAGCTTGCCAAGATTAGGCCGGTAAGCATGACCAAGAATCCGACGACACCAAACAGCGCAAACTGGAGCATCACGGCAACTATCAGTAATGAGATACCGATAACGCTGACGGCTAGACCGCCGATGATTCTTCGTGGAGAAAATGTTGCTGGCCGGCTCAGTTTGGAGGCAAGGTCGGCGTCGGTCGCGTAGAGACTGCGCTCCATCTCATCCAAAAGGCGTTGTTCACGCTCGGAAAGACCCATTAGATGCTCCTTTGGTGTGTGGTAAACCCACTGGTAAAAGTCTAAACACCTTGTGGCCGTTAGGCTATTCCCGTGAGCGAAACCAAAGTATTACTTAGCCTGATTCAAGAGCACCTGGATGAATTCTGTGCAGCACAGAGACAAGATTTTGATCTGATCTCAGAAGACCTCTCCCCCCTTGTTGACTACACAAAAGACCTGCTTCAGGGCGGCAAGCGTTTCAGGGCTCTATTTGCCTACTGGTCATGGGTTGGCGCGCTCAGCACATCTGGGTTTCAGCAGACCGAGGCCGAACGCCAAAAGTCAGCCGAGGCCATTGTTGGCATCACCGCAGCACTAGAGATGTTTCACGCTGCAGCCCTGGTTCACGATGACCTTCTAGACCAATCTGACACACGCCGCGGCGCGCCGGCGGTGCACAAACGCTTTGAACTGCTGCATGCCGACTCTTCTTGGGCCGGAAGCCACGAGCGCTTCGGTGTCGCCGGATCGGTGCTCGTTGGCGACCTAATGCTCGGCTGGAGCAGCGAGATTTTTGGAACTGCGCTGCTGAACGCTCCATCTGATGAGATCCAGGCTGCTTGCCGCAATGAGTTCAGCAAAATGCGCGTTGAAGTCATGGCCGGCCAGTACCTTGACGTCCTCGAAGAAAATGCGGCTATGACCAGGCCGGTTTCGGAGTCTGTGGGGCGCGCTAATCGAGTGATGCTTTACAAGACCGCAAAGTACAGCATCGAAGCCCCGCTGCTGATCGGCGCCGCTTTTGCGGGCGCGGGATCGGGCCTGCTTCGTGGCTTGTCTGCCTTTGGCATTCCGCTTGGAATGGCTTTTCAGTTGCGCGACGATGTTCTCGGTGTTTTTGGCGACCCGGCCGTCACTGGCAAACCCGCAGGAGACGACCTTCGCGAAGGAAAGCGAACCGTTCTTATCGGATTGACCAGAGAAACCTTGACGCCGTCAGTTGGGCGAATTTTTGATGAGCTTTTGACCAGCCGAAGCCTAGACGGCGAGCAAATTGGATTCTTGCAGCGCACCATCACCGAATCTGGTGCTTTGGCCAAGAGCGAAAGAATGATTGAGGAGCTTGCAGAAGAGAGCATGAATGCCCTGCAGACCCTTGACATCGATGCCCGCGCGAAGGATCAACTCCGCGAACTAGCTCTAAAGGTAATTAACCGTCAGGCCTAGTTAGGCAAGCAGCATTGCAAGTCGGCGAACTGCCGACTTGTGACCCTTCAAGAGAAACTCCATCGGGGTACCTGGCAAGGAATCATCGAAGGTGTAAAGCCATTCGACTGCCTCCTGCTCGCTTAGGACGCAGTCCAGGAGAACAATCATGGTTCCCTGAAGGCTGGCCAGAGGTTCGCCGTCGACGATAACCTCAGCTGGAATCTTTAGGACTCCGTCCCGTCTGGCAGCAATCAACTGATGCTCTTCTAGCATGCGGCGAACCCTGCCCAACGGGACATTTAGTTCTTCAGCCGCTTCAGGAACGGTCAGCCAATTGGTCACACTATCTAGAACATCATTCACAAGACAAGACTGCCACACCTTGAGCTAAGTTCAGCAATCCCACAGCCCGTGGGATGATATTTAGAGTTGCCGAACACCGGCAGACAACCCGGAGAGGCCTACCATGGCAGATTTGATCGGGCGCCTGATTGGCGACCGCTACCAAGTTTTGCGCATTGTGGCAAGCGGAGGCATGGCCACCGTGTACCTTGCCGAGGATCTTCGACTCCAGCGAAAAGTAGCACTCAAGGCTATTCACCCGCATCTCGCCAACGACCTCGAGTTTCGTGAAAAATTCATTCGTGAAGCCCGGATGGCTGCCCGCCTTTCACACCCCAACCTCATCAACGTCTTCGATCAGGGCGAGGACGGGGAAATTGCCTACATGGTCATGGAGTTCGTTGCAGGCATAAACCTTCGCGATGCGATAAACGACTTTGGCGCCATCGACCCAGCGCGGGCACTCGAACTTTTTGAGACCGTTCTAGCCGGCCTAGCCGCGGCTCATCGGGGTGGAATTTTACACCGCGACCTAAAGCCAGAAAACATCTTCTTGGCTGATGACGGGCGCATCAAACTGGGCGATTTTGGCCTTGCACGAGACATCGACAACGCCACATCAACCGGATCACTGGTCGGCACTGTGGCATACCTGTCTCCGGAACTTATCACCCGGGGAACAGCCGATGCCAGGAGCGATGTTTACGCCGCTGGAATCATCCTTTTTGAGATGCTCACCGGCAGCCAGCCTTTCAAGGGTGAACAGGCGGTTCAAATTGCCTATCAACACGCTCACCTCTCGGTTCCAGCACCTTCGACGCTGAATCCGAAGGTTGGCCCGCTGGTCGACGAAATTGTCCTTTGGGCTACAGCGCGAGAAGCTGCCCACCGCCCGGTGGATGCCGGCGAATTACTTGAAGTGGTCAAGCGGGCTAGAACCGAGCTAAAGGCTGGGAACCAAACGATCAGACTGACCCCTGATCGTCCAGTGGACCTAAACTCCGCCACCACCGTCTTGCCCACCGACGCCATCGACCCCGATGCCACCCAAATTTTTGCCGCCGGAAACCTGGCCGGAAACGAAACAGCTGTGCTTTCTGAGCTGGGTCAAACGCAGGTCCTGGGTTCAGAGCTGGCAGCAGCGGACTCGCTAACGCCGGCAGCCGATTCAGGATTAGTCAAGCTCGGTCGTAAGCGCCGCGGGCTTAGATTGGCTTTGGCGACCGTGCTGATTGTCCTGCTTGGCTCTGGTGCCGGCTGGTGGTTCTCCAGCGGCCCCGGCGGGTTCGCAACAGTGCCCGAACTAACCAGTCGCACTCTGGAACAAGCTGAAGTTGCGCTGAGCGCTATCGGTGCTGAATTTGAGGTTATGACCGAGACCAGTGACTCGGTGGCAGCGGGCCTTGTTACCCGGACTGATCCGCCAAGCGGAGCCTTACACTTCGGCGGGGTGATCAAACTCTACGTTTCCGAAGGCAAACGAATGGTGGCTGCTCCAGAAATCACCGGGCTCAACGTGGCCGAAGCCACCGCTGCCCTGATCAAGGCCGAATTGCGGATAGGCGCAGTTTCATCCTGGTTCGACAACGCCACGATAGGTCAAATTTTTGCCAGCAGCCTGGATGGCAAATCAGAAGTAGAAGTTGGCACTGCGGTTGACGTTAAAATTTCGCTCGGGCCAATTCCAGTCGTTGCTGGCTTGGACAAAGCTGTTGCAGTTGCAGCAATTGAGGCGGTTGGCCTTAGCGTTTCAACCACCTCTGAGGAATTCAGCGACACTGTCAGCGCGGGTCAAGTAATTTCTTTGGTTCCCGAAGCTGATGCTTTGACCACGGGCGGTAAAGTCACCCTGATAATTTCGAAGGGCCCAGATTTGGTCGCAGTACCAGCAGTTGTTGGAGAAACCATTCTGGCCGCGCAGGGCGCCCTCGAATCATCGGGCTTCAAAGTGACTATAGACACCAACCAACTCAGCAGCAAGTGGGGTGTGGTGACGGTCAAGCGCGTAAGTCACCCAGCAGGAACGCTTTTGAAGCGCGGCTCCACCGTCACGATTTACTCTCGCTAGGTAAAAAAAATAGACCCCGAAGGGTCTATTTTTTTTGGTTTATCTCTTGGCCAGCTGCTCAGCCACCAAGAACGCAAGCTCCAGTGACTGCATGTGGTTCAAGCGTGGGTCGCAAACTGATTCGTAGCGGTCCTCTAGGCTCGCCTCGTCAATCTGCTCTGATCCACCAAGGCACTCGGCAACGTCATCGCCGGTGAGTTCAACGTGAACACCACCTGGGAATGTGCCCGCAGCCTTGTGAACCTCAAAGAAGCCTTGAACTTCGTTCATGACATCGTCAAAGCGACGAGACTTGAAACCATTCTTGGTTGTGATTCCGTTGCCGTGCATCGGGTCGGTGATCCACAGCGGGTTGGCCTCAGAGTCGCGGACCGCTTCAACCAGCTTCGGCAATTCATCGCGGATTTTGCCGGCACCCATGCGGGTAATGAAGGTCAAGCGTCCAGGCTCGCGGTTTGGGTCAAGCTTTTCAATTAGCTCAATGACATCCTCAACCTGAGTTGTCGGGCCCAGTTTGACACCGATTGGGTTGCGTACGCGCGATAGGTAATCAACGTGAGCGTGGTCCATCTGACGGGTGCGTTCACCAATCCAGATGAAGTGACCGGATGTGATGTACGGGTTACCGGTACGTGAGTCGATTCTGGTGAGCGGGCGCTCGTAGTCCATCAATAGACCCTCGTGGCTCACGTAAAACTCTGTGGTCCGAAGTTCGTTGAAGTCTGCACCACAGGCAGCCATGAATTTAATGGCACGATCGATCTCTTGAGCCAATGAAAGGTAGCGCTCGTTGGCAGGGTTGTTAGCAAATCCACGGTTCCATTCGTGAACTGAACGCAGGTCGGCAAATCCGCCCATGGTGAATGCGCGAATCAGGTTTAGCGTAGAGGCCGAGGTGTTGTAGGCCTTGATCATGCGCTTTGGGTCTGGAACACGTGCTTCTGCTGTGAAGTCGTACCCGTTGATGATGTCGCCGCGGAATGCAGGCAGAGTAACGTCACCACGGGTTTCGTTATCGCTGGAACGAGGCTTAGCAAACTGACCCGCCATGCGGCCCATCTTGATTACCGGCATCGATGCACCGTAAGTCAGCACGACAGCCATCTGAAGCAGGGTCTTGACTCGGTTGCGAATTCGATCCGCTGTTGCGTCAACAAAAGTCTCAGCGCAGTCACCACCCTGAAGCAAGAACGCCTTTCCAGAAGCGGCCTGAGCGAGGCGATCACGCAAAATGTCTACTTCACCGGCAAAAACCAAAGGTGGCAAAGTTGCAAGTTCAGCACGAACGTCAGCAACCGCGGCAGCGTCAGGCCATGATGGCTGCTGAGCCGCAGGCAACTTTAGATAGTTGTCGAGCCCGGCAAGTACAGCTGGATCCGGCGCAACTACATGTTCGTTCATTTTGCTACTTTCTACCTTGCGAGACGAGCTCGTTTTTCTTTTACTGACGATGCGTAGGCATCGACGTACTCTTGGCCACTTAGTTTTTGCAATTCGTACATGATTTCATCGGTGACGGCGCGCAAGACAATGCGGTCACCCTCCATGCCATCAAATCTGGAGAAATCCAAAGGCTCTCCCACCACAATACCGATGCGTCGAATTTTCGGCATGCGCTGACCGATTGGCTGCACCTTCTCGGTGTCAATCATGGCCACCGGAATCACTGGGACTTTGGCCTCCAGGACCATGCGAGCAATTCCGGTTCGCCCACGGTAAAGCCGTCCATCTGGGCTGCGAGTGCCCTCTGGATAAATGCCCAGCAGTTGACCCTGGCCAAGTACTCCTAGGCCGGTATTCAACGACGCCTCAGAAGCTTTTCCGCCCGAACGGTCGATCGGTAACTGCCCAGTTGATTTGAAGAACCAGCGAACCAGAGCACCCTTGATGCCCTTGCCGGTGAAGTACTCACTCTTAGCCAAGAACACAACCGGGCGTCGAGTTTGCAATGGCAAAAAGATTGAGTCCGAAAACGAAAGGTGGTTGGATGCCAAAATCGCTGCTCCGGTGCCTGGAATGTTCTCCATTCCGCGCACCCACGGCCTAAATAGAACACGCAGCAGTGGACCGAGAATCAGGGTTTTGAAAATAAAGTACGCCACAGCCTGATCCCCTTTCTCGGTACCTAGGTGAACTTCTAGTTTATCTCGAGGCTAGTGAGACTCGGGCCAGGTCGGCGGCACCGACCACACCCGCATCATTGACAAATTCGGCTGTCACAATTTTGAGTTCTGGCCTGAAACCAGCTGCTGGCATGTGCTTGCGGTAGGCGCCTCGAATTGAGCCCAACAGTAATTCACCTGCAGCGCTCACGCCGCCGCCGATCACCACAATCTGCGGGTCAAGGATTGCGCTAAGTGAGGCAATGGCTTGGCCAGTCCAAGAGCCGACATCAGCCAACAGCTTTCTGGCTCCGGCATCACCCTCGAGGATTGCCTCGTAAACCTGAACACCGGTTAGTTCACCAGCCTGCTCAGCCAACTCACCTAGTCGAGCACCGAGCGGGTCACCTGAGGCGACCAATTCTCGGGCAGTTCTAACCAGCGCTGTACCCGAGGCATAGGACTCGATGCAGCCGTGTTGCCCGCAACCGCATTCAACGCCGTTTGGAACAACGCGCATATGTCCGAGTTCACCGGCCACTCCAAAACCGCCGCGAAGCATACGCCCGTCAACGATGACTGCACCGCCAACACCAGTTCCCAGAGTTAGCATCACCATGTGCTGGAAGCCCTTGCCGGCACCGAATCGGTACTCCGCCCAAGCTGCAGCGTTAGCGTCATTTTCGATAATTACCGGAATGTCGAGCTTGGCTTCAATTTCAGCCTTGAGCGGGTAGTTCTTCCAGCCAAAGTTAGTGCCGTAGATAACTGCTGATTGGGCAGCATCGATAAACCCAGCCATGGCAACGCCCGCGCCTAAAACCTCGTGGTCGGCCCGCAGCTCCCGGATAACACCGACTACTGCATCAACCAACGCAGCCGGATCTTCAACGGGGGTCGGTACTCGAAGTTCTTTTACGATTTGGCCGGACTCATCGACCAGGGCACCCGCAATTTTCGTTCCGCCGATGTCAATACCGATTGAATACATGTTGTCCTCTGAGTGTCCGAAATGCTTGATTTAGAAGGAAAAAACTTCCTCGCAGACCACTTGGCCTTTCGCTTCGTAAAAGTTTAGCTTGGGTGGCAAAAACGATTGGCCCAATCGGTGCAAAATAAGTCGAAACGGCAAGTAGAGTTATGGAAAGTATCGAGCCTGGAGGGGTCAATGAAGACTTACGATGTTGCACCAATTGTTGTCTCAGACGAGTCAGAAAACATCTCGGATCTTTTAGCGAATCGAGTACAAAAGACCCCAAATCTTCCACTCTTTGCCATCGAGGCATCAGCCGGCCAATGGGAAGACGTTTCTGCTAAGGCTTTTGAAGAGCAGGTCATCTCCGTTGCCAAGGGCCTCATCGCCGCTGGAATCCAGCCTGGGCAAGCTGTTGGCATCATGAGTCGCACCCGCTATGAATGGACCGTTCTGGATTTTGCGATTTGGTACATCGGCGCAGTATCGGTTCCGGTATACGAATCTTCAGCACCAAGCCAAATCGAATGGATTTTGTCAGACTCCGACTGCGTGGCGCTTTTCGTCGAGAACGACGAGCACAAGGCCCGATTCCAAGAAATTATGGCTAGTGCTCCCCTGTGCCGCCAAGTTTGGACCATCGACAACGGAGACATTGAAATTCTCGTCAAAGAAGGCCGATCTGTAACCGATGACGAGGTGCAAGCCCGCCGCCGGATTCCTAAACTGTCAGATCTCGCGACAATCATCTACACCTCGGGTACCACCGGCAAACCAAAGGGTTGTGAGCTAACTCACCGTGGTTTTGTCGAACTAAGCAAAAACGCGACCCTCGAACTTCCGATGGTTGTCAAAGAGGGAAACAGCACCCTGCTCTTCATTCCTCTAGCACACGTATTCGCCCGATTCATCTCAGTGCTGGCCGTTCACGGAGGCGTTAAGGTTGGCCACCAACCTGATTCCAAGAATGTCGGCCCGGCGATGGCTAGTTTCAAACCTCACTTCCTTTTGGCAGTTCCTCGCGTTTTTGAAAAGGTTTACAACTCAGCCGAGCAGAAAGCTGAGGCAGCCGGCAAGGGCAACATTTTCCGCAAGGCGGCGTACACAGCTATTGCCTATTCAAAGGCGTTGGACACACCAAAGGGCCCAGGCCTTGGCCTGAAAATACAACACAAACTCTTCGATGTTTTGGTCTACAAAAAGCTCCGCGCTGCCATGGGTGGCCGAGTTGCCTACGCGGTCTCGGGTGGCGCCCCACTGGGTGCTCGCCTAGGCCACTTCTATCGCGCAATTGGACTAATTGTTCTCGAGGGCTACGGCCTCACTGAGACCACCGCACCTGCCATGATTGGTCGCCCAGACTCACTCAAAATCGGCAAGGTTGGTCGTATGTTGCCGGGCACAGGAGTCAAGATTGCCGAAGACGGAGAGATCTGGCTTCGCGGCATCAACATCATGCGTGGTTACTGGCGAAACCCTGCAGCCACTGCAGCCACCATGGAAGGCGAATGGTTCAAGACCGGCGACATCGGTGAACTGGATGAAGACGGCTTCTTGAGTATTACCGGCCGAAAGAAAGAATTGATCGTCACCGCCGGTGGAAAAAACGTTGCACCAGCGCCGCTGGAAGACCCGCTTCGCGCCAATCCACTAATCGGACAGGCAATTGTGGTCGGAGATCAGAAACCTTTCGTGGCGGCCCTGATTTCACTTGACCCTGAAATGCTTCCGATGTGGCTGGCTAATCACGGCCTAAACAAAGACCTAAGCCTTGCCGAGGCGGCTAAGGAGCCAGCGGTTATCGCTGAAATTCAGACTGCAGTAGACCGCGTTAACAAGTCGGTTTCTAAGGCTGAGTCAATCCGCAAATTTGTAGTCCTAACCCAAGAGCTGAGTGAAGACAGCGGGCACCTAACCCCATCGCTAAAGATCAAGCGTGAGACTGTGCTTCGTGACTTTGCACCGGCCCTGTCAGAGATCTACGATTCTGGGCCGGCGACTCAAGAAAACCAAGCGGTTTAGTTACTTCATAAACCAGTCTGTGGCCCGCAAATTGCGCATTGCATTTTTGCGTTCGTCTGCTTCGAGCCGGTCAAGGTAAACCAAGCCGTCGAGATGGTCGCACTCGTGCTGAAGCGCCTGAGCCATAAGCCCAGAACCGCTGACTTCTATTGGGTTGCCTTCAAGGTCGAGCCCCTCAGCCCGAGCAAACTGCCAGCGCGGAGTTTTATGCCAAAGCCCGGGTACTGACAAGCAACCCTCGTCCAGCAAAACCTTTTCGCCGCTGAGTTCGGTCAGGACCGGATTGATTAGGTAGCCGACATCTCCGTGGATGTTGTAGCTAAAGGCCCGCAGATTCACACCGATTTGAGGCGCGGCCACGCCGGCTCGGCCAGGCAATTTGGTGGTGTCGAGCAAATCCTCAATTAGCGCAAGAGTTTTTGCGTCAAAACTAGCAATCGGATCAGAAACCGTTTTTAAAACCGGGTCGCCAAAAAGGCGTATTTCACGAACTGCCATCGATTAGTTTGGGTTATTGAGTGAGTCCACCAAGAGAGCAGCTAGTTCACGTGCTGCCTCGCGGGTGCCCTTCTTTAGGTCTGCAAACTTGATCACAGAACCGGCAGCTAGTGCAGGGTCGTAAGGAATGCGAACCACTGCGCGCACGCGGGTCTTGAAGTGCTGTTCAATTTCGTCAAGCTTTACAAGCTGAGTGGCCTGGGTAGCCGTGTTTAGAGCAACGATGGCATTGCGAACCAAATCGCCGTAACCGTTGGCTTCCAGCCAGGTTAGGGTCTCCGACGCCAAACGAGCCTCGTCAACAGATCCGCCAGAGACGATTACCAAACCATTCGCGCGCTGCAGAGTCGGGCGCATGACCGAGTGAACAATACCGGTACCACAGTCAGTTAGCACGATTGAGTAGTAGCGGGCGGCCATGTCGGCAACCACGTTGTAGTCACCTTCGTCGAAAGCTTCTGAAAGCATTGGGTCTGAGTCAGAGGCCAAAACATCTAGGCGGGTAACATCTCTCGAAACCATGGTTGAGAAGTCGGTGAAGCCATCGACCGCTGCCGCACGGTTCACTACGTCACGAACGGTGAAACGGGTCGACTTGCTGACGCGCTCCGCAAGGGTTCCGCGGTCAGGGTTTGCATCGATAGCAATAATGCGGTCTTCGCGGGCCAGAGCTAGCGCCATGCCCAAGAGCGTACTTACAGTGGTCTTTCCAACGCCGCCCTTGCGAGTAAGCACTGGAACAAATCGAGCACCGCCCTCTAGTGGCGCACCAATTCGAGCATCAACTGCCTTGCGCTCGCGCACAGCGAGTGAGTCTCCAAGATTGATGGTTTTTAGGCTCAAGAAGTACAGGAAGCGACGGAATCCTGCTTCTGGCGCTGGACGGTTACGTGCACTGCCATCAAGCAGGCGATCCGCGGTGAGCATTGCGGCAGGTTCTGGCTGGTCAAAAACTTCTCCGCGAAGGCTGTCGCGGCGGGAGTAGTTTGAACGTCGGGTCGCGTTAGGGTCAGCTACCTCAACCTCGCGGGTAAAGCGAGGCTCTTCGGCAACAATCTCAATCGATGAGGTTCCCGGTGACACATCAATCGATCCAGCGTCAACGGCGACTTCGGCAAGCGAGTGAGAGCGCACTGGCGTCTCTTCAGATGCCGGACGAGGTGCTAGAAAGTCACTCTGACCGTCTTCAGGTTTTTTCTCCCAAATTGACACTGTGAACTCCTATGTTTTGGTCAGCGCAAACGAACCTAAGCGCTTAGACAGTCTACCGACTAGAACGAAATTGAGTGAGGGTTACTCTGGCTCAACAACCAGAATCAAGTCGCCTGCATCGACCGATTGGGTCTTTGATACAGCCAAACGCTTGACTACACCGGCAACGCTCGCGGTAATGGTAGCTTCCATTTTCATCGCCTCGATGGTTGCCACCGGCTGACCAACTTCAACGTGGGTTCCCTCGACGGTTGCCAAAGTGACCACACCTGCAAATGGAGCCGCGACGTGACCCAAGTTTCCTGCATCGGCCTTTTCGGCTTGAACAGTGTCAACCGCAACCTTTCGATCACGGATGTTGATTGGGCGCAGCTGGCCGTTCAAAGTAGCCATGACAGTGCGGAAACCCTTTGCGTCAGGGGTACCGATTGCCTCAAGGCCAACGTAAATCTGGACACCGCGACTGATCTGAACCACGTGTTCTGCACCGGCTTCGAGACCGTACAGGTAGTCGACAGTATCAATCTGGTCGAGGTTGCCGAAGGTTTCCTGTGACTTCAAGAACTCTGCGGTCGGAGCTGGGAACAAAAGTCGGTTCAGAGTAGAACGGCGAAGCGCAGAATCGGCACCCTGAAGAGCAGCCAAGTCAGTCTCGTTGACTGGAGTAACCCCGAACTTGATGTTCTTGCCCTGCAAGACCTTGGTGCGGAAAGGCTCCGGCCAGCCACCCGGCAGGTCCCCGAGCTCTCCGGCCATGAAACCGACAACCGAGTCAGGAACATCGTAGTTCTGAGGGTTCTCAGCAAAATCAGCTGGATCTGCATTGACTGCGACCAGGTGGAGAGCCAGGTCACCAACCACCTTCGAAGATGGAGTCACCTTGGTTGGGCGACCCAAAATCTCATTGGCGGCCGCGTACATGTTCTCAACCTTCTCGAACTGGTCCCCCAGCCCAAGTGCAATTGCCTGCTGGCGAAGGTTCGACAGCTGTCCGCCCGGAATTTCGTGGTGATAAACGCGTCCGGTCGGGCCAGGAAGACCAGATTCGAACGGAGCGTAAACCTTGCGCACTGCTTCCCAGTAAGGCTCTAGTTCAGCAACGGCAGCAAGTGGAATTCCGCTGTCCTTGCTGGTGTGAGCAAGTGCTGCGACAAGCGCTGAAGCAGATGGCTGGCTGGTCGTGCCGGCCATTGGTGCCGAGGCAACGTCAACCGCGTCTACACCGGCGTTGATAGCCGCCATAAGGGTGGCTAGCTGACCGCCAGCGGTGTCGTGGGTGTGCAGGTGAACCGGAAGGTCAAAACGCTCGCGAAGGGCGCTGACGAGCTTCTCAGCGGCAGCTGGTCGCAACAGACCTGCCATGTCCTTGATCGCAATGATGTGCGCACCGGCAGCAACAATCTGCTCGGCCAGGTTCAAGTAGTAGTCAAGAGTGTAGAGCTTCTCATCTGGGTCCAGCAGGTCGGCTGTGTAGCACAGCACAACTTCAGCAACAGCAGTTTTGGTTTTGAGCACTGCATCAATTGCTGGCTTCATCTGGTCAACGTCGTTCAAGGCGTCAAAGATTCTGAAGATGTCAACGCCGGTTGCGGCAGCTTCGGCGACAAACGCCTCGGTAACCTCAGTTGGGTACGGGGTGTAGCCAACGGTGTTGCGGCCGCGAAGCAACATCTGGATGCAAAGGTTAGGCATCGCCGCTCGCAGGGCAGCTAGACGCTCCCATGGGTCTTCGCCCAAGAACCTCAGGGCAACGTCATAGGTTGCGCCACCCCAGGCCTCAACCGAGAGCAGCTGAGGGGTTAGTCGCGCTACATAAGGCGCAACCTGCACCAAGTCGCGTCCTCGCACACGGGTGGCCAAAAGCGACTGGTGTGCATCACGGAAGGTGGTGTCAGTAATAGCTACTGTGGTCTGCTCGCGCAGAGCCTTGGCAAAGCCCTCTGGTCCAAGCTCGAGCAAACGCTGACGCGAACCAGCCGGTGCCGGCACCGAAAGGTCTACCTTTGGCAACTTCAGGGCTGGGCTTACGTGACCGGCTCGAGGACCGTTTGGCTGGTTGACCGTTACATCGGCTAGCCAAGACAAAATCTTGGTTCCGCGGTCCTGAGATGCCTTGGCTGTAAATAGCTCTGGGTGCTCATCGATGAATGAGGTACTCAAATCACCGGTTTCAAAAATCGGGTCAGCAAGAACCGCCTGCATAAATGCAATGTTGGTGGAGACACCGCGAATACGGAATTCGGCGAGCGCGCGCTTTGCCCTGGTCACAGCTGACCTGAAGTCGCGACCGGTTGCAATGAGCTTCACCAGCATCGAGTCGAAGTATGGGCTTACCTCGGCGCCGGTAGAAACCGTTCCGCCGTCCAAGCGAATACCCGCACCACCCGGCGAGCGGTATGTAGTGATCTTTCCGGTGTCTGGACGGAAGTTCTGTGATGGGTCTTCGGTGGTAATTCGGCACTGAACAGCAAATCCATGCATCTGGATTTTGTCTTGGGTCAGTCCCAAGTCGGCTAGGGACTCCCCTGATGCAATGCGCATCTGGCTCTGCACTAGGTCGACATCGGTGATCTCTTCGGTGACCGTGTGCTCAACCTGAATACGTGGGTTCATCTCGATAAACACGTGCTTGCCAGCATTGGCACCTACTGTGTCAATCAAGAACTCGACGGTACCGGCGTTCTGGTAACCGATTTGGCTCGCAAATGCCACAGCATCGCGGTAAAGGGTTTTACGCAGTTCGTCATCGATGAGCGGCGCTGGAGCAATCTCCACAACCTTCTGGTTACGGCGCTGGATCGAGCAATCGCGTTCAAATAGGTGGACAACGTTGCCCTGGGTGTCGGCAAGAATCTGAACTTCGATGTGTCGTGGGCGAAGAACAGCCTGCTCTAGGAACACTCGAGCATCGCCGAATGCACTCTCGGCCTCGCGTGACGCCTCTACCAGAGCTGCACGCAAGTCCTTTTCTTCAGCAACGCGGCGCATGCCTCGACCGCCACCGCCGGCAACAGCCTTGACGAAGATCGGGAAGCCGATGTCTCCGGCCAAACCGAGCAACTCATCGACGTTCGCTGACGAAGGTGAAGACTTCAGAACTGGGACTCCAGCGCGAATTGCTGCCTCTTTAGCAATTACCTTGTTGCCAGCCATTTCAAGAACATCAGAAGATGGGCCGATGAAGGTGATTCCGTGGGCTTTTGCTGCCTCGGCTAGTTCTGGGTTCTCAGACAAGAAGCCGTAACCAGGGTAAATTGCGTCAGCACCTGACTCGACTGCAACCCGGATGATTTCGGCTACGTCTAGGTATGCCCGAACAGGGTGACCGACTGAACCAATCTGGTATGCCTCGTCTGCCTTTAGACGGTGGGTTGAGTTGCGGTCCTCATAAGGGAATACGGCAACAGTCTTTGCGCCTAGCTCATAAGCGGCGCGAAAAGCGCGAACGGCAATTTCGCCTCGGTTGGCGACCAGAATCTTCTTGAACATTGGTTCCTCAAGCGTCGAATTGGCGAACATGGGTGCATGGCGCTCTAAATAAAAAGGTAGCCTATTTCTGTGCATGTACTTAGCGTCAGCTCCCTAAAGGGAGGCGTCGGCAAGACCACCGTTACTCTTGGTCTGGCTTCAGCTGCTTTTGCTCGAGGGCTAAGGACTTTGGTAGTAGACCTTGACCCTCAGTGCGATGCATCGACTGGGTTAGGCGCCATTGGAGCTTCAAAAGCCACCGTTGCTGATGTGCTGAAGAATCCCCGGCACAACGTCGTGCTTGAGTCAATCGTACCGAGTAGTTGGGGCAAAGTTCAGTCTGGTCACATAGATGTAATGATTGGCAGCCCCCGAGCCCTAGTTTTTGACGTACCCAGCCCAACTGTTCGAGAAGTCTGGAAGCTCGAGGAAGCGCTTTCTAGGGTTGAGAACGACTACGATTTGGTGCTGATCGACACTCCTCCATCGATGAATGGCCTAACCCGAACTGCCTGGGTTGCCAGCGACCGCGTACTGGTGGTTTCGGAGCCTTCAATATTTTCAGTGGTGGCTGCCGAGCGCGCGCTGCGAGCTATCGAGGACCTACGCAGAGATATTTCGCCGAGACTCCACTCGGTGGGCGTGCTGATCAATCGACTGCGACCACTGTCGCGCGAACATGACTTCCGCATCCAGGAGCTCAAGAATATGCTCGGCAACGCGGTTCTAGAAGTCCAACTAGAAGAAAAATCAACCATCCAGCAGGCCCAAGGTGCCGCAAGGCCAATTCACACTTGGCCGGGTGATGGCGCAAGGAACATTGCCATCGAATTTGAGGCCATCTTAGATTTCATCGAGAGCTCATTTGCGGAGCGGGACATCAAACGAACTCGGGCAAAGGCAACTAAATTTGCCAAATTTCGCAAAATCATGCGCGGCCAGAGGCATCAGGCTGAACTAACCGAGGATGTTGAGGCGCTTTTGAGCGACACCGCCGAATCGGTTAGCCGCCGCGAGGAAAGCTAGACAGCTTTTTTGCTTTGACGACGGGCTGAAAGTTCATCCAGGTCGTCGATGTGATTTTCTTTAATGCTGCTGAGGCTGGCTTCAACTTCGCGGAGCACGCGACCAACTGCAATACCAAAAACACCCTGGCCACGGCCCAAAAGGTCCATCACTTCGTCTTGGGTGGTGCAAAGGTAAACTCTCGAACCATCAGACATCAATGTAATTTCAGCCAGGTCACGGATACCCGCAGCGTGCAGCTGATCTACCGCAACGCGAATCTGCTGCAACGAAACACCAGTGTCAAGCAGACGCTTGACCAGTTTCAAAACCAAAATGTCGCGGAAGGCGTATAGGCGCTGTGAACCAGAACCTGCGGCACCGCGAACACTTGGTTGAACCAAGCCGGTGCGGTCCCAGTAATCGAGTTGGCGGTAGCTAATTCCGCAAGCTGCGGCGGCAGAGGTGCCACGGTAGCCAACTTTTGGGTCACTTGAAGGCAAACCGTCGGTGAAGAGCATGTTTTGCGAGTAGTCGATCTGGGTTTCAGATTCGTGCTCAGACATTTCTGCTCCTCTCTAGTTAACGTTCAAGTACAGGTTTAATTGTTGCCCTTGATAGGCCCTATGCTCTGTTAATTTAAACCCTCGGCGTGTCGCGGTCTAGAGGCGGTTTTTTAGCCGTCAATCTTGTCTACGACGGCGCGGATTAGCTCGGAGCGGATAGCCGAAAATTGACTCTCGATTTCTGCCGCATAGTGAGCTGCGCGAGACCGACTACCGGTGTCTTTCTTACTAAGGACCGGCGCGACAACGCCCTCAATGATTCCGATTTCTCGGTCAGCAGAGGCTTTGAGGCCGCGGAGGTGCCTTGGTGAAATTCCAAATCGCTGCAGGTGCACGATTGACTTGGCAATCTCTAGGTCGGTGGCTTCAAAGGGCTCTTGGCCAATCAGCGAAACATCCTGCGCCTCAGCGATCAAACCGTCGGTAATTCCGGTTTCTGTGATGACCTCTATACGAGTAAATTTTCGATTGCGCGAGGATGCCAGTTGAGGTGCTGCACCGCTACCAGGCAGGGTTGGCTGCTTACCTGCATCCAAGTCAGCTAGATAAGTGCGAATTACCTTCAAAGGCAGGTACTGGTCACGCTGCAGTTCGAGAACAATCTGAATCCGCTCAATGTCTAGTTCGGTGAATTTGCGGTAGCCCGAATTAGTTCGCTGAGGCGAAATCAACCCCTGTTCCTCTAGGAATCTGAGCTTTGAAGGGGTCAGATCAGGAAAGTCTGGATTTAGAACCGCCAGCACCTGACCAATGTTGAAAAGCTTTACCTGCCGCGCAGAAAAAATGCTTGCCGGAGCTACCTCAGCCACTAGTTCACCTGACCAAGATCTGCTCGTGAAGCGTAGAAGGTCAACCGGAACTTGCCGATTTGGACCTCACACCCGTCGACTAGTCGAGCTGCATCAATGCGCTGACCATCGAAGTAAGTTCCATTCAATGAGCCGAGGTCCTTAACCTCAAACACTGCCCCATCGCGGTGGAATTCAGCATGGCGACGCGAAACAGTCACGTCGTCAAGGAAAATATCAGCATTTGGATGGCGACCAATTGTCGTGACGTTCTGATCTAGCAAAAAGCGAGAACCCTCGTTCGGGCCGCGCTTGACGATAAGAAGTGCTGATCCAGATGGCAATGCGCCGATGGCAGCTTCTTCGTCGTTTGATAAAGAAGGCCCCATCTGAGCCAAAAGGTCTTCGTTAAAACGCAGGGTTGACCCAACTTCATCTGAAGAGCCCCCAAAGCCCAACTCTGCAAAATTCATGATCCCCATACTCCTTCGGTGATTAGCCTACTTGACTTCAATCGGGTCATTTTTCACGATTGATCTGACCTGACGCAGGTAAACAAAACCCGCCCACCAGTAGAGCCCAACACCCCAAAGGGCAAAGGCCCAGGCTAGCGGCAGCAGCCAGGCAATCAATGGCCAAATCTCAGCCATAAGCAACAGCGGAAAGGCATAGAGCAGCGAGAATGTGGCTACTTTTCCGAGGAAATGCACTGGCAGAGGGCCGTATCCGTGATTGGCCAAGACCACGTAGGCAACTGCCAGCACCACATCTCTAGCAATAATGACCCACATCAACCAGTAAGGAATGATGCCGGCGATAGCTAGCCCGACCAGGGTAGAAAAAATATAGAGCCGGTCGGCAGCCGGATCTAAAAGCTGACCTAGGCGGGTGACCTGATTCCATCTACGTGCAAAAAAGCCATCAAGGTAATCAGTGAGGCTGGCTAGTGCCAATACCAAAATCGCTGAGTAAAAATGACTGTTGATAAGCAGCGTAAGAAACACCGGAACCAGCGCTAACCGGAGCATACTCAGCAGGTTAGGCAGAGTTAGAAACTGCTGCCTAAGGCTGAGTGCTGGCTGGTCCGACATATTCAGATTTTATTCCTACGAGCGCTTGCGCTTCTCGCGCACTCGCATACCCACTTCGATAGGCGTACCTTCGAAGCCGTAAGTCTCGCGGAGTCGACGCTGGATAAAGCGGCGGTAACCCGGGTCCAAGAATCCGGTGGTAAAGAGCACAAACTTCGGCGGGCGGCTGCTGGCCTGAGTCGCAAAGAGAATTCTTGGCTGCTTGCCACCACGGACCGGGTGCGGAGTTTCCATAGCCAACTCTTGGACAAAAGCGTTGAGCTTTCCGGTAGCGATTCGCTGGTCCCATGAGTCCAGCGCAACCTCTAGGGCCGGTACAAGCTTTTCGAGGTGACGACCGGTTTTGGCCGAAATGTTTACGCGCGGGGCCCAGTCAACGTGTGCCAAATCCTGCTCGATTTCACGCTCTAGGTAGCGGCGGCGCTCGTCGTCAAGTTCGTCCCACTTATTGAAGGCAAGAACCAGTGCGCGCCCACTCTGCAGAGCCATGTCGACGATTCGAATGTCTGCTTCGCTGATTGGCTGAGTTACGTCAAAAAGAACCACGGCAACTTCGGCACGCTCTAGTGCGGCAGCGGTGCGCAACGACGCGTAGAAGTCGGCGCCCTGGGTTAGGTGAACACGGCGACGGATTCCGGCTGTGTCTACGAAACGCCAAATCTTTCCACCGAGTTCTACCTGCTCATCGATTGGGTCACGGGTGGTTCCAGCCAGATCGTTTACTACTGCTCGCTCAGAGCCGACAGCTTTGTTGAGCAAGGATGACTTACCAACATTTGGGCGCCCAATTAGAGCGACTCGACGTGGTCCGCCGAACTCTTCTTTGGCAACGCCAGAAACCTTAGGTAGAACCGCCATGGCAGCATCCAGCATGTCTGCAACACCACGACCGTGCAGGGCCGAAACCGGATAAGGCTCCCCTAGCCCAAGACCCCAAAGGCTGGCAGCCTCTGGCTCTTGACGCACATCATCGATTTTGTTTCCGACCAAAATTACCGGCTTGCCCGAAGCGCGCAACATTTTCACAACGCGCTCATCGGCGCTGGTTGCACCAACCATGGCATCGACCACAAACAAGACAGCGTCGGCAAGCTCAACTGCGATTTCTGCCTGCAGAGCTACCGAGCGATCGATACCCTTGGCATCCGGCTCCCAACCACCAGTGTCAACAAGGGTAAATTTACGTTCGTTCCACTCCGCCTTGTACGAAACGCGGTCACGGGTAACACCCGGCTTGTCTTCGACAACGGCTTCGCGTCGACCGAGGATTCGGTTCACCAAAGCAGATTTACCGACGTTTGGACGCCCCACGATTGCGAGCACTGGCAGGGCTGGCAGGTAGCGCGGCCCATCTTCAAAGTCATCATCTGAGTCGATAACCTCTAGGTCTTCGTCGTCGAGGTCGTACTCGTCAAGCCCGGTGCGCAAAGCACGAACACGAGTCTCCTCCTCAACGGTGCTCATATTTTTGAGCCGCTCTACGAACTCGGGATTCACCGGTTCGGCATTAAATTCTTGTTCACTCATTGGTTTCCTTAGGCTTCCTCTGGTCTACCAATGCCAGAACGGCTGAGACCGTCTGGTTGAAGTTGAGATCAGTTGAATCCACTAATTGGACTCCGGGTGCCGGAGTCATAAAGTCAACGACACTGGAGTCGCTGGCGTCACGTTCTGATACTTGACGCTTTAGGCTGGCCGCCGAAACTTCGGAAAGTTCAGCAGCACGTCGGTTAAGTCTAACGGCTTCACTGGCTGTCATGAGAATTCTTAATTGCGCTTCAGGCAAAACCACCGTTGTGATGTCTCTGCCCTCAACGACTACGCCGGACTGACTGGCGCTGGCAACGAGCCGCTGCGTGAGCAATTTCATGAACGCTCTGACGTTTGGCAACTTAGCTACCTGCGATACGTATTCGGCAACCTGGCTCTCACGAATGGCTGCAGTAACATCGTGGCCGGCCACGGACACCGAATAATGATCTGGATCCAGTGAAATTGAATAATCAAACTCGCGGCCCAAATCTGCATTGGCCAGGTCCAGCCCCTTGAAATTAGGCAAATTCAACACAGCCCAGGCTAAAGCGCGGTAGGCAGCACCGGTATCCAAGTACCCGAAACCAAGTTGTCTAGCAACCTGCTTGCTGACACTTGATTTCCCCGATCCAGCCGGCCCATCAACTGCAACTACAAACTTGTTCACTAGGCAATTCTCCAGCCACGCGCAACGAGGTCCGCGGTCAATCGTTCTGCCTCAGTCGGGGCAACGTAGAGCTCAGCTAGACCAATTTGGGCACTCGGCGAATGCTCTAGTTGCAATTCCTCAAGGTTGATTCCGATCTCGCCGACTTCGGTTAGCAGACGAGCAAGTTCTCCCGGACGGTCATCGACCATAACGATAACCTGAGCGTAGTTCGTGTGTTTTCCACCATGCTTGCCTGGGATGCGACCCACACCAATGTTGCCGGCTTCCATCACTGCACGGATTTGCGCCTGCGGCTCTCGAACTTCGAAACCTGAAATAAGTGAGGAAAGGTCAGCGGCAAGGCTCTTCAAAAGCGGCAGCACCTCATCGGCGTTTGCCTCGAGAATCTGAAGCCAAAGCTCAGGGTCGCTGGCCGCGATTCGAGTTGTGTCGCGCAGTCCTTGACCTGCCAACGCTATATCTTCAGGCGCGGCCGTCACCAAGCGTGAAGCCAACAAGCTGGAAACCAACTGGGGCACGTGCGAGACCAGCGCTACTGCCCGATCATGTTCTTTGGTGCCGACGCGCACCACAGCGGATCCGAGGTGCGATGCAAGATCAGCGACTAAATCAATGCCACGCTCATCTGCACCATCGTGCGAAGTGATGACCCAAGGGCGGCCAACAAACAAATCAGCACGTCCAGAAATAGCGCCTCCACGCTCGCGACCGGCCATCGGGTGCGAACCAACATAACGCTCGAGCGGAGCGCCAGAGGCCTGAAGTTCGTGCAAAACTGAACCCTTTACGCTGGCAACATCAGTGACCACCGCGTTCGGGTAGCGCGTCAACTCATCGGCGACGATTTTTGCAGTCATAGCCGGCGGCACGCACACCACAATAAGCTCTGGCAAATCAGTTTCTGTTGCTACTCGCCCCGCACCGTAGCCGACAGCCAGATCGACACTCTTTGGGGATTGCGAAGAAATTACGACGTCGAAACCCTGCTTCGTCAACGCCAAACCGATGCTGGTTCCTAGCAAACCAGCACCTACTATCCGGACCGTGCCGGTTAGGTGGTTCACTGGGCGATGTCCGATCGAAGTGCAGTGGCACCGCGAAGGTAAATGTGCTGAATCTCGGCGCGACTCTTGTTTAGGTCGGCTGTAATCATGATGCGAATAGTTCGAGGCAGCGCGTGCTTTACATCCATCTCGACGAAACACATCAGAGGAACATCGGTCAAGCCGATTGACCGAGCCGCAACTGCCGGAAACTCACTCGTAATGTCTGGCGTCGCTGTGAACAAAATCGAGACCAGCTGACCATTATCGATGTCATTGGCATGAAGCGTCTTGGTCAAAAGTTCGGCAGTGGATTTCAGAAGGTGCTCGCGCTCATCGGAATCAATTTGGACTGCGCCACGGATAGCTCTAATCGCCATAATTACCGCCTCTTCTGCCTTGGAGCTGCCTTTTGACCTTTCGGCGGCCTTGGTGCACGCTCCTGCTTACCCTCGGCGGCCTTTAGTAGAGCGCCAACCTCTATTTTACTGAGTTCACGGACACGACCCTCTTTGAGCGGGCCAAGCTGAATTGGGCCAAATTGGCGGCGAACGAGGCCGACTACCGGATGCCCGACAAAGTCAAACATTCGTCGAACAATTCGGTTTCGCCCTGAGTGCAGGACAATTTCAACCAAGCTCTCTTCGGGCTGAACATCAACAATGTGCGCTTTGTCTGCCTTAATAAAGCCATCCTCGAGTTCAAAACCGCTCAAAAGCTTGTGAATAATCGCTGGCGTAACTACTCCCTCAACGCGGGCAACGTAAGTCTTGGTCACACCGAACTTAGGGTGCGCAAGTTTGTGCGCCAGGTCGCCATCGTTGGTCATAATTATCAAACCGGTGGTCTCTGAATCCAGACGTCCAACATTGAAAACCCGATCGTAGCCAATCACAAACTGAGTAAGGTCGGGGCGACCGTTTTCGTCTGCCATGGTGCTAACTACTCCGCGTGGCTTGTTCAGCGCCAGATACACACGCGAGTTGTCCAACTGAATCGGGGTCCCACCCACGGTGACCTTGTCCACCTCAGGGTTGATCCTGGTTCCAAGCTCGGTAACGACCTTGCCGTTTACCTTTACTCGACCCTGGGTAATGAAGTCTTCGCAGACCCTACGGGACGCAACGCCCGCAGCAGCCATTACTTTTTGTAGTCTTATGCCCTCAGGCTCGTCATTAAAGTTTGTCATCAAAATCACTATTCGCGTCTGGTAGGTATGGACTGATAAGTGGCATCTCATCGAGAGAGTTGATGCCCAGCACTTCGAGCAAAAGCTCAGTTGTGCCGTAGTGAATCGCACCTGATTCAGAGTCGGTGTACAACTCTGTAATTAGCCCACGGCTCAAAAGGGTTCGGACTACCGAATCTACGTTTACCGCTCGGATGGAGGCGATTTGCCCTCGAGATATCGGTTGCTTATAGGCAATGACAGCGAGAGTTTCCAATGCGGCTTGGCTCAGCTTGGTCGGATTCTCGTTGGCGATGAACATTTTCACTGCCCAGTCATATTCATGGCGCACGAAGATTCGCCATCCACCACCAACTTCGCGAAGCTCAAAACCTCTCGGGGCTGAGCCGTTGGTGCCGTCGTAGTCAAGTTTCAGTGAAGAAATGAGGTCGCGAACCACGTTTACCGGGCATTCAAGCGCGGTAGCGAGAGCAACTACTGTCAGCGGAACATCGGTGACCATCAAAATAGCTTCGACGGCACCTCTAAGGTCATCGCCTTCAACCGGAACGGCAAGTCCATCTGGACTAAGAGTCATAGTCAGCTCCTAGAGTCGCTAATTGTTCATCATCGAATTTCTCCGCACGCCAGGCAAGCTTCAAGTCACCCAAAGGTGCATCCTGTTCAAAACTGATCGCTGCAAGGCGATAGAGCTCAAGCACGGCCAAAAACCTGGCCACAACCACTGCCCGGTCGCGGACTGAACCAATAATTTCGCGGAAGGTTAGAGTCGAGGCTTGACGCAACATTGCAATTACCTCGCTGGCCTGCTCGCGAATACTCACTCGCGGTGCGTGAAGGTGAGTTAACCCAACCGTTGGGATTTCTTTTGGGGTCAAAGTTTCTTGGGCCAGTTTGGCAAACTCCTCCAAAGTTAAACTCCAAACTAACTCTGGTTTTTGCTTGCGGAACCGCTCTTCAATTCTTACGTCTCGAGCAATTCGACTGGACTCCAACCCCAAAGCAGTGCTGAACCAGCTACTGATTTCCTTAAAGGCACGGTATTGGAGCAATCGGGCAAATAGGAGGTCTCGCGCCTCAAGTAGCGCCACGTCCTCGGCATCAACAACCTCGCCCTTAGGTAGCAGGCCCGCAATCTTGAGGTCCAGCAAGGTAGCAGCAATCACTAAAAATTCAGAAGCTTGATCGAGTTCCTCAGAGTCGTCTAGCCCCTTAAGGTACGAGATGAACTCGTCGGTGACCCGGCTCAACGAAATTTCGGTGATGTCCATCTCATGCTTCGAAATTAGCGAGAGAAGCAGGTCAAAAGGCCCCTCGAAATTTCCGAGGGATACAGCAAAGCCTTTTTCGACTACTTCCGTCGCGTTCTCGCTATGGAGCACAGCCACGAGAAACAAGCTCTCTAGCTACAGTGCGGTAAGAACTGGCCGCTTCTGAATCTGGTGCAAATACAGTGATTGGTGATTGAGCCACCGTGGCATCAGGAAACTTTACGGTTCGATTGATCACACTGCGGAAAACTTTTTCGCCGAAGGCATCGTGTAGGCGCTCAAGAACCTCGCGTGAGTGCAGAGTACGCGGATCGAACATGGTCGCCAAGATTCCGTCGAGCTGCAGTGCCGGGTTTAGCCCCTCTTTAACCTTGCTGATGATGTCTTCAAGAATTGCAACACCACGAAGCGCGAAGAACTCAGTGGCCAAAGGAATGATCACACCGTGGGCTGCCGTAAGGGCATTTACCGTGAGCAAACCAAGTGAAGGCTGGCAGTCCACAATGATGACGTCGTAGTCATCGGCCACCTGCTTCAAAATCTTTGCCAGAATTTGCTCTCGGGCAATCTCGTTGACCAACTTCATTTCAGCTGCCGAAAGCTCAATGTTTGCCGGAATTACATCCAGATTCGGAACTTCGGTGTGCTGAATCGCACTCTTTGCATCGATAGTGCGGTCAAGCATCAAGTCGTAAATTGTGGTTGCATCATGGGCGTTCACGCCAAGTCCAGCTGAAAGGGCACCCTGAGGGTCAAAGTCCACCAAAAGCACCTTGCGGCCGTATTCGGCGAGCGCAGCGGACATGTTTATTGACGTTGTGGTCTTTCCAACACCGCCCTTTTGGTTACACATCGCAATGATGCGCGCTGGGCCATGCGAAACGAGGGGCTTAGGTGTCGAAAACCGAGTATCCGTTGGTTTCTTCTTCGCTGCAGCCATGATTTCCTCCCGAAATTCCGCTCTTTGTTGCTACCCCCTAGCCTATCGGTCTCGAAGGACTAATTCCGGGCACGCGGATGTGCGGTGGCGTAAATCTCTCTTAGGCGGTCGACAGTCACCAGTGTGTAAATCTGGGTGGTTGCAACCGATGAATGGCCAAGCAGCTCTTGCACCACGCGAACATCGGCACCACCTTCGAGCAAATGTGTTGCAAAAGAATGCCTGAGTGTGTGCGGAGAAACCTCGGCTTCTATACCAGCCACGGTTGCGGCGTCACTAATTATTTGCCAAACGCTTTGCCGAGACAGGCGGCCACCACGCTGATTTAGAAATAGCGCTGCACTCCCCCGCCCCTGCATGACCAGTGAGGGGCGAGTGCGAACCAAATACTGCTCAAGGGCCGACTGGGCAAAACGACCTACCGGAACCACTCGTTCCTTTGACCCCTTGCCAAAAAGGCGAATCAGGGTCGGATCGAGCAGATCATCCAAATCAACTCCGGTAATCTCGCTCACTCGAGCACCGGTCGCGTAAAGAAGTTCGAGGATGGCTCGGTCGCGAATCCGAATTAGGTTGGCTGCCTCCGGCAATGCTTCCTGCGGATCTGGTCCGGCAGCATTTAATAGTTGTTCGACCTGGCTCACTGAAATGGCCTTGGGCATGTTTCTCGGAAGTTTGGGCGGTTTCACACGAAATGAAACATCATTAGGCACCAATCCTTCAATGAGCCAAAATCGATGAAGCCCTCGCACGCCCGACAAAATTCTGGCCACCGAGCTTGGCCTAAGACTCAAATTGTTTCCAAGGTGCTCAACGAACGCCTGCACCTGCTGTTCAGTTATCTGTTCTGCAGTCTCTACGCCAAAATTCAACAGAAATTCTCGATACCGTACCAAATCAGCTGAATACGCTGAGAACGTATTCTTGGCTAGGCCCCGCTCAATCGAAATATGCCTTAGGTAGGCATCGATTTGTTGCCCCAACTTAGTCACTAGCTGAGATGCCCAACTTGTGAGCGAGGGCAAGGATGCCAACCACTGCACTCGGATTCTTGATTTCTGCCGCAAGAGCACTCGTCAAGGCCTGTTGTAAAGGAACCCATTCCAGCTGCATGTCTCGCTCTTCACCTTCAAGGTCGAGGTCATGCCCTTGAAGACGAAGATTCTCGGCCAAGAAGATAGTGATGGTTTCGTCGTTGCCGCCAGGAGTTGTGTGAAACGCCGTTAGATCTTGCCAGGCGGAGGCGATGTACCCGGTCTCTTCCAACAGTTCCCGCTTGGCGGCCTCGAGACGCGATTCGCCGGGGACATCCAAAAGACCCGCCGGAATTTCCCAAAGATAGGCCCTGACTGGGTGCCGATACTGACGAATCATGAGTACTTCACGATTCTCATTCAAGGCCAAAACAGCCACGGCCCCAGTGTGGGCTACAAACTCACGAACCAGTGGTTCGCCCTGGTAGTCAAACGTCTCACGCACAACGTCCCAGATTTTTCCAGAAAAAACAACCTCGCGTTTGGTTACCCCAAACTCGACGGGTTGATCTTTAGGCATCGTTTACCTCAAAGAGCTGGTTTGACTCCTTGCGGGCAATTGCTGCAAGCACCAGACCCTTGAATAGCGGGTGAGCATTAGTAGGACGTGATCGGAATTCTGGGTGCGCCTGTGTTGCAACGTAGTACGGGTGAACTTCGCGCGGCAACTCCACGAACTCTACGAGGTTGTCGTCAGGTGAAGTGCCTGAGAACACTAGGCCAGCCTCAGAGATTTGAGGGCGGTAGTGATTGTTTACCTCGTAGCGGTGGCGGTGACGTTCTTCAACTGAATCGGCGCCGTAAACCTCTGCGACAATCGAGCCAGGCTTCAGCTTTGCGGTGTAAAGACCCAAGCGCATTGTGCCACCAAGATCACCTGAGGCAAGAATGTCTACCTGCTCAGCCATCGTTGCGATAACTGGATACTTTGCTTCTGGATCAAACTCTGTAGATGATGCTCCTTCGAGCCCAACCACATTGCGTGCATATTCGATAACCATGCACTGGAGCCCCAAACACAGACCTAGGGTCGGAATTTGGTTTTCACGAGCAAACTTCAAAGCACCTAGCTTGCCCTCAATACCTCGAACACCAAATCCACCAGGGACACAGATAGCGTCGAGGCTTGAGAGCGCAGCCTTGGCGCCCTCTTCGGTCTCGCATGAGTCTGATGCAATCCATTTGATGTTGACCTTTGCCATGTTGGCAAAACCACCGGCACGCAGGGCCTCGGTCACTGATAGGTAGGCATCAGGAAGATCAATGTACTTGCCCACCAAACCGATGTTAACTTCGTGCTGCGGGTGGTGAACTGCGTCCAGAACGCCCTGCCAGCGACTCCAATCCACATCTCCGGCTTTGCCCTGTAGGCCAAGGCGCTCAATGATGTAGCTGTCCAGCCCCTCGTCGTTGATGACGGTCGGCACGTCGTAGATGCTCGACGCGTCGGCGGCGTTGACCACTGCCTGAACATCGATGTCGCACATCAGCGCAATTTTGTTCTTGATTGACGCCGGTAGCGGGCGGTCGGAACGACAAACAACTGCGTCTGGCTGAATTCCAATAGACCTGAGCGTGGCAACAGAGTGCTGAGTCGGCTTGGTCTTTAGTTCGCCGGATGCTGCCAAGTAAGGCACCAAAGAAACGTGAACGTAAAAGACGTTGTCTCGGCCGACATCGTGGCGAATCTGTCGCGCAGCCTCGATAAATGGGTGAGATTCAATGTCGCCCACGGTTCCACCGATTTCGGTGATGATCACATCCGGCGCTGGCACATCGTGAGCCTGAAGGCGCATGCGGCGCTTAATCTCGTCGGTGATGTGCGGAATTACCTGAACGGTATCACCGAGGTACTCGCCGCGGCGCTCTCGCGCAATCACAGTTGAGTAGATTTGGCCGGTGGTGACGTTGGCAGATTGACCAAGGTTGATGTCTAGGAAGCGCTCATAGTGACCGATGTCTAGATCGGTTTCAGCGCCGTCATCGGTGACGAAAACTTCACCGTGCTGAAAAGGGTTCATGGTACCTGGATCAACATTTAGGTATGGATCCAGCTTTTGCATTACGACCTTAAGGCCGCGG
This sequence comes from Rhodoluna sp. KAS3, assembly GCF_026000575.1. NCBI lineage: Bacteria > Bacillati > Actinomycetota > Actinomycetes > Micrococcales > Microbacteriaceae > Rhodoluna > Rhodoluna sp. KAS3. Next base: position 463,000 of record NZ_AP026910.1, on the reverse strand, counting down.
GCACGAAGCAGGTTGCCTAGACTCGAGGCGGTTAGGCCTTTACCGAGTGAAGATGCAACACCTCCGGTGACGAAAATGTGACGTGTAATACCGGAATCCATAGCTTCTACCATGGAATACCAGCCTACCAAATTGCGGGTTCAAAAAACACGCCCAGACTTACCTGAACAGAGTTATTTAAGATTTTTTGGCTAGTTCGACAAGCTCTTGTGCATGTTGACGTGCCGACTCCGACTCACTCAAACCCGAAAGCATCCTGGCAAGTTCGCTAACTCTACTTTCACCCTGCAGGGCAACCACGTCACTTGCCGTGTAGCTATCGGTGCTGGTCTTTGAGACCTTCAGGTGGGTGTCAGCGAAGGCTGCCACCTGAGCAAGGTGGGTGACCACAATGACCTGAGCGCGGTTTGCCAGAGCCGACAGCCGCCGCCCAACCTCGATTGCCGCTGCGCCACCGACACCAGCATCAACCTCATCGAAGATGAATGTTGGAGCCGATTCAGTCTTAGCCAGAACGACTTCGATAGCCAACATAATTCTTGACAACTCGCCGCCGCTGGCCCCTTTACCGAGAGGCCGAGGATCGGCGCCAGCATAGGAACTCAAGAGAATTGCAACTGAATCCTTACCGTAAGGGCCATACTCGGCCGGTTGCACCTGGACCACCAACGACGATCCTGGCATTGCCAAAGTTTCCAACTCAAGGGTCACTTGCTCGGCCAGGCGCTCGGCTGCAGCGGTTCGAATGTCAGTTATTTCTGCTGCCAGAGTTTCAACCCGGCCGAATTCATCTGCAATGGCGTTGGCTAGCTCCTCAACACTGGATGAACCGGCCTCCAATTCCAGCAAACGGGTAACGCCTGATTTCTCAAGTTGAAGCAATTCTTCAAAAGTGCAACTGTATTTTCGGCAAAGGTTAGCAATCAAGGCCCGGCGGGATTGCACCATCTCGAGGTTCTCCGCTGAATCACCTTCTAAATCGGCGAGATAGCCGGATAGCCCCGCAGCTAGGTCATTAAGTTGGTAGCCCAGGTTTTTCAGCTGCTCGGCGAACTCTGAAAATTGAGGGTCATGGTGGGCTACCTGTTCAAGGGCTTTCCTAGCTTTGCCAAGTAAACCAATGGCATCTACGTCATCGCCATGGCCGTCTGCAGATATCGCCGAGTGCGCCTCTGCTGCAGCGAGCCTTAATTCTTCGCTAAAGGTTAAGCGGTTTGCAGTTTCCGCCAGCATCGTCTCTTCGCCGGGCTGAAGCGCCGCCTGCTCAAGATCGGCGAGCATCTCGGTAAGTTGCTTAACTTCGGTTTCTCGTACCGTCAAGTTTTGCTCAAGACCGACGAGTTCGGACTCCAAAGTTCGCCACCGTCGGTAATGAACTGTGTAACGTTCAGCCAAGCTGGCAAGGTCGGGGCCGGCATATTGGTCGAGGGCTTCGCGCTGGGCGACGGCAGACTTGAGTCGAATTTGATCTGATTGACCGTGCACAACTACGAGCTGTTCACCCAGCTCGCTAAGCAAACTCACCGGTGCGGCACGGCCCGAAGCCGATGCTCGCCCTCTTCCCTCCGACGAAACAGAACGATTGAGGATCAATTCGTCAGAATCTAGATCGATTCCAGCGGCAGCCAATCTTTCAGTAACGGCCCCCGGGTCACTAAGGAGCCATCTACCTTCAACAATCGCCTGCTGCTCTCCCTTTCGGACACTGGAAGAGTCCGATCTTTCACCCAGTAGTAATCCCAGAGCGGTGAGGACCATAGTTTTTCCGGCGCCAGTTTCTCCGGTTAGGACGGTCAGCCCAGGGCCGAACCCAAGTCGGGCTTCTTCAATGACACCCAGGTCACGAATGTAGATTTCTTCAATCACGATTTAGCTCTTAGAACTCGAAACTTCATCAACGCCGCGCCAACCTGCTACCGGAAGCGAGAACTTGTTAACCAATCGGTCTGTAAAACTGCTTTGATGAAGTCGTGCCAACCTGACTGGCTTTGAAGATTTCAAAACCTCAACTCGTGCGCCTGGAGGAAGTTCCCACGTACGACGACCATCGCACCAAAGAACTCCGTGCCCAGCGCTGCGCTGCAAGACCTCCACAGCGACAAGTGCGTCCGGCTTAACTACCAACGGTCGCGCAAAGAGCGCATGAGCGCTAAGTGGAACCACCAGCAGAGCCTCAACCGATGGCCAAACAATTGGCCCACCTGCCGAAAATGCGTATGCGGTCGAACCGGTCGGGGTGGAGATAACTATGCCATCGCACCCAAAACTTGAAAGAGGATGCTGCTCAACCTCAACCACCACTTCGAGCATTCGCTCTCGAGCGCTCTTCTCAATGGTCGCCTCGTTCAACGCCCAAGTCCTATAAACCTCAACACCATCAACAAAGACTCGAACATCTAGGGTCAGGCGCTCTTTGATTAGGTAATCTCGTTTTGCCACGCGATCGACGGCTTCTGACAAGCCGTCGCGCTCACTCTCGGCTAAAAACCCGACGTGCCCAAGATTGATACCCATCAATGGGACGGCGTCTTCGCGAACAATTTCGGCGGCCTTCAGAATTGTGCCGTCGCCGCCGAGTACCATAGCGAGCTCTAACTCGCTGGCGTCAACATCGACTCCCAGCTTCAGAATTTGATCTAGAAGACCAGACTCGGGAGAGTGCTTTTGGAAATCAACAAATTCCTGTTCGGTCATTACCGGGGTAATGCCGGCGGCAATCAGTTGCTGAACCGTCTCGCGAGCAGCGGAGATTGCCTCATCGCGGCGCGTGTGCGACACCACTAGAACATGTCGACGTGCCGTCATTTGTTCTCCCTAGCGATGGTTTCAATTCGTTCTGTCCATTTTGACCGATTTACCGGCTCTTTTGAACTAATCCACAGGAGGTATTCGACATTCCCGTGCGTGCCTGGAAGTTCAGACTTTTCTAGGCCTCGGATACCTAGACCAAGCGAGTGCGCCTCGTCAACTACCTGTTTAATGGCGCCGGCACGCAGACGGTGATCGGTGACCAAACCATGTGCGCTGAGAGATTGCTTACCGACTTCAAACTGAGGTTTGATCAGCAAGACCATTTCAGCCTCCGGGGCTGTATCTGAGATTTGTTTCAGTACCAAAGTGAGTGAAATAAACGACAGGTCTCCGACCACCACGTCGATCGAGATTTCTGAATTTGCCTTACCCGCACGCAGAGCCAGCTCTGACGTTGATAGTTCACGGGCATTGAACCCCTCGATACTGATGACTCTCGGATTCTCTGCCAGTTCTGGGACCATTTGATCGTGCCCAACGTCAATCGCATAAACCAATGCTGCGCCCCGCCGGAGTAAGACATCAGTGAACCCCCCGGTCGATGCTCCAACATCCAAGGCCGTCTTGCCGACTAGGTCAAGATAAGCAAATTTATCCAAGGCATTAGCTAATTTGTGACCCGCTCTACTGACATAGTCCACTGCCTCTAGAACCAAAATTTTGTCAGTTTCAAGAACGGCCTGAGAGGCTTTCCTGGCCGCTTTTCCATTAATCAAGACACGGCTTGACTCGACTAGCGTTGCTGCCTGGTTACGTGATCGAGCCAAGCCGCGTTCAACGAGAGTTACGTCGATTCGCACTAGTTGGCCGCTGATTTCGAAGCAGAATTCAGTTCGTTCTCAAGGAGATCCCGCAAAGCAGAAAATCCGGCCGGCTGCTCTTCAAGCGGCAAATCTCTTATTTGACTAACCTGCTCGGAAACCTGTGAAACTAAATCTTCAGACATACCCTAAGCCTATTCGTAAAGCGCAGGCTCAACATCCAGCCCATAGATAGGAACCTCGGAGGAGTAAATCACTGAGCAAGCGGCGCGCAAGGCACCCAAGCTCTTCGGATCACCGTGGGTAACCAAAACCTTGTTACCCAAAAGCTCAACCTCTGCATCACGGCAAGCAAAACCGCGCTTGGTCTTTTTGGGGGAATCGTAGTCACTCAAGAGCTCAGTCAAGGAACCGACAATGTAGGTCGGTCGGCCCTCTTTGTTGATCCCTAGGACCTCTTTGCGAGTGCTAACCCCAGTAAGAACCAAGACTGATTCAATGCCTGCACGATTTGCACCAACAATGTCAGTATCAATGCGGTCACCGATGAAAATTGGTCGCTGTGCATTGAAGTGGCGCACGGCAGTGTTGTAAATGGCTGGCTCAGGCTTACCGGCAACCAATGGCAACTGCCCAACTGCAGTGTGTACAGCTGAAACCAAGGTTCCGTTGCCTGGAGCCAATCCCTTTTCTTGAGGAAGCGTCCAGTCTGAGTTGGTGGCGACCCACTTTGCGCCCTTTTGAATTGCAAAAGCGGCTTCGGCAAGGTGACGCCAAGAGACATCCGGGGCAAAACCCTGAACCACGGCATCCGGCTCTGCATCAGAGTCCGCGACTAATTCAAAACCACCCTCAAGTACACGAGCGCGGAGACCCTCGCCTCCGACAACCAAAACCTTTGATTTTGGTGCAATCAGAGTTTCCAACAATTCGACGGCTGTTTTACCTGACCCAATGATGTCATCGGGTGAACATGTAATGCCAAAGCCTGCCAGCTGATCCGCGATCACCTCAGGACGTCGAGATGAGTTGTTCGTGACGTAACCGACCGGAATTCCAAGATCAGCAATGGCCTGCAGAGAACTCGGAGCCCCCGCAATAGCATGGGTACCCTCGAAAACCACACCGTCAAGGTCCGACAACACTACGTCGTATTGACCCCAAATCTTAGCGGCCACGGGCACCACCCGGACGCCCGCCGCCGAAACCACCCTTGCCTCGCGAATCCCCTTGACCACGATTACTTCCGGAGCCGAAACCACCGGACTTCCTGCCCGAATCAGGTCCGAAGCTACGTGGTTGACGATCGGAATCACGAGAGAAACTGCGCGTTTGTCGTTCATCGTCGCGGCGCGGTTTTCTAGGCTCAAAGTTGCGCGGGCGATCACTGTCGTTTGATGGTTCCCATGGCTTGCGCTCGGATAGGACTGGAATCTCAATCTCCTCAAGCACCTCGAAAACCTCGTCCTCAGGACCAGGGTTACCGGCAAGGGCCAATTCAGCCCTACCTGCTAGATCAAACCAGCGTTTAGCCTCATCTTGTCGACCAAGCACCTCTAGCGTGTCAGCATAAGCCCTGAACAACGGCGGTGAGTAGTCAAAGACCTTCGCCGGATTTAGCTCAGGAATCTGCAATTCAGCAAGTGCGAGTTCATTTTCATTCTGATCCAATCGTGCACCAGAGAGTGCGATTGCTAGGTTTACCCGCACGCTAACCGGAAGGCTGTTCCGATCAACGGACCTGCCAACCTCAAGAGCACGCTCAGGCCTACCGAGACCGCGTTCGCAATCGACAATGATTGGAAGCTGGTCATTGGAACCTGAAATTCTTCGGTGAGTCAAAAGCTCACGAAGGCCAAGCGCATAGTCACCGACGGTGTAGGCGGTAACGCCAACAACCTCGCGGACCATAGCAATTCGACCAGCACGCTCAGCCGCAGCCAAGGCATGACGGTGCGCAAGATCAGGGTCCTGCTCGATTAGTAAGCCAACCATAGCTAGGTGACGTGCGACTTTCTCAGCATTTTCTGGTGTGAGAGTCTTCAACTGAACACGTAGCCCGAGTTCAAGGTCCTTTTCAGTGATCTCATCAGGAATCGGAGGAGACTTTGGCTTGTCTGGGTTGAACGGGCGTGCAACACGATTCTGCCAATCTGGACGGGATTCGGCACCGCCATTTGTGCGTTCAGCGCGACCTGAAGGTGCATCTTGGCGCTTGTCATAGCCGCCACGGCCATTTCCAGTGCCCGAGCTACGCTCACCATTGTTGTCACTACGACGCGGACGACCATTTTCAGGGCGCTTTCCGAACTCGCGATCGTTCATATGACTCTCCTCAGTATTGATATATGCATGTTAAACGAAAATGGCCACCTCGAAAGGTGGCCATTTTCTTAAATTAAGTCCGGCGGTGTCCTACTCTCCCACAAGGTCACCCTTGCAGTACCATCGGCGCTGGAGGTCTTAGCTTCTGGGTTCGGAATGTAACCAGGCGTTTCCCCTCCGCTATGGCCGCCGAAACACTATTGAAATAGGTTTCTTCGACACACGAAAGTGTGTTTTGGCTCCCATACTTCGGGAACCACATAGTGGACGCAAGCAAAAAATGTTATCAAGTTATCGACTTATTAGTACTGGTCAGCTCCATGGGTCTTTAGTCCCCACTTCCACATCCAGCCTATCAACGCAGTAGTCTAGCTGCGAGTCTCTCGGTATACACCATGGAATTCTCATCTTGAAGCAAGCTTCCCGCTTAGATGCTTTCAGCGGTTATCTTTCCCGAACGTAGCTAATCAGCGGTGCTCCTGGCGGAACAACTGACACACCAGAGGTTCGTCCATCCCGGTCCTCTCGTACTAGGGATAGCTCTTCTCAAAATTCCTGCGCGCGCAGAGGATAGAGACCGAACTGTCTCACGACGTTCTAAACCCAGCTCGCGTGCCGCTTTAATGGGCGAACAGCCCAACCCTTGGGACCTACTCCAGCCCCAGGATGCGACGAGCCGACATCGAGGTGCCAAACCATGCCGTCGATATGGACTCTTGGGCAAGATCAGCCTGTTATCCCCGAGGTACCTTTTATCCGTTGAGCGACAGCGCTTCCACAAGCCACTGCCGGATCACTAGTCCCGACTTTCGTCCCTGCTCGACTTGTCAGTCTCACAGTCAAGCTCCCTTGTGCACTTACACTCGACACCTGATTACCAACCAGGTTGAGGGAACCTTTGGGCGCCTCCGTTACTTTTTAGGAGGCAACCGCCCCAGTTAAACTACCCATCAGGCACTGTCCCAGAACCGGATCACGGTTCGTGGTTAGATATCCAGAGTTAGCAGAGTGGTATTTCAACAACGACTCCACCTGAACTAGCGTCCAAGCTTCAAAGTCTCCCACCTATCCTACACAACTAACGCCGAACACCAATACCAAACTATAGTAAAGGTCACGGGGTCTTTTCGTCCTTCTGCGCGTAACGAGCATCTTTACTCGTAATGCAATTTCGCCGAGTTCACGGTTGAGACAGCTTGGAAGTCGTTACGCCATTCGTGCAGGTCGGAACTTACCCGACAAGGAATTTCGCTACCTTAGGATGGTTATAGTTACCACCGCCGTTTACTGGGGCTTAAATTCTCAGCTTCGCTTACGCTAACCGTTCCTCTTAACCTTCCAGCACCGGGCAGGCGTCAGTCCGTATACATCGTTTTGCAACTTCGCACGGACCTGTGTTTTTAGTAAACAGTCGCTTCCAACTGGTCTCTGCGGCCATACATCGCTTCGAAAGTAAATTTCTACACGACTCTGGCCCCCCTTCTCCCGAAGTTACGGGGGCATTTTGCCGAGTTCCTTAACCGTGATTCTCTCGATATCCTTAGTATTCTCTACCTGACCACCTGAGTCGGTTTGGGGTACGGGCAGCTAGAACCTCACGTCGATGCTTTTCTTGGCAGCATAGGATCACCCACTTCGACCTTGCGGTCTCATCATCAGATCTCAGGCTATGTGAGTCACGGATTTGCCTATGACTCGCCCTACATCCTTAAACGGGGACAACCATCGCCCCGCGGAGGCTACCTTCCTGCGTCACACCTGTTAATACGTTAACCGCACAAGCATAGGGTCGTGTTATTCACCGTAGAATCTGCCCGAAGGCTTCAACTACAGCTTCAAAGACTTAGCATTACTTGATTAGTTTGGGCGGTTCTTCGCCGGTACGGGAATGTCAACCCGTTGTCCATCGACTACGCCTGTCGGCCTCGCCTTAGGTCCCGACTTACCCAGGGCGGATTAACCTGGCCCTGGAACCCTTGGTCTTTCGGACGGCGGGTTTCTCACCCGCCTTTCGCTACTCATGCCTGAATTCTCACTCGTGTGGCATCCACGGCTGGATTACTCCGCCGCTTCGCTCGCCACACGACGCTCTCCTACCCATCTGTACGCCTGGACCTTACGGCCTGGCAATGGTACAAATGCTACAACTTCGGTGGTGTGCTTGAGCCCCGTTACATTGTCGGCGCGGAATCACTTGACCAGTGAGCTATTACGCACTCTTTCAAGGGTGGCTGCTTCTAAGCCAACCTCCTGGTTGTCTGTGCAACTCCACATCCTTTTCCACTTAGCACACGCTTTGGGACCTTAGTTGGTAGTCTGGGTTGTTTCCCTCTCGACTATGAAGCTTATCCCCCACAGTCTCACTGCTGCGCTCTCACTTATTGGCATTCGGAGTTTGGCTTACGTCAGTAACCTTGTAGGGCCCATCGGCAATCCAGTAGCTCTACCTCCAATAAGAAACACGCAACGCTGCACCTAAATGCATTTCGGAGAGAACCAGCTATCACGAAGTTTGATTGGCCTTTCACCCCTACCCACAGCTCATCCCCTCCATTTTCAACTGAAGTGGGTTCGGTCCTCCACGACGTCTTACCGTCGCTTCAACCTGGCCATGGGTAGATCACTTCGCTTCGGGTCTAGGACATGCGACTCATTCGCGCTATTCACACTCGCTTTCGCTACGGCTACCCCACACGGGTTAACCTCGCCACATATCGCTAACTCTCAGGCTCATTCTTCAAAAGGCACGCTGTCACCAGAACAAGCTGGCTCCAACGGTTTGTAAGCATACGGTTTCAGGTACTATTTCACTCCGCTCCCGCGGTACTTTTCACCTTTCCCTCACGGTACTTGTCCGCTATCGGTCATTAGGTAGTATTTAGGCTTATGAGGTGGTCCTCACAGATTCGCTCAGAATTTCACGGGTTCCGAACTACTTGGGATCCTTCTCCAGCGTCCACAACGTTTCGTCTACGGGGTTGGCACCCTCTATGACTGGCCTTTCAAGACCATTCGACTACATTGCTTTCTACTGTTGCTGGTCGGCAGACCAACTGAAAAGTCCCGCAACCCCGATCATGCAACGCCTGCCGGCTATCACACATGATCGGTTTGGCCTCTTCCGCGTTCGCTCGCCACTACTAACGGAATCACTTTTGTTTTCTCTTCCTGTGGGTACTGAGATGTTTCACTTCCCCACGTTCCCTTTACCTGCCCTATATATTCAGGCAGGAATAACTGGATCGAGTCCAGCTGGGTTTCCCCATTCGGAGATCCTCGGATCAAAGTCTGTTTATCGACTCCCCGAGGCTTATCGCAGATTACTACGTCCTTCTTCGGCTCCTAATGCCAAGGCATCCACCGTATGCTCTTAAGAACTTGATATCAAAGAGATCACTGAACATAATTCAGAGATCGTTAAATCTTATTTTTAAGATGCTCGCGTCCACTATGTAGTTCTCAAAGTACGGTCGGTACCACTCCAGAGACTAGGCCTGCCGCATAAGCGGTGGTTCACTAGCTTGTGTGGTCCAGTCCGTCACATTTCCGAAGAAATGTATCGGTCTTGAAGGTCGGTTACCCGGTCCTTCAGGACCCAACAGCGTGCAAAAGTAGTTTTCATCAGGACTCGTTCCAGGTCACAAGGACCGTACTAGAGCAGCTGATTACGGCTGCTTACAATTCGATATTCCACCCGTGAGCTACCCTGCTAGAAACGTTTGTTCTAGATCAGGATCTCTATGAGAAACCTAAGTTTCTCGAGATGCTCCTTAGAAAGGAGGTGATCCAGCCGCACCTTCCGGTACGGCTACCTTGTTACGACTTAGTCCCAATCACCGATCCCACCTTCGACGGCTCCTTCCTTACGGTTAGGCCACCGGCTTCGGGTGTTACCGACTTTCGTGACTTGACGGGCGGTGTGTACAAGGCCCGGGAACGTATTCACCGTAGCGTTGCTGATCTACGATTACTAGCGACTCCGACTTCATGGGGTCGAGTTGCAGACCCCAATCCGAACTGAGACCGGCTTTATGGGATTCGCTCCACCTTGCGGTATTGCAGCCCTTTGTACCGGCCATTGTAGCATGCGTGAAGCCCAAGACATAAGGGGCATGATGATTTGACGTCATCCCCACCTTCCTCCGAGTTGACCCCGGCAGTCTCCCATGAGTTCCCACCATTACGTGCTGGCAACATAGGACGAGGGTTGCGCTCGTTGCGGGACTTAACCCAACATCTCACGACACGAGCTGACGACAACCATGCACCACCTGTATAGAGACCTTGCGGGGAGCGTATTTCTACGCTTTTCCTCTATATGTCAAGTCTTGGTAAGGTTCTTCGCGTTGCATCGAATTAATCCGCATGCTCCGCCGCTTGTGCGGGCCCCCGTCAATTCCTTTGAGTTTTAGTCTTGCGACCGTACTCCCCAGGCGGGGTGCTTAATGTGTTAACTTCGTCACGGATTCCGTGGAATGGAACCCACAACTAGCACCCACCGTTTACGGCGTGGACTACCAGGGTATCTAATCCTGTTCGCTCCCCACGCTTTCGCTCCTCAGCGTCAGTTACGGCCCAGAGATGTGCCTTCGCCATCGGTGTTCCTCCTGATATCTGCGCATTCCACCGCTACACCAGGAATTCCCATCTCCCCTACCGCACTCTAGTTTGCCCGTACCCACTGCAGGTCCGAGGTTGAGCCTCGGATTTTCACAGCAGACGCGACAAACCGCCTACGAGCTCTTTACGCCCAATAATTCCGGACAACGCTTGCACCCTACGTATTACCGCGGCTGCTGGCACGTAGTTAGCCGGTGCTTTTTCTGCAGGTACCGTCACTTTCGCTTCTTCCCTGCTAAAAGAGGTTTACAACCCGAAGGCCTTCATCCCTCACGCGGCGTTGCTGCATCAGGCTTTCGCCCATTGTGCAATATTCCCCACTGCTGCCTCCCGTAGGAGTCTGGACCGTGTCTCAGTTCCAGTGTGGCCGGTCACCCTCTCAGGCCGGCTACCCGTCGTCGCCTTGGTGAGCCATTACCTCACCAACTAGCTGATAGGCCGCGAGCTCATCCTTGACCGAAATTCTTTCCAGACTGAAAGATGCCTCTCAGTCTCGTATCCGGTATTAGCTACAGTTTCCCGCAGTTATCCCAGAGTCAAGGGCAGATTGCTCACGTGTTACTCACCCGTTCGCCACTAATCCACCGGAGCAAGCTCCAGCTTCATCGTTCGACTTGCATGTGTTAAGCACGCCGCCAGCGTTCGTCCTGAGCCAGGATCAAACTCTCCGTAAAAGTTTTTTAGGTGACGAGCAAGCTCACCACCAAATTTTTACTTCAGCCCCGGAAAATGGGGCCTTTAGCTTGATCTGACTAAATAGATTGTCTGACAATCTGTCTAATCCAATATTTTCTCTGCTTATCTAGCAAGCTAGATAACCAAGAGGTTCTTGGTATCGACATTGTGCACGCTGTTGAGTTCTCAAGGATCGGATGCTCCTGGGAGTTTGTATCTCTACTTGCCTCCAGGGCAACTTGTCTAACTTACCACCTTTTGCTAACTTGTCAAATCTGACACGCCAACTGTTTTCAGTGGAAGTCTTCAATCATAAACACAAAAACAAAAGCCTGCAAGAGGCTTTTTGACCTGGTTTAGGATTTGTTGCTCTTGATCCGGGGTTCTTATCAGAACTTCCTCGGCGTTTCGGCAACAGGTAAAACATTACGGGGAGGTAACGGCAATGTCAAATCGAGGTGCACTTTTAGTTTCAGCGGGCCTATATCCCAGTGTTTATAAGGGTTCTGGCATTTGCCGCCTGGCCGGTTTTTGTCCGTTTTTGGGCCAGACAGCGAAAAAACCTTAAAAATCTTTGAAATTTTTTGAATTTTAGGGTGATTTTTAAGCAATAAGCGGGCACATCCAGTGAAGGTGTGTGCCCGCTTGCCCTTTATTTATAAGGATTTACGCCTTAAAGACTCCGGCCAAAGTTTTTTTGCCTCGTCGTAGAACTGCAAACCGATCCTGGATGAAGTTATCCAGATTTGCCTGTTCATCAGTGACTTTCTCATTGTTTAGGTAGACGCCACCCTCAGCTATAGCCCTACGGCCAGCTGAGATTGAAGCAACCAAACCGGTTTCAACCAGGAGATCTGTAATCAGGGTTCCCGAAACAGCAGTCGCATTGGGCAACTCCCCCAAAGCGGCGGCAAGAGTTGTGGCATCAAGGGTTGCCAAGTCACCATTACCGAACAACGCAGCTGAAGCATCGATTGCTGCCTGTGCTGCTGAAGCAGAGTGAACCAAAGTGGTTACCTCAAGGGCCAAACGCTTCTGGGCCGCGCGTAGGTATGGCGCTTCAATGGTCTGGCGCTCGAGTTCTTCAATTTCGTTGCGAGTCAGGAATGTGAAAACCTTCAGGCGGTCGATGACATCCGCGTCCTCAACATTTAGCCAGAACTGGTAGAACGCATAAGGGCTGGTTAGTTCAGCATCTAGCCAAACCGCATTACCCTCAGATTTACCGAATTTTTTGCCATCGCTATTGGTAATCAACGGCGTCGCCAAAATGTGAGCGCTCTTGCCTTCAACCTTGTGAATCAGGTCGGTTCCAGAAGTTAGGTTTCCCCACTGATCCGAGCCACCGGTCTGAAGCACACAGTCGTAACGGCGGAACAACTCTAGGAAGTCAAAACCCTGGAGGATCTGGTAGCTGAATTCGGTATAGCTGATTCCGTGCTCAGAATTTAGACGGGCCGAAACGGCGTCTTTAGACAGCATCTTGCCAACACGGAAGTACTTGCCAACATCTCGCAGAAAATCAATTGCGCTTAGCGGCGCGGTCCAGTCCAGGTTGTTTACCAACCGAGCAGCATTTGGCCCCTCGAATGCAAGGAAGCGAGATGCCTGGCTTCCGAGCTTCTCGACCCACTCGGCAACGGTTTCTTTGGTGTTCAGAGTTCTCTCCGCAGTTGGCCGCGGGTCGCCAACCAATCCGGTCGACCCACCGATTAGAGCCAAGGGGCAGTTGCCTGCCAATTGGAGGCGACGCATGGTCAAAAGCTGCACCAGGTTACCCAAGTGCAAACTTGCCGCGGTTGGATCAAAGCCGCAGTAGTAGGTCAGCTTTTCTGAAAGTGCTGCGCGCAGCTCGTCTTCATCGGTGGATAGAGCCACCAGACCACGCCACTTGAGCTCGTCGAGGATGTGCGGAAAGGAAGGGTCGTTACTCTGACCGCGAAGAAATTCAGCTGTTGCCATGACTATGCCTCACGCTTAGGTGCGATCTTACGCAGCGCAGCAATTTGCTCGAGCACCCGAGGCAGTGCTGTACCACCAGCGCCAGCGCGCGCTTTAATCGAACCGCCCACAGTTAGGACGTCGCGAACATCAGGGGTTAGGTGCACTGAGATGGCTGCCATGTCGGCATCAGGAACCTCGTGCAACTCAAGCTTGTTTTGCTCGCAGAAAGAAACCATGCGGCCGGTGATGTCATGAGCGTCGCGGAAGGCAACCTTCTTCTTGACTAGCCACTCGGCAACGTCAGTCGCAAGAGAGAACCCTGCCGGAGCAAGCTGCTCGAGGCGACTGCGGTTGAACTCGAGTGTGGCCACCATGCCGGTGAATGCAGGAAGCAAGACCGTCAAGGTATCGACCATGTCGAAGACAGGCTCCTTGTCCTCCTGCAAGTCACGGTTATACGCCAATGGCAATCCCTTGAGTGTTGCCAGAAGACCGGTTAGGTCTCCGATGAGGCGGCCTGATTTTCCGCGAGCCAACTCGGCGATGTCAGGGTTCTTTTTCTGAGGCATGATCGACGAACCGGTTGAGTAGGCATCGTGAAGCTTCACGTAGTCAAACTCAGCGCTAGCCCAGATGATGATTTCTTCGGAGAAGCGAGATAGGTTGATGCCGATCAGGCTAGCGATAAAAGCGAACTCTGCGACAACATCGCGGCTGGCTGTTGCGTCAATTGAGTTTTGCGTTGGACCAGCAAGCCCGAGCTCGTGAGCCACCAAATTTGGATCTAGGCCCAGAGTGTTTCCGGCGAGCGCTCCTGCCCCGTATGGAGAAAGATTTGCGCGCTTGCGCCAATCGTGAAGGCGCTCGAGGTCCCGGACCAATGGCCACGCGTGGGCAAGTAGGTGGTGGGACAGCGCAACCGGCTGGGCGTGCTGGAAGTGAGTGCGGCCCGGCATTGCTACACCGAGATGCTCTTCGGCACGCGAGACCAAAACCTCAACGAGATCAATGACCATTGCAGAAATCTCGTTGGCTTGGTCCAGCAGATAGGTGCGAATCAAAGTTGCGATCTGGTCATTTCGGCTACGACCGGCGCGAACTTTGCCGCCAAGTTCAACTCCGGCGATTTCGATTAGTCCGCGCTCAAGAGCAGAATGGACGTCCTCGTCAGAAGACTTTGCAACAAAACTGCCCTGCTGAACTCGCCCGAGGAGCTCAACTAGGCTGCGGTCAAGCTTCTCGTGCTCGGCGACAGTAAGGTAGCCGGCAGACTGAAGCGCCTTGATGTGTGCACGGGTGCCAGCAATGTCATAACCCGCGAGTCGCCAGTCAAAGTGCACCGAACGGCTGAGAGCGACTAGGGCGTCTGACGGCCCGCCCTCGAATCGGCTACCCCAGAGAGCGTTTGAACCTGATGCCTGGCTAGTCATATATTCCTAAATTCAATAGACACTGCGATGCAATGTGGATTTCAATAAATCTTACTTGGAGCCTTTTAGACACCTAGGCGCGCTGAGACAACCACAGCATCAAGGCTTTTTGCGCGTGCAGGCGGTTCTCGGCTTCATCCCAAATCACAGACCTAGGCCCGTCAATAACATCGGCACTGACTTCATAGCCCCGATAGGCAGGCAGACAGTGCATGAAAATAGCGTCTGGCTTAGCCGCGTTGAACATCTCCTGGTCAATGGTGAAACCGTCGAAGTCGCGGATGCGCTGCTCTTTTTCGGCTTCTTGCCCCATCGAGATCCAGGTATCGGTGACAACAACATCTGCATCAGCCACCGCTAGGTGAGGTTCACCGAATACCGATACCGAACCGCCGGTCTGATCTGCGATAGCTGCAGCCCGCGCTACTACTCCCCCATCAGGCAGGTAGTTAGCCGGGCCGGCCACTGAAACGTGCATGCCGGCGGTGGCGCAGCCAACCAAATAACTATTGGCCATGTTGTTGCTGGCATCGCCGACGTAGGCAATCTTCAAGCCGGCAAGCTTACCCTTGTGCTCGGTAATGGTTAGCAGGTCGGCCAGGATCTGACACGGGTGGTAGTCATCGCTCAGAGAGTTGATTACCGGCACTCCAGCATGCTGCGCCATCTCTTCTAAGCCTGCGTGAGCGTACGTGCGCCAAACAATCTGAGAAACCTGCCGCCCGAGCACACGAGCAGTGTCTGCTACTGACTCTTTTACTCCCATCTGACTGGACTGGCTATCAATGATCAGCGGGACGCCGCCGAGGTCTGCCACACCGACAGCAAATGAAACGCGCGTTCTGGTCGAGGTCTTATCAAAAATCAGTGCCACCGTCTGCGGGCCCTCGAATGGCTTTTGCGAGTATGGGGCCTTCTTTAGATCCAGAGCTAGGCGGAGGATTTCAGCCTGCTCGACTGGAGAGATGTCATCATCTTTCAAAAAGTGTCTAGGCATAGTGTTTCCGTTCTATTTTGGGTGCACAACTGTGCCGACGCCGGAGACTGTGAAAATTTCTAGCAGGATGCTGTGCGGCGTGCGGCCATCAATGACGTGTGAACTTGGCACACCGCCTTGGACAGCACGCAAGCAGGCTTGCATTTTTGGAATCATGCCGGACTCGAGTTTTGGCAGCAATTCCTCAAGCTCCCCGGTGGTGATTTCTGACACGAGTGAATCACGATTTGGCCAGTCACTGTAAAGACCTGGGACATCGGTCAGAACCATAAGCTTTTCGGCACCAAGCGCTACAGCCAGTGATGCCGCCGCTAGGTCAGCGTTCACGTTGAGAAGTTCACCGGCAATAGTTGGCGCGACGGTGGAAACCACCGGAATTCGTCCCGCGTCTAGGGCTTCAAACACAATTCTCGGATTTACCTGAGTGACCTCGCCAACCAGACCGATATCTACCGGACCGGTTTCAGAGTCGAGAACGGTCTTCTCAGCACGGAACAGGTTGGCGTCCTCGCCGGACATAATCACGGTCTCGGCACCGGACTGCTCTATCATCGCTGCAAGTTGGGCTGAAATCTGCTCCCGAAGTACATCGCGAACCACACTGATGGTTTCATCTGTAGTGACGCGGAAGCCACCGCGGAACTCACTCTCGATACCGAGCTCAGCCAAACGAGCTGAAATCTGTGGACCACCGCCGTGAACAACTACTGGCTTGATGCCCACCCAGCGAAGGTAGGCCATGTCCTCGGCAAATGCCTTCTGCAGAGCCTCGTCAACCATGGCGTTGCCGCCGAACTTCACCACCACGACCTTGCCGTGGAAAGCCTGCAACCAAGGCAGTGACTCAATCAGGGTCTCGGCTTTGATTGCCGCTAGGTTTTGATCTTGCTGAGCTGAAGGAATCATTAGCTTGAGTATGCGCTGTTCTCGGTCACGTACTCGTGAGTTAGGTCATTGGTATAAATGGTGGCCGAGTACGGGCCAGCATTCAATGAGATTTTTATGGCAACTTCACGAGGTGTCAGGTCAACTAATTCACGAGGCTGGTCTGGCTGTCCCTTGCGTGAAACGCTGACACCGTTGATGTCGACATCGATGTCATACGGATCAAACTCGGCACTTGTCACACCTACCGCAGCCAAGATGCGACCCCAGTTGGCGTCATTTCCATAAATCGCTGCTTTGAAGAGATTGTTTCTGGCCACTGAGCGACCGACTTCTACGGCATCTGCTTCACTGGCAGCGTTGACGACTTCGATGGCAATGTCATGGCTAGAGCCCTCAGCATCACGCAACAGCTGGAGGGCCAGGCTCATACAGATGTCGGTCAAAGCGGTTTGAAATTCAGACTCACTTGGGCTAACTCCGCTGGCACCAGAAGCCATCAAAGTTACCTGGTCGTTGGTCGACATACAGCCGTCTGAATCTAGACGGTCGAATGAAACGCGAGTTGCAGAACGTAATGCTCGATCGAGCGCATCAGAGTCAACCACTGCATCTGTGGTGATGACGACCAGCATGGTTGCCAACCCTGGAGCCAACATGCCGGCACCCTTAGCCATGCCGCCGATTGCCCAGCCAGCTGGACTCGTGTGGTGTGCAACCTTTGCCACTGAGTCGGTAGTCATGATGGCCTGAGCCGCACTTGGCCCTGCATCTTGACTCAGTACGGCATGTGCCGCAGCCACACCGTTGAGCAGTTTTTCACGATCGAGTTGCTCGCCGATTAGACCGGTAGAGCACACCAATACGTCACCTGCTGAGACCTCGAGAACCTCGGCAACCTTCTCTGCAGTGGAATGCGTTGTCTGAAACCCCTGAGGACCTGTGTAGCAGTTTGCGCCACCCGAGTTCAAAACAATTGCCGCAACCTGGCCATCAGCGATTACCTGCTTGCTCCAGATGATTGGATTGGCCTGACAGCGGTTGGTGGTAAAGACTGCAGCGGCCGCATTCAGGGGCCCCTGGTTGACAACTAGCGCCAAGTCCAAATTGCCCGATTTTTTGAGGCCAGCGTGAACACCGGCTGCGGTGAACCCCTTTGCATGTGTGACGGTCATCTAGTTATCTCCGTTCTGGCCAAGCGATATAGAAGTTAGTCCAGTAGTTTCCGGAAGTCCAAGAGCTATGTTCATCGACTGGATCGCGGCTCCGCCGGTTCCTTTTACTAGGTTGTCGATTGCGCATACCGAAATCAAGCGATTCGCGTGCTCATCGACTGCCAAGCCGATGGTGGCCTTGTTCTCTCCGATAATGCTTGAGGTCTTTGGGAATTCACCGCTAGGCAAGACCTCGATGAACGCTTCAGTGCCGTATGCCGCTTGGTAAGCGGTGACAATTTGAAGCAAATCGACGCCTGGCTTGAGTACGGCGGTGTTCACCGCGAGAATTCCGCGTTCGAGGGAGGCCAGAACCGGCGTGAACGAAACTTGGACGGATTCACCCGCAGCCTTGGCAAGATTTTGCTCAATCTCTGGGGTGTGGCGGTGGATGCCGCCAACTTGATAGGCGTAGGCCGAACCAGTAGGTTCTTCAGCTTGAAGTTTCTCGGTAGCGCCGCGACCGGCACCCGATGTTCCAACCGTCAAAATACTGACGATGTCAGCAGGTTCAACCAGGTGTGCAGATAGGGCCGGCGCCAAGCCAATTGTGATGGCCGTGACGTTGCAACCTGGCACCGCGATTCTTTTTGTGGTCTTTAGGGCATCGCGCTGTTTTGCAGAACCGCCATCGACGAGCAATTCAGGCATGCCATAGGTCCAGGTTCCGGCATGGGTGCCGCCATAGAACTTTTCCCAATCCGAAGCGCTGTCGAGCCTAAAGTCGGCGCCACAGTCAAGTATCAGGGAGTTCTGGCCATCCAGCCAGGCTGCAACCTCAGCAGATTTTGAATGCGGAAGGGCAAGAAAAACAACATCATGCCCCGATAGGTTTTCGGCGTTATTTTCTTTGAACACAACGTCGGCATACTTGGTCACAGATGGATGCAGAGCCGCCACGCGCTCGCCTACCATGCTGCTCGCGGTGACGGTCTTGAGCTCCAGATCTGGGTGCACGGCGATCAAGCGAAGAAGCTCTCCGCCAACGTTGCCGCTTGCACCAGCTACAGCTACTGAATAAACCATCTGCCTACCGCCTGCTATGCCCGCAGCGATGCGCCAAAGCGCTCACTAGCAAGAGAGACTGCACTATCGCGAGCCTCTGAAGCTTCTACCTGCGTGAGCGTTCTATCTTCGGCGCGGAATCTGAGCGCGAAGGTCAACGACTTCTGTCCCTCAGGCAAGTTGGCACCCCGATAGTCATCAACCAAGACGATGCGCTCCAATAATGGACCTGCTCCCTCAGTGATTACTGCCTGCACATCAGCAGCCGGGACGGATGAAGGAACCAGCAGCGAAAGGTCTTGGGTTGCGGCTGGCATGACACCGAGCGCACCCGCTTGAATGACTTTTGGCGCAACCGCATACAACTGCGAAAGATCAATTTCGAATGCTGATACGCGACGAGGAAGATCGTTCTCGGAAGTGAGTTTTGGATCGAGTTCTCCGGCGTAGCCAAGGACAAAGGTTCCGGCTGCAGTTGAGACTGAAAGCTCGGCGGTTCTACCGGGGTGGAAACCCGCTGGGCTGGCCTGACGAACAACTAGGTCGAGTCCAACGGAACGAACCACAACTCGGGCTGCCTGAATTGCATCCTGGTAGGTAGCTTCAACAGCAGTCACACCGACCTGCTGGGCAACTCTATTGCCAGCAAACACACCCGCGATGCGCTTTGGCTGAACCGGGATAGTAGATGCCAGTGCCTGTAGCTGAGCGTCTGTCGGACGTGCATCTCCGGCAGGCAATGCTGGATTGACCTTGACCGGAGGTGCCGGAATGAAAACCGAACCTTCTTCAAAAATTGCAACGTCAGTCACACCACGAGCGATATTTCTGCGAAGGGCATCCATCAAACCAGGCAGGATTGATGTGCGCATTTCGTTGAGGTCACCCTGCATCGGGTTAGCCAATCGAACTCTGGCAGTGTCAGCAGAAGGAGTAAACCAAGAGTTCTGCTGAGCAGAAACAAATGGGTAGGTCAGGACCTCTACATGACCGGAGTTAGCCAACGCAGTGATCACCGAACGGCGATGACGCTGACTTGCGGTCAATCCTCTGCCCGGAGGTGCAACTGGAAGGCGAGTTGGGATGCGGTCATAGCCGGTGATTCTGGCAACTTCTTCAACCAGGTCAGTCTTGTGTCGGAGGTCAGGCCGCCAAGTTGGCGGTATTACTTCAAAACCACCATCGACCGAAGCTACGACGCAGCCGATGAGAGTGAGGGTTTCTACGATCTCTTTGGCTGTGTAGTCAACCCCAACCAAACCCGACGCAAAATCGGCCGGTAACCAGATTGGTGCCGCAGCACGGTGGCTGCGGAAGTCAGCACCCAAAGAGTCGGCTGTTCCGAGAGCTTGGACCTCGAGAAGCTGAACCACTCGGCCGGCCGCGTACTCAGCGATGTTTGAATCTACGCCCCGCTCAAAGCGCTTGGACGCCTCAGACGGAAGTTTGTGACGGCGGGCAGTTCGAGCGATGGAAATTGGCTCAAAGTGGGCAGCCTCAATCAGAACGTTGACTGTGGTTTCTGAAACTTCAGTACTTAGACCGCCCATGACACCGGCTAGACCGATTGCACCAGAATCATCTGCAATTACTAGGTCCTCCGGGTGGAGTTTTCGCTCCTGCCCGTCAAGGGTGACCAAAACTTCGCCGGCCTTTGCTCGCCTAACGACGATACCGCCCTGGATTTTATCCAAGTCGTAAGCATGAATAGGTTGCCCGAGTTCAAGCATCGCGTAATTTGTGATGTCAACAATGAGCGAAATTGACCGCATGCCTGCAAGCTTTAGTCGCGCCACCATCCATGGCGGCGTTGGGCGCTTGGCATCTACGCCCTTGACGGTTCGAAGGACAAAACGCTCCGAACCGATCTTCTCTCGGATCGGTGACTGGTCATCAATTTTGAGCGCGAATCCGTGCCCAGCCTCTGGGTGCACGTTGCCAATTGGGTCGCGGAAGTCGCTGCCGGTGGCGTGAGAATACTCGCGTGCGATACCGCGGATTGAGAAACAGTAGCCACGGTCTGGAGTGACGTTGACCTCTGCTGCCTGCTCATTGAGGTTCAGCACCTCGAGCGCATCTGTACCAACCTTCGGATCAAGACCCAACTCTTGAAGCCGGATGATGCCAGCGTGGTCATCGTTTAGATTTAGCTCTCGGGCCGAGGCCATCATTCCGTCACTAACGTGACCGTAAGTCTTGCGCGGAGTGATGTGGAAATCGCCCGGTAGAACGGCACCCGGCAGGCAGACAACAACTTTGTCGCCGACTTCAAAATTGCTGGCACCGCAAACGATTCCTCGAACGTCATCGCCACCATCAGCAGCCTTCATACCCTCGGCTGCGACACGAACCTGACACCAGCGAATGGTCTTACCGTTTGACTGTTCTTCTGGGGTGAACTCAAGCACCTGGCCAACCACGACCGGTCCAGAGACACCAAATGAGTGCGAGCCTTCTTCTTCAAGGCCAATTTTTACCAGCTCGGCCATCACGCTGTCTGGGGTGGCATCGCCAGGGAGATCGACGTACTCCGCCAACCATGAAAGTGGAACGCGCATTAGATCGAAACTCCAAACTGCTCACTGAAGCGAACATCTGCTTCAACCATGTCGTGCATGTCTCGCACATCATTTCGGAACATCAGGGTGCGCTCAATACCCATACCGAACGCAAACCCGGTGTACTCCTCAGGATCAATACCTGCGGCCTTTAGGACATTTGGGTTCACCATGCCGCAACCACCCCATTCGACCCAGCGAGCTCCGCCCTTGGCGCCAGGATGCCAAACATCCAACTCAGCCGACGGCTCGGTAAATGGGAAGAACGAAGGACGCAAGCGAATCTGTGCATCGGGACCAAACATGATGCGAGCGAAATGCTCGAGAGTACCGCGCAGGTCGGCCATGGTCAGGCCCTTGTCAATCGCCAAGCCCTCAACCTGGTGGAATACCGGCGTGTGGGTGGCATCGAGTTCATCGGTACGGAAAACACGCCCAGGACAGAGCACATACAGCGGCAGTTCGCGCTCGAGCATGGAACGAACCTGCACTGGAGAAGTGTGGGTGCGAAGGACCAAATTGGCTTCTACCGGCTCAACAAAAAACGTGTCCTGCATTGCTCGGGCAGGGTGGTCAGCGTCAAAGTTCAAAGCATCAAAGTTGAACCATTCGCTTTCGATTTCAGGGCCTTCGGCAATCTCCCAGCCCATGCCTACGAAAACATCAGCGATGGTGTCCTGGAGCAAACTCAATGGGTGGCGTGCGCCGATGCGTGATGTTTGAGCTGCTGCCGTGACATCTACCGATTCAGCCGCAAGCTTTGCCTGCTCTTCGATGGCAGAGAACTCTGCCTCCTTGGCGCTAAATGCTGCGTTAAGTTGGCCGCGGGCTTGGCCAATCATGGCACCGGCAGCTGCTTTGAATTCGTTTGGAACGCTGCGCATCTGGGCGTTCAACTGAGCAATTGGCGATTGCTCGCCGATAACCTGGGCGCGAGCAGCCTTGAGGGCCGCGAGATCTTCGGCTGCTTGGATTGCAACGAGTGCCTCAGCAACGGCCGAATCTACAGCGGATTGAGTGATTGGATTTTCAGCAGACATAGGCTTCTAAGTCTACTGATTACCGCAGATTACTGCCCTAGGCTCCAGTATTTTGAGCGAAGGCAGAGGCGTAGAGGCAGATGCTCGCCGCTGTGGCTAGGTTCAGCGACTCTGCGGCTCCGTAAAGGGGAACTGCAACCTCTCGGTCAACCTGGTCGAGAGTGCTCTGCTCGAAACCCCAAGCCTCGTTACCAAACACCCAAGCGGTTGGAGCCTGCAAAACCTCAGGTTTAAGGTCAGGGATTTGTTCACCTCCGCCGTTGGCCGCAAAGACCTGAATTCCTGCCGCCTTGAATTTCTCGATGGCGGTTTCAATGTCGATGTCGATGACAATCGGCAGGTGAAAAATTGATCCGGTCGTAGAGCGAACTACCTTCGGGTTATAAACATCGACACTGTTGCTGCTGAAGATGACAGCATCGGCACCCGCAGCGTCTGCGGCACGAAGGACGGTGCCAGCATTGCCAGGGTCCCGAATGTTCGCCAGAAAGGCAATCAAAGTTGGTTTGGCTTCTAGAACATCATCAAGTGAGACATCCAGTTGCTCGCATACGGCAACTACGCCCTGCGGGGTTGTGGTGTCAGAAAGGGCTTTGAGTACTGGCTCAGTTACCAGTTGCACCTGAATGCGCTTGGATTCTGCTCGATCAAAGAGTTCCGGGTAGCGCGAAACGGCTTCCTCGGTTGCGTACAACTCGACGATTAGCCTCGGTCGTTCGAGTGCCTCTTTGAGTCCTTGAGGTCCCTCAAGCAGAAAGAGCCCGGTCGAGGACCGGGCGTCTTTCTTAGTGAGCTTGGCAACCCCACGGACCTTGGTGGCCTTGGGATCAGTTAGCAATTGACTTACTTAACCTTTGGTGCAGAGGTGTCTGCAGGAAGTGCAGCCTTTGCGGTTGCTACTAGGGTTGCGAAAGTCTTGGCATCGTTTACAGCTAGGTCAGCCAGGATACGACGGTCAACCTCAATACCAGCAAGGTTTAGACCCTGGATGAAGCGGTTGTAAGTCATGCCGTTTAGGCGAGCTGCTGCGTTGATGCGCTGGATCCAGAGGCGACGGAAGTCACCCTTACGGGCACGGCGGTCGTTGTATGCGTAAACCAACGAGTGCAGCATCTGCTGCTTTGCCATGCGGTACAGACGTGAGCGCTGGCCGCGGTAACCCTTAGCGCGCTCTAGTACGGTACGACGCTTCTTAGCGCCGTTAACCGCGTTTTTTACTCTTGCCATTTGATGCTCCTAGTGAAGTTTGAAAGAACTCGGGCTTACTTGCCGAGAAGGGTCTTTAGGGTCTTGTAGTCGGCCTTTGAGACAACCTGGTCTACGTTTAGGCGACGCTTGCGACGGTTCGACATGTGCTCCTGGTTGTGGCGCATGTTGATCTGTTCTTTCATGATCTTGCCGCTACCGGTGAAGCGGAAACGCTTCTTGGCGCCCGAGTGGGTCTTCTGCTTTGGCATTGCTATCTCCTGTTTCTACTCGGCAGCTTCTGCTGCCGATTCCTTTGGCTGTTCTGGGCTTTCCTGGTCTTTGGCTGCTGCCTTAGACAACTTGTCTGCCGCTTTTTTGGCTTCTGCTTTGGCATCTGCCTTGTTCTTTAGCGGACCGATGACCATAACCATGTTTCGTCCGTCGATCGAAGGATTCGATTCGACTGCACCCAACTCGGCTACTTCTTCGGCAAGCTTCTGAAGCAACTTGATACCCATTTCTGGGCGAGACTGTTCGCGACCGCGGAAAACCACGATCACCTTGACCTTGTCACCGGCCTTGAGGAAGCGCTCGATCTGGCCACGCTTTGTGCCATAGTCGTGAGCATCAATCTTTAGACCGAAACGAACGGTCTTGAGAATGGTGTTGACCTGGTTTTTACGTGCCTCGCGAACCTTCTGTGCAGCTTCGTATTTGAACTTGCCGAAGTCCATCAGTTTTGCAACTGGTGGCTTAGAAGTTGGGGCAACCTCGACTAGGTCAAGGTCCTGCTCCTGCGCCATGCGCAAGGCATCTTCAATTCGGACAACGCCAATCTGCTCACCTGCGGCGCCGACGAGGCGAACCTCTGGCACGCGGATGCGCTCGTTGATACGGGGATCGCTGATAAGTTGCTCCTCTAAACGTGACATGAATGGCCACGCTTGCGGCAAATGCCGATGAGCGTACAGAAACGAAAGTTTCATAAGCTTTACCCGGCAACCTATAAGAGTCGGTAGACGCGGGTGGGAAATGAATCCACTTCTGACCGAGGATAAACCTCGGAGCCATGGGTTAGCCTAGCAGAAAGATTACAAAAGGAGAAGCCCCTTGGCTGAGTTCAAAGATGTTGCTGACCAGGTACGCGATATTGCGGAGGTTCCAGCGGTAGAGGTAATTACCACCACTGCTGTGCACTTGATGAGCGCCGCCGCGGTTCAGTGCGGTTTGAGCGAGGATGGTTCAAAGGGTGACCTGGACGAAGCGCGAAAGCTAATCAATGCTCTAGCAGGTCTAGTTACCGCTTCAGCAGCGGAGATCGGCGACCACCACGCCAGGCCGTTGCGCGACGGACTTCGATCGCTTCAGTTGGCTTTCCGAGAGGCTTCGGCAATTAAAGATGCTCCAGGAGCAGGACCGGGCGAAAAATTCACCGGACCGGTCAACTAGCCGTAATTCATCGGGCTGGCTGAATCTCAACTTTCATCGAGTCAACTAGGTCACCAAGGTTTGGGATTGTGGACCACTGGTTCACAAGTTGAGTCACAACACTCTGCAGTTCTGCTTGGGCCAGACCCGGCTTCATTTCGAGTGAGATAACCAGTTCAGGCCCGGATAGTCGTGACATGAGGTCACCAGAACGCAGATTCAGCGAACGAACAGCTGGCTGGCTGGCCAATTGAGCGGTGAACGCCCCAAACAGTTCACGATTTAGATGCGGAGGAATCCAGGCTTTCTGCTTGGCCAACGCCTCAATCGCAGGGCGCCTAATTACAAATTCGGTTGGTGAACCTGGATCCAGAATCACCCGCTTGGTGCCTTCGCTCGCAGCAGCCAGCGCGACCCGCACCGCATCACTTGGTACTGGGCGGGCTTTGGTATTCCAAGCCGACATCGCTGTTACCGAGCTGAACACCGGAAGCCCGGTCTCGCCATCGGGAGTCTTAACCGTCACGATGGAGAGGTCGGCACTTTTGTCGACAGTCTGGCCATGCGCACCCTGACCTGATTCACCAAGGTCGGCCAACAGTGGAACCAACAGGCGAGATTTCGACACCTCTGCGATTACCTTGCTGGCATCGCCAGACATTTGAAATTCAGCAATTGCCAGGATTAACTCTGGTCGCGCGGATCCATCGTCGTCGGAAAATGGATTTTGTTCGAAGCTGCGGCCCTCCCACGGCACACCAGCTGAATCCGCTAGCGGATTGCTGTTGATGTGCTCGTGGTCGTGGCTTTTCATGATCTAGGCGTTTGCGATCTCGAGTGCTTCTTCGAGCGTAAATTTGTTGGCGTAAAGCGACTTACCGAGAATTGCACCCTCAAGCCCCTCTCCTACCAAAGCTCGCAAATCACGGATGTCCTGCAGTGAGCTGATGCCTCCAGATGCCACAACTGGCTTATCGGTGCGCTTCATGACCTCACGAAGCAAATCGATGTTTGGGCCACGAAGGGTGCCGTCCTTGGTTACATCGGTAACCACGTAACGAGCACAGCCTGCTGCCTCGAGACGAGCGAGCACCTCCCAGAGGTCGCCACCCTCGCGAGTCCAACCGCGTGCAGCGAGGGTGGTACCGCGAACATCTAGACCGACGGCAATTGCATCACCAAATTTGGCAATGACGCGCTCGGTCCATTCAGGGTTTTCTAGAGCTGCTGTGCCCAAGTTGACGCGGGTTGCGCCAGCCTCGAGGGCCGCCTCAAGGGAAGCATCGTCACGGATACCACCGGAGAGTTCGATCTTTACCGATGAAGCCGAGTCAACAACCTCACGAATGATGGCGCGGTTATCGCCACGACCGAATGCAGCATCTAGATCGACTAGGTGGATCCACTCAGCGCCAGCCTGGATCCAGGTCTGGGCCGCCTCAAGTGGGCTGCCGTAATCGGTCTCTGAACCTGCTTCACCCTGGGTTAGGCGAACGGCCTTTCCGTCAGCAACATCGACAGCTGGAAGTAACTCTAGGTAGTTAGCCATTTAAATCTCTTTCCTTGATACTAAAAAGTGCCCAGCCAATTGCTGAGAAGTTTGATGCCCGCTTGCCCGGATTTCTCTGGGTGAAACTGGGTGGCCGACAACGGACCATTTTCGACAGCTGCGATGAAGCGGCAGCCATATTCTGCCCAGGTAACTTGAGGGTGGGTCAACGGCCCCTGCTCATCCATCTGCCAGTTTCTTACTCCGTAAGAGTGAACGAAGTAGAAACGCTCCTGCTCGATTCCGCTGAACAATTTAGTGGCCGCAGGGGGCTGAACAGTGTTCCAACCCATGTGCGGCAGAACTGGCGCGTCGAGTTTTTCAACGATTCCTGGCCACTGCCCGAGGCCTTGGGTCTCAATCCCGTGTTCTAGGCCTTGCTCGAACATAACCTGGAGGCCAACGCAAATTCCGAGCACCGGTTTGCCGGCAACCAATCTGCGGTCAATAAGTTCGGCGCCCTTCACATCATTTAGCTGCTCCATAACGGCAGTGAAGGCGCCGACACCCGGAACCACCAAACCATCAGCCGCAAGCACGGCTTCACGGTCTTTAGTGAGTTCAACGCGGGCGCCAGCTACCTCTAGAGCCTGGGCCACTGAGTGGACGTTACCGCTGCCGTAATCTAAAACGACTACGCGGGGTGCAATCACAAAGCACCCTTGGTAGAAGGAATGCCGACTACACGTGCGTCGTTTTCAACGGCCTTACGGAATGCACGAGCAAACGCCTTGAACTCAGCTTCGGCGATGTGGTGCGGATCGCGGCCGTCAAGAACAGTCACGTGCACCGTGATGCCCGCATTTAGCGAAATGGCTTCAAAAACGTGGCGAATCATCGAACCAGTGAAGTGCCCACCAATTAGGTGAAATTCAAATCCTGCAGGCTCACCGGTGTGAACGAGGTAAGGGCGGCCTGAAACATCAACAACAGCGCGAGCAAGTGCGTCATCTAGCGGGACGGTCGCGTCGCCGTAGCGTCCGATACCAGCCTTGTCGCCCAGAGCCTGACGAATCGCCTGACCCAAAACAATCGCGGTGTCCTCAACTGTGTGGTGCACATCGATATGTGTATCTCCGGTGGCGCGGACCGAAAGGTCGACCAGTGAGTGCTTTGCAAATGCGGTTAGCAGGTGGTCAAAGAACGGGACAGAAGTCGAGATGTCCGCGCGACCAGTGCCATCAAGGTTGAGCGTCAACTCAATTGAAGACTCTGAGGTGCTGCGCTGCAATGATGCAGACCGGCTCATAGTTTTACCTTTCGCAAAGCGATTTTCGAATTATCTAAGTCTAGCGAATTGCTACTTTGCTAGGACTTCGCGCAGTGCCTCCAGAAAGGACGTTGTCTCTGCCTCAGTACCTGCAGATACTCGAAGGGTTCCTGGAATGCCAACGTTGCGAATTAGGACACCCTTGGCCAAGAGCGCTTCAAAAACAGCATTCGAGTCCTCGAGCCCTCCGAATAACACAAAATTGGCGTCGGATCGGAATGGATCTAGCCCCATATCCTTCAGCTCGATGACGATTCGGTCGCGCTGGTATCGAATGTCGTCAACGGTGGCCAGCATTGTTTCAGAGTGAGCCAGGGCTCCTTCAGCAGCTGCCTGAGTAAATGCGCTCAGGTGATACGGCAGTCGCACAAGCCGTAGGGCATCCACGACAGCCGGGTCTGCAGCGAGGTACCCCACTCGGGCACCGGCAAACGCGAAAGCCTTTGACATGGTTCGGCTGATTAGGAGCCGTTCACGACCAGGCAAGAGGCTTACAGCGCTAACCTCGGTGACTCCGCCAAATTCGGCATAGGCTTCGTCAACCACAACGATGCCGCCAGTTGCCTCCGAGACAGCGTCATAAGCAGCCTCAACGCAACTCAGACTGAGGGGCGTACCGGTTGGGTTGTTTGGTGAACACAGCATGACGATGTTCGGACGCTCAGCGAGGATTGCACTACGAATGTGCTCGGGAGTCAGCTCGTAGCGATCAAGACGCGGGTAATCGACGTAATCGGTTCCCGTTCCCTGAGCGATTAGGCCGTACATCGAGTAAGTCGGATTGAAACCGAGGGCCTTGCGGCCGGGGCCACCGAAGGCTTGGAAGATGTGCTGGAGGACCTCGTTTGAACCGTTAGCAGCCCAAATGTTTTCGACAGCTAGGTCAGCGTCAAGGTAATCGGCTAATGCCTGACGAAGTGAAGTGAATTCACGATCTGGATAGCGGTTGATGTCTAAAACCGCTGCGGCCAGACGGCCGATGATGTCGACCGCGACGTCTTCGGGAATACGGTGTGTGTTCTCGTTTACGTTTAGCGCAACAGGAACGGAAAGTTGAGGTGCACCGTAGGGTTTGCGCCCTTGTAGGTCACTGCGTAGGGGAAGGTCTTCTAGATTAGCCACCCGACTAGGTTACCGGAGGGCGGTGCCGAGTACCTCGGAACGACTAGTTAGGAAGCGCGATCTTTTGCCCTGGCTGTACCTCGGTGGTTCCGAGGCCGTTTAGGTTCACAACGTCCACAATCCAGTCGCGAGGGTCACGGTTTGGAGCAAGCTTCTCAGCCATGCTCCACAGGTCTTGGCCGGCAGAAACGGTTACGTACTGGAACGAGACTTGAGCTGCTGATGAGTTTGCGTTGGCGTTACTGGCGCCGAAACCGTTGGCAGTTGCGATGAAGCCCGCAGTTGCAACCGCAAGGATGATTGCGCTTCTAACAAAGCGTCGACCAGCAGTGCTCAACTTGACCTGGTTCTCAACACGAACGGTTGGACGGACCATGCGAGTGGTTGGTGTGTAGCTAGACATCTGAAACACCTCTCAATTGAAACCTTTGTTTCGAACAGTTGTTCGCTTTAGAACAAGAATACAAATAACTACCGACAATTTGTCAAGAAAAATTTGTTTTATTCGAAAATGTGTTTGATTTATACCTGTTTTACGAATACTCTTTCGATAGTTCTAGATTCAAACAGGTACCCATGACAATCACGAAAGGCCTGGCGATGGAAGAAAAGCGCTCCACGAGACGTGCATCCAGCTTGAGCCCAATGCAGGAGAGAATTCTGCAGGCTATTCAACGATCAAAGGCTGAACGTGGTTACGTGCCAAGCATGCGCGAAATCGGTGAAGAAGTTGGGCTGGCCTCGCCTGCCAGCGTTAGTCACCAGTTGAATCAACTTGAACTTGCCGGCTACATCAGCCGAGACCCCAAGCGCCCTCGCACAATTGACGTTTTGATCGAGCTGCCGGGCTGGGAGGGCCAAAGCTCCGAAAGCAGCGAAAACGCAACCCCGATCGGCGATGCGGCCATGGTTCCGATGGTCGGTCAAATTGCGGCTGGTACCGCAATCACCGCCGAGCAGAACGTTGAGGAGATTTTCCCCCTCCCCCGACAGCTAGTCGGAAAGGGAGATTTGTTCCTATTGAAAGTTAAAGGCGAGTCGATGATTGACGCAGCCATTTGCGATGGCGACTGGGTAGTTGTGCGCCAACAGCAGAATGCCGAAAACGGAGACATCGTTGCGGCCCTGCTAGAGGACGAGGCCACAGTAAAGACCTTCAAGCAGCAGGACGGCCACACTTGGCTGTTGCCTAGGAACTCAGAATTTGCACCAATTCTTGGCGACCATGCCGTAATTATGGGCAAAGTTGTTGCGGTTCTCCGCTCGGTCTAGGCCGCAGCCCAAAAACCTCAAATCACCAAACGGTAGTCGGCAAGTTCGGCTGCCGTTTCTGGCTTAACCATTGCCCGCACAAAAGTGCCACCTTCGCGATAGTCAAGCATCATGATTCGACTATTCAGGTGCAGCTTGGACACCAAATCACCCCGGTTGTATGGAATCAAAACGGCAATCTCCACATTTGGCTCAGGCAGCAAGTCGGCGATGACCTGCATGAGCTCTACAATTCCTTCACCGGTACGAGCAGAAACCCCGATCGAGGCAGGCTCCATCCCGCGTAGAGCCATGCGCTGAGTTTCATCAGCTAGGTCGATCTTGTTGAAGACGATAAGTTCCGGAATTCCTCGGGCCCCGACCTCACCAATAACGTCACGCACCGTGGCGATTTGCCCGGCTGGATCGGGGTGCGAGGCATCAACAACGTGAACGATCAGGTCGCTATCTGCGATTTCTTCAAGGGTGGACCTGAAGGCTTCAACAAGTTGGTGAGGCAGGTTGCGAACAAAGCCCACTGTGTCGGCGAAAGTAAAGTCGCGGCCGTCGGGAGTTTTTGCCTTACGGACGGTTGGGTCAAGGGTTGCAAACAGTGCGTTCTGAACCAAAACGCCGGCCTGGGTCATGCGGTTGAGTAATGATGACTTACCCGCGTTGGTGTAGCCGGCGATTGCCACGGCTGGCACGGCATTCTTTTTGCGATTAGCCCGTTTGGTTTCGCGCGCTGGCTTCATCGCAATAATTTGCTTGCGAAGTTTGGCCATCCGGGTATTGATTCTTCGACGATCGAGCTCAATCTTGGTTTCGCCGGGTCCGCGTGAACCCATACCAACACCACCGGCAGCCTGACCGCCGGCCTGACGCGACATCGACTCACCCCAGCCTCGAAGGCGCGGCAGTAGGTACTCAAGCTGAGCAAGTTCTACCTGAGCTTTACCCTCGCGGCTCTTGGCGTGCTGGGCAAAGATGTCGAGAATAACTGCGGTCCGATCAATCACCTTGGCATTGACTACGTCTTCGAGTGCACGTCGCTGACTTGGTGCTAACTCAGTGTCGGCGATGACAGTGTCTGCCCCAGCCGCGGCAACGAGCTGTTTGAGTTCCTGCGCCTTACCCTTTCCCAGATAGGTGGCAGGGTCTGGGTGGGCACGTCGCTGCAGGAGACCGTCAAGAACCGTTGCACCTGCAGTTTCGGCGAGCGCTGCAAGCTCGCGAAGCGAATTTTCAGCATCTAGCAGCGTGTTTTCACCCCAAAGGCCGATCAGGATTACTTTTTCGAGGCGGAGCTGTCGGTACTCCACATCCGTGATGTCTTCGAGTTCGGTGGAAAGACCGGCAACCCGTCGCAGAGCAGATCGATCCTCGCGCTCGGACTGATCGCCGTCATAAGAATTGAAATTGTGGGTCTCTTCGGCACCCAGCGCAGCCGCACGCTCACCGCGGCGCAGGATGCGTTCTACGACCTCATCACCCCGTGAGGTGCCATGAGTGAAAGTTGGTTGATCATCTTCAGCAAAAAGCTCGTCGTCCACGCAACTAACACTAGTTTGCCTATCTGTATTACTGTTTCCACTATGGCTTCTGAACACTACTTTTCGGAAACCCCAGGCAGCAATTTCAAGCCCAAGCAAATTCAGGTAACCATTGATGGTCGCGCGGTAACGGTGACCACTGCAGGTGGTATTTTCAGCCCAGACCACATCGATCAGGGTACGCAAATACTGTTACAGCACTTGGATGAAGCTCCGCCGAGCGGAAACATTCTTGACATTGGTTGCGGTTGGGGGCCGATTGCCCTATCGCTTGCGGTTCGCTCACCCAAAGCCACAATCTGGGCGGTGGACGTCAACGAGCGTTCATTGGAACTCACTGCGGCCAACGCCGCCAAACTTGGTCTTACCAATATCAAAACTTGCAAGCCAGAGGACGTGCCGAAGGATCTCGCCTTCAGCGGAATCTGGTCAAACCCACCAATTCGGGTTGGCAAGGATATCCTTCACGAAATCTTGCTGACCTGGCTGCCACGTTTGAGCGCTGGTGCCGAGGGATACCTCGTGGTTCAAAAGAATTTGGGTGCTGATTCACTGCATCGATGGCTTGAGGTGGAACTACCCGAAGGCTTCTCGACTATCCGAGTCGAAACAGCCAAATCATTCAGAGTTTTGCGGGTCAAGAACCGCGCTTAGGTCTCCAAGAACCGCGCTTAGGTCTCTAGGGACACCCCAACCTAAAGAATGCTGATGTCGATCTGGCCGTCATAAACCAGTTCAGCGGCACCGCTGAGACCAACGTGCTCGCCGTCTTCGGCTGCGAACATGCGCACACCCAAAGTTCCGCCAGGCACTCGCACTGTCCACTGATTCGGTGCACCTGCGCCGGCCCAGTGCCGAGTAGCCAAAGCGGCAGCCACAATCCCGGTTCCACAAGACAGCGTTTCACCAACGCCACGCTCGTAAACGCGCATCTGGATGCTGCCAACCCCGTCTTTGACCATTGGGTCAGATGGAACAACAAATTCCACATTCGCACCCTTGACAGGCTCCGGCTCAATTGCAGGCTTGCGAGTTAGGTCTAGGTTGGCCAGCTCCTCGGCCTCGGCTAACGCAACGACAATGTGTGGGTTTCCGAGGTTAATCCCCTGGCCTGGGCGCGATACCTCTAGGTTTGAAGCCTTGACTAGGCTCTCCCCCTCGAGCTTCCAGCGACCCATGTCGATAGCAAAACCAGCCATGTTGCGCTGAAGATCCTTAACCCCTGCGCGCGTGCCGATTGACAAGGTTTCACCATCGTGAAGTTCGATCAATCCCTTTTCGGTCAGATACCGAGCAAAGACACGGGTTCCGTTGCCGCACATTTCCGCAGTCGAGCCATCTGCGTTGTAGTAATCCATGAACCAGGTGGCATTTGGCTCTTCATCAAGCACAGCAGCACCTTCGGGTAGCGCCGTAGACTTAATCACTCGGATGAGACCGTCGGCTCCAATGCCGAAGTGGCGATCACAAATCTTGGCAATCTGCGCAGCAGTGAGTTTGACCTCTCCATCAGGGTCGAGAAACAGCACAAAGTCGTTGCCCGTGCCGTGCCCTTTGGTGAAATTTATCAAATTAGCCATGCCTCAAGCCTAAAGGTCAAGCCAATTGGTAACCAGCTGCAGGGCCTTACTCTGAAACTGCAGGTCTTGGTAATCAAGCCAGTTGATTCGTGGATCGCGACGGAACCAAGACATCTGGCGTCTGGCATATTTTTGGGTCAAACGCACGGTGTCGGCGATTGCCTCTTCTTCACTCATCAAGCCATCAATTTGGTTTAGTGCCTGCGCGTAGCCAATTGCCCTGGATGAAGTTTTACCGTTTCGAACTCCGAGCGGAATAAGGCTCTCAACCTCGTTCAGCAAACCGTTTTCCCACATTTGGTGCACTCGGGCCTCCAGCCGCGCCCTGAGGTCCTCTCGCGGCCCATTGGTACCTATTTCGAGCACAGGCTGCCAGTCGACGATCTCATCGGGTAATGCGGCCGCAAACGGCTGACCAGTAAGTGTGACGATCTCAAGAGCACGCACAGTTCGGCGGCCGTTTTCTGGGGTGATTCTGCCGGCAGCCACCGGATCAATAGCAGCCAGCCTTCGATGCAACTCGTGCGGACCGACTTGCTCAAGATCGACCTCAAGTTGGGCCCTGAGCTGTGCATCGCGGGCCGGAAACTCAAAATTATTCAAAACGGCGGCAACGTAAAGCATTGAACCACCGACCAAAATCGGAACCACACCCTGGGTCTGAAGCTCCTCGATTAATGGCCGCGCTACGGCTTGATACTCGGCTGCGGTGGACTCATCCGTGATCTCAAGCCAGTCAAAAAGGTGGTGAGTGATTCCTTGACGTTCCTCGACGGAAAGTTTTGCAGTACCAATGTCCATGCCTCGATAAAACTGCATTGAATCGGCGTTGATAATCTCTGCTCGGCCCCCGTGGGACAAAACATGTTTAGCAATTTCAATCGCGAGGTTGGACTTGCCGCTTCCGGTAGGGCCAACTACAGCAATTAGTTTGGGCTTCATTCCGGCTTTTTTAGTGTTGGTAAGCCAAGTGAAACCGACTGGGCAGCTCCGCCAGTGGAGGTAGCCGGAACGGAACAGCTCGCAGCCTCAGCACGGTCCCATGCATCACCCGCGGTTGTCCGCCTGACGCTGTAGGCACTTAGGTCGTCAGCTAGCAGGTGGTAAGGAGCAGCGTCCGTGATGCGTGCGGTAACCATGTCTCCAGGACGTGGACGCTCGGCTCCCTCAGGAATCTCAAAGTGCACCAGACGATTATCCCGGGCGCGACCGCTCATTCGGTTAGTGGCTTCATCCTTACGACCCTCGTTGTTGGCAACCAAGATTTCAACGGTTCGACCAATTTGGAGTTGATTTTCTTTCAACGCAACATCATTAACCAAAGCCATTAGGCGCTCGTATCGCTCTTGCACAACTGCCTTAGGTAATTGGTCAGGAAGATCGGCGGCTGGCGTGCCAGGGCGCTTGGAGTATTGGAACGTGTATGACGCACTGAAGCGAGACTCTGCTACAACCCGCATGGTTTCTTGGAAGTCTTCTTCCGTTTCACCAGGAAATCCGACGATGATGTCGGTTGTGATGGCAGCATCCGGAATCAAATTGCGAACCCGCTCGATGATGCCCAGGTATTTATCGCTGCGATAGCTGCGACGCATGTCCTTGAGAACCTTGTCGCTGCCAGACTGGAGTGGCATGTGAAGGGACGGCATGACGTTAGGAGTCTCGGCCATGGCCTCGATGACGTCATCGGTGAAAGCTGCGGGATGAGGGCTGGTAAAACGCACCCGCTCAAGGCCCTTGATCTCGCCGCAGGCGCGCAACAACTTGGCAAACGCTCCCTTGTCACCAAACTCAACACCATAGGTGTTTACGTTCTGGCCGAGAAGCGTGACCTCGACGGCACCGTCATCTACCAGTGCTTGAACCTCGGCAAGGACATCGCCAGGACGGCGGTCTTTCTCTTTGCCTCTGAGGCTCGGAACGATGCAGAAGGTGCAGGTGTTATTACAACCCACCGAGATCGAAACCCAGCCCGCGTAGGTTGAGTCTCGCTTGGTTGGCAAATCGCTAGGAAAAGTTTCCAGTGCCTCAAGGATTTCGACCTGGGCCTCTTGGTTGTGGCGGGCTCGCTCGAGTAGCGCCGGGAGAGAGCCGATGTTGTGGGTTCCGAATACGACGTCAACCCAAGGCGCGCGCTTAATGATGGTCTCGCGGTCTTTTTGAGCCAGACAACCGCCCACGGCAATTTGCATTCCCGGGGTTTCACGCTTAATTTCGCCGAGCATACCCAAATTGCCATAGAGCTTGTTATCGGCATTTTCACGCACGGCACACGTGTTGAAAACGATGATGTCGGCCAAACCAGACTCGACTGGCTCATAGCCAGCGCCCTCAAGAAGCCCAGTTAGACGTTCAGAATCGTGAACGTTCATCTGGCAGCCGTAAGTGCGCACTTCGTAGGTGCGGGTTGCATTTGTCATTAGGTGACTATTTTAGCTCTTGGCTCTCGGCCCAGCGGATAGCCGCGAAGGTGATCGAGCTGGAATACCCTTTGCGCTGAAGGAAACCCGCCAGACGCCGGTCTCTCGTTGCTTTATCAAGGTGAGCCATTTGGTTGAACCTTTTGAGAGCAAGTTCTTGTGCCGACTGGAGTTCGTCTTCGGAGGAAACTGTCTCAAGCGCCGTTTCGATGACTTGAGCCTCGACCCCCTTGGTTTTTAGCTCCTGGCGAATTGCGGACTTGGATAACCCGCGGAATGCTCGCCGGCTTGAAACCAAAGTAGCCGCAAACGCTTGATCATCAATTAGGCCAACTTCGGTGAAACGCTCGAGGATCGGCTCAGCGATTTCAGTCGGAATTTCGCGCTTTTCAAGAATTTCACGAAGCTGATGCTTGGACTTTGCACTCTTGGCAAGTTGGTAAAGAAGGACATTTCGGGCTCGCTGCTCAAGCCGCTCTGGGCTTGGCTGTGGCTTGTCTTTAACTGGGCGAGGCCGGCCCTCATTCGCCTCAAAAGACTCCTCAGAGCCTGATTTGACGCGTTTGGACCGACCTCGTTGGTAAACCATTCTTAGCCTGCGTTGGCAGCCTTTGCTTTGGTTGAAGCGTCTGGAGTGGATTCGGCCGGCAAATCGGCAACCGCGCGCGGTACACCGATGCCTAGCTTGGTCTTGATTTTCTTCTCAATCTCGTCGGCAACCTTGCCGTTTTCGATGAGGTACTTACGGGCATTCTCTTTACCCTGACCAAGCTGTTCACCCTCGTAGGTGTACCAGGCACCTGACTTCTTCACAATCTCTTGTTCGACACCGAAGTCGATCAGGCTTCCCTCGCGAGAAATACCAATTCCGTAAATGATGTCGAATTCTGCCTGCTTGAACGGCGCTGCCATCTTGTTCTTTACGACCTTGACGCGAGTACGGTTTCCGACAGCCTCAGTGCCGTCCTTGAGGGTCTCAATTCTGCGGATGTCCAAGCGGACCGAAGCGTAGAACTTTAGCGCCTTACCACCTGCGGTGGTTTCAGGGCTTCCGAAGAACACACCGATTTTCTCGCGGAGCTGGTTGATGAAGATCATGGTGGTGCCGGTGCTGTTCAAAGCACCGGTCAGCTTGCGCAGTGCCTGCGACATCAAACGCGCCTGCAGACCGACGTGTGAGTCTCCCATTTCACCCTCGATCTCGGCACGTGGTACAAGTGCTGCAACAGAGTCGATAACAATGATGTCGATTGAGCCCGAACGAATCAGCATGTCGGCAATTTCTAGAGCCTGCTCACCGGTGTCTGGCTGGCTAACCAACAGTGCATCGGTGTCAACACCAAGGGCCTTTGCGTACTCAGGGTCGAGCGCGTGCTCAGCATCGATGAAAGCAGCGATTCCTCCGTTGCGCTGGGCGTTAGCAATTGCGTGCAGTGCAACGGTGGTTTTACCTGAAGACTCTGGGCCGTAAATCTCAACGATGCGACCCTTTGGCAGGCCACCGGTACCCAGGGCTACGTCCAGAGCGATTGAGCCGGTTGGGATTACCTCAACTGGTGCTCGATCATCTGAACCAAGGCGCATAACTGAGCCTTTACCGAACTGACGGTCAATCTGGGCAAGAGCAGTGTCTAGTGCCTTTTCGCGATCTGATGGTGATGGCATTTGGTCCTCTGATTCTGGCTAATCGCCGTTGCTGATGAACTTCAGGTGGTTTTGATTTCTAAAATCCGACTTTATTTTGCCGGTCTGACATTGCTGAAAAACCGAATCAAATTGTTGAAAACTGCACCGCAAAACCCGTTGTTAATAACCTACACGCATTCGAACAAGATTTCGATAGTTAATTTATTTGGCGTGTCGTTTCTTCGGGTTTTTGTTCAGCGAACTTTTGGCTTGTCTTTGGCAGCCCCATGCCACCGCTCTTTTGGCACACCAGCAGCGTGGCAGACAGCGAGCCACACCTCTTTGGGTGCCGCACCCTTGGCCAGCGCTTGGTTGGCGGTTAGATCGCCCAATTCACCGATAACTAGATCCTCTGCCACGACCAGCGCGTAGCCGCGACCAAATTCATCGGTCATGTATTCACGAAATTCACTCAAGCGCACCCTACGACCCTACCCAAGCTTTGAGATATGCAGAAAGACCCCCGACAATGCCGGAGGTCTTTCAGAGTCATTTGTTGTTGGAGCTAGCGAGCTCCAGCAAGGGCGGAATCGTAGTTAGTTACAAACTCTGCCGGAATTGTGTCAGGGATGGTGACTCCCTCAAGCAAAGCAAGGCGGTCACTAACCTCACGCATGATCTGCGAGATTGGGACATCTAGTGCCTCAGCGACAGAAGCGAGGATCTCAGAAGAAGCCTCTTTCTGCCCTCTCTCTACCTCGCTTAGATAGCCCAAAGCCACGCTAGCGCGCCCTGCGACCTGGCGAAGGGTTCGACCCTTCTGCAAACGAAAGTCGCGAAGCACGTCTCCGATTTCTTGACGAACTAGAACCATTTGTGCCTCCTTTGTAAATAACCTACCCGTTGCCTCAGAGTAACGATAAACCGAACGCCTGAGATTTACCTGAGTGTTACTTGAAAGAGAACCAGCCCTGGGGCTGTTTTGTTCCTGCCTATTGACGAAGCAGATCCAGCAGGTGCTCGATTGAGGCTGCTACGCATTGACTGCGAATCTCATTGCGATCTCCAAGGAATC
Organism: Rhodoluna sp. KAS3; assembly: GCF_026000575.1. Lineage (NCBI taxonomy): Bacteria > Bacillati > Actinomycetota > Actinomycetes > Micrococcales > Microbacteriaceae > Rhodoluna > Rhodoluna sp. KAS3. The sequence continues at coordinate 424,673 of NZ_AP026910.1, read as the reverse complement.
GATGTTCAAAAACTGTCGATTCCGGAGCTCCGAGCCCGGTTACCGCGATGAATGCGGTGCCGACGGATACGCCATCCTGTTGATCTGGCCCGGCAACGCCGGTGGTAGCGAGCCCAACCACATTGCTCGGCAACTCATCGATGGCCTTGCTCATTAGGTGTTGAGCCCCCTCGGCCATGGCCACCGCAACATCGGGGTGAACTGCGCCGTGTTGCTCGAGGAGGCTGGCAGGGACCGCCAGCAGGTCACGTTTTAGCTTGGTGTCGTAGGCCACCACAGAACCGGCCAGCACTTTTGAGGCACCGGGCACCGAAACCAACTCGGCTGCGAGGGCACCGCCGGTGATGGATTCTGCTAGCGCCAGTTTGAACCCCCGGTCGCGAAGAGCCTCGATCAGCTCGAGCGCTGCAACGTGGTTCATTACCGCTTGACTCTGGAGGCTGCGATTAGGTACTGGAGGCCAGTCCAAACAGTTAGTGCAACGGCTATTGCAACCAATGAGTTTTCAAGCCAGTCATACCATTCGCCGAAGTAACCCTGAAATGGTGAAACCACAAAACCAACCATGGTGCCCTGGAAGATCGTCTTAAGCTTGCCGCCGGCCGAAGCTGGAACCACGCGCTTTTTGATCACTACAAATCGATAGGCGGTGATGCCGAGTTCACGAGTCAAAATCACGATGGTCACCCACCACGAGACTTCGTTGAGCACCGAAAGGGTAATCAGCGCTCCCCCGAGCAGGGCTTTATCTGCGATTGGATCCAGCAGTTTGCCCAGGTTGGTGACCAGTCCGCGCTTTCGAGCAATCGCGCCATCGATACCGTCACTGGCCATAATCAGGATGAAAATACCCGTGGAGACCCAGCGCATTGAGCTGGCCGGATCAGCAACGGCCATCAGTGACCAGATGAAGAACGGAACCGCCAGGATGCGAGCCATCGTGATGATGTTTGGCAGGTTAAAAATCGATTTGGCGTTTTTTTCAATCATTAGTTTCGACCTGTCAATTGCCACGCATCTTCGTCGCCATCGTCTTCATCACCGGTAGTGATGATTGAGCGATCTACATTCGCCCGAGGGATGAAGTCATCAAATTCCCCAGCCGCCATGGTGCCAACTGGCTCGTCTGGAAAGTCAATTAGCGCAGCGGCCTGCTGAACCTGCGGAGTTGCAGTGGAGCCGGGCTCTCCCCGCAGCTGAGCCAACACCATAGGCAAATCCTCTGGCTTAACCAGTACGTCGCGGGCCTTAGACCCTTCGGATGGGCCAACAATTTGGCGCGACTCGAGAAGGTCCATAAGTCGCCCAGCCTTAGCAAAACCAACTCTCAGTTTGCGCTGCAGCATCGATGTGGATCCGAACTGGGAGTTGATGATTAGCTCAGCGGCTTGAAGCAATACATCGAGGTCATCGCCAATGTCTGCATCGACGACCTTGGATACGGCCGCCTCTTGAACATCTTGGCGGTACTCGGGCTCCATTTGCTGCTTGACATGTTCAACGATCTTGGCAAGCTCTGATTCGGCAAGCCATGCACCTTGAACACGGATTGGCTTGTTGGTTCCCATTGGCGAGAACAGTGCGTCACCCTGACCGATAAGCTTCTCAGCGCCCGGTTGGTCAAGGATTACCCGTGAGTCGGTGAGCGAGGTCACAGAGAATGCCAAACGGCTTGGCACGTTGGCTTTGATGAGTCCGGTAACGACGTCAACCGATGGTCGCTGCGTTGCCAAAACCAGGTGGATTCCAGAGGCGCGAGCCAACTGAGTGATGCGAACGATAGAGTCCTCAACGTCTCGCGGCGCAACAATCATGAGGTCGGCTAGCTCATCCACAACTACCAACAAGTATGGGTAAGGCTGCAGGACCCGCTTGCTGCCTTCAGGAACATTGACTTCCCCGGCGACAACCGCTCGGTTGAAATCATCGATGTGTTTGAAACCAAAGCTGGCCAAGTCGTCATAACGCATGTCCATTTCTTTGACGACCCACTGAAGAGCTTCAGCTGCTTTTTTTGCGTTAGTGATGATCGGGGTAATCAGGTGTGGCACACCCTGATAGGCGGCTAACTCGACACGCTTAGGGTCGATTAGAACCATTCTGACCTCGGCCGGTTTAGCGCGCATGAGAATCGAAGTGATCATTGAGTTTACGAAGCTTGACTTACCCGCACCGGTTGCACCAGCCACCAAAAGGTGCGGCATTTTGGCAAGGTTGGCAATTACAAAACCACCTTCGACGTCTTTACCAATTCCGATAGTTAGCGGGTGAAGACTCTTGGCAGCGACCTCGGACCGTAGAACATCACCGAGCGAAACAGTCTCGCGGTCGGTGTTCGGAATCTCGATGCCGATAAGTGACTTGCCCGGAATTGGAGCCAGAATTCGAACCTCGTTGCTGGCAACCGCATAGGAAATGTTGCTTGCCAAACGAGTCACGGCTTCAACCTTGACGCCCGGGGCAAGCTCGACCTCGTATCGCGTTACAGTAGGGCCACGCTGGAAACCAACGACTGCAGCCTCGACGCCAAACTCACGGAAAACACTTGTGATAGCCGCAACGATTTGGTCATTTGCTGCCGACTTGGCCTTAGGTGGGGTACCTGGTGCCAAGAAGTTTAGGGTTGGCAAAACATAAGGCCGACTGGCGCGACCAGCAATTGCCGGGGATGGGGTACCCACTGGTGTTTGGGCGGCGGCAGGCTGGACAAACATCGGCGCTTTCGGCAGCTCGATAGGTTGCGTTGCATCGATCGAATCTACCGAAGGAATCGGTTGAATCGAGGTCACACCAAACAGGCCATCAAAGTCATCTGGCTCGACGACCGAGGAAACATCTGGCACCAACGGGGTATCGAATGCTGGTTCATCGTCAGACTTGCCGCGGCGCCACCAAGGCACTCGAGTGCCGTCGAAAGCATCAGGGATTTCTTCAACTGCCTGAGATTCTGCGCCGGCGGTTTTTGACTCTCCGAATAGGTACACGGATAGTTCGCGGAAGCGCTCAGGGATCCGATTCGGAGCGGTTTTAGTCATGATCAGTAGCGAACCGAAGGTGAAGGCAATCAGAACAGGGACAGCACCCCAGATGGTGATTGTGCTCAAAAATGGAACGGAGATAAGCCAACCGAAGATTCCGCCGGCAAAGGCCAATTGCCACTCGCCGTCAGAAGGGTCCGGCTGAGATCCGAACACGTGGAAAAATCCTGAAATTGAAACTATGAAAAGGAACAGGCCAATGCCGATGCGACCGTTGTCTTTGATTGTGGCCGGGTACCGCATTAGGTACAGGGCAAACACCACCAAAACTACCGGCAGCGCAAAAGCTACCCGGCCAAATAGGGCGCCAAAAGTCCATACGTGAAGACCAATGGCCCAGTCTTGCTTGACCAAAACCCAGCTAAGCAGAGCACCGCTGATGCCCAGCAAAAACAGGAAAAACGGCAGACCGTCACGGCGGTCTTCTTTGGCAATTTTGTCAGGGCTCAAGGCTCGGGCTGCCCCACCCACGGTGTGAGCCAAACCCATGTAAATCGCAGCCAAAATCTGTCCGAAACCTGAACCGCGCGTTGGTGCCTGAGATGCGCGAGGTCGTGGCGCTCGAGGCGCCGGTTTGCGGGCAGAAGTCGGTTTGCGTGTAGCCATGCCTCAAAACTAACAGCCGCGAAGGACAGAACCGCTTAGGCACGGCTTTGCGCCCAGGGGCTAGCCCTCAATAACCACCGGAATGATCATTGGTCGGCGGCGGTGAGCACGATTAACCCAAGTTCCAATGGTTCGGCGAATTACCTGCTGTAGAGCGTAGGTATCGCGAACTCCCTGGCCGGCTGCCTCTGCGAGAGCCTTGGAAATCAGCGGCTTGACGTCATCAAACACATGGTCATCTTCAGCAAATGCACGGGCACGGATTTCTGGACCGACTTTGACCCGACCGGTCTCGGCATCGATGACACAGAAGATGGAGATGAAACCTTCTTCGGCGAGCACACGGCGGTCGTGCAGGTCATCTTCGGTGATCTTGCCAACGGTTTTTCCGTCAACAAATAGCAGACCACATTCGACTGCGCCGACGACCTCGGCCACACCGTCCGCTAGATCGATAACCCAGCCATCCTCTGTGATCAGCACACGCTCGTGTGGAACTCCGGTCTGTTCCGCCAACTTGCCGTTGGCAATTAGGTGACGGTACTCGCCGTGCACGGGCATGACATTCTTGGGCTTCAAGATGTTGTAGCAGTAGAGCAGCTCCCCCGCCGCAGCGTGGCCAGAAACGTGAACCTTGGCATTGCCTTTGTGAACAACGTTGGCGCCCAGCTTGGTCAGCCCGTCAATAACGCGATAAACGGCATTCTCGTTTCCGGGAATCAACGAGCTGGCAAGAATGACGGTGTCACCCTCAGCAATTTCAATGTCGTGCTCAAGATTAGCCATTCGCGCCAGGACTGCCATTGGCTCACCCTGCGAGCCGGTTGACATGTAAACGACCTGATCCGGAGCCATGTTGGCAGCCTGCTTGAGGTCAACAAAATCTTCGGTTTCAGCGTTCAGGTAGCCCATCTGGATGGCGATTTGCATGTTGCGGACCATCGACCGGCCAACTAGGGCTACCTTGCGGTTATTGGCCTTAGCTGCATCCACAACCTGCTGAACGCGATGAACGTGGCTTGAAAACGAGGCAACAATCACGCGCTTCTTGGAACGTGCAATCACGCTCTCAATTACCGGTCCGATTTCCTTTTCGAGCGGAGTAAACCCTGGAACATCGGCATTGGTTGAATCGCTCATGAAGAGGTCGAGGCCTTCTTCACCAACGCGCGCAAAAGCACGTAGGTCGGTGAGGCGACCATCAAGTGGCAATTGGTCCATCTTGAAGTCACCTGTGTGCAAAATCGACCCGGCAACGGACCGAATCACAACGGCAAGGGCATCTGGAATCGAGTGGTTCACCGCAATGAATTCAAGGTCAAAACCAGCGAGCTTTTCGCGGCGACCCTCAGCAACCACCATTGAGTATGGGGTGATTTTGTGTTCTTTGAGTTTGGCCTCAACAAATGCCAGCGTTAGCGCCGAACCCAGTAGCGGCACATCCGGCTTCATGCGGAGCAGATATGGAACACCGCCGATGTGGTCCTCGTGGCCGTGGGTTAGGAAGATACCAACGACGTCATCCATTCGGTCTTTTAGATAGCCAAAGTCCGGCAGAATGACATCAATACCCGGTTGGTGCTCTTCAGGGAAGAGCACACCGCAGTCAACAATCAGAATTTTCGAATCGATCTCGAACACGGTCATGTTTCGACCAATTTCACCGATTCCGCCGAGCGGGATGATGCGCATCACGCCTGGTTTGAGTGGAGCTGGAGCAGGTAGTACTTGAACCACTGGTTCTCTTTTCTAAAGGCGCTTTTAGCGCGTAGTGCCAGCCACCTTTGGCAGAGCACCACCGGCTGCTGCGTTGCGGTCTGGACGGAAATTCTCAAAACTTAGGCCAACGATGTCGCCGACAATGTCGATGCCATCTTCGATGCGTGCAGCTTCGGCATCTTCAGGGCCAACCAATGGCAAACGGACTCGCGGGCTGGAAATCAAACCAAGTGCGTGCAGCACGTATTTGGCTGCCACTGTGCCCGGAACGTTAGTCATTAGCGCACGCTGAAGCGGCTCGAGGCTGTTGTGAACCTTGAGTGCTGCGTGGAAGTCATTGTTGTTGGTTGCGTCGATCATGGCGCGGTACGCAGCTGGGGCTACGTTTGCTGTTACACCGATGAGGCCGGTCGCACCAATGGAGAGGTGAGGCAAAACGTTTGAATCATCACCTGAGAAGTACAGCAAGCCGGTTTCGTTCATGATTCGAGATGCCTGTGCGAGGTCTCCCTTGGCATCTTTGACCGCCATGATGTTTGGGTGTTTTGCCGCACGCAAAAAGGTGTCATGCGAGATGGCAATACCGGCACGACCGGGAATGTCGTAAAGGATTACCGGAAGGTCGGTTGAGTCAGCAATCATGCGGAAGTGAGTGAGCACACCGGCCTGGGTCGGCTTGTTGTAGTAAGGAGTGACGATCATTACGCCGTCGGCACCGGCTTTTTCAGAAGCCTTGTAAAGCTGCATGGCATGTGCGGTCTCGTTAGAGCCACCACCGGTGATGATTTTGGCGCGGCCGCCCGAAACCGACTTGCCAACCTCAACTAGCTTGATCTTCTCAGCGTCAGTAAGCGTGCTGGTTTCACCGGTAGTGCCGGTTACGACGACACCGTCAGCGCCGTTCGAGATTACGTAGTCAATGTGCTTTTCGGTGGCTGCCCAGTCAACTTCACCCTCGGCGGTCATCGGTGTGACGAGCGCGACAAGAACCTGACCAAATAGGTTTTTTTGTTCTTTAGACATTGGCTGAGCCTTTCGAAATAACTACGGTGCTACTCGACCGTTGGCGTTGAATGCCTCGTAGGTGTAAGGCATGAGCTTGGCAAACTCGTCTTCCATCTTCTCGGCGCACATTTCAATTTCACGCTGTGGGAATGACGGAAAGTGAGTTCCCTCACGCTTGGTGCGAAGACTCAAGAAGTTCATCAAGGCACGGGCATTCATGGTCACATACATGCTCGAGTAGATGTTTAGCGGGAGCACAATACGCGCAACCTCGCGAGCTACACCGGCTTCTAGCATGCGCTGGTAAGACTCGTAGGCATTCTGCGATGTTGTGCGAGCCTCTTGCTCAACCAAAGCGGTTTGCTCGGCAGTGCCCGGCAAAAATTCGTAGGCCCCGGCTTTACCAACCTGGATGAGGTTACGGTCTGGACCCGGTACGTAGAAAACTGGGCTTAGCTCCTTGTAACGGCCAGATTCTTCGTTGTAACTGGCGATACGGTGACGCATGAATTCGCGGAACACAAAGATTGGCGCTTGGACATAGAAAGTCATCGAGTTGTGCTCAAAAGGCGAACCGTGGCGGTCGCGCATTAGGTAGTTGATGAGGCCCTTGGAGCGCTTTTCATCATCAGCCGCGTCGGTCTGAGCAGCAGCGGCCTCTAGGGTTTGCTCACCCTGAGTTGAAACACGCGCTGCAAAAAGGACATCGGAGTCGGCTGCGTTGGCACGGACTAGTTCGACAGTTACGTCGCTGCGGAAAATGATATCTGACACCCCATAAGCCTACCGGTTACGGGACTTTCACCGTTGAAGGGTTACGCGGCAGTTCTTTAGGAAACAAATCTTCACAATTAGGCAGGGCTCGTCGAAGGACCTTAACCTTGTTTCATGCCTTTTGAGACCAAAGTGATCATCGTTGTGGCGCTGCTAGCTGCTGCGACCGCTGCCGGACTAATTTGGCGTGCTCGCACCGGTCGAGCAAAGGCGGTTTCGGGCGGCGAAGTCATCGACCTAGCCGAACTTGGCGCCATCAAAAACGGGCTGCCGGTCACCAAATTTGGCAAAAAGGCAACCTTTTTGCAGTTCTCGAGTGAGTTCTGCACCATGTGCAAGCAAACTGCACGACTTTACGGTGAGCTGGAGAAGATTCATGACGATGTTTTGCACATCGAAGTCGACATCACTGACCGGCTTGACCTAGCCAACAAATTCAACATTTTGCAGACCCCAACCACCCTGGTGCTAGATGCCAAGGGGCGCGTGACCTCAAGAATTGCCGGCGCTGTAAAACCTCAAACCATCCAAGACGAACTAGGAAACTTCGAAATCTAATGAGCGAATCAAAGAAAACCCCAGCCGGCATTGACCCTAGAGGCCCTCGATTTGGTGCCGCAATTACCTCAGCGCTGTTGCTGACCACTGTGTTCTTGGCACTCGATGGAGCAACTCTTGACACCGCATTCGTTCTTTTGCTGGTTGCAACCGGCCTCTTCGCGATCGGGGCAATTTTCGGAAACAGCAAGCACCCATTCGGCCTTATCTTCAAGAAGTTTGTGCGCCCACGCTTGGCTGCACCGAAAGAGCTTGAAGACCCACGTCCGCCAAAATTTGCTCAACTGGTTGGCCTATTGGTTGCTGGCCTGGGTGTTGTTCTGCACCTTGCTGGTGTGCCAAACGCTATTGCGATTTTTGCAGGGATGGCCTTTGTTGCAGCGTTCTTGAATGCTGCGTTTGCATTTTGCCTTGGCTGCCAGATCTATGTTGGTCTTCAGCGCATCGGCCTTATTCGCAAGTTTTAGCTCTGATTGAGCTTGGCCAGCTCAAGAGCCTTTAGAAGCGCCTGACGTGCTCGTCGGCGATCACCGGCTGCATTGTAGGCAATGCCCAAGTTGAACCAATTGTGAAAATCGTTTGGTTCGGCTTCAACAATGGCTTTGTAGTGATCAAACATTTTTGAGGCCGATTCAGGTACTGCTCGCCCACTAGGGCGCAGCTCAAGATCAAAATTAGGCCAAGCGCCTTCGCTCAGGATTTGTTTGGACAGCTGCTCAACTTTCAGACCGAAAGTCAGTTCTTTTACGATTGCCCAGGCTCCAAAAAGCGGAAACACCAGGATGAGCGCGCCCATGGCAATTGCAATTGGCTCCTCCTCTTGGAGTAACAGCAATCCGGTTTGCCCCAGTAAAAGCACGTAGACCATTAGAAGCGCAGACATGAACAAGGCGCCAAATTTAGCGCTGATTTTCATCGGTGTGCCGTTCTAAAGTTGAGCCGAAGCGTCAACGACCGATTGCAGGCCAACCTTGAGCCCGGTGGTTTGAGCAGCAACCCGCAAGCTCAACAGAATTCCGTGAGAATACGCGTTGACCGCAGTGGTCTCGTGGCTGATGGTTAGCAGTTCACTAACACCACCGAAATAAACATCTTGCTTAGCAGCAACGCCGGCAAGGCGCAGGCTGTGGATTGGCACTCCGGCAACAACCTCACCACGGGCGGTTTGACCCACACCTGGAATCAGCGGCTGGGTCAGGCCAGCTCGGGCTTCCTGAATCATTTCAGCGGTTCGAACCGCTGTGCCAGAAGGGGAATCTATCTTCCCAGCGTGGTGAGCCTCCACGATCTCAATTGACTCAAAGAATTTAGCGGCCTGAGCTGCAAACGAACTGGCCAACATTGACCCGATTGAGAAGTTTGGAATTACCACAACGCCTGAATCCGGGTGTGCTGCTAACTTGGCCTCAAGTTCGCCAAGTTTTGCCGCCGACCAACCACTGGTTCCGACTACAACTTTCATTCCGTGACGGACCGCAAAGTCAACCACTGATTCACTTACCTCAAGACGAGTGACCTCGAAAATAACATCAGCGCCCAGGACCTCCTTTAGCTCACTCTTAGAGTCCAGAGCTGCGTGGAGGGTGGTGTGCTGAGAAGCATCAATGAGGTCTAGGGCAAGTTTGCCCATTCTTCCGGTGGCGCCGACAACGGCTACTTTGATAGTCACAATTCAATCCTAAAGAAACTCTTCGAAGGTTGACTCAGAAATGTCGCCAACCGCAACGATAGAGCGCTCACGACCTGCAAGATCAGCGGCCAAAGACTGCACCTGCTGGAGCGTTACGGCATGAACGTGCTCAAGTGAATCATCTAGGTCAAAAAACTCTCCATTGATGACTTCGGCGCTAATAAGGCGATTCATTCTTGCCATGGTGCTCTCATACTTGAGCGCCAATCCGCCAGAAATGTTTCCCTGGGCAAGAGTGAGCTCGTCTTGGCGGATGCCCTCATTGGCAATCTTTTCAAGCTCTTCAATCATTAGCCGGGTTACCTCAGTGCTTTTCGCTGGTGAGCAACCTGCGTAGAGCCCAAAGTAGGCAGCATCCGAGTATCCGGTGTTGAACGAATAAACCGAGTAGGCCAGGCCACGCTTTTCGCGAATCTCCTGGAACATACGTGAGCTCATTCCCCCGCCTAAAACTGTGTTGAGAATGCCCATGGCATACCGGCGCTCATCATCTGCTACCAGACCTTGCATACCCAACAGGATGTTGGCCTGCTGAATTGGGCGGTGAACAACCTTCAGAGCCGTTCCACGGGTAATTTCGGCAGGGTGCAGCAGCCTGCGTTCAACCGGTGCAGCCTTAGCATCGAGATCCCAGCCAGCGTCAACCAAAGCGGTTTCAACCAACTGGATTAGGTTTGCATGATCAACACCACCAGCAGCAGCAATGACTAGATCCTGAGGCCGATAATTTGCCTGGTAGTGCGCCCAAACAGCCTCACGAGTGACCGAGTTGATGGTTTCTTGGGTACCCCCGATAGGGCGCCCGAGCGGATGGTCACCGAGGACGGCCTCGCTGAAAAGTTCGTGCGCCACATCCTGTGGGTCATCGTCATTCATCGCAAGCTCTTCAAGAATGACGGTGCGTTCATTCTCAAACTCTTTTGGATCGATGAGCGAGGAGGTAAGCATATCGGCGATTACATCAACGGCAATTGGCAGAGCTTTATCTTGCACACGAGCGTAGTAGCTGGTGTGCTCTTTGCCGGTTGAGGCATTTGATGATCCGCCGACCGAATCAAAGGCCACTGCGATGTCTAGAGCGGTACGTTTTTTAGTTCCCTTGAAGAGCAGGTGCTCCAAAAAGTGGGTCGAGCCAAAGTGCCCGTTAGTCTCGTCACGAGAACCAACTGCGACCGAGAAAGATACAGCGACACTCTGCGAACCCGGAATGTGTTCGGTTAAAACGCGAACACCGCTTGGGAGGATAGAGCGGCGAACCGAACTACCTCCCGAAGCGGTGAACGATAGATCGCTCTGGTCTAGTGGAAAAATGATTTCACTCATGGGTGACCAGAAGCTTTCTGTAGTTGTGGGGCTAGGGGTTATTACTCTTCGTCTGCTGAGGCGTCTTCACCCTCAACAACTGGAGCAAGTGAAAGCTTGCCTCGGTCATCGATCTTGGTGATTTCAACCTGTAGCTTCTGGCCAACCTCAAGAACGTCCTCGACGTTCTCAACGCGCTTGCCAGCTAGCTTCTTTAGCTCAGAGATGTGCAATAGGCCATCCTTGCCTGGAACCAGTGAAACGAAAGCACCGAAGGTAGCTAGCTTCACAACAGTTCCAAGGAAGCGCTCGCCAATCTCAGGGACGTGTGGGTTTGCAATCGCGTTAACCGCAGCCTTAGCAGCCTCAGCTGAAGGGCCATCGGTTGCGCCAATGTAAACGGTACCGTCATCCTCGATTGAGATGTCTGCGCCGGTGTCCTCTTGGATCTGGTTGATCATCTTGCCCTTTGGACCGATGACTTCACCAATCTTGTCAACCGGAATCTTCACTGCGATAACGCGTGGAGCGGTTGGAGCCATCTCGTCTGGCTCAGAAATTGCCTGGCCCATTACGTCCAGGATGTGAAGACGAGCCTCACGTGCCTGAGTAAGTGCGCCACCTAGAACTGAGGCAGGAATACCGTCCAGCTTGGTGTCAAGCTGAATAGCAGTTACGAAATCACGAGTACCGGCAACCTTGAAGTCCATGTCACCAAGGGCGTCTTCTGCACCAAGGATGTCGGTAAGCGCAGCGTACTGAACCTTGCCATCTACGGTGTCTGAGATTAGACCCATGGCGATACCAGCAACTGGTGCACGAAGAGGCACACCTGCGTTTAGCAAGGCAAGGGTAGATGCACAGACAGAACCCATTGAGGTTGAACCGTTTGAGCCAAGGGCCTCAGAAACCTGACGGATTGCGTATGGGAAGTCTTCACGCTTTGGAAGAACCGGAACCAACGCACGCTCGGCAAGAGCACCGTGGCCAATTTCGCGACGCTTTGGAGTACCTACACGACCAACTTCACCGGTTGAATATGGTGGGAAGTTGTAGTTGTGCATGTAGCGCTTTGAAGTGACTGGGCTTAGCGAGTCAATCTGCTGCTCCATCTTCAGCATGTTCAAGGTGGTTACACCCAGGATCTGGGTCTCTCCACGCTGGAAGATTGCTGAACCGTGAACGCGAGGAATAACTGCTACCTCTGCGTCTAGGTTACGGATGTCGCGCAGGCCACGGCCATCGATGCGGATTCCCTCTTTTAGAACGCGGGTACGCATGATCTTCTTGGTTACTGACTTGTAGGCAGCCGAGAACTGAGCCATCTGTGCCTCGTCAAGTGAAGCCTCTAGCTTCTCCTTGGTGGCGGCCTTGAGTGCATCGTCTGCATCCTGGCGCTCAACCTTGTCGGCAATCTGGTAGACCTTGGCCAACTCGGCACCTGCAGCAGCCTCAACGGCAGCAAATACCTCATCGGTGTATGGCAAGAAGGTTGGGTAGTCAGCGGTTGGCTTTGCAGCAACAGCAGCTAGGTCAGCCTGAGCCTTTACTAGAGCCTTGATGAACGGCTTGGCAGCCTCAAGACCCTCAGCAACAACGTCCTCTGATGGAGCCTTCGCGCCAGCAGCAATTAGGTCCATGGCGTTTTCTGAAGCCTCGGCCTCAACCATCATGATTGCAACGTCTTCGACGCCGTTCTCAACTAGTACGCGACCAGCAACAACCATATTGAAAACTGCGCGCTCAAGCTGTGAGTGCTTAGGGAATGCAACCCACTGGCCGTCGATAAGTGCAACTCGCACACCACCGATAGGACCAGAGAATGGCAAGCCTGCAAGCTGAGTAGACATTGAGGCAGCGTTGATAGCTACTACGTCGTAAAGCTCGTCTGGCTCGATTGCCATAACGGTTACTACAACCTGAATTTCGTTACGCAGACCATCAACGAATGATGGGCGTAGTGGGCGGTCGATCAAACGGCAGGCAAGGATTGCCTCGGTTGATGGGCGACCTTCGCGACGGAAGAAGCTTCCTGGAATGCGGCCTGCCGCATACATGCGCTCTTCAACGTCAATGGTTAGTGGGAAGAAGTCAAACTGGTCTTTTGGCTGCTTGCTTGCAGTGGTAGCCGAGAACAGCATGGTTTCTTCATCGATGTAAACAGCTGCAGCACCCTGTGCCTGCTGTGCTAGACGACCGGTTTCGAAGCGAATAACGCGCTTGCCGTACTTACCGTTGTCGATTACTGCTTCTGTTGCTTTGATTTCTGGACCTTCCATGGTCCCTCCTCTTTTATCCTCTTTGCGCATCCGCCATGGCCGAAATTGGCTATTTTTGGCGGCGCGCGTGAGCGTTCGCGGCAAGTTAACTTGCCCACATTGGAGGGATGCCCTGGTCTGCAGTAGAAAACCTTGAAGTTCAACTCTCAAGATCCACAACCGGAGACCAGCAAACCTGCTGCGATGCTCACTTGCAAGGTTACCAGCAGACCGCTGAATTACCTAGGTACTGGGTGAATGTCAGGTTAAACAAAACCGCCCTCCCGTAGGAAGGCGGTTTCAAAAGTTTTAGCTAGCGACAGTTTGCCGGAGGCAAATTAGCGACGAAGTCCTAGGCGCTCGATTAGTGCACGGTAGCGAGCAATGTCGACACCCTGTAGGTAGCCGAGTAGGCGGCGGCGCTGACCAACAAGGATTAACAGACCACGGCGTGAGTGGTGGTCGTGCTTGTGCTCCTTTAGGTGCTCAGTTAGGTCCTTGATGCGCTTGGTTAGCACAGCAACCTGAACCTCTGGAGAACCAGTGTCGCCTGGGTGAGTTGCGTACTCGTTGATGATTGCAGTTTTCACTGCTGCGTCTAGTGCCATTTGAATGGTCCTCTTCTACTTACTGCGCGGTGCACAAAACCCAATGTTTTGGCGCTCTTGATCCGCGGCCGATACACGGCAACCTGACAAGCCTAGCTGAAAAGCGGGTTAGTTGCCAGTCCTAATCCTGGTATTGCCCTGCTCTGCGGTTTTGGTTGGCAACAACGAGAAGATGAAAGTTAGTAGCGGAACCCATGAAAGGAGCATCCACCAGGCGCTGAAGCCCGCATCGCGCATGCGTCTTACCAGAGCTGCCAGCAACGGAATGCCGAGAATGAAGCCGACGAAGTTACTGATTGGCGTTGCATTCCAACTCTCCATGAGAGCCGCATTTAGCAACGATGCGTCGAGGGTTTCTGGGTTGGCCTCAAGTGAAGCAAGGAATGCATCCTGAGCTGTAGTCACCGGCGGGAAGATCAGTCCATCTACTGTGCTGAGAACCAGACTGACCAGCACGGTGAAGAGCACGAAATACCAGTACTCGCGGCGAGTAGCTACCCCGCGGAAATCGGCAAATTTAGTCAGGCAAACTTTGATAGCGCCGGCAAATGTCATGAGTCTCCTTGTTTGTTCCAGTGTAAGCACAATCCCCCAATCGACGATGGCTGATTGAGGGATTGCACTGGTTATGCACGTGGCGCCACTACGGGGTTTCTGAAGTGCCGTTCTCCGAAGAATCGGTGGTTGCTCCCGGATCAACTTGGAAGTCGCGATCCCCACCGCGCTGTGGTCGATCACCTTCCGGTCCACGTGGTGGACGCTGACCCTCGGCAAACGGCTCCAGCGGCCCGTGGTTACCAAACTCATCAGCAGCAATGCCTTTAGGAGAGACAGTGTTGGCCGCGACGACACCGCCGACGAAGGCTGCACCAAGAGCCAAGGACCCACCGACTGCCATGGCAGCTATCTTTGCGCCACGTGACTTTAGCCAAGCGGTGCGACTTGACGACGCCTTCGGCTCTTCTTCGTAAGGGTTGACTGAATCGAGGTTTTCTTGTGATTCGGGATTTAGTTCTGGTTCTACGTTCTCTTGCTTGGCCATTTCTGGCTCCTTTCGATGGTCCTAGATAGCAAGGCATCAAATCCTGATGCCGATTGCAAATAGAGACTTTCAATCGAAAATGGGCGTATCCCGAAAATCCACTGGACGTTGCCTGTGAATGCCCCGAGCGTTAACTGAGAATACTTACTAGATTTCTAGGATCTCGCGGCACTTATCGAGGTCGCGGTGAATTTCTTCGACTAGCGCCTCAACGCCATCAAACTTAGCTGCGGGTCTTATGAAAGCAACGAACTCAAGGACTACAAACTTGTCGTAAAGATCTAGGTCGAGCCGGTCAATTACATGAGACTCGACCAATCGCGGCACTGCCTGAAAAGTCTCATTGATTCCAACCGAGTGGGCAGCCGGATACTTCTCGCCGTCGGCATACAACCACCCTGCGTAAACACCATCGAGCGGCAAATAGCCCTCGCACTCGCGAGTCATGTTTGCTGTCGGGAATCCGATGGTGCGACCGATTTTCAATCCGTGTTCGATGACACCCGCGCTGTAGTGATTGCGACCAAGCAGCTCAGCAGCTTTGGTCACGTCACCCTGGTCTAGGAGTTCACGGATGCGTGTGGTTGAAACTTTTACGCCATCGATGTTTGCACTGCCAATGACTCGAACCACGAAACCGAATTCGGCCCCCAAAACCTTGAGAGTCTCAGGCGTGCCGGCTCCCCCGGCACCAAACCGAAAATCCTCGCCGACTAAAACCAGACGAGCGTGTAATCCGTCAACCAAAATTTGCTGTACAAAATCGCGCGCCGACAAGGCTGCGAATTCATGGTCAAAGGGAAGAGTAAGAACAGCATCCACGCCAGATTCTTCAAGGTGCACCAGTTTTTGCCCAGGGCCGATAAGTGGTAACTTGGCCGATTCTGGCTTGAACAGGGCATCTGGGTGGCGATCAAAAGTAACCACAACGCTGGCCAACATGTGCTCGTCGGCGGCGGCCACCAAATTGCTAAGCAGTTTTTTATGACCCAGGTGAATTCCGTCAAACTTTCCGATGGTGACGGCAGTTTCGGCAAATCCGCTAGGCAGATCTGAAATTTTTTCGATGGCGAGCATTACTTTGCAGACTGCTTTCTAAGCCAGAGCAGACCCAAGAACGGCAAGACCAGCGGCACGAAGCCGTATCCCTGGCCAAATTTTGACCAAACCGAAGGGTGTGCAAAAAGCTCAGGCTGCAGATAGCTGAGCACGCCAACTGCAATTACACCGACGAGCTCGAAGCTGACGGCGATGAACGCCAAGGTACGCAGCGAAGGTCTCGCAAGGGCGATGGTTGCCAAAATGTAAACCACGGCCGCAAGAGCAGACAAACTGTAGGCCAGCGGAGCTTGGTCAAATTCTCGCGCCAATTGATAGATCGCCCGAGCTGATGAGGATACTGCGAAAACGCCGTACACGGCGATAAGTAATCTTCCGATTCCGAGGGATTTGGTCGCTTTTGGCATAGCTACCAGCCTAACAAGCAGGCAAAGGTAATTAGCCGGTGTAGTCCTCGGGATCAAATGACGGCAGAGTCAAACCCTCGGAGACCACAGCAAGAGCTGACACGCGGATGGATTCTGTGATCGGAACAAAATAGGTAGCCGCCATTGCACCCTGCTGGTCCTGACGAAGAATAAATCGTGCTGCTGCCCTCTTGGCCAAAGATGCCTCGCCACAAATGTGCAAAGGTGCTGTGTAAACAGCTTCATACGGTGGTTGCGCAACCTCTGCACCGGGTGCAGGCAAAGCAGGGTTGGCGCTGTTGTAGGCAACGGTTAGGCGATTTGGTTCAGTGGCGATGTCAAACTGCGTTGCTGCAGAGCCAATTGAACCGGTGTCAGGATAAATCACATCGACAGAGGAGTCTGGGCCGTTAATCACACCGGCCGGCATCAGACCAAGCTCCATCGCTACGGAGTTCGAGACTATAGCGATCTGCCCTTCTTCGAGGAATAGGTCGGCAGCCGAGATAGCTGGCCCGCTTTGGATGCGCTCTGAATTGAAATCAGGCACTAGGCGTTTCATCCAGCTATTGAATGATTCGAGAGCCGGACCGTAGGCTCGGTCGAGAAAAGTGATTGGGCCAGCCATATAAACAGCGCCCATGTTCGCTTCGGCAATGGCAGGGTCAGACCAATCAGAAATTTCGCCCGAGAAAATCTTTGCAATCAAAGCTGGTGAGAAGTTGAACATGTTGCCGTCTGAGTGCTGGTAAACCAGAACGCCAGCATCTACTGCAAATGGAACCTCTACTGCGCTTTTACAAAGCGAAGGATCCAAATTCGATGTGCTAAAAACCAAATCCGCCGATGAAGCATCGTCATATTGGATTTCGAAATTCATACCTGGGCAGGCATCCCCGGCAGCAAACTGCCAGCCCGGCGCCATATCGGTGGTTGATGCCGGTACCGAAATCACGGATGTTCCCTCGACACAGGTGAATTCTTGCTCAGCCAGTGCGGACAGAATCTCTGGAGGCATTGGTGGGGTGCAGCCTGATAGCGATGCAACCAAAACGCCAGTGATGGCTAATGCGGCAAGTTTTCCGAACATCCTGAATTCCTTATTTTGTTAAGTGATTTTGGGGAGCAGCGACTTCTGCCGCGCTCCCCAAAACCATCTACTTTGAATCTAGTTATTACTTGATTTTTGCAATCTGCTTTAGAGCAGCGGTCTTGGCTGCACCTGATAGGGCAACGTAACCGGTAGGAACTGCGTTGCTTACTACGTACGTGAAGAACGCCTTGACTGCGGCACCCTTCGATGCGTCAGCGTAGTTTGATGACGCGATGCCGTAAGCAAAAGCACTTAGGTTGTAGGCACCGCTGATCTTCTTCAAGAAGTTGATCTTTACTGAGCCATCGGTAGGTACGGTCTGTGCAGCCAAGAATGACTTAGCAGCAGTTGCGGTAGGAAGAACGTACTGACCGGCTGGGTTCTTGATTGAGGCGTAAACAAGGCCCTTGCCAGCAGCATCAGCTAGGTCAACGTAACCGATGGTGTAAGAGGTGTTGTCTACAGCGGTAACCATGTCAGCTGATGACGGCACTGAAACACCAACGACAGACGCTGCGCCTGAAGCCTTGGTGAAGTCACCGTTGTTTGCAGTCCAACCGGTGACCTTGTTACCGGCTAGGTACTGGGTCAAGTTTGCGGTGGTGCCTGAGCCAGCTGCGCGGAAGCGAACTGAGATTGCCTTTGCAGGCAATGACTTGGTTGGGTTCAGCTTCTTGATGTTTGCGTGGTTCCACATGGTGATGCGACCAGAGAAGATTGCACCCAAGGTTGCTGGGTCAAGGCGCAGACCCTTACCAACTGAAGGCAGGTTGTAAACGATAGCGATTGGACCACCAAGTAGTGGGGTCAAGACAGTGTTGGCAGGAGCAGTTGCGCCAGCAGCAACGTAAGTGATGTCTGAAGCACCGAAGTCAACGGTTCCGGCAGCAACGTTTGCGCGTCCCTTGCTTGAAGATGACTTGGTGTAGTTAACCTGGGCGCCGCCCTTGGCGTTGAACTTGCTCTGGGCTGCGATAAGTGCGGTTCCAGCGAAAGATGAACCTTCACCGGTGATTGATACTCCGGCTGCGGTTGCAGGAGCAGAAGCAGTGGCTAGAGAGGCCACTAGAGCGATGGCGGCTAGAGCGCCAGTTGCCTTGCGAAACATGAGTTTCTCCTTTTGAGATCGTTGGCCGGGTTTCCGACTAATCACAGTTTGGAGAGCGGAAGTGAACGAAGTTTGTTCACTTGGTGGCAGGCAGCGGAAGGGAAAGTAAACAGTCCCTTAACGCTCTAGCCGAAGTGCCCGTTTACGTAATCGTTGGTCCGCGGGTCGATTGGCTGATTGAAAACACTCTCGGTTTTGCCAAACTCAACCACGTGACCTGGGCGACCGTCTTCAGATAGAAAGAACGCGGTTTGGTCCGATACTCGCTGAGCCTGCTGCATGTTGTGGGTAACAATGACGATTGTCATTGACTCGGAAAGCTCCTGAATGGTTTCCTCGATGCGACGGGTTGAACCTGGGTCCAGAGCCGAACATGGCTCATCCATCAAGAGAACTTCTGGGTTCATCGCGAGGGATCGGGCGATGCATAGACGCTGCTGCTGACCACCTGACAGTGAGACAGCTGCATCGCCGAGACGGTCCTTAACTTCGTTCCAAATCGATGCGCGACGAAGTGAGGTTTCGACCAGCTCATCGCCAGCCTCAATCTTGCGGCCAGAAAGTCTGAGGCCCGACAAAATGTTGTCTCGGATTGACATGGTTGGGAACGGGTTTGGTTTTTGGAAGACCATACCTACTTTGAGGCGAACACTAACCGGATCAACCTTGTCGGCATAGATGTCCTCGCCATCAAGAAAAATCTCTCCGGCAAAGCCCGCTGACGGGATCAGCTCGTGCATGCGGTTTAGAGTGCGAAGGAAAGTTGACTTGCCGCAACCCGACGGGCCAATCAGCGCCGTTACCTGGTTGGTTGGAAACTCTAGATTTACGTTACTTAGAACGTGGCGATCGCCGAACCAGACGTTGACATCCTTTGAGTACAGAACAGTGTCGTTCAGAATTTCAGAAGCCATGATTACTTTCCATTCTTTTTTGTTTTTTTGCCGACCCGTGAGCGAGTCATCACTCGGGCAGCTGTAAATAGGACGCCCACCAGAATCAACATGACCAAGGCGGCACCCCAAGCGCGCTGCGCACTCTGGATTGAAGGGTCAGAGATGAATCCGTAAAGATATGTAGGAAGGGTCGACATTGGACCGTTGAAGATGTTTACCGAGGTCGTAGCTGCAGCGAATGTTGTGAGGACAAGTGGTGCAGTTTCACCGATGATTCGGGCAATGCCCAGAAGAATTGCGGTCACTAAGCCGCTCTTTGCTGCCGGCATAACGACCTGAAGAAAAGCTCGGTAGTTAGGCGCACCAAGGCCCACTGCAGCGCTTCTTAGGTCTGCTGGCACCAGTCTTAGAGACTCTTCTGCGATGCGGCTCACCGTAGGTAGCATCAGGGGCAGCAACGCAAGCGAGCCTGCCCAGCCGGCGTACTGAGTAATGCCGGTGACGATGAAGGCTGCGTAAACGAACAAGCCTGAAACCACGGAAGGCAATCCTGACATCGCCTGAATTAGCGTGCGAATCAGTCCGCGAGTTTTGCCACGGGTTTCCGTCAGATAAACAGCAATCAAGATACCAAGAGGAACCGTGACCACTGTTGCAAGCCCGACAATCAGGACGGTACCGAGGATTGAGTGCCCCACGCCGCCATACTCAAGCGAAGTGTTTGCCGACACATAAACGTTGTTCTGGGTAAAGAACTGCCAACTCATAGCTGCTGCACCGTTTGAAACAACCGACCACAGAACTGACATTAGAAGTACCAGGACTAGAGCTGAGAAAAATACCGTGAAGATTACGAGGAGAGCATCTCCGCGACCGCGTTTTCCGGCGGTTACGGTACCGAGCCAAAGCCCCGCTACAAGTTGAAGAGGCAAAAATACGGCCAAGAGCGTGAACTCAAACTGCCAACCGAAAGCGATAGCCAATAGACCTGCCGTTGCTGCCGGCAAAATCGAGGCCAGCGCAATTCTCAGCGTATTTTTGGGATCAACCTTTGCCCAGGGTGCTGCGTTAGCCGGTCTAGGAAGTGCCTCAGGTACGTAATTCGTCATTAGTTCTTCCTCCAAGGCTGAGCCTTTGCGACCACCCAAGCCGCGATGGAATTGATAATCAGGGTCATCACGAACAAAACCAATCCCGATGCCATCAGAGCGCTGATCTCGGCTGGGCCCGCTTCACCAAATCGCGCAAGGATGTTGGATGCGATTGATCCTCCGCGCTGCTGAAGAATCTCGTACCAGTTGATTTCGAAGACGAGGTTTAGCACGTAGAAAATTGCCACGGTTTCGCCAAGCGCGCGCCCCAGTCCCAACAGGACGCCACCGACCACACCGCCCGAGGCTGTTGGCAGGATTACTTTTTTGAAAATCGTGTAAGAACCGCCACCCAAACCTTTGGCTGCGTTGATCAAATCGCGGTCGATCTGGCTAAAAATTTCGCGAGAGATTGAGGCGATGATCGGAACGATCATGATGGCAACAATCCAGCCCGCGATAAATGGCGAAGCTAGAAAACCTGCGCCGTCTGAGGCAAAGAGCGGGAACCATCCAAAAGCCTTGTTCAATGACTCTGCCCAACCGGCCGCTACCGGCGTAAAGACTGCAAAACCCCAAAGGCCCAAAACCACAGAAGGCAAGGCTGCCAACAGATCAATCAAAGTTGTTGCCACACGACCAACAGCTTTGGAAGCCATAAATTCGATGAAATAGGCAATCGCTATGGCCATCGGCACTGCCAGGATGACGCCGAGAAAGGAAATCAGAAACGAACCCCAGAGCATTGGACCGATTTGGAAAACCGGTGTCTCTGCGGCGGCATCCCAGTTAGAACCAAAGATGAAGTCGATGCCTTGGCCCTGGAGGGCCGGCAAAGACTGCCACAGGAGAAAAACCAGAATTAGGCCAACTAGGACAATCGAAAAGTTTGCGGCACCGGAAGCCACTCGAAAGAAGATTTTGTCGCCAAGACTGGTCGGCGCGGTGTTGAGCTTACGGCGCTCCGGAATTTTAAGGTTTGACTGCTGGGACATGCCTCAATCATCGATAGGCCGAGTGAATGCAACCTGTTCGAGGAGTAAACGGAAGGTTAAATTGCCGTTATCGATGCGCCAATGGCTGGAGGGCTAGTAGCCCAGCCAAATTTGCTGCATGCGAACCAGCATCACGGCAACAGTCAGGGCACCGACCCCGATGACAACGGTTGACCACTTGCTGCGCTCAATCAAGGCCCAGAATCCGGCAGCCAGTGGCACCATGAGAGCCACGATCAAATAGGCAAAGAATTCCACGGTGTCCTGCTTGGCCCGCTCCCCCAAGACCACCAGTGAAATTGAAATTGCCAACTGAATCACTAGAAGCACCTGTACAAGCGCCAGCGGCACCAAACTAAACAGGCTTGGCTTGCGCTTGAACAACCCTAGAGCCACCGCCCAGATGCCTGAAACAACGCTGACAGCCAACGAGACCGAATAAAACCAATCAATCATTTGAACCCTCCGGAAAAACTACAAGCGATTTGAGATCTCGACCGGACTTCGTGAGCATGGAAACGAGTTTTCCGCGCTCGTCGAATGCTGCAATCGGTTCGGGGCCCTCGTCAACAGCTTTGAGCCGCTTGCCATGCCTCAGGTCTATAACGTCTTGCTGTGAAAGCGCGCGCGACTTGAATTGCTGGGCGGCAGCCTGAGAGATGTCGAGAATCTGCAGGGTTTCGGGGTTCAGCCCCTCGAGAACTTGGGCTTGCGAGATGTTGTAACTACCAATTTTGGTTCGTCGAAGCGCGGTTAGGTGGCCGCCGACTTTGAGAGCTTCGCCCAAATCCCGTGCCAGTGCCCGGATGTATGTGCCCGAGCTGCAGTCCACGACAACATCGATGTCGATGAACGCTTGGCCCTCAACCTCTTCGATGCGAGGCTCTCCAAGAATTTCGAATCTGTGAATCGTGACGGGCCTGGCGGCGAGCTTCACTTCATCGCCAGAGCGGACCTTGGCATAGGCACGCTCACCGTTTACCTTGATAGCGCTCACCGAACTCGGCACCTGCTGAATTTCTCCGCGCAAATTCACTAACGCCGACTCGATGGCTTCTTTAGTGAGCGCTCGCAAGTCATCCGGGTCTGCCACAAACAGGTTTTCAGATTCTTTGTCGTCAGTGATAGTCGAGGCACCGAGTCGGATTGTCGCGAAGTAGGTTTTGTCTTCACCGACTAAAAAGGTGAGCAGTTTCGTTGCCGAATTAACCCCGATCAGCAACAAACCGGTTGCCATTGGATCAAGAGTGCCGGCGTGGCCAACCCGACGAGTGCCCGCCAATTTTCTTAGGCGGGCAACAACGTCGTGACTGGTCCAGCCCGAAGGCTTGTCGATCAGGACGAGGCCAGAAGACATTTAGTCTTCGTCCTCTTCAATCTGTCGAGGTTCTTTATATGGGTTCTCTTCGCCAGCCCAGTGAGCATCTGCGGCCAATTTGGCCACTTCTTCATCGCGGGCTTTGGCCGCTGCCAACAAATCATTCATGTGTGCAGCGGTTTCAGGAATTTCATCGGCTACGAATTCGATGGTTGGAACCAACCGAATTGAGAGCTGACGCCCGACCTCGCGACGAATTACGCCACGATTCTTTTCGATGATTTCAGCGCTACGAGCCTTTTCAGCAGGTGTTCCATAAACCGTGAAGAAGATGGTTGAGTGCTGAAGGTCAGGAGTAACTTTGACGTCGGTAATGGTGACAAAGCCCAAATCTGGGTCCTTAACGGCGCGCTCTAGCGCCTCTGCCACCAAAACCTTGATGCGTTCCGCTAGCTTTCTAGCGCGTGCAACATCTGCCATGTTCTAGACCTAAACTCGAGGCTTTTCACGCATCTCGAAGGTCTCGATGATGTCTTCGAGCTCGAGTTCGTTGAAGCCGTTCAGTCCGATACCACACTCGAAGTCAGTCTTGACCTCGGTTGCATCGTCCTTGAATCGCTTTAGCGAGTCAATCTTGAGGTTATCCGCGATGACCTTGCCCGCACGCAAGACGCGTGCCGAGCTGTTTCGACGGATTGAACCAGAGCGGACGATCGAACCAGCAATGGTTCCGACCTTTGAAGACTTGAACAGTTCGCGGACCTCTGCGGTACCCAACTGGAACTCTTCGTACTCTGGCTTGAGCATGCCCTTGAGTGCCTTCTCAATGTCGTCAAGCGCAGCATAAATAACTGAGTACTGACGAATGTCGACGCCCTCGCGGTCGGCGCGCTCTTTGGCCTTGTTGTCTGGCTTGACGTTGAAGCCGATGATGATCGCGCTGTCAACGGTGGCCAGGTTGACGTCTGACTCGGTAATTGCACCAACACCGCGGTGAATGATGCGCAACTGAACTGAATCGTCAACCTCAATCTTGAGCAATGAGTCTTCAAGTGCTTCAACAGCACCAGAAACGTCACCCTTGATGATGAGGTTAAGAGCCTCAACCTTGCCGTCTTCAAGAGCCTTGGTGAAGTCTTCAAGACTGACACGCTTGCGAGTCTTGGCCAAAAGAGCATTGCGGTCGGCAGCCTCGCGCTTTTCAGCGATTTGGCGGGCCTGACGCTCATCTTCGGTAACCACAAAGGTGTCACCGGCTCGAGGCACTGACTGTAGACCCAGAACCTGCACTGGACGACTTGGCTCGGCAGCGGCAACCGCCACGCCGTTCTCATCGAACATGGCACGCACACGACCGTGTGCAGCACCGGCAACGATTGAGTCACCAACACGCAAAGTACCTGACTGGATAAGAACTGTGGCTACTGATCCGCGACCCTTGTCAAGGTTAGCTTCGATGGCAACACCGCGAGCATCCTTGTTTGGGTTTGCGCGCATGTCGAGCGCAGCGTCTGCAGTAAGTAGAACAGCGTCTAGAAGATCCTTGATGCCCTTGCCGGTTAGAGCAGAGACATCGACGAACATAACGTCGCCACCGTATTCTTCAGCAACCAAGTTGAACTCGGTCAACTGCTGGCGAATCTTGGCTGGGTTAGCGCTCTCTTTATCGGTCTTGTTCACTGCGACCACGATTGGAACACCAGCAGACTGAGCGTGGTTCAACGCTTCGATGGTCTGAGGCATAACACCGTCATCCGCTGCGACAACCAAGATTGCGACGTCGGTTACCTGAGCACCACGGGCACGCATAGCGGTAAACGCCTCGTGACCTGGGGTGTCAATGAAGGTAATTGCGCGATCAATGCCCTCGTGCTCAACGTGTACCTGGTAGGCACCGATGTGCTGGGTGATTCCGCCGGCCTCGCCCGCAATGACGTTTGAGTTACGAATGCTGTCCAGCAAACGAGTCTTACCGTGGTCAACGTGACCCATAACGGTGACAACTGGCGGACGAGCAATAAGGTCAGCCTCATCGTCGTCGTAGTCGGTTGACACGTCAAGACCAAAGCCTTCGAATAGCTCGCGCTCTTCGTCCTCTGGTGACACAACCTCGATCTTGTAGCCAAGCTCTTCACCGAGGATCTGGAAGGTCTCTTCGTCAAGGGAAGCAGTTGCAGTTGCCATTTGACCAAGGGCAAATAGCACAGTGATCAGCTGACCTGCTGTGGTGTCAATCTTGTCGGCGAAGTCCTGGATTGATGAGCCGCGGCGAAGACGCAAAACAGTGGTGCCGTCTCCGCGTGGAACAATCGCGCCACCAAGAGATGGTGCGTTGTTACGCTGTTCGAACTCTTCGCGTTTCGCGCGCTTTGACTTACGAGCCTTGCTCTGTCCGCGTGCTCCACCCTTACCGAATGCACCCGCGGTTCCGCCGCCTACGCCGCGACCACGGCCTGCGCCTGGGCCACCACCCGGACGAGAGAATCCACCGGCTCCCGGAGCTGCACCCGGTGCACCACCTGGACGAGCAAAACCAGCACCAGCAGGACGTGGTGCAAAACCACCTGGACGACCTGCTCCACCTGCGCCACCTGGACGAGGTGCGCCGGACCCTGCCGGACGAGGACCGCCGGCGCCACCAGGGCGGCCTGCGCCACCTGCCGGACGTGGGCCACCTGGGCGACCCATTCCCTGCGATGGAGAAAACGGATTGTTACCTGGGCGAGCAACCGGGCGCGGAATACCCATGCCCTGGCTTGCTGCGAAAGGGTTGTTGCCTGGACGAGGAATTCCAGGAGTGGCTGGGCTCGGGGCCGCTGGAGCCGCCTCTGGAGCCGCCGGAGCAACTGCAGCTGGAGTCGGCGCTGCCGGACTTGCTGTCGGAGCAACTGCTGGTGTAGCTGCTGGAGCGGCTGGAGCAGGAGCCGCCGGAGCGGCCGGAGTCATTGCTGCCGGAGTCGGGGCAGCAGGTGCTGCAGGGCTAGCAGGGGCAGCAGCCTTTGGAGCTGCCTTAGGGGCCTCAGCCTTTGGTTTTGCGTCTGGGAATGCCTCGCGAAGCTTCTTAGCAACCGGCGGGGCAATAGTTGATGAACCGCTCTTTACGAACTCTCCGAGTTCAGCGAGCTTGGCCAAAGCAACCTTGGAATCGATTCCAAGTTCTTTAGCAATGTCGTACACGCGTGGTAGCGCCACTTTTGTTTCTCCTGTCTGGGGCCTCCCCTAGACAGGGCAGGCCGTTAAAGCTGTTGGGTACTCATTTCGAGCTACTCATTTTTTGCCAACATCGTTTCTGCCTGTTCTTTAGTGAAATTCAGACCTGATGTCTCGACCTGTTTTTTGAGTTTCAACGCCCGGATAAACGATTTCCGAGAAATAGCCAACTCTAAACATTCCGAAACTGGGTGAAGCCATGCTCCCCGACCGGGCAAATTCTTCTGGTTGTCAAAGATCAAGAAACCTGATTTTTCAACGACTCGAAGGAGGTCTGCACGCTGGGAGCGTTGGCGGCAACCAACGCAGGTACGTTCCATTCTAACCCCTGGCAAGGCAATCCGCCTAGAGCTACTCGCCCTCGAGGATGCTGTCAGGCTGAATGTCGATCTTGGCTCCAGTCAACTTAGCTGCCAAACGGGCATTCTGGCCCTCTTTTCCAATTGCCAAAGACAACTGGAAGTCAGGAACCAACACGCGAACCGACTTTGTTGCGGCATCAAGCGTGAAAGCGCTGGAAACCTTGGCTGGAGATAGAGCCTGGGCTACAAAAGCTGGCAGGTCATCGCTGTAATCAACGATGTCAATCTTTTCGTCATTCAGTTCGTTCTGGACAGCTCGCACTCGCTGGCCCAATTCACCGATGCATGAACCCTTGGCGTTTACACCCGCTTCGTGCGCGCGAACGGCAATCTTGGTGCGGTGGCCGGCCTCGCGAGCCAAAGAAACAATCTCGACTACACCACTGGCGATCTCAGGAACTTCCATTGCGAACAATTTGCGAACCAAACTCGGGTGGGTACGAGAAACGGTAACCATCGGTCCGCCGCGGGTTCCCTTGTTGACCGCTGTCACATAAACGCGGATGCGCTTACCGTGCGAGTAGTCCTCACCTGGAACCTGCTCCTCCGGGGGCATGATGGCCTCGATGCTGCCGAGGTCAACGTAAACCATGTACGGCTTCTGGCCCTGCTGAATAACACCGGCGACGATGTCACCCTCTTTACCCTTGAACTCGCCCAACAGGTTTTCATCGCTGATGTTGCGCAGACGGCTGGCAATAACCTGCTTGGCCGCATATGCCGCCACGCGACCGAAGTTCTCTGGAGTTACTTCTTCTTCACCGGTCTTGGTGCCTTCTTCATCCACAATGGGCGCGTAAATGTTTACGTGACCGGTGGTTTTGTTTAGCTCGGCGCGAGCTTCATCGCTGTTTCCAACGTGCTTGTGGTACGCAGCCAAAATTGCTGCTTCGATAATTTCGACCAGTTCGGCAAAAGGAATTTCTGCTTCGCGCTCGAGAACTTTCAATACTCTCAAATCGATATCCATGAGATGCCTCCCGGGCCGCTAGTTAGTTGTCAGTTTGTGGAACCAGTCAAAAATGGACTAGATGAGTTCCGCTACGGCCAAGTCTACCTTGACTGGGCGGCGCTCTCCCGAGCGTCTATCCCAGAGGTCGACCTCTCCGTTCTCAAGACCCTTGCCAACAATCACAATTGTTGGCACACCGATAAGCTCTGCGTCGCCAAACTTAACGCCTGGGCTGACTTTTTGGCGGTCGTCGAGAATCACCGATTTACCCTTGGCTTCAAGCTCTGCCGCCAGCTTCTCGGCTGCCGCGTAGATTGCTTCATCCTTGCCAGCAGCAACAACATAGATATCGGCTGGGGCAGCCGCAGCAGGCCAAATGAGACCCTTATCGTCGTGGTTTGCCTCGGCCAAAACGGCAACTAGTCGAGTAACACCGATTCCGTAGGAACCCATAGTTACCGTGACCAACTTGCCGTTCTCGTCAAGCACCTGAAGACCAAGCGCCTCTGCATACTTGCGACCCAGCTGAAATACGTGACCGATTTCAATACCTCGGGCCAACTCCAGAGGACCCGAACCGTCGGGAGCTGGATCGCCAGCGCGAACTTCAGCGATGTCAACAACGCCGTCAGCCTCAAAGTCTCGGCCTTTGACCAAATCAAAGATGTGCTGATCTTTTTCGTTGGCGCCAGAAATCCAGGCACTGCCATCGACCACACGTGGGTCAAGCAGGTATCGAATTCCGCTCGAGCCGTTCAATCCAAGGACTGCCTGGCCCCCCTTTACCGGTCCGATGAACCCCTTGATGAGCTCTGGGTGCTTGGCAAAGTCATCTTCATTTGCCTGCTCGACCTCGTTTGGAGCAAAAGCTGCCTCGGCGCGCTTGGCATCAACCTCGCGGTCACCAGGCAGGCCAACAACAACTAGAGAACGCTTTCCTTCAGGAGAGACCAAGGCCATGACGTTGTTCTTGAGGGTGTGCGCGGCAGACCACGCAACGCCGTCAACGCGCTGAACATTTTGGTTGGCAAATTCAACCACTCGCTTGATGTTGGTGGCTCCAGGCGTTTCTACCTGCTTCGCGGCTGGCTGGCCTTCGATTGGGATGGCCGGAGGCGCCACCGTTGCAACGGCCTCCACGTTTGCAGCGTAACCACCTGGCGAGCGCACAAACGTGTCTTCACCAATCGGGCTCGGCGACAAGAATTCCTCAGATGCTGAACCACCCATGGCTCCGGCATCGGCCTTGACAATCGCGTATTCAACGCCAAGGCGGGTAAAAATGCGCTCGTAGGCATCTCTTTGCGCCTGATAAGACTTCTTCAAACCCTCATCGTCGATGTCAAAGCTGTAGGCGTCTTTCATCACAAATTCACGACCGCGCAGCAAACCGGCACGAGGGCGAGCTTCATCGCGGTACTTGTTCTGAATCTGGTACAGGCAGGTTGGCAGGTCTTTATAGCTGGAGTAAAGATCTTTCACCAACAGGGTGAACATCTCCTCATGCGTCGGAGCAAGTAGGTAATCGCTCTTCTTGCGGTCCTGCAAACGGAAAAGGTTGTCGCCATACTCGGTCCATCGCCCGGTGGCCTCGAACGGCTCGCGAGGCAGCAGGGCTGGGAAAAACACTTCCTGAGCACCGGCGTTTGCCATCTCTTCACGGACAACCTGCTCGATCTTGGCCTTAACCGCTAATCCCAGAGGTAGCCAGGTGTACAGGCCGGCACCAGCGCGACGGATGTATCCGGCACGCAAAAGCAGTTTGTGACCAGCTACATCAGCTTCAGATGGGTCTTCGCGCAATGTGCGCAGGAATAGCGAGGAAAGACGAATAGGCATGGGGTCAATGTTATCGCGACCCTACCGAACTCGAATCAGCATCGTGTCGTGGGCGCCAACCTCCAAGGTTGCTGAACCGCTAATGCCAAGATCCGAGGCGGAAGGAACGTCGACGGCTGAACTGAAGTCGCGTCCAAGGCTTTCGGCGTTTACCTCGAACGTGAAAGTTCGATCACCTCGGTTTAGGAGCGCTGCCGCCAGGGAACCATCCGACATTGGTTTTGCCCAAATCTCTGCTTCATCGCCCTGCCAAACCCGACGCCCCTGCTGGCCACCCCAGTCTTGGTCAACTTCGATAACTCCGGGGTTGACCAGTAGCTCACGGACAGACTCAGGCATGCGGACCAAATCAGTACCGATCATGAGCGGCGCGTTCAGGATTGCCCAAACGTAGAAGTGAGATCGATTTTCTGCCGCGGTGAGACCATGGTTTCCGATTTGCAGCATGTCGGGGTCGTTCCAAGCCCCTGGTCTCGAGTGCGGATACAAGTCAACCTGAAGGTCAATGGTTCGCAGGATCGAATCCCAATTTGCGAACAAGTCGTCGGTAGTGCGCCACATTTGAGTGAATTCCGGCGCCCACTCGTGGGGCTTGAAAAGGCCGTATTCAGAAATTGAGTACATAATTTCACGGCCGGTTCGAGCGAGTTCGACGGCCATTTTTGAAAATGTCTCTTTCGCGAGCAGCCCATCGTTCAAGTGAGCCCGACACCAGTCGTACTTTAGGTAATCGATGCCCCACTCAGCAAAAGCCTCAGCATCGATACGTTCTTTGTCGAGTGAGCCAAGCCCATCGGCAACATAGTCGTTGTACTGCTGAGCGCAGGTCAGGGAACCCGGAACTGAATAAATGCCGAATTTCAGCCCCAGCCCTTTGACTTGTTCGACCAGCGACGGGATGCCATTTCGAAACCGCAATGCATGCCCTTGAAGACGACCACGGTAATCACGCCGCGCATTTTGGTATCCGTCATCGAGCACAAAATACTCATAACCGGCGGCAAGCAGACCCCGATCGACCATAGCTCGGGCTTGCTCTAGAACCGACTTTTCAGTCAAATTTGTGAAGTCGGGATAATCGTTGGAATCCAGCCCAACATTCCACGAGTTCCAGCCCATCGGCGGAGTCATTGCTAGCGCCATTGCCAGCTCCCCTTCTTGAAGCAATTGTTTTGGTTAGTCCTTTTTGGCTACCAGCACCTGCGGGCTGCCCACAAGGGTTGGGTCCATCTCAGCGGCCATTCGATTGGCCTCTTCGATTAGGGTCGCCACGATTTCGCTCTCAGGCACAGTCTTGATGACCTCACCCTTGACGAAGATCTGCCCCTTGCCATTGCCAGAAGCAACGCCCAAGTCGGCCTCACGTGCTTCTCCGGGACCATTCACGACACAACCCATAACTGCAACGCGCAATGGAACCGTTAGCTTCTCGAGCCCAGCAGTGACCTCATTGGCCAAAGTGTAAACATCGACCTGAGCACGCCCACAGCTTGGGCAACTTACGATTTCAAGCTTTCTTGGGCGAAGGTTCAGTGACTCGAGTATTTGCGAGCCAACTTTGATCTCTTCAACCGGAGGTGCAGATAGCGAGACTCGGATGGTGTCTCCGATTCCGCGCGATAGCAGGGCACCAAATGCCACCGAAGACTTGATTGTGCCTTGGAATGCCGGACCAGCCTCGGTTACACCGAGGTGCAATGGCCAGTCGCCTCGCTCAGCCAACATTTCGTACGCCTTAACCATGACCACCGGGTCATTGTGTTTTACCGAAATTTTGAAGTCGTGGAAATCGTGTTCCTCGAAGAGGCTTGCCTCCCAGACGGCAGACTCAACAAGTGCCTCGGCGGTTGCCTTGCCGTATTTTTCCAGCAAACGAGGGTCGAGGGAGCCTGCGTTCACACCGATACGGATGGAAACTCCAGCATCTTTAGCTGCCTTGGCGATTTCGCCGACCTTGTCATCAAACTGACGAATATTGCCCGGGTTTACTCGAACCGCGCCACAACCTGCGTCGATAGCTTGAAAAACGTATTTTGGCTGAAAGTGAATGTCGGCAATGACTGGAATTTGAGACTTGCGAGCAATCAGGGCAAGTCGATCGGCGTCGTCCTGGCTGGGTACAGCAACACGAACGATGTCACAACCCGATGCGGTTAGCTCAGCAATTTGCTGGAGAGTTGCGTTGACATCAGTCGTTGGAGTGGTGCACATTGACTGCACTGACACTGGTGCATCGCCGCCAACTGCCACTTTGCCGACCATAATCTGGCGACTCTTGCGACGCGGAGAAATGGTTGGCGGAGGAGTATTTGGAAGACCAAGGTTGATTGCAGCCACAGAAAACTCTCTTTCAGGTTGCTCTAATCATAAACAGCGTTTAGAAGGCGATTGGATTGATTAGGTCGGCCAGGATTAGCAACACGCTCATAGCCATCAAAAGTATGACGACAAACCAGGTTGCCGGCATAAGCAAAGCCGTATCTGCCGGACCAGGATCTGGCTTTCCTCGGAGCCTGTAAATACCGCGCTTAGCCGCCTCGTATACCCCACCGGCAATGTGGCCACCATCAAGCGGCAATAGCGGCAGCATGTTGAAAGCGAATAGGGCAAAGTTCAGGGAGGCAATAATCATCAACCCGGTTGCCAGTTTGTCGGTGATGTCAGCGCTGTCAGTCGCTGCAACCTCTCCGGCTAACTGACCGATGCCAACTACCGAGACGGCACCGGCTGGATTGCGCTCACCGCCGCCAAAGGTGGCATCAAAAACCTGAACCATTTGCTGGGGCAAGGTCAAAATCATTGTTCCCACTTGGGAAACCGCTGCTAGAGACTGCTCTGCGATGTATCCAGGACCTTGCTGAACCCTCTGGTTAGCAAAAACCACACCAATGACCGTGCGCTCTTGCAGCACTGGGTCACCGGACTCATCGAGTTGCACCTGACCGGTTTTGGAATCAATGACCGGACGCAGAGCAACGATTGGGGTTAGGTTTAGGTCGACGTTTTTGCCGTCTCTAAGCACGGTAAAAATGGCTGGAACCCCGGCAGGCAAAGCCTGAATCAAAACTGCTGCGTCGTCTCCCGTTTTGCCATTCACGGCAACAATTTCATCTGAGATTTGAAGGCCAGCTGCTACCGCCGGCGACGGGTCGGCGACAGGATCACAGTCAGTTACCTGCATGACGGTCGTGGCGATGCAGGGTGAGACCTGAGCGATGACATTTGTTCGTTGCGGAACACCCATGACACCCAGAACGAAGGCAAATAGGCCGAGGCCCAAAAGTAGGTTCATGAATGGACCACCAAACATGATTACCATTCGCTTGCCGACCGGCAGCTGGTAAAACTTGCGGTTTGCGTCTGCTGGGGTCTCGTGCTCGTTGTGGGCAGACCTAGCCTGACTGATCATGTCGGCAAAGAACCCGAGCTTTTTGCCAGCAGGCAAAGGTTTGGCAGCCTTTTTAGCCGGCGGATACATGCCGATCATGGTGATGAAACCACCAAGCGGGATGAGTTTTAGCGCGTACTCGGTTTCTCCGCGGCGAAACTTGAACAGCGTTGGGCCAAAGCCAATCGCATAGGTGGGAACTTTGACACCAAACTTTTTGGCTGGAACGAGATGGCCGATTTCGTGCAGACCGATTGAAACCGCAATTCCAATCGCGATGAAGAGAATTCCGCCTACGTACCAGAGAGTTTCAGTCACGTTTAGAACCTATCGGTGGTCTCTGACAATTTTCTGAGTGGAGCCCATGCTTAGCACGCGGTGACCATCGATGCCTGTGCTCGGTCGCGAGCCCATTTTTCAGCTGCCAAAACTCCCTCAAGTGAAAGTTCTTTTTCTGGTTCGTGCGCATCAACAACGCGCTTGATCAGATCTACGATTTGGTTGAATCCAATCCGTCGTTCATGAAAAGCTTCGACGGCTTCTTCGTTGGCAGCGTTATAAACGGCTGGATAGGTTAGGCCGGCTTGACCCACCTGACGGGCTAGCTTGACCGCACCAAACACAGATTCATTGAGCGGCTCGAAATTCCAGGTCGCTGCTTTAGTCCAGTCGCACGCTGGTGCAACATTCGGTACGCGATCCGGCCAGGACATACCCAAGGCAATCGGAAGCTTCATGTTTGGTGGCGAACACTGTGCCAACACCGAACCATCGATGAATTCGACCATGGAGTGAACCACCGATTGTGGGTGAACGGTTACCGCAATTCGGTCAAATGGAATATCAAAGAGCAGGTGCGCTTCAATCAACTCGAGCCCCTTGTTGACCAAAGTTGCCGAATTGGTGGTCACCACCTTGCCCATGACCCAGGTTGGGTGTGCCAGAGCCTGCTCCGGCGTCACTTCATCTAGAGCCTCGCGAGTCCAACCTCTAAATGGGCCTCCAGATGCGGTCAAGATTAACTTCTGCACTTCAGAGTGCTTTCCAGACATCAGGCACTGGGCCAGCGCAGAGTGCTCGCTATCAACTGGAACAATCTGACCTGGTTTTGCTGCAGCGGTAACCAACCGACCGCCGACTATCAGAGATTCTTTATTTGCCAGAGCAAGGGTTTTGCCGCTGTTCAAGGTAGCTAAAGTTGGCGCCAGACCAATTGAACCTGTTATGCCATTGATCACGACGTCGGCCTCGGTGTCCAACACCAACTTTGTGGCATCTTCAGCACCCAAAACCGCGTGTTTCACCCCAAACTTCGATGCCTGCTCGGCAAGCAGTTCTCGGTTGGTTCCGGCAGCCAAACCCACAACCTCAAATCGGTCAGGGTTGGCTGCTACTACCTCAAGGGCTTGGGTGCCGATTGAACCGGTTGAGCCCAAAATAATTACGCGACGCATAAGTCCATCTTGCCACTACCAGCGAGTTTGGCGTTGGGGAGGACTTGACGGTTTAGGAGGCTTAGACTTTTAGATATGAGCGAGTTCCCAGTCGCGCAAGAGCGCAAAGTAGTCACGTCAATCCCTGGCCCAAAGTCACAAGCTTTGCACGCGAGAAGGCTTGAAGCTGTTTCGGCTGGAGCCGGTGCAGCACTGCCGATTTACATCGAGGCGGCACACGGTGCAATCGTTGTCGATGCAGATGGCAACCAGCTGATTGATCTTGGTTCAGGCATCGGTGTTACCACTATTGGACACACCAACCCGGCAGTTGTGGCGGCGGTTCAAGACCAGGTTGCCAAACTCACCCACACTCTGTTCACCCTCACACCGTACGAGAACTACGTTGAGGTTTGCGAGTTCTTGAACAAGTACACCCCGGGTAACTTCAAGAAGAAGTCAGTCCTGTTCAACTCTGGTGCTGAGGCAGTGGAAAACGCGGTAAAGATTGCCCGAAAGGCAACCCGCAAGAACGGCATTGTGGTTTTCGACCACGCCTACCACGGCCGCACCAACCTCACTTTCTCGATGAACTTCAAGGCTGCTCCATACGGAAACGGTTTTGGCCCAACCGCAGCCAGCATTCAGCACGTGCCTATGTCTTACCCTTTCCGCGACCCACAGGGTATGACCGGTGAGGAAGCTGCGCAGCGCGCTATCAACTACATCGAAAAGCGTGTTGGCGTCGAAGACCTAGCGGCCATTGTTATCGAGCCAATTCAGGGCGAGGGCGGCTTTATCGTGCCGGCGCCAGGCTTCCTTCGCACCTTGAGCCAGTGGGCACGAGCCAACGGTGTAGTCGTAGTCGCCGATGAAGTTCAGTCTGGTGTGGCTAGAACCGGTAAGTGGTTTGCCAGCGAGTGGGAAGAGGGCTTTGAGCCTGACCTATTCACAATCGCCAAGGGTATTGCCGGCGGCATGCCGATCTCGGCTGTTACTGGTCGCGCAGAAATCATGGACGCTTCACACCCTGGCGGTCTTGGCGGCACCTTCGGCGGAAACCCAGTTGCAGCAGCTGCAGCGGTAGCCGTGCTCAAGCAGATTGAAGCCGGTGGTGTTATCGAACGCGCCGCAGCAATCGAGCTGGTGATTCGTGAACGCCTCGAGGCGATGAAGGCTAAGTATCCGGTGATCGGAGACATCCGTGGTCACGGAGCAATGATGGCTATTGAGTTCATCGAGCCTGGAACGCTAAACCCTAATAAGGCAGCGGTTGATGCCCTGGTAAAGCACTGCCACAGCAATGGTGTGCTGATTTTGAACGCTGGAACCTACTACAACGTAATCCGCTTCCTGCCACCATTGGCAATCTCGGATGCCTTGCTGAACGATGCTATGGACGTTCTAGAAGCTGGACTAGCAGCTCTGTAAAAGTCGAAAAAATCCCCCGGCCAGATTGGTCGGGGGATTTTTTATGCCTAAAACTTTGCGATGCGTTACTTAACCTTCTTTAGGAGTCTTGCCTTGACCGCTCCCCTGATCTGAACAATCAGCACAATGGCAATGGCCAAGAAGAACACCGCTGAACCAATCACGTTTGCCTCGGCTGGCACACCGCGGGTTGCCGCGGCGTAAATAAAGATTGGGAACGTAGTCACAGCTTGGCCACCGTTGAAGTAAGTGATGATGAAGTCATCAAAACTCAGGGCAAATGACAGCAGTGCAGCTGCAGCGATACCAGGCATGAGCAGAGGGAGGGTGATCTTTCGGAAAACAGCACTCGGACTGCCGTACAAGTCGCGCCCAGCCTCTTCAAGCGCCGGGTCGAGAGTTTGAACACGAGCCTTTACCGTCACCACCACAAAAGACAGACAGAACATTACGTGGGCAAGAATGATGGTGGTGTATCCCTGACCCAAACCGATGTTGAAGAACTCAG
Source organism: Rhodoluna sp. KAS3 (assembly GCF_026000575.1). Taxonomy (NCBI): domain Bacteria; kingdom Bacillati; phylum Actinomycetota; class Actinomycetes; order Micrococcales; family Microbacteriaceae; genus Rhodoluna; species Rhodoluna sp. KAS3. Next base: position 388,983 of record NZ_AP026910.1, on the reverse strand, counting down.
CTGCCAGACCTGAAGCCATGACAACCTCAGGTGTGGCCATCGGCAAGAATAGGCCGAGACTCACCCATTTGCGACCCTTGAACTTATAGCGGACCAACGCGATAGCGATCATGGTGCCGAGCACCGTTGCAATGGCGGTTGAAACCACACCGATAAGAATCGAGCTGCCGACTGCCTCACAAACGCCCTGACGCTCACAAACCTTGAGCCAGTTGTCCAGTGTAAAACCCTGCCACTGCGCATTGGATTTTGTGCTGTCGTTGAACGAGAAGGCTACGGTGTAGGCAATCGGTGTGAGTAGAAATACAAAAGCGACAATGGCGTAGAAAGGCAGGACAAGGCCTTTGAGCTTATTTGTTTTCAAAGCAGGTCCTCGCTTCCGGTGCGCTTTACGTAGACGCCCACAATCACCAGGATTACCGCCATCAGTGCCACCGATAGCGCCGATGCGATTGGCATGTTGTGCTCACTGATGTACTTGGACTCGATCACGTTTCCGAGCATCTGAGTTTGAGCCGAGCCGAGGAAGTTCTTGCTGGCGTTTACGTAGTCACCAGCCATAGGAATGAAAGTGAGCAGCGTGCCTGAGATGATTCCCGGCATAGAAAGCGGCAAAGTCACCTTGGCAAATACCTTGCTTGGGCTGGCGTAAAGGTCTCCTCCAGCCTCGAGCAGCCGAACATCAAGCTTTTCAAGTGTGGTGTACAGCGGCAGAGTCATAAACGGAATGAAGTTGTAGGTCAGACCAAAAACAACAGCAAACGGGGTGCCGATGATGTACTGATCAGGAGCCAACCAACTTAGGTCCTGAAGAGTCTTTACGATCCAAGACTCGTTAGAGAAAATTTGAGACCAGGCCAGTGTGCGAAGCAAGAAACTGATGAAGAACGGCGCAATCACCAGAGTCACCAGCATTCTCTGCAGCAACGGGCGGTTGCGCAGTTTTACACCGATGAAGTAAGCGAGCGGATAACTAATCAGCAGCGCCGCGATGGTCGCCATCAGTGCGTACGAGAACGACCGCAAGACGTGTGGCAGGTAGTCGGTTGCCAACGGCGCGAAGTTCTGAATGTTGAAACCGTACTTGAACCCCTGATCAGCCAAGCTAACGGCCTCAATGCTGCCGAGCGAAACAGCGATCAGTGAGAACAGCGGGGCTAGAAAGAATAGGGCTAGGTAGGCCAAACCCGGAGCCAATAGGACCCAGGCAACACGTGATGATTTGCGTTCGGTGTCAGCGTGCTTAACATCGCTGGTTGAGTGCGCAAATGCTCCAAACGCCACGGCTATGCTCCGGCGTGGTTCTCTGGCAGGTCGCCGAGCCCAAAACTGTGCTCTACCTTCCAGCTAACCCAAACCTTGGCCCCGACTTCAGTCACTGGGCTCTTGCCTATGTTTTGAGCAAAAACTGTGACTTCACCGATGTTTGGGATGTCAATCAAATACTGGTTACTCACACCGGTGAATCGAATGTCAATGATCTCGCCCGGGCCGATCAGGTTATGACCGGCATCCAAAGTCGGCTGCTCCTCATGGAAGAACGCCTTCTCTGGGCGAACACCGATGGCGATTTTGCCCGAGTGCTTTTCAGCACGAGCCTTTGGCACTGAGATTTTGTTGCCGGCAACATTGATACTGACGGCGTTGGCATTTTCTTCGACAACATCGCCAACGAAAAGATTCGACTGACCCAGGAACTTCGAGACAAAAACAGTTTTTGGGCGGTCGTATAGTGCCTCAGGAGCACCCATCTGCTCAATTCTGCCCTTGTTCATAACTGCCACGGTGTCAGCCATGTCCATGGCTTCTTCCTGGTCGTGAGTCACATGCAAGAACGTAAGGCCAACCTCAACTTGAATTGCCTTGAGCTCAATCTGCATTTCGCGACGAAGCTTTAGGTCAAGTGCACCCAGAGGTTCGTCCAGCAACAACAGCGATGGGCGGTTTACCAGTGCGCGAGCAAGTGCTACACGCTGCTGCTGACCACCCGAAAGCTGTTGAGGCTTGCGGTTTGCCAGGTGCTGAAGTTGAACCAGAGTCAGTGCTTCTTGAGCCTTAGCCAAGGGATCGGCAACTTTGCGCTGACGAAGACCAAAGGCCACGTTTTCGAGCACTGACATGTGTGGGAAGAGCGCGTAACTCTGGAAAACAGTGTTAATCGGGCGCTCGTGCGGCTTGGAATCAGTGATGTCCTTGCCGCCCAGAAGAATCTTTCCGGTAGTAGGTTCATCGAGGCCGGCAACTAGCCGCAGGGTCGTGGTTTTACCGCAACCTGACGGGCCTAGCAGAGCAAAAAATTGACCGGCTGGAATGTGAAGATCAAGGTCTTCAATCGCAGTAAAACCAGGGAATTCCTTTCGGATTCCTACCAGGTCAAGATCTGCGCCGGAAAAATTAGAGTTCTGGTTCACTCACCAACCTGCCTAAACGCCAGTAGCTGAGTTGAAAGCTTCGTTGAACGCTGAGTGCTCTGCGTAAGACAAAGTTCTGAATGTTTGAAGCTTGCTGGCATCAGGGAAGATTAGCGGGTTGTTGGCTAGATCTGGATCTGCTGCGGCAACGATTTCCTTGGTTCCGGCAACCGGTGGTGCGTAAACCACACCACCGAGAATTACCTGAGCCGAAACCTCTGGGTCGTAGTAGTAGTTGATTAGCTTCTCAACGTTGGTCTTGTGCTGAGCACCCATCGGAACAGTGAACGAGTCGGTGTTTAGCGTGGCACCGTTCGGGTCCATCACAAAGCCGTACTCGTCGCCCCACTCAAGGTCACCAGACCACACCAAACCGGCCACAGCGTTCTTTTGATCGAATGACTCGATGTAACCCTGGCCCTTGGTGTTGATTTGGCCATCGGCTACCTGCTTGGCAACCAGGTCAACAGCATCCATGTACTGGTCTTCAGTGACATTAGCAATGTCGATGCCCTGAGAAATCAGGATCAGACCTACAGCCTCACGGTACTCGCTCAGCATGACCACACGGCCCTTGAGCGCTGGCTGCCACAGGTCAGCCACCGAAGTCGGTGCGTCTTTTCCGGTTAGTTCCTTGTAAAGGGTTTTGTTGTAAGCAATACCGGTCATAAATGACATCCAAGGCATGCTGTACTCGCGGCCAGAGTCAAAAGTTGGCGAGGCCACTGAAGCATTCATGTTCGAGTGGTTAGGAATGTTCGCAAGGTTTAGCTTTTGAACCAGACCTGACTCGATCAGGAACGCATTCTGCCAGTCGGTAAGACACATGGTGTCGGCGCCGATGTCCTGCCCTGCAAGCAACTGCTTCTCAGCCTGGCCGTAGTACTCGTTGTTTCCGACGATGGCCTCAGGGTCGTAGTAAACCTTGATTCCGGTTTCAGCTTCAAAAGCCTTCAGCGTTGGGTAGCTGGCGTCTTCTTCACCGTCAAGGTATGCAGCCCAGTTATCCCAGGTAATTACCTTTTCAGACTCAGAAAGGTCCTCGGCAGGAGTTAGGCCGGTTTCGGTTGAACCTCCGGGTGCACATGCAGCAAGTGTGATTGCCGCTGCGGTTGCACCTGCGCCAGCCAAAGCTGCGCGTCGGGTGATTTGGTGACGTCGAGCATTTGCAACCAGCTCGCCAATCATTGGGTCTTCCGGAAGAGGCTTATTCATTGCCATGACTCCTAAACAAGAGGGGCCTTCATTGGCCCAACTAACACAACCAAAGGCGCAAAGTCGCGCTTTCATTCAAATACTGCCATAAAGTCTGGCGCGCGTGAAATCAGAGCAGGGGTGCCGCAGAAAAAATAAACCTGGTGGAAACATTTGAACTGAAGTTCACCTGGCCAGAGAGCCAACCCGAGGGCAACTCCGGCCTGTCGGTGCCGGACCTAAACCCCAACTGCGATTGAGACACCGGGTCGGCGCGCCCGAGAAGGATGCGGAGACCGAAGTTGGCAAGCATGGCCTGCGATACACCGGTGAGCGCCTGAGAAGCGGCGATAAGGTGCATGCCGAGAGAACGACCGCGTGCCAGCAGGCTGCTTAGGGCCGGCTGCGCATTCGGCGAGCGCAAGAACACCTCAGCCAACTCGTCAATGACAATAAAGAGTTGATTCTCAAGTGCCTCACCCCGCGCCAGTGCTTTCTCACGCCGGCTCAATTCAACCCCCACCTGCCTCCAGAGCTCAACTGAGTCGTGGTCATCGATGTCCGTGACGTATCGCTGAACAGCCGGACTGGTGCTATAGCCAGCAAAGGCTGCTCCCCCTTTGAAATCCAGGAGCCAAAACTGATACCGCCCGTCCAGTGCCTCGGGCGATGCGAGGGCACCAGAAACAAGCTGCCTGAGCAAAATACTTTTACCCGATCCGGTTGCTCCGATAACTAGGAGATGGGCTTCGGCCCCATCTAACCTCAAGGTGACAGGCTCACCTGATTCAGTGGCTCCGATAGTGAAACCCCCGGGTGTCGGTTCTAGCCACTGGTGTGCCGCTGTCAGCCGAGCAATTGTTCTGCGAGTTTGTAATTCCGGCTTGAGTTTCCGGTACAGGGCGTCGTGCCACTCCTGCTTCCAAAAGATCTGCCAGCGCGGCAGCTGTCTTTCCCCGATGTAGACCAAGCCATCAACAATCTCGATGGGCTTTGAAAGATCGATGTCACGGCTTCGTCGACCTCGGGCGGCCAAGGGAAAAATAATTAGCGACAGCAGGGCCAATGCCAGCATGTGCCAAGCGCCGGTGGTGGCACCTGCCACGAGCCCCAGAATGACTGAAGGCACTAACCACACGAATTGCATTCAAAAAGATTGGGCCCAAGCGCTCTTGCCTGGACCCAATCGGTCAAATCTGTGGAGAAACCCCCGCGTAAAGCCGATGGCGCTAGTCTCCGATGTAACTCATAACGTGCTTGATGCGCGTGTAGTCCTCAAAACCGTACTGTGAAAGGTCTTTACCGTAGCCCGAGTGACGGAAACCACCGTGTGGCATTTCAGCCGCTAGTGGAATGTGCGTGTTGATCCAGACACAACCAAAGTTCAGGCTCTTTGAGAATCGCATGGCACGGGTGTGGTTCTGGGTCCACACTGATGATGCCAAACCGTATTTGACATCGTTGGCCCAGCGAAGCGCCTCATCGTCGTTAGCAAACTTCTGAACGGTAACCACCGGGCCAAAGATTTCACTTTGAATGTGCTCATCTTTTTGCTTTAGCCCTGACAAGACGGCAGCCTCTAGGAAGTAACCCCGATCGCCAACACGGACCCCGCCAGTTTCGAGGTTGGCGTGGTCTGGCAGGCGGTCGATAAAGCCTTGAACGCGCTCAAGCTGACCGGCGTTGTTGAGCGGACCGTAAAGGATGTCGTCACGGCTCGGGTCGCCAGTAATTGCGTTTGCCTTTACTTCGGCTACCAATAAAGCCAAGAACTCATCGTGAACGGACTCATGCACCAAGATGCGGGTAGCAGCTGTGCAGTCCTGACCTGCGTTGAAGTATCCAGCGATTGCAATCTGTGCAGCCGCCTTCTGCAAATCAGCGTCTGCACAAACTATTACTGGCGCCTTGCCGCCCAGCTCCAGGTGCACGCGCTTTAGGTCGGTGGCAGCAGACTTAGCAACCTCCATACCTGCTCGAACGGATCCGGTAATTGAAACCATCTGAGGAATTTCATTTTCAATCATGGCGCGACCGGTGTCTCGGTTGCCAGCAACCACGTTGAACACGCCCTTTGGCAAAAACTCTGCGGCAATTTCGGCCAAGAGGAGGGTCGATGCTGGAGTAGTGTCTGAAGGTTTGATGACCACTGTGTTGCCCGCTGCAATTGCAGGAGCAAATTTCCATACAGCCATGTTGAGTGGATAGTTCCAAGGGGTGACCTGTCCAATCACACCGATAGGCTCACGCCGAATCCATGACGTGTGATCACGGGCGTACTCGGCAGCGGCCTTGCCCTCTAGGTTTCTGGCAGCGCCGGCAAAAAAGCGGATCTGGTCCACCGATGGAGCCATCTCGTATTCGACCAGGGTGCTTCTAGGTTTTCCGGTGTTTTCCGACTCCACATCGGCAGCCTCTTCAGCACGGGCTTCGAGTGCGTCGGCAATTCTGAACAGGGCTAGTTGGCGTTCACTCGGAGTGAATTGACTCCACTCCTCGAAGCCCTTGGCTGCGGCCTGATACGCAGCATCGACATCGGCTGCCGACGAGACCGGAGCGTGAGCATAAGCCTCTCCTGTGGCCGGGTTAATTACTTCGCTGGTTTCCCCAGACTTTGAATCAACGTACTCACCATTGATGAAGTTTTTCAGTTGTCGCACCGACATCGGTCTTCTCCTTAGAGGTTTGGGCTTCAGTTGCGATTCTAATCAGGATTCGCTACCGACAAAATCATGAATCCGAAGGCAAATATCACAATTGGCTATCAAATCAGTCGTGAAATGGCGACTCGAGCGCGTTTTCGTTTGCTAAATGGCTTTTTCACTGTCAAAATCGTTGTATGTCACGAGTCCAACGCACCAACTCAACGCAGCTAGACGACGTTTCTCGATCAATCATCGAGCAGCTGCAGACTGACGGGCGCCGTTCCTATGCCGAAATCGGAAAGAACGTTGGACTAAGCGAGGCCGCCGCGCGCCAGCGAGTTCAGAAACTTACGGATTCTGGCGTACTTCAGATTGTGGCCGTGACAGATCCAAAACAGCTTGGGTTTCATCGCCAGGCAATGATCGGTGTTCGCTGCGGCGGCGACACCAGAGAAATCGCGAAAAAGCTGACCGCGATGCCCGAGGTGGACTATGTGGTCCTCACCGCCGGGAGCTTTGACATTTTGGTTGAGGTGGTCTGTGAGAACGATGATGAACTCATCGCCCTCCTCAATTCAAAGATCCGGACTCTGCCCGGAGTAACTTCTACCGAATCGTTCGTGTATTTGAAGGTGCAAAAGCAGGTTTACAACTGGGGAACCAGATGAGTCTCCAGCCAAACAAATAGTAAAGAGTGATATCAAATGGCTATCTGGAATCGAAAGAAAGCAGAATCCGCCACCCCTCTCCTTGACGCGCGTAAAGCAGGTCAGGAACCAACCCCACAAATGCTGCAGCAGGCCGCCAAGGACAACATGTTCTTGCACTTCACCCGCCACAGCCCATACTTCGCCAAGAACGGCGAAATTCCGATAATTACTCACGCCGAGGGCCACCACTTCTGGGACCAAAATGGCAAAAAGTATTTTGATGGCATTTCCAGCCTTTTCTCGGTGAACGCTGGTCACGGACGCCACCGCCTGGCCGAAGCCGCCGCAAAGCAGATGAAGGAGTTGGACTACTTCCCGCTCTGGTCTCACGCTCACAAACCAGGTATTGAACTTTCTGAGCGCCTACTCTCGTACGCACCAAAGAACATGTCGCGAGTCTTCTTCACGACCGGTGGTGGCGAGGCCAACGAAACAGCATGGAAGCTTGCCAAGCAGTACTTCAAACTTCAGGGCAAGCCGATGAAGCACAAGGTACTCACCCGCGCAGTTGCCTACCACGGCACCTCGCACGGAGCGCTTTCGCTAACCGGTATTCCATCGATGAAAAAGGCCTTTGAGCCACTTGTTCCATCAACATTCCGTGTGCCAAACACCAACTGGTACCGCGCTCAGGACGACTTCGAGACAGAGGAAGACTTTGCCAAGTGGGCAGCCGACCGAGTTGAAGAAATGATTCTGTTTGAAGACCCAGACACGGTTGCAGCATTCTTCCTTGAGCCAGTCCAAAACTCTGGTGGTTGTTTCACAGCGCCGAAGAGCTACTTCAAGCGGGTTCGCGAGATCTGCGATAAGTACGACGTGATTTTGGTAGCAGATGAAACCATTGATGGTTTCGGTCGCATCGGAACCATGTTTGCTTCGGAGCTCTACGACTTCGAGCCTGACATGTTGGTTTGTGCCAAGGGCATGACCTCGGCCTACGCCCCTATCGGTGCATTGATCATGTCAGAGAAGTTCTTTGAGCCATTCAAGCAGGGCACCACACTGTTCCCACACGGATACACCTACGGTGGCCACCCAGTTTCTTGTGCAGTTGCACTGGAGAACCTAGATATTTTCGACGAGGAAGACCTGGTCGGAAATGTTCGTCGGAATGCACCGGAATTCCGCCGCACGCTTGAGAAACTGCGCGATCTGCCAATTGTGGGCGATGTTCGAGGCGAAGGTTACTTCTACGCCATTGAGCTTGTGAAAGACAAGAACACCAAGGAAACCTTCAACGACGCTGAGTCCGAGAAGTTGCTCCGCGGAATCTTGTCACACCGCATGTTTGAAGAAGGGCTCTACTGCCGCTCAGATGACCGTGGCGACCCAGTAGTCCAACTTGCTCCACCCCTAACGATCGGGCCGGATCAGTTCAACGAAATCGAACAGATTCTCCGAGGTTGCTTGGATGAAGCCTGGCGGGCGATGTAGTTCTCCACAGAATTTGGCTCGCGTCGAATGACGATGAATGCATGAACGAAAGTTAGGGCATGACAAACATCAACTTCGACGCGAGCCTTTCTTTTAACTCTCCGCTTGGCGTTATCTCGATTCACTCACGAAACGAAAAGGTGGTGCGGCTTGTAATAGGCGGCGAGCCAGCCCCGGCAAATGGCCGTAGCAGCACACTTCGCAAGGCTGAGCGCCAAATATCGCGCTACCTCAGCGGCAAGTCCAAAACACTAGATTTTGAAGTTGCCACGCAAGGAACCCCTTTTCAAGAGGCCGTTTGGCGTGCGCTTGAGAGCATTAAATTTGGCAAGACGCTTAGCTACGGGCAGATTGCCCAATTGTGCGGAAACCCAAAAGCGGTTCGAGCCGTGGGCGGCGCAGTGGCAGCAAACCCAGTTCCGCTTCGAATTCCATGCCATCGGGTACTCGGTTCGACAGGACAGGTTACTGGGTACACGCCAGGGCTTGGAATTCCGACCAAGTTGGCCCTTCTCAAACTTGAGGGGGGGGGTTAGCTCACATACCAGTTTTGAAAGATTAGACAGCATTCAGACATAAACCCTTTGAGGCACCTGGCCCTAGATTCGAGAGCAGCATGACACCCGAACACTTCGTCGCGACGTATCGCGAGCATTTACCGGCAATCAGTCGGTACTTGGGGCGTCGCGTTGACCGGGATCAGGTTGAGGATTTAGCCGCAATGGTTTTTGAGGTTGCCTGGCAAAAACGAGACTCGGTAGCACTGGGCCAAGAACTCCCCTGGCTCTATAAAATTGCGAGTTTCCAGGTTTCAAATTTTCGTCGCCGACAAAGTTCCGCGTTGAAGTTTCTAACCCTAACCCTGAGTCCCGACAACGCACCCTCGGCAGAATCGCTAGCTGTATTCGATGCGGATCTAGCGGCCGGATGGGCAAAACTGAGCGCCTCAGATCGAGCATTGCTTGCGTTGGTGGCCTTTGACGGCCTGGGGGTTGGCGAAGCCGCTGGAGCGCTCAGTATTTCTGCCAATGCCGCCAGCGCAAAGCTGCACCGCGCCAGAGCCAAACTTGCAAAATATCTAGCCGTGAAAGATTAGAGACTCGGGCGACATAAACCAGATATGAGAGAAAACAATCTGGATGCCCGCCTAAAAGCAGCCGACCCAGTGGTCGAAGTTGAACTAGGAAGTGAGGTACTGCACAACGCCACAACTACACAAGCCCATGGGCTTGGGCGTAAGCACCGCATGAATGCCGCCGCTAGACCGAGGTTCATCTTGACCGCGCTGGCTGCAGCGGGAGCACTTGCCATCACGATTCCATTGACCCTGTCTCCCGGGGAGCCGCAATACTTGCTATCCGTGGGCGACTCGCAGAGCAGCTCTATGCTTGGCGCCAAGGGAGCACCCGGAACCGAAGCCGACCAAGGTGTGCGCGACATGATGATGTGGACGCAGTACAACTATCTAGCCGGTGATTCGCTGGGCAGTGAGGCTGGCCAGGGCGTGGCCTATAAAGCCAAGCTAAATGGCTCACCAACTGATTACCTATTGATGCTTGGCCGGGTCTTCTCGATCGAAGGAACCCCAAAAGAATCGCAGTACTCGTCGGCAGAATGGCCAACCTGGGTGCTCGGACCAGAGGATGGTTCCGGTCCAAACGTTTACTTGAACTGGTCTGGTAACGGAAGTTGGTGGTACAACGATCCGAGCGCCTGGCCAAACGTTCAAGCTCTGAAATCCTGCGAACCAGTAGCCAGCGATGGCGAAGTCGATCAGGTTGACCCGGATTGCTCTGGCTTTGTCGAAACACCAATTAAATCAGGCAAGGTTCCAACCGAATCCGAACTTGTGGAACAGGCGAATCAGATTTTTACCTCCGCGGGCGTGAGTTTTCCTAGAAATCAGCTTCGGGTGCCACGTGACACCTGGGGTGCTTCTGTTGAAGCATCGATGTTTTTGAATGGCAGCCCAACCGCCGAGATGTGGTGGATGAGTTGGTCTGACTCTGGAGCACTGGCCAGCGTCAGCGGCTTCGCGGCAGAGTTTGAACAAATGGGAACCTTCAACACCGTGAGCCAACAATCGGCGGTCTCTCGACTTGCCGATTATCGCTACTCGGGCGGCGTTGCCTACAAGTTTTATAACTCAGGTATTGCGTTGCCCATGGCCAATGGTATTGACACCCGCGAACTTGACCCCGAGTCAGCGCTTGAACCAGAGATTTTGGATCTAGCCATCGATTCTGCAGAATCAGCTAACGTCACTATTTGGGCTTCAGACAACTCGGTTTGGATCCTGCCCGGATACGTCTACTACGCAAAAGATGCTTTTGCCGGTGCCGTGTTTGCACTGGAGGACGGTCTCGTAAAGCTACCTGAGATTGAGGTAACTAAGTAGCCTGGCGGGTTACAACTGTGATGACGCGGTCGGAAACCTCGAGCTTGAGGCCGGCTAGGCTCGCTCGTTCAGCGAGCTCATCGATGGTTTTCGGAATTTCCTGACCGATCAACGCACTTCGAACCAGCTGCCCTTTGGCTTTCTTGTTGAAGTGATTGAGCTGTTCCCTAACACCATTGTCCTTTTCCACGAAAACAACCACCGAGTAGGCGCCAACTTCGGCAGGTATCGGAGCCAACTCGGCATACGCCTTGGACCTTAGATCCAGAATGGGCGCCGAACCAAAAGCCGACCAAAGGGAAAGATGCGCGTCTGCCCAGGTTTTTTTGAGGTCCAGACCGTTCAACTTGCGACTCGGATTCAGCTTATAAACCGGCAGAGCGTCGTTTACCCCGACCAAGCCAAACAGCGCAGACTGAATGAATACGGCCCCATGAGCCAGCGCACGCTCGGCTTCTGTTAGCGAATTATTCGCCGTACTGGTGCCCTTTAACCCGCGACCATGAACAGCTGAAAACAAGGTTCCGGTATAGCGGTCTATTGCCGCCATTCCCGGCACCCCATAGATTTCGCTGGACCCGTAGGCGCCAAGCACAGCTTTGCGAGCCTCAATGAGGTCAGGAAAACTGAGTTGCTCAAGTGCAAAGGATTGGCTACCACCAGTGGCCTTGGTCTCGGACGGCGGCAGCAAAAAGTACATACCAATAGCCTATTTCGATGAGCCTAGACTTGAGGCATGGTCAAGCTAACGAAGATTTATACCCGCACTGGTGACGAAGGCATGACGGGTTTGAGTGATTTCTCGAGAACCAGAAAAACCGACCCTCGCATTGAGGCCTACGCAGACGTGGATGAAGCCAATTCGGCCATCGGTGTTGCCGTGGCCCTGGCAAAAAATGAGTTTGACGCAGAGACTCTCGCGTTGCTGTCACAGATACAAAATGAACTTTTTGACCTCGGCGCGGATCTGTCAAACCCGCTCAACGAACACTACGAATATGAGCCATTGAGGGTCAACAATCTCTGGATCGACGCACTCGAGGCGGCCATCGATAAGTACAACGGACAGCTCACCAAACTAGACTCGTTCATCATTCCGGGCGGCACTGGATTATCGGCCGGCCTTCACCTGGCGAGAACTGTGGTCAGAAGGGCCGAACGTGCCACCTGGCATGCGATCGAAGCGTATGGCACCGAGCCAGCCAAACGTGGCCAGCACAATGGCGGCATCAATGTAGCGGCTGCCAAGTACTTGAACCGGCTGAGCGACCTACTGTTTGTTCTGGCTAGGTACGCCAATCTAAATCACGGCGGCGATGTGAAATGGGTTCCGGCCGCCAACCGAGAGAACTAGACCTTAAGCGAAAAACCCCACCGATTCGGTGGGGTTTTTCAGTTAACTCTTTACGAAAGAATTTAGATCAATGCGGCATGACGAGCAACAACTGAAACTACGTTGTGCTCAACCGAAAGGAAACCCTCTTCAGCACTTGCCTTGATGACGTTGCCGTCTTCAAGAGTGATGCGCACTTCACCAGAGCTGAGAATAGCCAGCATTGGTTCGTGACCTGGAAGCAAACCGATCTCACCCTCGACGGTCTTAGCAACAACCATCTTGGCTTCGCCAGACCATACGGCCTTCTCGGCAGCTACAAGTTCAACGCGCAGAGTTGCCATGATTACTTAGATTCCTTCTGGATGCGGTCCCATTCCTTTAGAACATCGTTGATGTCACCAAGGTTGAAGAACGCCTGCTCACCAACGTGGTCAAAGTCACCGCGTGCGATGGCTGAGAAGCCCTCGATGGTGTCCTTGAGCGGAACGGTTGATCCTGGAACACCAGTGAACTTGGTTGCCATGTAGGTGTTCTGCGATAGGAATCGCTGAATACGACGCGCACGTGAAACGGTGATCTTGTCTTCCTCAGAAAGTTCTTCAACACCAAGAATCGCGATGATTTCCTGAAGTTCCTTGTTCTTCTGAAGGATTGACTTGACCAACGTTGCAGTCTCGTAGTGATCCTTGCTGATGTAGCGAGGGTCCAAGATGCGAGAGGTCGAAGTTAGTGGGTCCACCGCTGGGTATAGACCCTGAGATGCAATTTCACGAGAAAGCTCGGTAGTTGCATCCAGGTGAGCAAAGGTGGTTGCCGGGGCTGGGTCGGTGTAGTCGTCAGCAGGCACGTAAATTGCCTGTAGCGAGGTAATCGAGTGACCACGGGTCGAGGTGATGCGCTCCTGAAGGAGACCCATCTCATCGGCAAGGTTCGGCTGGTAACCCACGGCAGAAGGCATACGACCTAGAAGGGTCGAAACCTCAGAACCGGCCTGGGTGAAGCGGAAGATGTTGTCGATGAACAAAAGAACGTCCTGCTTCTGAACATCGCGGAAGTACTCCGCCATGGTTAGAGCAGAAAGAGCTACGCGAAGACGGGTGCCAGGTGGCTCATCCATCTGACCGAAGACCAGTGCAGTTTTGTCGATAACGCCAGACTCAGTCATTTCGTCGATTAGGTCGTTACCCTCACGAGTACGCTCACCCACACCGGCGAATACAGACACACCATCGTGGTTTTCAGCCACGCGGTAGATCATCTCTTGGATAAGAACGGTCTTACCAACACCAGCACCACCGAATAGACCAATCTTTCCACCCTGTACGTAAGGGGTTAGAAGGTCGATGACCTTGATACCGGTCTCGAACATGTTGGTCTTTGACTCAAGCTGGTCAAATGCAGGTGGCTGGCGGTGGATTGACCAGGTCTCGTTGACCTCGATCTTCTCGCCAGGCTTTGCGTTTAGCACTTCACCGGTCACGTTGAATACGTGACCCTTGGTTACGTCACCCACTGGAACAGAGATTGGCGCTCCGGTGTCGGTAACTAGACCGCCACGGACCAAACCGTCAGTTGGCTTCAGTGCAATTGCGCGCACAAGGTCGTCTCCGAGGTGCTGTGCGACCTCGAGAGTAAGAGTGCTCTTCTCGCCATCAAGCACAATCTCAGTGGTGAGTGCGTTGTAGATCGCTGGGATGGCATCGTGCGGGAACTCGATGTCAACCACTGGACCGGTAACGCGAGCAATACGCCCGGTGCCGGCTGCAGGTGCTGCAACCTTCTTCTTGGTCTCGGCCATGTCTCTTTCTTTCTCTTAGTCTTCGTTGCCGGCGGTAGACAATGCGTCTGCACCACCAACAATTTCGGAAATCTGCTGGGTAATTTCTGACTGACGTGCCGCATTGCTGAGGCGGGTGTAGTTCTTGATGAGCTTGTCAGCGTTATCGGTTGCTGACTTCATAGCCTTCTGACGGGCAGCGTGCTCAGAGGCAGCTGACTGCAGCATGGCGTTGAAAATGCGGCTCTCAACGTAAACCGGCAGCAAGGCGTCAAGCACCTTGGTGGCATCAGGTTCGAACTCGTAAAGCGGGAACACTTCGTTTTCGGCAGGTGCTTCAACACCCTCGACAACCTCAAGCGGCAACAAACGAACTACCTCAGGCACCTGAGCGATCATCGAAATGAATCGGTTAGATACGAGGTGGATTTCGTCCACACCACCGTCTGCGTAATCGGTGTTGAAAGCAGCAACCACCGCGTCGGCGATTTCTTTGGCGGTATCAACCTGCGGAAGGTCGGTGCCACCGATCCACTGCTGAACAGCGGTACGGCGACGGAAACCAAAGTTAGCTACTGCCTTACGACCAACTAGGTAGTAAACAACCTCTTTGCCCTGCTCCTGGAGCAGGTTAGTAAGCTGTTCGGCCTCTTTGAGAACGTTTGATGAAAACGCTCCGGCAAGACCGCGGTCTGAGGTGAAAATTACGACGGCTGCCCGATCGATACGCTCTGGCTCGGTGGTCAGCGGGTGAGCAATGTTTGAATACGTTGCAACCGCAGAAACCGCACGAGTGACAGCGCGTGAATACGGGGTTGATGCTGCTACACGCTGCTGAGCTTTGTAAATGCGTGAGGCAGAGATCAACTCCATGGCACGAGTAATCTTCTTGGTCGTCTGGGCAGACTTAATTTTCTGCCTATAGACCCGAAGTTGCGCTCCCATGTCTCTCCTAGATTCTTGTCGTCAGTTGGATTATTGTCTTAGCGAAGTGCTTACTTCTTGCGCTTCTGCTTGACGATCTTTTCCTGGTTGACGTCGTCTTCGTCTAGAACGGTTACGTCTCCTGCAGATGCAAGTGACTCACCAGAGGTGGTCGCAAAGCTCTTCTTGAACTTGGCTACAGCCTTCTCTAGTTCAGCAATGGTGTCGCTTTCCAACTTGTTGGTCTCGCGAATGGTGGTCAAGACCTTGCTGTTGCGGCGCAGGCTCTCAAGAAGCTCTGCCTCGAAACGCAATACGTCCTCAACTGGAACCTCATCTAGCTTGCCGGTAGTACCCGCCCAGATAGAGACTGTCTGCTCTTCAACTGGGAATGGTGAGTACTGAGGCTGCTTTAGAAGCTCCATTAGACGAGCACCGCGTGCTAGCTGCTGACGTGATGCAGCATCAAGGTCAGACGCAAACATGGCGAATGCCTCAAGTGCACGGTACTGAGCAAGTTCGAGCTTCAAGGTACCTGAAACACCCTTGATGCCCTTAACCTGAGCCGCACCACCAACACGTGAAACCGAGATACCTACGTCAATTGCTGGGCGCTGGTTTGAGTTGAACAGGTCTGACTGCAAGAAGATCTGACCGTCGGTGATCGAAATCACGTTGGTCGGAATGTATGCAGAAACGTCGTTTGCCTTGGTCTCGATGATTGGAAGACCAGTCATCGAACCGCCACCTAGTTCGTCGTTCAACTTGGCACAACGCTCTAGCAAGCGTGAGTGTAGGTAGAAGACGTCACCTGGGTAAGCCTCGCGGCCTGGTGGACGACGTAGAAGAAGTGAAACTGCACGGTAGGCCTCTGCCTGCTTTGACAGGTCATCGAAGATGATGAGGACGTGCTTGCCGCCGTACATCCAGTGCTGACCAATGGCAGAACCGGTGTAAGGAGCTAGGTACTTGAAACCTGCTGGGTCTGATGCTGGAGAAGCCACGATAGTGGTGTACTCCATTGCGCCGGCTTCTTCTAGAGCAGCCTTAACACCAGCAATGGTTGAACCCTTCTGGCCGATTGCTACATAGATGCAGCGAACCTGCTTCTGGACGTCGCCTGACTCCCAGTTAGCCTTCTGGTTGATGATGGTGTCGATCGCGATTGCGGTCTTACCGGTCTGGCGGTCACCAATGATTAGCTGACGCTGTCCGCGACCAACAGGAATCATGGCGTCGATTGCCTTGATACCGGTCTGTAGCGGCTCGTGAACAGACTTACGCGCCATAACACCTGGAGCCTGAAGCTCAAGTGCACGACGTGCCTCTGCCTTGATGTCACCTAGACCATCGATTGGGTTACCCAGTGGGTCTACAACGCGGCCGAGGAAGTTGTCGCCAACTGGCACTGAAAGAACCTCACCGGTGCGGTGAACTTCCATACCCTCAACGATGCCCTCGAAGTTACCGAGTACAACGGTACCGATCTCGCGCTCATCAAGGTTTAGTGCTAGGCCAAGAGTGCCATCCTCAAACTTGAGAAGCTCGTTAGCCATGGCTGATGGAAGACCCTCGATGTGAGCAATACCGTCACCGGCATCGATTACGTGGCCCACTTCAGTCTTGGAAGCCTTGGCTGGCTCGTAAGACTTAACGAAGTCCTTTAGAGCGTCGCGAATCTCGTTCGGGCTGATTTTCAGATCTGCCATCTCGTTCCTCTACTTCTGGGGCGAACCCCGGTTGGTCGTTGCGTCAGCTACCTAGGCGGCTGAAGTTTGTTGTTCGCTTACGCGAGTTGAAGTTTTGCTGCTGTAAGACGTGAGCTAAGGCTGCCGTCAAGAATTTCGCCGGCTACCTGAACTTTGAGACCACCCAAAATGGTCGGATCAATCTCAACGTTTAGCTTTAGGCTCTGGCCGTATGACTTAGCCAAAACGCCCTCAAGGCGATCAAGCTGAGCCGCGGTGATTGGCGCGGCGACGGTTACGGTTGCGACCAGGCGGCTGGCAACAGCAGAAACTTGCTTGCCAAACTGCTCAAGTACAACTGAAACGCGGCGACGACGGGCACCGATTACTGCGCGGCGAATCAAAGTAACTGACTCGTCGGTGGTCTTGCCCTTGGTCAAAGCGTCGACAAGTGCGAGCTTTGCGTCTTCTGAAGCAAGGCGGTCACCCAGAGCAAACTGGAGATCCTGGTCAGAATCTACGGCCTGCTGGAAAGCGAACAATTCACTTTCTACTGCAGCGAGCTTCTTGTTAGCCGAAGCAATGCTGGCAACGGTGAAGACCGCAAGCTGCTCAAATGCGGCTACTAGGTCTTGACCGGTTGACCAGCGAAGTGCAACCAGAGAGTTGGTGAACTCAAGCGCAGCTTTCGAGACACTCTTGCCGAATACGGCGTTTAGTGCACCTGATTTTGCGTTTACCTCGGCGGAAGGGTCCGAGAGGATGCTGCGCAACTGAGACGAAGAAGCAACGGCTGCGCCGATTGCGAAAATCTCTTCTGCGAACTTGAGGTCTGCCTTGGCAAGTAGAGGCTCAAGGGCCTCTTTTGCCTGGGCTAGCGACTGTCTGGTTGAACTCGCCATTACTTCTTCTTGCCTGCCTTGGTCTTAGAAACGCTGTCGCCAGCCTCTAGGTCAGCCAGGAACTGGTCAACCACGCCGCTTGCAACTTTGTCATTCTGAAGGCTGGCACCAACAACGCTTGATGCAAGGTCGATGGCTAGGGAGCCAACCTCTGCACGAAGTGAAATAAGTGCTGCCTGGCGTTCGGCTTCAATCTGAGCCTTTGCGGTCGCGGTCAAGCGCGCAGCTTCGAGAGATGCCTGCTCTTTGAGTTCAGCCAAAATGGCTGCACCCTCAGCGCGGGCTTCTTCGCGAATCTGTGAAGCTTCGGCGCGAGCCTCGGCCTGCTCGGCTTCGATGTTTGCAGTCTTAGCTGCAGCCTCTGCCTGAGCCTTCTCTGCAGCCTCAAGACGACCTTCGATCGCCTCAGTACGTGCATCCAAGGTCTTCTTGAAGTTCGGAAGCACCTTGAACCAGAAGAAAGCCAGAAGGATTACGAAGACAACCGAAGACCACAGGAGATCGTAGCTGGCTGGCAACAGTGGGTTAGGCGTTGCCTCACCCTCCGAAGCAGCAGCGAGAATCTGTGAAATCATGGGTTAGATCCTGACTGACTAAGCGAAGATGAATGGGGTTGCAAGACCGATAAGCGCAAGAGCCTCGGTAAATGCGATACCAAGCCACATGGTGACCTGAAGCTTTGCTGCTAGCTCTGGCTGGCGAGCGATTGACTCGATGGTCTTTGAAACAACTAGACCTACACCTACACCAGGACCTACAGCTGCAAGGCCGTAGCCGATTACTGCGATGTTTCCTGATACTTCTGCGATGTTAGTTACGTCCACTTTGTATTTCCCTTCCGTGGTTTAGAACTGACGGTTGTCAGTCCTGATTAGTGCTCGTCTGCCAAGGCCAACTGAATGTAGACCGTGGTCAGCAGAGTAAAAACGTATGCCTGTAGGAAAGCAACCAGGATCTCAAAGACCGTGAATGCGAATCCGAAGACAAAAGTTCCGGCACCGAAGAACTTGAAAGCACCTTCAGCGTTGAACAAGAAGAACTGAGTTGCCGAGAAGCAGAGCACTAGCAACAAGTGGCCAGCGATCATGTTCATAGTCAAACGAAGAGCCAAAGTGACCGGGCGAAGAATGAAGGTCGAGAGGAACTCGATCGGGGTAACCAAGATGTAGAACGGCTTTGGCACACCAGCTGGGAACAGCGCGTTGGTGAAGAAGTGACCGCCGTGCTTTTTGACACCTGCGTAGATGAAGGTGAAGTAGGCGGCTGCAGCCATGACGATTGGAAGACCGATGACTGAGGTTCCGGCAACGTTTAGGCCCGGGATGATACCGGTGATGTTCATGCCCAGAGTTACGAAGAAGATGGTGGTTAGCAACGGCAAGAAGCGGTCGCCGTCTTTTTCGCCAAGCTGGTCGTGAGCGATGCTCTTACGCACGAAGTTTAGAGAGATCTCACCCATCAACTGGAACTTGCCAGGAACAAAGGTGTTGGTCTTGTTGGCCTGCTTGAACTTGCGAGTCCAAAGACTGAACAGAACTAGAAGCAGTGCAACGACCAAAAGACGAATCAGCATGATTCGGTTCAGGGCGAATGGAGTATCAGCGAAAGCAACAATCTCTGGATAGAACTCCATGATTGAAGGGGCGTGGAAACCACTGCCCGACTCTTCGGTGCTCGCTGCTACATTGAGCAGGTTCAAGGCTTTAGTGAACAGCGTGAACTCCTGTTTCGGGGCAAGTTTGGTGTGCCTTGCGGCGATTTACAGTGCGATTTGGCACTCGGGGAAGATTCCCCAGTTCCTCGAATAATCCTAACAGCCGTAGCTGCGACGAAATAGAGGTTTTCGAGGGATTGGCCAACTTTTTTCGAGAAAATTAGGCGGCCGGTTCGATTGGAATTCTGGCCTTCAAAACCAAGACTGAATCGACGGCCAAAGTGCCCATCACAGAAGCGACCAACGTAAAGAACAGCACGGGTCCACTAATGAAGTCTGCGTTCTTAAGCGCACCCATCAAAAGCACAAATCCGATTACCTTGAGCAGCCAGCCGCCCAGTACCACTCCGAAGAAGCCACCGAGGGGAAGCCTGCCGCCAACCCAGACGCTCAGGGCGGTGAGGGTGACAAATACAAATGCCAAACCCGCGCCAATCAGGGCACTGATTAGCCCAGGCATCGCTGCTACTAGGTAACCGGCGATGCCGCCGACAAGAGCAATTGCGCCGACCAGGCCGGAGCCAAGCACGACGACTCGTTTGAATAGGTTGCTAGCTGCCTTTGACACGATTTGCGAATCTCCTTTGGATAACCGGACGAATTGTGTAGATTACGGCGCCGAATATTCCCAGGGCCAAGATTGAGAAGACTGTGCTTACCGGAAGGAAGAAGAACAGAAGGCAGGACATCGAAATCACGGCCGTCCAGGCATAAAAGACCAGAACTGCACCAAGGTGACTGTGTCCAAAGTCTTGCAGGCGGTGATGAATGTGCAGGCGGTCAGCCGAAAACGGAGACTTGCCAGCGCGAAGTCTGCGAAGCACTGCCCAGGTGAAATCTAGCAACGGCAAAACTAGAATCGCCAAAGGCAGGATCAGCGGGATGAATGCTGGGATTTGCTCACCGCGACTGACCAACTGAGGGTCAATCTGGCCTGTGACGGTTAGAGCCGAGGTCGCCATCAGCAGACCCAAGAGCATGGCTCCGGTGTCACCCATGAAGATCTTGGCCCGGTGCCAATTGAATGGCAAGAAACCCACGCACATACCGATGACAATTGCCGAAATTAGAGAGGCCAGGTTGAAGTAGTTAGTTGGTGAGGTTTGCTGGGCTAGTAGGTACGAGTAGGCGAAGAATACGCCGGTGCCAATCAGCACCACACCAGCTACCAGACCATCGAGCCCATCGATGAAATTCACCGCGTTCATGACCAAAACCGTCAGGAACACAGTTGCGACAAATGAGATACCAAAGCTGCCAATGGTGAGGCCGGCGATAGGAAGCGAAACCACCTGGACTCCCTGCCAAGCGAGGATTCCGGCTACAACGAATTGACCGGCAAGCTTTAGGCTCCAGTCCAGGTCGTAAAGGTCATCTAAGAAACCGAGCAGAGTGATTAGAAATGCGGCCACCACAATGGCGATGATGTGTATTGGATCGCTGAAAACACTCTTGAACCAACCTAGCGAGCCCGCAGTGAGCACCGCTGCTGTAAGGCCCAAAAACATGGCGACGCCGCCCAGCCTTGGGGTTGGTCGGGTGTGCACGTCTCTTGATCGTATTTGTGGGTAAATCTTGTATTTATGAGCGAGTTTCAAAACAGCCCAAGTACCCACAAAGGTCACGGCTGCTGCAACCAGCATCATCAGTAAATAGGCGCGCATTGACTAGTTGGCACCCTCGAGTAGGTCGCCGGCAACCGATCGAAGTTTTGCATCAGACAGTGCACCGCGTCGAACAATGCGGATTTTGCCGGTGGTGCTTAGGTTGCCGTCTGCATCGTATGAGTCGGTGATTCCGGTTAGGTCAATAATGGTGGACGCCTCACCCTTTGGGCTGTTGCCGCTGTCGAGGTAAACCTGAACACTTTCGCCAAGGTAGTCGTAAGCCTGAGCACAGGTAGTTGCTGCGGGCTGGCCGGTTAGGTTTGCGCTTGAAACCGCCATTGGGCCAACGTCCTCAAGCAGAGCCAAAGCAATTTTGTGGTCTGGCATACGGAGGGCTACGGTGCCTTTGGTCTCGCCGAGGTCCCAGTTGAGTGAAGGCTGGGCACGAAGAATCATGGTGAGGGCGCCGGGCCAGAATGTGTCAGCCAAACGGCGGGCAACGTCAGGAACATCTTCGGCTAGAGCGTGCAGAGTGTTTACGTTGCCAATTAGGACCGGCGGCGGTGACTGCGGGGTTCGACCCTTGGCAGCCAAAAGTGCCTGAACTCCCTTTGCCGAGAAAGCATCACAGCCGATGCCATAAACCGTGTCGGTGGGCAGTACCACGAGTTCACCACGACCTAGGGAAACCTTGGCGCGACGCATACCGGTCAACAGGTCAGTGTCGACTGAGCAATCAAAAACTCGCTGCACTTCACACTCCTATGTGGCTTGGGACTACTTGATGGCGGTTACTGCGCGGTCGCGGTTGGTTAGATCGCGATGAGGTTGAACTTCGCGCCATCCATCAGCCAATAGTAGTTGACAGACCTGATTGGATTGCGAGTCGGCGTGCTCGATTACCAGCACTCCCCCAGTCACCAGAAGTCGACGGGCTGTGGCCGATACCTGATGAATAACGTCCATGCCGTCTTGGCCACCGTAAAGAGCCAGATCAGGATCGTGAAGGTGTACCTCTACGTCTCTTGGCACCGCGGCAGAAGGAATGTAAGGCGGATTCGAGGCAACTACCGCCACCTGACCGTTTAGGTCTTCGAATGCCTCAGCCAAATCGCCTTGAACCAGATTGGCATTCGCAGAGCCGTACTTTTTGAAGTTTGCCGAGGTGAACGGCATGGCATCGTCTGACTTCTCTACTGCGTAAACTCGCGCATTAGGAACCTCGGTAGCCATGGCCAATGCGATGGCCCCTGAACCGGTACCCAAATCAACAGCAATCGGATTGGCGCTCTGAACTCTGGCAAGAGCATCGATGGCCAATTGCGCCACAAACTCAGTCTCTGGACGCGGGATAAAAACGCCGCGGCCGACTTCAAGCTCTAAGTTTCGAAAGTAACCAATTCCGGTGATGTGCTGGAGTGGTTCTCTGGCCAGACGTCTGCCGAACAGATCGGTGATTTGCTTGGCCTGATCAGCAGAAACCTTGCCACCAATCAGAATCTGAGCTTGGACTCCCCCGCGACTCAAGCCAAGGACGTGCCCGGCTAAGAGTTCTGCATCGACCGCCGCTGAATCGATACCCACCTGGGTAAAACGTTCGGTTGCGTGCTCGATGAGTTCGCGCAGAAACAAGAGCGTTACTTCGATTCAGCAGAACCGAGTGCCGCTAGACGCGCTTCTTCATCCATCTGAATAGCCGACTGGATAACCGGCTCAAGTGCACCGTCCATTACAGCATCGAGGTTGTAGGCCTTGTATCCAGTGCGGTGATCTGCAATGCGGTTTTCTGGATAGTTATAAGTGCGGATGCGCTCAGAACGGTCGACAGATTTAACCTGAGACTTGCGAGCAGCTGACTGCTCTGCCTCGATGGCCTCCTGCTGGGCTGCCAGAATACGTGCTCGAAGAACACGCATGGCCGCTTCACGGTTCTGCAGCTGCGACTTCTCGTTCTGCATGGCAACAGTGATTCCGGTTGGCAAGTGGGTGATACGAACAGCAGAGTCAGTCGTGTTTACCGACTGGCCGCCAGGACCAGAAGAACGGTAGACGTCGATGCGGAGATCGTTTTGGCTGATCTCGACCTCTTCAGGCTCATCGACTTCTGGGAACACCAAAACGCCAGCCGCTGAGGTGTGGATGCGCCCCTGAGTTTCAGTAGCCGGAACACGCTGTACGCGGTGAACGCCACCCTCATACTTCAAGTGCGCGTGAACGCCCTGTGAAGGGTCAGTTGCATTGCCCTTGATTGCCAGCTGAATGTCTTTAATGCCACCCAGATCTGACTCGTTCTTGTCAAGAACCTCGGTCTTCCAACCCTTTGAGTTGGCGTACTGGATGTACATGCGAAGCAAGTCTGCTGCAAACAGAGCTGACTCAGCTCCACCTTCGCCGGCCTTGATTTCCATGATCACGTCACGGCCATCATCTGGGTCGCGAGGAATAAGCAGGCGACGAAGTTTTTCATTTGCCGCCAGCAAACGCTCTTCAGTGATGGTTGCCTCCTCGGCAAACATCTCATCTTCTTTGGCCAATTCTTTGGCCGCTTTCAGGTCTTCGTTTAGCGAAACAACCTGGTTATAGGCGGCAACAATCGTGCTCAATTCGGCATAGCGACGATTGAGCTTTTTGGCCAGAGCTGGGTTACCGTGCAGCGCAGGGTCAGACAACTTGGTCTGAAGCTCTGCGTGCTCAGCAATTAGTGGTTGAACCGAAGAGAGCAATTTTTACTCCGAGTCAGAACCGGTTGGAACTGGCATTGACTTCTGAACCTTCATCAAGAACTCGACGTTGCTTGAGGTCTCTTTCAGACGGCTGATTACAAGCTCAAGTGCCTGCTGCTGCTCTAGACCGGCAAGTGCGCGGCGAAGCTTCCAGACAATCTTGGTCTCATCTGGGCTCATAAGCATTTCTTCGCGACGAGTACCAGACGCGTTGACGTCAACGGCTGGGAAGATGCGCTTGTCAGCGAGTGAACGTGACAGGCGAAGCTCCATGTTTCCGGTTCCCTTGAACTCTTCGAAGATAACCTCATCCATCTTTGAACCGGTCTCAACGAGAGCGGTTGCCAGAATGGTCAGCGAGCCGCCATCCTCGATGTTTCGGGCTGCACCAAAGAAGCGCTTTGGTGGGTAAAGTGCTGACGAGTCAACACCACCTGAAAGAATTCGGCCTGAAGCAGGTGCGCTTAGGTTGTAGGCGCGGCCCAGACGGGTAATTGAGTCGAGAAGGACTACAACGTCGTGACCAAGCTCAACCAAACGCTTTGCGCGCTCGATTGCCAACTCAGCAACGGTGGTGTGGTCTTCAGCCGGACGGTCGAAGGTAGAAGCAATAACCTCACCCTTGACGGTGCGCTGCATGTCGGTAACTTCTTCAGGACGCTCGTCAACCAAAACCACCATTAGGTGAACTTCAGGGTTGTTGACTGCGATTGAGTTTGCAATTGCCTGCAGCACCAAGGTCTTACCGGCCTTTGGTGGCGAAACGATCAAACCGCGCTGACCCTTACCGATTGGTGAAACCAAGTCGATAATTCGGGTGCTCAACTTGTTTGGCTCGGTCTCTAGGCGCAAACGCGACTGAGGGTAAAGCGGAGTTAGCTTGCCAAATTCAACACGGTTGGCAGCCTGCTCTTGGGTAAGGCCGTTGATTGAGTCAATGCGAACAATCGCGTTGAACTTCTGGCGACCCTGGCCTTCGCCCTCTTTTGGCTGGCGGATAGCGCCAACCACAGCGTCACCCTTACGAAGGTTGTACTTCTTGACCTGACCTAGTGAAACGTAAACGTCGTTCGGACCAGGGAGGTAACCGCTGGTGCGAACAAACGCATAGTTGTCTAGAACATCCAAGATTCCGGCAACCGGAACCAAGATGTCATCGGGAGAAATTTCTGGTTCGATCTCATCCTGCATACCGCCATTGCCACGGCCGCCACGGCGATCGTTGCGGTCGCGGTAACGGTCATTGCGGTTACGGTTGCGACCGTTGCGGTTACGGCGCTCGTCGTTGAAGTCGCGGTCGTTGCGTGAATCGTTGTCGCGAGTTGAGTTGTCGCGGTTGGCGTTCTCACGCGGAGCTGACTCGTTTGAATCGCGCGATTCGCCCGACTCTGAACCGTTCGATTCGCCGCCATTGCGGTTGCGGTTACGGTTGCGGTTACGGTTACGGTTGTTGCCTGAACGCTCTGAGCGCTCCTGGCCCTCACCTGCAGACTCTGACTTCTCAGACTTGGCCTCGGCTGGAGCCTTTGACTCAGCTGGAGCTTCTGACTGCTCAGTCTTAGCAGCGCGTGGAGCCTTGGCTGCTGGAGCCTTTTCAGCCGGAGCCTCGGCAGCATCTGTGCTGGCCTTTGCGGCACGGGTGCGAGTGGTCTTTTTTGGCGCTGCGGTGGCAGCTGAATCTGCTGCTGGAGCTGCTGCATCAGCAACTACACGACGGCTTTTACGTACCGGAGCAGTGGTTTCCTGGATTTCATCCATGTTTCTTGATTTCTCTTTCTTAGGAGATAAGCCGTGACTAATTGAATTTAGAGAGTCACTTATGCGCGGTTTGATCGCGCTTCACCGTAATTAGATTTACGGGTTTCACCAATTATTGGTGCAAAACAACAGTAGCACCTTTGAAGTCCACAGCCAACAGCAACGCTTTCCATTCTGGATAGTGTTTTGCGGCCAGTTTTGCGGCTTCAAGGCGTTCGGCAGGGTCACTTGCCAAGACCAAAACTGATGGGCCGGCGCCTGAGACAACGGCAGCATGCCCGTGTTCACGCATCAACTGAACCAAAGAATCAGTCTCAGGCATGGCAGCAGCGCGATAGTCCTGGTGAAGACGGTCCTCGGTCGCAGCCAACATAAGTTCTGGGCTCTGGGTCAGTGCCGCGATTAGCAGCGCTGAGCGTGAAACGTTGAAAACGGCATCATTGTGCGGCACCGATTCAGGCTGCAGCGAACGAGCCAGTGCAGTCGACATCTTGTGATTTGGAACCAACTCAAGTGGAGAAACCCCACGATGCACGAACAACTTCTTGTGGTGCGGGCCAGATTCGTCTTCCCAGGCGATAGTGAGTCCGCCGAATAGTGCTGGCGCTACGTTATCTGGGTGGCCCTCAAGCTCGGTGGCAATGTCAAGCAGGTCCTTGTCAGTCATCTCGACGATGCCCTCGAGCAACCCCTTGGCAGCAACAATGCCTGAAACAACGGCAGCGCCAGATGAACCCATGCCGCGACCGTGCGGAATGATGTTGTGCGCGGTTAGTCGCAAACCAGGAAGTTCTTGGCCAAACTTTTTGAAGGTGTAAGCAATTGACTGAACAACTAGGTTCGAGGCGTCAGTTGGGACCTCACCCTCACCCTCGCCGCGCACCTCAACGAAAGCGCCAACGCCTGCGACTGCCTCAACTTCGAGTTCGTCATAGTAGGAAAGCGCCATACCGAGTGTGTCAAAGCCAGGGCCAAGGTTTGCCGATGTGGCCGGAACCTTGACGCTGACTTTTCTGCCGACGAGTGAAACCATGATTACTTCTTGCTTAGGCCGAGGCGCTCAGCCACAGCTTCAACTCGGTTAGGCACAGCCTGTGGCTTGATACCCTTGCCGCGCTCGTCCTTCAGGGCCCACATTGGGTCCTTCAGGCCGTGACCGGTAACGGTTACCACGATGGTAGATCCGGCTGGAACCTCACCCAGCTTTGAGTGCTTGAACAAACCAGCTGCGCCGGTAGCCGATGAAGGCTCGACAAATACGCCAACCTCTTGAGACAAGAAGCGGTGCATCCACAGGATTTCCTTGTCAGATGCGTAACCGAACTGGCCGCCGGTCTCTTCTCTAGCCGCCAAGGCTAGGTCGTATGAGGCCGGGTTTCCGATACGAATTGCGGTAGCAATTGTGTCTGGCTTCTTGACCGGGTTTCCGAAGCTAAACGGAGCTGAACCTTCAGCCTGGAATCCCCACATCTTTGGAAGAGCCTTGATGCGGCCTTCGTTTAGGTCCTCACGGTAACCCTTTGAGTAAGCGGTGTAGTTACCGGCGTTACCAACTGGCAAGACGTGGAAGTCTGGAGCGAAACCGAGCGCGTCGACAACTTCGAACGCACCGGTCTTCTGGCCCTCGATACGGTCTGGGTTCACCGAGTTAACTAGGTGAACCGGGTAGTTCTCTGAGAGGTCACGCGCTAGATCAAGGCAGTCATCGAAGTTGCCCTTGACCTGAAGAATTTGTGACTTGTGAGCAACCGCCTGGCTCAACTTGCCAAGTGAAATCTTGCCCTTTGGAACCAAAACCACTGACTGGATGCCGGCAGCGGCAGCATAGGCTGCAGCTGAAGCCGAGGTGTTACCTGTAGATGCAGCGATTACAGCCTGGGCTCCGTGGCCCACTGCCTTTGACACTGCCATGGTCATTCCGCGGTCCTTGAATGAACCGGTTGGGTTCATGCCCTCAACCTTTAGAAGAACTCGTTCAGCACCGACAAGCTTGGCAAGTGCTGGAGCCTCTACCAGTGGAGTGCCACCCTCACCCAAAGTAATGATTGGGTTGTCGCTTGAAATGTCTAGGCGATCGATGTATTCGCGGATAACTCCGCGCCATTGGTGAGCCATTAGATTCCTTCTACTCGGATTACTGAAGTAATAGATTCAACTGCGTCGCTTTCGGCGAGCGCTGCAACAACTGCGCTGAGTGATGCGTCAGTTGCTTGGTGTGTGCCTACCTCGAGGGTAGCGGTTGCGCTGGCCTTACCTTGGTTGTGGCGCACCGACTGCTCAACCGTTTCGATAGAAACCTGCTGCTGAGCAAAAATGTTTGCAATCTTAGCCAAGACGCCAGGCTGGTCGGTGACCTCAAGGGTGATTTGGTATCGGGTGTGAACTCGATCAATCGGCAGGATTGGCAGGTTGGCGTGAACCGAGTCAGCCAATCCAGGACCACCGGCAACGTGACGTTTAGCGGCAGAGACTAGGTCACCTAGGACTGCTGACGCGGTCTGGACGCCTCCGGCGCCCGCACCGTAGAACATTAGCTGGCCAGCGGCCTCAGCCTCGACGAAAACTGCGTTGTAAGCGCCGCGAACAGCACCTAGAGGGTGGGTTCGATCGATCAAAACCGGGTGCACGCGCACGGCCACTCCGGCCTCACCACCGTTGGCTTCAATTCGCTCGGCAATTGCCAGAATCTTGATTACATAGCCATCGCGCTGAGCTGCCTTGATTTGCTCGGCAGTGATCTTGGTAATTCCCTCTCGGTAAACCTTTTCGAGTGGAACCTCGGTGTGGAAAGCCAGTGAGGCAAGAATGGCGGCCTTCTGGGCAGCATCGAATGCCTCAACGTCTGCAGTTGGATCAGCCTCTGCGTAACCCAGGGCCTGAGCCTCGGCTAGTGCATCGTCGAATGAGGCACCGGTTGAATCCATCCGGTCAAGGATGTAGTTGGTGGTTCCGTTGACGATACCCATGATTCGGTTGACCTTGTCACCGGCAAGTGACTCACGAAGTGGTCGAATGATTGGAATTGCACCACCGACAGCGGCCTCGAAGTAAAGCTGGGCACCGACCTGCTCAGCAGTGTCGAATAGTTCGGTTCCGTGGGTGGCCAACAGAGCCTTGTTGGCAGTGATTACGTCTGAACCTGAGTTCAGCGCCTGAAGAATGTAAGTGCGCGCTGGCTCAATTCCGCCCATGACTTCAATCACGATGTCTGCGCCCAAAATTAGTGATTCTGCATCTAGCGTCAGAAGTTCACTTGGGACGCCGGCATTGCGAGGCGAGTTTAGGTCGCGCACAGCGATGCCGACCAACTCAAGCTCAGCACCAACTCGAGCAGCAAGCTCAGCCTTGTTTTCAATCAGCAAGCGGGCTACCTGCGAGCCGACAGAGCCGGCACCCAGCAGCGCAATGCGCAATGGACGGTATTCGATCACGGTCTAACTCTTCTCATTCATGTGGCCGTGGGTGGCCTGGTAGTGCAAGTCTCGGGCAAACAAATCTGCTTCAGTCTCGCCTCGAATAATTAGTCGAGACTGGCCTGAACGAACCGCAACCACCGGTGGTCGGGTCAAGAAGTTGTAGTTATTCGATAGCGAATAGCAGTAGGCGCCAGTTACGGCAACCGCAAGCAAATCGTTCGGCTGAACATCTCCTGGCAAATAGTCGTTACGAACAACGATATCGCCACTCTCGCAGTGTTTACCAACCACACGCGCTAATTCAGGCATTGCAGCAGAGGAACGCGAGGCCAGTGTCACGTGATACTCGGCTTCATAGAGGGCTGGTCGAGCGTTATCGCTCATGCCGCCGTCTACCGAGACATACTTTCGAACTGCGGGGGCTAGGCCATCGGTGACCTTGACATCTTTGATGGTTCCTACGTTGTACAGAGTTAGTCCAGCCGGGCCAGCAATCCATCGGCCAGGCTCGAAAGCCAACTTTGGAACCGGGATGCCCAGGGCCGCACACTGTTCAGCCACCACAGCGGTAATTGCGTCGGCAAAGTATCCGAGGCTTGGAGCATTGTCGGCAAGCTTGTAATTTACGCCGAACCCGCCACCCAGGTTGATTTCAGGCACATCCCCGCCGGCCAGCGTTTCTGCGTGCAGAGCAAGCAAGCGCTTGGTCGACTCGATGAACCCTTCGACCGCGAAAATCTGAGAACCAATGTGCTGGTGGAAACCTAGGAACTTTAGGTGTGAGTGCGAGCGGATCTTGGCAACCAAGGCTGGAACATCGGCAAGCGCTGTTCCGAACTTTTGGTCTTCTCGCGCAGTGGCTAGAAAATCGTGGGTGTTGGCGTGTACACCGGTGTTGACTCGAAGACGCACACCCTGGATGGCATCCTGAGCACCAGCAGCAGAAGCGATTCGTTCGATTTCTTGCTCCGAATCGATAACGATGGCGCCAACTCCGGCAGTTACAGCGCGTCCGATTTCAAACAGTGACTTGTTGTTGCCGTGCAGCCCAATCCGGGACGCATCGATTCCACCGGCAAGGGCGGCGGCTAGTTCCCCTCCGCTGGCAACATCGATGTTCAAACCAAGTTCATTGATCCAGCTGACGATCTCAGTCGAGAGGAACGCCTTGGATGCGTAGTAGACCTTAGCCTCGGTGCCAATTTTTTGCGCAGCTCGCTGAAGAGTTTCGCGTGCTGCCGTAGCTCGGGCACGAAAATCGTCCTCGTCAATTACGTAAAGTGGGGTGCCAAATTGGGTTGCTAGTTCGGCCACAGATACACCAGCGATTTCTAGCTCACCGGTGGCGCGACGCTTGGCATGACGTGGCCAAACCTTGGCGTCGATGGCATTGACGTTGGCCGGTTGGTCGAGCCAGCTCGGAGCAAGTGGATTTGGCATTACATTCTCTCTGGGGCGCTGACGCCGAGCAGGCGCAAACCATTGTTTAGAACCACACCGGCAGCGTCGTTCAACCAAAGGCGGGTACGGTGAATTGATTCAACCGGTGCACCCGACAAAGGCGTAACACGGCACTGGTCGTACCAGCGGTGATACGAGCCGGCCACTTCTTCGATGTAGCGGGCAACGCGGTGAGGCTCGCGGAACTCGGCAGCCTGCGCGACAACGCGTGGCAACTCGGTCAGTTTGGCCAACAATTCAGACTCAGATTCGTGAGCCAACAAGCTTGGATCAAATTCACTGCGATCTACGCCGAGGCCAGCCGCATTTTTGGCCACCTGCTTGGTGCGAGCGTGGGCGTACTGCACGTAGAAAACCGGGTTGTCATTGGTTTTCTTCTGCAGCTGCTCAAGGTCGATGTTTAGCTGTGAGTCAATGGATGATCGCGCTAGTGCGTAGCGAGCGGCATCAACACCAACCACCGAGACCAGGTCTTCCATGGTCACAACGGTTCCGGCACGCTTAGACATACGAACCGGCTCGCCGTCGCGAACCAAGTTGACCATTTGGCCAATCAAAATCTCGAGGTTCTTACCCGGTTCATCACCGAATGCGGCACATAGCGCCATCATGCGAGGCACGTATCCGTGGTGGTCGGCACCAAGCATGTACAAGCACTGATCGAAACCGCGCTCACGCTTGTCTAGGTAATAGGCGATGTCACCGGCGATGTAGGCGTGGTCACCGTCACTCTTGATGATTACGCGGTCACGGTCGTCACCAAAGGTGGTCGAACGCAGCCAGATTGCACCGTCGGCCTCAAAAATGTGACCCAGTTCGCGGAGCTTCTCGATGGCCCGGTCAACCGCCTTGGATTCGTAAAGCGAGTTCTCGTGGAAGTAGACATCGAAGTCGACACCAAAATCGTGCAGCGATTCTCGGATTTCGCCGAACATCAAATCGACGCCCTGAGCGCGGAAGAACTCCTGAGCTTCGTCCTCAGGAAGGTTCAGAACATCGATTGCGGTCTCAGCCAAAACGCGGTCAGCGATCTCCTGGATGTACGCGCCGCCGTAGCCATCCTCTGGGGCATCCTCGCCGCGAGCGCGGGCCAGCAATGATCGAGCGAACCGGTCGATTTGGGCACCGTGATCGTTGAAGTAGTACTCGCGAGTTACGTCTGCGCCCTGAGCTTCGAAAATTCGCGCTAGCGAGTCTCCAACCGCTGCCCAGCGGGTTCCACCCATGTGAATCGGGCCGGTCGGGTTGGCCGAAACAAACTCAAGGTTGAGCTTTACCCCGGCGAGGTCAGTGCCGATACCAAAGGTGTCGCCAGCCTCAACAATTACCTTGGCAAGCTCACCGGCAGCGGCAGCGCTGACTGAAATGTTGATAAAACCAGGGCCGGCGATGTCTACCTTTTCGACACCGGAAGCCTGCGAAAGCTCGGCCGCCAACAGCTCAGCAAATGCTCGGGGATTCATGCCGAACTTGCCGGCCAATTGCATAGCGACGTTGGTTGCCCAGTCACCGTGATCGCGGTTTTTTGGCCGTTCGACAACAACTTCAGTGGGAATCGGACCATCGCTAAGTCGACCATCGGCCTGCAAACCGCTGAGGATGCGAACGATGGCGGCAGAAAGGTCTGCTGGAGTCAATGTGGTTCCTAACTGAATTTCTCAGTTTGATGGGCGCGCAAAGGGCCGGCATCGAAAAGAGACTGTCTCTAAATCATACCGAGAATGGCGCCCTGACACCGATTTGACTACTTGCGGATGAGGCCTAGCACTGGGTCGGCGGTGACCGGAATTGGATCACAAAGCTCACCGTAGAACTCGCCATCGCGGTAATTTACAAAACCGATGTAGTTCCAGCCGCCCTGCTTATCCTGAACCAATCTCGGAGCGTAAAGGTCATAGGCAGGGAATGCCACCGACTTGGTGAAATCAACTTCACTCAGGTCAGCCGGAACAACCACACTGTAACCGCCGCCCTTTTCACCGTTGGCCTGACGATCGGCACTCAACCATTGCATTGATGCGCAGAACAGCAATAGCGGAACGCCATCGACGTTTGCATACTGAAGCACTTCAGTCTCGCCAAAACCTGAATCCGGTTTGCCCAGCGGAGGCAATACCTCCCAGTTGATTAGGTCCTTTGATTTGGCGTAACCGGCAACTGCATTTTGATTCGGGTTCTCGAATGTGTTTGACGCGGCTGTGGTCAACATGGTCCATTCAGATTCACCAGGAAGCTTGAATACCCATGGGTCGCGGAACGGCTCGTTTTCGAAACCAGCCTGAAGCGTGCGATACCAGCGCGGATCGGCCTCTGCCACCGGAGTGGTTTGAACCTTGTCCCACGAGATCAGGTCCTTAGAAACCGCAAGCCCAACGGCCTGGCGCTCGCCCGCGTCTTCGCGGCTGGTACCGGTGTAAAACAGGTACCAAAGACCGTCATCGCCCTTGGTCACAGATCCGGTCCAAGTGGTCCAACTGTCAAAACCAGGTTCGTCACTAGGAGTCAGTGCGTCCGGGAGGATTGTCCAATTGACAAGATCGTCTGAAATAGCGTGGCCGACGGTCACATTGCGGTGACGACGGTCTGGGTTTTTTAGACCGCGAGATGCCTGCAAATAAAAGGCGTGGTGCTTTTCACCATCGAAAACAAACCATGAGTCCCATACCCATTGACCCGGTAGTTTTAGCGCCATTATTTCTCCTTGTTGTTCAGCAGTCTTAGAAAATCATAGGCCATCCTCGCTGTTAGGCTTTAAGCGCACCCTGGCCCCTATAGCTCAGGGGATAGAGCGTCGCTCTCCGGAGGCGAAAGCGCAGGTTCGAATCCTGCTAGGGGCACATGTTTGGAATGGAATGGCTTGAGCCCGAAACACTGATTCAGTCTTTCGGAGCCTTCGCGATGATTGGCGTTTGCGCGATCGTCTTCATTGAGACCGGCCTGCTGGTTGGTTTCTTCCTGCCGGGTGACTCGCTGCTATTTGTAGTCGGTCTAATGATTTCAACCGGCGATGTGGTTTTTCCGACCGCCGGTGAGCCTTGGCCAGTGCCAATCTGGTTGGCCTGCATCATGATTTCGAGTTCGGCCTGGTTGGGTGATCAAACTGGCTACTGGATTGGCCGAAAGTCTGGTCCCGCCATCTTCAATAAGCAGGATTCAAAGCTATTCAGCCAAAAGAATGTTGCCAAAACCAACAGCTTCTTCGAGCGCTATGGCGCCCGAGCTATCATCTTGGCTCACTTTGTACCGGTCATGAGGACCTTTGTTCCGGTAGCAGCCGGAATCGGACAGATGCCTTACCGAAACTTCTTGAAATACAACTTCATCGGCGTCATTGGCTGGGGAACCGGAGTCACCCTGCTGGGTTACTTCCTGGGCAAAATTCCGTTTGTTGCCCAGCACGTTGAATACTTCACGATTGGTTTCGTGGTGGTTTCATCGATTCCGATTGCCTACGAAGTAATCAAGGCAAGACGCGAGCACAAGGCCGAAACCCTAGTTAGTTAGTTTTCGATTGAGCCTAGGTAGCTGGCCAGCTGCTCAAGTGCCAACGAACGATGGCTTAGCAGGTTCTTTACTTCAGGGTCCAATTGCGCCGCAGTGACCTCAAAACCCTCTGGGATAAAAATCGGATCGTAGCCAAAACCGTGCTCGCCATGCTCCTGGGTTGCAATACTGCCAGGCCAAATGCCGGTGAATGAAACTTCGTTTTCACGGTCTACATAGGCAATAGTGCAAACGAAGGCGGCAGCCCGATGCTCTGGCTTTACGTCGGCCAATTGGGCCAAAAGCAGTTGCCGGTTGACCTGATTATCGCGAGTACCGGACCAACGGGCGCTGAATATTCCAGGGGCGCCACCGAGAATCTCTACCGCCAACCCGGAGTCGTCAGCAATGGCTGGTCGGCCCGTGAACTCAAAGGCAGCACGTGCCTTGATGAGTGCGTTTTCAAGAAAACTCACGCCATCCTCAACCGGCTCAGGCCCCTCGTAACCAAGCAGATTTAGACCAGGCACGGAGTTGGCCAAGATGGCGCCAACCTCGGCTACCTTGTGGGCGTTGTGAGTCGCGAGCACCAGCTCCATTAGTTTGCCGATCCGGCCAGGGCAACCTTCTGGATTTCGGTTAGCTCGCCGGTGCCCTTTAGTGCAATGTCAAGCAGGGCATTCAACTCGTCTCGGTCAAATGGCACGCCCTCGGCAGTACCCTGAACCTCAACAAATTTGCCCGACCCAGTAACAACCACATTCATGTCGGTGTGAGCGCGCACGTCTTCAACGTAGGCCAGGTCTAGCATCGGGGTGCCGTCAATAATGCCAACTGAGATAGCGGCAACACTGTCGGTCAGCGGCTTGGCCTTGGCACTGATTAGTTTGCGCTCGCGCGCCCAGCTAATGGCATCAACCAGCGCGACGTAAGCACCGGTAATTGCAGCGGTTCTGGTGCCACCATCTGCCTGAAGTACATCACAGTCGATCACGATGGTGTTCTCGCCGAGCTCGCGGACATCAACAATGGCACGCAGGCTGCGCCCAATTAGGCGCGAAATCTCGTGGGTGCGCCCACCAATCTTGCCCTTGACGGCCTCGCGGTCATTTCGGGTGTTGGTTGCTCGAGGAAGCATGGCGTACTCTGCGGTAACCCAGCCTTCTCCCTTGCCGACCTTCCAACGCGGAACTCCAGCAGTAAACGAAGCCGTGCACAAAACCTTTGTGCCACCGAAAGAAATCAGTGCTGAGCCTTCAGCGTGATCGCTCCAGCCGCGTTCAATAGTTACGGTGCGGAGTTGGTCTGGGGTTCTGCCATCGGCGCGAACGGTCATGAAAGTCCTTCAACTTGGGTTACCTCTGGCCCGAGGAATCTACGTGCCAGTTTTTCAAAAGATTGAGCGTCTCCGGTGGCCTTAAAAGTTAGGACCGGAGGGGTGGTTGCGGTTCGGAGGAGATCGTGCGCCACTAGGGTTCGATATACGTCTTTCGCTGTTTCTTCAGCGCTGGAAACCAAAGTAACGTCTTCACCCATGACATAGGAAATGGCTCCGGTAAGCAGCGGGTAGTGGGTGCAGCCAAGCACCAAGGTATCGATGCCAGAATCACGGATTGGGCCGAGGTACTGCTCAGCCGCCGCCAATAGCTCAGGCCCTGAGGTAATGCCTTTTTCGACGTAGTCAACAAAACTTGGGCAGGCAGCACTGTGAATTTCAAGGTCCACTGCCGCAGCGAAGGCGTCATC
This sequence comes from Rhodoluna sp. KAS3, assembly GCF_026000575.1. Lineage (NCBI taxonomy): Bacteria > Bacillati > Actinomycetota > Actinomycetes > Micrococcales > Microbacteriaceae > Rhodoluna > Rhodoluna sp. KAS3. The sequence continues at coordinate 353,653 of NZ_AP026910.1, read as the reverse complement.
GTAGGCCTTTGAGGTAATGGTTGCTGTGGTGCCAATTACGCCCACTTTGCGGTTTCTGGTGGCTGCAACGGCACGTCGAACAGCGGGCTGAATAACCTCGACCACCGGAATACCTCGACCGACTGTGTAACGCTCACGTGCGTCGCGCAAGACAGCTGCAGATGCTGAGTTACACGCGATTACCAGCAATTTGACGCCCTCATCAACCAGACGATCCATCACGCTTAGGGCAAGCTCACGAACCACCGGAATGGACTTTGGGCCATAGGGCGTATTTGCAGTGTCACCTACATAGATGATGGATTCGTTTGGCAACTGATCGATGATGGCTCGGGCTACGGTTAGCCCGCCAACACCGGAGTCAAAAATACCGATTGGCGCGTCATTCACGGGGTAAGTCTATTTGCCGTCGCCAGAACTCTTAGGGTCTTCTGGTCTGAGCCCCTCATAAATTTCTTTGCAGGTAGGGCAAACCGGAAACTTTTCTGGGTCACGACCCGGGACCCAGACTTTGCCGCACAGCGCGATGACCGGCGTACCCAAAACTGCCGACTCGACAATCTTTTCTTTGCGAACGTAATGAGAATTACGCTCGTGGTCGCCTGGCTCAACATTTTGAACCTGCTCTTCAAGCAGAGTTGATCCGGCGGTCTGCCCGCCGATGCTCTCACTACCAAAATCGCTCATGGCGCTCCCTTCGAATCCGCGACTATTCAAGGTCAGCCGCGTCTCCTAAGGTTACCTTCAGGCTCATGGTCTTGCCATCCCGAATGAAAGTAACCTCAGCCACTGCGCCGGCCGGCTCTTGACGAACGGCAGCCGTTAATTCACTTGCCGAAGCAATCGGAACTCCGTTGAATTCAACGATGATGTCGCCAACCTCGAGCTTGCCAAGCTCGGCCGCGCCACCCGGAGTGAGTTCACGGATTTCGGCGCCCACACTAAAGCTGGTGTTGTTGTCTGAGTTGGCGGCATCCGTTACGCCTGCTCCAAGCAGGGCATGGCTGGCACTGCCACTAGCCATAATTTCGCTGGCAATTCTCTTGGCCACATTCGAAGGGATAGCAAAACCCACACCAATGCTGCCGGACGAACCTGAGCTGCCGGCCGATGCAATTGCCACATTGATACCTACAAGCTCACCGGTGGAATTAACCAGCGCACCACCAGAGTTACCTGGGTTGATGGCAGCATCGGTTTGAATTACCCGGAGGTTGATGGCAGTTCCGCTGCCACTGAAAAGCTGCAAACCACCCTGGCCGGAATCTGAATTCTCTGGTGCCGCTGCCGATGCCACCTGAATGGTTCGATTCAGTGCTGAAACAACGCCTTCGGTCACCGTATTGGCCAATCCGAGTGGGGCTCCCAGGGCAACAACGCGGGCGCCAACATTGAGCTTGCTAGAGTCGGCAAAAGTTATCGGGGTGAAGGTAATTGGTGCCTCGACCTTGATGACAGCCAGGTCGTTGATTGGGTCGGTTCCGACGATGGTCGCAGGGTAGACGTGACCATCCCAGGTTTTGACTTCAATTTCTGCCTGCGCCTCTGAGCCGTCCAGCGTCACCACGTGGGTGTTGGTCAAAAGGTATCCATCTTCGGTCAAAAATACGCCGGACCCGTTTCCGCCACCGGCTGATCCCGAAACATTGATGGTTGCGACTGACGGTGAAGCCTTGGCGGCAGCGGCCGTAACCCAGTTCACATCATCGGTGTTGTTGACCACGATTGGGGCAGGTCTCGTCCAGTAGTTGTAGACGGATACGCCGACGCCGGCACCAACACCAGCGCCAATTACGGCACCCAGGGTGATGGCGGCCGTGCCAGTAAGGAATGTGGTCTTTTTAGCTAATCTTTGGCGAAGCGTGAGCTTAGGTTTGACCAACTCCACCGGTTTAGCAACTTCAAATACAAATTGACGGTTGTAATCAGACACTTTAAGCCTTTCATCTTTGACAAATAGATTGCCAAGCGTGTCTGAATAGTTTATGAAAACTCTCTGAGAGAAACCTGAAACCAGTTATCCGCAGCCAAACACGCTCAAATCAGCTCTGCATGGCTCCCCCACCAACAAAACTCGCCTATCGGCGCTCTCTTGGGTTTGAGTTTCCGAATCTACCCCCACCTCGACGATTACCTCCGCAGTTGTGGTTATCTCGGCCCCGGATGGGATCCAGGATGTAGCGCCAGCCAGGCGATACGCGACCGAATAAGTGGCATGGGCAACTACCGTGAATTGGCCTTCTGACCAAAATGCTTTTTGTGGATTTGCCGCTGAAGATTCGGTGTCGTCGCCAAAATGCCAACCGATTTGCCGAAGGCTAAACCTGACCTCAGCGTTTTTGCCGAGGATGTTGCCCCTGCCGAAGTGTGTGCTGGCATTGGTGCCAAACCGGAGCACTTGCCCAGTGATGACTTGCGAACCAGGACTTACGCTCACCTCGAGGTCCTGAACGTTGAATGAGGCCTCGGCTGATTTAGAAATGGCTGTAGGTGAACTTATTTTTGTGGCTTTCTTGACAACCTTTTTGATGGAAATTTTAGGCTTGGCGGCTATTTTGGGCTTTGCCTTAATCGGTGGCGTAACCCAACCTCGATGCTTGTCATACTGATTTGCTTTTCTTGGTGCAGGCTTAGCCACCACCGGTGCGGTGACCTTGGACTGCACCTTAGGTTGAACTTTTGACACGGTGCTCTTGCGGCCCGGCTGAACCGATTGAGCTGAACCGCAAATGGTTACCGTTGAACCGACTACGACGGAACCGTGCTGGATTCCGTCAGAGGACCTATTGACCTTGCAGGCCGCCCAACTGGGAGATGGCAACGGCACCAACAGGCACAGCATTAGTGCCAAGCCGAATCCGGCAAACTGTTTTGCAAACATGAACTGATGCTAGGTGCCACGTGAATCCAGCGCTTAAGTTATCAACAGCAACAAAAACCCGGCCCACCATTTCTGGTGAACCGGGTTTTTGTTCTAGTTGCGGGGGCAGGATTTGAACCTACGACCTCCGGGTTATGAGCCCGGCGAGCTACCGAACTGCTCCACCCCGCGGCGAAGTTCCAAGTGTAGCACGCCTCGAGGAGAAGTTCCAGCCGGCTAGTTTGATGCCGCGATCGCCGCCTCAATTGCTGCCTTCAGAGCGTCGTCAGCCTTGCCGTAAGCTGCCCAGTCGCCGGCCGCCATAGCCGCCTCGCGGTCAAGCATGGCCTTGCGAGCCTTTTCAAGCGCAGCGGCTAGAGCAGCGTTTGTGCCTTCACCGGTGGTTGGCTCTTCAACGCCAGGCTCTTCAGGCACCGTGACACCGTCGCCATCTCCGGCCTCAGCACCCGAGTTGCCGCCGAACAGCGAATCAAGGGCTTCATCAAGGGTGTCTTCGAAGGCAATCTTGTCACCGAAGGCAACCAATACCTTCTTAAGCAGCGGGAAGCTGGTCTCGCCGGTTGACTTAATGTAAACCGGCTGGACGTAAAGCAATCCACCACCGACCGGAAGGGTAAGTAGGTTACCGTTTAGCACCTGAGTTGAACCCTGACGCAAAATATTTAGCAATCGGGATACTTCAGAGTCGGCCGAGAATGCGTTCTGAACCTGACCAGGACCCGGCACGATTGTGCTGGCTGGGAGGGTTAGCAACCGCAACTTTCCATAGTTGCTGGATACCTTTCCATCGGTGGAGCCGGCATCCGAGTCAACTACAAAGTAGCCCTTCAAAACGTTTCGGCTTGATTCACCAGTCGATCGAGGAATGAAGGTTGAGTACAGCGAGAAACTTGGGGCTGTCGCGCCAGGAACCTGAAGAGTCAGGTAGTAAGGCGGCTGCAGAACCTGGTTGCTGTCTGAACCGCTAACCGGATCGTTTGGGGTCATCCAAGCGTCTTCCTGCGAGTAGAAAGCGCCAGCATCGGTGACGTGATATGAACCAAGCACAGCTCGCTGCATCTTGAAGAGGTCAGCCGGGTAACGAACGTGACTCATAAGGTCACCCGACATCTCAGATACCGGCTTGATGGTGTTTGGGAAGATCTTCGACCAAGTCTTCAGGATTGGGTCGGTTTCATCCCACGCGTACAGGGTCACGCTGCCGTCGTAGGCGTCTACTGTGGCCTTCACCGAGTTACGGATGTAGTTAATCGAACCGCGAGTTGAAATGGTTCCTGAGTTGCTGTCGGTAATTGCGTCGCCGAAGTTCTCTGCGCGCGAGTAAGGATAGTTAGCCGAGGTTGTGTAACCATCAACAATCCAAACCACGCGACCATCAACCACAGCTGGGTAGCTGTCACTGTCGAGAGTTAGGTACGGAGCTACTTCAGAAACTCGGGTACGCGGGTCTCGATCGTAAAGAATCTGGGACTCGTTGTTGAGAGCATCGGACAGCAAAATTTGCTCGCTCTGGAACTTCAACGCATAGGCCAGACGGGCAAAGATGTTGTCTAGCTTTGGACCGCCGTCACCGGTAAAGGTGGTGTAGGTCTGGTCTGCCTCGCCATCACCGGCTGGATAGTCCAACTCGCGTGGCTCGGTGTTGGCAGGTCCACCCACGATTGAGTAAACCGGTGATGATTCGCCGAAGTAAATTCTCGGCTCGTACTCACCCAACAGACCGTTCGACGGAATTCCCTTTTGCAAGAAAACCGGCTGACCCTCGGCTGATCGCTGGTTACCGTAGGCGGCAACCACACCGTATCCGTGGGTGTAAACAATTACGTTGTTGTACCAAGACTGGCTGTCGCCCAGACCGGCCTGGTCAAGCTCGCGAACCGCAATAACGGTGTCTTGAGTCTTTCCGTCAATCGTGTAGCGGTCGACATCCAGGTGCGATTCAAAGCTGTAGTACTGCTTGTACTGCTCAAGCTGTTTGAACGAAGCGCTGACCAGGGCAGGGTCAATAATTCGGATGTTTGCCGTAGTTTCAGCATCTTCACGAAGAGCACCCGAAGTTGCGGTGGTTTCAGCATCGTATTCAACCGCTTCAACAGCATCCAGGCCGTAGGCGGCACGAGTGGCTTCGATGTTGCGCTCGATGTACTGAGCCTCAATCGTGCGCTCATTTGGGCCCACCTGGAAGGTCTGAACGATCCACGGATAAAGTGCTCCGAGAACCATCGAGCTGATGATCATCAGAGCGGTACCCATGATCGGTAGTCGCCATTTGCCCATAACCGCGGTGATCAAGAAGAGAATCGCTACGACCAAAGAAATCAGAGCGAGAATCTGGAAGCCCGGGATAGTTGCGTTGACATCGGTGTACGTTGCACCGGTGTACAGGCCGCTTGAGCTAGTCATTGTCGAGTACTGGTCAAGCCACAGCGAAGCACCCTGAACCAAAAGGTAAAGTGCAGCGGTTACTGACAACTGAACTCGAGCTGACTTGCCAACCTTGGTCTCGCGACCGCGGAAACGGATGTTGCCGTAAATGATGTGCACCGCGGCAGCGATGATTCCGGCCAATAGGACGGCGGCCGAGACGAAACTGGTTAGCGCCTGCAGGAACGGCAGGTCAAACATGTAGAAAGAAACATCAAGACCAAATTGAGCATCAACCTCACCGGTATATGTGCGGTTCAGCCACATCATCACAATCGGCCAGCGGCTTGCTGCCGCGACACCGGCAAAGATTCCGAGCAGAATTGGCAAACCGACCGAAACCACTTTGCGAAGCTGGTCAAGCAGAGCTCGGTACTGAGCAAATGGGTCGCCCTCGTCGGCAAACTTTAGGTAGATTGGTCGGTTTTTATACGCAATGAAGAAACCCAACCAAGTAATTAGGCCGAAGAACAACGCAGCTGCGGCGAAGACACCAGCCTGAGCCAAAATTTGCGTGGTGAATACCTCTTGGTAACCCAATTGCCCGAACCAAAGGCTGTCGGTGTACAAACCTGAGGCTCCAACCAAAGCCAAACCCAGCACCACGACAATGCCGGTGGCGATTGAAGCGGGTGATCGGCGGCGCTTGGCATTCAGATTGGTGGCGGTTGTCATCATTCTCCTGTTGCGTTATTTGGTGCTACAAACTGGTAGACCACTAAGGTCTGCTTGCTGCCCGATAGCGTTCACAATCGACAGCGCGTCATCAAAGGTTTCAACCTTAAATACTTGAAGACCTTCCGGAATATTGCCAATAACTTCATCGCAGTTTTCGCTAGGGGCTAAAAAGTATTCAGCGCCGTCTCGATCAGCGCCGTAAAGCTTTTGACGAATTCCACCGATGGGCCCAATCTGACCCGCTGCACTGATTGTGCCGGTGCCAGCGATGAACTGGCCCCCGGTAAGGGCTCCGGGGGTTAACTTGTCATAGATCCCTAGGGCAAACATCATTCCGCCCGATGGCCCACCGACAGAGCCGAGCTCGAGCTGGACGTCGACTGGGAAATCAAACTTGTAGCCGACGCTGACACCCATGCGGTACTTGCCGTCATCTGAGGCGTCTTTCTCAGGAACAATCGAGACTGTTTTTTCAACACCCTTGCGCAAAATTCCAACCGCAAGTGGCGTCACGCCATCATATTTGGCTACGCGATCGCGCAGAACATCGATGTCAAAGATGGCTTCACCATTGATTGAGGTTATGAAATCACCGGCAACAAGAATGCCCGAGGCGGGAGCATTTTTTAGGACCGCGCTGACGTAGACGTGGACCGGTACTTCGTATCCCAGTTCGGCTAGCGCCACTGCGATGGCATCCTGCTGGGACATCTCCATCATGGCCGTGCTCTCGGCCTGAACCTCTTCTTGAGTTTGGCTTGGCGGAAAGACTTGATCTAGCGGCAAAACGCTCTGGGCTGGATCAAGCCAGGCCAAAAGCAGCTCCAACCAACCGGGTGTCTGCTCACGGTTGCCCACAACGCTGACTGTGAGGAGGTTCAAATTTCCGTCGGTTTTGTAAGTTTGCGCACCACTAACTGTGATGATGTCTTTTTGATCACTCTGACCCAGAACATTGAATGTTGGGCCTGGTTTCTCGATTACGTACGGGGCCGGCAAGAACATGGCCAGCACGAGCCCGAGAGTCGCCAGGCTAGTGAGGATCAGCCCCCAAGCGCGCTTGGGCTGCTGTCGAGAACCTGTAGAAGTGGACTCGTTGAAGAAACTCACAGCAACCTTTCACAAACTTTCGATTCACTTAAGCCTAAGCGTGATTATGGTTATGAAGGTAAGGACGGTATGACGAACAACGACAACCCTCAGAACCCGATGGGCATGAACCCAGAAGACCTGGCAGCTTTTATGAAAAACCTGCAGCAGGCTATGAACATGATGCCTGGCGGCACTGGCAGCTCCGGCGTAAATTGGCAAATGGCAATGAGCCAGGCCAAGGAAACCGCTAGGAGCGGCGCAAAATCGATTACCGATGCGGCTCGCAAGGGCATTCACGACGGCGTCTCAATCGGCAGCCTCTGGCTCAACTGTGCAACCGCGATCTCAGAACTCACGTCAGAGCCAAAATTGCTTAGCCGAGAATTGTGGGTTGCTGATGCAATGCCGTTGTTCCAGGACCTAACCCAGCCGGTAGCTAATCGAATGAGCGCTGCCCTAAGTGAACAGCTCACGCAAAACCTTCCACCCGAATTAGCCGGCGTTTTGGGCAACGCCGGAGACCTCATGAAGTCCGTTGGTGGAACGCTGTTTGCAATCCAGTTGGGGCAGGCACTCGGCAAGCTTTCGAGCGAGGTGCTCAGCGGCGGAGACATCGGTCTTCCACTCTTCAAAGATCAAAGGGCGGCATTCGTTCCGCAGAACCTTCAGGAGTTCGTTGAGGGACTGGGCGAAGAAACCGATCAGGCTTACATTTACCTTACGATTCGGGAGATGGCGCACGTCCGCTTGTTCAAGCACAGCAAGTGGTTGAGAGATCACGTTGTGTCCCAAATCACGACTTACGCATCCGAAATCTCAATCGACAGCGATCGCATCAGTGAGTTGGCCGAGAGCTTGGACCCAAACGACACCGATGCAATCAAGCAGGCCATTGAATCGGGAGCTTTTATTTCAGAGCGCACCGACGAACAGAACCAGGCGCTGGCAAGCATCGAAAACATGCTGGCCTTGATTGAGGGCTGGGTTGACGTTGTCACCGAAGATGCAACCCGACTCCTCCCTAGGTCTGGTGCGATTGCCGAGTCAGTCCGACGCAGAAGAGCCACCGCCGGCCCAGCCGAGCTTACTTTTGGCACACTGATTGGTTTGGAACTGCGCCCAAGGCGACTTCGGGAAGCAACGGCAATGTGGCGCGCGGTTACCGACGCTGTTGGAATTGATCGCCGCGATAACCTGTGGGACCACCCTGACCTGGCGCCAACTGGCGAGGACATCAATAACCCGGCCGCGCTAATTGAGAAGCTTCAAGGTAAATCACCTGAGGCAGACGACTTTGATCGCGCGCTGCGAGACTTACTCGGCGACTAGGAAATTTGGGGATAACTTAGACCGCTAATTCATGACTTGACCACAATCAAGCCATGGTTATCCGAATAAATCCTCACCAGCAGTCAATTTGGCGCGATCCACACACCCTCCAAATCGGTTTGGGTAAAAACCAACCGGTATTCAGACGGCTGTCTCCGGCACAGGAGAAATTGATTGCTGCCCTGTATCGGGGTATAGCAGATCAGCATTTTGATTCTTTTAGTTCACAGTTGGGCGTATCAGACTCAGAATCAAAGGCCCTGCTTCGCGAACTCGACTCGGTACTTGAGAAACAGATTGAGCCCGCAGGGAAGGTCCAACCACTTGCCAGCGAATACGTTGAATCGGCCTTTGCCGAGATTGTGCGCGCCAGTTTGCAAACCGGCTTCAATGGCGAACAAGTTCTTATTGAGCGAGGACTCAGGAAAATCAGCATCGATCACCTAGGTGGTGCCGGTCTATCTTTGGCGCTCGGTCTAGCCTCAGCTGGCATCGGACAAATTTACAGCGCAGACTCCTCGAAAGTGATGCCGGAGGACCTAGGCCCGACCGGATATCCGACGCAACTTTTGGGCCACTCTAAGATAAATGCCCTCAATTTACTCCTGGCTGCCTCTCCAAATCAGGCCCGAATTCATGCCATGCCACTCAAAGAACATCAGCTAGATCAAATTGAATGCGCGGTATTAGTCGGCCATCAGGTGGTTGCGCCAGTGCTTTACTCCACCTGGATGAACCGCGATGTGCCGCACCTGGCCATCACAGCTGGGGCTGAATCGGTATCGGTGAGCCCCATCATTCTGCCGGGGCAGACACCGTGCCTTCTCTGCCTCGAACAGAGCCGCGCCACTGCCGACCCATCTTGGCCAGCTGTGGCAAGTCAATTGGTCGGCCGAAAGCACCGTTTCGATGATTCAACCGCTCAGTTTTTTGCCGCGGGTCTGGCGCTACAGAAAATTCTTCAACTCATCGATACGGTCAGCGGATTTGGCCAGGTCGGCGAAAATCGAGTGGGTTATGAACTTCATCGGTCATCTGGGGAGCTGGTAGAAATTAGCTGGCCGGTGTCACCCAAGTGCAGTTGCCAATCACCCTCGGGGCTGGAGTAGGCCAAAAAACCTGGATGGTTCGCGGTCGCGGCCGCTCACTGCGTCTCGGCGGGCCCAGGATAGGGTCAATTCTTTCTTGGCGCGCGTCAAGCCAACGTAAAGCAAACGTTGTTCTTCTCGGATTTCTGCTGGAGTCACGGCATAGCTGATCGGCAGGTAACCCTCGGTGAGGCCAACGACAAAAACGTAAGGCCATTCCAAACCCTTGGCAGCGTGAATCGTAGACAGCGTGACTGCAGCCTTGATTGGCTCATGTTGAGATCGCTGGCGCTCTTCGAGTTCTTTGGCAAAGTCCATTACGTTAGAGCCGGCCGGCAATTCTTCGGTGATGGCCAACAGTGAATTGAGTGACTCCCACTTCTCGCGTGCGCTGCCATGCTCCTGCGGCTGTTGGGCTTGCCAACCGAGAGACCGGCAAATATCAGACACAGCTTCGAACAGGCTTTTATCAATCGGGGCCACGGCTTGAGCCCGAATTGCACGAATTGCATTTTGGACTTCTGGTCGATTGAAGAACCGCTCTCCCCCGCGCACCTGGTAATCAATTCCGGCATGCGCCAAAGCGTTTTCAATAGCCTCAGACTGGCCGTTGACCCGGTACAAGACTGCCATGTCGCTTGGCTTAACGCCCTGATCGAGCTTGACCCGGATGGCCTGAGCCACCCCAGAACACTCGTCGGCGACGGTAGCAAAAGAAAGGGTGCGCGGCGCCAAACCGGGTTCACCCTGCGACACGAGAGGTTCAACCGCCGATGAATCTTGGGTTAGGCGGTTTGCGAAATTAACAATTTGCTGAGTCGAGCGGTAGTTGCGAGTCAGCTGAACCTCGACAGAACCCTCGTATCGGCTGCCAAAATTTTGCAAAAATTCGCTGGTAGCTCCGGTGAATGAGTAGATGGTTTGATTCGGGTCTCCGACAACGCAAATGTCCGAGTGGTTACCCAACCAGGTATCCAAAAGCGCGTGCTGAAGCGGCGAAATGTCCTGGTATTCGTCAACCGTAAAAAATCGATACTGCTGGTGCACATGGGCGAGGGCTCGCGGCTCGGCTCGCAAAAGACCGAGGGTTAGCACCAAGACATCTTCCCAGTCAATTTTTTGGGCCTTAACTTTTGCTTCTTCGTAAGCTGCCTGAAGCTCAACGTTTTTGCTGGGACTCAGCCCGGCAACTTTAGGGCGACTCGCCACTACCTCGGCGTACTGCTCCAGGCTCAGCATCGAATATTTGCGCCATTCGATTTCTGCTGCAAAATCGCGTACCGCGCCGGCATCAAGACGAATCTTGACTGAATCGGCTACTTCAGAAATCATCCGGGCCTTGGACTGCAAAACAGCTGGTGCAGGAACGCCGGCAAACTGTGGCCAGAAGAATTCAAGCTGAGACAACGCCGCAGCGTGAAAAGTCTTCACCGATACGGCACCGACACCCAATTGGCGAAGCCGGGCTCTGAGCTCGCCGGCAGCTCGGTTGGTATAGGTCAGGGCAAGTACACGGTTGGCCGCATAAAATCCGGTGGCAATACCGTAGGCAATTCGATGGGTGACGGTTGTGGTTTTTCCCGTGCCCGCACCGGCCAGGATGCAGGTCGGACCCACCAACGACTCAGCTGCTAGTCGCTGTTCAGGGTCAAGGTTTTCAAGCAGAAGTTCAGGATCCAATTTGGCCCAACTCCGTTGCCGAGACAATCTCTGATCCGTACCAGTGCTCGATAATTGCGCGAGAGATGCTCATGCGCCCCGGAAGCAGCAACGAACTTGCCTCAGCCTCGATGTCAGCACGACTAAACCAGCGCAACTTTTCAATCTCATCACCATCGGGTGCCAAGTCAGCATCGGCAAATGCAGGATCGACTTTGGCGGTAAAGCCAACCATGAGCGAGTAAGGAAAAGGCCACGCCTGGCTTCCGAGATACTCCGGTTGGACAACCCGGACTCCGGCTTCTTCGAACATTTCGCGGCGTACGGCTGCGGTTAGCGATTCACCGGGTTCAACAAACCCGGCCAGGATGGACCAACGGTTGTCTTCCCAAACTCCCTGCGAGCCAAGCAGAATTCGATCGTGCTGATCAATAACTGACACGATGATGGCTGGGTCGGTGCGAGGAAAAACCTGGTGCGAATCTTGCGGGCAAACGCGGACCCAACCGGCTTGATCGATGCTGGTCAAGGTGCCGCATCTTGGGCAGAACTGATGCGTTGCATGCCAATTTGAGAGCGCCAAAGCCTGCGTGTAAAGCCCCGCGTGCAGCGCTGAAAGCCCCGCACCGGTGCGCCTCAATTGATGCCAACCGTCTGAAGAAATCGAATCAGCCGCGCTGTCGTCTACTACCCAAAGCACCACAGCCGCCCCAGCTTCTACTGGCTGTTCGGCAACCTCAGAACGACCCAGATAGACCTCAACAATTGGCTCAACCTGTGTCGGTCGCTCAATCAGGTGAAGGCGCGGCTGAGCTTGTTCGGCCGGCCCATCCAGAAGCACTCTCCCGCGGTTGATTAGCAGGTAGCGGGTCGAGTGAGTAGACGCAAGATTTTCAAAGAGGCCCGGCTGAACGCGCGCAAGATAGTCACGATCAATCGCAGTGCGTGCCATCGGCAGGTTTAGCAACTGATCCATTTGGGCTCTCTGTCTAGATTCGCGTGGCGATGCGGGGCGTTCGAGAAATTTTCTTCTACCCTTTTTCACATGGCCAAATCTCCCTTGATTTTAGCGGCGCTAGCTAAAGCAGCTGTCCCGAACATTAACTTTCACCAGGTAAAGAGCCTTTCGGCCGGGGGAACCGGTGCTTTCGATACGGCTTTGCTAACAGCAACAACCGGTGAACACTATGTGGTTCGTGTGGCTAACAATCAAGCCGCCGGTGCCGAACTAGAGGTAGAACTCCGCGCACTCAAGGCCCTAACCCAGAATGGACGCCAGGCACTTCCTTTTGAGGTAACCAATCTGGTTGGCGAGACCAAGGATGAATCCGGGTCGCGCGTTTTGGTGTTCAGCTTTGTTTATGGAAACCCGGTCGAGATTTCTGCCGTCGGTGCCGACACTGCTCTTTCAACAAGCATTGGCAAGGCCATTGCAGCGATTCATAACCTTGACCGCCACCTCATTGAAGAAGCTCACCTAGCCGAATACGACGCGGCAGAAATCGTTCGCAACCGCACCGCTGAGCTTGACCGTCTGGCCTCAACTGGGAAGATTCCAGCCGTGCTGCTATCGCGTTGGGAAAACGCACTCGAAGATGTCAGCTTGTTCCGCTTTCAGCCAACTGTGGTCCACGGCGGCCTCAACACCGAGACCGTGCTGGCGCTCGATGAAAGCGTCAGTGGAATTCTTGGCTGGAGCTCGCTAAAAATTAGTGACCCGGCAGAAGATTTTGCTTGGATTTTGGGTACAGGAATTCACGAACTCAGCGACAGCATCCTGGATGTTTACCGCCAACACCACCCGGTGGTGGACGCTGGGCTACGCCAGCGCGCAACGCTCTACAGCGAGATTGAACTTGCTCGCTGGCTGATGCACGGCCTCAATAAAAATGACCAAGAAATCATCGATGACGCCAGCAGCCTCTTGGCTGTTTTGGCCGATGACGTGAGCACCGGTGCAGTTGGACGCCTGGTTGCTTCAGCCACGACCATTACAACCATCACCTACGAAGAAGCGGTGGTTGCGCCTGTTTTTGAGGCGGAATCAGTGATCGAGGTCGAAACAATCAGCGCCGACGAGGACGAAGAGCTTGAGGTCATCGACCTGGCGAAAGATGAGTACGTTGACGACGCCACTAAGCCGATTGAACTGCCTGAAAAGACCGACAACGAACTCTTCTAAGGCTTCTGGCTAGTTGCCCGGTCCCAAAGTTCAAGCAGTTCCGCTTCGTCAAGCACCTTTTCTGGACGAATCTCGACGTTGTCTGCCACAAAGTAAAAACCAACAGAAATCTGCTCGATCGGCAGACCGGTGAATCTCGAATACGCGATTCGATAGAGCGCCAGCTGCAGAGTTTTGGCTTCTAAATCGGCCTGATCTTTTGGAGCTTTTCCGGTTTTCCAGTCGACAATTTCAACTCCGGATTCTGTCGCAAATACTGCGTCAAGCTTGCAAACAAATGTGTGGCCGGCCATTGTCAATTGAATTTCTTGCTCAATTGCAATCGGTGTGAGAGTTGCCCAACGCGATGAAGCAAAATTTTCCTTTAGCGTTTCGAGCGACTCGCTGGCAAAGTCGCTATCAATTGCATCAACAGACGTTTCGGATTCGCCCAACGTTGCCAAATTGAATTGCCCCTCTACCCAGGTGTGAAAGTAGGTGCCATTTCGAGTTTGCTGAAAGGGGCGGGATGGCATTGGGCGCTTGAGTCGCTGAGCCAGACCGTCGAAGTCAAGAATGTAATCTTTGAACCTCGAGGCTGGGATTCTGATTGGAACCTCAACTCGGTCGGCGCTCGCAAGAGCCGCATCACGTTCACCGAGCAGTAGGTCGATGTCGCTCTGCACCTGCATAGCTGCCTGTGCCTGATTGCTTTCAATTACCTCGATAGCCTCACGAGTCAGCTTCTCGGCTCGCTCGAGCACCAAACGGTGTCTTTCTCCGAGTGGATCAAGCGGCCAGGCCTCAACCATGGCGTGATCTTCAAGGGGATTGTCTGGGTGCTGATTTTCAGGCAAAGAAGTTCCGGAAATCTCGGTTACCTGCTTCAGAAAACGGGATGGCTCTCGAACCTTCTTGTTTCCGGGTTTCCAGTATGAGCCGGTGAGCAGAAGCCTTGATTTTGGCCTCGTTACGGCAACGTACATAAGCCGAAGTTCTTCTTTCAACTGGTGCTGACGCATCAACTCCTTGAAATTCTCAACCAAACTTTTGGCATCAGGTTGGGTTTCAACTTGTGCGTAGTTCCACTCCGGAAGCTCGTTGCGATCTCCGCGCAACGGATACGGAAGTTGCCCAAATGCCAGCCAGCCCGAAGAGCCCTTGCCATCTCCTGGAAAGTCACCTTCAACCAGATTGGCAACCACAACGTTGTCCCACTCCAACCCTTTGGCTGCGTGGATGGTAAGAACCTGCACGACACCGGCCTCAGGGTTTTTGGTGGGTACTTCAAAACGTTCCCGCTGATCGGCAAAATCTAGCCATTCAATGAATCCGCCAAGGTGAGGCTGATGGTTGTTGGCGGAATAGCTCGAAACAATATTTGAGAAGGCGTTTAGGTGGGCCAGCGGGTTGTGCCTGCGAGGGTTGGCTGCAACCTCAATATCAAGCCACAACTCCTGCTCAACTGCTCTCACGTATTCCGGTAAGGAGAGCCCAGTCTGGCGGCGAAGGTTTCTGAGTAACGCAGCGGCGTCGAGAAGTCTTGGTAATCCAAGGTCTGAGAACCCGATTTTCTCCGGTTCTCTCTCATTTAGAAGAAGATCAAGAGCGTCAACAATTGACACTGCGTCCTCCGGCGCTAGACCCTCCCGCTGGCGCTCAACCAAAGAATCATCAAGTCGCGCACGTCTCGTGGCGTAACGGTGGAGGCGCTCAAGATCCTTTGCGCCGAGCCTCCATCGGGGCCCAGACAGCAGACGGATCAACTGAGTGCCGGCGAGCGGATTATGGATAACTTTTAGCGCGGAAACTAGGTCGACGATCTCTGGCATTTGAAGCAGACCGCCAAGGCCCACAACTTCGACGTCAAGCCCCTGACCTTCCAGCGCTTCAACAAACAGGTGCATTTGGCTTCTTTTGCGCATCAGCAGCGCTGAGGTTTGATCCTGATTGCTATTTTGCTTCAGCCAACGGGCAACAGCTTGTGCCTCAGCCTTGAGGTCTGGCTGAAAATCGACCTCCACTTGACCGAGGCCTGCGCTTGGAGCCGGCGTGAGTTCAACGACCTTGAGTTCACCAATCAGGTGGTTAGCAAGGTTCAAAACTTGCTGGGGATTGCGCCAGGAAGTCGACAGCGAGAACCAGGCCGATCCATCCGGTGCATTGAAGTCTCGGTAGAAGTTTTTGAGGTTGGAGGCACTGGCCCCACGCCAGCCATAAATTGATTGGTTTGGGTCGCCAACTGCAAACACCGATGTGCCAGCAAACAACCCTTGCAGGAGCCTGGTTTGAAGATAGGAGGTGTCTTGATACTCATCAAGGAGAACCTGCTGAAACTTACTCTGCTCGAGTTCGATGATTCCGGGGACCTCGCGAACCGCACGTTCTGCCAAGGCAACTTGATCGGAGTAATCAACGTAACCCTGGAGCTGCTTCTCGCGAGCATAGGCTTCTGCCAACTTGGCGATGGTCGGGGTGCCCATGATTGGCTGGAGCAAAGACTGCATGTACGAATATGGCGTGGTGTCGGATGAACCGGCTTTTCGGGGCAGTTCGGCTAGCGAGGAGGCTGCGGCTTCGATTACCGCCTCAATTTGATCTGCGCCGACGAGGTTGTCGTTCATGGATTGCGCTAGGGCTAAGACCGATTCCACAATCGATTTCAGGCTGGCGTCGAGATCACTCAGGCGAAGGTCAATTTCGGACCCGTGCTTCAGGATGACTTCACGGGCAAGTTGGAATGCTGCAGCTTCGGTGAGCAGTATGGCGTCTGATTCATACCCGAGCGCTAAAGCGTTCTCACGAAACAAATTATTCGCGTACGCGTTGTAGGTCGAAATTGTTGGGGCAATGAAGTCGTACTCGAGATCCTCTGGCCACATATCGGTGTCGCGCAGTTTCAACAGGCTTTCGTAGATTCTTTTACCGAGTTCGGCGGCAGCTTTTCTCGTGAAAGTAAGCCCTAGCACCTGTTCTGGCCGCACAACCCGATTGGCTACCAACCAAAGCACCCGAACCGCCATGAGCTCGGTTTTTCCGGAACCAGCACCGGCAACCACGAGCGCAGGAGAGTTGACGCTGGCTCCCTCGACGGCAGCCGCCTGCTCTGGGGTGAGCGTGTAGGGGCGGATTACCGCGTAGACCTGATTTGCAGAGAACTTAAAATCAGCCACCGAATGACACCGCCTTGGTCAAGTGAATTTGGCAGGTTCCAAATTCGTTTTCGTTGCTGCAGTGCGAGCCAACTTCGGCAACAAACCACTTATCTGCCATTGCCATGCCCTCGGTTGCCTCAGCTACAAGTGACTCAAATTTGCTCTGCAACTCCTGGTTTTCCGCCAGGCTTTCTTGAACCCTCTCGGTGGGTTTGGTTCCGTTTACCAGAAGCAACTTGGCGCCCGCCAAATGGGAACCCACTGCCAACCCAGTCAGGCCAGCAAAGGCCCCATGTTGATATGCGAGTTGATACAACCCCAACTGAGGGTGACTCTGTGCCTCGGCGGCAGTGAACTGCTTGGCACCGGTTTTGAGGTCTACTACGAACACCTTGCCGTCAGGGTAAACCTCTAGGCGATCGACTTGCCCACGAATTTTTGCCCGACCAAGCTCAAACTCGAAATCGATTTCTGCTCCGGCGACCTGGCCACCCTGCGCACGCACTTGCTGAGCGTACTGAACGAGGTTGGCGACCATGGCCTTGGCCCGCCGCTGACCTGCCTGCTCAAGCCAATCAGATTCAAATTTGAGGCTGTGCCACTTGGACTCAACTACCTTCCACAAGGCTTCATCGGTTACTTCCGTAGCCAATTCGAAGGCCTCGTGAAGTAGCGTTCCGAGATTCGCAGAAAAAGTTGAATCGGACCCGCCATGCGCATTGATAAACCAGTGCAGTGGGCACTTTAAGTAGTTCTCAAGTTGCGATGGTCGCACAAAGACTTGAGCCTCTGGGTCGGCGAGGTCAATCAGTGGCTCAGTGGTGGAGATTGGTTTTAGCCCGTACCAACTATCCGGATTTGCCCCCGGTATTCCAGCCTGGGACAACCGAGCAAGCCCAACTGCCGCACTTTGCTGATCTGCCAATGGCCGATCTGTTGCCAACTGCCGCCTCAGCGAACCGACCAAACCCCTTAGAGAGAGTTGGTGACCGCGGTGCGCAATCGGTGTCGGGATAGTGCCGAGCATCAAGCTCACGAATTGCGAAATCTGCCTGTCCTCAGAATCGGTGGCTGAAATGATTAGGCGACGGTAGGCAGCACCCACGGATTTGTAAAGCATCCTCAGCTCGTCCGGAAGTTCTGACCGCTGCGCCTGTTCAATTGAATCGATCTTGCCCGATAAGAAAGAACTGAGTGCGGTGGCACCGAGGAGAGAAGAGCGCGGCTTTAGATTTGGCCACACACCCTCGATCAACTGAGGCAGTGCAACCACATCAAAGGTCCTGCCGATGAGTGCAGCGGGTGTCATGAGGCTCACGCGGTCAGCCTGCTCGTTATTTAGAGCCAAAGAGTCTTCTGGAAGGCCCAGTGCTAACTGTTGTTCAACAAAGACCAATGATTTGGCACCCGGGTGACGCTCGACATACCGATTCGCTGCCGCGAACAACTCAACCACAGAGTCAAGATTTCGGTTGGCTTGAGCCGAAACCTCACCTACTCCTCTAGAAAGTTCACGCCAGGACTTATCTAGGCCAGACCTCGACCAAGCCAGCCAGAGGAGGTCTTCGATGCTGGCCGATTGGTCTTCGGTGATCTCCTGAGCCGCAAAAAAAGTTTCCAGAAAACTGGCGACTCTGCGGATTTCGGGACCCTTCAGCGCTGCGAGTGCACCAGGCGCATCAAACAAAGCAACGAGGAGCTCGTCGCTATTTCGAGCCCCTTCGGCAGCTAACTCCTCGCGACGAAGTGCCCGGCGCAGGCGACGCAGGCCGAGCGAATCCAAACCGCACAAAGGCGAGGTGAACAGTTCAAGTGCTAGTTCGATGCTGATCGGTGAACGAGTCAGGACAACCCAACAGAATCGCAGCAATGCTCGCGAACCAAACTCATCTCTCAGTGGGCTTTGAGAAACCAAACGGACCGGGATGTTTTCATACGAGAGCTCCGAGGCCAGTTGCTGAAGGTTGCCCTGACTTCGGGCCACCACGGCCATCTGAGACCACTGGATCTTGTCGTACAGATGTAGCTCTCGGAGTCGGCGTGCCAGCCATGAGATTTCAGATTGCTCATCGAGAAAAACCTGCCCCTCAACGCCGTCGGCCGAGGCATCGGGCTCTGGTCGAAGCAGACCCTTACGCTGACGGCCGGCCCGGGCAGTCTCAATTTGATTGCTCACTTTGCCGAGCACGTTGGCGATTCCCTGGGCGCGCTCGCCTGGCGGCAAAAAGGTCACGTCAACAGTGGTTTGGTTGGCCGCGGCAACTGCGTCAGCTAGAGCGCTCATAGCCCTGGCATCGGCAGACCTAAACCCCAAAGTGGATGCATCTGGGTCACCGAATAAAGCCAGATCAGCGCCAGAACGGGTTAGGAGCTGAATCAAATGAGCCGCTGCCGGGGTTAGTTCTTGGGCGTCATCTACCAGAATTAGCCTGAGGTCAAGCAGGGCCTTTGGCCACGGGTTGGTTTGAAGCCAGTCGGCTGCCGAGCGAATCAATTGAGATGGGTCGAACCGATGCTCGAACCCGACCCCCGAAACGGCGGCGAGGTATTCCCGATAGAGATTGGCAGCAGCGGGCCAAACCGGTTGCTTTTGCTCAAGTCCAATAGCGGCTAGAGAATCTGGGCTAACCCCATACTCAAGGCAAATAATGATTAGGTCTCGTAGCTCGGCTCTGAAGCCATTCAAAGCCAGCACGGTTGGCGTGATGTGCTTTGGCCAATCGCCAAAATTGCCAGCCGAGGTTGACTGAAGATCGAGCAGGTGGGACTCGATAATTTCCGCCAGCAGGCGGTCCTGCTCACTACCACTGATGAGCTCGGGCAACTTATGCCCAGCAGCCACGGCTGCCTGGTGCATCACACCGAAGGCAAAAGAGCTCACGGTTCTTGCGAGCGAGCCAGATACGGCGCCTTGAAGTTTCAGTGCTAGTGAGTCTCGGAGTGTGTTGGCAGACTCACGGGTGGCGGCCAGCACCAGAACCTGGTCGGCAGACAAACCGGATGCGATGCCGCGCATAAATGCTGCCTCGACCGCTGTGGTTTTGCCTGATCCGGGCGAGCCATAAACGGTAGAAATTTTCACGAGGTCAAAACTACCCTGCAGGCCTGACATTCAAGTAAAAAGTGAGTCCACGACCTCACATGTCTTATCGGTGTCGTAATCTAATGGAAGTAGATGAAAGGCCTTAAATGGACATCAGAATCGGCATCAAAAATAGCCCGCGCGAGCTCAGCTTTGAATCGGCACAAACCGCCAGTGAGGTAGAGGCAGTTGTTTCAGCCTGTCTAGAGTCTGGCGCCAAGGTTTTGAAGCTTTCTGACAACAAGGGCCGTCAGTTTGTCGTTCCAGCCGAATCTCTTGCCTACGTTGAGATTGGTGCTGAAGAAACTCGTCGAGTTGGGTTCATCGCCTAATGGATCCGATTACCCTGCTCTGCGTTGCCTTCATCGTGGTTTACGGCCTAATTCTGGGCCTGGTTGCCCCGTATGTAAACCTCACCAATGAGAACTTTGGTTCACTGGTTCCAACCGGTCTTGCGATTGTCTCGGGCAGTTTGCTGTGGGCAATTTTGACTTGGTCAGGCATGCACTACGACGAACCATGGATTTGGATCATCGTGATGTTGGGTATGCCTGCAGCCATGTACTTTGGCGGCCGCCAGATTGCAAAGACTCGGAGCTAACAGCTCAAACTAATTGCCGCTTGGCCTGAATTGTTCAGGGACTAGGCGGTTAGCCCAAGCGCATCCATGCGCACGGTGTGGGCACCGATCAACTCAGTAATCAGTGGCTCAAGCTTCGAGTACGAGGCCAAATTCACGGCACGCTCTTCTTCGAGGGTTAGCTTCTTGGACTTGGACACACCCGCCAGCTTGCGGTTGTCAAAGGCAGCACGAAGCTCGAGAAGCACGTCACCCATAAGTCGACGACCCCAAAGGGCAAGCCTCGAACCTAGGGTTGGGTCTTTTTGCATCGATTCCAGCAGCACGCGCTTGGCAAACTGCTCGAACTTTTTGTCACTCAAAGCCTTCTCAACATCCGCGCGCAACAGTGGGTCAAGACCTACCGCCAATCGGCGATAGAAATCATCGAGCAGACCCGAAACCAGGTAGACCTTGATGACGCTTTCGTACCAGTCGAGTCCGTTGGTTCGAGAGTGGAACATTTCGATTCGCTCAACGAATGGGTCCATCGCATCGGTCGGATCGATACCCTGGGCAGCAATCTTCTTGGCAATTGAGCGGTACTTTTCAAAACTTTTTGCGGCAGCCTCACCAAGCTCTGCCTTGTACTGAGTGTTTGGCGAGTACTTGAGTTCACTGGTCAAAATCTCAAATTGACTCAACTGAAGGTAAGCCAACTGACCAAGAAATGACTTGGCGTCTGGGGTGTACGGCTTTAGGTTAACCTCGCCGGTATTACGGGCGGCGCGCTCTTCACGAGGCGGCAACGCAAACTTGCGGGCACCCGTGCGAATTCGTTTAAACCAATCAAACACATTGACAAGGATACTCATCATCCCGAGACATGGTGTAGCACCGCGAGTAGACTGAACACGACTATAGGAGCACTATTGAATTTCGCCGAATTAGGCATCGATGAAGACATCGTTGAAGCCCTCGCATCTCGAGGCATCACCAGCCCATTCCCAATCCAGGAAGAGGCTATCCCGGTTGCACTGACCGGACAGGACGTTATTGGCCAGGCCAAGACGGGTACCGGAAAGACTTTGGGCTTCGGCCTTCCACTGCTTCAGAGCTTGGGCAAGGACCCTGAAAAGGGCGCGAAAGCTTTGGTTGTAGTTCCAACCCGCGAGCTCGCTATCCAGGTTGCCGATGACCTAAAACTTGCTTCAGCAAATCGCTCAACCATGGTGGCGGCAATTTACGGTGGTAAAGCTTACGAAGAGCAGGTCGCAGAGATCAACGCCGGCGCTCAGGTAATTGTCGGCACTCCGGGGCGACTGATTGACCTTTCAAAGCAGAAACTTCTCGACCTGGGCAACATCCGCTTCATGGTTCTAGATGAGGCCGACGAAATGTTGGACCTCGGGTTCTTGCCAGACGTTGAAAAGCTTTTCGCCTACACACCAGATGGTCGCCAGACCATGCTGTTCTCGGCCACAATGCCTGGAACCATCGTGACCATGGCCCGCAAGTATCAGAACCGTCCAGTCCACATTCGCACCAATGACCCAGATGAAGGCCAGACCAAGGCTGACATCAAGCAGTTCATCTACCGTGCTCACGCACTGGACAAGGATGAAGTGGTGGGCCGCATTCTGCAGGCCGAGGGTCGCGGAAAAACCGTAATTTTCACCAAGACCAAGCGCCAGGCATCGAAGGTGTCTGAGGAGCTAGTGGACCGCGGCTTCAACGCCACCGCCCTGCACGGCGACATGACCCAAGAGGCCCGCGAGAAGTCGATGGCAGCATTCCGTTCAGGAAAGCGCGACATTTTGGTTGCGACCGAAGTTGCAGCGCGAGGTATCGATGTTGACGACGTCACCCACGTAATCAACTACACAATTCCAGAGGACGAGAAGGCCTACCTGCACCGCGTTGGTCGCACTGGTCGCGCCGGCCGCACTGGTATTGCCGTAACTTTTGTGGACTGGGAAGACTTGACTCGATGGGGTCACATCAACACCGCCCTAGAGTTTGGTCAGCCTGAGCCAACCGAAACCTACTCGAGCTCAGCTCACCTATTTGCCGATCTTGAGATTGCACCTGGCACCAAGGGCAGAATTGCCAAGACCAAGCGCCCTGAGGGCTGGAAGCCTGGCGACGACGAGAAGCCTCGCGCTAACGGTGGTCGCGCTGGCGGACATGCCGGCAGAAACCACAAAGATGGCGCTGGCCGTGGAGATAAGGATCGCCGCAGAAATGGCGATCGCCCGCACAAGGCCACTGGTGACGCACCAAAGTCAGATGCTCCTCGTGCTGAGAAGCACGGCGAGGGCGAGCACAAGCGTCCACCTCGTCAGCGCACTCGTACGCGCCGTGGCGATTCGCCTGCCTCTAACTAAGCCCGTTTTCTTGGCGGTAAACGGCAACCAGTGCGTTGGCGTGCCCGTGACCAATTTCGTGCTCAGCTTTTAACCAATTCACGGCTTCCATATGCTTCATGCTTTTGGTGGCCTCGAGAAGGTTCATCCAATGCTCAATTGGCTTGCCGTACTTTTTCTCAATTGATGGAAAGTATGACTTTGGTCCCATTACTTTTTCAGTGGACATGTTTTCTCCTTGCAAGAAATTTTAAAAAAACCAAAACCCACAAAACCATTGAAACTAATAGCCCCAAGACGGACACAGCAAGAAGTATTAATTTGAAACCAAGGTCCAAACTCGGCAGGCTGCCAACTACGCCAGTGGCCATCGCCAGTATCGAAAAAACAAAAGACGCCAGCTTCAGCCTCACAGCGCAGCCTTGCTTCCTGTGCCGGCTGCCAAAATTCTTTGAAACATTTCTGGCGATGTAGTGTTCTCACCCAACCGATTGGGCTTGCCGTGGACGCCGTGGTAGTCACTTGAACCGGTGACAATCAGGTCATGTTCGACTGCAAGTGACAGCAGCCACTCTCTTGCGTTTTGCGGCACTTCGCGGTGGTAAACCTCAAACCCCGCGAGTCCGGCATCGATGAGTTTTTCAAAGTGGTCCTGCGGCAAGTCGCCGCGCGATGCATTCGGCGAAATGTCGGTTAGCGGGTGCGCAATTACTGGCACTCCCCCAGCTTCAAGAATTAGCCGGATAGCGTCAAAGCTGTCGACTGTGTCGGTTGGAACGTAGTACTTGCCGCGACTATCCAGTGGTCCACGAAAAGCAGCACTGCGATCATCTGCGGCACCAAGGTGCACCAGCGCATCGGCAATTGCCGGGCGACCAATAGTTGCCCCATCCTCAATCATTTCCAGAACGAGTTCCCACGTGATGTCGTAATCCTCGGCAAGTTTGTCGACCATCAACATAGCCCGGTTTTCACGCGAATTTACGGTGGTCAGCAGTTCTTGCCTCAGCGCCTTGTTATCAGGGTCGGGCAAGTAGGCCAGCATGTGAACACTGATGAATCGATTGCGACCAGCAACCTTAACCGAGGCGCGCGTGGTGACCTCGATTCCCGGCACAAATCCCATTCCCAGGCGGCTGGCTGCCTCACTAGCCTCAGCCCAACCATTGGTGGTGTCATGATCGGTGAGCGCGAGTACGTCTACCCCAGCTGCAGCAGCGTGCTCAAAAACCTCGGTAGGAGATTCCTTGCCGTCTGACCGAGTTGAGTGACTGTGCAGATCAATGATTGCCATAGTGCCAGAATAAAGGCATGAGGAGCCGCACCCCGCACAGCAAAAAATTCTTAGAGTACATCGGTTCAAACTGGGCTGACTCCGAAACATCTATGCCCGAACCGGCTGAAGTGGTGCCATACGCCGCACGCCGCCGTGAAGCTGTTGCCGCCGCGTTTGCCGGCAAAGTCTTGGTCTTCGAATCTGGTGCCGCCCAGGTGCGCTCGAATGACACCGATTACCTATACCGCCCGCACTCAGCCTTTAGCCACCTGACCGGTTGGGGTTCGGCAGCGGTTCCTGAATCGGTGTTGGTTATTGATGCCCGGGGCGCCGAGGCAATCAGCACCCTTTACTTTCGTGAAACCGCTGGTCGAAACACCGATGAGTTTTTCGCAAACCCTGCCATCGGTGAATACTGGGTTGGTCAACGACCATCACTGCTTCAGGTATCAGCCCAGCTGGGCCTTCAAACTGCCTCGCTGAACCAGCTTTCAAAATTCAAAAAGTCGGTTCCAAAACTAGATCTTGTTGCGCACTCAAAGAGCCAGGAACTTGCCCAGTTTGTTTCTGAGCTCCGACTAATCAAAGACGAATTTGAAATCGCAGAGATGCGCAAGGCAGTAGCAGCCTCGATCAAAGGATTTGAAGAGGTGGCCAAGAACCTCGGCGCAGCCGCAGCCCACCCACGCGGCGAGCGCATCGTTGAAACCGCGTTCTACGCTCAGGCTCGAATTGAGGGCAACTACCTCGGCTACGAAACCATAGCGGCTGCCGGTCCCCACGCCTGCGTGCTCCACTGGGTGAACAACGATGGCCCGGTAAACAGCGGCGACCTAATCCTGATTGATGCCGGCGTTGAGGTGGACAGCCTGTACACAGCCGATGTGACCCGCACGCTGCCGGTCTCAGGTAAATACTCCGAAGTTCAACGCAAGGTCTATGAAGCGGTTCGAGAGGCCGCCGATGCCGCATTTGCGGTGGCCAAGCCAGGAAACAAATTCAAAGATGTTCACGCAGCAGCCATGGAGGTTATTGCTGCGAAAACAGCTGAGTGGGGTTTCTTGCCGGTGTCAGCCGAGGAATCGCTGCTACCGGAAAACCAGTTTCACCGCCGCTGGATGGTTCATGGCACCAGTCACCACCTGGGTCTCGACGTGCATGACTGCGCACAGGCTAGGCGCGAAATGTATCTTGAGGCTGAAATCCAACCCGGCATGATTTTTACCATTGAACCGGGGCTGTATTTTCACCAGGATGACCTGCTGGTACCGGAAGAGTTCCGCGGTATCGGGGTGCGTATTGAAGACGACGTGCTGATCACGGAAAACGGTGCCGAAAATCTAACCGCAACCTTACCTAGACAAGCCGAAGAGGTTGAAGCTTGGCTGCAAAAGCTGGCCCGCTAACGCGTAGAAAAACCTGCGGTTTGCTACAGGGTTTTGGAAGCCATGATGGTGGCCGCCTGATCAGCAAGGTTGCGTGGAACCTGAACCTGATATTTTGAGGCAACCACGGTTGATTGGCTGATGAATGAACGCTTGTTTTTAGAAAACGCAAAGCGCAGGATGTTGATCAACATACCCACACCGGCACCGATAAACACTGCCGAAATAACCGGTGCAAAGGCATCCTGTGTGGTTACTGCCTCCGGGTTGGTCCCAAAAATCAGTCCCCAGATTAGACCCAGCCATGATCCGGTGGTTGCACCGCCCAGCGCTACGCGGGCATTGCTCAACTTGCCACGAACACGCTCAACGGTTCGAAGGTCTTTGCCGACAATGGCAATTTGGCCACCTGGAAACTGCTTTTCAATAAGCAGGTTTACAAGGTCAGAAGCCTCTGCGTAAGTCTTGAATTCACCGATGACCTCGCCCTGAGGAATTACCGGGGCCTGGGATCGGGGGGTTCGCTTATTGTTCACAATCCCATTCTGGCACGCCTTCAACCTCTCGTCTAAGGTTGAAGAGTGAGCGCAACTAGAGTATTCGTCGCCAGATTGGCTGGCTGTGGCGTCTTTGACCCTGCGGGAGACCGCGTAGGTAAGGTCATTGACGTTCTTGTGGCGTACCGTAAATCGGGCTCACCTAAGGCCACCGGAATGCTGGTCGAGATCAGCGGACGCCGTCGCGTTTTTGTTCCGATTACCCGAGTTACTTCTATCTCAGCCGGTCAGGTAATCACCACCGGCTTGATTGACCTGCGCAGATTCACTCAGCGCGGCCAAGAAACCCGCGTGATTGCCGAAATTTTGGGCCGCAAGGTTCGACTGCTTGACGGCAGTGGTCCGGCGTCAATCGAAGACCTAGCCATTGAGCAGGGCAAGCAAAAAGAATGGGCGGTTACCGAGCTGTTTTTGCGCCGCCCAAAGACTTCGGCATCACCATTTGCACGTGGCGCAACGCTTTTTGCCGCCTGGGAGCAGGTTAGCGAAGAGGCACGAACTGAAGAGGGCCAGAGCGCTCAGCAGCTGATTGCAACCTATTCTGAACTACGCCCAGCCGACTTGGCCTCGGCCCTGCTTGACCTACCTGACGAGCGCATGCTTGAGGTGGCCGAAGAGCTTGATGACGAACGCCTTGCCGATGTGCTTGAAGAGCTGCCTGAAGACGAGCAGCTGGACATCATTGCCGAGCTAGACGATGAGCGTGCCGCTGAGGTGCTTGACCTCATGGAGCCGGACGACGCTGCCGACTTGATGGCAAACCTGCCAGAAGAACGCACCGAGGCAATTCTTGATCTGATGGATGAAGAAGAAGCCGAAGACATCCGTATGCTCATGCAGTTTGATGAGTTCACCGCCGGTGGTTTGATGACCACCGAACCAATCATCTGCGCCGCCGATGCAACTGTGGCCGAGGCCATGGCTCTGATTCGTCGAGTTGAGGTTGCGCCAGCACTTGCGGCATCGGTGTTTGTAACCCTCCCACCTTACGAGGTTGCAACCGGACGCTACCTGGGCGTGGTTCACTTTCAGCGCATGCTGCGCTACCCACCGCACGAGCGCCTCGGCAACCTTTTGGACACCGAGCTCGAGCCGGTCAAGGCCGACACTCACATCTCGGTGATTCACCGAACCCTAGCTAACTACAACCTGGTAGCCCTACCGGTTGTCGACGACGAGTCACGCCTTATCGGTGTTGTAACCGTTGACGACGTTTTGGACCACCTATTGCCTGATGACTGGCGCACCGAAGACGAGGGAGGAAGCCGTGGCTAAGAACACACTTGACGCACCGCTACGCTCTCGTCAGCGGTTTGTCACCAAGATCTCAATTGACCGCGAACAGTTTGGTCGCGCTTCAGAAGCTTTTGCGCGCGCTATGGGTACCGGTGCTTTTCTTATCGGCATGACCATCGTGGTGGCCGTTTGGCTCACTTGGAACACCCTGCTGCCAGAAGCATCACAGTTTGACCCTCGGGCAACAAACTTCACGTTGCTGACCCTAATTTTGTCAATGCAGGCCTCTTACGCCGCACCGCTAATTCTGTTGGCTCAAAACCGCCAGGATGACCGCGACCGCGTTCAGTTTGAACAGGACCGCCAGCGGGCCGAGCGCAACCTGGCCGACACCGAGTACCTTGCCCGCGAGGTTGTTGCTCTGCGTTTGGCGATGGAAGAACTGGCGACCAAAGACTTTGTGCGCGATGAGTTGCGCGACCTACTGAAAGAAATTCTGGATGAGCGCAAGCGCGATTGAGCGTGCGCTGGGAACAGTAATTGACCCAGAACTTCGGTTGCCCCTGACCGAGCTCAACATGATTGACCTGACCGACGGTCTAGTTACGGTAAAACTGACCGTTGCCGGCTGCCCGGCGGCACAAAAAATTGAAGCCGATGTTCGGGCCGCAGTTGCCGAGTTTGGCGTAGACGTTGCCATGACCGTGATGTCGCAGGCCGAGCGCAACGAACTAAAAGAAAAATTACGAGCCGGTAAGCCACCCCGCACAAATCCGTTTGACAAGGACACCCTCACTCGGGTTTATCTGGTTGGGTCGGGCAAAGGTGGCGTTGGCAAGTCTTCGGTAACCACCAACCTGGCGGTTGCGCTCGCCGAAGCGGGGCACCGCGTGGGGCTCATCGATGCGGATATTTTTGGCTTCTCGATTCCGGGGCAACTTGGCATTACCGAGAAGCCGACGAGGGTAGATGAACTGATTTTGCCGCCGGTGGCTCAAGCCGGCAAGTGGGGCGTCAAAGTAATTTCTATCGGAATGTTTCTTGATGACAATAAGCCGGTGGCCTGGCGCGGACCAATGTTGCACCGCGCTGTGGAACAGTTTTTGTGTGACGTCTTTTGGGGAGATCTAGATTTTCTACTGGTTGACCTGCCACCGGGCACCGGCGACATTGCAATTAGCCTGGGTCAGTTGCTGCCAACCGCCAAGAGCATCGTTGTAACCACCCCTCAGGTTGCTGCCGCCGAGGTTGCTGAGCGTTCTGGATCGGTCGGCCTGCAGACCGGGCAATCGGTATTTGGTGTGATTGAAAACATGAGTTGGCTCGAGCAGCCAGATGGCTCAAAGTTTGAAATTTTTGGTCACGGCGGCGGTTTGGCTGTGGCCGAAAGATTGAGCGCTCTTTCGGGTCAAGCAGTCCCTCAACTCGGGCAAATTCCAATCAGCGTTGCCCTGCGCGAGGGCTCTGATGCGGGTTTGCCGGTGGTTCAGAATCACCCCGATGACCCCGCCGCCAAGGCTATCCGTGAAATTGCTGTGAAAATTAGCCAAGACAAGATTGGACTGGCCGGCAGACTGCTTAGAGTTAGCCTGTGAGTGAAACCAGCATTGTCTCTTTACTGAGCCACCTACCCCAAGGTCAATCAACCGTTCCGGTAATCAACCCGGCAACCGGAAAAAAGATTTATGACCTCCAGCAGCTTTCTGCCGAGCAGGTAATCGATGCTGTCTCAAAGGCCAGAGACTACCAACCGATTCTGGCTAAGACCGGGCTGCCGCAGCGCCAGCGCCTGCTGCTGAACCTGCACGACATCCTTTTGGGTTCCGATGAAAGGCTCATGGACCTAGTCCAGCTGGAGACCGGAAAATCTCGAGCGCACGCCTTTGAAGAGACTGTCGGCGCAATTGCCGCGGCCAGCTACTACGGCAAGATTTCGGTCAAGACCCTGGCCAGGCGCCGCACACGAGCCGGTGTTCCGCTGCTCACCAAAACCTATGTTGACCAGGTGCCGGTTGGTGTGGTTGGCATTGTGACCCCTTGGAACTACCCGCTGGCTCTGACCCTGCTTGATGTGCTGCCGGCCTTGGCTGCGGGCAATGCCGTAGTCCAGAAGGTAGACAACCAAACTGCTCTAACTGCCCTCTTTGCACGCCACCTTGCCATCGAAGCCGGCTGGCCAGAAGAGGCTTGGACTATCGTGACCGGAGATGGCGAGACCGTCGGAAACGCATTGGTAGATAGCGTCGATTACGTGGCCTTTACCGGCTCAACCGCAACTGGCCTGAAAGTTGCCCAGCGTGCGTCAGCGCGACTAATTGGGTACTCACTTGAGTTGGGCGGCAAGAACCCGATGATTGTGCTCGAGGGCGCCAAGCCTAAGCGGGCGGCCGAAATTGCGGTTTCGGGAGCGTTCAGCTCAGCTGGCCAGCTCTGTGTGGCAATCGAGCGAGTGTACGTTCCGAGATCGATGCATCAGGAATTTTTGACTGAGCTGACCAAGCAAATTGACGCACTTGAGGTTGGCCGGTCTGATGATTTTTCGACCGACATCGGCAGTTTGGGCGGGTACGTTCAACTTCAGCGCGTATCAGGTTATGTATCAGATGCAGTAGCCAACGGAGCCGAATTGGTTGCCGGCGGCCATGCACTGCCAAACACTGGGCCGTATTTTTATGCCCCAACGGTGTTGAATAATGTTCCTGCCTCAGCCAAGCTTTACCGCCGCGAGGTGTTTGGCCCGGTTCTGGCCGTCGAACCCTACGACGATCTAGACGACGCAATCGATCAAGCAAACGACAGTCAGTACGGACTAAACGCCGCCATCGTTGGCCCGGTAAAACTTGCCACCCGAGTGGCTAGCCGACTCAACACCGGTAGCGTCAACATCAACGAGGGTTTCCGCGCCAGCTTTGCATCGATGGAGTCGCCGATGGGTGGCATGAAGGCTTCTGGTCATGGGCGCCGAAATGGCCCGGGTGGATTGCTGCGATTTACCGAAACTCGAGTTATCGGTGTTGCCGGCGGCTTGATTAGGTTGCCGAGCCGAGCAAGAGACTACGAGAAGATGGCGCCGCTCATGAGACTCATGGTCAAATCCATGAAACTGTTCAGCTAAACCTAGGTGGCCTCAGAGTCAAACGGAGCTTGCTCGCCGGCGACCAATCGGGGCTGGCTTTGAACCTTGGCGGTGTTGAGCACCTGGGCCGGATTCGCAACCGGTGCGCCGTCCTCCACCAAAGCCTCACGAATAATTCTTCGCGGGTCGTACTGGCGAGGGTCCAGCTTCTTCCAGTCCAGCTCTTCGCCGATTTCAGCGGATAGCTGGTCCTTGGCGCCGTCGGCCATTCTGCGCAAACTTTTTACCAGGTTGGCCAACTGCTTGGCATAGGTTGGCAGCCGATCCGGTCCTAAAACAAATACGGCGATAAGCCCCAAGATTAGGAGCTTTTCACCAGTTAGACCGAACACCCTTTCAGATTACCGCCTTGCTACCGACCAAAGAGCAAACCGACCTTTATGCTTTGAGCAAGGAGAGCCAAATGGTAGACAAAATCAGCAGTTGGAAGTTTGCAGAAGACTTCGTGACCGAACCTGAAGTGTTTCGTGAAGCCCGAATTCGTGCGGATGAAATGGGCATTGAATGCATCACGCCTGCCGTCGGTTCTCAGTTGGCCCTCGTTGCCTCAGCCCTTGGCGCAAAGGCTATTGTCGAGGCTGGCACCGGAACCGGAATCTCGGGGCTTTGGCTTCTGAACGGTGCACCCAACGCAGTTTTGGCAACCATCGACAGCGACCCTGAGGCCCAGATTGCTGCTCGCAAGGCGTTCGCCGAAGCGGGTATTCCGGCCAACCACACCCGCGTGATCAGCGGACGGGCAATTGATGTGATGTCGAACATGGCCGACGCAGCCTACGATTTAGTTTTTCTAGATGCCGACCGCGATACCCTCGAGGATCAGCTGCACGAGGCTTCGCGACTTTTGCGCCCTGGCGGCGTATTGGCAATTGCCCACGCCCTGTGGCGTGACCGGGTTCCTGACCCTGCGATGCGCGATGATGCCACTGCTATTTACCGGGATGTCCTGCGCTTTTTTGTGAACAACAGCGATTTTGTTTCTGCGCTTTCGCCAAGCGGAGATGGCCTGCTCATGGCCAGCAAGCGAGCGCACTAGAGGATTTCAAGCATAAAAAAAGACCAGTCGCTTTTGACTGGTCTTTTTTATTGAGCTTAGTTTTTGACTACGCCCGCTAGAACTTGGTGAAGGTTCTTGGCCTCTTCTTCGTTTACTGAAACGACAAGTCGACCTCCGCCTTCTAGTGGAACTCGAAGGATGATCAGTCCGCGAGGTTCGCGTTCTGCCTCCATTGGACCGTCGCCGGTACGTGGCTTCATTGCTGCCATTGAGAACTCCTTGAATAGCTGGCTTTTTACGGCCGAAGTTCTATTATCCCACGGTGAGCCAAGATCTAAGACCGCTTTCGCAGGCATAGATCTGACTGCACGGTACCGCTTCATCATCGGCATGGGCCTTTGATGGGTCGCCCGGGCCATAGTTGACAGCTGGCACACCTAGTTCGCTGAATCGGGCAACGTCGGTCCAACCGTACTTTGGCCGTGCTTCAGTCTTGGTGGCGGCAACAAAAGCTGCTGCCTCTGGTCGGTCAAGACCTGGGCGGGCACCCTCGGCAACATCGGTGACTACCAACTCAAAGCCGGCAAATACCTCACGCAAATGCGCCTCAGCCTCAGCACCCGACTTGCTAGGAGCAAACCGATAGTTAACCGTGACTACGGTTTCATCTGGAATGACATTGGTGGCAATTCCGCCGCTGATCAAAACTGCATTCAAGCTTTCGCGATAAACCAAACCGTCAACGTCAATCTCTGCCGGCTGGTAGTTGGCCAAAATGGTTAGCGCCTGGGCAGCACCGTGAATAGCATTTTTACCCATCCAAGGGCGCGCCGAGTGTGCCTTGACTCCGCGGAAGGTTAGATCAACGCGCATGGTGCCGTTGCAACCACCTTCAACCTGCGCCGAGGTTGGCTCACACAAAACAGCAAAGTTGGCCTGAAGTAGATCGGGGCGGTTTCGAGACAGACGACCCAAACCGTTCTTCGATGCCTCTACCTCTTCGTGGTCGTAGAAAATCCAAGTGACATCTACATTTGGTTCGGCGACTGTAGCAGCAAGTTTTAGCTGAACGGCAACCCCGGCCTTCATGTCTACTGTGCCGCGGCCATAGAGCACTTGCTCGCGCTCCATCGACAACAACTGCACCGGAAGGTTATTGGCAACCGGAACCGTATCGATGTGACCGGCTATAACCACACGCGAATCGCGACCAAGGTTGGTGCGGGCCACAATTGCGTCGGCGTCGCGAATTACCTCAAGGTGCGGGTAGGCAGACAGTGCCGCTTCGATGGCGTCAGCCAAAGCTTTCTCGTTACCCGAAACCGACTCGATGTCGCAAATTTCACGGGTCAGTTCTACTACGTCAGCTTCTAGATTCAGGGTTACAGGCGCCATAGAACGAGCCTAACTTGTAACCTTGACTCTATGACTCAAGCAGCTTTCCTAGATTCCAAGGCATGGGGCCACGGCCTGGCCACCATCGCAACTGACGGCACGGTTCTCGACGTTTGGTTTCCGAACCCACAACTGGGCGATGCCCCGACCGATGATGCCCTTTGGGTTACGCCTAAAGAACTAGACGCTCTTGCCGGTGAAGATGCTCGCCGCCGCGTAACCACTCAGGTGGTCCGCACCGAGGTAGATCTAACCCAGCCGGTATCTTCGACTGCCGACGCCTACCTGCGCCTTCACCTGCTGTCACACCTGCTGGTCAAGCCAAACTCAATCAACCTTGACGGCCTGATTCCGGCCCTGCCGATTGTGGCCTTTACCAATGTCGGTCCGGTATCAATTGATGACATCGATGAACTGCGCCCAACGCTTACCCGCGCTGGAATCAGCGTTTATGCCATCGACAAATTCCCGCGCCTAGTCGACTACGTGACTCCGAAGAAAGTCCGAATCGCAGACGCATCACGGGTTCGTTTGGGTGCACACCTAAGCCCGGGCACCACCATCATGCACGAAGGTTTTGTGAACTTTAATGCCGGAACTCTGGGCACCTCGATGGTTGAGGGACGAATTTCACAGGGCGTTATTGTTGGCGACGGAGCAGACATTGGTGGTGGCGCCTCAATCATGGGCACACTATCCGGCGGCGGTAAAGAGCGCGTTGCAATTGGCGCCCGTGCGCTGCTCGGCGCAAACGCCGGTGTTGGTATCTCGATTGGTGACGACTCAGTTGTCGAAGCCGGCCTCTACGTAACTGCTGGAACCAAGGTCACCATCATCGATGGCGAGGGTGAGAGAACCGCCAAGGCAGCAGACCTTTCCGGTGTGGCCAACCTACTGTTCCGCCGCAACTCGGTTACCGGTCGCGTCGAGGTACTACATAGATCTGGCGTTGGCATCACGCTCAACAGCCAGCTGCACGGCTAGTCTCGGACTGAATCCCAGCCGTATTCAGGCATTGGGTTGGCCCCAAGCATCACTGGTGCGTGGCCAACTGGCAAAACCACACCGATGGGCTTGAAGGCGCGCGGAATTACCACATCACTCGGAAAAGTTGTCAGCAGTGAGTGGTCCTCTCCCCCGCCGATGACCCAGTCAAACTCATTCGCTTCGATGGCACGGGCTGCTTCTTCAAGCACGGCCTCAAAACCCTGAAGCTGCAGGCGGTCGATTTGAATGGTCACCCCTGATGCCTTTGCGATTCGAGCGGCATCCTTGGCCAAACCATCGGATAGGTCCAGCATCGAAGTTGCCCCGGCTACGGCTGCGTCTACTCCCGAGGTAATCGGTGGTTGCGGGCGGCGCTGCGTGTCAACCAAGGCGTCGTAGGCCGAAATAGCGTCACGGTTAGCACTCTGCAATAGAGCCAAGCCTGCTGCTGCGCGCCCCAGAGTGCCCGCTACAGCAACAATGTCGCCAACCTGAGCACCTGAGCGCAAAACCGGCTCGCGGCCCTCGAGCGAGCCGTGTGCGGCCACTGAAATCATTATCTGCTCACTCGCAGCTAGGTCTCCGCCGACAACCCCACAGCCCGGAGCAAGGCGCTCGCAGGCGTCACGCAGGCCGTCGGCAAATGACTCGAGCCAGTGAATCTCGGTTCGCGCCGGTGCGCTGACGGCAACTACCAAGGCGGTTGGAACGGCACCCATGGCTGCCACATCAGCAATGTTGCTTGCCACAGCCTTCCAGCCAAGGTCATACCCTGTGGACCAATCCAACCTAAAGTCATGGCCTTCGATCATGGTGTCGGTGGTAACCACAAATCGCCCATCCGGGGCACTGATTACGGCCGAATCATCGCCGGGCCCAACCAAGGCATGCTGCGATGCGTTGAGGCGCGATATGGTGCGCTTGAGGCTTTCGTTCTCGCCGAGCGAGCCGATGGTTTCTGCAGTATTCACATAACAAAGGTAGCCTGTTGGAGATGAAGATTTTGAAAGCTCAGGCAACTGTGGGCGCACTGCTTTTGGCCACGATTGGCCTAACCGGCTGCGCCACCACGGTGACACTAGACCCGGCACCGCTAGCCAATGACCCTAACTGCGCTGAGGTAATTGTTCGTCTGCCCGAGTTGGTCGGAGATCAATCCGAGCGCCCGACCAATGCCCAGGCCACAGCAGCTTGGGGCGACCCGGCATCTGTGTTGCTGCGCTGCGGATTGGAACCAGTGTTGGTCAGCGACCTACCTTGCGTAACCGCTGGTGGAGTGGACTGGCTAGTGGATGAGTCAGAAAAACCGTCTTATAGATTCATCAGTTTTGCGCGGACCCCGGCAACCGAAATCATCGTGGATTCAAATGCCATCTCTGGAATTACGGCTCTCGAGGCGCTTGGCCCTGCGGTGCAAAACATCGAGGCATCAAAAACCTGCACCACCGCTGAATAACCAGAGTTAGTGCTTGGCAGTTAGGCCCAGGTTGATGAGTTCGTCGATCAAATCTGCATAGGCAATGCCTGACGCCTGCCACAGTGACGGAAACATTGATAGCGGCGTAAACCCAGGCATGGTGTTGATTTCATTCACGAAAAAACCGTCGGCGGTCAAGAAGAAGTCGACTCGACCCAGACCCTGGCAACCCAGTGCCTCAAACGCACGCCGAGCAATGCTCTGCATTTCGGTTAACTGGTCCTCGGTCATGGCTGCCGGAATGATTAGGTCGACGGAATCTTCATCCTGGTATTTGGCATCGAAATCGTAGAAATCGCGACCGGTGACGACAATCTCACCGGCAACTGAAACCCGAGGTCGAGCGCCATCGCGACCAGAAAGCACAGCGCATTCAACCTCGCGGCCAACCAATCCGTGCTCGACCACCAATTTGTTGTCGTGCTCGAGAGCCAAGGCCACCGCTGTGGCAAAGTCATCCCAGTTCTTGACCTTTGAAACACCCACCGATGAACCGGCACGCGCAGGCTTGACAAAAACCGGGAGGCCAAGGTTTCGGACCGCCTCGAGAGATGTCTCTGGGTCGCGCATCCAGTTGGCTTCGCGAATCACAACGTGCGGGGTAACCGGAATCTTGGCATCTTGAAAAATTGCCTTGGTGAACTCTTTGTCCATTCCGGCAGCCGAAGCCAAAACGCCATTGCCAACGTATGGAATTCCCGCTAGCTCAAGGAAGCCCTGGATCGTTCCGTCTTCACCGAAAGGACCGTGCAGGACCGGAAAAACGATGTCTACCGCGCCGAGCGAGGACCGACTGCCGTCGATGCCAATGCGGTAAATCTGACGACTTCCATCCATGGCAAATTCAACTCGAGCGCCTTCATCCTGAACCACGGCAAGCTCACCCTTGCGCAACGCCCAACGCTCAGCATTGTCTTCGGCAGGCACAAAAACACCCTGGCGGGTAATGCCCACCGGAATAACGTGATACTTGCTGCGATCAATCGCGCCTAAAACACCGGCCGCTGTTGCACAGGAAATTGAGTGTTCGCTTGATTTTCCGCCAAAAAGCAGAACCACGTTGAGTTTGGCCACAGTTACTCTCCGACCGGGCCGAGGGTGCCATTAGTTAGGTGGGGCGCAATGTCCTTTGGCGCCAGCTTGCCCTGTAACACCAACTGAACCTGCTCCACAATCGGCATCGATACACCTTTGGCTTTGGCCAGCTGAAGAATTGGAGCAACCGAAGCCAGGCCCTCTGCCGTCTGAGACATGCGCTTTTGCACCTCTTTGAGGGTGTAGCCCTTGCCCAGCATCTCACCGGCCTTGTGGTTGCGTGACAGTGGCGACTCAGATGTTGCAATCAGGTCACCCAAACCAGCCAGGCCGACCATAGTGTTTGGCTCGGCACCGTAAGCCACCGAAAAACGGGTCAGCTCGGCCAGTCCGCGGGTCATGATTGAGGCCTTGGTGTTTTCTCCGTAGCCAACACCGTTGACGATTCCAATGGCAACGGCAATTAGGTTCTTGAGGATTCCGCCAAACTCGGTGCCAATCACATCTGAGTTGGTGAAAGTTGTGAAGTACTCGTTGGTAGCCGATTTTGCTACAGCCTGAGAAGTCTCTTGGCTGATGCTCGAGGCCACAGATGCGGTTGGCTGCTCAGCGGCAATTTCTAGGGAAAGGTTTGGTCCAGAGACCACTGCAATTTGTTCCTTGTCAAAACCAGTGACCTCGGCAATAACCTCACTCATGCGCAGACCGGTGTCTTTCTCGACGCCCTTCATCAAGCTGACCAGGATAGCCTTCGGCGGCAGCAGCGGCCCCCATGATTCAAGGTTGGAACGCAGGGTCTGCGAAGGAATTGATAGATAGACCTGCTCAGCACCCTCTAGAACTGCGGCGACATCACTCGAAGCTTTTAGGTGAGCCGGAAGGTGGATGCCCGGCAGGTAATCGCCGTTGCGGTGATCTTCGTTGATCTCTTCAACCACGTCTTCGCGACGAGCCCAAAGGGTGACCTGATTTTCAGGATTATCGGCAAGAACTTTGGCAAAGGTGGTTCCCCAGCTACCCGCACCCATAACAGCAATCTTGGTCACGGCTACTTGCTCTCTTTCTTGAAGTTTCCGGCAACAGTTTGCCCAGCCTTCACTGGGTCCCAACGCTCAGCAGGGGCTGATTCTTTGCGGAGTTTCTCGACCAATAGTGTGATTTCGCGCATCACCAAATCGGTAGCCTCATGCAGTTCGGCCGGTGTCAGTTGCTTTTTACGATACTTATCCAGATTGATTTCATCGCCAACGATGATGTCAACCGGTTTCCAGAATCCCGGTCTAAATTTGCTACCGTACTGCGGCAGAATCTGCTCACTACCCCAGTGGGCCATTGGGTAAACCGGCACATTGGTTTCAATAGCCAGACGGATGGCACCTGACTTACCGCGCATTGGCCAAAGGTTTGGCTCGCGGGTCAGGGTGCCCTCTGGGAAGATCGCGATGGTGTGGCCGGCCTCTAGAAAGGCGTTGGCAGCGCGCATCGGTGCATCGTTGCGTTGGCCCGAACGGTAAACAGGAATCTGCCCAGCTGCCCGAAGGATTGAGCCGACAACCGGAACTCGAAAGAGCCCCTCTTTGGCCAAAAAGTGCGGCGCCCGCTTGAGTACGCGATAGACAAAATAGGCAACCGCTAGAGCATCAACGTTGGTGACGTGATTGGCAACCAAGATGTACGGCCCCTGCTTCGGCAATTTTTCTTGGCCGGTCGGGCGAATCCGAAACATGGCACGCACGATCGGAATGAGTATGGCTGCCACGATTGCGAGCACCGCATTGAGTTCCGGAGATGTGATCTTCGGCATTGGAAGTGCTTTTTTGGACTTTGCCATGGTCGGTTATTCGCTGTAGCTGAAGTCGGCGCCGAGGTCAGTCAACTTCTGCAAGAAGTGTTCGTATCCTCGAGAAATAAGCTGCACGTTGGTCACGTTTGAGGTGCCCTTGGCCGCCAACGCCGCAACCATGTGGCTAAAACCGCCACGCAGGTCAGGCACCCGGATGTCAGCTGCGTGCAACTCGGTTGGGCCAGAAATAACCGCAGAGTGGTTGAAGTTTCGCTGTCCAAATCGGCAAGCTGTACCGCCCAAGCACTCACGGTAAATCTGAATCTGCGCACCCATCTGAACCAGTGCGTCTGTAAAGCCAAAGCGGTTCTCGTAAACCGTCTCATGGATGATTGACAAACCCTTGGCCTGAGTAAGAGCTACAACCAGTGGCTGCTGCCAGTCAGTCATAAATCCAGGGTGCACGTCAGTTTCAAGAACTACCGGCTTGAGGTCGCCACCCGGGTGGTAGAAGCGGATGCCCTCGTCTTCAATTTCAAAGGCGCCGCCAACCTTGCGGAATACGTTCAAGAAGGTGGTCATTTCTTGCTGACGGGCTCCGCCAACAAAAATATCTCCCTTGGTGGCCAACGCGGCACAAGCCCACGAGGCAGCTTCGTTGCGGTCAAACAGAGCGCGGTGGGTGTAACCCTTTAGTTCCTTGACGCCCTCGATGCGAATCACGCGATCGGTGTCTACCGAGATGATGGCGCCCATCTTCTGCAGGATTGCGATGAGGTCCATGATCTCAGGCTCAATCGCTGCGCCAGAAAGTTCGGTAAGGCCCTCGGCACGGGTTGCGGTGAGCAATACCTGCTCGGTTGCACCCACCGATGGGTAAGGCAGGCTAATTTTTGCACCCTTCAACCCACGAGGAGCCGATAACCGGGTGCCGTTCTCGAGTTCTTCGATAACAGCTCCGAAGTTTCTAAGCACTTCAAAGTGGTAGTCGATTGGGCGATCACCGATGTGGCAGCCGCCGAGGCCCGGGATGAATGCCTCACCCAAACGGTGCAGCAACGGGCCACAGAAGAGGATTGGAATTCGAGAAGATCCAGCATGTGCGTCGATGTCAACCATGCGTGCCGAGGCAACATTGCTTGGATCCAGGCTCATAACGCCGTCTTCAGAGTGGCTAATCGCCACTCCGTGTAGCTGAAGGAGTCTCGAAACAATGTCGACGTCACTGATGAATGGAACGTCTTTGAGCACGCTTGGGGTCTCGCCCAGCAGAGCGGCAACCATTGCCTTGGTAACTAGGTTTTTGGCACCCTTGAGGTCAACCCGGCCGATTAGTGGCTTGCCACCGGTAACGGTGATCTGACTCATCGGTCTCCTTAGTTCTTAATCGGAAGGGTCTTAGGCATCCAGGCTGGGCGCTTGGCTTCAAAATCAGTGATTGCCTGTTCGTCGCGCAAGGTTAGACCGATGTCATCTAGGCCCTCAAGCAGACGCCATTTAGTGTATTCATCAATCTCAAACGGAACGGTTAGGTCGCCAATCGTGGCGGTTTGCTCAACCAGATTGATGGTGATTGATGAACCAGGGTTGGCCTCAATTGCCGCCCAGAGCTTCTCAGTGTCTTCTTCGGTGATCTGACCCGCAACCAAGCCCTGCTTACCTGAGTTACCGCGGAAGATGTCGGCAAACTTGCTCGACAAAACTGCCTTGAAACCGTAGTCGCGTAGTGCCCATACCGCGTGCTCACGGCTGGAACCGGTACCAAAGTCTGGCCCGGCAACTAGCACCTGGCCGTGCTTGTACGGCTCTTGGTTCAGCACAAACTCAGGGTCATTGCGCCAAGCCGAAAACAGCGCGTCTTCAAAGCCGGTCTTGGTGATGCGCTTTAGGTAAACCGCTGGGATGATCTGATCGGTGTCAACATTGCTGCGGCGAAGCGGTACAGCAACGCCAGTGAAAACTTCGAACTTTTCCATTAGTTGTCTCCGTCAAGGTCAGCAGGTGATGAAAGGGTTCCGCGAATTGCCGTCGCAGCAGCAACCAGAGGAGACACCAAGTGGGTGCGGGCACCCTTACCCTGGCGGCCTTCAAAGTTTCGGTTTGAGGTTGAAGCGGCTCGCTCGCCCGGCGCCAACTGATCTGGGTTCATACCCAAACACATTGAACAACCGGCAAAGCGCCACTCGGCACCAAAGTCCTTGAAGACCTTGTCAAGGCCTTCGGCTTCTGCCTGCAGACGAACGCGTGCCGAACCAGGAACAACTAAGAAACGAACGCCGTCGGCCTTTTTTCTGCCCTTGATAATCTCGGCAGCGGCCCGAAGGTCTTCGATGCGGCTGTTGGTGCAAGAGCCAAGGAACACGGTGTTTACCGGAATTGACTTCATCAGAGTTCCAGGCTGAAGGTCCATGTACTCGAGCGCGCGCATTGCAGCGGCCTTCTCGTTTGGGTCATCGATGTCATCAGGGTTTGGCACAGCGTCGAGCAAGCTAACACCCTGGCCAGGGTTGGTGCCCCAGGTTACAAACGGGTCAAGCTGGTTGGCGTCCAAGAAGACTTCAGCATCAAACTTGGCGCCTTCGTCGGTTGGCAAGGTGTTCCAGTACTCAACTGCGGCATCCCAGTCAGCACCCTCTGGCGCATGTGGGCGACCCTTTAGATAGTCGTAAGTAGTCTGGTCCGGCGCAACCATTCCAGCGCGGGCTCCGGCCTCGATTGACATGTTGCAGATAGTCATTCGGGCTTCCATAGACAGGGCACGGATGGCGCTGCCTCGGTACTCAAGCACGTAACCCTGGCCACC
The DNA here is from genome assembly GCF_026000575.1 of Rhodoluna sp. KAS3. NCBI lineage: Bacteria > Bacillati > Actinomycetota > Actinomycetes > Micrococcales > Microbacteriaceae > Rhodoluna > Rhodoluna sp. KAS3. Next base: position 313,112 of record NZ_AP026910.1, on the reverse strand, counting down.
ACCGGTGCCAATTTTGGCAATCACGGCAAGGATGATGTCCTTGGCGGTCACACCTGGGCGCAGGGTTCCTTCAACGTTGATCGCCATAGTTTTGAAAGGCTTTAGCGGAAGAGTCTGGGTAGCCAAAACGTGCTCAACCTCGCTGGTACCAATACCCATGGCCAAGGCACCGAAGGCACCGTGGGTTGAAGTGTGAGAGTCACCACAAACAACAGTGATACCCGGCATGGTTAGACCAAGCTGAGGGCCAACCACGTGCACAATGCCCTGGTCTTTGTCGCCAAGTGAGTGAATTCGCACACCGAACTCTTTGGCATTGGTGCGAAGGGCCTCAATCTGGGTACGGCTAGTTGGGTCAGCGATTGGCTTATCGATGTCCCAGGTAGGAGTGTTGTGGTCTTCGGTGGCAATGGTTAGGTCGGTGCGGCGAACCTTGCGACCGGCCATGCGAAGCCCGTCAAATGCCTGTGGGCTAGTTACCTCGTGCACCAAGTGCAGGTCAATGTAGAGCAGGTCCGGAGAGCCATTCTCGCCTTTGACCACCAAGTGGTCATTCCATACCTTCTCAGCCAGAGTTAACGGCTTATTTGTCATGCAAACACCTCAGAACGATTGAAGTTCAAGTTTACCTTTTAGGCTGGCTTGATGAACCTAAAAGACCTTGATTTTATTCAGCGCCGAACCGTCAAGGTGCTGACCGTAGGTCAGGTACTAGGTGGGTTTGGGCTAGGTTCAACCCTCTCAATTGGGTCACTTCTGGCTGCCGAACTTTCCGGCTCGCCGGCCTGGGCGGGTGCGGCTGCAACATTCAGCACCTTGGGCGCAGCAACCTGGGCAATCCCTCTGGCTCGATTGGCGTTTGCCAAGGGCCGCCGGGTTTCACTCGCATCCGGTGCCGCTTTGGCAATCTCGGGTGCAGCCTTGGTTATTGTCGCTGCTGCCGTGCACGTCTTTCCGCTGCTTCTGGTGGCGCTATTCCTCCTCGGCGGAGGGTCAGCGGTAGGCCTGCAAGCCAGATTTGCCGCAACCGATGTGCCAACCGATAGGCCTAAGGCACGAGATCTTTCGATTGTGGTTTGGGCCACGACCGTTGGCGCAGTAATTGGGCCCAACATGTTTGGACCGGGTGAGGTTGTTGGCCAGGCCTTGGGTCTTCCAACCATGACCGGCCCGTTCCTTTTCACCATCCTTGCCCAGATCTCGGCCACCACGGTTTTTTGGTTTGGCCTACGCCCCGACCCACTGCTGTTGGCAAAAGAGCTCAACGCTGAGACCAAAGGACTCAAACCAAAGGTATCGTTTGCTTCGGCACTGGCTACCCTTCAGGCCTATCCCCTCGCTAAATTTGCCGTCATCTCCATTGCCCTTAGCCACATGATTATGGTTTCGGTCATGGCCATGACCCCGATTCACATGCAGCACCTTGGCTACGACTTAGTGGTGGTCGGTTTCACGATTAGCCTGCACATTGCCGGAATGTATGCCTTTTCACCGGTATTCGGCTGGTTCGCCGATAAATTTGGGCGACTAAAAACAGTCCTCCTGGGACAAATGATTTTTGTTTTTGCCCTCGGTTTTGCCGGATTCGGCTCAGAGGACCGATTCATGGTCACGGTGGGATTGTTTCTGCTTGGCCTAGGCTGGTCGGCCGCTACGGTCGCAGGTTCCGCGCTTTTGGCCGAGTCATTGCCAGCTGATGAGAAAACCAACGTGCAGGGCCTCAGCGACTCTTCGATGAACCTAGCGGGTGCCCTCGGTGGCGGCCTGGCCGGATCGGTGTTGGCGGCCTTTGCGTTCATCGGGGTGAATGTGGCAGCACTGGTGCCAGTCGTGATCATTGTTGGACTGGGCGCATTTGGGCGCCTTGAGCGCCAGTAAAGCACCACTAAAACCAACGGGCAGACCAGCTGCCACTTAAGAAAAAACTCCCTCCCGAGAGCAAGTCATCGAGAGGGAGATTTCGTGATCCCAAGGGGATTTGAACCCCTGCTGCCGCCGTGAGAGGGCGGTGTCCTAGGCCGCTAAACGATGGGACCGTTTTGTGCAACCTGACGATTATGCCACATCTTTTGCGGCGATGCTAGTTGAGGCCAAACTTAGCGAGAGTTACCCAAGAATTTGCCGGCACTGCGGGCCATGCCCCAGACCGGCACAAAGCTGGCAGCCACCGCTAGGAGCGGACTGGCCGGAAGAACCGCTGCACCGATGGCAATCGGAAGGACCACAAGGGTTGCACCAACAAACCAAATTAGGTTGGCCCTAATGGCCCGAGACGCCTTGCTAGATAGATCAATCGCGTGCACCACAGCCATCGGGTTCAAGGTGTTCAGAATTAGACCTGCCGCTTCGGAATCGACGTGGGCGTCGACCCCAACCGCAATCGCGATGTCTGCGCGTTCAAGCGATTCGAGGTCGTTCTCGGCATCGCCAACCATGGCTATCACTGAACCATCGGCCTTCAACTGATCGATAGTTTTGGCCTTCTGGATTGGGACCAGTTCACCGTAGACCTCGGCAATTCCCAACTGGCGGGCAACAAAGTCGGCAACACCGTGGGCATCACCGGTGATTAGAACGACGCGCTTTTTGCGCAGGTGCAACTGGGTGACCACAGAGTCAGCATTTGGCCGAATGATGTCACTCAACTCGATGTAGCCGAGCAGCTCGCTGTCACGAATGACAAAAATTACCGAGTTACCAGACTGGTTGGCTTGATCAGCCTGAACTAAATCGCCAACAAAAATGTCGATATTGCGACCGGTTAGCAGCGCGGCACCGCCAACAATGATGGTTGAACCATCAAGAATGCCGGTTACACCCTGACCAGGAATGACTCGGAAATCCAGAATTTCGGGTATTTCGAGGCGGCGCATCTGGGCTTCAGCAACAATTCGCGCGGCTACCGAGTGCTTGGCGAAGACCTCAACGCCAGCCGCCAGGGCAATAAGTTCATCGATATTTTGCAGCGGAGAGTTATGAGTCAGGCGGGCCCGCACGAAAGAGCGCTCTGCAGTGGTCAGAGTGCCGGTCTTGTCGAAAACCACAGCGTCGGCCTTGGTAAGCGCCTCAAACGAGGCTCGATCCTGCACCTGCAAGCCAGTCTTGCCGGCCCGATGAATTGCACTGATTGCCACTGGAGCAACCACATACTTGAGGTTTTGCGGCGAGAAAATCAATAGGGCGGCAACAAACCCAGTTAGCGCCCCGGCCAGTTGCGAGGCATCTATGGCAACAGTCGCGGCCAGCACAATGACAGCAATCAACACGGCAGCGTAAAAAACCCAGACGCTGGCATCGTGCAGCGTCTGTTCGAGTTTTGACGGCTTGGATTCGGCGCTCAACAGCAACCGATGCTGCGCACCAACGTGAGTAGCCGAACCAGCGCGTTCGACCTCAATCTGCAGGATTCCATGACCTAGCTTGGCGTCAGCACTTGTCTGCGTGCCGGCCCAGACTGGAGAACCCTCAGACTTAAAAACTGCTTGGTTTGAGCCGGTGATGACAAAGTCATTCACGTCTGCAGAACCTGACAAAACCTTGCCATCGGCCGCGATTATTTGCCCTGGTCGAACCTCGATTAGGTCACCGATGCGGAGTTGGTCAGCTGCAACCTCGCGGACCTGATCACCGTCAAGGAGCTGCGCGGATTTAGGTAGTAGCTGGCCAAGGTTGGTCTTGATCCGATCGATGCGCTTGAACGCACGGGACGCCAGCCAGTTGCCCAGCAATACCAGCAGAACAACGAGGGCAAATTGCCACCAACCGCTGGCAAAAGTCGGTTCAGCGCCCACCAGTGCAGTCACACTCCAGGCGAGATTCAGACCGAAAAGGGTGATTAGAGCAATGGCTGTCAGCACTGCTCCACTTGGCTTGCGGCTTGATAGTTCAGCTACAGCGGTGCGAAGAATTGGGGTGAGTGTGGCTAGCAAGACCGAGCCAAGGCCCAAGAGAATGGCTGGCGCGGCGGTCGGTACCAAGCCCATGCTTAGGCCAAAAAGTGGGTCAAAGACAATGCTCGCAATGGCAAAGGGGCTGGCCAAAAACAGGTAGTTTCTGAACACCGATGGGCGCAGCAAACCAGCCGAGTGCTTGGCTCTGTGCTGTTGGTCCTGCGTCATTAGGTTGCTCTCTCAGTAATCTTTTGCCCTCCAAATCCTAGTCTCGGCCGGCGGATTTACTTGGCAGAATGAGACCATGCAGATCACAAAATTTGAGCACGCCTGCCTGCTACTTGAAGAGGGTAGCGACAAAATAATCGTTGACCCTGGTTTCTACACCCGACCAATGGAGCAGCTCACTGGTGTTCGTGCCGTAGTAATTACGCACATTCACGATGACCACTGCTACGAAGAGCAACTGGACCGGATCTACGCAAATAATCCGGGTGTGAAAATTTATGGCCCGGCCGAGGTGTGCTCAAGGCTGGCAGCTTCGCGACCAAATTTTGATTTAGGCGTGGTTTGCCACGGAGACTTTTTTGTCGAAGGCGAATTCACACTTGAATTCTTCGGAGACCTACACGCCGAGATTCATCGCAGCATTCCCCTAGTTCAAAACTGTGGAGTGCTAATCAACGGAAAGCTTTACTATCCTGGCGACAGCTACACCCAGCCGGATTGCGAGGTTGAGCTACTTGCCTGCCCAGCCTCGGCTCCGTGGTTGAAGATCGGTGATGTTATGGATTTTCTGGCCGCTGTGCGACCAAAACGGAGCTTTGCGACTCACAACGCTCTGTTGAGCGAGGTTGGCCATGCGCTCAATAACAGTCGAATTCAATTGGTAACCGAACAGGGCGGTGGGGTTTTTGAGTACCTCGAGCCTGGGCAAACCACCAGCGTCTAAACCCGGTCTAGCAACCGAGGTTTGATATGTCGGTTAGCCGATGGCGACGATAACCGCGCAAATCAGTATAAGCACGGTTACCGGAACCCACATTTGACGCTCTTTTTTGCTTCTCGAAATGCTGTTTAGCAGAACACCCAATCCGGCAAATCCGACCAATCCCCAGTTGGCCAAAACATTGAGTTCAGTGGGCAACAACTGCGGCAACACCGATGCCTGAGCCAAGAAGTGACCCGCAATTGCGAAGTTAATTGCCAGAGAAAACACCGACGCAACCCTAAAGCCAACCGGCAGTTTGCCCGGGTTCTGGCCACCAAACGCGTACTCACCCATCGGTGCACCAAGGGCCAGTGCAAGCTGAAACATGGCAATAAAAACGTAGATGATAGCGACGCTTAGGGCGGCAATTGATGCTGGATTCATTGGAATAGTTTAGGCTCCTGCGATTGCCTCAACCTAAAGAAAAATGGCCTCTCCCTTGACGGGAAAGACCATTTTCTAAAGCTGGGGTACCTGGACTCGAACCAAGAACAAAGGTACCAGAAACCTCCGTGTTGCCAATTACACCATACCCCAGAGTATGAACCGAGCCGTGGGCTCGACTTACAATCTTAGCCCTGTTAGGCCACTCGAGCAAACGCGTTTAGACGAGCGATGGTCTCGGCTTTTCCGAGAATCTCCATCGACTCAAACAACGGCGGAGAAATGCGACGGCCTGAAATTCCGGTGCGCAGTGGACCAAATGCCACACGTGGCTTGAGACCCAGTCCGTCGATCAGTGCTGCCTGAAGTGCCGCCTGGATAACCTCAGTCTTGAAGTCAGATTCTGCAATTGCCTCCAGTGCAGCAACACCGGCGTTTAGGACCTCAACGGTGTTTTCTGGCAGACCCGCTTTGGCATCCTCTTCAACGACAATCTGGTCGGCAGTCTTGAACATAAAACTCACCAAATCTGGTGCCTCACTCAAGACAACCAAGCGCTCCTGAATAAGCGGGGCCGCAGCATCAAGAACTCGCTGTTCTGCCTCGGAAAGAGTTGCTCCGACAACGCCGGCGCTCTGCAGGTAAGGCATCAAACGAGCCTTGAAGTCATCGGCACCGAGCAAGCGAATGTGAGCCGCATTGATAGCGTCGGCTTTCTTCTGGTCAAATCGGGCCGGGTTTGGGTTCACGTTGGTGACGTCAAATGCCGCTGCCAGTTCATCCATGGTGAAAATATCTTGGTCGGCGCTAAGGCCCCAGCCAAGGAGTGCCAGATAGTTCAACAAACCCTCTGGAATAAAGCCGCGGTCGCGGTGGTGGAAAAGGTTGGCCTCTGGATCACGCTTCGAGAGCTTCTTAGTGCCCTCCCCCATCACGTAAGGCAGGTGACCAAATTGCGGAATGAACTTGGTGATTCCGGCTTCGTAGAGTGCGTTGTACAGCGCAATCTGACGAGGGGTTGAAGACAATAGGTCCTCACCGCGTAGCACGTGGGTTACTCCCATTAGGGCGTCGTCAACCGGGTTGACCAGTGTGTACAGCGGCTGACCGTTTGGGCGAACCACAACAAAGTCAGGGAACGAACCTGCCGGGAAGGTAATTTCGCCGCGAACTAGGTCGGTAAAAGTAATGTCTACATCTGGCACTCGCAAACGCAGCGCCGGTGAACGGCCTTCGGCTCGGTAGGCTGCCTTGGCTTCTTCGGTTAGCTCACGCTCAGAATTGTCGTAGCCCAACTGCACGGCACGACCATTTGCGCGGTTGCGCTCGTCAAGCTCTTCTCCGGTCAGGTAACTCTCGTAAATGTGCCCAGATGCCTTGAGCTTGTCGATTACCTCTTGGTAAATGTGAGTGCGCTCTGACTGGCGGTATGGCTCGGCAGGACCGCCAACATTCACGCCCTCATCCCAGTTCAAACCCAACCAGTTGAGTGCATCGAGAATCATCTCGAATGACTCTTCGCTGTCGCGCTCGGCATCGGTGTCTTCAATGCGGAACAGGAATGAACCGCCGGTGTGACGGGCGTAAGCCCAGTTGAAGAGTGCGGTTCGAATCAGACCAACGTGCGGTAGACCGGTTGGAGATGGGCAGAATCGAACTTTGACATCGGCGCCAGTGGCGTCGGTAAAGGGAGCTGTGATGGCTGAAGACATAGTTTCTCAAGTCTAAACGACCGACTTGCCCTACAGCGGGGCGCTAAACCACAGGGTTTAGCAGAGTGCCGATGCCCTCGATCTCACATTCGATGATCTCGCCGCGTTGAATCTGCGCAATTCCGGCCGGGGTTCCCGTCAAAATAATGTCGCCGGGCAGCAGGGTCATGTTTTGGCTCACGTAAGAAATGATTTTTGGCACATCGTGAATCATCAGGTCAATCGAGGCCTGTTGTTTGGTTTCACCATCGATGCGGCTTTCAAGAATTTGACCGTCTGGAACAAACTCGGTCTCAATCCACGGGCCAAGCGGGCAGAAGCTGTCAAAAGCCTTGGACCGAGCCCACTGGTCATCGCTAAATTGCAGGTCGCGCGCGGTGACATCGTTGGCAATTGTGAAACCCCACACGTAATCCAGCGCATTTGCCTCTGAAACATTCTTGGCAATCTGGCCGATCACCACAGTGAGTTCAACTTCCAACTCGATGCGTTCACTCTGCTGCGGAATTTGGATTGGGTCACCAGGGCCGACGATGGCGCTTGAAGGCTTGAAAAAGATAGTTGGCTCTGGGTTTAGGGCCAAGCCCAACTCTCCCGCGTGGTCGGCATAGTTCTTACCGATGCAAACAACCTTGGACGGGATAATCGGCGCCAGCAACTTGACATCTTTTAGCGGCACGCGCTCGCCCGTGGTCTCATAGCCGTTCACCAGCGGGTGACCAGCAAGAACAACCAGCTCAGGCCCATCAAGCACACCAAACTTCGGCTCGCCGTTCAAACTGAATCTGGCTACGCGCATGATCGGGCTTCTTTCTAGTCGGCTAGCTTAACCATCCAGCCGTGGCGGTCTTCGACCGTTCCGTACTGAATACCGGTTAGTTCGGCACGCAAACTTGCGGTTAGCTGGCCAGGCTCGCTGGTCTCTGAACCGATGGTTTCTTCGCGACTCTTGAACTGCCCAATCGGAGTAATTACCGCAGCGGTACCGCAGGCAAACACCTCAACGATGTCGCCGCCGTTGATGCCCTGGCGCACCTCATCGAGAGTAATCTTGCGCTCTTCTACCGAAAGGCCACGGTCTTTAATCAACTGGATAACTGATGCGCGGGTGATGCCGTGCAGGATTGTGCCGTCGAGCGCCGGGGTGGCAACGTGGCCATCTTTGTAAACGAAGAACAGGTTCATGCCTCCCAGCTCTTCAATGTAGGTGGCTGATTCGGCGTCGAGGAACATTACCTGCGAGCAGCCGTTCTCGTAGCCCTCACCCTGAGCCAGAAGTGAGGCCGCGTAGTTTCCGCCGGTCTTGGCCTCACCGGTGCCGTGACGGCCAGCTCGAGCTGAGTCGAGGGCAATCCAAATCGACACCGGCTTTAGTCCTCCGGTGAAGTAAGGGCCGACCGGAGAAGCAATCACGCGATACTCGGCACGGTGGGCTGCTCGAACACCCAAGAAGTTTTCGGCGGCAATTTCGAATGGACGAATGTAAAGCGTCTTTTCATCAACTGGCTGCGGAACCCAAGCGCCATCAACAGCAATCAGCTGACGAAGCGATTCAACAAATAGTTCAACCGGCAGCTCAGGCAAAGCCATGCGGTGAGCCGAACGCTGCAGTCGAGCCGCGTTAGCCTCTGGGCGGAATGTCCAAATTGAGCCGTCGGCGTGACGGTAGGCCTTGATGCCCTCAAATATTTCCTGACCGTAGTGAAGAACCGCTGCTGATGGATCCATCATGATCGGGCCGTAAGGAATTACCTCGGCGCTGTGCCAGCCCTTGTCCTTTTCCCACACAATAACCACCTGGTGGTCGGTTAGGTTAGCGCCGAAGACCGGTGCGGCCAAGATGGCCTCGCGCTCAGCATCTGGCTTTGGGTTTGGGTTGCGGGTGACTTCAAATTTTAGATCGGCCATGATCTGCTACTTTCTTGAATCCTTGCGGTTTAGAGGAGAGCGAAGATGCTCTCAGCTACCTCGGTGGTTGAACGCTTTTGGTCGCCGCGAGTTGCGAGGTCGGCCGCAACGGCTTTTTCAATTCGTGCAGCTGCCACCGGATTGTTTAGGTGGTTTAGCAACAGTGCAGCCGAGAGAATGGCTGCGGTTGGGTCGGCAAGGTTTTTGCCGGCAATGTCTGGAGCAGAACCGTGTACCGGCTCAAACATGCTTGGGAATTCACCGGTCGGGTTGATGTTTCCGGATGCACCCAGACCAATACCGCCACCGATGGCAGCAGCCAAGTCGGTGATGATGTCGCCGAATAGGTTATCGGTGACAATGACATCAAAGCGCTCAGGGTCGGTGACCATGAAGATGGTTGCGGCATCGATGTGAAGGTAGTCGTGACTTACGCCTGGGAATTCTTCGGCAACCTTGTTTACTGTGCGCTGCCAAAGCCAACCGGCGTGGACCAATACGTTGTGCTTGTGTACCAGGGTGATTTTTTTGCGATCGCGGGTCGAAGCCAATTCGAAAGCATAGCGAACCAGACGCTCTACGCCGTAGGCGGTGTTCACCGAGACCTCGTTAGCTACCTCGGCTGGAGTACCAACACGGATAGCGCCACCGTTGCCAACATAAGGACCTTCGGTGCCTTCACGGACCACAACAAAGTCAACTTTGCCTGGGTCGGCAAGTGGACTAACCACACCCGGATAAATTTTGGTCGGGCGAAGGTTTACGAAGTGGTCAAAAGAAAAACGGAGTTTTAGAAGCAACTGACGCTCGAGCACGCCTGATGGAACCTTTGGGTCACCGATGGCACCTAGAAGGATTGCGTCATGTTCTTTGAGTGAGGCCATGTCTGCATCGGTGAGGGTCTCACCGTTAGCTAGGTAGCGGCGGGCACCCAGATCAAATTCGGTGGTCTTAAACTCGACTCCCGAGCCAACAGTGGCTCGGTTCATTGCTTCCAAAGCAATTTTGGTGACTTCAGGCCCAATGCCATCCCCACCGATTACGGCAATTTTGTATTCACGCGTCAATTGAAGCTCCCAGGGCAGTTGATACCTTGAGTTTACTGCGTAGCAGTGATTACTTGAGGCGCTTGGCCATAAGTACCAGCGTTGTCGATGGCTTGAGTCCGTCTCGAGTCTGAATTTGACCCTCAAAGTTTTCGAGAGTTTCAATTTCAACCGGAAGCGTCTCTAGAAATTCGCGAACTTCACTGGCTGTTGGCAACACACTTGGGTCCTGCGGCCCGCCAAACCCCTCGACCAGGTTCTCACGCGCGTGCCATACGCCAAACAGGTAACCGCCCGGTTTGATGTTGTCTACCAGGGTGTCGATGGCATCGAAGAGGTCTTGATTATTCACTTGAAGGTAGGCAATCACTCCAAGGTCTACTGGAGTGAGCACCGATTCAAAACCGGTTGCATCGGCAATGTGGGCAAAATACTTGTCAGCCACACCGCGTTCCTCAGCAAAAGCCAACGCCTTAGTAAGTGCCTTCTTAGAAAAATCGATGTTCTCGGCCTGCCAGCCGCGTTCGGCGAACCAGACTGAGTTGCGGCCCTCGCCACCGGCAAGATCAATCATCTTGCCGGCAGGGAGGTGCTCACAAAACTGCTTTACAAAGCGGTTTACATCTTTGGTGTAGATGTATTCCGGTACGTCGAACTTTGCATCCCAGTACTCAGAATTCATCGCCATTATTTTGCTACTTAGAAAACGATTGGAAGTCCGGTGACCGAAGCGGCGTCGTCTAGACCGCCGGCGTTGGTTAGGTTGCCGGTGAAACCAAGGCCCTTCATAGCCTCGATTGCCTGACCGGCGCGGTTGCCTGAGCGGCAGTAGATTACGTAGTCAGCTGCCTTGTCTAGCTTTTCGATTTCGGTCCCGAAATCTGGGCCCTGCCAGTCGATTAGGAGAGCGCCTTCTAGATAACCTTCGGCGGTCTCTGCTGGGGTGCGAACATCGATTACTGCTGAAACTGATGACATGTCAATTGGTCCTTGGCTGCTGCAAGCGGATAGTGAGAAAGTAGCGAAAAGCGCTACTACAAGGGTAGCGAGTACCTGGAAAAACTTTTTCTGCATTTTGATCTCCGTAGTAGAAAAGTTACTGGCGGTTTGTATACCCCCTAGGGTATGCTAGAAATAGATTTAGGTCAAGCCAAGGAGAACCATGCAAATCGAACCAACTGAACTCAAAGCCGCTCGCGACCGCTTGGTACGCGTTCAGGGGCAAATCGGTGGAATCGTGAAGATGCTCGACGAGGGCCGTGACTGCACCGAGCTATTGACACAACTATCTGCCGCCAGCACTGCCCTAACCCGCGCAGGATTCACCATTATTTCGACCGGAATGGCCAAGTGCGGCAACGACCCGGAGGGAAAGGCCAATCGCGAGACCCTCGAAAAAGCCTTCATGTCCCTGGCCTAACCACCTGTCATCCATTCAACTTTTTCACCAGTAAGGATTCAAAATGGGCCTATTCGGCAACCTGTTCAAAAAGAAATTTGAAACCGTCTCGCCAGCTCGCGCCAAAGAGATGCAGCTCGATGGTGCGCTCTTGGTTGATGTTCGTGAGAGCCAAGAGTTCAAATCTGGGCACGCGTCCGGAGCCAAGCACATTCCTCTCGGGTCAATCCCGAATCGCCTACACGACCTACCGATTGAGCGGGACATTCTGGTGATCTGCCAAAGTGGTGCACGATCAGCACAGGCTGCCACTTTTCTAGCTACCAAGGGTTATAAGGTCACCAACGTTGCCGGGGGCACTGCCAACTGGCGTCGCCAAGGCCTATCGGTCTCTAAATAACCACTGAAACAACAACGATTTACTTTTTCTAGGAGTGGAAATGAAGGTAATCATCATCGGCGGTGTAGCGGGCGGGATGTCTGCTGCTACGCGCTTGCGCAGATTGCGAGAAGACGCAGAGATCACTGTTTATGAAATGGGCGAGCACGTTAGCTACGCCAATTGTGGTCTTCCGTATTTCGTGAGTGACGTGATTGCAAAACGCGAACTACTGCTCTTGCAAACACCCGAGTCCCTCTGGGACCGATTCAGAATTGCCGTGAAGGTAAACAACATGGTTACCGCGATCGACAAAGCGGCAAAGACGGTCTCGGTATTGAACATTCAGACCGGTGCCACCAGCACCGATTCGTACGACAAATTGATCATTTCAACCGGTGCCAAGCCACGTAAGCTCAACATCCCTGGCATTGAACGGGCCATGACCCTGCGCAACGTAGTGGACGCCGATGAGGTCAAGGCTGCCGCCCAAGCCAACATTGGCAAGCAAGCGGTAATTCTCGGCGCCGGTTTCATCGGTATCGAGCTGGCCGAAAACCTTACCCACCTGGGCATTGAAACTACAATTATTCAACGCGGCACCTCAATTTTGAGTCAGTTTGACCCAGAGGTAATTGAGCCTCTGCAAGCGCGTTTAGTCAGCAACGGGGTCAAGCTTGAGCTAGGTACAGAGCCGGTTGAAATCACAGCCGATTCGGTAATCCTGGCAGACGGTCGCGAGCTTCCGGCTGGCTTGGTGTTCTCGGCGGCAGGTGTTTCACCTGACAACTCACTGGCTCGAGAAGCTGGCCTAAAAATCGGTACCACCGGCGGGCTTTGGGTTGACGAGCAGCAGCGCACCAGCGATGAACACATCTATGCTGCCGGCGATGCCGTGGAGAAAAACGGACAACTAACCGGGGAACACCTGCTGGTGCCGTTGGCCAACCTGGCTAACCGCCACGGCCGACTGGTTGCCGATGCAATTGCCGGAATCGAGACCCGCGTACACCCAGCGGTGGCAACGGCGATTATCGGGGCATTTGGTTTTGTAGCCGCTGTTACCGGCCTGACCGAAAAGGCTGCCAAGAGGGCTGGCATTAATCACCAGGTAATTCACCTGCACCCAAGCAACCACGCTGGCTACTACCCTGGCTCAAAGCGGGTTTCGCTAAAGGTTCTATTTGACCCTGCAACCGGCAAGATTCTCGGTGGCCAGGCCACCGGCGAGGATGGCGCTGATAAGCGCATCGATGTGATTGCAACTGCAATTTACGCTGGTCTGACGGTTGACGATTTGATGGACCTTGAGTTGGCCTACGCACCCCAGTTTGGATCAGCCAAGGATGCAATCAACCAGGCCGGATACGTCGGCAACAACGTAATCACGGGCACCACCCCAACTGTTCAGTGGCATGAGCTAAGCAGTGCCATGGCTAACGGTGCTCAACTAATCGATGTTCGCACCAAGGGAGAGCACGCCCTAGACAGTATTCCTGGCTCGATCAACATCGATGTAAATGAACTGCGTGACCACCTGCACCAGATTCAGGATGAGGACGTGATTGTTCACTGCGCAGTCGGACAACGCGGCCACACCGCAACGCAAATTTTAAAAGCGCACGGGATGAAGGTGCGCAACCTAGATGGCGGCTTTATTACCTGGCGCGCGGGCATGGATGCCCTGGCCCGAGCTGGGAACTAGGCGATAAAAAAGACCCCGAGCATTTTGCTCGGGGTCTTTTTGTAATTCTGTCGAACCAAAGGCTAGGCCTGGATGTCGATGGCCTTCATAACATCAGCCTCAATCGCTACGCGCACGCCCTCAAGGACATCAGCGGCAACTGGAGAGTCGACGGTGATGACTGACAGAGCCTTGCCGCCCTTCTGCTGGCGAGCAATCTGCATCGCAGCGATGTTGATGTTGGCGTCTGCGAAAGCCTTGCCGTAAACCGCGACGATACCTGGGCGGTCTGCGTAAACCATCAAGACTAGGTGCTCAGCTAGGCCAAGCTCTACGTCGTAACCGTTGATGTTGACGATCTTCTGGTGCAACTTAGGGCCGGTTACTGTACCCGAAACCGATGCGGTAGTGCCATCAGACAGGGTTGCCTTGATTGTGGTGACGTTGCGGTATTCCTCAGAGTTAGTGTCAACGGTGAGTTTTACATCGATACCGCGGGAGTCAGCCATAAGCGGCGCATTGACGTAGGAGACCTGCTCGGTAACGGCGTTCTGGAAGAAGCCTTTTAGGCCGGCCAGCTTGAGCACAGACACATCGTGAACTGCGATTTCTCCGCGAACCTCAACCTCAATAGCTGACACATTTCCGCCAGAGATACCGAACAGCACCTGACCAAGCTTCTCAATAAGGTTGATACCCGGCTTCACAGATGCATCGATGTTTCCACCGGCTACGTTTACGGCATCAGGCACCAAGTCGCCAGCCAACGCCAGGCGAACCGACTTGGCAACCGAAATACCAGCCTTCTCCTGGGCCTCATCGGTAGATGCTCCCAAGTGAGGGGTGACCAAGATGTTCTTTAGGCCAAGTAGCGGGCTTTCCTTTGGTGGCTCGGTTACGAAAACGTCAAGACCGGCACCGGCAATTTGGTTGGTGCTTAGAGCCTCGTACAGCGCAGCCTCATCGATGATGCCACCGCGAGAGCAGTTAACGATGCGCAGGTTTGGCTTGGCCAACTTGAACTGCTCTGTCGAGATCATGCCAGTGGTCTCTGGGGTCTTTGGAATGTGAATGGTGATGAAGTCTGACTTCTCCATTAGCTCATCCAAAGTAGCCAACTTGACACCCATTTGCTCGGCACGTGCTGGGGTGATGTATGGGTCGTAACCAATTAGCTCGACGCCAAAACCAGCAAGGCGGGCGGCCACCAAACCACCGATGCGGCCAAGGCCCACGATTCCAACGGTCTTCTCGTAAAGCTCGGCTCCAGTGAACTGTGAGCGCTTCCACTCGCCAGCCTTAAGTGACTGGTTGGCATCTGGAATGTGACGAGCCAAACCAAGCATCTGTGCAATCGCTAGTTCAGCGGCTGAAACGACGTTTGAAGTAGGCGCGTTGACAACCATCACACCGGCAGCTGTTGCGGCCTTGATATCTACGTTGTCTAGGCCAACACCGGCGCGAGCAACAACCTTGAGCTGTGGCGCGGCGGCGATGGCTTCGGCGTCAACCTGGGTTGCCGAGCGCACCAAAATGGCGTCGGCCTTTGCCAATGCGGCAAGCAGTGCAGGGCGGTCGGTACCGTCCACGTTCACTACATCAAAATCTGGACCTAGTGCTTCAACGGTCGCTGGAGAAAGCTCTTCTGCAATTAGAACAACTGGCTTAGTCAATTCATCATCCTTGTGATTTTTGCGCCTCGAATTTGGCGACAGGAATAAGTTTAGGGTTGAATTTCGACAAAATCATCAGCCTAACTTTCATTAAACATTACTTATACTTGCTTACATGAAAGTTGCTGCCGCAAAGCTATCACCGCTGCTGAAAAGTGACGTGCAAGGCCTGATTTTGGCCGAATTGTTCATGAACCCCGATGAATTCTTTGCCATCAGCCACCTAGCGGACTTTGCCGGCACCAGCCTGCCCACTGCCATGCGCGAGGTTGACCGGCTTCTTGACGGGCAACTTGTAGTTCAGAAGACCGTGGGTCGCGCAAGGCTCATCCAAGCAAATAAGCTGCACCTACTCTTTGACTCGGTCAGCCAAATCATTGCCTTTAGCTATGGGCCCGCTGCGGTGCTGCCGCCACTTTTGGTCGGCTTGGATGGAATCGATCACGCCTACCTATTTGGAGTTTGGGCCGCGCGCCTATCTAGGCAAACCGCAGCTGCACCAAAAGAAGTCGACTTGCTTCTGATCGGAAACGTGAGCCGAATCGAGGCCTCCAGGGCAGCAGCCAAGGCTGAGGATATTTTGGGCCGCGAAGTAAACGTTCAATTTGCAACCGCTCTAGCCTGGGAGCGCGAAGACACCGACTTTGTTCAAGAAGTAAAGGCCAACCCCCTAGTGGAGTTGACCCTTATTCCCTGAGTTCCGTAGACCTCGTTGATTAGTCGTTGCAGGTGCAGCGCTGGTCCTGAGGAACACCCTCCAGGGCTTCTTCAATGTGACCGCCGCAGCCGGTCCAGGTGACTTTGTTGCATGAGCTGCAAAGTGCTGGTGAACACATAATTATCTCCTTCAAAGAATTTCTTGCTCTCTATTTTATACCCCTAGGGGTATACCAAGCAACAAGATTTTCCGGGCTTTGCGCTCACGGATAGCCATGGCGCCAAGGGTCAAGAAAAAGACCCCCCACCGAAGTGAGGGGTCTTTAGGATTCCTACCGGAACACGACTCGAATTAGCGAGCTGCGTTACCTTCCTGGTAGTCGTCTGAGTTCTTGATCCATGAGAACAGCTTGCGCAGGGTGCGGCCAACTGCCTCGATTGGGTGAGCCTCGCCCTTGGCGCGTAGCGCTAGGAACTCTGGAGCACCTGCATCCTGGTCAGCAACGAAACGCTTTGCGAAGGTGCCGTCCTGGATGTCGGTTAGTACATCGCGCATGCGCTCCTTGACCTCTGGGCCAATGACGCGTGGGCCTGAGATGTAGTCACCGTACTCAGCGGTGTCAGAAACTGACCAACGCTGCTTAGCAATGCCACCCTCGTACATTAGGTCAACGATTAGCTTCAGCTCGTGTAGCACCTCGAAGTAAGCAACCTCTGGCTGGTAACCAGCTTCGGTTAGAGTCTCGAAACCGTACTGGATTAGCTGTGAAGCGCCACCACAAAGAACAGCCTGCTCACCGAATAGGTCAGTCTCGGTCTCTTCAGCAAAGGTGGTCTTGATGGTGCCCGCACGGGTTCCACCGATTGCCTTTGAGTATGAAAGACCTAGCTCGAATGCTGAGCCGGTTGCGTTCTGGTGAACTGCGATTAGGTTTGGCACACCACGGCCACCCTCGTACTCGCGGCGAACCAAGTGGCCTGGGCCCTTTGGAGCAACTAGGAATACGTCAACACCCTCTGGAGCGGTGATGTAGCCGTAACGGATTGCGAAACCGTGACCGAAAACAAGTGCCTTACCTGCGGTTAGGTTTGGAGCAATGTCCTCGTTGTATAGGTCGCGCTGACGTGGGTCTGGTGCAAGAACAACGATTACGTCTGCCCATGCTGAAGCCTCGCCTGGGGTTAGAACCTTAAGGCCAGCTTCTTCAGCCTTTGCCTTTGACTTTGAGGTTGCAGGAAGACCAACAACAACATCCACGCCTGAGTCCTTCAGGTTTAGTGAGTGTGCGTGTCCCTGTGAACCATAGCCAAGTACTGCAACTTTGCGACCCTGAATGATCGAAAGGTCTGCATCCTTGTCATAAAAGATTTCAGCCACTTTGTATCTCCTTGTTTTCTTCTTTAAAAGATGTTTCGTTTGAATCTGTGGTTCTACCGAGAGAGCTTGGCCCCCTCGAAGCTTTTACTTGAGCACCTTCTCGGTGATTGACTTTGAGCCGCGACCCATTGCCAATACGCCAGACTGCACCAATTCTTTGATGCCGAATGGTTCGAGAACTTTGATGAAGGCTGCGCACTTTGCAGTGTCGCCGGTGACCTCGATAATCAGTGCATCGCTGACTACGTCAATAACGCGCGCACGGAACAAGGTTACTGCCTCAAGCACCTGAGAGCGAGTTACCGCATCGGTCTTTACCTTGATCAGCATGTGATCACGCTGCACCGCCTGATCGGCATCCAGCTCAACAACCTTGATTACGTTGATCAATTTGTTCAACTGCTTGGTCACCTGCTCGAGCGGAGCACCCTCAACACCAACCACCACGGTGATTCGTGAGAGACCCTCGATTTCGCTTACGCCAACCGCCAGAGACTCGATGTTGAAACCGCGGCGAGCAAAAAGCGCTGCCACGCGGGTCAAGATTCCAGGCTTGTCTTCTACAAGCAAAGAAAGTACGTGTGTAGACATTTACTCAACACCATCCCAGATCGGAGCCGCATCGCGGGCATATTGAACAGCGTCGTTTGATAGACCGGCAGCGACCATTGGCCAGACCATGGCGTCGCGGCTAACGATGAAGTCAATAACAACCGGGCGGTCGTTGGTCTCGATGGCCAGCTTGATTGCTGCATCGATGTCTTCTTCTTTTTCAACACGGATACCCAGGCAGCCGTAAGCCTCAGCCAACTTCACGAAGTCAGGAATCATGAGGGCATCGGTGCCGGTGTGTAGATCGGTGTTTGAGTAGCGCTCGTTGTAGAACAGTGTCTGCCACTGACGAACCATTCCCAAGGATGAGTTGTTGATCAACGCAACCTTGATTGGAATGTTGTTGATGGCACAGGTAGCCAACTCTTGGTTGGTCATCTGGAAGCAACCGTCGCCGTCGATCGCCCAGACCAGGCGGTCTGGATTGGCAACCTTGGCACCCATGGCTGCTGGAACCGAGTAGCCCATAGTACCGGCGCCGCCTGAGTTTAGCCAGGCATTTGGGCGCTCGTACTTAATGAACTGAGCCGACCACATCTGGTGCTGACCAACACCGGCAGCGTAAATTGCCTCCGGGCCGCTCAACTCACCAACACGCTGAATCACGTGCTGCGGTGAAAGCTTGCCATCGGTAGCTGGGCTGTAACCAAGCGGGTAGCGCTCAACCAAACCATCAATGAAAGACCACCATTCGGCAATGTCTAGCTTGGCGGTCTTTAGAGTTGCCGCCATCTCAGCGTTTAGCTCGGTAATAACCTCTTTGGCATCGCCCACGATTGGCACATCAGCAAAACGGATCTTGCCAATCTCGGCTGGGTCGATGTCTACGTGAATTACCTTGGCACCAACAGCAAAGCTCTTGACGTCTCCGGTAACGCGGTCATCAAAGCGCGCACCAAGGGTAATTAGCAAGTCGCTCTTCTGCAGAGCGGTCACGGCAGGCACGGTTCCGTGCATGCCAGGCATACCTAGGTTCTGCTTGTGTGAGTCTGGGAACGCACCGCGGGCCATCAGTGTGGTCACAACCGGGGCACCGATGAGCTCGGCAAGCTTTAGCAATTCTTTGTGGGCGCCAGCGCGAACCACACCGCCACCAACGTACAGAACCGGGCGCTTTGACTCAGCGATTAGCTGGGCAGCTGCCTGAATCTGCTTGCCGTGCGGCTTGGTTACCGGCTTGTAGCCAGCGAGCTCAACCTTTGGTGGCCAAACAAATTCAGCCTTACCCTGCTGAGCATCTTTGGTGATGTCAACCAAAACCGGACCAGGGCGGCCGGTAGTCGCAATCATGACTGCAGCGGCGATGGTCTCAGGAATGTCCTCAGCCTTGGTCACCAAGAACGAGTGCTTGGTGATTGGCATGGTGATACCCACGATGTCAGCTTCTTGGAAAGCATCGGTACCGATGAGCTTTGAGCCCACCTGACCGGTGATTGCCAACAGCGGAACTGAGTCCATGTAGGCGTCAGCAATCGCGGTAACTAGGTTGGTTGCTCCAGGCCCTGAGGTTGCGATGCAGACACCGAGCTTGCCCGATGATGACGCATAGCCTTCGGCTGCGTGACCTGCACCCTGCTCGTGACGAACCAGGATGTGACGAATTTTCTGCGAGTCCATTAGTGGGTCGTAGGTAGGCAAAATTGCTCCACCAGGCAGACCAAAAACGTCCTCGATGCCGAGAAGCTCCAGGCTGCGAACAATCGCCTGGGCGCCGGTCAGAATCTCATTAGACATTTGATTTCTCTCAGTAGCTTTCGAGCGTCAACCTATTGGTTGACGGTGGAACGCGAATTAGCCGCAGTAAGCGCCCTCTGCTGCAGAGTGCACGAGCTTTGAGTATTTCGCGAGAACGCCTCGGGTATAGCGCGGTGGAAGAGACTGCCATGTTTGCTTGCGGGCAGCCAACTCTTCAGGCTCAACGAGTAGTTCGAGCGATCGAGAAGCGATGTTGACTCGAATCAAGTCGCCATCGCGAACCAGAGCAATTGGTCCACCTTCGGTGGCCTCTGGTGCAATGTGTCCGATGCAAAGGCCGGTTGTGCCGCCTGAGAATCGTCCGTCAGTCAATAGTAGAACATCCTTGCCCAATCCCGCACCCTTAATTGCGCCGGTGATGGCAAGCATTTCACGCATACCCGGACCACCCTTAGGGCCTTCGTAGCGAATAACCACTACGTCGCCGGCAGCAATCTTTCCTTCGGTTAGGGCATCCATGGCGGCGCGCTCTCGCTCAAACACACGAGCAGGGCCGGTGAACTCTTCTAGGTCAAAACCAGCGGTCTTAACAACAGCACCCTCTGGAGCCATCGAACCCTTGAGGATCGAGATGCCACCAGTCTTGTGGATTGGGTTCTGTAGTTCGCGGATGATCTTGCCGTCTGGGTCAGGCGGGTTGATGCCAGCAAGGTTCTCGGCAACGGTCTTACCGGTAACGGTTAGGGCATCGCCGTGAATTAGACCAGCGTCAAGCAGGGCCTTCATTACTACCGGCACGCCACCAACACGGTCAACGTCGGTCATAACAAACTGACCGAATGGCTTTAGGTCGCCAAGGTGCGGAACCTTGTCTGCGATGCGGTTGAAGTCATCGAGGGTTAGGTCAACCTCTGCTTCGCGCGCAATTGCCAATAGGTGAAGAACTGCGTTGGTTGAACCACCGAATGCCATGGTTACGGCAATTGCGTTCTCAAACGCCTTCTTGGTCAGGATGTCGCGAGCGGTGATACCGAGGCGCAGAAGGTTGACTACTGCCTCACCTGAGCGGTGTGCCCAGACATCACGGCGGCGGTCTACAGCCGGTGGGGCTGCTGAACCAGGAAGGCTCATGCCCAGCGCCTCGGCAGCTGAAGCCATGGTGTTTGCGGTGTACATACCGCCACAGGCGCCTTCGCCCGGGCAGATGGCGCGCTCAATGCGGCCAAGGTCTTCTTCAGACATCTTGCCGGCCTTGCAGGCACCGACGGCTTCAAAAGCATCGATGATGGTGACTTGCTTTTCTTCGCCAGACTCGAGCTTTACCCAACCAGGCATGATCGAACCGGCGTACAAGAACACCGATGAAAGGTTTAGGCGGGCTGCAGCCATAAGCATGCCCGGCAGTGACTTGTCGCAACCGGCAAGCAGCACCGAACCGTCAAGACGCTCAGCCTGCATAACGGTCTCAACAGAGTCAGCGATAACCTCGCGAGAAACCAAAGAGAAGTGCATACCCTCGTGGCCCATTGAGATGCCGTCTGAAACCGAAATGGTGCCGAATTCAAGTGGGTAACCACCAGCGGCGTGAACACCCTGCTTGGTGGCGTCAGCCAGTCGGTCCAATGAAAGGTTGCAGGGAGTGACTTCGCTCCAAGATGAAGCAACACCGATCTGAGGCTTTACCCAGTCTTCGTCTCCCATGCCAACTGCACGGAGCATGCCTCGAGAGGCAGTTTTTTCAATACCATCGGTTACGTCGCGTGAACGCGGTTTCATATCTGCAGACATACGTTCAAGTCTATCTTTCTCACAGTTGGAGGTAGCCTAATGGAGTGGATTTGATTGCCAGAAAACAAAAGCCCAGCAGCCTGCAGCAGTACACTCGCGCGGCTGAACTTGCGGCCGCTGAAGTAATCGGTGCCTACTCAACCTCTTTTGGTTGGGCGACCAAGCTCGTGGGCAAGCAAATCCGGGTGCACATTCGCAATATTTACGCACTGGTGCGGGTAGCCGATGAGATTGTTGATGGCGCTGCCGACGAAGCACTGCAGGGCACCCAGCTGGGCTACACGAAAAAGGCCCTTGACCAACTTGAAGCTGAAACATACCTCGCCATTGAGTCAGGATTCAGCACCAACTTGGTGGTGCACGCCTTTGCCCACACCGCCCGCCTAGCCGGCATCAAGCGCGAGATTATTGAGCCGTTTTTCACTTCAATGCGCATGGACATCGATAACCACGCGTATGACCAGGCCGGTTTTGATAAGTATGTTTACGGTTCGGCCGAAGTAGTTGGTCTGATGTGCCTCGAGGTTTACCTCATGGAGCTCGAGTTGACCGCTCACCAGAAAGCCGAATTTGTTCGAGGCGCACGCGCCCTTGGTGCAGCGTTCCAAAAGGTTAACTTTCTGCGAGACCTGGCAGCTGACTTTCAAAAACTAGGTCGGTCCTACTTTCCGGGTGTGAATGTTGCCTCGTTCAACGAGGAAGAAAAACACCGATTGGTGGTTGACATCCAAGAAGATCTCAAAGTGAGTTCATCGGTGCTAAAAAAACTGCCTAAGTCTTCACGAAAAGCTGTGGCGGCCGCGCAGATGTTTTTTGATGAACTGAACCGAAAGATCATGGCAACACCAGCCGAAACTCTGATTAGCGAACGAATACGAGTTTCAAACGGTAAAAAACTTGTAATTCTCATCAAAGCTTGGATCGGAGTTGTACCTTAATGACCCAAAAAACTGCAGTAGTTGTAGGTGGCGGAATTGCGGGATTGGCAACTGCCGCTCTGCTTGCCAAGGCTGGCATGAAGGTCACCCTTCTCGAGGCGCGTGAGAAGGTTGGCGGCCGCGCCTACATTTGGGAGAAAGACGGCTTCAAATTCGACATGGGTCCTTCTTGGTACCTAATGCCAGACGCTTTTGACCAATTCTTCAAACTGATGGGAACCAGCGCCAGCCAAGAACTCAACCTGGTGCGCCTTGACCCGGCCTACCAAACTCGAAACGAGGGATTTGGCGACAAGCTGATCATTCGTGAAAACCTAGCTGACAACAAAGTGTTGTTCGACGCCATTGAACCAGGCTCCGGCGAGCGCCTGCAGGCTTACATCGACTCAGCCGAAGATGCCTACAAACTCTCGATCAAGCACTTTTTGTACACCAACTTTCAGAACGCAAAATCTTTTGTTCACCCAGAGGTTCTTGCGCGTGCGGGCCGCTTTATCAAGCACCTGATCATGCCACTGGATAAATTTGCCGGCCAGCACGTTACCGACGCCAGACTGCGCAAGATTTTGAACTTTCCGGCAGTTTTCTTGGGGGCATCTCCTTACGACACCCCAAGCATGTACCACCTGATGACTCACGTAGACATGAATGTCGGAGTCTTCTATCCAATGGGTGGTTTTTACACAGTCATTGAGGCCATTGAGCGCCTAGCCAAGCAGCACGGGGTTGAGATTCACACCAACTCCAAGGTCACCAAGATTCAGACCATCGACGGCCACGTTGCCGGTGTAAGTGTCGGTGAGGTTTTTTACAGCGCCGATGTGGTCGTGGGCAACGCTGACCTTCACCACATTGAGACCCAGCTGCTTGATTCAAAAGACCAGACCCTGCCAGCAAAATGGTGGGAAGACAAGGTTCCGGGCCCATCAGCCATGCTCTTGTTCTTGGGCGTTAAGGGCAAGCTGCCGCAACTTGATCACCACACCCTGCTCTACTCGGATGACTGGGCAAAGAACTTCAAAGAGGTCTTCCGCACTCCAGCCGAAAAGCGCAAGCAAAAAGCCAAGAGTGTCATTCCTAACCCGGCATCGCTCTACATTTGCGCGCCTAGCATTACCGACCCAGCGGTTGCTCCAGAGGGCTACGAGAATCTATTTGTGCTGGTTCCAATCGCTGCCGACCCTGAGCTTGGCAACGGTGGAATTAACGGCGCTGGAGATGCCAAGTTTGAGGCCGAGGCCGATCGCATCATCCAGCAGATTTCGGAGTGGTGTGAGATTCCAGATCTGGCCGAGCGAATTGTGGTTCGCCGCACCATGGGACCAAAAGACTTTGTTGATGACCTGAATGCCTGGTCGGGAACCGCACTTGGTATGGCCCACACCCTGTTCCAGAGTGCCTTCTTTAGACCAAAGAACAAGAGCAAAAAGGTTGAGGGCCTCTACTACGCCGGACACCACAGCCTGCCGGGTATCGGCCTTCCGATGTGTCTAATCGGTGCTGAGTTGGTTTATAAGCGACTAGTCGATGACCGATCAGCTGGACCTATCAAGCACGAAATCAAGCCGGTTGCCGAGAACGGATGGAAGGGCCTTCGTTGAGTTTGGTCTATCTAGGCCTGCTGCTTTTTTCTATCGGAGGCCTTGCGGCTCTGGATTTCAAGTATCAACTCGCGATTGCCAAAACTAGGCGGTACCTTTGCATGATTTTGGTGCCGGTGACGTTTTTCTTGATCTGGGACTTAGCCGGCATCAGCCTGGGTATTTTCTTTAGAGGCAACGCCCCCTACCTAACCGGCATCCTGCTGTCTGAAGAGCTCCCCCTCGAAGAGGTATTTTTTCTGATTTTGCTGAGCTACAGTGCCCTTTTGCTACTTAAGGCTTTCGGCCGAAGGACCGGCAAATGAACTATCTGACACTCAACCTGATTTTTGTCAGTGCGGTTTTGCTGGCCAGCATCCCGGTGTTCAAAAAATTACCTTGGCGCGCAATTGGTTTAGCAACAGCTGTATTGCTGGTTGCCACCGCCATTTTTGACAACCTGATTGTTGGCAGCGGGATAGTGGCTTACGACGAGTCGATGATTAGTGGAATCAAACTTGGCTACGCCCCTATCGAGGATTTTGCCTATTCGCTGGTGGCTCCCCTATTGATTTCGATTGCCATTGAAATTACGCGGGGCCTTCGTTGGAGGCCATAAGGCAGTTGTTCTGGGCTTCTAGGCCCATTTCATGGATCAACACCGCCTACCCCTTTGCCGCAACCTATCTGCTGGTAGCGCAGGCCTTTGATGCGACGTTTGTTTTAGGAACCCTGTTCTTTTTGATTCCCTACAACCTGCTGATGTATGGAATTAACGACGTCTTTGATTATGAAAGTGACCTGCGGAACCCTCGAAAGGGCGGTATCGAGGGTGCCCTCTTGGCACCGAAGTGGCACCGGCTGACCATTTGGGCTGCCGTTCTAACCTGCCTTCCGTTTGTGGCGTATCTGCTGTTGGTTGGCAACCCGGCATCGACAGGTTGGTTATTGCTGGTGCTATTTACCGTGGTTGCCTACAGCGCTAAAGGGCTGCGTTTCAAGGAACGTCCATTTATAGATTCGCTAACTTCTGCAGCGCATTTTGTCGGGCCAATGGTTTTTGCGGCCGCCCTGGCTGGGGCAGATTTGGCCGACCCAAAACTGTTGGCTCTGATTGCGGCTTTCGGGCTTTGGGGCATTGCTTCTCACGCCTTCGGTGCGGTGCAAGATGTTCGGGCAGATCGCGAAGCCAACATCGACTCGATTGCGACCAAAACGGGCGCCCGGTTCACCACGCGATTTGCCTTCGTTGCTTACCTCTTGGCTGGGCTGCTGCTGCTTGCGGTTGGTGAATACGCGTCCTGGGTCGCGATAGCAGCCATTCCTTACCTGGTGGTTGTGGGTCGTTACTGGAACATCACCGACGAAACTTGCGAGACGGCAAACCGAGGCTGGAAGAGGTTTATCTGGTTGAACTTTTTTGCCGGCTTTGTGGTCACTCAGTTTGTTATCGTGGTTGCCATTGAATCAGGTGCCGTTTAGAAAAACCTCGGCCGCACACCCCGCAGCTTAACTCTCGGGCGGGGCGCCGATACCGATAGTGGGTATGACCCTGCGGGCAGGTTCCTATCCAGGCAGCAGTTTCTTCGGCAATCTCACGGCCGGTGAACTTTTCGGCACGATAGCCAATCTGCTTTGCGGTACGCAGCCAAAGCTTGCCGTGACCGGCTGATTTTCCGCAGATTGCGTGGGCTATCTCGTGCAGCACCACCTGCATCGTCTCGTCAAGGGTGTGGATGTCAACCAAATAGCGCGAAACCGAAATGCGTTTATCGGTGTAATTGCAGAGACCCGCCCTGCGTTTTGCGCTGTCAAAAGCAAAACTCCAAATTGTGAGATCTAGAAACTCGGCCATTTTGGTCTCAGCCATGAGTCGAACAAAGTCGTATCGGTCACAAGACATGCGCACCATGCGAATCTTGCCCTGGCTGAATTGGCGACCGGCTTGAAAACCAACATTTTCGAGTCGCGCGATAACCGGCAAGTTATCTACCGACACCGCAGTTTTGATTACTTCGCCAGTTTTTTGGTCAAAGTGCCTGGTCAAAAAGTCAATTAGCAGGCTCTCATCGGCAACCAGTGGCGCCAGCAATGCATCCTGATATGTCATGGTGCTTAAACACTACTTAGGCCAATGCCGTTGGCGATTATTAAGTGCTTGTAAATACCGGAGCAATTTTAGAAAAATGTGAATTTGCTGTGAATTTTCTCGCTAAGTTTTCATTTATGTCTCAAACATCTACAGGCTCTGCAAAGGCAACCTCAATCGAAACCAACGACGTAGCCCCAATTCCGGCGGCTGAGCGTCACGGCAAGGCGTGGCATCTGTTCACTGTCTGGTCGTCTCCGAACCTTGAGTTCGCAACAATCTTTATCGGTGCACTTGCTGTTTTTGCAGGTCTAAACGTGTGGCAGGCCATTTTGGCTCTGGCTCTGGGTAACGGTTTAGCCGCAATCACCCACGGTTGGTTCAGCAGCTGGGGACCACGCCACGGTGTGCCACAGATGGTCATTAGCCGTTCGGCATTTGGTTTGCGCGGCAACATTTTGCCTGCCGGAACCTCGACTCTGGTTGCCGGAATCGGCTGGTTTGCCGTAAACACCACTTCTGGTGCTTTTGCATTGACCACCCTGACCAATTTCCCGGTCGCAGCCTCGGTCACCATCATCATTTTGGTTCAGGTAATTGCAGCTTTCATCGGCCACAACTTCATTCAGAAGTTTGAGCGCTACGCGTTCTTCTACCTAGCCGTAGTGTTTGCCATCGTTGCAGCCGTGATCGTTTCACAGGGCCACTATGACGTGAGCCCAACCGAAGACTTCAAGTGGGGCGCATTCAGCGTTGGTGTTGCACTTGCCTACGGTTACACCCAGGGCTGGACCCCATTTGCCGCAGACTTCACCCGCTACCTTCCGGCCAACACCTCACCTAAGGCAGTTGGACTAGCAGCAGGTCTCGGTAACTTCACCGCAACCACCATGCTGATGTCAGTTGGTGCCATCGCTTGGAGCGGCGTTGTCGGCGAAGGTCTACCAACCACCGCTTTCACCGCGGTCCTTCCGCCAGCACTTGCAGTACTGACTCTGATCGGTATCGCAGTCGGTTCGGTATCGGCAAACGTTCTAAACATCTACTCAGGAACCATGTCGTTCATCGCAGCAGGTGTGAAGCTTGGCTTCAAGACCCGCCGCGCAATCATGGTGGTTCTAGCCGGTGTCCTCGGCGGCGGTATCTCGTACTTTGCCGTTGAAGACAACTTCCGCTTCATTTTCGAGTTGTTCCTACTTACCGTGGGCTACTGGTTGGCCCCATGGGTTGCGATTCTTGTTGTTGACCGCATTCTGCGCAAGGGTCAGAACATCGATGAATTGATCAAAGAAGAAACCAAGCACTCAAACATCGCCGGACCGATTGCCTTTGTTGTGGCAACTGTGACCGCGGTTTCACTATTCGCAAAGGCTGAGATGCCAACCGTGCAGTTCTATGGAATCTTTACCGGCCCAGGTGCCGAAAACGGTGACTGGACCGCGCTGATTGGTTTTGTGCTGGCAGCGGTGCTTTACTTCGTAATCTATAAGGCAACGAACAAGAAATAATCCGAACCGAAAATCGAGAGGCCTCGGCAATGGAATTTAAAGTTGGACAAATCTTCGCCACTGACGAAGAGAAACTTCAAGTTGCTATTGCCGAGGCCCACCTCGGTCTTGCCGAGGGCGGAATCCCTATCGGTGCTGCCCTGTTTGACCAGGATGGCCGACTGCTAGGCAGCGGGCGCAACCGCCGAGTTCAAGACGGCGATGCCTCGATGCACGGAGAAACCAGTGCATTTAGAAACGCTGGCCGCCAGCGCAGCTACAAAAACGTGACCCTTGCTACCAGCCTTTCGCCATGCTGGTACTGCTCTGGCTTGATTCGCCAATTCGGCATCGGCCGAGTAATTGTGGGCGACGATAAAAACTTTATGGGTGGCCAAGATTGGGTCGCCGAGCACGGTGCCGAGGTACATGTTCTCAACGACCCGGGCCTAATCGAAATCATGCGCGAATTCATCGAAGCTAATGATGCGCTGTGGAACGAAGACATCGGCGAGGACTAAGAGCCGCCTAGTTTTTTGCACTAAAAGTCAGAATGACACTAAGATATAAATTACTTAGTGTCATTTTTACTTTTACTAGACCGGCAGAGCAATGGCAGATCAAACTCAGGCTCCACTAGAGGCGCCGAACCTTGCCGTGTCGACCGTCATTTTTACCCTTCGCACCTGCGAGACCGGCGAGCTAAAACTAGCCCTCCCGCTAGTCAAGAGAATCCGTGCCCCGTTTGAAAACCAATGGGCTCTGCCGGGTGGTCCACTCAAAATCACCGAGGACCTTAGCCACGCAGCCTCGCGAAACCTGCTTGAGACAACCGGGCTTGAACCGCGCTACCTAGAGCAGCTCTACGCATTCGGCAGCCTTGACCGCTCCCCCGGCAGCAAGCTCAGTGACCGCGTGGTGTCGATTGTCTACTGGGCCCTGGTCGGCACCGATGAAGCGGGCGCAGCAATCGAGAGCGAGAACGTCCAATGGTTCTGGGCTGACGAACTTCCGCAGCTGGCCTTTGACCACAACATCATCGTTGAATACGCACTGAACCGACTGCGAAACAAGCTGGCATATAGCCAACTTGCGCACCTATTTTTGCCAGAACTATTCACCTTGGCGCAGCTTCGCGAGGTCTACGAAGCAGTGCTCAACATTCAACTGGACCCGGGAAACTTTCGGCGCCTGGTTGAGGCAGAAGGCTCGGTGGAGCCTACCGGAGAGCGACTTGCCGGCACCCGCCACCGACCACCACAGCTTTACCGCGCGACGAACACAGGAGAAAATCAATGACCACAGCATCGGTCAACCAGCGCATCCAGCTAATTGTGAAGGGGCAATCTTCAGACTCAACCTGCAGCCCTTCTCTAGCCAAGGGCCCGTGGGAGTTTGACGGTGGCCCAGCAGCCTACGGCCCTGGAGCATCCAGCAGCGATTTGATTCCGACCGGATCGCCAGTGCAAGGCGCCTTGCCAGCCGAGTACAAAACCGCATCCGATGAAGAGCTGCGCGAGCGCATCATCGCGGCTAAAAAAACTTTGGGTGACCAGGTTGTGATTCTTGGGCACTTTTACCAGCGCGATGAAATTGTTGAGCACGCCGATTATCTGGGTGACTCTTTTCAATTGGCTAATGCCGCCAAGGCCCACCCAGAGGCAAAGGCAATTGTGTTCTGCGGTGTGCACTTCATGGCAGAAACAGCGGACATTCTCTCGGGTGACGACCAGGCGGTAATTTTGCCAAACCTTGCAGCCGGCTGCTCAATGGCTGACATGGCTGATATTGACTCGGTCACTCAGGCCTGGGAACAACTGGAGGAGATTTACGGCACCGAGCCAGATGCCGAGGGTCGCGCGCCAATCATCCCGGTGACCTACATGAATTCATCTGCAGCACTAAAGGCTTTCTGCGGAGAGCACGGCGGCATTGTTTGCACATCTTCAAACGCGGCAATTGTTCTGAAGTGGGCTTTTGAGCGCGGTCAGCGCGTGCTGTTCTTTCCGGACCAGCACCTTGGCCGAAACACAGCGAAAGCCATGGGCATTAGCACCGACCTAATGCCGCTTTGGCAGGGTCGCAAGCCACTTGGCGGCAACACCGAGCAGCAGCTGGTCGACGCCAAGGTTGTCCTTTGGAATGGTTTCTGCTCTGTGCACAAGCGCTTCAGCGTGGCTCAAATTGATAAGGCCCGCGCCGAGCACCCAGGTGTTCGCGTAATTGTGCACCCGGAAAGCCCAATGGAGGTTGTTGATGCAGCCGACGAGTATGGCTCGACCGACTACATTCGCAAGGCAGTAATTGCTGCGACCGAGCCAACCACTTTTGCCATCGGCACCGAAATCAACATGGTTCAGCGCCTGGCAGCCGAGTTTCCGCAGCACAACATTTTTTGCCTAGACCCGGTAGTCTGCCCATGCTCAACGATGTACCGAATTCACCCTGGATACCTAGCCTGGGTGCTTGAACGCTTGGTTGCCGGCGAAGTCGTAAACCAGATTGTGGTTGATGAAAAGGTAGCCGAGGGCGCCAAGGTTGCGCTTGAGCGCATGTTGGCGGCGAAGCCACTCTAGGCACACCGATGAAGAAGCTCGTAGTTATCGGCAGCGGCATTGCCGGCCTTATTGCGGCCGTTGAAGCCAGCCGAACCCACGAGGTGACCCTGGTCACCAAGTCAAACCTGGCTGAAAGCAACACTCACTACGCGCAGGGTGGCATCGCGGCGGTTGTCTCCAGTGACGACACAGTTGCCGAGCACGTTGCCGATACCCTGGCCGCTGGCGCAGGTTATTGCTACGAACCTGCGGTCGAGGTGCTTTGTGCCGAGGGGCCGAATCGCATTCAGGATCTGATTCGGTTTGGTGTCGATTTCGATAAGCAGGGTCCTGAATTTGCACTAGGCCTAGAGGCGGCTCACTCTCACCCGCGCGTTCTTCACGCCGGCGGAGACACCACCGGAGCCGACATCAGTCGGGCTTTGGTGGAAACTCTCAAGTCAACCGCAGCCGCAATTCACGAGCACACTTTTGTAATCGACTTTGAAGTAGTCAACACAAAAATTACCGGCGTGCACCTGATGGATTCATCGGGGCGCCATTTTGTTGAGGCAGATGCCGTGATTCTGGCCAGCGGTGGCGCAGGGCAACTGTTCAGACACACCACCAACCCAGCCGTAACCACCGGAGACGGCGTTGCCGCAGCCTTTAGGGCCGGTGCCGAATTGGCTGACGTTGAGTTCTACCAATTTCACCCAACTGCACTTGCTGTTCCGGGCAGTTTTTTGATCTCAGAGGCGGTTCGCGGAGACGGCGCTGTGCTGATCAACAATGCTGGCGAACGCTTCATGCAAAAGGTGCACCCCCTAGCCGAGCTGGCACCGAGAGACGTGGTGGCCCGAGGCATCCAGGCTGAGATGCTGTCGCAGGGCGGCCAACCGGTATTGCTAGATGCAACCGGATTAGGTTCCGACTTTTTGAATAAGCGATTCCCAAGTATTTCGAAAACCACCCGCGCCTATGGCCTGGATTGGGGTAAAAACCCGATTCCGGTTACCCCAGCAGCCCACTACTGGATGGGCGGTGTTGCAACCGATATTTGGGGCCGCACATCTATCGAAGGTTTATTTGCCGTTGGCGAAGTTGCCTGCACCGGCGCTCACGGAGCAAACCGACTGGCGTCAAACTCCCTACTCGAGTCCATCGTGTTCTCCCGCCGAGCAGTTCAGGTGCTCGATGAGGCCTGGCCAACCGAAGCAGCCAGCGCACGCTGGAAGGAATCTGGTGTCTTGCGCGAAATCGAGCTGCAGGACGAAGCCGACAGTGCCGTTCCGGCAAGCTCGCTGAAGGTGGTTGACCGAGTTGAATTGCAGTCACTGATGTGGGACAACGTTGGACTGGCTCGCGATGCTGAGGGCCTAGCCGCCACAGAACAGGCACTGGCTCAGTGGCGTTCGGCAGATAAAGCTAACCGTTTGTTTACCGACTGGGAGGACGCCAACCTGTTGCTCTTGGCACGCGCCCTAACGGCTTCGGCAAATGCCCGCGAAGAGTCCAGAGGCGGTCACTACCGACTGGACTTCCCTGAATCAAACCCATCGATGGCCAAGCCCATCACGATTGTTCGACAGGTCAAATAATGCTTACTCCAGAGCACATCAATAAAGTCGTGGCTGCAGCGCTCGAAGAAGACGCACCCGCCGGAGACATCACGTCTGAGCACCTGATTCCAGCGAGCGCTCAGGCAACCGCCGAGCTAGCAGCTCGCGAACCGGGAGTTTTCAGCGGGGTGGAAGTTTTCAAGGCAGCATTTGAGCTGTGCGACCCAAACATCCGGGTTGAAATGAAGATTGCCGACGGCGAAAACTTTGTTGCCGGGCAGAGCCTTGCCACAGTGACCGGCCCAGCGCGAGCAGTGTTGCGCGGCGAGCGAATTGGTTTGAACTTCACCCAGCGCATGTGCGGCATTGCCACACTGACTGCCCAGTACGTTGCTGCAGTTGCCGGCACCAAGGCCAAAATTCTCGACACCCGCAAAACCACTCCGGGTCTACGCGAGTTCGAGCGCCAAGCCGTGCGTGACGGTGGCGGAACAAACCACCGCTTCTCACTATCAGATCAGGTTTTGGCTAAGGACAACCACCTGGCCGTTCTAACCGCCGGGGGCAAGGACCTCACCACCGAGCTGCGCAGAGTCAGAACTGAGATTCCGGCTTCGGTCAAGTTTGAGGTTGAGGTTGACCGCCTCGATCAAATCATGCCGGTACTCGAGGGCGGAGTCGACATCATCATGCTCGATAACTTCACCCTCGATGAACTTCGCGCCGGGGTGAGCCTGATTGCGGGACGCGCTGTGGTCGAAGCATCCGGCGGCGTGAACCTTGAGACGGTGGCCAAAATTGCTGCAACCGGTGTGGACGTAATTTCAGTTGGGGCCCTGACCCACAGCGTTCGTTCCTTGGACCTTGGCCTTGACGTAACTATCGAGCCAAAATGATTTACCTCGATCACGCGGCCACGACACCGGTAGCCAAAGAAGCGCTGCAGGCAGCCTGGCCTTGGCTAACCGAAGAATTCGGTAATCCGTCAAGCACTCACGAACTGGGGCATCGAGCCGGAATGGCGCTCGAGGCAGCGCGCGATGCAGTTGCCGCCTGGTTGGGCTGCCGAGGAAGTGAAATCATCTTTACCTCGGGTGGCACCGAAGGCATCAACCTTGCTATTGAGGGGCTTGCCCTTGCCAACCCGCGCGGCAGGCACATCGTCAGCTCACCGACCGAGCACGAGGCCGTGCTGCAGAGCATCGAGTATCTGGTTCGGCATCACAAATTTGAAGTCACCTGGTTGAGCGTTGATCTTCAGGGCTGCATCTCGCTAGCCGAACTCAAAACCGCGCTGCGGCTAGACACCACGCTGGTCACCCTGATGATGGCAAATAATGAGGTCGGCACAGTTCACCCCATCTCACGCCTGGCCGCACTGGCCCACGAGGTCGGGGCTGCTTTTCACACCGATGCCGTTCAGGCTGCCGCTTGGCTGGACTGCAATGTTGCCCAACTGGGCGTGGATGCGCTGACGGTTTCTGGCCACAAACTTGGGGCACCTAAGGGTTCAGGCGCAACCTACATTCGAGGCCGGCTTGCGGTTGAACCACTGTTGCACGGTGGAGGGCAAGAGAACGGTCGCCGTTCGGGTACCGAGAATGTGGCCTGGGCTGTGGCTCTGGCCACCGCCGTTGAGGTTTTGACTAAACAAAAAGCTGAGGTTGCGCGCATCGAAGCAGCCCGGGATCGGTTTATCGGGCAGGTTCAAGACCTGGTCCCAACTGCAATTTTGACCGGGCACCCAAGCAATCGGCTACCGAGCATCGCCTCATTTTGCGTACCCGGATTGAGTGGCGAGGCCCTGCTGCTTGAGCTGGAGCGCCGCGAGGTCATCGTCTCTAGTGGATCTGCCTGCGCGGCTGGCAGTGATGAACCATCCCATGTTTTGACCGCCATGGGATTCGATGCCGAGTTGGCCCAGACAGCCATTAGATTCAGTTTTTCGCACCACACCACCGAAGCCGAACTAGAAACGGCCGCCTGTGCCTTGGCTGATGCGGTTGCTGCCGTTGGCGGCACTGATAAAATCGCCTAATGACCAAGAGAAACCGCCCATGGGGTTACCAAGCCGGCAACGACGAATCTAAGCCAGACTGGCAATTGCACCCGGACACACAGGCTATCCGTGGCGCACTAAGCCGCACCGGCTTCGGCGAGACCAGCGAGGCACTGTTTCTAAACAGCGGTTTTACCTATGACTCAGCAGAGCAGGCAGAATCTTCGTTCCGCGACGAGACCGACCACTTCTTGTACAGCCGTTTCTCAAATCCAACCGTCGCTCAGTTCGAAAACCGTTTGGCACTACTTGAGGGCGCAGAGGCTTGCTTCGCAACCGCATCTGGAATGGCCGCGATGTTTGCATCCGTGGCAGCACTGGTCAAGTCTGGCGACCGCGTTGTTGCCTATGCCGCCATGTTCAGCTCTTGCTACGTAGTGCTCACAGAGATTTTGCCTAAATGGGGCATCAACACAGTTTTGGTCGAAGAAAACACACCTGAGGGCTGGGCAGCTGCACTTGCCGAACCAACCAAGGCTGTTTTCATCGAATCGCCAAGCAACCCTTTGATGGAGATCACCGACATCCGTATGGTGTCTGACCTAGCTCACAAAGTTGGCGCCACAGTAATTGTTGACAACGTAATGGCCTCGCCGGTTCTCCAGAAGCCGCTTGAACTTGGTGCCGACGTTGTGATGTATTCAACCACCAAACACATCGATGGCCAGGGCCGCGTTCTAGGTGGCGCAATTCTTGGCAGCAAGCAGTACATCACCGATGTGGTTATTCCGTTCACCCGCCACACCGGCCCTTCGATGAGCTCATTCAACGCTTGGGTAATGCTCAAGTCACTTGAGACCATGCACATGCGCGTCGAAAGAATGAGCAGCACCGCGCTGACCATTGCCGAGACCTTCGAAAACCACCCTGCGATCGAGAAGGTTTCTTACCCGTTCCTCAAGTCACACGAGGGTCACGAACTTGCCAAGCAGCAAATGAAGGGTGGCGGTTCTACCGTTGCTATTCAGTTCAAGGCCGACAAGGACTCGGTTTTCCGCTTCATGAATGCGCTCCAGGTAATCGACATCTCAAACAACTTGGGCGACAGCAAGTCACTTATGACTCACCCGTCATCGACCACTCACCGTCGCCTATCGCTTGAAATTCAGGCAGAGATGGGCATTACTCCGAGCACCGTTCGACTATCGGTTGGCCTAGAGCACCCAGAAGACCTAGTGCGCGATATCGAAACCGCGCTGAAGGCTATCTAAGCGCAGCGATTCGATCAATTGCCTCGGTGATGTTTGCCGGGCTGGTTCCAAAATTGAATCGGATAAACCGGGTGTAGTTGGCTGCGGCTGCTCCACCGAGATCTGAGCCCTCAACCACAGCTACCTTGGCGCGCTCGAGAATGACTTTGCCTGGTTCGGTACCAAGGTTCAATGCTGAGACATCCCACCAACTCAGGTATCCGCTAACCGGCCGGTGAATAACAACACCCGGCAACTTGGCCGCAACCTCTGAAACCATGTGCTGGTAGTTAGCCTCAATTGCTTCGATGGCTGAGTCCAACCAGGTGGTTCCGTTGCGGTAGGCCTCAACCATGGCAAAGGCCCCCAACAACGATGAACGCCAATGCATGTCAGGTG
Source organism: Rhodoluna sp. KAS3 (assembly GCF_026000575.1). NCBI lineage: Bacteria > Bacillati > Actinomycetota > Actinomycetes > Micrococcales > Microbacteriaceae > Rhodoluna > Rhodoluna sp. KAS3. The sequence goes on along the minus strand of NZ_AP026910.1, from coordinate 278,075 downwards.
GCAGTTTGGCCAACTTAGCGGCAACCTCGCTGCTTTGGCTAACCACGATGGCAGCCTTGAGGCCAGCCGTGTTCCAAGATTTACTTGAAGACGTAATGGTTATGCCGGTGGCTTCGGCATCAGGGCCGCAGTTTAGATAAGGCGTAAAGACTTCGCCGGCATAGGTCAGTGGTGCGTGAATTTCATCGCTGATAACCAACACTTCATACCGAGCAGCCAGAGCGGCCACAGCAGTCAGCTCATCGCGCGAGAAAACCTTGCCCAGTGGGTTGTGCGGGTGGCACAGCAGGTAGAACTTGGCACCGTTGGCAAAGGCCTGCTCTAGCCCTTCGAGGTCAAGCAACCACTCAGCGCCGTTCTGAACGAGTGGAACATCAATCGGGGTTAGGTGAGTTTCGGCCAACCAACCAAAGAATGCGCTGTATACCGGGGTGTTGATGACCACCTGATCGCCAGGCTTACTCAGCGCTCGAAAAATCTCGACAGCTGCCACACCGACATCGGTGGCCATTTTTACCTGCTTGGTGTCAACCGGCCAGTTCCAGCGAGCAGCAGCAAACTCAGCGAACGCCTCGGCAACCTCAGGAACCGGACCCAGGTAACCCAAATCGGAGTGCTGAATCATCTCGGTCAGGACAGCTTGGATTGGCTCGGCGACCTGAAAATCCATCTCGGCGACATGCATCGGTAAAACATCCGAGCTAAATCGACGCCACTTGGAACTGTGACGTTGACGGAGGTCAGATAACGATGGTGCAACTACTTGATTGTCAGGCATCTAATGATTATCGCAGGGCGCACAAACTAACTTGATTGCCCCAAGGGTCATCGAGGTGAATGGTTTGACCATCGTGGCGAATCTGAACGCTAGAGGTCTTTAGCCGCTCTTCAACGGCCCCTAAGGCATCGTTATCGGGCAGAAGGATCGAAACGTCACGCAGCCCGAGGGTTGGCTGACGAAGCCCTGCTCCCCTACTGCGCCAGATGTTCATGGCCATGTGGTGGTGGTATCCGCCGGCACTAACAAACAACGCCGAACCGCCGTAATTCAAAGTCACATCAAAGCCAAGCTTGTTGACATAAAAATCTTGAGCCTGCTCGATGGATCCAACGCTCAAGTGAACATGTCCAATATTCGACGCGGTCTCATCAGCCTGCTTTGGTAGGTTTTCGGCCAGGAACGCATTTGGGTCCAGTCCGAAAGTTCCCATTTCAACGACTCCGTGCCTCCAACTCCACTCGTTGCGAGCGCGGTCCCAGTAAAGCTCAACGCCGTTCTTTTCTGGGTCATCAAAGTAAAAGGCCTCACTGACCAGGTGGTCGGCGCTGCCGGTAAATGAACCCGGATACTTGGCCGCAACCGAGGCAACGGCCCAGGCTAACTGGGCCTTGGTTTCGAATAGAAAAGCGGTGTGAAACAGGCCAGCCTGATTCTCGCTGGCGTACTTGAGAGCCGGCGAGTGTTCCAGAATCAAAGCCGGTGTGGTGCCACGACCCAGGATCGCCGAACCGGCAACCTCTGAGATAAGGTCCAGACCCACTGCATCTCGGTAGTAAGAAATCATTAGATCTAGATTTTGAACGCGCAGGGTCACTGCACCCATGATTAGATTTGCTGGCAATGTCATGATTTTAGTCTAGGGGGGCTAGACAAGAATTTGCAAGTGGTTTGAAATAAAACTTAACGGCTACCGAATCTTTGAGCGCCACGAACTAAACGAGCGCACACTCATGGCGTGCGGTTTTTTGAGCCATGGGTACGGGTGCACCTCGGCCAGATCCTCGAACCTGGCAAAGCTCGGTACCGGCGCATAGGTGACCGCAACGCGGTGCTCCTTGGCATATTCGTACGGGCTGCCCAAATACACCGATACGTTTCTGCGGCTGGCGAGGTCCTGCAGAGTCTCGAGGTAAAAGTAAATTCGCTTCGAGGAGAGTTGCAATTTGGCCAGGGCATCGCGGTTGAAAACAAATACAACCGGCAAATCAGGGTTGGCCGCCAGAGCTGGATCTGCGTCTCCCATCGAGTCAATGGTCAGCAGAACGGCATCCGGTTTGGCATTTTGAATAACCGAAACTGGCCCTGTGGTCCGGGCAAGGTCAGGGTCACTGTCCAGCCTTGGCCTGGATTCAAGTTGGAGCAGGGGCTTATCTGCTGGAAACTCTTGGATAGGGCACGACTTGTTCAGCGGGCACTTGAGGCAGAGACCCGGTGCGCGTTTCTCTACCTGCCAGCGAGCAAAACCGTAGGGCTTTCCGCCCGAGCCAACCGTCCACTGCCAACCCAATAGATTTGCGGCTCGCGATCCATCGATAAGTTCGCGGTGCATCCGCTCTTGACCATGCAACCATCCACGACCGTTGCGCACAGTCCAGTGTGAAGCCAACCACATACGAGTTTGGTTGACCAGCCAGCCATCCTGTTCGAGCTCAGAAACCACCTCGTCAATGCACCTCATGTCGCGATTCCAACCGTCACCCGGGGCATCCCAAACCTGCTCAAACCTAAGGTTCTCAAAGAATTCGGTACCGATGCGGGCATAAAGGTGGCGAGCATATTCTTGCCACAACAACTCATCTTGAAATTTTTCACGATCTTTATAGGGCGCTGCCTCAACCTCTTGCCAAACCTGCTTCAGGGTTATCAGGTTGTGACGAATGTATGGCGACAGCACCGTTGCCCCGCGTTTTGAGCGCGGTAAAACCTCTGAGCGCTGGGCGGCATAACCACGGATGTCCAGCTCGTGCATAGCCTGATTAGCTGCGGTTTGACCGCCACGAATCGAGCTTCTGCCCCCGCCCGAATGCAATCCCGAAAAGTGTTTTTCGAGAATTAACTCTGGGTCAGACTGGATGTCAATTAGCTCGTGCATTTCGAAAACAACCCCGACCGGGTGGGTGCTATTCCAAACGAAAAAATCCTCCACCGCGATGGTGAAGGATTTTGATTGGTGCGCCCCCCGGGACTTGAACCCGGAACCCACTGATTAAGAGTCAGTTGCTCTGCCGATTGAGCTAGAGGCGCGTGCTGAGCTGAATCAGCGCAACGAAGAACAACAATACCACATCGAATAGACTGGTGAATATGTCTGATGAGAAAAAACTTGCTGCCGGTGATGAAGCCCCAAACTTTACGGTCGAGAACCAAGACGGAAAGCCTGTTTCGCTATCTGACTACCGAGGCCAGAAAGTCATTTTGTACTTCTACCCTGCCGCCTCAACCCCAGGTTGCACCAAAGAAGCCTGCGACTTCAACGACAACCTAAACCCATTTAAGGCTGCAGGTTACACAGTTCTTGGCATCTCTCCTGATGCGGTACCGAAGCTAAAGACTTTCCAGCAGAACCAAGACTTGAACTTTGAATTGCTGAGCGACGCCGACCTATCGGTTCACAAGGCATTTGGCGCCTACGGGCTCAAGAAGCTCTACGGCCGCGAGTACACCGGTGTTCTGCGGTCAACCTTTGCGATCGACGAGACCGGAAAAGTTTCCCTTGCCCTCTACAACGTAAAGGCAACCGGCCACGTTCTAATGCTTCGAAAGCTACTAGGAATCTAGTCTTCTGGGTCTGAGCTCTTCATAGTGGCAGCAATTGTCTGCTTATTGAACAGGGCCACCAGCACCACAGCCGAAGGCAAAATTAGGCTCCAACCAATGGCTTGACTACCGAATTGGCCGCTAAAAGATCCAGTCGCAACAGCCAGCTGAATCAGCTGCCAAAACAAGGCTCCGCTTCGCGCCCAACGCTTGCCCGTAAGCAAAGAAATTGCGACAAAAATAACCCACGCCGCGGCGGCCGCAACAAGAGCAAATAGAGCAATTGCGGTGACCAGACTACGGCTATCACCCATCAATATGCCAAAACCCAATTGGGCTGCAAAGTAGGCAACCACCAACCCTTCGAGAAGCACAAAAAGCACAGCGATGATGAGCGGAACTGGCTTCTTATCGGCGTTTTTGTTCATAATTCCTCGATATTGGGTATTGCCAAACGGGCTGTGGTGTGAAACGATTTTGGAAGGAAAAGTAATCGCTCTTCTAGCGTAATTCACCACTTGTGAAGACTTTCATCCTCGTCTGGCAGAACGCCTAAGTTTTACTAAATAAAGGAATACCGCACGTATGAACATGCAGTGGCTAAATGAGTCTCGTTGCCTCACCGAAGATCCAGAACTTTTCTTTCCAGTTGGTAACACCGGCCCTGCAGTTGACCAAATTGAGCAAGCAAAATCAGTTTGCCGCGAGTGTGGCGTAGCCACCCAGTGCCTTGAGTACGCAATCAAAGAAAACCAGGACACCGGCGTTTGGGGTGGCCTAAGCGAGGACGAGCGCAAGTCACTCAAGCGCAAGTACGCTCGTGCACGTCGTGCTGGCTAAATAAAGTTTCAAAAAACCCGCCTTGCAATGCAGGGCGGGTTTTTTATTGCCTCAATTGGGCTAAATCGGAATTGAAATGGCCACTCGGGCTCCGCCTTCACTCGGCGAAGACCAGAAGATGCTTCCGCGAAGCTCACCCTCAATCAGGGTGCGAATGATCTGAGTGCCTAGGCCCTGGCCAACTTTGCCGTCGGTCAGGCCCTTACCGTTGTCAGAAACGGTGATTAGCAACTGACGCTGCTTACGCTCGGCATTTACAGCAACCACACCGCTGCGTTCGGCCAGACCGTGCTCAACTGCGTTGGTGATTACCTCGGTAAGGGCAACCGCGAGTGGTGTGGCAACCGCACTCTTCAACTGACCAAATCGACCATCAAGGATGGTTCGAACCGAAGTGTTCATCGACGATGCAACTTCAGTAGCCAACATCAGGATTCGGTCAAAGACCTCGTCAAAGTTGACGTCTTGGTTGAGTCCTTCAGAAAGCGTGTCGTGCACCAGGGCAATAGCTGAAACTCGGCGCATAGCCTGCTGCAGCGACTCTTTTGCCTCTTCACTCTGGCTTCGTCGAGCTTGAATCCGCAGCAGACTGGCCACGGTTTGCAAGTTGTTTTTTACCCGGTGATGAATTTCACGGATGGTCGCGTCTTTGGTAATTAGTTCGCGCTCTTGACGACGCAACTCAGTTACATCGCGACAAAGGACAATGGCACCGGTGCGCTCGTTTGCTGACCGCAGCGGTATGGCCCGAACCGTAAGGGTCACATTTCGTGACTCCATGTCGGTGCGCCAAGGCGCGCGACCGGTAAGCACCAGAGGCAAGCTCTCATCGACGTTGCGATCTTTTAGAACCGGCGTTGCCGCAGTAACCAGAGACTGACCCTCAAGCTCACCCTTGATGCCAAGGCGGTTGAAGGCCGATAGGCCGTTTGGGCTAGCAAAGATGACGTTTCCGTCAACGTCTAGGCGCAGCAGGCCGTCATTGGCGCGCGGGGCCCCTCGGCGAGGGCCCGTAGGGTTGCCGAAGTCAGGAAAGTACCCGGCCGCAACCATGTCGAGCAGGTCATTACCGCAACCAAGGTAGTTGAGCTGGAGTCGATTGGGAACCTTGACATCGCTGAGGTTGGTGTGACGGGTAATAACCGCGATCGGGTCTTTGGTAACTTCTTCTGATTTGGTCGATACCCTGCGGCGAACGGGATAGGCGCTGAGGCGTGACGTAAACCCCTCATCAGAGGATTGCACCCGGTTCTCAACCATAAAGCCCGAGCTAAATGCCTCGCTAACCTGCGCAGCCCACTCTTTACGAACCGGCGCACCGCTGATGTCACGGTAGAAAATTGTTGCCGCACTTGATGGGCGCGCATGCCCTACCGCAACGAAGTTGCCGTCGCCGGTCGGAACCCAAAGCACTAGGTCAGCAAAGACCAAGTCGGCAATCAGCTGCCAATCGGCCATGAGTAGGTGAAGCCACTCGATGTCGGCATGGCTGGTGCGGCCGCCATTGGCCTTGATTAGTTCACTAAGCGTTGACACCTAACCGAGTTTAGCGAGGCGCCTGTCCAACTGGGACCGCTCGCCAAGAACCAATGTTTTGGTCAGCACGCCAATGGCCATTCGCGCCAGCGAGGTTCGCTTGGCATGACTGATGGGCACTGCCTGCCGCATAGCAAAATCTGCCGCCGCGGGGTCATCGGGGATAAAGCAGTCAACCGTGATTTGGGCCATTCGCCCCAGTGTTTCGGCAACCTGCTGCTTGGCCGATGACCCCAACACCGATGCCCGCATGCGATTGACCACGCAAAAGATCTGACCACCCGGACGAAGCTCAACCAATTGGTCGATGGCTCTCAAGTAGCGGGAGATACCGACCGGATCAGCCAGACAAACTGTGATGATTTGATCGGCCATGGTCAAAGTCTGTTTGGTAACTTTATTGCGATCAAGGCCAGTGGAAACGTCGCGCAAATTTGCCTCAAGCGAGGACCCTAGGTCGATAACCACAAACTCAGAATTTTTGGCGGCGACCAGAATCACCTCCTCGGCGCGATCGGGGGCAATTTCGGCCCAGCGCTCTGCCGCAACCAAACCGCCAAGCAATTGAAACGAGTGCTTGCCAGAGGAAACCGGGGTTGCCAACCGGTGGAGCTGTTCCGAGTCAAACCTGGAATGCCCCGCCAGTCTTGCGGCAGCAGCTATGCCGCCGGGTGAATCTCCGAGCCCAAGCAGCACACCGGTGGAACTTGCTTCAAGATCAAGGTCAATTAAAGTCACAGTTTTACCTGCCTCGGCTAACTCGTTAGCCATGCCTACCGCAATCGTGGTTTTGCCCGGCGAACCAGACGCACCCCAAACGGCAATAATCTTGCCTAGCTTGGCAGGTGTTGGGGTATCAGTCTGCAAAGGTTGCCCTCATAACCAAAGAAAGCTCACTGCCACCGGATTGCGCCTTGAGCACCGCAGGTACAGCCTCAGCGGGCACCCAAAGCTCTACTTCGGGTGGGGCATCAGCAAAGACAGCCGATGGCTCTGCCAGTCTGGCAACTTCGGCGGCCAACACCAAGAGATAAGGCTCCCCGAAAGATTTATCGGCAAGCTGCGGGGTGACCCAGATGTCGGCCGATGACCCAGGTTGCATTGACTCGGGTAAGCCCATTGCCGAGGTAACCACGACCGGAACCCTGGCATCGATCACGGCATTGGCCAAGTAGCTCTTGGCCACCAGCTGCCCAGCGCGAATTGGCCCAAGAGTATAGGAACCACGACTCAACTGATCCGGTGCCAAATAATGCTCTCCCGTACTGCCAAGTTGATACTCAACCACGGTGAAATCCTCGCTACTCACCTGGGCTCCAGCTGGCAGACCTTTGATGGCAACCAGATACTGCTGAGTGTTTCCGGCGGCCTGCTGTGACCAAATAATTGCCCCGTAGGCCATCAAAGCAAACGCCACTGCAGCGGCGAGTAACTTGATTTTGTGATTCGAGGGTTTTCTTGCGCGAGTGGATTTCATGCCCAAATCACACCAGTTCTCAAAATTGGTAGCCGAAATTATCCACAGACAAAACTTTGATCTGCCCGATTCTTTGGGCTGGCACACCGATGACCGACTCCCCCTTCGCAATCAGGAGCAGTTCGCCGGAAATCCCGAGCAGGTTTGCAGACCGGAAGTTCTCATCGTCAACCCCGCGCCACTCGATGGCCATCGGCAAAGCCACCTCACCCAAGTGCGCAACCAAAGATTTTTGGACCTCACGGACCTTTGGCAAATCGGGTTCCTCACCCGGGAAGAACCGTATGCTGCGCACCATTTTGAAGGAAAAAATATTCCAAATTGGTAACGTTTTGTCCAGGCCAGCGATGAAGTCGCAGCCCAGCATGGGGGCCACTAATACGTGGTGTGCGAAGCCTTGATCCTGCACCTCGGCCAAAGCAGACTGGCCATTAATTATCTGGGCAATCGGCCTATTTTGGGCTGCCTCAAACTGGGCTTCCAGATCCTCAAAAAAGTTATCAAATGACATTTCGTCAGTATGTCCGGACCTCCGACAAGACTACGGAAGTTATCCACAAGCGGTTATCCACCCATTGCGCCGGTGATAGCGAAGCAATACTTTCAGATTCTTCGCATCACGTTGCGAGGTCAAGGATCAGAGATGGGGGAATGTAATTGAACAGTTCAGAGCAGTCGGACGACTCCGGCAAAGAGACCGGCTCGGCCGTGCCGAGCAATAAGCAGCAGCCAGCAAAAAAGCGAGCTCCAAAGAAAAAGGATCGGAACGCCAAGAACTTCATCGAGTCTGAAGAATTTTTTGGCCGCCAGTTCATCAGTTCAAAAGATTTGCCGAACCCAACCGAAAGCCTGGCACTGCTAGCAACCGGCGTGATTGAAGTAATTGCCGGCACCCGGCAGGTTGATCAGTTGTCGAGATACCTTACCGACGGCGTTTACCAAAGCTTGCAAAACAAGGCCAAGCAGGCGCAGCAGTATCGTGAAGAAAACGGCATCAAGGCTCATCATCAAAAATTCTCAGTTGGTCACATGCGCCAAAATTCACCTCGAGACGGCGTAGTCGAGTCGGTCGTAATTTTGAACGGCGTCAAACGAAACCGTGCGGTGACGATTCGTCTTGAAGGCATCAACCATCGCTGGCGCGCAACCGCGCTATCGGTGTTATGAGGCTATGAACGGAAGAAAGCGCTGCCCTGGCCACCCTGCTCAGGCTTCTGAGTAGGAGTAGTCGGGGCATTCTTCTGCGCTGCCTCGTTGGCTGAGTGAGCCTCGGCGGCGCCATCTTCGTTCGGAGCGATGTAAGTCAACTGCTCAGCCGCTGGACGCGGAGCTGGAGTCACCTCAACCTCAACGTTGAACAAGAAGCCAATTACCTCTTCTTTGATCTGGCCCATCATCTGCTGGAACATGCTGTAACCCTCGCGCTGGTATTCAACCAGTGGGTCACGCTGAGCCATGGCACGAAGACCAATACCTTCTTTTAGGTAGTCCATCTCGTAGAGGTGGTCGCGCCACTTGCGGTCAACCACTGAAAGCACAACTCGGCGTTCCAACTCGCGCATTGCCGGCTCGCCCAAAGCAACGGTGCGCTTTGCGTAGGCAACCTTGGCATCGCTAACGATTTCACGCGTCAACCAAGCCTTGGTCAAGCGTGAGCGGTTACCAGCCTCAGCAAGAACCTCTGCAATTTCGAGGTTGATCGGGTAAATGGCCTTGAGTTCAGCCCATAGCGCTTCAAGATCCCAGTCGTTACCGGCGTGGTCTGAAATGTGGCCTTCGACAATGGCGGTAATGGCATCGGTCAAGAAAATCTCAACGCGTCCGGCAATGTCGTCGCCTTCAAGAATGTGACGACGATCGCTGTAAATTGCTTCACGCTGACGGTTTAGAACATCGTCATACTTCAAAACGTTCTTACGAATCTCGGCGTTGCGGCCTTCAACCTGTGACTGAGCACTGGCAATCGCGCGGCTGACCACCTTTGATTCAATAGCCATCTCGTCTGGAACACTGGCACGGTTCATCAATGAGCTTGCGGCACCTGAATTGAACAGGCGCATTAGGTCATCGGTTAGCGAAAGGTAGAAGCGTGATTCACCGACGTCACCCTGACGACCGGCACGACCACGCAGCTGGTTATCGATGCGGCGCGACTCGTGACGCTCGGTGCCGAGAACGTAAAGACCGCCGACAGCCAGAACCTTTTCAGCCTCTGCGGTTACTTCTTCTTTGATCTTGGCAAACTCGGTAGCCCAAGCTGCCTCGTAGGCCTCTGGAGTCTCCTCGGCGTTTAGGCCCTGCTTGTTTAGCGCCTCAACCGTAAGGAATTCTGCGTTTCCACCGAGCATGATGTCGGTACCGCGGCCGGCCATGTTGGTAGCAACGGTTACTGCACCCAGGCGACCAGCCTGAGCAACGATTGATGCCTCGCGGGCGTGGTTCTTGGCGTTCAATACCTCGTGACGCACTCCGGCCTTAGCCAAAAGCTTCGACAGGTACTCGCTCTTCTCAACGCTGGTGGTACCAACCAAAACTGGCTGGCCCTTCTTGTGGCGCTCGGCGATGTCAACGACCACCTGGTTGAACTTGACCTCTTCGTTCTTGTAGATGAGGTCTGGCTGGTCAAGTCGCACCATTGGCTTGTTGGTCGGAATTGGAACAACGCCAAGCTTGTAGGTGCTCATGAACTCAGCAGCCTCGGTCTCAGCAGTACCGGTCATACCCGATAGCTTGCTGTAGAGGCGGAAGTAGTTCTGCAAAGTAACGGTGGCCAGGGTCTGGTTCTCAGCCTTAACCTCGACGCCTTCTTTGGCTTCAATTGCCTGGTGGATACCCTCGTTGTAGCGACGACCCGCCAAAATACGACCGGTGTGCTCGTCAACAATCAGGACCTCGCCATTCATCACGACGTAGTCTTTGTCGCGCTTGAAAAGGGCCTTTGCCTTGATTGAGTTGTTCAGGAACGAAATCAGTGGTGTGTTGACTGATTCGTACAGGTTGGTAATACCCAGGTAGTCCTCGACCTTGGCAATGCCAGGCTCAAGAATTCCGACGGTGCGCTTCTTTTCATCGACTTCATAGTCAATAACCGGCTGCAGCTTTTCAGCAATCTTGGCAAACTCGGTGAACCAGCGGTTGGCCTCACCCGAGGCAGGGCCGCTGATGATTAGAGGAGTTCTGGCCTCATCGATCAAAATCGAGTCAACCTCGTCGACCACTGCAAAGAAGTGGCCGCGCTGGACCATATCTGATTGCTGCCAAGCCATGTTGTCGCGAAGGTAGTCAAAACCAAACTCGTTGTTCGTACCGTAGGTGATGTCAGCCAGATACTGCTCGCGGCGCTCTGCTGGGTCTTGACCCGAGATAATGCAACCGGTGGTCATACCCAAGGCGCGGAATACGCGGCCCATCAGGTCACTCTGGTAAGAGGCCAAAAAGTCGTTAACGGTCACAACGTGCACGCCGCGGCCAGCAATTGCGTTTAGGTAGGCAGGCAAGGTGGCAACCAAAGTCTTACCTTCACCGGTGCGCATTTCAGCGATGTTGCCGAGGTGAAGAGCGGCTCCACCCATGAGCTGAACATCAAAGTGACGAAGCCCCAAGGTGCGCTTTGATGCTTCACGAACGGCAGCAAATGCTTCAGGTAGCAGGTCATCAAGGCTCTCGCCCGCTGCATAGCGGTCGCGCAAAACTGTGGTCTCGTTGCGGAGCTCTTCTTCGGTGAGGTGGCTGAAGTCTTCTTCAAGTGCATTGATGGCGTCTGCGTAGTTACGCAAGCGTGCCAGCACGCGGCCCTCGCCAGCGCGAAGAAGTTTGTCAATGATTGATGCCAAGTTATTGCCCCTACCGTTTGATTGGTCCTCTATCAATCTTAGACGCAGGGCCCAACCGGAGACCGGCTGGGCCCTGCTATCCAAGCAATTGGCAGCAAACGTTAAGAAAGCGTAATTACTCCGTAGTTCCAACCCTTGCGACGGTAAACCACGCTTGGCTTGCCAGTCTCTGAGTCAAGGAATAGGTAGAAATCGTGACCGATGAGTTCCATGTGGTACAGAGCGTCGTCAACGGTCATCGGGGTGGCTTCAAATTCTTTGCGACGAATCACAACTGGGCTGTCACCAAAGTCTGGTGCAGGAGCTTCGGCCTCTGGGCGAGCCTTGCCCAACAGCACATCAGAGTCGGCCGGGGTGATGTCGAGTTCGGCAAAATCGTGTGCGGTTAGCTCACTGGTTCCGATTGAGCCGTGGCGACCGTGGTGCACCTTGCGGCGATCAGCTGCTCGGCGAAGGCGTTCAGCCAACTTTCCAAGTGCAATGTCGAAGGCGGCAAATTTGTCACCGGCATGTGCCTCAGCACGGATTACATGGCCTGGTTCGAAAACGGTAAGTTCTACCTGATCTTCAGGCCCGGAGGTTTTGCTGTGATCGTGTCTGGTTACTTTGATCTCGAGCGACTGCACATTGTGAGCCAACTGCTCAACCTTGTGGCTTCGATCAGATACGTACTCGCGGAATCGGTCCGAAACACTTAGGTTGCGGGCTGAGATGTTTACTTCCATGATGACCTCCATCTTCGGGCAACGTTGCCCGTGAAAGTAAGTTATACCCAATTTCACCTTTGCGTATCGTTTTTTGACTTTGTCTCAGCAAAAGTTGAGAAAAATCTCACAAAACCTCCAGCCTCCTCGACTGCACGTCGGCATTCCAGAAGGGTGGCGCCGGTGGTGACTATGTCATCAATCAGAATGACCGGTTGCCCAGCAAGCCAGTGCTGCCCCACCATGGCGTTGGCGAGGTTCTCAAACCGCTGCCTGGCGTTCAGTTGCGCCTGATCATGAACCGGCTCGATAAGAGTTAGAGCCTGGCGAGCAAGTTTGAGCTCGAACCCAGCTTTGCGTGCCTGCCGAATGATTTGGGCTGCCAGGACCGTCGCGGGTTCATAACCTCTGCGCCTCACCGACTGCTTTGAACTCGGAGGCACCACCAGGAAGTCGCCCGGGCTGGCGTTGGCGAGCAGGTTGGTCACCATGGGTTTAGCCAGAACCTTTGCCACCGTGGTGGCACCGTGTTCTTTGTACTTATCGATGAGTTGCGAGACTTCGGCCGAGTAGTCGACCACCGAATAACCGTTTAGCCCGCCTCTTGTGACCGGGTGGGCTGGTAGGTCGAGACTGGAGGCGCAGGTTTGGCAAATAACCGATGGCGGACGCAAGCACAGCAGGCACTTAGTCGGCAGAAACAGGTCTAGAAACTCGTCGAGCATTCTGGAATGCTGCCACAGGGCAACCACCGGCACCCGAGCAGACGAAAATCTGTGGAAAGGCTAGATTCCTGGGAAGTGCGCTGCGGTAACCAGATCTCGAATTAGCGTCCAGCTGATACCGCGCTGTTGATAGAACTCGCCGCGGGCATTCAGCACATAGATTGCGTTGCTTGAGCTGTTGCCCATGATCTTGGATCCGGCTTCGATGCGAGGCAAGGTGTTGTTGATGCCACCGATCGTCTGAATACTCACGTTGGTGTACGCGCCACCGGCAGATTCTAGGTAACCAATCGAGGTTGGGTTAACCCAACTCGCCGAAACCACCTGGAGCGATGCCGCCACCGGTTTGATTGGTTCCGCAAGTTCGATTGGTCGACCATTTTCGTCGCGAACAATCGCCGACACAAATATCTCGCGCTCGTCTCCGCTACCGGCCAGAATCAATGCGCGCGAACCCTCGGTGCTAATTGAGATTTCATATTTGGTCAGAGGAATCATCCAGTTGGCCGAAATCGGCAATGCCTGGCCGGATTGACCGTAAACACGCAGAACACTGCCTGGTGCCGCGCCAGAAACCCAACTGAACCCCTGTCGGTCAATTACCGGTGCAATGAAGTTGGTACCGGCTGCGAGCAATTTTGCCTGGCTACCCAACTTGCCGAAGTTGCTGAAGTAAATTCCCTCGGCGCCGCGGACCAACAATGTTTCCTCATCTGCACTCAAGCCAAACTCAGTGGCTCCAAAGGTGTCCAGTACGGCGTTGGTGCCAATGATCTTTGAGGTTGAGGTGACATCAATGTGGCTCAAACCGTCTTCTAGGAAGGCAACCGGGGTGGTTGAAACCAGCGATGGTGCGAGGGTTTGAATGTCAACGATGTCCTGCGGTGAGCGTTCGATGAGCAGGCGCACGCTAAACACCGAATTCAACTGAAGCAGGGTCTCGCGAATCTGAGCTTCCATGAGTTGCTTTTCGCGATAGGTCGTTGAAAGGGCACGCGCCGAGAGGTCCACGATGGCCTGGCCGTCTGTCACGTTTACCGAGCTCAGCGAAAGCTTTGTGCCAGACGGAATAGCCGAAGTCACGGCAGGTGCCAGCCAAGCGCTAGGACCCTTGAGCAGGGCATCAATCAATCGGGTACTCGTCGAAGCACGTGATGGGAACCATCGAACGTCAGGGACCAGGTAGTTCAACTGGTTGTCGTAGAAGTAGATCGAATACGACTGAAAAATAACGTCGAAGACCGGTCGAATAACCGTGGTCAGGTGAGGTGCGTTGGAGATTCGCCACTGGCCGTTTTCGCGAACGAACGAGAAGGTCAACTGCTCGACAGTGTCGGCAGGCTCTACCTGGTACTGACCAAGGCTGTTCACCTGGGCAGAAACTTTGAGGTCCACGACAGCAGCCTGATCGGTGCGCTCGGTGATCTCAGGAAAACCCTGTCGAATCAAAACACGATTGCTTGGCTTCCAGACAGACTTGAATTCCTCACTCAGGTACTCTCTAGCAATTGCATAGTCGTTCTGTGGGCCGGTACCGGCATTCAAGAATCCGAGCAGAATTTGCTCTTGGGTCGCAGTATCTTCTGGGCCCTGCGGCGAGTAGTACAGGTAGTCGTTTTCTAGAGATGACTTGATGTCTGGGCCGGTTTCAATTTCACCAGCTGTCGGTAGCTGCGCACAACCTGTTGCCAGCCAGGCAACCGATGTGGCCAGAATAATTGCCAGAATTTTCTTCAAAGAGGACATTACTCACTCACCTCTTTTTTGGACTTGTTTTTGGATTTAGGCGGAAGCGGCAATGGTGACTTCGTAAACACCATTCCCCTGCGTCTCGGCAGGGTTAGGCGGAACGAGGCCCCCTCGTTTGGCTTGGCCCAAACCTGAAGCCAACCGCTGTGCAGGTGGGTGTCCTCGAGTGAAATAGCCAAACCCAAACCGGTTCCACCGGTCGTGCGCTTACGGGCCGGGTCGGCTCGCCAGAAGCGGTCAAATACGCGGTCCACCTGGGCACGAGTCATTCCAACACCAGAGTCGGTAACACTCACGGCAACAGCGGTCTCGCTCATCCCAACGGCAACCTGAATCGGTTTGCCCTCGCCATGCTCAATTGCGTTGGCCAATAGGTTTCTAATCAGGCGCTCGATGCGGCGTCCATCAATTTCAGCGTCAACCTCACCCGGCGGAATCGAAATTTCAATCGTCGACCCCTTGCTAACCGCAAGTGGTTCGAGACCCACAATTGCCATTCCAACCACACCGTTTAGGTCTTGGACCTCAAGTTCGGCGGCAACCGCACCGGCGTCGTAGCGCGAAATTTCGAGCAGGTCATTGAGCAGATCTTGGAATCGGTCGATCTGGTCGTGCATCAACTCAGCCGAGCGGCGGGCTGCCGGCTGCAAGGTTTCACGGCTCGCAAAAATAACCTCACCGGCAAGCTTGATGGTGGTCAGCGGAGTACGCAGCTCGTGCGAGACGTCAGACACAAATCGCTGTTGCATTTTAGAAACCGACGCCAGCTTGGTGATCTGCTTTTGAAGACTGTCGGCCATGCGGTTGAACGAGTGCGCGAGTTTGGCAATGACGTCTTCACCACGCTCTGGCAGACGGCTCTCAAGGTCACCCTCGGCGATCTGCTCAGAAACCATAGCCGCCTCTTGAACTGGCTTGACCAACCAGTTGGTGACAAAAAAGGTAATCGCGCCGATGATCAGCAGCAACACGATTCCGGCAAACACGAGGGTGCGCTGAACAAAATCTAGGGTTTGCTGTTCGTTGTTGAGGTCAAAAACTAAATACAGTTCATAGGCTCCGGCAATTGGTATTTCTACCGGGGCACCAACCACAACACCCGGATGGGTTGAACCATCCTGCGAACCTATTGCGATTGATTGGTAAATCAACTTGCCCTGGGAGGCGCGAACCTGCTCACGAAAATCGGGGGTTAGAAGGCCGGTATTGAAGTCGGCTGAAATTGGACTCTGCAGGGCCTGGGTACTAACCCCGCCCGGTGTGCGCAATAGGGCAACCTGACGGCTGTTGGTTGAGTCAGTGGATTCAAGTTTTGGCACCACCGAGTTGAGCAGGGTTTGCAGTGAAACCTCATCGGTCACGGTAGATGCCGAGAACGAGTTTTGAACCTCGACAACACTCTTTGAAGACTCGTTGAGCAACTGAGTCAAGCGAGTGTTGTACAAACCGTTTCCGATGGAATACGAGAGAAATCCGCCGATGATGAGCAGCGAAAGACCGCTCAGCACTACGGTCGAGAAAACCGCACGCACCTGCAGGAATTGGCGGAAGAGACCGAGCGCCCAGCTAACGGCTGCTCGAAGTTTCACTTAGTTCTGGCCAGCCTTATAACCAATACCGCGAACGGTGGTCACGATTTGAGGGTTATCTGGGTCGGCCTCAATCTTTGAACGAAGTCGCTGAACGTGTACGTTCACCAAACGGGTGTCAGCCTTGTAGTGGTAGCCCCAAACGGTCTCAAGCAGCATCTCGCGAGTAAATACCTGCTTTGGCTTCAAAGCCAAGGTCAGCAAGAGGTTGAACTCCAGCGGGGTCAGCGAAAGCTTTTCTCCACCGCGTCGAACCTCGTGCCCCACGATGTCAAGGGTAAGTGGACCAATTGTGATGGTCTCGCCCTCTGGCTCAGCCAACGGACGCAGTCGAGCTTTGATTCGAGCAATCAGAATGGCAGGGTCAAAAGGCTTCACCACGTAGTCATCGGCGCCAGCTTCAAGACCACGAACCACATCTTCACTTTCGGTCTTTGCCGTCAGCATGATGATCGGGGTACCGCATTCGCTGCGAATCTGCTCGCAAACCTGAATGCCATCCATACCCGGCAACATGACGTCAAGAAGAACTAGGTCTGGTTTGACTTCATTGAACTTCTCGTAGGCGCCAGATCCAGCATCGTGATAGCTAACTTCAAAGCCCTCAGATTCAAGGACAATGCCAACCATTTCGCGAAGCGCGTTGTCGTCGTCAACGACCAAAATACTGTGTGGCATGAACCCCTCTGTGCTTTCTGAAACTTTAGTAGCGGTAGTGGTCTACTTTATAAGGGCCTTCGATTGGTACACCGATGTAGGCCGCTTGCTGAGCAGTCAACTGAGTTAATTCAACACCAAGAGCGTCAAGGTGCAAACGCGCCACCTTTTCGTCGAGAGCCTTTGGCAAGATGTGGACACCAAGTGGGTACTCTTCGGTGCGGGTGAACAGCTCAATCTGCGCCAAAACCTGGTTGGCAAACGAGGTGCTCATCACGAAGCTTGGGTGGCCGGTGGCGTTACCAAGGTTCATCAATCGACCCTCGCTCAGAATCAATACCGAACGGCCGTTTGGCAAACGCCATTCGTGAACCTGTGGCTTGATCTCGATCTTTTCTACGCCTGGAATCTGGTTGATGCCAGCCATGTCGACCTCGTCATCAAAGTGACCAACGTTGGCAATGATGGCCTGGTGCTTCATTTGCATTAGGTGCTCAGGCTTGATGATTGCGGTGTTACCGGTGGCGGTTACAAAGATGTCGATGGTCTCGATGACCGATTCCAAAGCGGCAACCTGGTAGCCATCCATGACAGCCTGCAGAGCACAGATCGGGTCAACTTCGCTGACGATTACTCGGGCGCCCTGGCCGCGCATTGCATCGGCTGAACCCTTTCCAACGTCACCATAGCCGGCAACCCAAACGGTCTTTCCGCCGATGAGGGTGTCAGTCGCGCGGTTCAAACCGTCTGGCAGCGAGTGGCGGATGCCGTACTTGTTGTCGAACTTGGACTTGGTAACCGAGTCGTTCACGTTGATTGCCGGGAACAGCAGCTTGCCGCTCTTGAAGAAGTCGTATAGGCGGTGCACACCGGTTGTGGTCTCTTCGGTGACACCCTTGATTTCAGCTGCGATGCGGGTGAAACGGGTTGGGTCCAAGACCAATGACTTCTTCAGCAGCTCAAGAATTACGCCATACTCCTCAGAGTCAGCTTCAGTCTTGGCCGGAACAGCGCCGGCCAGCTCGAACTCGCGGCCCTTGTGAACCAACAGGGTGGCGTCTCCGCCGTCGTCAAGAATCATGTTTGGGCCGGTGTAGTCAGCGCCCTGTGCTTCTGCCTCTGCAGACCAGTCGAAGATGCGGTCGGTGCACCACCAGTACTCTTCGAGGCTCTCGCCCTTCCAAGCAAAAACCGGGGTACCCTTTGGCTCTTCAGGGGTTCCGTTTAGGCCAACAACTACAGCAGCTGCGGCTTCATCCTGGGTAGAGAAGATGTTGCAAGACGCCCAGCGAACCTGCGCACCAAGAGCCACAAGAGTCTCGATCAGCACGGCAGTCTGCACAGTCATGTGCAACGAACCGGTGATTCGAGCGCCCTTCAGCGGCTGGCTCGGAGCAAACTCGGCACGAATGGCCATCAAGCCAGGCATCTCGTTTTCAGCCAGGCGCAACTGGTGACGACCTGCCTCGGCTAGTGAAAGGTCAGCAACTTTGAACTCAAAAGCGGTGTTCGATGACAAATTATTCTGCTTTCTGCTGGATGAGCCCTAGGACTTCATCGCGAATCTGGATCATGTCGGCCTCATTTTTGGCTTCGACATTTAGGCGTAGTAACGGCTCGGTGTTCGATGAACGAACGTTGAACCACCACCATGAACCAGCTTCGGCAGGCTTGCCTTGCGCTGTGATGCCGTCAAACTCATCAAAGTCGGCACGGTCAGCAAATGCTGCCTGAACACGAGCCTTGGCGGCTGGGACATCAGAAACGGTCGAGTTGATCTCGCCGCTTAGGTAGTAAGGGTTGTACTGTTTGGCAAATTGTGAAAGTGGAAGATCTTGAGATCCAAACTCTGCCAACACGTGCATGGCTGCCAACATTCCGTTATCGGCACCCCAGAAATCACGGAAGTAATAGTGGGCCGAGTGCTCGCCGCCAAAAATTGCGTTGGTAGCGGCCATTTGGTCTTTGATTAGCGAGTGGCCGACCTTGGTCTTTACCGGCTTGGCGCCGTCGGCTTCGATAACTTCTTCGACCACCTTTGAGGTCAATAGGTTGTGAAGCACAGTGACCGGAGCACCCGGATTGGTGGCACGCTCACGGGCAATCTCGCGACGAGCAACAATCGCTGCCACCGCTGAAGGGGTTACCGGCTGGCCAAGTTCGTCAACTACAAAACAGCGGTCTGCATCGCCGTCGAAAGCCAAGCCGATGTCGGCTCCGTGCTCGACGACTGCTTTCTGCAGGTCAACCAGGTTCTTAGGGTCCAGCGGGTTGGCCTCGTGGTTCGGGAATGAACCGTCGAGCTCGAAATACATCGGGATAATTGCAAGCGGCAAGTGCTCTAGATCTGAGGCGGTGCCGAGTACGGCAGGAACTGTCATGCCACCCATACCGTTGCCGGCGTCAACCACAACTTTTAGCGGACGGATCGAGCTTAGGTTTACCAGTTCGCGGAGGTAGCTGGCATACGGAACCAAAACGTGAAGGTCACGATAGGTGCCCGGCTCATCAACCTCGTCGATGCCGTTCTCAATGTAAGCCTTGGCCCGATCGCGGATGTTGGCCAAACCGGTATCCAGGCTGATGCCTCTGGCTCCGGCTCGTGAAAACTTGATTCCGTTGTAGGTAGCAGGGTTGTGGCTTGCGGTAAACATCGCTGCCGGCGCATTCAGGATTCCTGAGGCAAAGTAAGACTCATCGGTTGAGCAAAGGCCAATCGAAACAACATTGGCGCCTCGCGCCTGAGCGCCTTCAGCAAAGGCATCGGCAAATTCAGGTGAAGAGTCGCGCATGTCATGCCCAACGATGACATCTTGCCCGGCAGCATCTAGCTCATCTACAAAGCCGGCAGCCAGCGCAGCCACTACTTTGGTGGTCAGTTGAGAGCCAACCAAACCGCGCACGTCGTAGGTCTTAACGAGTGCATTCCAGTCGATAGACATGAAACTCCAAATCTTTAGTGGCAGAACTACAAGAATACCAAGGCGGGCCCTCAAATAGACTGGCCTCATGGTTGATGGGTCACGCTCTAGGGGCAGTTATCGAGACCGCCACGGGCGCGGTTCACGCCAACTGTTGCTGAGCCCGCTGTTTAGAACTGGCTCCAGAAACACCAGCTTTGCCCAGATTGTGAATGGGGCCTGCGAATTCTTGCAGTCGTTCTACCCCGATGAACTGAGCAACCTCAAATGGCAGGTTCGCGATGCGCCCAAGTTGGGACCAGATGCTGTTTCGGTAACCCGCTGGTCAGTCAGACACGAGGACATGACGATAATCATTTACCGTCTGCCAATTGAGCGCCTGGGGCACGTGCGCAGGTCGGATGCTTTGCACGAACGAATGCACATCGAAGAATGCGTGTTTTCTGCAGTTGCCAAACTGCTGGGCAAAGAGCCCTGGGAACTAATGGACCGAGACTGAGACTTTTCCGCTTAGGTTCTTTTGGTCTAGCACTGGCAGATTTGCCACCGCGCCATTGATGTCAACAATCAGCACCGCCGCAACCTGTTCGGTAGAAGCCGGAATGGTTAGCGTCGCGTTTGGGGTAACCCGTGTGACGCGAATTTCTTTGGTCACAAGGTTGTAGGTGCAAAGTTTGGTCAACCCCGATGCCGGCACTGTGATTTTGCGCTCAGTAAGCGAAAGGTCTGCCGTAGCCAGCCAGGTAAAGTCGGGAGCGGAACCGGTAACCACACGCGGCAACCGGACCGAGACCAGAACATCGGTGTTGGAATTTACCAAAGCCACGTAGTCACCGTCAGCCAGCTCGGTTAGCGGCACATCAACCATGGCACCAGGCTTTACATCCTGCTGAATCACAGTGCCAAAAGTCTTTGAATTTGACCCCATAATTTGAGCGGTGACGGTTGCCACTGAATTACCCGGATTGAAAAAGCGAACCGTAGTTACCAGGTCGGCATAAGCTTCATCAGCATCGGCCAGCTTCTTGGCCAGTGCGACACCGCGAATGAAAATTCCTGGCACAACGGATTCTTTGGACGCCGGTGCGGACGGTGAAATGTAGTCGACGCCTACCGCTGTGAGTCCGTTTACATTGCGTTGCTGTACCCAAGCGGCCACTGCACCGCCTTTGGCAGACACGTGGGTGACAAACCCCGATGAACGCGGCACCAAACTGGCCAGCGGCAATACCGTGACCTTGCCCGCAACCACAGAAATACCGTTGAGGCCAGCCGCGTCGATAGCGCCACCCTCGGTGAAAATTTCGAGATCAACGGTTGCGTCAACGGCGGTAGGGTTTCGAAGAATGAGCAGAGCCTCGTGACCGGTGGTGGTGTCTCCGCCACTCAGCCAAATGTCACTCGATGGGCGCTGGCAGGCAGTACCGGCTAGCCCAGAGATGCTTGAGGTTTTACCAAGCTGAATTTGACCCACGTTGAGCAAAGCCGACCCCTGAGTCGCAATGCCTGCCGGATCAACCACGGTGTAAACCCCATCGGATTCAACCAACTCGGTGCCATCGGGGCCATTGAATTGGCTGGCCATCTCAGGTGTGCCGACCGAAATAAAAGAACCCAGTTTGGTGCCTGAGGCACCACCGGATTGGTAAAGGCCTCCCGGGCAAACCAGGCTAAGGTCGCGAGCTTTTACGTCGAGTGAGGTGCTGGCCGGCAAAGAGCCAACCTGGTAATCAAAACTTGGCGCGTAAAGAGCCCCGGTCGTGCCGATTGCGGCCACAGCAGCCAGTGCAAGAAGTTTCTTGAGCATTAGTTATCGTCACCCGCCTCAACAAAGATTGAGCTCTCGCCGGCAACCCGGCGACGGTTGGTTGAGGTTGGCAGGGCAAGCAGAACGAAGGCAGCCAATACTGCGGCCTGAGCACCCTTGGTGATTGACCAAAGGTTTGATTCGGTCACCGGCTCATTCTTGAGGGTGGTGTTTGGCTCGGCAACTCGCCACAGGCCACCAAAATCGGTTTCGCCCACAGCTTCAAGTTCTTTGACCGAATTGAGGCTGATAGCTAGATCTCCGCGGGCGGCAGTGTCGGCTGGTGGAACCAGGATGTAGCCGATGCCGGCATCGAAAAGATCAGCCTGAAGATCGGAGTTGTTGGCGGCCACTAAGCCACCAACCAGACCGGTGAGTTCATCCACGGCCTCTCCCTTTTGTTCGGCAAGAGAAAAACGGTAGTTGATGCTCTGGTTTTCAAAATAAACGCCCCGCCCTGAAACCAGTTCAGCTGAGTAGCTAACCGTTCCATCTTCGTGAGCGGTTGGGTTCAAAACCAATAGTTTCAAGGCCACACCCTGCTGTGCCTCAGCGGCAACGATGGATGGAACCACGCGACCATCGGTGAAGGAAACCTGAGGTACGGAGGCTGTGTAAAGCGCTAGTGCCGGAACCAATGAGGCCAACACGAGACCGCCAGCCAACCAGCGGCGCGCCACAACCGAATTCAGTTGGTCCAGAGTTACCCCGGCAAGCGTGGCAACACACAATCCGAAAATCGCAATGAGAGCCAGCGGTGACCCAGCTACGTAACCGTCAGCAGCCTGACTGGTTCCGCTGACGCTGGCCACAAACTCAACCTGCGATAGCAACCAAGCGCCAGAAAGAGCCACCAAGGCAAAAAGCCAAATGGTTGAACTGAGTGCCCAACGAGTCGAGAGGGTGGCCGCCAGTGCCAGGGCTACCACCGGAGCGGCAACCCAAAGCCCGACCTGACCAATTAGCGGTAATTCGGCACCGTGCCTAAACCCACCGAGAAGGAACTGCCACGGCTCTACTGCAGCGGTCGCCTGGGGCAAACCTGGATCGGCCAGCAATGCCAACGGATTGAGATTTTGGAGCTGCCACAAAATGGTTGGGCCAAAAACGGCCGCTAACGGCAGTGGAACCCAAACCAAGTATCCGAAGCGTCGGATTCGGATGCCGGCGAGCACGGCTAGAGAAATCAACAGCACCGGGATGGTTGAAGGAGCGCTGGCGCCAACGACTACAAAAAGTAATCCGGCAACTGCTACCCAAGACCAGGTTTGCTGGGTTGACTTGGTTACTTTGCCAATTGCTGCCACGCGGGCCAAAGCCAACCCCAACCAAGGCAACGCCGTGATTGCTAGAACTGCAGGCACCCGCGCTTCAAGCTGTGCAACAGTAAAAGCCGGCCAAAACGCAAACGCTAGGGCGGCAAGGGTTCGAACCACAGCAGACTCGGCAACCAGCCCGATAAATCGCCAGGCTCCGGCAAAGGCAATTGCCTTGGCCAACAAAAACACAATGGCAATAGACAGCGATGGGGCCCAGAAAGTCAGTGCGCCAAGCAAGACCAGAACCCACGCGAACGGATCACTTGGGCCGTAAAAACCGAAACCGATTTCTTGATAGCTGGTTCCGGCCCTGGCAAACAGTTCTAGCCACGATCCATTGAGCGGCATGGCTCCCGGACCGACAAGTGCAACGTTGGTTGGCCAGAATGCCCAGCTGACGGCTACCAGCAATGCACCAATCCAAAGGCCACCCGAGGCGACAAAACCAGGTGATGGTTTGAGGTCGGTTCCTTCGAGCGTGCCGTTGGCAAATGCTTCCAAGGTCGCGCGCGACTGCTCAGAGTCAAGCTGAGACCTTGCGCTGGCTCGAACCGAGTCCCAATCCGCGCGAAGTGAACGAAGCTTTTTGAATGGAATTTGCCTTGGTTTGCCTCGGCGGCTGGCTAGCCTTACCGGAAGGCTGAAGAAGCCCCAAAGCGCGGCGGATATTTCCGAAAGGATTCGGTCAGGTCGTTTGGCAATAATGCGCCAAACGGCACGCAGTAGTCCAATCAGTGGCAGGAAAAGCCAGAACAGCAGTGCCGCCGGTAAAGCTGAGTAAACCAGGCGTAAGTGAATGGCTGCTCGTCTTCGGGCTGCCTTAGGGGATGTTTTGAGCCAGCGGCGCGGCCGAGCACCGGCCAGCGACAAACCAGCGTGAGCAATTTTTGCGGTCGGCACGACGATAACTCTGAAGCCGGCCAAGCGGGCGCGGATAGAAAAGTCGAAGTCAGCTGCGAGTGCGGGGGCACGGTGATCGAAGCCACCCAACTGGTCAAAAGCATCGACCCTGATCAGCGCGCCAGCGGTACCGACCGCCAAGACGTCATCGGTGTCATCATGCTGACCTTGGTCAAGCTCACCGCGTACCAACGAGAAAAGATCACCGAATGGAGTGAGTGTCAAACCCTGTTGCATCACGACGCGGTTATCGGACCACTCAACCTGCTTTGGGCCGGCGATAACCACCGATGGCGAAACCTCAGTGGCCAGGAGGAGGTTTTTGAGTGCGTCGGTGAGTGGAGCACTATCGTCATGAAGCAGCCATAGCCAGCGAGATTCACCGGCAACCTCTCGGGCGGCTGCTGTAATTTTTGCCAGATTTGATTTGGGCGACAGTTTGAGAATCTGTTTGAATCCGGCAGCCTTGGCCAACTGCTCACAGCGGTCATCGTTAGAAGTATCAACAATGACAACCTGTTCAGGAAGTCGTGACTGATTCTTTAGGGCCGCTAGCGTCGCCGCAAAATAGTCTGGCTCATCATGTGCGATAACTACCGCGGTTACTGATTGCATCATGAGCTAAGGCTCACAGCCGCAGGATTAAGCGCGCTTCTTTAGCTTGCGACGCTCGCGCTCAGATAGGCCGCCCCAAATGCCAAAGCGCTCATCGTTTGCCAACGCGTAGTCAAGGCACTGAGCCTTAACTTCGCAGCCCTGGCAAATGCGCTTTGCATCTCGAGTTGAGCCACCCTTTTCAGGAAAGAACGCTTCTGGGTCGGTCTGAGCACAAAGTGCATCAGCCTGCCAAGATAGTGGATCATTTTCTGGATCTGAGTACGCCCCCGCGACACCTAGCCGGATCGGGTCGACAAACCAGTTCTCTGGTACACGACTACGACTGTCCATTACTTATTTCCTTAATAAGATGCCAACGCCCCCGTTTGCATCTTGCAAATAATTCCTTGGATGTAATTACACTCTTGTAATTCACTCCGTGTCAAGTTGAGGAAATGAACGATGGATAGATTATTGGGGATATCTAGGGGCTAACCGAAGATTTAGTTGGAATTTGCCGTAGCAATAAAGACTGTGCCGCTTCCGGCCAGGCTAAATAGTCGAGCGTCAGCCGACATAAAAGCCGCTTCTCCGCGCCTCAAAACCAGGTGTTCCTCGATGCTGTCGCTCACGGCAACCTCGCCGGCAGTGCACAAGAAAATCGTGTCCCCAGGCAGATTTAGGTCGGCCAAAACAACGGTGCCGCTGACCTCTGCGCGATAGAACATAAAGTCGTCTACGGCACATGGATAGTGGGTCAGTCCGTTAGTTAGCTCAATCGGTTTGACCAGTGGAATCGAGCCGGCTGTGAAGTCAATCACAGTCTCAAGCTCGTCGACATCGATGTGCTTTGGAGTCAACCCACCGCGCAAAACGTTGTCAGAAGAAGCCATGAGCTCAACGGCAAGCCCACCCAGGTAGGCGTGAATGTTGCCCGCTGGCAAGAACAGCGCCTGACCCGGCTCGAGATAAACGTGGTTCATCAGCATGGCAATAACTACACCTGGGTCGCCCGGATACATGCGATTTAGGCGATCGGCCAGTTCAAAACGGGCTTCCCATTCGGCAAACTGGGCCAACTCGGCGGTGAATCCATCGAGATTACCGCGCCGGTGACTGATGTCCGAGAAAACCTTCTGCAGACCATTTTCTTCAAGCAAAAGTTGACCCCAGTGAGTAGCCAAGGTTTTGAAGCCCTCGCTAACGCCACCGTGCGACGCCAAATCTTCGAACAGGTAACCGATGTCCTTGAGCGGCTTGAACCCGCATAGCGCCTCAAAATCACTCAGGGCAAAAATGATCTCTGGCTTGTGCCGGTCATCTTTGTAGTTGCGCTGAGGTGAGTGCATCGGAATGCCGGCAGCATTTTCAAGGGCAAAACCGCGCTCGGCTTGATCTGAGTTGGGGTGCGCCTGGATAGAAAGCGGCGCATCGGCCGCCAAAATCTTGAGCAAGAAGCTGAGGTCGCGGCCACCCAGTTTGTCTTTGAGGGTCACACCCGGTTCATCGGCAACCAAAGTTGGCGAACCATTGTGAGTGCCGTACCAAATTTCAGCCATCGGTGCACCCGAGGCGGTGAGGCCAAAATAGTCAGCAATCAGGGTGCGAGAACCCCACGCATAGTCACGCGCGATGTTGGAGATCTTGAAGAGCACCCGAAGCCTTTCTACTAACTTGCCGTCTAAGCCTAACTTTGTCGAGGGGATTTAGACTGAAGGCTGAGCAATAGAGAGAGTTTAGTGAACGAACTAACCAGACCGATTCGCGTGGTCTTCAACACTCGCGAAAAGGGCTACCGGTCCAAGACCTGGCTGGCCTCACTTGGTGTTTTCACGCTCATGGCCGGCGATGCTGTTCGGTATTCAGTTGGCTGGATCGGTTGGGGCATCGTCCTAGCTGTAATGCTCAGCGGCTCGCTCTACCTTTTTGCCAAGGACCGCAATAACAACACTCTGCGCGAGATTCCATGGTTTATTTGGGCTTTGCTCGGCTACATGCTGCTTAGCGCAATTTGGTCGGCGTACACGGCGGTAACGGTGCTGGCAGCAGTCACACAAATCGCCACAACTGCATTTGCGGTGGTCCTGGCCGGGCTCTTCAGCTGGCGGCACCTTTTGCGGCTATTTGCAAACGTGATCCGCGTGATTCTGGGCGCATCGCTGATTTTTGAGTTTGTCGCGGCGGCCATTGTTCAGGGCCCAATTGCGCCAATCTTCAAAAATTACAGCGGCGATGAACCTCCGGCGATGGCCTATTACTGGACCCAGGGCAACCTATTCACCGATGACCGCATCCAGGGCATTGTCGGTAACTCAAACCTTTTGGCGTTTGCAGCCATGTTGGGTGTGGTTATTTTTTCCGTGGAATACGCAATCATTGCCACCAAGCGCTGGGTTAGCATCACGAGCGTCTTGATGGCGCTTTATTGTGTTTACGCTGCAAAATCAGCGGGCATTGGTTTTGCCATGGCAGCAATCGCGGTTTCGGCCATCGTGTCAATCTCGGCAGAAGGTAAAGACCGTGAGACCCGCCACCGCTACTACCGAATTGCCTGGGCAAGCGCCGGCACTGTGGCAATCTTCACGCTGTTCTACCGGGCCGAGGTTTTTGAGTTTTTCGGCAAATCACCAGACATGACTGGGCGGAGCGGTATCTGGAAGTTGGTCCTTGGCCTGATTGAGCAACGTCCATGGCTTGGCTGGGGCTGGATTAGTCACTGGGTCCCGGGCGTTGAGCCTTACGAGGGCTTGGTGGTAATCAAGAACGTTCCCTATTACCAAGCGCATAATGCCTACCTAGATGTCTGGATGCAGCTCGGAATCATCGGTGCAATTTTGTTTGCAATTTTGCTGCTGGTTACCTTTGTAAAGCTGTGGCGACTAGCAGTGCGTCACACCAGCGCCCTTTACCTGTGGCCAATTTTGATCTTTATGGGCCTTGGTGTTTGGAGCCTGACAGAAAGCCGAATGCTGATTGAAATTGGCTGGGTGCTGTTGATGCTATTTGCGATCAAGGTAAATGAGTCATCCGAGTTGCTGGAGCCAAAGGGCCGCTCAGCCAAGCGAACCCGCATTGCTTTTTGGGCCAAGAAACCGGTCTTGAAACTAAAGCAAAAAGACTAAATAGTCGGCATCATCGATGCGAAGTACGGCCCCACGTACACGAAACCTGGGCTACCCAATGAACGCTTGAGCGACCAGTATTCGGAACCTGTAATAGCGCGCTTGGTTCCGTTTTCAACAAGGTAAATCTGTTTGTTCGCTGTGCGAATAAATACACCGGCCGCTGTGCTGCTCTTGGTTAGGTTGGCACAAGCGGCTGTGCTTATCGAGAGCGCTCCCCCAGAATACTCGGCGGCATCTGCCAGCGAGATTGGGTACAAAGTGCCGGTCACAGTTAGGTACACCTGGGTTCCGCACTTGATTTTTGGACTTTGAATGACGGCACCGAAATTGTAATTCGCTAGGTCACTCGAGGTCACCTGCAGCGGGTTGGCTAGGCCCAGTAGAACGGCTTGGCTCTCATTAGCAATCTTGACCGCCCTGAGATTAGCGTCAATTAGATACAAAACCTTGGTCACTGAGTTCTGCACAAAACTACCCACGGCCAAACTTCCGGTTGCTGATGCCGATGGGCTCGGAGTTGGAGTTGGAGTTACCGGTGAAGGCGAAGGAGTTGGAGTTGGCGAAGTCACAGGAGCAGATGCATCGACGTTGCTAACGGTTAGGGTTTCGGAATCTGCCACTGGGGTGCCGGTCGGAATTAGCGAGGCAAAATAAGGACCGACAAAAACGTATGGATCGAGGCTTTGCTTCTTGGCCAGGTAATTCGGGCCGCTGATTAGGCGCTTCTTGCCATCCTCGATGAAGTAAATCTTGTTGTCGCCAGTCGACTTGATGAATACGCCGGCTGACTTGGTGTTCTTGACCAAATTGCCGCAGGTAATATCGCTGAGCGATAGTGCGCCACCCGGATACTCGGCCGCCAAGGCATCGCTGATTGGGTAGAGGCTGCCACTAATTGAGAGGTAAGTCTGAGTGCCGCATTTCAACTTAGTGTTCTTGAGCGCTGCGCCCTTGGTGTAGCCCTTGAGTGCGGCAGCCGAGTAGGCCTTTGGAGTCGGCAGGCCAAGCAAGGCAGCCTGGTTCGAGTTTGGCACCAGGACTGCGCGCGAAAGCGTGTCAATCAAGTAGGTCTTGCTGGTTGAGCTGTCGGTGACAAAAGTTCCAGGAGTAATGACTGGGTTGCCTGTCGGAATTTGGGCAATGGCCGAACTCGAGAGCGGCTCGATGGTTGTCTTGGTCATCAGGGTGGCAAATTTGGCCCGGTCTGCAGTATTGAGCAACTGACGTTTGACACCGCTCTCAACCAAGTAGACCGTGGTCGAGGCACTCGACTTTACAAAAACTGTGGTTGGCATCGGAGAAGCGGCGCTCGGTGCAAACGCAGCGATAAAGTTGGCCGACACTTTTGTGGCGTTCTCGGTCAGAGACTTGCCGGTTTCAATTCGGCGGGCTCCCCTAGAAGTCAAAATGTACTGCTGCCCAGATGGATCACTGACAATCGGATTCAGTGGGTCATCAGCCAAAATTGGCGCAAGTGCGTCAGTTGGCAATTTCAGACTCGAAGCCTCAAACACTGTCGATAGGGACAGTTCAGCGGCGGTGGCATCGGCAACGGTATAGGCAACGCCGTCAAGGTGCAGAATCTTTTCACCGGTGGTGGCGCTAGCAAATAGAATCTTGTCGCGAATGACCGGTTTTCCGATTGGCATCCAGGCAAATGCAGCCGCACTTACCGGAGAAAGAGAAGGCAAGCCGATAGTTTCCGATGATTTGGTGTCGAAGATTTGCCGTTTGGTGCCGCCCTGAATCAAGTATTTTTCACCGGTCGCAGATGTTACGTACTCACTCAGAACACCCGCTATTGGCAGCTTGCCAGATACGGTTGTTGAAACGTACATACCTTTAGCGCAGTCAATTCCAAATTCGGCCATCTGGGCATCATTTGTGAATGAGTAGCGCTTGCCTCCGTGCACAAAGTAGCAAGGTGATGCAGGTGCCCGAACGACCGGCTGGTATTCACCGGCCGTGGTGAACTTCTCTAGGTAGGTTCCCGAAACCGTGATCGGCTTGAGCATTGGAGCAAAAGCTGCTTTGGTCACTGGGTCAGAAATTGTGTATTTCGAGTTACCAACCAGCGCAAATTGGTTGCCCTTGAAGTCTTGAAGTAGGTCTGGTTGCACGGTCGGCAGCAGACTCAACTGGTTGGCGTCAAGCTGGATGGCAGAGTCGCAACTCAAACCCAGGGCAGCAATTTGCGTGCAACTGTAATCGATTTTTTGTCCGTAGTCGACAACGTAATAGTTTGGCGTTGCTGCTGAATTCTTGACCACTACCGGCAGCTTTCCGGCTCCGGTTGGAATCGAATCTAGGTAGTCTTTCGACACTTTTCCGACCGGGCCGAGAGGCTTATACGAAGTCGCGATTGCTGTGCTTGGAATCTCAATTTTTTGATTATTGACAATCAAGTAAGTTGGGCTATCAGCAGCGGTAACCATGAAGGACCCGGCAACCGGGTCGCCAAACCAGACGTGGAAAAACCGCCAGAAGTTACGGTTACCGTAGGCACTGCAGCTGTCACCGCTGCCAAATAGGTTTGCCAACGCAGCCGCATTCGGGGTGTACGGAGTGTAGGTGTACAGCGCGGTGGTTGCCTTGTTGATGATGTTCACGGTCATCTGACCACAGGTGCGGTCAGGGTTTAGATAAATCTTGCGGGTACCCGGTTGGTAAGTCGGGTAGCGAGTTGGATAGGTCACGTAGCGGTTGAGCTGACCGATGCCCTTATACAGCTGCCAGAAGAAGCCGGCTGATGACTTTGAACAACCATCTGCTGTGTCAGGGCAGTCCATTCCGAGCGCAAACGTATAGCGGCGCTCAGGGTTGCTCGAGCTGTAATACGGGCGGTCACTCTGAACCAGACCCTGCTCTTTTTGAAGCATCACCAAAATCACACGTGGGCTAATTCCGCAGGCTTGAGCTACGTGGTAAATCAGCTCAGACGCACGGATGACTCCGCGGTCCGGCATGGACTCACAAATGCCAGTCTCGCCGGTCACAGCCGGAGAGTTAGTGCGGTAATTCTTGAGGCAGTCCGGTTCACCGGCTGCAGCGCGACAAGATGGCACCTGCTGTTCAAGAAAGTTTTGAATCTGCTCAATCGTCATGCTGCTCTCGTCATAAAAAGCTGCATCGCTGATGATTAGTCCCGGGTTGAACCTCGACGCATCAATCGCTGCGTCGGCTGATTGCTGATCTACGAAAATCGGCACCACTCCGGCAATCGCAAACGCGACCACCAAAAACCACGATGCAGCCTTGGACCTGAACCGGCTTATCACGGAACCACCACAGAAACTTTTTCAGTCTGACCGGCAAAGTTAGCCGACTCATACTTCACATGAAGGGTTGCGTTGCCCTTAGGGAGCCCGGTGACCGGCAACTCCATCAGTGCGCACTGAGTGCGCTGAACATTTGCCTCGGCTGACACAGCAACGGTTTTGGTGGTTGATCCACTGGTGAAAACCAGGATGCACTGGCCGCCATTTTCGGCAAAATTTGCCACATCCGCCATCGCGTAAAGTTTGGCCGGGCTGGTCGAGAGGTCAAGGCCAGCGTCGAATAAAACCACGTCAGCGCTACCCAAAACTTTGCTCGGCGACTCAGATGGAGTCGGAGTCTCGGTGTGAGTAACCGTCGGTGTTGCCGAGGTTGTCGGGGTGGCCGAATCACTTGGATCCTGGTCAGTCCCCCAGTTTGGATAAAGCAGGGCGCAGCCAGTCAGTGATACCGCTGCTAGGGCGGCACCTGCCAAGACAACAACCTTCTTCATCAGCTACTCCTTAGGCACCGGTGTAGTGGCTTCTTCAACCATGGCATGAATTGCTGTGAAATCGGGGTGAATTACATCGATGGTTGGCGGAATCAGCGGTATCGAGTTGATGCCCTGTTCCTTGGCCAAAGTTGCTAGGTTGACGTACTCGGTCAACATTCCGCTCGGAATATCGGTGCGAATCATCTTTTTACCTGCCGAGGCAATTTGCTGGAATCGGCTCAGAACGGTGGCCGGTGCAATCTGGGCCAACACTGCATTCTCTACCTCGTGCTGGCGCTTCATGCGGTCGTAGTCAGATGTGGTGTGACGCGACCGGGCATACCAGAGGGCGGTGTAGCCATCCATGTGCTGCTGGCCAGCCTCGATCCAACCCTTGACGTCAGATAGGTCTTCACTTTGACCACCGATGGGCAAGCGCTCTTTGACGTTGATGTCAATGCCGCCCAGAGCATCAATTAGCGATTCAAAGGCTGCCATGTCAACCAACACGTAAGACTGAATTTCAAGACCGGTTACATACTCGACTGCATCGCGGGTGGCCTCAGTGCCAGGGGTTGAACCCTGCGCAACAGCATCCGGGTACAAATCGGCGTGATTGTCTTCAACATCTTTGTAGATGGCATTAATTAGGCACTCAACACCGCAGTCCCAACCGTTTGGGTAGACCTCAAGCATCGGTGAACCCTCAGAAAAACTAACTCGCTGCAGGTTGCGCGGAATACCAATGTTCACGGTCTGACCGGTCTCGGCATCGATGCTGACCACAGAGATGCTGTCTGGGCGAATACCGAATCGGTCCGCTCCGGCATCGGCACCGAGCAGCATGATGTTGTAGCGCCCATCGACCGCCTGGGTTAGCCCGCCTTGGTTGAAGATGGTGGCAATTAGGTTGGACTGAACTCCGGCTAGGTTGCCACCGTAGGCAACGGCAGAGGTGCCCAAAACACCGGTGAGGACAATCGCGCCCAGGGTGATCCAGCGCTCACGGTTGTACATACGGCCGACCCGCATCAAGCGCAGGGTATCAAGTGAAACCACGGCAAAAACAACTGCGTAGGCAATCAAAATTACCGACATCAGGCCCATCAGAAATGGAACGGTGGCCATCCAGATAACCCAGTCGCGATTAATCGTGCCGAGCAAAACAATCAGCAGAACAAGGCCCCACAAACTCAAGGTTGCAGTGAGGGCAATCCGAGCCAATCGGCGGTTACCGGCAAGCAGCTGTGCCGAACCAGGGACCAGCAAATTCAAAATAATAAGAAACCAAGCGCGGCGATGCATTTGCTCAGGCGTAGCCCGCTCAAAGTTGCGAAAAGGCCCGCCCACAGCCGCACGTGGCTGAGCGCGTTGGCTTAGACGTGGACCTAAATTTGTGATTTCAGCTTCTCATTCTTTTCGGCGACCTGTGCCTTGAGGAGGTCACTGTAAGCGGCCATTGCTGCAGAAAGCTCCGGGTCGAAGGCTCCCAAAATTCTTGCTGCCAAAATTCCAGCATTCTTGGCACCACCGATAGAAACAGTTGCTACCGGAATACCCGCTGGCATCTGAACAATCGAAAGAAGTGAATCCATGCCGTCAAGTTTTGCCAGCGGCACAGGTACACCGATAACCGGCAGAGTGGTGACCGAAGCCAACATGCCTGGCAGGTGAGCAGCACCGCCCGCTCCCGCGATGATTACCTTGATGCCGCGGCCCGCAGCAGCCTTGCCCCACTCGATCATCTTCTCTGGAGTTCGGTGAGCTGAAAGAACCTCAACCTCGTATGGAATTCCGAAATCTTTTAGGGCCTGCGCAGCATCAGACATGACTGACCAGTCAGAGTCAGAACCCATTACAACGCCGACAATTGGGCGTTCGGCAGCAGTCTGAGACATGGGGCTCCTTAGATAGAGGTGACCCATAAATTTTACCGAAGGGTGTTGGATTATCCCCGTAGCAAAACGGCAGAAGCACCCTGTGCTTCGGCGAGCGCGTGCTCTGCCGAATCAGCAACCACGGTCACGTGGCCCATCTTGCGACCTGCGCGAGCAGACTTGCCGTAGGTGTGAACCTTGGCTTCTGGGTGAGCCGCCAAGGCGCCTGAGTATGCCTGCACAAAGTCGTTTTGGCCGTCAACACCAAGTAGGTTGACCATTACTGCGTGAGCCGCTCGAGGCGCAGCTGAGCCCAGCGGTAAATCAAGAACTGCACGAAGGTGCTGCTCAAACTGGCTGGTGACAGAGCCCTCAATACTGAAGTGGCCAGAGTTGTGCGGACGCATCGCAAGTTCATTAATTAGGATGCGACCATCGCGTGCTTCGAACATCTCAACCGCCAGAACGCCGGTTACGCCCAGACCTTCTGCAACGCTCTTGGCAATTTCAGCGGTGCGGTCCAGTGTGGCTTGGTCTACAGCTGGCGCAGGAGCAAGCACTACCGAACACACGCCATTTTCTTGAATGGTCTGAACCAATGGCCAAGGCTCAAACTGCCCGCTTGGTCGACGCGCGCTCAATTGAGCTAGCTCACGAACAAAATCAACTTTTTCTTCGGCCAACAAACTGCCACCGTACTGGGCCAGGTTGCCCAGCCAATCAGAGGCATCTGAGGCACTGCGAACTACGCGAACACCCTTGCCGTCATAACCACCAATTGGGGTCTTGAGGATAGCCACTCCACCGTGCGCTTCGATAAAGGCGTCTAGGGTTTCGGCATCCTGAATTTCGGCCCAGTCCGGCATTGGCAACCCTAGAGCGCCCAGGCGCTTACGCATTGCCAGTTTGTTTTGGGCAAAGGCCAGAGCTTTGCTAGGTGGCTGAACACTCACGCCCTCAGCCTCAAGTGCCTCAAGCACCGCCAGTGGAACATGCTCGTGATCGAAGGTAATTACATCTACGCTCTTGGCAAACTCTCGAACCACTTCTACCTGGGTGTAGTCGCCAACCATCGTGGTTGCCAGGGCAGCAGAAGAACCTTCGGCCTCAGCCAATACCTTGATGTCAATCGCAAGATTTATTGCCGGCGGGGTCATCATTCGAGCCAGCTGGCCGCCACCGATTACACCTACGCGCAGAGCACCCATGTAGTTTCCATTCGTTTTATGAAGTTCTATATTGACGCAGCAAGGCGGTCAATTTCTAACGCCACCATTTTGTGACGCGGAACACCCTTTACCTCAACGACTTCTTGACCGTCGAGGATGAGGTTGATCACACGACCTTTGCCGATTTCAACGTCACGGATTTTGGACAGGCTGATTTCTTGTCGGTGTTGACCCATCAGACCGGAACGCACAATGACGCGAGTGGTGGTTACTTCGATGAACGTGCTCAGGTACCTAAGCAACGGCAAAAGCCAGAATAAAAATGCCACTGCACCGCAAACCACCCACAGGGTTAGCTGCTGCCACTGCTCGGTCAATCGACCAGCAAAAGCTGACATGACTGCGCTAACCAAACCAAGAACCAAGGTCGGCAAAAACATCTGCGAAGCGCGAGGGCGCAACTTGGCTAGGCGTTGTTCGGTGTAAAAACTCATCGGGTTAATTGTGTCGCAGGTGAACAATATCGCCGGCAGCAACCGGAAAAACCTGCCCTGAGTCTCCACGCAGCAAAATCAGGCGCCCACTGTCGTCGATGCCAACTGCCTCGCCCAAAACTTCAGTGTCGCCCGGCATGATTGCCTTCACGCGCCGATTGATAGTGCCGCATTCATCGATGACCGAGAAACGTAGACCTGAAGCAACGGCATCACCCTGATTAGCAACAAACCGCTGATAAAGATCTTTTAGGTGGCCCAGATAGCGCGCGAGCACCTGATCGTGTTCCAAAGTGTGTGCGCCCTGCAACCTAAGTGAAGTGGCTGACTCAATTGGCAGGTCACCCTGTTCTTGGCTCACATTTAATCCGGCACCGATCACCACACCGCTCAGGTCGGGCACTAGCTCACTCAATACGCCGGAGATTTTTTGCTCTCCGACCAAAACGTCATTGGGCCATTTCAAACTTGAACGCGCTGGAGCGATTAGGTCAGAAACAGCTCGATTCATGGCCAAACCTGCCAAAAGCGGTAACCAAGAGAACTTGCTGGCCGGCACGTTTTGCGGCTTCAAAAGCACTGATACGAACAGTGAGCTGCCGGCAGGAGCTAACCACTGACGACCCGACCGGCCGCGTCCTGCATTTTGGAATCCAGCTACCTTGACCGAAAAATCGCTCAGCTGGGCTGATTTGGCAATCAAATCGGTGTTGGTTGACCCGGTCTCAGGAACAAACTCAAAACTTGAAGCCAAACCGGCACTTACTGCGAAATCCATGCCCTAAGGTTACTCTCTGTAGATTTTTGACAGGCAAATAGCCAAAGTGCAGTGGCTAACCTTCAAAGGAATGGCCCAATTACATCGGTAGAGTGTTTTTCATGACCTTTGAGAACACCTTCACTAGCGCCATCAGGTTGAACCCAGAGATTGCCACCACCAAGGGCAAACTCGAAGACTTGCGTCAGCGCTACCACGAGGCCGTAACGGCTGCCGGTGAAACTGCGATTGCAAAGCAGCACGCCAAAGGCAAGAACACCGCTCGCGAGCGCATTGAGATGCTGCTGGACCCGGGATCATTTGTTGAACTAGACGAATACGTTCGTCACCGCTCAACCGCATTCGGCATGGATAAGAACCGCCCTTACGGTGACGCTGTAGTTACCGGTGTTGGAACCATCCACGGTCGTCAGGTTGCACTGTTCTCTCAGGACTTCACAATTTTTGGTGGCTCGCTCGGTGAGGCTGCCGGTAACAAGATCATCAAGATTATGGATCTTGCCATCGCGACCGGTGTACCAATGATTGGAATCCTTGATTCAGGTGGTGCCCGTATTCAAGAGGGTGTTATTGCCCTCGGTAAGTACGGCGAAATTTTCAAGCGCAACACCATGGCATCTGGTGTGATTCCGCAGATTTCCATCATCATGGGCCCTGCTGCCGGAGGCGCGGTTTATTCCCCTGCGCTAACCGACTTTGTGATCATGGTCGACAAAACCTCCAACATGTTTGTTACCGGCCCAGACGTAATCAAGACCGTAACCGGTGAAGACGTTGGCATGGAAGAGCTTGGTGGCGCCCGCGCCCACAACGAGCGCTCGGGTGTTGCCCACTACCTAGCAGACGACGAGACTGACGCGATTGACTACGCTCGTGCGCTATTGAGCTACCTGCCTGAGAACAACCTCTCTGAGACTGTGGTCTACGCACCTGAAGGTGAACTTGAAGTCACCGATGACGACCGTGCGCTGGACACCATCATCCCGGACTCACCAAACCAGCCGTATGACATGAAGACTGTCATCGAAGGCATTGTTGATGACAATGAGTTCCTTGAGGTGCAGCCACTATTTGCGCCAAATATTCTGATTGGCTTTGCTCGAGTAGACGGCCGCAGCGTGGGTATCGTGGCAAACCAGCCACAGCAAATGGCCGGAACCCTCAACATTGAAGCCGGCGAAAAGGCCGCTCGATTTGTGCGATTCTGCGATGCCTTCTCGATTCCAATTTTGACTTTGGTAGACGTACCTGGCTACCTACCTGGCACCGACCAGGAGTGGGCCGGCGTTATTCGCCGCGGAGCCAAACTGCTTTACGCCTACGCCGAAGCAACTGTTCCTCTGGTAACCGTAATCACCCGCAAGGCCTACGGTGGCGCGTACATCGTGATGGGTTCAAAGCAGCTCGGTGCCGACATCAACCTGGCTTGGCCAACCGCTGAAATCGCGGTTATGGGTGGCCAGGGTGCGGTCAACATCTTGTTCCGAGATCAAATCAAAAAGGCTGAAGAAGCCGGCATGGATGTTGCCGCGGTTCGCGCAAAGTTGGCAGCTGAGTACACCTACAACGTAGCCAGCCCATTCTTGGCTGCCGAGCGTGGCGAGCTGGACGGAATTATCGAGCCAAGCGCCACCCGCATTCAGGTAATCAAGGCGCTACGTGCTCTTCGCACCAAGCGCTCGAACCTTCCGCCAAAGAAGCACGGAAACATTCCGCTCTAATGACGCAATCACCAGAGCAACCAGACGACCTGCAGGCGGCCCTGCAGGTGGTTTCTGGCGCGCCGAAAGCCGAGGAGCTGGCAACAGTTATCGCCGTGCTCGAGGCGTTTCATGCAGAAGAAGCGGCAGCCGCTACCGGCTATGAGCGCCCACTGAAGTCAAGTTGGTCGCGTAACGTTGCCCAGCTCAGACACCCGGTAATTCCGGGGCCAGGCCAGTGGCGCGGTGCCTACCGTTCCGGCTTGAACTAAATTTCCCGGTATTCAATCGTTACCGGCAGTCCCCCGAAGAGGGGACAGTTTTTGGTAGCGCGCTGCCCTCGGCACAATTCATACTTAAACCAAGAGGTTTAGTTCACGTATCAGGGGAACGAACTAAACACTTGGGGTCAGGCAAATACCTGATTGGGGAAAGAATCGGTGGTCCTTCGGGGCCACCGGTTTTTATTTAACTAGAACTTCAACCAGAGGTCCGGCGCGGTAACACCGGAGCGGGTTGCCATTAGCGTCACACGCCACTGCTCGCCCTGGGGGGCACGCAGAGTGATGCGCCCAGCCTCAACCGAATCAATGGCTTTAGCGGCCTCCAGCAGGATTGCATCGCGCTCTGTGGTGGTGGCGTCATCGAGCCCACCCTCATCGAGCAGAATTACCTCGATGCCGCGGCCACGGGCGCCCAGAACGGCCTGCTTAATGGCTGGGTTGATTAGGCCTCGACCACGGATTTCATCGCGAAGAGCAGCCTCTAGCAGCTCAGAACGCTGCTTTAGATCTGGGGCAAATTCACCCGGGGTCTGAGCAATCTCACGAAGCTGCGGAACCGATTGAACCAGGGCTTCGGCAATGCGACGCTTGTGTTCTTCACGTGATGCCGTTACGAACGCCGTGTTCGCCAGTGTCTTACGCAACTTGGCTCGATACTCCTCGGCGGCTGATTGTGTTCCGCGAATACCCTTTGACATCAGAGCACCAACGACAAAGAAAATCACAGCGCCCACCACACCGGTACCCATGATGGCGCCAGCGCCACCCCAGATGATTACCTGAGCCGACACCACAATCACCATGAGCAGGGCAAAAGTGATTCGATCTCTAAAGGCGGTGGCCGCTGAAAGGCTGGCAATTGCGCCCACGAACCAGGTTGAATAGTCACCAACCTGCGAAGGATCGATGCCTGGCAAAAGCAGGGCGGGGATAATCACAGCTATACCTAGGTTGAATGCAGCCAGCCAACGAGGAAGCTTGAGAAGTTCAAACATGGTCAGAGTAGGAATTACGCCGGCCAAATACAGCGCCACCGAAATGATCAACTAAATCGGAGTCGATGACTCGCCGTAGCCGACCAGCGCCAGGATTGACGGATAGACGCAAAACATCATGGCAACAACAGAGACTGCCCATCTAGGTACCGGAATCATGCGTTGTTCCATTCCAAAATAATTGCCGAACCGCGGCCAGGAGCCGAGTCAATCTTGACTGTTCCACCAACCGACTCAACACGATTGATGATCGAAAGCCTCAAACCCAAACGGTTTTTCGGAACGCGCGAAGGCCGGAAGCCTTTACCGTCATCTTTGATCACGATCTTGATGCCGTTGGCGCCACCCTTCATGCGAACCACACACTCGGCACCGGGGCCAGCGTGCTGCTTAGAGTTTGTGATGGCCTGGATTGTGGCCTCGCTCAGCGCAGCGGCGACTCGATTTGGAATCTGTAAGTCGCTTGCCCCGGTCTCACGAATCGTGACATCTGGGTAGTCGGTTTTGACCGTCTCAAGGAATGCACCGAAAAGACTAAATGACGTGATGTCGCTCTTGGTTGAGTCAATGGTGAAGGCATCATCTTCGAGCGCTTTGATAGCTGCATCGGCGAGCGCCTTGGCCTCTGAGATTCGCTGCGGATCGTTTGCTTTGGCCGTGACCAAGAGCGTAGTCAAAACTTTGTCGTGAACCAATGAGTCCACGCGCGAGCGTTCCTGCTCGATGGCGTCGATGCGGGCACGCTCGGCCTCTGCCTCGGCAGCGGCCTGCGCGGCTTCATCGGTTTTCTCAGCTTGGTCAATTAGCAGCAGGAGGAGCAGCGAAAAGGACGAGCTAAATAGAGCGGTGTACATGCTGTCTTTGAAAGCACCGAACGCCTCAGCGCTGCCGCCGGCTGGCGAAATCTGAACAAAGAACCAAACCACCGGAATACCGATTAGGTAGGTGAGACCCCAAACCAAAGGCAGTGAAACCGCTGCGGCAATACCGGCAGTGCCAATTACCCACCAAACCCACGGGTGATAACCATCGGGCAAAATACTTGGGTCTGGAACCTGAAATTGCCAGGTAAAAACCAGCAGCACCGAGACAATGGTGTACCCTCGCTGCGAATAGGCAGGGCGCTCAGTGAACCAGGCACCGTAAATAATCCAGGCCAGTGAGGCAATGTGCAAAAACAAGAATGCGGTAGCTAGCGGGGCATTCAGCAGTGGCAGCTGAGCAAATCCGTACAGATAAATTTCGGCACTAGAGATAACCAAGCCGATTGAAAGCACGCGGGCAATAAGTTTGACGATTCGGTTGACCGCAAAGCTCTTGGTTGGTCGGCTACGAAAAATGTACATGGTTACTGCGGCCCCTCTTCAAGAATTCCGTCTTCAATGGCACGTAGCAGCAGGTCGGTTTTGGTCGAAGTTGGTCTACCCGCGGATGAATACTTTGCACGCACTCGGTCGATCAATTCTTTGGCAGTGCTCTGCGCAATGTTCATCTCGGCTGCCGCCTGCTTCAATGCAAACCCCGATGCGTAGAGCGTCAGAACTTCGCGTTCGCGCGGCGAAAGGTTGGCCTGCTCCTTGAAAACTACGTCAGCATCAATCACCGCAGAAGTCTCAGTGTTGTTAACCACAACCCCGAGGGCAACTAGGCGAATCGCCTTCACCAGATCATCCATGGACTGTGACTTACGGACCAGGGCCGCAGCGCCCGCCTTGAGAGCAGAGGCTACCTGGGCGCGCTTATCGGCGATGCTAAAAATCAGCACCTGGCTACCAGCCTGAAGAATGGCCTTGACGTTGTCGGTGATGATTGAACCATCGGCTAGCGAGAGGTCGAGCACCACCACATCGCAGGTGTGTTCTGAATTGAGAGCCAATAGGCCGGCAACTGTGTCTGAGGCACCGCAAAACTGAAGCCCGTACTCCTCACAAACTCCGCGGAAAGCAAACCGAATGGCATCGTGGTCATCAACGATGCCAACGCAGATTTCGCGGTTGGTGGCGGCTAGGCTCGCGTCTTGCATGTTTAGCTCTTTCTCACCAGGCTGGCAACACACTCAACGTGGTGGGTGTGTGGGAACAGATCAAAAGCTCGCAATTCCTTTAGCTGGTAGTCACCGGCAAGGAACTGCTTGAGGTCTCTGGCCAGCGCGATTGGATCGCAGGCTACGTAAACAATGTGCTTTGGTGCAATCTTCATCAACTGATCAACCACCTTGGCACCGGCACCGGCGCGTGGTGGGTCAAGCACGATGGTTGAGTTACGCGGGCTGGCGGTTTTTCCGCCCTTGTCCAGGTTGCCCACCTTCTCGTTCAAGAAGCGCTCAACCGGAGCACAGACCGCTTTGACCTTAGGCAGGTCAGAGAGGTTCAGTGTTGCGTCATCGGTGGCCTGACGGAATGACTCAACTGAAGTCATTCGCAAGTCCTTGCCCACACGACCAGCAAGTGCGCTGGTGAACAATCCAACACCGCCGTAAAGATCAAGGTTGTCAGCTTCTTTATCAATTCCAACGGCCTGAACCATGTCGTTCACGCAGGATGCCAAAAGGTCGGCTGCCTTCTTGTGGACCTGCCAGAAACCGCCACCGCTAATGCGGAAGGTGCGGCCAGCTGCACGCTCAACTAGGCGTTCGTCGCCCTTGACCTTGTTGTCGATTCTCCACTGGACCTGGCCGGTGCTAGATGCCGAAACTTCAATCTTTCGGACATCCTGAAAGTTCTTGTTGTGCATTTCGGTCTCGCGAATTTCTTCGACTGCCAATGGCAGATCGCGAACCTTGACTACCTCGTGGCTGCGCTCACGATAAGGGCCAACTGTGCCTGCTTCGTCTACGTGAAGCTGCACGCGGGTGCGGTATCCGAGGCCGTTTGCCTCATCGTCGCCAGGCGCCGCCTCAACCACCGGGCGCAATTCGATGCCAGCCATACGCTGGAGGGCTTCTTCAATAACGTCAGCTTTCAACTCACGCTGACGAGCCAACTTGATGTGACCAAATTCGGCACCACCGGCACCGCCAGGTCCGGCCTGCTTCCAAAAGTGGGTTACGCGGTCTGGTGAGGCAACCAAAATTTCAGTCGGTTCGGCGCGGCAAAATGAGCCACCGCGGTCTTCGTAGACCACAGCCTTTACCTTCTTCGCCAGGCAGAACGTGCGATACAAAAACCACTCGCCCATCGTGACGGGCAACAAAGATGCCGCCGTGGGCAACCTTTTCAATGGTTAGTTCAAGATTCTTGGCCGACCCAGTTTGTAGTTTTACTCACCCTATAAGTGTGCCAGAGTATCGGTGTGACTCGTTTAGTTCTTGCATCTACCTCTCCTGCCCGACTCAGCCTGCTTAGATCGGCGGTATTGAACCAACCACGATTGCCCCGGGCGTCGATGAAGACCTGGTCGCCGATCGTGCAGCTCGATGGGGTTGATTCAGAACACCGCCGACATGGTGCACATTCTGGCTAAAGCAAAAGCTGAGGCTGTCATTGACCACCCGGATGCCCGCAATGCCGTGATTATCGGTTGTGATTCATCCCTGGAATTTGACGGCGAGCACTCGGTAACCGCACGAGCCAGAAGTAGCGCGAGCACGTTGGATGGCCATGCGGGGGCGTTCCGGAGTTCTGTACTCGGGCCACTGGTGATCGACAATCGTGACCCACGCCCGGGTGTGCTGCCCCCGGCAACCGGAAAAGTCTCAAAATCCATCGTGCATTTTGCCGACATTTCAGATCGTGAAATTGACGCATACGTGGCCACCGGCGAGCCACTAAAGGTTGCCGGCGCATTCACCATCGATGGTCTCGGTGGGGCCTTTTTGAAGTCAATCGAGGGCGATGCACACACCGTCATCGGTCT
This sequence comes from Rhodoluna sp. KAS3, assembly GCF_026000575.1. NCBI lineage: Bacteria > Bacillati > Actinomycetota > Actinomycetes > Micrococcales > Microbacteriaceae > Rhodoluna > Rhodoluna sp. KAS3. Next base: position 235,855 of record NZ_AP026910.1, on the reverse strand, counting down.
ATCACTGCCCGACACTGCGCGAGCTGGTCTTGAGCCTGGGAATCGAATACACCAGCCTCTGGCAGTTGTCACAGTAGTTTTTGTGATTTTTTTGTGATCTCACTGCCAATAATTTGGGCATTTTTGCCAATAGGCTTGGGGGATTATGACTTCATCTACTCAGAAGAAAATCACCAAGGTCCTGATTGCTAACCGCGGCGAGATTGCTGGTGCGCATTGCGCGTGCGGCTAAGGATGCCGGCATTTTGTCGGTGGCTGTTTATGCAGGACCAATGACCGCGATGCAATGCACGTAAAGCTGGCCGACGAGGCTTATGCCTGCACGGCACCACTGGCCCTGAGACCTACCTGGTGATCGAGAAGATTCTGGCTATTGCCAAGAAGTCGGGTGCCGATGCGGTGTCACCCTGGTTACGGATCCTTGCCGAGAATGCGGCGTTTGCGCAGGCCGTTATCGATGCTGGGATTATTTGGATTGGCCCATCACCTCGTGCGATTGAGCAACTCGGCGACAAGGTTTCCAGCCGCCACGTGGCTGAAAAAGCTGGCGCCCCGCTGGCACCCGGAACCTTGACCCAGTATCGGGCGCCGAGAAGTTCTTGAGTTTGTTGCCCAGCACGGCCTACCGGTTGGCCATCAAAGCGGCATCGGTGGCGGTGGCCGCGGAATCAAGGTTGCCTATAAGACCGAGGAAGTCGCTGAACTATTTGAGTCGGCAACCCGTGAGGCAATTGCAGCCTTGGTCGCGGCGAGTGCTTTGTTGAGAAGTACCTTGAGAAGCCACGCCACGTGGAAACCCAGTGCTTGGCTGACGCCTACGGAAATGTTGTTGTGGTCTCTACCCGCGACTGCTCACTGCAGCGCCGCCACCAGAAACTTGTCGAAGAGGCACCGGCCCCGTTCTTGACCGAAGAGCAGAACCGCCGCCTTTACGAATCATCAAAGGCAATCTTAAAAGAGGTTGGCTACCAGGGCGCCGGTACCTGTGAGTTCTTGGTCGCTCAGGACGGCACAATCTCATTCCTCGAGGTCAACACCGCCTTCAGGTTGAGCACCCGGTTTTCTGAAGAAGTTACCGGCCTTGACCTAGTGCGCGAGCAGTTCCGCCTAGCCGAGGGTGGCGTGCTTGACTACGCCGACCCAGTGGTCAAGGGCCACTCATTCGAATTCCGCATCAACGGTGAAGACGCCGGCCGCAACTTTATGCCGGCACCTGGCCCAGTGCACGTATTCAAGGCGCCTTCAGGCCCTGGCGTGCGCGTTGACACCGGTGTTGGAGCCGGTGACGAGATCTCAGGTTCGTTCGACTCGATGGTGGCAAAGCTAATCGTGACCGGCGCAACTCGCAAAGAGGCCCTTGCTCGCTCACGCCGAGCACTTGCTGAGATGGAAGTTGTCTGGTCTTCCGACCGTGCTTCCGTTCCACCGCAAGATTTGTGAACGACCCAGCCTTTATCGGTGACGAGCAGGCAAACAAATTTGGCATCTACACCCGTTGGATCGAGACCGAGTGGGTGAACGACATTCCTGCTTGGGACTGGCGTTGCCGAACCTACCGGTGAAATTGCAGAACGCAACAACGTTGTGGTTGAGGTTGACGGCAAGGCGCATCGAGGTTTCACTGCCGAAGCGCCTGCTAGCTGCCGTGCCGGAGTTGCTGGACCGGCAATTGCCGGAGCTGCCCCAAAGCGCAAGAGCCACGGGTCAGCCAGTGCTGGTAGCGGTGTCGCTTCGGGCAACGCGCTCAAGGCTCCGATGCAGTCGACCGTGGTCAAGATTGCGGTTGCTGTTGGAGACACAGTTACCGAGGGTGACCTAGTTGTCGTGCTTGAAGCCATGAAGATGGAACAGCCGATGAACGCGCACAAAACCGGCGTCATCAAGTCAATCTCTGCTGTGGTTGGCACGACTGTTCCGGCCGGAACCGTGCTGCTGGAGTTTGAAGACTAAGCACTTAAACCAAAGGAGGGGTCCCGCGCTTGCGGGGCCCCTCTTTTGCTTAGCTAAATTTTTGGCCTAGACGTTTGGCATGTGCAGTGCACGAGCGGCATCGCTGATTGAACCAGACAACGATGGATACACGGTAAAGGTTCGTGCCAGTTCATCTACGGTCAAACGGTTCTCGATTGCAACCGCAATTGAATAGATAAGGTCTGATGCTCGAGGCGCAATTACCACGCCGCCGATAACGGTTCCACCGGTCGAACAGATCAGCTTAATAAAGCCGTCCTCGATACCCTGCATCTTGGCCCGCGGGTTGAGTTGAGTTGAATCTTCTCGACGAAACCAGATACCTTGCCCTCGCGAAGCTCCTGCTCGCTCCAGCCAACTGAGGCAATCTCAGGAGCGGTAAATACGTTTGACGCCACATTTCGCAGCTCGGTTGGGGCAGACACGTCACCCATGGTGTGGAACACCGCGGTTCGACCCTGCATGGCGCTGACCGAAGCTAGCGGCAAGAAAGTGGTGCAGTCACCGACCGCATAAACGTTGGCACGTGAGGTGCGGGCTACCTTGTTCACTTCAACGTGACCCGATGGGGTCAAAGCGACTCCAGCTTCTTCGAGACCCAGCCCCTGAGTGTTTGGAATCGAACCAACAGCCATCAAGCAGTGGCTGCCCTTGATTACCTTGCCGTCAGCAAGGGTGACCTCTACCCCGCTGCCGGTGTTCACGACTTTGTCGGCACGGGTGTTGTTGAAAATGTTGATGCCGTTGCGGCGGAAGACGTGCTCTAGTAGGTCGGCGGCGTCATCATCTTTGCCAGGCAAAACTTTATCGCGGCTTGAAATCAAGTGACCTCAGAACCTAGAGCGTTGTAGGCAGAGGCAAACTCGGCACCGGTTACACCTGAACCGACCACAATCATGTGCTCTGGCAGTTTGGTCAGGTTGTAAAGCTGAGTCCAGGTAAAAATTCGGTCGCCGTCTGGCTTGGCATCTGGCAACTGCCTTGGGTGGGCGCCAACGGCAACAATGATGGTCTTAGCCTCAAGACGCTCCGGCTTGTTGTCCTCGATGGCGTCAACAATCACGTGGTGGTTTCCGTCGAGGCGCGCAGACCCGCGGATCACACGGACCCCGGCCTGAAGCAGGGTCTCGAGCATGTCCGAGGACTGGTTTTCGGCAAGGTCTAGTAGGCGCTGGTTGACGATGGCAAGGTCAATCTCGAGCTTTGGCTTGATTACCTGACCGGCAAAAGAAAACTTAACCCCCAGGGTGGTGGCGTGAGCCACACGCTGCGCTGCTTCGGCAGTGGCGATGAGGGTTTTGGAAGGCACAACGTCAGTAAGAAACTGCTGCTCCCACCAACACCATTGCGCTCAATCAGAGTTACCTCTGCGCCGAGTTGCACCGGCTAAGGCCGCTTCGTAGCCGCCAGGCCCTCCACCGATGATGACAATATGGTGTTTCTTTTTTTCGACAGTACTCACCCTTCAATTCTGCCACCGTAAACTCGAAGGATGAACAACCCACTAGATGATTCAGCGACGAATCCATTTGACATTGCTGCCCAGGCAGCCGAGACCATTGCTCAGCTCACCGGAGTTGCCTGCATGACATTGCACTTACCCTCGGCTCAGGCTGGGCCAAGGCCGCAGACCTAATCGGTGAGACCGTAGCCACAATTGACGCCACCCAGGTATCGGGTTCTCGGCACCAGCCGTGCAGGGCCACGTGGCCACGTTGCGTTCAATCAAACTGCCGAGCGGAAAGCACGCGCTGGTTCTTGGTGCTCGCACCCACTACTACGAAGGCCACGGTGTGCGCCGCGTTGCCCACGGTACCCGCACAGCGGCTGCCACCGGAGGTCAAGACCATGATTTTGACCAACGGCGCCGGAGGCATCAAAGAACCTGGAAGCCTGGAACCCCGGTTCTGATCAGCGACCACATCAACCTCACTGCCACCAGCCCACTAGAGGGCGCAAAGTTTGTTGACCTGACTGACCTTTACTCAAAGCGACTTAGAGATTTGGCGCGCACCGTAGACGCCACGCTCGACGAAGGTGTTTACTGCCAGTTCCGCGGACCTCACTATGAGACCCCAGCCGAAGTCCAAATGGCCAAGGCGATCGGTGGTCACATCGTGGGCATGTCAACCACGCTCGAGGCAATTGCCGCTCGCGAAGCCGGCATGGAAATTCTTGGCCTCTCACTCATCACCAACCTGGCTGCCGGAATCCAAAAGGAACCGCTAAGCCACGCTGAAGTTTTGCAGGCTGGCAAGGACGCCGAGGTTCGCATCAGCGCCCTCCTTGCCGAGATTATTGCCAAGCTCTAGTCATGACTGAGCAACTGATTGCGGCGGCTCAGGCTTGGGCCGACCAGGACCCTGATGCTGAGACTCGCGCCGAGCTGATTGAGCTGATTCAGGCAGGCAACATCGATGCACTGCAGGCCCGAATGGGATCTCGCCTAGAGTTCGGCACTGCCGGCCTACGCGGCGAACTTGGCGCCGGACCTAACGAATGAACCGAGTTTTGGTAGCCCAGGCCGCAGCAGGTATTCGCGACTACGTACTGGAGCAGTTTCCGCAGGGTGCATCGGTGGTAATTGGTTTTGACGGCCGAATCAATAGCGACATTTTTGCTCGCGATTCAGCCGAGATTTTTGCCGCGGCTGGCATTGAGACCAGCCTCTTTGACTCTGTCGTACCCACCCCGGTTTTGGCATTTGCCGGCAAGCACCTCGGGACATCGGCCGCGATTATGGTCACTGCGTCTCACAATCCACCCAGAGACAACGGATACAAGGTTTACCTTGGCGGCGCCAACGGTGGGTCGCAGATAACCTCGCCGGCCGACAAAGAAATCAGTGCCAAGATTCACGCCGTGGCCGCTGGGCAAACTTTTGACGAGATTCGAAATCAAGCAACTACCGAATCATCGGTGATGAGATTCGCGACTGTACATCGACAGAACCAGCACCCTAACCGGACCGATTGCCAACGGCGATGACGTGAAGATTGTTTACACCGCCATGCACGGAGTGGGTTGGCACGTAGTTGAGAAGCTATTTGCCAAGGCTGGCCTGGCCCGCCTGCAACGGTCGAAGCTCAGCTGCTACCCGATGGATTGTTTCCTACCGTTGGCGTTTCCGAACCCAGAAGAACCGGGCGCGATGGATCTGAGTTTTGCCCTAGCGCGCAGTGTTGATGCTGACCTGATTTGGCTAATGACCCAGATGCTGACCGACTGGCAATTGGAATTCCGGATGCCAACGCAGTCGAAGGCTGGCGCAGACTAACTGGCGATGAACTGGGTCTGTTGCTTGGTCACGAAGTAGCCAAGCGTGCCGTCGAGTCCGGAATTTCAGGCAACCTGGCCTGCTCGATTGTGTCCAGCAGCGCCCTCGCTAAGGTTGCTGAAAAGTTCAACCTGGGTTACCGCGAAACACTGACCGGCTTCAAGTGGATCTCAAAAGTGCCGAACCTAATCTTTGGTTTCGAGGAGGCTCTGGTTACTGCATCGACCCAACCAGCACCCCTGACAAAGACGGAATCTCGGCTGCGCTCATGGTTGCGGCGATTGCACGCCGATCTTGCCAAGAGGGCCGCACCATTTCAGATCGCCTCGATGAAATGGGTGAGCTCTACGGCCACTTTGCAACCGGGCAGATTTCAATCCGTGTTGAAGACCTTTCGGTGATTGCCAACCTGATGAGCAAACTGCGCAACGACCCACCAAAAAACATCGATGGTGTTTCGGCCACATTCACCGACTTGAAAATTGGCTCGCCAGATTTGGGACCAACCGACGGTCTGCGATTTGATCTTGCTGACGGCCCGCAGAGTGATCGTGCGCCCATCGGGCACCGAACCAAAACTAAAGTGCTACCTTCAAGCGACGGGTTCAACCAAGGACGCCGCGCAAACCGCACTTGCCTCGTTGAATACTGCGATGAAAGCTCTGCTCAACTAGAGGAGCGAGTCTGACAACTTGGTCGTGATTTCTTCAAGGTCAAAGAAGTGATCGATTGTGATGACCTCTGATGGTAAACCCTTGAGCGATTCAGCCAAGTCTGCGGTAGTCAAAATAATTTGAGCATCGCGAGATTCGCGCGCGGTTTTTACATCGGTGGCCTCAACCGTGGCCTCAACACCGATGGTGCGCAGAACCTTCTCGGCGTTCATCTTCAGCAGAACTGAAGTGCCGATACCCATTCCACAAACCGCAATAATCTTCATGCCTCAATTGTCGCAGACGGGGCTAAAACAAACTACGGAGATGTTCGGCATTCACCGCATTTAACAGAGAATTCACATACTCGGCATCTGAGAGCGCGATTGCGAGCTCTTGCATTACATCCAGGTGTCCGTCGTGGTCAACCGCACAAAGCCCAATCACCAACCGCACCGGATCATTGGCGGAATTTCCAAATGGAATTGGTTCGGCAAGCACAACCAGGCTCAACCCGGTTTCGATCACGGCGTCTGAAGGCTTGGAGTGGGCGAGCGCAATGCCCGGGGCAATGACGATGTAGGGGCCGTGGGTTTCAACCACCTCAACCATTTCAAGCGTGTACTGAGGTGTCACCCGACCGCTGGCTACCAGCAAGTCGCCAGCCAGCGTGATTGCGTGGTCTCGATCCAACGCGATGGCCCCAACCTGAACAGCATGCTCACCGAAGGCTGCTGCCAAGTTAGGAAACCGCATGTTTAGCGCCAGCTGCTGCCGCGTAAGCCTCTTGGATAACCTCGATTAGCTCTTCACGGTCGTGGATTGGTTGGAATGAGTGCTCTGCCGCAGTGGTCATGAATACCTCTAGGTCTTCAATTCCGTAACCGAAGGTGTCGACCAAAAGTTCAAGCTCGCGAGTCAGTGTGGTGCCACTCATGAGGCGGTTATCGGTGCTCACGGTCACGGCAAAACCAAGGTCATAGAACACGTCAAACGGGTGGTCGCTCATTTTGTCGCCCAGCATGCTGATGGCACCGGTCTGCAGGTTGGATGAAGGGCAGATTTCTAGCGCAATGCCGCGGTCGTTTACCCACTCGGCAACTGGGCCAAGCTCAACAACATCGGTGTCATCTTCAGTGCGACTGAACATGATGTCTTCAATCAAGCGCACGCCGTGGCCCAAGCGCAGTGCGCGGCCGCTGACGATTGCATCACGGATACTCTCGACACCGTCTGCCTCACCGGCGTGAACGGTAACTGGGAACAGCTCGCCAGCTAGGTAGTCGAAGGCAGCCTTGTGCTGGCTTGGCAAGAAGCCCTTTTCGGCTCCGGCGATGTCGAAACCAACGACTCCGCCATCGCGGTGACGAACAGCAAGCTCGGCGATTTCAAGCGCACGATCTGCGTGGCGCATGGCAGTAATCAGCTGCCCGGTACGAATGTAGCCACCCTGCTTCTCAATGATCGCGGCACCCTCTTCAAGACCATCCTGCACTGCCTCAACAGCTTCATCCAGGGTCAAACCGCGGGTCAGGTGCTGCTCAGGTGCCCAACGAACCTCACCGTAAATGACGCCATCGTTAGCTAGGTCAATTACAAACTCACGGGCAACACGGGTTAGGTGCTCGCGGGTCTGCATGACCGCGGTGGTGATGTCAAAAGTCTTTAGGTACTCAACCAGTGAGCCCGAGTCAGCTGACTTCTCGAACCACGTACGCAGTTCTTCGGCTGTGTTTGCCGGCAGTTCTAGGCCGATCTCTGCAGCCATTTCGATGATGCTCTGCGGGCGCAGGCCGCCATCTAGGTGATCGTGAAGTGAAATCTTCGGCAGTGACTGAATGTCGAATTTCGCCATTTTTTATTCTCTTTCTTGGCGTTAGCCGTTGATTTTTTCAAGCACAATTTTGCGTGGTGCAGCAGAAGCCTCAATCTTAAACGACCCGCTGAGTGCATCGAGTGCTCGTTCAAAGCGTTCAGGTTCATCGGTGTGGAGAGTCATGAGCGGTGCACCGGCCTCAACGCGCTGGCCCTGCTGGGCGTGCAGCGTGATACCGGCACCAAACTGCACTGCGTCTTCTTTGCGGGCGCGCCCAGCGCCGAGGCGCCAAGAGGCAGTGCCAACCTGCAGTGCATCGAGCTGGCTGAGATAACCAGATTCTGGTGCGGTAATCACGTGGTGTTCTTTTGCCTCTGGCAACGCCGCATCTGGGTCGCCGCCTTGGGCAGAGATCATCTGGCGCCACTTGTCCATGGCGCGGCCATCCTTGAGAGCAGCTTCAACATCGATGTCTGGCTTGCCGGCCAGACGCAACATTTCACGAGCCAACTCAACAGTGATTTCGACTACATCGGCCGGACCGCCACCGGCAAGAACCTCTAGCGATTCCTTGACCTCAAGAGCATTTCCGATTTCCAATCCCAATGGGGTTGACATGTCAGTGAGTAGCGCCGAGGTGTTGACTCCAGCATCCTGACCCAACTGAACCATCACTGTGGCCAGCTCGCGAGCACGGTCGATGTCTTTCATGAAGGCACCCGAACCGACTTTGACATCTAGAACTAGCGAACCGGTGCCCTCGGCAATCTTTTTAGACATGATTGACGATGCAATCAGCGGAATTGCCTCGACTGTTCCGGTCACATCGCGAAGCGAGTAGAGCTTGCGGTCAGCAGGGGCCAGACCCGAACCCGCAGCACAGATTACGGCGCCAACTTCGGCCAGCTGACGGTTAAATTCTTCGTTGGAGATTTGCGCGCGCCAACCAGGAATGGACTCCAATTTGTCCAGGGTTCCACCGGTGTGACCCAAACCGCGACCGGAAAGCTGAGGAACAGCCACGCCAAAAACCGCGACCAAGGGGGCTAGCGGCAGGGTGATTTTGTCGCCAACACCGCCGGTCGAGTGTTTGTCTGAGGTTGGCACCTTGAGGTCTGCGTAGTTCAATCGCTCGCCCGAGGCAATCATTGCCAGGGTGAGGTCCTTGATTTCGCGGCGATTCATACCGTTGAGCAAAATTGCCATGGCCATAGCCGACATCTGCTCGTCGGCCACAACTCCGGTGGTGTAATTGGCAATCAGCCAGTTGATCTGCTCGGTAGAGAGCTCACCCTTATCGCGCTTGGCAACGATTAGTTCTGGCGCTGAAAATTCAGACATTATGCTCTTTCTTCAAGATCGCGAGGCCCAAATGCATCTGGGATGACCTCGTCGATGGTTTTGAAACCAGATACGGTTTCAAGAATCATGCCCTTGGCTGAGTGCTCAAAAAGCAGTTGGCGGCAACGACCGCAAGGCATCAGGATGTTTCCGTGGCCGTCGACACAGGTGAATGCCACCAGCTTGGCCGGTCCGGCACCATCGGCAGCGCCCATTGCCAACGCGCTCACTAAAGAACACTCTGCGCAAAGAGTTAATCCGTATGAAGCGTTCTCAACGTTGCACCCAGAAACCACTCGCCCGTCTTCGGTTAGCGCCGCAGCACCAACCGGAAACTTTGAGTAAGGAACATAGGCCTTTTGCATTGCCGAGTTGGCGGCAGCCCGGAGGGCATCCCAGTTAATTTCAGACAAAAGAAGACCTAACTCTTTATGTAGGCTTTGCCGGTTGCAGCCGGGCCGGTGACCTTGCCGACCAAACCTGCCACTGCAACTACGGTCAACGCGTAAGGCAGCATCAGCAAGAACTGGCTAGGTACGTCTGAACCGATGATGCTGAGCACCGACTGGAGGTTTTGCGCAAAACCAAACATCAAGGCGGCCAGGGTTGCATAGATCGGGTTCCAGCGACCAAAGATCAGCGCGGCCAAGGCAATGTAACCGGCACCCGCAGTCATCTCTTTACTGAACGAGCCAACGGCACCGAGGGTGAAGAACGCGCCACCGATACCTGCCAGTGCACCACCGAGCATCACGCTCATGTAGCGAGTGCGGTAAACCTTGATACCAACGGTGTCGGCAGCCTTCGGGTACTCGCCAACCGCACGAACGCGCAGACCCCAGCGGGTCTTGAACAGCGCCACGTAAACCACAGCAACGGCAATGTACATGAGGTACACGATCAGGGTCTGTGAGAACAGCAGCGGTCCAAGAATTGGAATCTGGGACAGCAGCGGGATGTCGATCTGGTCGAAACGCTCAGGCTGGTTTAGGGCCACTAGGTCGCGAGTCATGACCGTTGAGTACAAGAAGCTGGTCAAACCAATTACCAAGACGTTCACGACCACACCAACGATGATTTGGTCAACCACGTACTTGATGGCAAAGACGGCCAGGATTCCGGCAATCAGCGAACCAGCAATCGCAGCTGCGATGAGGCCCGCGGTGAGGCTGTGGGTGATCGAAGTGACCATGGCCGAGGCAAAAGCACCTGCCAAAAGCTGGCCTTCAATTGCGATGTTGATGACACCAACGCGCTCAGAAAGCACACCGGCAAGTGAACCGAAAATAAGCGGAACAGCTAGTGCCAACGAACCCTGAAGAGTAGTGGTGACCGGGAACATTTCACCGACGAAAATCAGCACCAGCAGCTGCTGAACGAAAGCGAAGGCAAATAGGCCGGTGACCCACAGCGGGGTCTTTTTGCGCTTGAGTGCCAAGAACCACGAAGCAGCAGTAGCCAAACCGAGCAGGCTAAAAATTAGCCACCCAGCACCGGCCACCGGAATTTCGAAGTCTGGAACCTCAAAGAGTTCATTGCCGGCATTGAAACTGAATAGCGTTGTGCCGGCCGGAGCTGTTGCCGCCAGCCACAGGCTGAGAACAACAAAGAGCGAGAAAGCAATCGGTGTCTTTATTGAGCGCTTCATTATGCAGCCACCTGCTTCTTTTCTGCCTGCTTTTTGGCTAGGTCAGGTACACGGAACATAAACCGCACCAGTGGCGGCGCTGCAATAAAGAGAACCACCAGCGACTGCACGATAAGCACGATGTCAATTGGTACCTTTTGGTTTGCCTGCATGATTACCGCACCGGCACGAAGCGCACCAAACAGAACGCCGGCAGCCAACACACCCAGAGGCTTTGATCGGCCAAGCAGCGCAACGGTAATGGCGTCAAAACCAAAGCTGGCTGCCACGCTTGGGGTTAGGTACTTCTCAGCACCCAATACCTGGGCGGTTCCGGCCAAACCGGCCAGCGCACCCGAGACCGCCATGACCAATACGTAGGTGACACCGATGTTGATACCGGCAGTTTTGGCCGCATTCGGGTTGTGACCCAAAGCACGGAACTGGAAACCAATTGAAGAGCGGTTTAGCAACCACCAAACGGTTGCAACCATGGCTAGCATGACAAAGAACGCCGCGTTGATGCGGTAATCGTCTCCCATGAATCTCCAGTACTTGGCCGAGGCCGCGATTTCTGGAGAAATTGGGTTGGTTGCGTTTGGCGCCTGAAACAGCGGAGTGGTGAGAATCCAGAAAAGCAAAAGGCTGGCGATGTAGTTCATCATGATGGTCACAATGACCTCATTGGCACCGGTGGCAGCCTTCAAGAAACCAACAAAACCACCGAACAGCGCTGAGGCCAAAATACCGGCGATAACGGCAACTGGAAGGTGAATGATGGCTGGCAACTCGAGGCTAAAACCAACCCAAGCAGCACCCATCGCACCAAAGATAATCTGGCCGGTTCCACCGATGTTGAATAGGCCTGATCTAAATGCCACTGCCATGCCCAAGCCGGCCAGGGTAATCGGTGTTGCGTAGGTAAGGGTCTCGGTCAGCGGCTTAATCATGCCCACGCTGTCCATGGCCTTGTAGTTGAAAATTGATCCGCGGAACAGCGCGTCATAGGCACCGAACACCGCGTTCCACACTGCCGACAAGAAGTCGGTTGGTCGGGCAAACAGGTAGCCAGAGGTCGCCTGGACGTCCTCGTTGGCAAATGCAATCAAAAGGCCACCGATAAGGAACGATGCCAAGACCGCCAGCACAGTTACCAGTGCACTTGGGTTGAAGATTTGCTTCACAACTTTGTTCATGCGCTGATACCTGCCATCATCTGACCCAAAACTGAACGCGGAGTTGTGGCTGGCACAACGCCCACCACCTTGCCGCGGTACATAACTGCGATGCGGTCGCCCAGCTGAGTTGCCTCATCGAGCTCGGTTGCCACAATCAGCACCGGAATTCCGCTGTCGCGAGTTGCCACGATTTGCTCGTGAACAAACTCGATCGAACCTACGTCCAAACCACGAGTAGGCTGCGAGGCCACAAGCAAACGAAGCTCACGGGCGAGTTCGCGGGCCAAGACCACCTTCTGCTGGTTTCCACCCGAAAGTTCTGACGCCTTTGAATTGATGCTCTGCGCGCGAATGTCGAACTGCTTCAGCTTTTCTTCGGCGAACTGCTTCAGGAAGTTGAGCTGAAGGCTAATGCCCTTGGCAAATGGCTTGCGATCGCTGCGGTCAAGCATCAGGTTTTCGGCAATCGTAAAGTCGGCGACGAGGCCGTCTTCAGTACGGTCCTCAGGAACAAAACCAACACCTAGGTCGAGAACCTGCTTGACGTTTTTGCCAATCAGCTGGTTACCATCGAGCTCAATCGATCCTGTGGTGCGGCCGTGCATACCGATGATTGCCTCGGTTAGTTCAGTCTGGCCGTTGCCCTGAACTCCGGCGATTACCAAGATTTCACCCTCGCGGATTTCTAGGTTGACGTCATCAAGAACCTTGGTTCCAGCATGATTCCAGGTCGAAAGTCCGGTGATTTTGAAGGTGGTCTTGCCAAGCTTTGGTTCACCCTTATCGACATCGAGGTCAACGGCACGACCAACCATCATCGAGGCCAACTCGTTGGCCGAGGCCTTTGGGTCGGCCTCACCGACAACCTTGCCAAGACGAATCACAGTGATTTTGTCGGCTACTTCTTTTACCTCACGAAGTTTGTGAGTGATGAAAACAATTGCCTTGCCTTCGGCACGCAGCTGCTTCATGATGGCCATCAACTCATCGGTCTCTTGAGGGGTGAGCACCGCTGTTGGCTCATCAAAAACCAAAACCTGAGCGTCGCCCATCAGGGCCTTGATGATTTCTACACGCTGCTGAACACCGACCGGAAGATCGCCAACGATGGCATCTGGGTCTACTTCAAAACCAAAGCGTTCTGAAATTTCGCGCACCTGCTTGCGCGCTGCCTCGAGGTCTAGCAAGCCACCAAACTTAGTTGGCTCGTGACCGAGAATCACATTTTCGGCGACGGTAAAGACTGGGATCAGCATGAAGTGCTGGTGCACCATTCCAATGCCGGCTGCCATCGCGTCACCCGGACCAGAAAATTTAACGACCTTGTCGTCGATCAAGATGTCTCCGCCATCGGCTTGATACAAACCGTAAAGGACGTTCATCAGGGTTGATTTGCCAGCACCGTTTTCGCCAAGTAGACAGTGAATTTGGCCTGGTTCAGCGACCAGGTTCACATTGTCATTAGCAGTCATGGTGCCAAAGCGTTTGGTAATGCCTCGGAGTTCCAGCTTCATTGCCATTTCCCGTTTCAGTTCTTCGTGTTATCCACGTCAGATTTTCAGTCTAATTGGGCAATTTGAACCAACTGACCGACTAAAAAAGTTGGGGGCCGAATACTCGACCCCCAACTTTCGTTAGATTTTTACTTCGATTTAGTACTCAGAGGTCACTTCTACATCGCCAGCGATGATTGCAGCCTCAAGAGCAGCAACTTCATCAGCTAGACCAGCAGACCATGCAGCATCGTGCTCTGGAGCAATGCCCACACCGTCGTTCTCTAGAGTTCCAACGTAAAGAGCCTCGCCGCCGGCGAAGTTGCCGTTTAGGGCCTCTTCGATGGTCTCAAAGATTGCAACGCTCATGTTCTTCTGGATTGAGGTCAAGATCAGTGACTTGAACTCGTCGAACTTAGGGTTTGTGTACCAGTCGGTGTCAACACCGATAACGTAAACGCCTTCAGCATCAAGGGCTGCCTGACCTGCACCAAGACCTACTGGACCTGCAACAGGAAGGATGATATCTGCACCCTGCTTGATGAAGTTGGCAGAAACTGTCTTGCCCTTGGCAACGTCTTGGAAGTCACCGGTCATGGTCCACTTTGAACGGTCGTCACCCTCGGCTCCAAGAACCTCAACTGAGGTACCCTTTGCCTCGTTGTAGTATGCAACACCCTGCTTGAAGCCATCCATGAAGATGGTTACAGATGGGTAGTTAGCGCCACCGAAGGTAGCTACCTTGCCGGTCTGAGTGGTTGCAGCTGCAACGTAACCTGCCAGGAATGCAGCCTCTGCAGTGTCAAACAAAAGTGGCTTAACGTTGTCGACTGGTCGGTAGCTAAAGTCAGCGTTAACTAGCTTTTCGTCAACAAGTGCGAAGTTCACGTCTGGGTTTGCTGCAGATGCCTTGTCAGTAGCCGCGCCTAGTGCAAAACCGACATTTACAACCAAGTCGCAACCTTCGGCAACCATGGCGTCAACGTTCGGCTGGAAGTCTGCGTCTGAGGCTGACTGGGCCTCAGCTGACTGAACGCCAAGAACAGCAATTGCCTTCTTTAGGCCGTTGTATGCCTCTTCGTTGAATGAACCGTCGTCAAAACCACCCTGGTCTGAGACCATGCAAGCCTTGAAGTCAACTGGTTCTGCTGATGGCTCTGCAGGGGCAGCGGCGCAACCAGCAAGGGTTAGTGCTGAAACAGAAGCCAGCGCCAGACCCTTAAGAATGTTGTTGTTCATTTGAATTCCTCCCGGAATATCGGCACATGGCTTTCATGAGCCGTCGTTGCTAGCCTAATTGCCCTTCGGAGGGCATTGATACGCCAAAGTGATTCGTTTAGAAAACTTAACTATTTTGAAACAATCACTCTTCGGTTAGCCGAATATTTCAGCAGCCCGAGCGGGACTAAAGAACGTCTGAGTGCCCGGTTGCCTTGAGTGCGTCAACCAAACTCTTGACTCGCTGAGCGTGCTCCTTGGTGGTAACCAAAAGCGCGTCGGGTGTGTCAACCACAATGATGTCTTCAACACCGATTAGTGCAATCAGACGATCGGTGTCACTGACCAGGATGCCGCTGGATGAATCAGCTAGGACCTTGGCGTTGCCCAATACCGCAAGGTTGCCGCGGCGACCCTGAGACTGCAGTTCGGCAATGGCGGCAAAGTCGCCGACATCGTGCCAGGTAAAGGTTGCCGGAACTACGGCAACCAAGCCGGCTGCAGCTGCAGGCTCGGCAACCGAATAATCGATGGCAACCTTCTTGAGCTTCGGCCAAATTTTCTCTAGCGATGCCTTGCGGTCATCGGTGTCCCAGGCATCCGCCATAGCCAGGATGGCAGCGTGAAGTTCTGATTCTGATTTTTGGAGCTGCTCGAGCAACACCGATGCCGGGGCAATAAACATGCCGGCGTTCCACAGGTACTCGCCAGACTCTACATATTTGCGAGCCTTGGCAATGTTTGGCTTCTCAACAAACTTGACTACGTTTCGAGCATTCGGTGCCGACGCTAGGTTCAATGATTCACCGGACTTGATGTATCCAAAACCCACCGATGGCTCGGTTGGTTCGATGCCGATGGTCACAATCTTGCCAGTAGCGGCAACCTCAACTGCCTCGCGAACGGTGGCTCGAAAAAGCTCGTCTTCGTTGATCACGTGGTCGGCAGCGAAAGATCCAATAATTACGTCTGGCTCGCGCTTCATCAAAATCGCTGCCGCGAGCGCAATGGCTGCCGTTGAGTCTTTAGGTGAAAGCTCGAGGACCAGGTTCTCGGTAGACAAATCTTCGATTTGCTCTAGAACCGCAGACTTGTGCACCTTGCCGGTTACCACCAAGATGCGGTCGCGGCCGGCAATCGGAGTTAGTCGATCCCAGGTGTCCTGAAGGAGAGTTTGACCAGAGCCGGTTAGGTCGTGGAGAAACTTAGGGGCCGAGGCACGTGAGAGCGGCCAAAGCCGACTTCCGATGCCGCCGGCAGGAATGATGCTGAAGAATCGATCAATTGGATCTCGCTGAATGCCCATAACAATCAAAACCCTAGCCGACTGGGCGTTAATCGGCGAGGGCAGGCTGTCAATGGGCGTAGACTTAAACCGAATTTTCTTTTCAGAAAAACGCCAATCCAGGAGGATTTTCGTGCCGTCAATGCCAGCAGGTACTTTGTATCGGGGAAAAGTTGGAATGTGGTCTTGGGTGCTGCACCGCATCACCGGAGTTGCAATTTTCTTTTTCTTGCTCGTTCACATTCTTGACACCGCGCTCGTGCGATTGAGCCCAGAGGCTTACAATGCGGTTATCGCCACCTACAAGACTCCACTAATCGGTGTCGCAGAACTTGGCCTGGTAGCCGCCATCCTGTTCCACGCTCTCAATGGCCTTCGAGTCATCTTGATTGACTTCTGGCGCAAGGGCGTCAAGTACCAGAACGTCATGTTTTGGGTGGTTGTTGCCCTAGCTGCTCTGACCTTCATCGGCTTTGCCCCTCGTCACCTATCTCACGTATTCGGTTAAGGAGTAGCGAAATGTCTGTAGTAATCGAGCAACCACGCGCTCCTCGTAACCGCAACCAAGCCAACCTCGAGAAGTACGGCTGGCTCTACATGCGTGCCTCTGGTGTGCTGTTGGTCATCCTGATTTTTGGCCACCTATTCACCAACCTCTTTTTAGGTGAAGGCATCAAGGCCATTGACTTTGCTTTCGTAGGCGGCAAGTGGTCAGACCCATTCTGGAAGGTTTGGGACCTAGCCATGCTTTGGCTAGCCATGATTCACGGCACCAACGGTATGCGCACGATTGTGAACGACTACACCTCGAAGGAATCAACTCGCAAGGTTTTGGTTACCTCTCTATGGGCAGTTTGTGCAGTTCTTGTAGTTCTGGGCACTCTGGTGGTCTTCACCTTCGACCCATGCCCTGCAGGCGCCGCTGCAGAGCTTCTTCCATCTTTCTGTTCGGCAAAGTAGCCCCAAAGGAATCTATAAATTGTCTAGCGCAACTCCAAAGGTTCACCACTACCAGTACGACGTTGTGATTGTTGGCGCCGGTGGCGCTGGCATGCGTGCAGCCATCGAGGCTGGGCCACACGCCAAGACCGCGGTTATCTCCAAGCTGTTTCCTACCCGCTCGCACACTGGTGCAGCTCAGGGCGGAATGGCCGCAGCCCTAGCTAACGTTGAAGAGGACAGTTGGGAATGGCACACCTTTGACACCGTCAAGGGTGGCGACTACCTGGTTGACCAGGACGCTGCTGAGATTCTTGCTAAAGAGTCAGTTCAGGCAGTTATCGACCTAGAGAACATGGGTCTACCTTTCAACCGCACTCCAGACGGCAAGATTGACCAGCGCCGCTTCGGTGGCCACACCCGTGACCACGGCAAGGCTCCGGTCCGCCGCTCATGCTACGCAGCCGACCGCACCGGTCACATGATTCTTCAGACCCTCTACCAGAACTGCGTCAAGCTGGGCATTGAGTTCTACAACGAGTTCTATGTTCTGGACCTAGTCATGAACAAGGTTGACGGCGAAGAGCGCCCATCGGCTGTTGTGGCTTACGAACTTGCCACCGGCGAGATTCACGTATTCCAGGGCAAGAGCATCATCTTTGCAACCGGTGGCTTTGGCAAGATCTTCAAGACCACTTCAAACGCGCACACCCTGACCGGTGATGGCGTTGGCATCATCTACCGCAAGGGTCTTCCGCTTGAGGACATGGAGTTCTACCAGTTCCACCCGACCGGCCTTGCCGGACTGGGCATCTTGCTTTCTGAAGCAGCCCGAGGTGAGGGTGGAATCCTTCGCAACTCATCTGGCGAGCGCTTTATGGAGCGCTATGCACCGACCATCAAGGACCTTGCTCCGCGAGACATGGTTGCTCGCGCAATGGCCAACGAGGTTCGTGAGGGTCGCGGTGCTGGACCAAACAAAGATTACGTTCTACTTGACCTAACTCACCTGCCACCTGCAGTCATCGATGAGAAACTGCCGGACATCACCGAGTTTGCCCGCACCTACTTGGGTGTTGAGCCTTACACCGAGCCGGTTCCAGTGTTCCCAACTGCTCACTACGCAATGGGTGGAATCCCGACCAACGTGCAGGCAGAGGTTCTTCGCGACAACAAGACCGTTGTGCCAGGCCTTTACGCGGCTGGTGAATGCGCCTGTGTATCAGTTCACGGCGCAAACCGCCTCGGCACCAACTCGCTCCTTGACATCAACGTCTTCGGTAAGCGCGCCGGTATCGCAGCGGTTGAATACGCCAAGACTGCAAAGCACGTCGATGTTCCTGCCAACGCTGCCGACGAGGTCATCTCGATGATCGAGAAGGTTCGCAACTCAAAGGGCACCGAAAAGGTAGCTGTACTTCGCAAGGAGCTGCAGGACACCATGGACAAGAACGCTCAGGTGTATCGCACCGAGGAGTCTCTAAACGAGGCACTCGACAAGATCGCCGAGCTTCGCGTGCGCTACGAGAACATCGCAGTTCAAGACAAGGGTCAGCGCTTTAACACCGACCTGCTTGAAGCTATTGAACTTGGATTCTTGCTTGACCTTGCTGAGGTTTTGGCATTCACCTCACGTGAACGTCGTGAAAGCCGCGGCGGTCACTTCCGTGAAGACTACGAGACTCGTGACGACAAGAAGTTCATGGTTCACTCAATGGCCTACTTGACCGACAAGCCAGCTAAAAAGCCGGGCGACAACATCAAGATCGACTGGAAACCAGTCACGATTACTAACTACCAGCCAATGGAGCGTAAGTACTAATGACTGAGGCAGCTAACACCCCAACCGCTTTCGAAGAGATGGGCGCTGTTCCGTCTTTTCAGGTAACCCTATTTGTTCGCCGCTACAACCCTGAAGATGGTCAAGAAGCGCGCTGGCAGGACTTTGACGTTCAGGTTCACGGCACCGACCGCGTGCTTGACGCCCTGCACAAGATCAAGTGGGAGATGGATGGTTCGCTAACCTTCCGCCGCTCATGCGCCCACGGTGTTTGTGGTTCTGATGCAATGCGCATCAACGGCCGTAACCGCCTTGCCTGCAAGACGCTGATCAAGGACCTTGACATCACTCAGCCAATTTACGTTGAGCCAATCAAGGGTCTAGAGGTCGAAAAAGACCTAGTTGTAGACATGAACCCGTTCTACCAGGCATACCGCGACATCAAGCCATTCTTGATTGCCAGCGACAACCCTGAAAAGGAGCGCCTACAGAGCGCAGCCGAGCACTCAAAGTTTGAGGACACCACCAAGTGCATTCTTTGCGCGGCCTGCACCACATCTTGCCCAGTCTTCTGGACCGATGGTCAGTACTTTGGTCCAGCTGCGATTGTGAACGCACACCGCTTTATCTTTGACTCTCGTGACGAGGCTGCCGATGTCCGCATCGACATCTTGAACGACAAAGAGGGCGTCTGGCGCTGCCGCACCACCTTCAACTGCACCGAGGCTTGCCCTCGCGGCATCGAGGTGACCAAGGCTATCGCTGAGGTCAAGCAGGCCATTCTTCGCGGCAAGCCGTAACCTGTGTCACTGAAAGTTGCGACGGTAAACGTCAACGGTGTTCGCGCTGCCTTCAAGAAAGGCATGGCCGACTGGTTGGCTGCCAACCAAGACATCGATGTAATTGCACTTCAAGAGGTGCGCGCCGAGACCAAAGACCTGGTCGAGCTATTTGAAGCCAACCCACCGGCAAACGGCAGCTGGCACTTTTTGCACGACGCGGCCAGCGCAAAGGGCCGCGCCGGCGTTGCCATTGTGAGCAAAATTGCACCGATTGCCCACCGCACCGAGTTGGGCCCAGATGACTTTGATTCAGCCGGCCGTTGGCTTGAGGCGGACTTTGACATCGATGGCACCCCGATTACCGTGATCAGCACCTACGTGCACTCGGGCGAGGTTGACACCCCAAAGCAAGTTGAAAAGTACAAGTTTCTTGAGGCCATGACCAGCCGAATGAATGACCTAATTACCTCGGGCGCCAAGGCTGTTGTGGTTGGCGACCTAAATGTTGGGCACACCGAGCTGGACATCAAGAACTGGAAAGGCAACCTCAAAAACGCAGGCTTTTTGCCGGCGGAGCGTGCCTATTTTGACACCATGATGGGCGAGCAGGGCTGGGTTGATGTTGGCCGTGCCGCTCACCCAGATGTGGCTGGCCCATACACCTGGTGGTCATACCGAGGACAGGCGTTCGACACTGATGCCGGCTGGAGAATTGACTACCACCTAGCAACCCCAGCCCTAGCTGCGGGTGCCAGCAACTACCTAGTGCACCGAGCCGCTTCGTATGACACTCGCTGGACCGACCACTCCCCTGTGGTTGTTGACTACGCCATTTAGCCTCTCCCTAAGCGCTCTGGGCGCTCGTCTAAACTTGTCCCTATGACTAAACCAAACCTGCTCTCTGGAATGCAGCCATCGGCTGGATCTCTTCACCTCGGAAATTATCTGGGTGCTTTGGTCAACTGGACCAAGATGCAGGATGACTACAACGCTTTCTACTGCGTGGTTGACCTGCACGCCATCACGGTTCCGCAGGACCCTGCCCAGTTGCGCCAGAACACTCGTGTCACAGCGGCACAGTACCTAGCCGCAGGCATCGATGAAAATAAGTCGGCGCTGTTTGTTCAGTCACATGTTCCGGCCCACGCTCAGTTGGCCTGGGTACTCATGACGCTTACCGGTTTTGGCGAGGCCGGCCGAATGACTCAGTTCAAAGACAAGTCACAAAAGAACGGTGCCGATTCAGCATCGGTGGGCCTGTTTACCTATCCGGTCCTACAGGCAGCCGACATCCTGCTGTATCAGCCAAAGGCAGTGCCAGTTGGCGAGGACCAGCGACAGCACCTAGAACTAACCCGTGACCTGGCTAACCGATTCAACTCAAGATTCGGCGAGACCTTTGTGATTCCAGAAGCGGTAATTCTCAAAGAGACTGCAAAGATTTACGACTTGCAAAACCCTGAGGCCAAGATGTCGAAGTCTGGTGACCCAAAGGGCCTAGTCAACATCATGGATGAGTCGAACGTGATTCTGAAGAAGATCAAGAGCGCAGTTACTGACAACGATGGCGTCGTGCGCTTTGATCGCGAAACCAAACCAGGTGTTTCGAACCTGTTGGGAATTCACTCTGCAATTTCAGGCCAGAGCATCGATTCTCTCGTTGCCCACTTTGATGGCAAGGGTTACGGAGACCTGAAGGGCGAAGTAGCCGAGGTGGTCTTGGGCGCGGTAGAACCTATTCGCACTCGGGCAAATGAGCTTTTGACAGACCCTGCCGAACTGGACCGCCTTTTGGCACAGGGTGCAGCCAAGGCAAATGAACTTGCTGAGAAGACCTTGGGAATTGTTTATGACCGAATTGGGTTTATTCCTGCAGGGCGTTAGCCTTATTTAGCAACACACGTTCTTCGGGGTCAGTGAAAATCTGAGCCGGCGGTTACAGCCCGCGACCCGCCCACTTCGGTGGTCGGTTGAATCTGTGAAATTCAGATGCCGACGGTTAAAGTCCGGATGGGAGAAGAACAGGCTTAGGTCGCGCCGTTTTTCGGCACAGGCCTCGGCCTACTTTTCCTACCCCGCAGTACGTTCACTCAGAACGGAAACAGCGGATGACCAACGCAAATTACGAAGCAGCGATGACTCGCGCGCTTGAACTTGCGCTACTCGGACCAGCCTTTGGCGTAAACCCGCAGGTAGGTGCCGTGATCTTGAATGCCACCGGCGAAATTGTGGCTGAGGGTTGGCACCAGGGGTCTGGGACAGACCACGCTGAAGTTGCAGCTCTCAAAAATCTGATTCAAAACGGGCAATCTGCCGCTGGGCTCACCGCAGTGGTAACCCTTGAGCCATGCAACCACACCGGTGTAACCGGCCCATGTGCCCAGGCTCTGATTGAAGCGGGAATTGCCCGTGTAATTTACGCATCGAGCGACCCAGGCGATGCCTCTGGTGGAGGCGCCGAGACTTTGAAGAACGCGGGCATTGAGGTTATTGCCGGGGTGCTGAAAAACCAGGCTGACGACCAAAACCGGGTCTGGCTAACCTCAGCAAAACTGGGCCGCCCATACGTGACTCTAAAGTGGGCCAGCAGCCTTGACGGCCGAAGCGCAGCTGCCGACGGCACCAGCAAATGGATTAGCGGCTCGGAATCACGCATCGATGCTCACCGCCGCCGTTCTGAGCTTGATGCAATTTTGGTGGGCACCTCGACCGTCATCAAAGACAATCCAGAACTAACTGCTCGCAAGCCTGATGGCTCACTTTATGAGCACCAGCCACTGCGTGTGGTTCTTGGCGAGACCGACTTGGGCACCGACTACCGAATCTTCAACGATGATGCCCCGACTGTGCAGTACCGCACCCACTCGATTCATGGCATCTTGGCTGAGCTCAAGGCTCGAGGCGCAAAGCACCTAATGGTTGAGGGTGGGCCAAAAGTGGCCAGTGCCTTTATCAAGCTGAACCTGGTCGATGAGTTCATCACCTACCTGGCCCCAATGCTTATTGGCGGACCAAGAACATCAGTTTCTGAAATCGCCGTGGGCACCATGGCTGAAGCCAAAGAACTTTCATTTGTTGAGGTCAAACCGCTTGGTCAAGACCTCTTGATTCGATCTGTACCGAAGGGGAACTAATGTTTACCGGAATTGTTGAAGAGCTTGGAAAAGTTCGATCCATCGAGGTTCTTGAGGATGCCCTGCGACTTACCATCGAGGGCCCGACTGTAGTGTCAGACGTCAAGCGCGGAGACTCCATCGCAGTTAGCGGCACCTGCCTGACCGCAGTGGAATTTGACTCGGAAACCTTCACCGCAGACGTTATGCAAGAGACCCTGCGCCTAACCAGCCTTCACGGAATCAAGGTGGGCGACCCGGTCAACCTTGAGCGTGCCATGACCGCCGCAACCAGATTTGGTGGCCACGTGGTTCAGGGGCACGTAGATGGCGTTGGCGAAATCATCTCGCGGCAACCTTCTGAGAACTGGGAGTGGGTGCGGGTTTCGATTCCAGAGCAGTTGATGAAGTACGTGGTACTCAAGGGCTCAATCACCATCGATGGAGTTTCGCTAACCGTAAATGAGGTTGGCAATGACTGGATCGGCCTAAGTCTGATTCCGGAGACCCTGGCACTAACCACCCTGGGAAGTAAAAAACCAGGCGACAAAGTAAACGTCGAGGCCGATGTAATGGCTAAACACATCGAACGCCTTCTTGAAGCGAGGAACATCTAATGGCTATTTCAACCATCGAAGCTGCACTGGACGCCCTGCGCGCCGGAAAGCCGATTTTGGTCGCCGATGACGAGAACCGTGAAAACGAAGGCGACGCCGTTATGGCTGCTGAGTTTGCCACTGCCGAGTGGGTTGCCTGGTTTGTGAACCACACCTCTGGCTACCTATGCGCACCGATGACCGAGCAGATTGCCAACCGCTTGGAATTGCCGCTCATGACCACGACCAACCAGGACCGCCACCGCACCCAGTACACGATTTCTGTGGACGCAGCCGAGGGCGTAACCACCGGAATCAGTGCCGCTGACCGCGCCAAAACTCTCCGGGTATTGGGTTCGGTTGATGCCGTGCCGAGCGATTTGATTCGTCCGGGGCATGTGATTCCGCTGCGCGCCCACCACGAAGGTGTATTGGCACGCCCAGGCCACACTGAGGCCACCGTTGACCTTTTGAAGCTTGCTGGACTGAACCCGGTTGGCTTAATTGCTGAAATGGTCGAGACTGACGGCAGCATGACCCGCTTCGACAAACTACTTGAGATTGGCGAGCGCGAGGGCCTTGAGGTAATCACAGTTAATCAGCTGGTCGAGTACCGTAAAGACCTTCTTGAATTCAACGCTGAACGCCCAAACAACCGTATTCGCCTAGAAGCCGAAGCCAAGCTTCCGACCACTCACGGTGAATTCAAGGTGCGCGGTTACTACGACATCAAGACCACTGCCGACCATGTTGCCATCATCGCCGGCAACCCAACCGGTGACGATGTTTTGGTACGCATGCACAGCGAGTGCATTACCGGTGAGGCTTTCGGCTCACTCAAGTGTGAATGTGGACCGCAGCTTGATTTTGCACTCGATGAAATTGCGCACGACCCAGCCGGTGGAATTGTGATCTACCTGCGCGGTCAGGAGGGTCGAGGCATTGGTCTGTTGAACAAGTTAAAGGCGTATGCGCTTCAGGACACCGGCCTCGACACCGTTGATGCCAACCTGGCCCTGGGTCTACCGAGCGAAAACCGCGAGTACGGCGCTGCCGTAGCGATTTTGCGCGACCTGGGTGTAACCAGCGTGCGATTGATGACCAACAACCCAGCCAAGAGTGGCTACCTTGAAGAGGCCGGGATTCCGGTGAACTCTTATGTGCCGGTTATCGTTGGCCAAGCAACTCAGAACGAACAGTATTTAGAAACCAAACGTGCCCGCATGGGTCACCTAATTCCGGAGGTAAAAGCATGAGTGGAGCGGGAGCCCCAAAACTAACTATCGATGCGTCAGGTTTGCAGATTGCGATTGTCGTAACCAGCTGGCACACCGAAATCACAGGCGGCCTTCTGGCCGGTGCTGAGCGTGCGCTAAAGGCTGCCGGCAACGACACCTATGAAATTTGGCGAGTACCTGGCGCTTTTGAGTTGCCTCTAGGTGCTCAAAAAGCCATCGATGCTGGTGCGGATGCAGTTATTGCCCTGGGCGTTGTAATTCAGGGTGACACCCCTCACTTCGATTACGTCTGCAGCTCGGCAACCGATGGCTTGACCCGAGTCCAGCTCGACAGCGGTGTGCCAATTGGCTTTGGTTTGCTAACTGTCGACAATGAGCAGCAGGCGCTTGACCGTGCCGGTCTACCAAACTCGAAAGAAGACAAGGGTGCCGAAGCGGTTGAAGCCGCTGTGCTGATGGCTAGACTCTAAAATATGGAAACTTTAGAACTAATCATTCGCATCACCTTGGTGCTTCACCTACTTGGCTTTGCCGCAATCATGGCCGGTGTGCTGAACGAGACCAAGCGCTTCAAGACCGGCGCACCGGTGAACGCGGGCATTCTGCACGGTTCATGGTTGGCGCTGCTAACCGGCTTGATCATGACCGGTTTGGTCTATGCCAACGGTGAAGAGGTAAACAACCTAGTGCTGTCAATTAAGGGACTGGGCATCACCGGAATCTTCTTTATTGCCTACACCTTTGCCAAGAAGGATTCAGCTCCAAAGTGGGTTGTTCCGACAATTGGTCTACTAACCGTGATCAACCTGGCAGTTGCTGTTGTGGTGGGCGTAACCGCGTAAAAACTTCAAACTAAAAAAGGACCCCGGCATTGGCCGAGGTCCTTTTTTATTGCTCTGACTAGCTCAAGAAAACCTTGTTTAAGCGCTTGGTGGTAAACACCAAACCGATGATAATCATCACCACAAAGTAGGCAATGTGCCCTAGAAGATCGACGCTGAAATTACCAAGCATCAGGGCTCTCTCCAGCTCAATTCCGTGCCAGAGCGGCAGGGCCTTAACAACCAGCTGCAACCAATCTGGGTAGGTGGTTAGCGGAAAAAAGGTGCCCGAAAACAGGAACATTGGCATAAGGAAAAAGTTGATCCACTGCATCTGTTGAAAGGACTTCAGATACGAGGTGATAGCCATGCCAAAAGAGGCAAACCCAAAGGCTATGAACACCGCACCAAAAATTGCAAGAATCGCCCACGGGGTTGTGATTAGACCAGCCGGCCACATAATTGCCAAGAAGGCAGATGCATACAGCGCACCTCGCCAAAGCGCCCAACTGATCTCACCGAGTGCAACGTCTAAGACACCAAGTGACGTAGACAAAATGGTCTCGTAAAGGTGTGCAAAGTGCATCTTGAAATACACATTCCAGGTCGAGTCATAGATTGCGCCATTCATAGCCGAGGTGGCCAGCAGAGCCGGAGCAATGTAGGCAGCGTAAGGAATTGAATTGCCAGAGCCATCGGTGATGCCACCGACCAACTGCCCGACACCAAACCCGAAGGAGAGCAAAAAGAATACTGGCTCAAGGAATCCGGAGGCAAAGCTAAACCAATTGGTTCGGCGCAAAGCGGTAAAACCACGCTCCATAATTACGTGGCTGCGTCCTGCGTAGATATTTGAACCAAACCGCTTAGACCTGCGCTCGGCGATGGCAATTGCACCGGTAACGGCAGTGTTGACTAGGCTCACTGTTCCAACCTCTTATTGAATTGGCGGTAAGAAAGTAGCATTCCTATGACAGCTAGCGCCAAGAGATACAGCACGTGCACCAGGACCAACCATCCTGGAATTTCATGACCATAACTGATAGCCCTACTTAGGTCAGTGGCATGCCAGAGCGGAGATACCCAGCCGAAAACCTGAAGGTAAATTGGCATGCTCTCCAGCGGGAAAAAGGTGCCCGAGAACATGAACATCGGCATGATGATTAGTCGCTGGATGATCTCGACAAAGTGCCCATCGATCTTTACGAATCCGCTCGCCGCCATCATGACGGCCGCATAACAAAGCGCCGCAACACAGGCCACAAGGTACATAGGAATAATTCGATCAAACGTTGTGGCGTTGAAGAGCACCAAAATCATCGCGTAAATGCCGGTGGTTATAAACGTGCGGATAACCGCAAGACCCATGACCCCATTGGCGATATCGGTGCCGGTAATCGGGGTTGAGTTGATGGCAAAGAACCCCTTGCCCCAAACAAATCCATTGATAACCGGAAAAGTGGATTCATCTTGAGCGCCCTGAATAGCTGCCGTAGCCAGCAGTGCTGGTGCCAAGAAGGTTAGGTATGGCACGCCATCGACACCCGCTCCCCCAGTGTTTGCCTGCACCAAAGCGCCGACTCCAAGACCGATAGAGAACAAGTAAAGAACCGGTGTGCCGATACCGAAGAGCACAACGGACACCCACCACTTACTGACCTCAACAAGGCGGTATTCGGTCACCTGCCACCAGGCCCAACGGCGAGCCTTTTTTACATCAACCACACTCATGATTAATCAATCAGCGTTCGGCCGGTTAGACGCAAGAAGACATCCTCGAGTGAACTGCGTCGAACCAGCGAGGTGATTGGTTCAAGGCCCAGCTCAATAATTTGCTGCAGGTCGTGCTCGCCGTTGTCTGAGTAGACCAAGACTCGATCAGGTAGCACCTCCATACGGCGACCCAGCTTGCTTATGGTCTCGGCAGCAATCGCGTTTTTGTCAGAACCAAAGCGAACCTCAAGCACCTCTTTGGTTGCGTAGCGCTTGATGAGGTCAGCCGGGCTTCCCTCGGCCATGATTTTGCCTTTGTCCATCACGATTAGCCGATCACACAGCTGCTCGGCTTCATCCATGTAGTGGGTGGTAATTACCAGCGTGACACCCTGCTCTTTTAGGCGGAACAGGCGGTCCCAGAGAATGTGACGGGCCTGAGGGTCTAGCCCGGTGGTTGGCTCATCTAGCAAGAAGATCTCTGGACTGTTCACCAATCCGCGGGCAATGGTCAGTCGGCGCTTCATGCCACCCGAGAGTTCGTCAGTCTTGTTCTTGGCCTTGTCGGCTAGCTGCGCAAAATCCAAAAGTTCAAGGACTTTGCTCTTCAGGTACTTGCGCGGCAGGCCAAAGAATCGGCCATAGGTCATGAGGTTTTCATAAACGCTGAGTTCGCGATCAAGGTTGTCTTGCTGCGGCACAACTCCAAGGTGAGCACGGATTTCCGGGCCCTTTTTAGCCGGGTCCTTGCCCAAAATCGTTAGCTCACCTGAGGTGCGCTGCGATGTGGTCGAGATCATCCTCATGGTTGTAGATTTACCGGCACCGTTTGGCCCAAGCAGACCAAACGCCTCGCCGCGCTTGACTTCAATGTCAATTCCATCGACTGCGATGAAGTCGCCATAGCTCTTGGTCAGGCCAACCGCTTTGATCAAAATTTCGTCTGCCAAAATACTTCCTCAGTTTGTTCCAGCGTCGCTGGGGCCCAGATTCTGGGCAGCCCTCCAGATTAGCACTGGTACCCTTGAACCGTGTCTGCAACTCTTGAAAAGCCAGCAAAACCGGGAAACACCCGCGTCACTGGCAAAGAGCAGTACTACACCCCAACCTACCTTGCGCTGGATCTAATCCGTGAGGTAGAAAAAACCGTTCCCGGCCTTAGCTCGCGAACAATTCTCGAACCTGCCGGTGGCACCGGTTCGTTTATTCGAGCGGCAAAAGCCATCGGTGCTGAGAAGTTTGAGTCCTTTGACATTGAGCCAAAGCACCCCGGCGTCACAAAAGCTGATTTTCTTAGCGCAACCATTTTGAGTTCAAACGCGGTGACAATTTCAAACCCACCGTTTGGCCGAAACAATTCGCTTTCCATCCCCTTTTTCAACAAGGCAGCAGATCACAGCGATTACATCTGTTTTATCGTGCCGCGATCATGGAGAAAGTGGTCGGTGATTAACCGACTGGACCGCAGATTCCATCTGATTGCCGACCACGACATTCATGTTGATTATGAGGATGAGACCGGAACCAAAATCTCTCAGCGCAACAGCCTAGCAACCTGCTTTCAGATCTGGCAGCGCAAGCCAGAATTGCGGCCAAAGTACTCGGTGGTCGATAACGGATTTATCAGCAAGGTTAGCGCCGAAGACGCTGACATTGCACTGACCATATTTGGGTTTGGTTGCGGAAAAGTGCACACCGATTTTGAGCGCGCACCAAACAGCACCCGCATGTTTTTGAAGTTGAATCACGCCGACGCTTTAGCCGCCCTGCAGAGCGCAAACTTTGCCAAATTTCACCAGCACACCGCATACACCCCAGCTTTGTCACTGCCAGAAATCAACTACCTGTTGAACGAGGCAATCATGGGGAATCCACAGTTAATAGAAACGGTTTGATTCAGAATGAGCATGTTTAGAGGCCGACCAGGCAACCGCGGATCCGCCAGCTACAACGAGCATGACAAGAACGGGCCAAAAGCCAAGTTTTCACAGCTGGTGCCATACCTACTAGAGCACAAGCCAGCACTCTGGTTGGCTACTGCCCTCTCTGTGGTTGGTGCAGCCATCAGCCTGGCTCAGCCTTTGGTTGTCGGTCAGGTAATCACCGCGGTTCAAAACGGCGATGACCTCGGTCCGCTGGTTGCCATCCTGGTGGCAGTGATTTTGGGCAGTGCGGTGCTCGGCGGCCTGATGTACTACGTACTGGCAAAAGCCGGCGAGGGCGTTGTGCTTTCGGCGCGGCAAAAGCTGGCGCACCGACTTTTGCGCCTGCCAATTTTTGAGTACGACCTTCGCCGAACCGGCGACCTAGTCTCTCGCGTTGGATCTGACACCACCCTGTTGCGCGCGGTTCTTACCCAGGGGCTCATCGATGCCGTCGGTGGCATCTTGATTTTTGTCGGCTCACTGGTTGCAATGGCAATTATTGACCCGGTACTGCTTGGCCTAACCCTAATAATGGTGGTCTTCGCGATTGCAGCAATCTCGGTCACCGCCCGCCAGGTGCGTTCGGCAACCACCAAGGCTCAGCAGCGGGTTGGTGACATGGCAGCAGCGGTAGAGCGTGCACTGAGTGCGGTTAGAACCATTCGTGCGGCGCGCGCTGAGGTTCGAGAGAGCAATCTAATTGCCTCTGATGCCAAAGAGGCTTTTGTTCAGGGCGTAAAGATTGCAAAAATCAACGCCATGATTACCCCGATAGCCGGCCTGGCCATGAACGGTGCTTTTATTGTGGTGCTGGGTGTTGGCGGATTCAGAGTTGCTACCGGCAGTACTTCGGTGGCCAGCCTGATTACTTTTATCCTGTTGATGTTCCAGATGATTCGCCCGCTCGGCCAGGCTTTTGCCGCCTACACATCGGTGCAGTCTGGCTTGGGTGCGCTGGCCCGCATCGAAGAAATTCTGCAGGTTCCGGTCGAAGAGTCTGACCTTGAAACCAAAAACGCAGCCAAGGTTGTGGCCGTCAACGACACCGCCATCGAATTTGAAA
This sequence comes from Rhodoluna sp. KAS3, assembly GCF_026000575.1. Taxonomy (NCBI): domain Bacteria; kingdom Bacillati; phylum Actinomycetota; class Actinomycetes; order Micrococcales; family Microbacteriaceae; genus Rhodoluna; species Rhodoluna sp. KAS3. Next base: position 206,026 of record NZ_AP026910.1, on the reverse strand, counting down.
ATGTGTCATTTGGTTATGTTGGTCAGGCTGCAAATGGCGAGAGCGTGCACGCCACCCAAGACACCGAGATTCCTGAAAATCGTCAGGTGCTGCACGATGTGAGCTTCAAGATTCAGCGCGGTTCGCGAATTGCTCTGGTGGGCCCATCGGGTTCAGGCAAGTCAACTATCTTCTCGTTGATCGAGCGTTTTTACGAACCAACCGCCGGCATGATTTTGATGGATGGTCAAGCGGTTACCACCATTAGCCGAGCAGCGCTTCGAGCACAGATTGGTTATGTAGAGCAGGATGCTCCGGTTTTGGCTGGTTCGATTCGCGCCAACCTCACCATCGGTGCGCCAGATGCAACCGATGAACAGTTGACGCAGGTTCTTGAAGAAGTAAACCTAACCGAGGTTCTAGAGCGTGACGCCAAGGGTCTCGACGCTGAGGTCGGCGAGAGCGGAGTGATGCTTTCAGGTGGTGAGCGTCAGCGTTTGGCAATTGCCCGTGCCCTGTTGTCAGCCCCGCCAATTCTGTTGCTTGATGAATCAACTTCAGCGCTGGATGGATTGAACGAACAGCGCATGCGCGATGCCATCGATGCTGTGGCAAAAAACCGCACGCTAATTGTGATTGCTCACCGTCTGTCAACGGTGGTCGACAGCGATCAGATTATTGTTTTGGACCACGGCAAGGTTGTCGGAATTGGAACCCACAGTGAGCTGGTTGCCTCGACACCGCTCTACAAAAAGCTAGCTAAGCAACAGTTGCTGGTTTAGAAGCGGCTGGCTGCGTCAACGACGTTTTTGACCAGCATCGCCCGAGTCATTGGACCAACGCCGCCAGGGTTTGGCGACATAAATCCGGCAACTTCGGCAACACGAGGGTCAACGTCGCCAACCAAACGCGCTTTGTCATCTGGGCCGGTGGCTTCAACGCGGGTAATGCCAACATCCATCACGGCTGCACCCGGCTTGATCCACTCTGGCTGAACAAAGTGAGCAACGCCCAATGCTGCAACCACAATGTCAGCGCGCTTGACGGCCTGCTCTAGGTCGCGGCTTGCAGAGTGCAACAGCGTGACGGTCGAGTCAATGCCCTTGCGCGTCATCAGCAGACCAAGTGGTCGACCAACTGTGACACCGCGGCCAATAACGGCAACTTCGGCACCGCGAGTTGGCACATCGTAGCGAGATAGCAGTTCAACGATTCCGGCCGGCGTGCATGGCAGAGGTGAGGTTAGTTCACCCGATACTCCAAGAACCAGGCGGCCCAGGTTGGTTGGGTGCAAACCATCAGCATCTTTAGACGGGTCAATCAACTCCAACATTTCGTTGGTGTCTAGACCAAATGGCAAGGGCAACTGAACAATGTATCCGGTGACATCATTCGCGTCATTAAGATCACGGATGGCCGCGCGGACATCGGCCGCACTGGCTGTGGCTGGCAGGTCAACTCGGATGGAGTGGATACCAACTTCAGCGCAGTCACGGTGCTTGCCAGCAACGTAAGAGTGTGAGCCTGGGTCGTCGCCGACCAAGAGCGTACCCAAACCAGGGGTAACGCCCTTTTTCTTTAGCTCAATTACTCGCTCTGCAAGTTCAGCCTTGATGGCCTTTGCTGTTGCTAGACCGTCAAGTTTGATTGCAGTCATGCCCGAATCCAGCCCCGATTACCAGTTCTCAAGGCCGCTGTATAGCGGGAATGCCTCGGTTAGCTTGCGGGTTCGGGCACGAAGTGCTGCGATGTCTGGGTTTGGAACCAAAACGCCAGCGATGATCTCGGCAACCTCGGTGAACTGCTCTGCACCAAAGCCACGAGTAGCTAGCGCCGGAGTACCGATGCGAACACCAGAGGTGACCATTGGTGGACGTGGGTCGTTTGGAACCGAGTTGCGGTTCACAGTGATGCCAACCTCGTGCAGTAGGTCTTCGGTCTCTTGGCCGTTGATTGGAGCGTTGCGAAGGTCAACCAAAACTAGGTGAACCTGAGTTCCGCCGGTTAGAACCTGAACACCGTTTGAAGTTACGTCGCTCTGCATCAAGCGGTTAGCAATAATCGCAGCACCCTCGATAGTGCGCTTCTGGCGGTCCTTGAACTCATCGGTCATGGCAGCCTTGAACGCAACCGCCTTGGCAGCAACAACGTGCATCAATGGGCCACCCTGCTGACCTGGGAACACAGCTGAGTCGATCTTCTTGGCGTACTCTGCCTTGCACAGGATCAAGCCTGAGCGAGGACCAGCCAAGGTCTTGTGAACGGTGGTTGAAACAACATCTGCGTAAGGCACTGGGCTTGGGTGCAGACCGGCAGCCACTAGACCGGCAAAGTGAGCCATGTCGACCCAAAGCTTTGCGCCAACCTCGTCAGCAATCTTGCGGAACTCGGCGAAGTCAAGGTGACGTGAGTAAGCAGACCAACCGGCGATAATTACCGCAGGCTTGACCTCGTGTGCGCGGGCGCGAACGATGTCCATGTCGATCAGGTGAGTCTCAGCGTTTAGCTCGTAAGCGTGAGCCTCGTACATCTTGCCCGAGAAGTTCAAACGCATACCGTGGGTTAGGTGGCCACCGTGTGCCAACTCAAGACCGAGGATGCGGTCACCAGGGTTTGCCAAAGCCATCAATACTGCTGCGTTAGCCGAAGCACCAGAGTGTGGCTGAACGTTGGCGTGCTCTGCACCGAATAGGGCCTTCGCACGGTCGCGAGCTAGGTTTTCAGCAACGTCAACGGCTTCGCAACCACCGTAGTAACGCTTGCCAGGGTAACCCTCGGCGTACTTGTTGGTAAGAACAGAGCCCTGAGCCTCAAGAACACCGCGTGAAACAAAGTTTTCAGACGCGATCATCTCTAGGGTGTGACGCTGACGGTCCAATTCAGCAGCAAGAACAGCTGCGATTTCTGGATCGGTTTCGCTTAGTGGAGAGGTGAAAGTTGAAGGAAGAGCAGACACGGATTGGCTCCTAAAAAGTTTGGTTGCGATGCCAAAATTCTACCAGTTTTACCAGTCTCTGACTGGCCGAGCAGGACTTAGTACGGTTAACCGCTCACCCTCCCGAAGATTGCCTTACCCCCTGATTAGACTGACCTCATAGCTCTAAGGGGGATCCATGTCAGACGTACCAGTTCCGGTCATCATCGGTGCATCCATGATGATTGCTGGTTTGGGGCTAGCCATCTGGATTGGAATCTCAGTCGCGCGCAGTTATCGCCGCGATAAAACCCCTCTTGACTAAAGCGGGTTTAGCCAGCCCCGCCGGTTAAACTTGAGCCTATGACTGCAGCCAACACCACCCACTGGGTACTCACTCTCGTTTGCGAAGACAAGCCTGGAATTGTGCACGCCATCAGTGGTGCGATCGTTGCTGCGAATGGCAACATCACCGAGTCATCTCAGTTTGCATCTGACGACACCGGCCGCTTTTTTATGCGCCTCCAGATTGAGTCTGCTGTTCCTCGCGAACACTTTGAAAACCAGATTGCCCCGGTAGCCGAGCGCTATGGCATGACCTGGGAACTTGAAGAAGTCGGTCGCAAAATGAAGACCCTGATTCTGGTCTCTAAGAGCGCCCACTGCCTAAATGACCTGCTTTTCCGTCAGCGCGGCGGCCAGCTCCCGGTTGAAATTCCAGCTGTTTTCGGTAACCACCCGGAGCTAAAAGAAATGGCTGATTTTTACGGAATCCCGTTTGAGCACCACCCAATTTCATCTGACGCAGATAAGGGTGCCTTTGAGCAAATGCTGCGCGATTTCATCAAATCTGCCGGTGTAGAACTCATTGTTCTCGCTCGCTACATGCAGGTGCTGTCTCCAGAATTCTGCGCCGAATTTGAAGGCCGCATCATCAACATTCACCACTCATTCTTGCCGGGATTCAAGGGCGCAAACCCTTACGCGCAGGCCCATGCTCGCGGTGTAAAGCTGATCGGTGCTACCGCTCACTTTGTAACTGCTGACTTGGATGAGGGCCCGATTATCGAACAGAACGTGGTTCGAGTAGAGCACTCAGACTCAAAGAAACGCCTGGTCTCAATTGGCCAAGATGTCGAGTCAAAGACCCTCACCCAAGCAGTGAGATGGTTTGCCGAGCGCCGCGTTTTGCAAGACGGCGACCGCACCATCATCTTCAGCTAAACAACCTCACCAATCTGCGCCGGTGCATTTGGCGTGCTCCCCTGACCACCAAAATCATCGTTGCGCCAGCTGTTAGCCCACCGATAATCATCCAGAGAACGCCCTGTGCGTTCTCGAGCACCATCGGAACCTGAGCAGATCGGTCATCTACTAACTGTGCCGTGGCCTGATTGTCTGTAACTTCGGAATTGCTCGGTTGAACTGGCTCGCCAGAGGCTGCCTGGTTATTCGACTCCGCAACCTCTAGCTCTTGCAGCCATTGTGCGGTTGTTGGTTCGAGCTCCTCACGAGCCGAGGAACCTTGGCCTTCTGGGCCGGTGCCCGAACCTGAATTTGCATCCGGGTCGGTGTCTGAACCCGACCCGCCACCACCTGTAATCAGCACTTCAGAATCAACCTCTGGCTCATTGATGTTTGGTGTCGGAGTTGGTGTTGGAACTACAACCGGCACCGCGGCAAACTCAACGACCGGGGATTCCACAGCTTGGGCTGGGCCGAGGTTGCCGAGTGCATCGGTGTACGAACCTGACAAAAGCCGAACCTGCACCTGCCCCAATTGACAATCGCTGGTCGTGAGCTCGAAGGTCTCTCCCGCCGTCACCTCAGCCAGGGTCAAACTGCAACCTTCACCGGCGATAACTTCAAAATCCTCAATCCCTAGGCCGACGACCGGTGAATCGGTGTTGAGAACAAATACCGGATTCTCGTAGGTCTTGGTGCTGACGCTAGTCAACTGAGCGATTGGAGCTGTTCGGTCGATAACCACAGCCGTAGCCGTCAAAGCTAATGCTGGGCTTAGGTTGCCGGCAGCATCTATAGCACTCGACTCGATCAACTTGAGCGTGGCGGTTTGGCCGTCGGTGCAACCGGAAATTCTTACCGAGTAGGAAGCTGCCGAACCGACCACCGAGGAAACCTGGCAGCCTTCGCCACCAACCGCAAAGTCAGCAGCCGTGACATCGGTCACCGCCTCTGAGAAAGCAAGGTTGTAGAGCAAATCGGCAGAGTTGGTCGGAGTGTTCGGTACCGTGAATTCAGCCACTGCCGGTGTTCGCTCAATGACTACTTCGGGGCTGATCGATTCGGCTGTGGGGCCGGCTTGGGTTCCCGTAACACTGAGTGCTGTGAGCGTTAGCCGATAGGTACCGACCGAACAGTTGCTAGCGGTGATGGTGTAGCTGGCGCCACTGCCCGCAACACCTATTGACTGGCAAACCGCTGTGCCGGAGCCTACAAAGTCACTCGCAGTCAGGCCAGTAACCGATTCAGAGAAGGTGATACCAAAATCCAGATTGGTGGCGTTGGTGATCACCTTTGCAACCGTAAATGCAAGCACTTTTGGTGGCATTGAATAGCTGATGGTGGCAATACCGGCGCCGGCACGATAGCCAGCCGTGTGCACCACCGATGAAGTCAGCGTGCTGTTAGCAAAGGAGGATCCACCGCCACCACCACCGGCATTTGAGCAGCAAGTGTCTACGTCGGCACCTCCGCCACCGCCGCCGAAGTAACCGCCGCCACCTCCGCCGCCACCAGAAACCGCACTTGCTCCTCCAGAACCACCGATGCCCGATGTGCCACTAAGCCCCCAGGTGCCGCCGTTTGGGTATCCCCCGGCACCTCCGGAAGATTGGGTACCGCCCGCGCCTCCTTGACCCTGGCCACTGGTGCCAGCTGATCCGGTCAAGCCTCCACCTGATCCACCAATGCCTCCCGAGAATCCACCCGAGCCTCCGCCACCGGCAGCAATAGCCACTCGGTCAGTCAAAGAAGTTGAAGTGCGAATGTCAGTGGCACCGCCACCAGAACCTTCGTCTCCGCGACCAGAACCTGCTGCACCACCGCCGTTGAATCCACCGGCCGCTGCCGAGCCCTGAGCTCCGGCACCACCAACATAGATGTAGAGCGCGGTTGGAGAATTAACCAGAGAACCAGTTACACGTCCACCCTGGCCACCCGAGCGACCACCCTGGCCACCGGCTAAATCGAAGGTAATGTTTTTGGCTCCGGTCGGTGGACTCCAGAGGTAGTAGTCACCGGAGTATTCGAACGTAACCGTGCAGGTGGATCCAACACAAACCGGTGTTGGATTGCTGGATACTGCCTGGACCGATTGAACAAATAATCCCCCAAACAGCACAGCAAGAACGCTGGCCATTGAAAGAAATTTCGGCCATCTTCTAATTTGTTTTCTGTGCATGCCCAGAAATGTAAAACTCCGACGACTCTTCCTGCCGGAGTTATCCACAGATTTAGCTCAGGCCCCTCAACCAACGGGTGAAATCAGGCATGCCTGAGGAAATCCAAGGCTTCAGTGTTGGGCGCCCAGCTTTTCGCCAGGCTTCCAGGTCCGACTTATCCAGGACAGAAAGCGCAAAATCTGCCGGGTTTTCCTCATAGTCCAGCTTGAGAAGCTCGAGCTCATCGATTGTTAGTTCTCTGCTCTTAGATACTGCGACACTCCGGGAGAATGTGTCTTCGTCGAGGTGCCCGGGCTGCCCGCTTGGAAAGCCCTCGCCAACTCGAGAATTGTGAAATCGAAGATGATACGTGTTCTCTGCAATTGCAACGAGCGCAATACTCGCCTCGTAAAGCAACCTCATTCCTATCATCAGCAACAGCGTGAGCAGTGGTAGACCAACAATTCCAATCGCCAAGTAAAGAGGATCGCTCTGGATCGAGGCATACCAAATAGCAGCCACCATTCCAACGAGCAAGGAAAGCAACAGCAGCACGATTTGCATCGCGTACAAAAATTTAGCAACCCGGCGAGTAATAAAAGATTTGAAATTTATATCAAACAGACTTCTTAAGAATCCAACCTTTTCCACGACTTCCCCCTCAGTTAAATTTGAGTCGCAACTTCCAGTCACGACTCAAATTTACTTTCTTATTCCCGGCTGGAAATTTTTCGTAATGAAAAGTCGCATTCTGTGACGGAATTTTGATGACAAGCAGATTGATGTTTTTCTAAATTTGCTTGACCACCAGACCCCCAAAAAGGAGCATTTGAATGTCAGTTACAGATCAGTATCTTGCCAACAACCGTGAATATGCCAAAACCTTCAACGGCCCGCTTCCGTTGCCGCCATCAAAGCAGATTGCAGTGCTTGCGTGCATGGATGCTCGACTTGACGTTTACAGCATTCTTGGAATTCAAGATGGTGAATCACACGTGATCCGCAACGCGGGTGGTGTGGTTACCGATGACGAGATTCGCTCACTGGCAATCAGCCAGCGCCTATTGGGGACCAAGGAAATTATTCTGATTCACCACACCGACTGCGGAATGCTTACCTTCACCGATGACGGCTTCAAAGAGTCCATCGCACAAGAGACCGGCATCAAACCAGAGTGGGCAGCCGAGGCATTCGACAGCCTTGAGGTTGACGTGCAGCGCTCGATTCGCCGCATCAAGGCCAGCCCATTCATTCCCCACACCGATCAGGTTCGCGGCTTCATCTTTGATGTTGCCACTGGCTTGCTGAACGAGGTAACCCTCTAACCAGGTCAGAAAAAGGGCCCGCGGATCTGCTTCCGTGGGCCCTTTTTCTTTGGCAATTCTTCGGCTGGCTAACCAGATGCAGGGGCGTTTCTTCTAGTGGAAGAAGTGTCGCTCGCCAGTGAAATACATGGTGACACCGGCAGCCTCAGCCGCGGCAATTACCTCAGCATCGCGAACCGAACCACCAGGCTGCACTACCGCTCTCACACCAGCATCCAAGAGAATTTGAAGGCCGTCGGCAAACGGGAAAAACGCGTCTGAAGCAGCAACAGAACCCTTGGCGCGGGATGCTGCACGCTCTACTGCAAGCTTGCAAGAGTCAACGCGGTTAACCTGACCCATTCCAACACCGACCGATGCCCCCTCGCGTGAAAGCAAGATGCCGTTTGACTTAACTGAACGGCAGGCACGCCAAGCAAACTCAAGCTCGGCCATAGTCTCGGCGTCAGCCTTCTTGCCGGTAACCAACTTCCAGCCCTGTGAGTTGAAGTGGCTGAACTCATCAGGCTGCTGAACCAAAACGCCACCAGAAATCTGACGGAACTCGAGAGCCTCGCGAGAGTAGTTGGCAGGCAACTCAAGAACACGAAGGTTCTTCTTTTCCAGCAAAATCTGCAGGGCCTCAAGCTCGTATCCAGGTGCAATAATCACCTCGGTGAAGATGCTAGCGACCTGCTTGGCCATGGTCACGGTAACTACGCGGTTAGACGCAATGACGCCACCGAAAGCTGAAACTGAGTCACACATGTGAGCCTTGGCGTGGGCATCAGCAATTGGGTCTGCCGAGTTGGCATCACCGATGGCAATACCGCAAGGGTTGGCGTGCTTGATGATTGCCACTGCTGGCTCGGTAAAGTCATAAGCCGCACGAAGAGCTGCGTCTGCATCAACGTAATTGTTGTAAGACATCTCTTTGCCACCAAATTGGCGGGCCTGGGCAATGCCAGCAACGGCACCCTCACCGGTGGTGCGGTAAATCGCAGCGGCCTGGTGTGAGTTTTCGCCGTAGCGCAGAACGTTGCCCAACTGAGCCTCGATCTGGATGGTCTTCTCAAATCCTGGGTTGGCGTTTTCGGTAACTTCGTCCTGACCGGCAGCCTTCTTCCAGTCGCCCTCAAGCTCGGCAGCAAACCACGCTGACACAGCAGCGTCATAACGAGCAGTGTGAGAGAACGCGGCAAAGGCAAGCTCACGACGCTGGGCCAGTGTTGTGCCACCCTGTTCAATAGCTTCGATGATGTCGCCGTACTTTGCCGGGTCAACCACGATGGCCACGTTGGCGTGGTTTTTAGCCGAAGCGCGAACCATGGCCGGGCCACCGATGTCAATCTGCTCGACAACTGCGTCACCCTTGGCACCAGACTGAACGGTCTGTACAAACGGATAAAGGTTGACCACAACCAACTCGAATGGCAAAACATTCAGAGCGTCTAGCTGACCCTCGTGGGCAATCAAACGCATGTCAGCAAGCAAGCCGGCGTGAATGGTTGGGTGCAAAGTCTTTACTCGACCGTCAAGAGTCTCCGGAAAGCCGGTGATCTCTGAAACCTCAGTAACCGGGATGCCCGCTGCTGAAATTGCTGCGTAGGTTCCACCGGTAGAAATAATGTCTACGCCGGCCTCGGCAAGTTTGGTTGCGAGGTCGATGATGCCAGTTTTGTCTGATACCGAAAGCAGTGCGCGTCTAATAGCAACGCGGTCGCGGTGACGGTAATCGGCTGGCTTGTGGTCGTTGTGTGCGGCCAATGTGGTGCCTTCCAGTTATTTGGTGATTGACGAAAGCTGAATCTTTTGTTCGGCAATGTCCTTGACGGTAGCTACCAGCAGCTCACGCTCAACTTTTTTGATGCGCTCGTGCAAGTCGTACTCGGTATCGTCGGTGACAACCTCAACCTCGCGCTGCGCGATGTGAGGGCCGGTGTCGACGCCTTCGTCAACGATGTGGATGGTTACCCCCGTGGTGGTTACCCCCGCCTCAAGTGCATCGCGAACGGCATGGCCGCCCGGGAACAATGGCAACAGTGAAGGGTGGGTATTGATCAAGTTTGGTGAGAGGGCTGCCACAAAGTTTGAAGGCAGGATTCTCATAAAGCCAGCCAAAACAACTAGGTCTGGCTTGAAGTGGTTGATGTTTGCCAGGAGCATGTCTGCCCAGGCTTCGCGGCTTTCAAAAGCCTGTGGTGAAACTACAAAAGTTGGAACACCAAACTGCTCGGCGTGAGCCAGGCCATCGGCAGGGTTATCAGAGCCAACGGCCATAATCTTGGCACCGTAGAGCGGGTTATCGGCTGCTTGGAGCAGAGCCAATAGGTTGGAACCAGACCCTGAAATAAGCACCACGACAGACAGCATTAGGCTAGTTTACCTTGTGCTTACGGCTCAGTAGCGGGTGATCAGGCTTATCTGGGCGGGCACTGAAAAATGCAGCCAGGATGGCCACCGAGGTGACTTCGATAAACACCACGACCATCAGCATCCACGGATTGATTCCGACGGTTTCTAGTCTTCCTGGGCCAACACTGCCCGAAGCAAGTGCTGCCAAAATTCCAAGTTCAACGGCGGCAATCACACCGATAGCCAAACCCAGTGAAATGGCAGCTGACCAAGCCGACGCAAACTCAAAACGAATGTCGGCAGCGTGGCGACGGATGAGCAGCGTTGTGATGAACGCAGCCAACATTGGAACCAAAACTGCAATCAGGCCAAATTCTGCCTGCCCGATCGGGAGTGCTGCGGTTATCGGCAGGGCAGGTAGTGGACCAACCACAGTGCCGAGTGGGCTAATCATCGAACCCTCGCCAATGGCAAAACCAACGCCGGTTAGCCAGCTTGAACCGTAAACAATCACGTTTGGCAAAATCGCAATCTGCCCCAGGGTGAGGATGATTCCACCCAAAATACTCACGTGCAGGCCTTCGTAAAGGCGGGTGAACTGGATCCAGTTGAGTGCAATCAAAACTGCAATCAGCACCGATGAAACCCCGAGGGTGATGGCGACTACGCCGGTGCCCGCTCGAAATGCTGGGCTGAGCATGGCGCGAATTGCCCAGTGCATTGAGTTGAACTGTCGCAAAAGGTAGGCCCGCACCCAAATGCGTTCGGTCGGCTCTGGAATACCCATTGCGTCACCGATTGCCTCGCGCTTGCCGAACAGCGAGCCAATTAGAACGAAGAAAAACAAGAACGCAGGCGGAAAAAATGTGCCCTGCCAAGTAACCGGGTAGATGGCGTCATTGTGCGCAGTGGTGCTGAGCAGAAATGAGATTCCGCCGTATGAGGCTGTTGCTGCAATCCATCCGGGCCAAAGCTCTGAGGCCGAGGTAAGGCGGCGCCCCAACTTAAATGCCATGTAACCGACCACAAAGGTCATGCCCAGCGGCAACATCGAAATTACAAACTCGGGCACTGCCACCGAGCCAAGCGCACCTTCAGAAACCATCAAACGGGTTCCGTGAGCCATCAACCAAATGTCGGCGGCGGTACGGTACGGGACCAACCAGTCGATGCTCGGGTCGTTTTCGAAAAGCCACACCACGGTTAGCGGAGCCAGCGTAATGCCGACTCCGATAGCCGCGACGATTGCTGCCTCAAGAGCAGCAATTAAAAATGTGAGCTTGCGATTCACTACGAGGGATCCCCCAGAGTCTCTCGTTTAGAGGCTTGCGTAAACCTCACGCATAAGCGCTGCGGTCTCGCTTGGGGTCTTGCCAACCTTTACGCCAGCTGCCTCGAATGCCTCTTTCTTAGCCTGCGCAGTACCTGCAGAACCAGAAACAATCGCACCAGCGTGGCCCATGGTCTTGCCCTCTGGAGCCGTAAAGCCAGCAACGTAAGCCACTACCGGCTTGGTTACGTGCTCCTTGATGTAAGCAGCAGCCTTCTCTTCAGAGTCACCACCAATTTCACCGATAAGCACGATGGCCTTGGTCTCTGGGTCAGCCTGGAATGCCTCAAGTGCATCGATGTGGGTGGTGCCAATAACTGGGTCTCCACCGATACCGATTGCAGTTGACATACCGATGTCACGAAGCTCGAACATCATCTGGTAGGTCAGGGTTCCTGACTTTGAAACCAAACCGATAGGGCCTGCGCCAGTGATGTCTGACGGGGTGATTCCAGCGTTAGATTTTCCTGGAGAGATGATGCCAGGGCAGTTTGGGCCGATTAGGCGGGTCTTCTTGCCCTTGTTCACGTTGTATGCCCAAGCCTCAGCTGAGTCGTGAACTGGAATGCCCTCGGTGATTGCGACAGCTAGCGGAATCTCGGCGTCGATAGCCTCGATCATCGCAGCCTTAGCAAAGGCAGGTGGAACAAAAATTACGGTGACGTTTGCACCGGTAGCTGCCATTGCATCTGCAACGGTACCGAAAACAGGCAACTGCTTGCCCTCAACGTCAACAACCTCGCCAGCCTTGCGTGGGTTCACGCCACCAACGATGTTTGAACCGCCAAGCAGCATGCGGCGGGTGTGCTTCATGCCCTCTGAGCCGGTCATACCCTGAACGATGATTCGCGAGTTCTCATCTAGAAAAATAGCCATTTTGTATTCCTTCTGCGGCTTAGCGGTTCGCGAACTCAGCGGCCTTGTCGGCAGCCTCATCCATGGTGTCTACAACGGTTACGAGTGGGTGGGCAGCCTGCTCAAGAATGTAGCGGCCCTCAAGAACGTTGTTGCCATCTAGGCGAACAACCAGTGGCTTGGTTGCCTTGTCACCAAGGGTCTTCAGCGCACCGACGATTCCGTTGGCAACTGCGTCACAGGCGGTAATTCCACCGAATACGTTTACGAATACGCTCTTGACCTGTGGGTCGTTCAAGATAACGTCTAGGCCGGCAGCCATAACCTCAGCAGAGGCACCTCCACCAATGTCCAAGAAGTTTGCTGGCTTCACTCCGCCGTGACGCTCACCTGCGTAGGCAACAACGTCGAGGGTTGACATTACTAGACCGGCACCGTTTCCGATGATTCCAACCTCGCCGTCAAGCTTCACGTAGTTGAGGTCCATAGCCTTTGCCTTGGCCTCAAGCGGGTCAAGTTCATCGCGTTCCATTGACTCACGCTCGTGACGGAACTCGGCGTTGTCGTCTAGAGATACCTTGCCATCAAGGGCAATGATCTGGCCGTCTTCGGTAAGAACTAGAGGGTTAACCTCAACCAAGGTGGTGTCTTCTTTTACGAACACTTCGTAAAGCTTTACGAACACCGGCGCAACCTTGGCAGCAAGCTCGTCATCAAAGCCACCCTGCTTGGCAATGCTCAGTGCAGTCTCAAGGTCAATACCCTTGGTTGCGTCAACCGGCACCTTGGCCAGTGCCTCTGGGCGCTCTTCAGCAAGCTGCTCGATCTCCATGCCACCCTCAACGCTGCATAGCGAAAGGAAGGTGCGGTTTGATCGGTCAAGCAGAACCGAGAAGTAGAACTCCTGGGCGATAGCTGCACCCTGGGCAACCATCACGCGCTTGACGATGTGGTCTTTGATGTTCAGACCAAAGATGTTCTTAGAAAGCTCTTTTGCCTCTTCAGGTGACTTAGCCACCTTGACGCCGCCAGCCTTACCGCGGCCACCGGCTTTAACCTGGGCCTTGACGACTACAACGCCGCCGATCTTGGCAGCAGCTGCCTCTACTTCTTCAGGGGTGTCTGCAGTGATTCCCTGCAGAACTGGAACGCCATAGGCCTCGAACATGTCGCGAGCCTGGTACTCGAATAAATCCACTGTGATTTCCGTTCAGAATTTGTTGGGCAACCCTCTAAGTTTAGCGCTGTTGCCCACGCCAGTTCTGCCCGAAACGGCCGGCTAAGCCTCTAGTTTTTCGATTGGTGCAACCTTTACCAACAAGCGCTTTACACCGATGCTGCCGAAGTGAATCTCAGCGGTTTGACGCGCGCCCTCCCCGGCGGTGGCAATAACCTTGCCCTTGCCAAAGTCGGCGTGCATTACAAACTCGCCCGCTGTAAGTTGCAGCCCCTCGTTGTTGCGGACCGAGCTGATGGCGCCCTTCCACTCAGTCTTGGGTTTGGTCGATGGCGTGCCGCCATACCCACCAGAAGAGCCGCCCGATGAAGAGCCGTAACCCTGATCATCGGCAATCGAGTTGCGGTAGCGGCCGCTAGGTAGGCCGCGGCCCGAACCTGCACCTGACTCACGCCAGTCAATTAGAGAATCTGGAATTTCTTGCAAATAGCGGCTTGGAGTTGATGCTTCAGAATCGCCAAAGGTGGTGCGCATCATTGCCAAACTGATGTGAAGTTTTTTGCGGGCTCGGGTGATGCCCACGTAAAAGAGGCGGCGTTCTTCAGCCATTCCACCCGGAGTCAAGAATGACATGCGGTGAGGCAGGAGCCCCTCTTCGATACCGGTCAAGAACACGGCGTCATACTCAAGACCCTTTGCCGTGTGCAAAGTCATGAGTGAGACGGTTCCCGACTCGTCATCGATCTCATCAGCGGCAGCGACCAGTGCAACCTCGTTCAAGAAATCAGGAAGTCGGCCTTCTGGGTTATTGCGCTGGAACTCTCGAGTCACCGAAACAAGTTCCTCGAGGTTCTCAACTCGAGCTTCATCCTGTGGGTCGCGGCTGGCACGCAGGGCATCGATGTAGCCGGTGCGCTCAAGAACCGAACGCAAAATAACGTCAACCGGTGTTGACTCAATGCCCGCTTCAAGCTCATTTAGTAGGTCAGACAATTGGGTGATGGCGGTGGTGATTTTTGGGCCAAAACCCAGCTCGTTTACATGACCCAAAACCTGGCGCACCGACAGCTCGTTGCGAGCCGCGAAGTTGGCAATCTGGGTTTCGCTGGCGTCACCAATACCGCGCTTTGGCACGTTCAAAATTCGGCGGGTAGCTAGGTCATCGCGGTTATTGCTGATGGCCACAAGGTAGGCCATTGCGTCTTTAATTTCTTGACGCTCGTAGAACTTGGTGCCACCGACAACGCGATACGGGAGTGCAGAACGAACAAAAATGTCTTCAAGTGCTCGAGTCTGCGAGTTGGTGCGGTACATGACTGCGATGTCGCGGTAGTTCATGCCCTCACGGTGCAGTTTGTTGATTTCATCGGCGATGAACTGGGCCTCGTCGTGCGCCGAATAGCCGGTGTAACCGACGATCTTCTCGCCGTCACCAGAGGCAGTCCACAGGTTTTTGGCAGGGCGGTCAAAGTTGTTTGAAATTACCGCGTTCGCTGCCGAAAGGATGTTTTGGGTTGAGCGATAGTTTTGCTCAAGGAGGATGGTTTTGGCACCCGGAAAGTCTTTTTCGAATTCGGTGATGTTGCGGATGTCGGCACCACGGAAGGCATAAATTGACTGGTCGGAGTCACCCACCACGGTTAGTGAAGCCTTGGCCGCCAACTCACGAATCAGTGCGTACTGCGCGTGGTTGGTGTCTTGGTACTCATCAACCAAGATGTGCTTGAACTTCTCTTGGTAGCGAGCCAGAACATCTGGGAACGCACGGAATAGGTGAACCGTCTCACCGATCAGGTCATCGAAGTCAAAGGCATTATTGCGCCGAAGCTCAGCCTGGTAACGGGTGAAGATTTCAGAAATTACCCGGGCCACTGGGTCATTCATGTCTGCGTTGCGCGCAAATGACTCGGCGTCGGCAAGCTCATTTTTGGCGTTGGAAATCACGGATGCCACGCCGGCCGGAGTCAGCTTGTGGATGTCAGCTGCGGTGTCTTTGATCAGGCGCTTAAGAATTGCGCGGCTGTCACCTGAGTCGTAAATAGTGAAGTTTGAATCGTGACCCAGGCGTTCGGCCTCGCGGCGCAGAATCAAAACGCAGGCAGAGTGGAAAGTCTTGAGCCACATGCCGTCGGCTGCCTCACCCAGCAGGTCTTTGACGCGCTCGCGCATCTCTGCCGCAGCCTTGTTGGTAAAGGTAATTGCCAAGATTTGTGACGGCCATGCCTCGCGGTTGGCAAGCAGGTGCGCAATGCGGTGAGTCAGTACTCGAGTCTTGCCCGAACCAGCACCGGCAACAATAAGCAGCGCGGGTCCGCGGTATTCGACGGCAGCGCGCTGCTGCGGGTTTAGGCCCTCAACGAGGCGCTCACTTGCCCCAAAGGCATTAGAAAAAAGATCAAGCTCAGACATAACTACGCAAGTTTAGGCTAGGCCAGCGACAAGTTCGGCCAACAAGTCAGGCTGGTCGGTAAAGACACCGTCAACGTTCATATCTACAAATTGCATGAGGTACTCCTCAACGCTATTTTCTGCTTTTTCAACCTGGGCAGTCCAGGTGTAAATTAGCAAGTTTCGTTCGCGGGCAGCCTTCACGAGCGCAGGTGTCAGCAGGTCAAAGTTAAAGCTAATGCCGTCAACTTTGCTGGCTACATCGTCCAAAAATTCATCGATGGAAACCTCGGTGGGCATGCCCCAGCTGTCAACCAAGAAAACATATTTATGCTCGCCGGCGATTCTTTGCTTGAGTTCCACGGTGACCTCAAGGTTGAAGCTTTCAAAGACCAGCTCGACACCACGAGATTTATAGTCGCTGGAATCGATTGCTGACTTTAGGTCGCCAACCATGTCGAAACCAAGTTGCGCAAAGTGCGCTCCATGCTTGACTTCGATAATCAAGCTCTTGCCATCGATGAAATCAGCGGCTAGCAGCTCTTCGATAGTCGGAATGCCAAACTGGCCATCAAATTTGGCGCTGCCCGGCCTTTCGTCAGGAATCCGCTCGATGGCTCGAAGTTGTTTTATCTCAGCCAAAGTGAAATCTTCGCTGAACCAGCCCTCGACTGGCCAGTGGCCATACATCAGAACTTCCTTGAACCGATCGGCAAACTGAGGGTGACTCTGAATGTCAGTGGTGTGCGAAAGTTCGTTCTCGTGACGAATAATCAAACGATGGTCTTTGGTTGGCACCAGGTCACACTCAATGGCTACTGCGCCCTGTTGAAACGCCAACTCAAAAGATTCGAGGGTGTTTTCTGGACGATAACCGCAGGCACCGCGGTGACCAAAAACCTTCATTTAAGGACTATTCCCATTCGATGGTGCCTGGTGGCTTTGAGGTTACGTCAAGAACCACTCGGTTGACGCCGTCTACCTCATTTGTGATGCGGTTTGAGATTTTGGCCAGCACGTCGTAAGGCACGCGAGTCCAGTCAGCGGTCATGGCATCTTCAGAAGAAACCGGACGCAAAACAATTGGGTGACCGTAGGTGCGGCCATCTCCCTGCACGCCAACTGAGCGAACATCAGCAAGCAGCACAACCGGGCACTGCCAGATTTCAGCGTCAAGACCAGCAGCGGTTAGCTCGGCACGCACAATCGCGTCCGCTTTGCGAAGCAGGTCGAGACGCTCTTTGGTGATCTCGCCGACAATACGGATTCCGAGGCCTGGGCCTGGGAACGGTTGACGCTGAACAATCTCAGCCGGAAGGCCAAGTTCGGCACCGATGGCACGCACTTCATCCTTGAAAAGGGTACGAAGTGGCTCGACCAGTTCAAACTCAATGTCGTCAGGCAATCCACCAACGTTGTGGTGGCTCTTGATTCCAGCGGTTGCACCGCCACCAGATTCAACAACATCTGGGTAAAGGGTGCCCTGAACCAAGAACTTGATCGGGCGGTTATCTGCCTTTGACTCTTCGTAAAGAGCAGCCTGAGCTTCTTCGAAGGTGCGGATAAATTCGCGACCAATAATCTTGCGCTTAGTTTCAGGGTCGCTGACACCTGCAAGAGCGTTTAGGAACTTGTCTTCAACATTTACGGTGACCAAGCGGATACCGGTGGCGGCTACGTAGTCGCGCTCTACCTGCTCGGCTTCATCCTGACGCAAAAGACCGTGGTTTACGAATACGCAAACCAGCTGGTCACCAACAGCCTTGTGAACCAACGCAGCGGCAACAGCTGAGTCAACACCACCTGAAAGACCACAAATTACGCGGGCGTCGCCGACCTGAGCACGGATCTTCTCAACCTGCTCGGCAATAACGTTGCCCGAGTTCCAGTCAGCTGGAATTCCGGCAGCGTTGTGCAAGAAGTTAACCAGTACGTCCTGGCCAAACTGAGAGTGCTTGACCTCAGGGTGCCACTGCACGCCGTAGATCTTCTTCTCGTGGTTAGCAAAGGCAGCGACCGGGGTGATGTCGGTCGAAGCCAAAACCTCAAAGCCCTCGGGCGCCTTGGTTACCTGGTCGCCGTGGCTCATCCAGCAAATCTGTGACTCTGGCTGGCCATCAAGAATCTGACCACCTGCCTTGACGGTCAGTTCGGTGGCGCCGTATTCGCGAATACCGGTAGGTTCAACGGTGCCGCCCAGCGTGTTGGCCAGAGTCTGAAAACCGTAGCAAATGCCAAGCACAGGCACGCCCAATTCAAGGATTGCAGGGTCAAGCTTTGGCGAGCCATCTTCGTAGACCGATGATGGGCCGCCCGAAAGAATGATGGCAAGCGGGTTTTTTGCCGCTACCTCAGCAGCGGTCACGTTGTGGTGCACAATTTCTGAATACACCGATGCTTCGCGCACGCGACGAGCAATTAGCTGTGCGTACTGCGCGCCGAAGTCAACGACTAGAACTGGGCGGTTAGCGGTCATTAGGCCACCTTCTTTAGATCAGCTTCGGCCACCTTGGAGTAGTAGCGCTCGGTGAAGAATGAGAGGAAAGGAATTACTCCACCAAGAGCAATTACCAAGAAACGCAAGAAGCTCCAACGGAGCAGAGTCCAGAGCCTGAAGTCGCCGAACAGGTAGGCCACGTAGAGCCATCCGTGAATGATCAGCGAAACAGTTGTGAAGTCATTTGGAATTTGTGGACCTGGCAAACCAACTTTTTCGCCGGTCGATGGGTCTACTGAAAATTGAGCCAGCGCAATTAGGCCGTCTGGTCCACCGATCCAAACATCTGCGCTCCAAATCAAACGAATTGCCCACAGGAGCATGATCAAAATCAAGAAGATACCGGTGATGTAGGAGGTGACCTTGAAGAACTTTAGGGCCGACTTAATAGTTGGCACTTGGGCAGCGTTTGGGGAGGTCATTGGTCTAGTTTACCGGTTCACTGCCAAGGCGGATTTGTTCGTCTCGAACCAAACGCCACCAAAGGAACACGGCAAAACCGGCGAAGACGATCCACTCTAGAAAGTAAAAAGCGCTCAACCAGTTAATCTGCTGACCCTGATCGTAGGTAACCTCGATGGCCTGAAGTGGCGGCCAAGCCGAAGCCTGGCTGTGACCGGTGAAAGCCAAAATTTGTGGGTTCGATTCAATTGGTTCATCAGGCGAGTAGAAGTTCACCAATTGAGCCAGCGAGAGCGAATCGAAGATGTAGCTCTCTTCTCTGGTTTGACGCTGCGGGGCTTCGGTCGGAATTAGTACGCCTTCGAATGTGACCAACTGCTGGGCGACCATCGAGGTCTTGATTGCCTGACGCTCGGCCTTCAGTTCATCCAAGTTGGCCGACCAACCCAAAGCCAAAGTTTGGCTGCGCCCGGCTTCATCGGTGGAATTTGCCACCAGCCAGTAACCGAGTTCACCCTTGTGTAAACGGTTGGCCACTATGTAAACGTTTTGGGTATCGATCGTGACGGAAACCGAATCAAGGTTTTGAGCGGTAACAGCCGGAATATCTTTGGTGAAGGTTCGATCAAGTTGCCACTGACCAAGCAGCGCAAAAATCGCGGCAACGCCAAGAGAGAGCAAAAGAGCGCCAATCCACTTTGGCTGTCTAGCGACAGTAAAGAAGTTTGGCGCCCTTTTTGGCATGGCTTTTAGGCGTGGTACGGAGCCACTACAACGTCAACGCGCTGGAACTCCTTGACGTCGGAGTATCCGGTAGTTGCCATTGAACGACGAAGCGCGCCCATTAGGTTTGTTGAGCCATCGGCCTTAGACGATGGTCCAACCAGAATCTGCTCTAGGGTGCCGGCGGTGCCGACCTCAACCTTGTGACCACGCGGAAGCTCTTGGTTGAAGGCCTCTTGACCCCAGTGCCAACCCTGACCCGGTGCTTCTTCTGCTCGGGCCAAAACTGAGCCCAGCATTACGGCGTCGGCGCCAACTGCGATTGCCTTCACGATGTCTCCGGCTGTGCCCAAGCCACCGTCAGCAATCACGTGCACGTAGCGGCCGCCAGACTCATCCATGTAGTCACGGCGAGCGCCAGCGACATCGGCCACGGCTGTAGCCATCGGTGCATGAATACCAAGCACACGGCGAGTGGTAGATGCTGCGCCACCGCCAAAGCCAACAAGAACACCAGCGGCACCGGTGCGCATTAGGTGCAGTGCTGAGGTGTAGGTAGCGGCACCGCCAACGATTACCGGAACATCAAGCTTGTAGATGAACTCCTTGAGGTTTAGAGCCTCTTGGGTCTTTGAAACATGCTCGGCTGAGACAGTGGTTCCGCGAATCACGAACATGTCAACGCCAGCCTTGATGACGGTGTCGCTGAACTCTGCTGCACGCTTTGGTGAGAGTGCACCGGCAACGGTAACGCCCGCTGCGCGGATCTGGGCAATGCGGTCGCGAATCAACTCAGCCTTGATTGGCTCAGAGTAAATCTGCTGCATGCGCTGGGTTGCAGCCTCAGCTGGCAACTTGGCGATTTCGCTCAGGTACGGGGTTGGGTCTTCGTAGCGAGTCCACAGACCCTCAAGGTCAAGCACACCCAAACCACCCAGCTTGCCAATGGCAATTGCAGTTTCAGGTGAGACCACAGAGTCCATTGGTGCACCGATAACCGGCAGCTGAAAATCGTAAGCGTCGATCTTCCAGGTAGTTGAAACATCGCGTGGGTCGCGGGTGCGGCGTGACGGCACAATTGCGATGTCGTCAAACGCCCAGGCGCGCTGGCCACGCTTGCCGCGACCGATTTCCATTTCACTCATAAGTTTTGTTTCCTAAACCGGCCGCTATTTAGCGGGTTCCGTAGTTTGGTGCTTCAACGGTCATCTGGATGTCGTGTGGGTGAGACTCTTTTAGTCCGGCCGCAGTGATGCGAACAAACTTGCCCTTTTCCTGTAGTTCAGGGATTGTCTCTGAACCGACATATCCCATTGAGGCACGAAGGCCTCCGACCAACTGGTGAACCACAGTGGCCACTGAACCGCGGTAAGCAACGCGGCCCTCGATGCCCTCTGGAACCAACTTGTCCTCGCGAAGAACGTCATCCTGGAAGTAACGGTCCTTTGAGTAAGACTTGGCCTGGCCACGAGACTGCATGGCACCCAATGAACCCATGCCGCGGTAGGTCTTGTACTGCTTGCCACCAACAAAGGTGATGTCGCCAGGGGCTTCATCGGTACCGGCAAGAAGTGAGCCGATCATTACCGCGTTGGCACCGGCCACGATGGCCTTTGGAATGTCACCTGAATACTGCAAACCACCATCGGCGATTACTGGAACGCCGGCTGGTCGAGCTGCTAGAGAAGCCTGGTAAACAGCGGTGACCTGAGGCACACCTACACCAGCAACTACGCGGGTGGTACAGATAGAGCCCGGACCAACACCCACCTTGACAGCGTCAGCACCTGCATCAACCAAAGCCTGAGCGCCCTCACGGGTGGCTACGTTTCCGCCCATGATGTCAACGTTCTTGGCAAATGGTTCAGCCTTTAGCTTGGCAATCATTTCGAGAACGGCATTGTTGTGACCGTGCGCGGTGTCAACAATCAAAAGGTCAACGCCGGCTTCAACCAAGGCCATTGAGCGCTCCCAGGCATCCTGGCCAACGCCCACAGCGGCAGCAACCAAAAGGCGCCCGTTTGCGTCTTTCGAAGCCAATGGATACTTCTCTGACTTGTCGAAGTCCTTGACGGTGATTAGGCCGCGGAGTTTTCCTGAGCCATCAATCAGCGGAAGCTTCTCAATTCGGTGCTGAGCAAAAATTGCAATCGCATCATCTGGGTTGATGTCGAAAGGTGCGGTGATCAAAGGCATCGGAGTCATGACGTCTTTTACCAAAGTTGTAGTCCGCTGAACATCAAGCACAAATCGCATATCGCGGTTGGTCACGATGCCCACTAGGCGACCATCTTCGTCAACGACCGGAAGGCCAGAAACGCGGTAGCGGCCACAAAGCTCGTCTACCTCTTGAATGGTGGCAAGCGGGGTTGTGGTTACCGGGTGGGTAATCATTCCGGCTTCAGAGCGCTTGACTAGGTCAACTTCGCTGGCCTGAGCGTCAAGTGAAAGGTTGCGGTGAAGCACACCGATACCGCCCTGGCGTGCCATTGCAATTGCCATCCGGGCCTCGGTCACGGTGTCCATTGCTGAAGACAGCAAAGGCACGTTTACCTCAAGGCGCTTGGTGATACGAGTCTTGGTGTTTACACCGGATGGAACGATGTTTGATTCACCAGGAAGAAGAAGGACGTCGTCGTATGTCAGGCCTACAAAGCCAAAAGGGTCATGAGAAGTCATTTGTCAATTCTACCCGCCAAGACGGGCCTGCCTAAAAGTTGATTTGGGTAAAAAGAAAGACCCCAGCACTAGGCCAGGGTCTCTCCAAGTTTTTGATTCTTAGCGAACTACAACTGCAAGAACATCGCGAGCTGATAGCACTAGGAACTCTTCGCCAGCGAACTTAAGCTCGGTGCCGCCGTACTTCGAGAAAATAACCTTGTCGCCGACAGCAACGTCAACCGGGATGCGGTTGCCACGCTCGTCGATGCGGCCTGGACCTACGGCAATAACCTCGGCCTCCTGTGGCTTCTCTTTTGCGGTGTCTGGAATAACCAGACCCGAAGCGGTGACCTGCTCGGCCTCTACTGGGCGAACAACAATGCGATCTTCAAGTGGCTTAATCTGAACCGACATTTTGACCTTTTCTTCTAAGACGGGTTGTGCTTCCATGTTAGCACTCTCTCCCGTTGAGTGCTAAAAACTGTTCGCTGGTGGCTGATTGGTAGCCTAGGAATATGGATCGCCAAGACTTTATTGCACTGCTCTCTGCCGAGGGTCAAGCGCTGTTAGAAAAAGTCGGTCCCCTCGAAGCCAAAACCGATGTCGTGCAGCTGGTTTCGAAACTTAGAGCTGGCGGTAGCGACCCTGGCTTAGTAGCCACTGTGCTAACCCAAGCCAAACTGCGGCGCCAAGCCAAGGCCAAATTTGGGCCATTTGCCGACCGAATGCTTTTCACCGAGGCCGGGCTCGAGCAGGCTTCGCGACTGAACGTCGCCGCGCTTCACGCCGATCGGTTTCGCAAAGCGGGTATTGATGATGTTGCTGATTTGGGTTGCGGTATCGGGGCTGAATCTTTGGCACTGGCAAGCCTTGACATCAAGGTTCACGCCTTTGAACTTGACGAGGTAACGGCCGCGATTGCCACCTATAACCTGGCGCCATTTGATAATGCCGAGGTGCAGCAGGCAGATGTGACCGAGATTGACCTCAGCCCGTTTGGTGCGCTGTTTCTTGACCCAGCCCGCCGCGAACTCGGTGGCCCAAATCGTGAACGAGCCACCCGAAAATTTGACCCAGCGGCGTTTTCTCCATCGTTTGATTTTGTTTTGGCGGCCGCTGCTCAAAAACCAACCGGCGTCAAATTTGGCCCTGGCCACCCGCACGAGGGCATCCCCGACGACGCCGAGGCCCAGTGGGTTTCAGTTGGTGGCAACCTAGTCGAGCTAACCCTCTGGTTTGGGTCGCTAGCCAGACCAAACATCAAACGTTCAGCACTACTAATCACCGCCGATGCAAAGCACGAAATCACCAGCGACTCGACCGAGCGCCTAGACGCCGACCTTGGTGAGCTTGAGGAATTTGTTTACGAACCCGACAACGCGGTAATCCGCTCTCACCTGCTGGGGCAATTGGCGCAGAGCATCGGTGCCCACATTTTTAGCCCAGAAATTGCATACCTGACCGCGGCCACCGAAATAAAGTCGCCGTGGCTAAAGGGGTATCGGGTGCTTGAAAACCTGGCGTTTGACCGCAAGAAACTCAAAGCATATTTGCGCGAGCGCGGTATCGGAATTCTCGAAATCAAAAAGCGCGGCTCGGATGTTGTGCCCGAGGAACTTCGAAAAGAATTGGCGCCCAAAGGAAAAGGCGCCGCCACCCTGATTGTTACCAGAGTGGGCGACGCCCATCGAGTTCTTGTTTGCGAAGCACTGAAATAGGTCAGTCTCGCGAACTCTATTTGAAACCTTTAGTTATTGCCCATCATTCCCGGGCCAAAGTGTCCATTGCCCATGTAGTCCCAGCCCATCATGCCGTAGCCGGCACCAAAGCCCTTGAGGGCAAGGCCAACCCAGACCAGGCTTGAGAAAGCCCAGAACGCGATGGTTGCATAACCAACCACCAAACCAGCGATTGCCAGTGCGCGACCAGAAGCACCCGACTTCTTGATCTGAGCCAAGGCAATGTGACCGGTGATAACCGCAGCTACAGCACCAACGCTGGTTAGCGCGGTTGCTAGTGAAACTACAGCCAGCGAGTTAAGTGAGGTGAAGTCAAACTTCTTTGCAGCAACAGGGCTCTCAACAGCCTGAGTCGCAGCGGCCTCGGTCTTTTTAGCTGCCTTTTCGGTAGCTTCAGTCTTTTCAGTCTTGTCAGCCATTTGGCTTACTCCTTAGGTAGATAAGTTTTTCAACTCGCGTTCAGTCAAACAATCAAGGCTGAGAACAGCCTGTGAGAACGCTGGGCTTAACTAGTGAGTTTGTACCGAGGTAACAGGCAGTGTCGAGTCCGCTCCAAAATTCAGCGATGAAGGCTGGCGGCCGGCCATCATGAGTTGCGCGCCAAGCGCAGCAATCATTGCGCCGTTATCGGTGCACAAACTAAGCGCCGGAATTCGGAGCTCAATGCCGTGAGCGGCACACTTTTCGGCAGCTAGTTCGCGAAGCCGTGAGTTGGCCACCACACCGCCACCCAAGAGAAGGCGCGGAACCCCGTAATCCAGGCAAGCGTTGACCGCTTTGGTCACCAGTACATCGGCAACTGCTTCTCTAAAACTTGCCGCAACATCGGCCTTATTGATCGGCTCACCGCGGGTCTCGGCAGACTCAACCCACCTAGCCACCGCCGTTTTCAAACCTGAGAACGAAAAGTTGTAGCGGTGCTTCTCCATGTCCTTCGGCAAACTCAATCCGCGTGGAAAACGAATGGCCTTTGGGTCACCGCCGACGGCTGCGCGATCAATCTCAGGGCCGCCAGGATACTTGAGCCCAAGCACTCGGGCAACCTTGTCGAATGCCTCGCCCGCGGCATCATCGATGGTCTCGCCCAACAGTTCAACGTCATCGAGCAGGTCGCGAACCAAAAGCAGCGAGGTGTGCCCACCGCTGACCAGAAGCGCGATAGTTGGGGTTTCAAGCTTGCCGCGTTCCAAAATGTCAACGCCAACGTGCCCAACCAGGTGGTTCACTGCGTAAATCGGCTTGTCTAGGGCAACCGATAGCGCCTTGGCCGCGCCGACGCCCACCATCAGCGCGCCGCCTAGGCCAGGGCCGTTGGTCACAGCAATGGCATCGATGTCCTTGAGGCTCAACTTTGCCGCCGCTAGCGCTTGGTGCAGGGTTGGCTGCAGTGCCTCAAGGTGCGCTCGGGCAGCAATCTCGGGTACCACTCCGCCAAATCGCGCGTGCTCATCCATCGAAGAAGAAATAACGTTGGCCATCAGAGTCGACCCGCGAACAATGCCCACGCCGGTTTCATCACAGGATGACTCGATACCCAAAACGATTGGCTCGCGGCCAATTGACCCTTTGGCAAACTGCAGCCGCATCACCCAGGCATCAACGTTGTCAGGCTGGTAGTAGCGCTTGCGAGTATCGATGTGTTCAAAACCCAGCGATTCGTAGAGCTTTTGGGCCGGCAAGTTATCGGCGCGGACCTCAAGGAACACCTCGGTGGCATGCAGCCGGCGAGCTTCAGACAAAAGCTGGTTCATGAGCTGCTTGCCCAAGCCGCGCCCTCTGATCGAGTCGGCAACGGCAATGGTTTGAATGTCACTTTGTTCACTGCCGGGCACCTTGCTTAGCCCCGCAAATGCCACTAAATCTGCCCCGATGTGCGCAACCATATAGTGGGTGTGGTGGGCCAAAATCTCAAAGTGCATGTTCTCGCGCGACCAAGCATCGACCGGAAAGCATTCGTGCTCTAGGGCCATGATTGAGTCAAGATCAGACTCAATTGCGCTGCGAATTACCCAACTGTTCATCCGCTTACCTTCTTACCCGGTGAAGGCACCGCATCCGGCTCACGAAGATATAGCGCCGAAACATCCTGGCTGGCTGTGCCGTCAATAACCTGTGCGTCAAACACCTGGCTTAGGCGGGTTGCAAAAACCGTAGAGCTAACCTCAATTGGTTGGACACCACGCTGCTGCATTAATTCGGCGAGCGCGGCCGGCTTGATTACCCCCGGCCCTTCTATACAGATTGGTGCCCCCGATTTTGAAACCCCGGAGTACAGACCCCAGTAGACCTCTTGGCGGCGGGCATCGGCAGTAACCAACAGCGGTACACCCGCGGCAACCTGAGCGGCAATTGCCTCATCATTCAGTGCTTCCAAAGCAATTGCGTCAAGGCTAACCACGCCAAACAGCTTGGCCCCGGCGCCCTCGGCAAACATCATGGCCGCGGCAATTCCAACCCGCAAGCCGGTGAATGGCGCCGGCCCTCGCCCAACAACAACCGTGGCCACGTCCTTGGCATTTACGCCACCCTGTGCCAGCACGTCAGCAATAGCAGCACCGATGCCCTCGGCGTGCTTCATGTTGCTGGAGTCGTTGTACTCGGCGATGGGCGCACCGGCGCGAGTTAGGGCAACCGAGGTTCCGGCGGAGGTGTCAATGATCAGTTGGTAACCCACTAGAACTTCACACCCGCCCAACGCTCGCCATATCCGGTCAAAACCAGCTCACGAATCTCGGACTCTCCGGTGTGATCACGCTCAATTTCAATTTCAAGCCAGTCATCGGTGATGCCGTCGGTAAGCCCTTTGCCCCACTCCACGATGGTTATGGAATTAGGAAAATCGATATCCAAGTCATCGAGTTCGGCAGCGCTCGATAGGCGGTAGGCGTCGACGTGCACCAAGGCTGGCCGACCCTCGCCACAGGAGTGGGTTCGAGCCAAAACGAAAGTTGGGCTCGAGACATTTCCGATGGCGCCCAAGGCCTCACCGATTCCGCGAGTGAGTGTGGTCTTGCCGGCACCGAGGGGGCCGGTTAGCAGAATGAGGTCGCCGGCTTGAAAAAGGGCAGCCAAGCGCAGCCCCAGTTCGTGCATTTCTTCTGGGGTTTCGATGGTTAGTTTGGCCAGAACCTTGGCCATCTAAACTTCTTCACCTAGGTAGTGGCGCTTGAAGCGTCCACCGATGCGGGTAACAATTTCGTAGTTGATAGTGTCAGCGGCAACGGCCAAGTCATCAGCAGAAGGCACGCCAGCAGCCGGGTCACCAAAAATAGTTACGGTGTCGCCTTCAGCAATCTGATCGTCGCCGACATCCAAGACAAATTGATCCATGGCAATTCGACTGCTGATTGGGTAGTTCTTGCCGTTGATTGAAACCTGTGCACGCCCGCTGGCATTTCGCGGCAGACCCTCGGCATAACCAACTGGCACTAGAGCCAAGGTGCTCTCAGCCTGAGTTCGGTGCAAATACCCATAGCTCACACCGTGACCCGCCTCAACGCGCTTGACCTGGGTTACCAAAGCGGTTGCGGTCATTGCCGGCACCAACCCAAAGTCTGAAGAGTGGTTTTCGGTAAACGGCGATAGCCCATAAAGCGCAATGCCGAGACGAACCATTTCGTAGTGAGCCTGCGGGTAACGCAGCGAGCCGTCAGAGGCAGTTAGGTGCCGCAGCTCGAAATCAATTTGGGCATCTCGGGCCGCTTGGCAGGCAGATTCAAACCGCTCGATTTGCAGCAGGTCGTCGGCTTCGCTGGTGCATGACAGGTGACTAAAAATCGCGACCACCTGAATAAAGCCCTCTGCCACTAATCCGTGTGCAGTTTTTAACACCGATGGCCATTCAGCAGCACTCGCGCCGTTGCGTCCCAGACCGGTATCAACCTTGAGGTGAACGCGGGCAACGCGACCAAGGTGTTCGGCAGCTTTGGCCACCCGCTCCAGCTGCTCAACGTTGGCAACGCCCAACTCAATTCCGGCAGCCACCGCACGTACAAACGTCTCGCGTGGGTCGTGAAGCCAGGCCAAAATCGGCAAATCAATTCCAGCATCACGAAGCTCAAGGGCTTCACTGACATCGGCAACGCCAAGGTAATCAACGCCGGCCGCCTCGAGTTTGCGAGCCACCGGAATCATGCCGTGCCCGTAGGCATCAGCCTTCACAACGCCCATGACCATGGCCTGGCCAACGCGGGCCTTCATAGTCTTTAGGTTGGTGGCCACCGCATCGAGGTCAATCAACAACTCGCGCATCAAAGACCTCCTTCGGCAACTACAAAGGCCACGGCAACATCTCCGTCGTGGCTAATCGACAGGTGCAATTTTCTCACGCCTGCCCTAAGTG
This sequence comes from Rhodoluna sp. KAS3, assembly GCF_026000575.1. Lineage (NCBI taxonomy): Bacteria > Bacillati > Actinomycetota > Actinomycetes > Micrococcales > Microbacteriaceae > Rhodoluna > Rhodoluna sp. KAS3. Next base: position 177,956 of record NZ_AP026910.1, on the reverse strand, counting down.
CCACACTAGCTGTTTCGCCGTGCAGCCAAATCACCGGCTTACCGGTAGATTCTTTACCCACCTCAATGCCGTGCCACTCAATTCCGGGCGCTCCGCTCAAGGCTTTGATAACAGCCTCTTTGGCAGCAAACCGTCCGGCCAGAGTTTTGATGCTTGCATCAATAGTTTCGATGTCTAAAAACAGTCGATCTTTGAGTCGCGGGGTCTCGGTTAGTTTTGCCTCAAACCGGCTCAGCTGAACCGTATCTACACCAACACCGATAATCATTTATTCGACGGTTACTGACTTGGCCAGGTTTCGAGGCTGATCTACATCAAGCCCCTTGGCCTGTGACAACTCGAGTGCAAATGTCTGAAGCGGAATGACGTTAAGAATTGCCGAGAAAATGTTTTCGCAGGAAGGCACAAAAGTTACGTGCTCGGCAAAGTTGCCAACCTCAGTGTCACCCTCTTCGGCAATGGCAATCACCTGTGCACCTCGGGCACGAATCTCTTGGATGTTAGAGATAACCTTCGGGTGCAAACTGTCAGCATCATGCGGGCTTGGCACAATTACAAATACCGGCTGCCCCTCCTCAATCAAGGCAATTGGGCCGTGCTTCAGTTCACCAGCGGCAAAACCTTCGGCGTGAATGTAGGCCAATTCCTTAAGCTTTAGCGCGCCTTCCATGGCAATCGGGAACCCAACATTTCGGCCCAAGAACAGCACAGATTTAGCCTCTGCCATTTGCTTGGCAAGTTCACGGATTGGGTCGAGACGCTCAAGTACCTGGGTTACGTTAGCCGGCATCTTCAAAAGTTCCTGGCCAAGTCGCGCCAGTTCAGCCTTTGGAGTTGCCCCGCGGCCGGCAGCCAAAAATAGCGCCAAGAGGTACCCGGCGGTGATTTGCGCAACGAGTGCCTTGGTCGAAGCAACCGCCACCTCTGGGCCTGCGTGGGTGTAAATAACTGCGTCAGATTCACGGGCCAGGGTTGCACCCTGAGTGTTGCAAATGGCCAGCACTTTGGCGCCAGCTTCTTTGGCGTATCGGGTTGCCATCAGGGTATCCATGGTCTCGCCCGACTGGCTCACGGCAACAATCAAGGTGTTTGGGGTCACGATTGGGTCGCGGTAGCGGAATTCGTGAGAGAGCTCAACCTGTACCGGAATTCTTGAAAATTTCTCGATGGCGTACTTGGCAACATCGCAGGCATACGCTGCGGTACCGCAGGCCACCATGATGATGCGATCAATTGCCAGGATGTCCTGTTCTGAAAGTCCATCGATTTCAGACAGGGTCACCGAACCATCAGAGGCCAAACGACCCATGAGAGTGTCGGCAACTGCCTGAGGCTGGTCGGCAATCTCTTTGGCCATAAAGCTTGACCAGCCACCCTTGCTGGCTGCCGAGGCATCCCAGTCAACAGTGAATTCGATTGGCTCAACCGGTGTACCGTCAAAGGTACGCACTTCGACCGAGTCGGCGCGCAAGATGACGATTTCATCCTGGCCCACCGAAATGGCGCGCTTGGTGTGCTCGACGAATGCGGCAACGTCAGAACCCAAAAAGTTCTCGCCATCGCCCAGGCCAATGACCAACGGTGCGTTGCGGCGAGCTGCCAAAACCACATCTGGCTGATCCTCATGAATTACCAAGATGGTGAATGCGCCGTGAAGGCGGTTGACTACGTTGGCAAACGCGGTCGGCAGGTCGTTGGTCTTTTCAAACTCACGGGCAATCAGGTGAGCTGCCACTTCAGAGTCGGTCTCGCTGGCAAAGCGGGTTCCCTCAGCCAAAAGCTCTGCCTTCAGAGCCGAGAAGTTTTCGATGATTCCATTGTGTATCAGGGCCAGTTTGCTGGTTGTGCCACCAAGGTGTGGGTGTGCGTTGCCGTCAGTTGGCGCACCGTGCGTTGCCCAGCGAGTGTGGCCAATACCAATGTGAGAGTCAGCAACCGGGTGGTTGGTGATTTCTGAAACCAGGTTGTCCAACTTGCCAGCTTTTTTACGGGTTTCAAGGCTGCCACCGTTGGTGACCACCGATACTCCAGCTGAGTCGTAACCGCGGTATTCAAGTCGACGAAGGCCACCTAGAAGCACATCCAGAGTTGATTTTGGGCCTACGTAACCGACGATTCCACACATGGCTTCTAATTTACGGCAGAATGGCTCTTTGTGAGCGATGCGCTGAGCCCTTTCAATGAGATTTCTCGAGCCGACTGGGCAGAACTCGGAAATACCACCGACCTCCCCCTAACTGAGGCCGAAATTCAGCAAATCCGGGGCCTTGGTGACTTCTTGGATATCAAAGAAGTCAAGGACGTCTACCTTCCGCTCAGCAGATTGCTAAACCTCTACGTGGCTGAGCACCAAAAGCTTCACCAAGCCACCTCAAACTTTCTGGGCAGCCAATCGGGTCGTGTGCCTTTCATCATCGGCGTTGCCGGTTCTGTGGCAGTTGGCAAGTCAACCGTTTCACGTTTGCTCAAAGAGTTGCTGAGCCGCTGGGACGGCACCCCGCAGGTTGAGCTCATCACCACCGATGGATTTCTGTACCCGAACGAAGAGCTGGAGAAGCGCGGGATCATGCACCGCAAGGGGTTTCCGGAGTCCTATGACCGCCTTGCCCTGCTCAAGTTTGTAGCCGACATCAAGAGCGGTGCGGCCGAAACCACAGCGCCGGTTTACTCACACCTGAGTTACAACATTGTGCCGGGTGAGACCGCTACTGTAACTCGACCAGATGTACTGATCATCGAGGGTTTGAACGTTCTTCAGTCACCGGGCACCGGCCAAGATGTGGCTCTGAGTGACTTTTTTGACTTCAAAATTTACTTGGATGCAGCCACCGAAAACATCACCGAATGGTTCTTGAACCGCTTCTACAAATTGCGTGAATCGGCCTTTACCAACCCAGCCTCATATTTTCACCGCTATGCCGAGATGGATGTTGAAAAGGCGCTTGCCCGTGCCAACGAAATCTGGTCGACAATCAACTTGCCAAACCTGGTTGAGAACATCTTGCCAACCCGTTCGCGCGCAACTCTCGTTCTGCAAAAGGGCTCCAACCACCAGGTTGAGCGCGTTCTGCTGCGCAAGCTCTAAACCCCCCGGTTTTGGGCGTAGTGTGAAGGCATGCAGAGTATCGGTGCTTTCATACAGGGGGTAATGCACCCTGAGGCTTTTCACGGAACCGGCAAAAACAACCTGTTTTTTGAGGGCTGGTACATCAAAATTATCAGCGCCGACCAGTCCCAAAGGTGGGCGGTAATACCCGGCATCTTTCGCGGCCAGCGCGGCTCTAGCCCTGATGAAAACCAGGCGTTTATTCAGGTACTCGATGGCCTTACCGGCCGGTCTTGGTTTCATAAATTCAACACCGATGCCTTTTACGCAGCCACGGATAAATTTGAAGTCAAGATTGGCAACAACACCTTCAATGTCTCAGGTGCAGTTCTTGACCTACCACAATTGCGCGGGCAGGTCAGGTACACGACTCCCCTAGATCCGTGGCCGGTGACCCTGCGCGAACCAGGAATCATGGGTTGGTACGGCATGGTTCCACTCATGGAGTGTTTTCACGGTGTGGTTAGTTTTGGCCACAGCCTTGGTGGCGTACTTGAGATTGAGGGCAAGCAAGTAGATCTATCGGGTGGCCGAGGTTACATCGAAAAAGACTGGGGAAAATCCTTCCCCGCCGGTTACGTGTGGATGGCCTCAAATCATTTTGAGGGTGCGGCCGATGCCTCACTGGTGGCATCAGTGGCCCTAATCCCTTGGTTGGCCAGCTCGTTCCGCGGTTTCATCATCGGCTTCAAACATTCGGGCAAACTGCATCGTTGGGCCACCTACAACGGCTCCAAAGAATCCCTTTTGAACATCGATGACTCACACGTCACCTGGTCGCTCACCGGACCAGATGGAACCCTTGAAATTAGGGCTGCGCGGGTCAGGGGCGGGCTGCTTCACGCACCGCTTAGGTCGGCCATGTACCAGCGGGTTGAAGAAACTCTAGATGCAGTGATCGAGCTCAAGCACATAGGCGCTGACGGATCAGTTTTGTATGAGGGGCGCGGAACCTGTGCCGGCTTGGAGGTCTTTGGTGATATCCAAAAACTTCTTGGTAGTCGCACATAGAGTGCAACCAAATACGTGACCAAGTCGTTATAACGCTCAGGACTTTCTCAGACTCCTGCTCGGTTACCTCTGAGGAGCCAATCGTATGGGTGTCGCCAGGTGCTTCAAAACCTTGGCACCGACGATGCAAACGATGACTTCTAAAAGTACATCTATTGAAAGGCTACAAATGTATACATTGTCTGAGACCTTAGACAACGGCCAATTTAACTTGGTTTACAACATGCTCTCTTTGGGGCTAGCAGCGATGCTGTTCACCTCAATTTTCCTATTCTTCGCTCGCGAACGCGTACTTCCGAGATACCGCATGGCGGTAATGGTGTCTGCAACAGTAACGGCGATTGCCGCGTACCACTACTTCAGAATGTTTGACAATTTCAACCATGCATTCGCTGGTGCCGAGAACAACCCAGATGCCTACAACGTGGGCTACAGATATGTCGACTGGCTACTCACCGTGCCCCTGCTACTGGTTGAATTGGTCGCTGTTTTGGCTTTGGCCAAGGCCGCTCAAAGCTCCATTCTCAACCGTTTGGTTCCAGCGGCAACGGCAATGATCGTATTGGGATACCCTGGCGATGCAAAGCTCGACATTTGGGGAATCGCACCGTCAGTGTGGGGCCTCCTATCAACGATTCCGTTCTTGTACATCCTGTACGTACTGTTCATTGAGTTGGGAAAGAGCTTGGTACGCCAATCTCCAGCTGTTCAAAAGAAGGTCAAGCTAGTTCGACTCTTGCTAATTGCAACCTGGGGCGTTTACCCAATCACCTTCATACTTGCGATGAACTCAACTGGATTCGATGCCAATGAGTTTGTTGCCCGCGAGGTTGGCTACACTATTGCAGACGTGCTAGCCAAGTGTCTCTTCGGCCTCGTAATCTTCTCAATTGCCCGACTAAAGTCGGCAGAAGACGACGCAGAATTTGCCAAGTCTGAATTCAGAGACGCATAAGCATCTAAACAGATGATGGGTGGCTCACAGTAAGTGAGCCACCCATCATCGTTTCTAGGTCTTAGAGAGCCAGCTGCTTTTCGACTACGCGGGCAATACGTTCAGCCCAAGATTGTGCGGTGCCAGCTTCGGCAGCCTCGACCATCACGCGAACCAATGGCTCGGTGCCCGAGGCGCGCAAGAGAACTCGTCCGGTACCGTGCAAATCGGCCTCGGCTTCGGCAACTACCTTCTGCAGTTCAGCATCGGTCTCGACTCGAGTTTTATCTACTCCAGGCACATTGATCAGCACCTGCGGATAGATATTCATGACCGAAGCAAGTTCCGCCAAAGATTTCTTAGTGCGGGCCATCTCGGCGCCAATTTTTAGGCCGGTCAGGATTCCGTCACCGGTGGTTGCATACTGGGCAAAAATCACATGCCCTGATTGCTCACCACCAAGGGTGTAACCACCGTCGCGCATCGCTTCTAGAACGTAGCGGTCACCAACTCCGGTTTCAATCATCTCGATGTTGTTCTCTTGCATTGCAATTCTCAAGCCGAGGTTACTCATCACGGTGGCCACCAAAGTGTTGCGGGCCAATTGGCCGCGCTCCTTCAGAGATAGCGCCAAAATCGCCATGATCTGGTCACCGTCGATAATCGCTCCGCTGGCATCAACAGCCAAGCAGCGGTCGGCATCTCCATCGTGAGCCACACCAAAATCGGCGCCGTGCTCGAGCACAGCCGACTGCAATGCAGACATGTGGGTTGAACCGTAGCCAAGGTTGATGTTGTTGCCGTCTGGCTCTGCCCCGATAACAAATACCTTTGCGCCGGCATCGGTGAACACCTGAGGCGATACGCCCGCTGCTGCACCGTGAGCACAGTCAACAACCACGGTTAGGCCGTCAAGGCGGTTTGGTAGTGAACGCAACAGGTGAACAATGTAGCGGTCCTCGGCGTCAGCAAACCGCTGTACGTGACCAACTGCGCCGCCTAGCGGGGCAAGTTTTTCAGCACCGATAGCGGCTTCAATTTTGTCTTCAACTTCATCGGGCAATTTGTGCCCACCACGAGAGAAGAACTTGATGCCGTTATCTGGGGCCGGGTTATGCGAGGCCGAGATCATGACGCCAAAGTCGGCGTCGAGGTCGGCGGTCAAAAATGCGGTTGCCGGTGTTGGCAGCACGCCGGCATCAAAAACGTCTACGCCCGAGCTAGCTAAACCGGCTGAGATTGCGGCGGCTAGAAACTCACCTGAGATACGTGGGTCGCGGCCAATAACCGCTTTTGGCTTTATGCCTCTTGATCGAGCATCTTCGCCAAGCACAATTGCGGCGGCCTGAGCTAGATCGAATGCAAGTTGTGCCGTTAAATCACGATTGGCGAGACCTCGAACACCATCGGTGCCAAAGAGTCTCGCCATATCGTGAGTCTATGCTTTTGAAAGCGTGAAGTGTTGGATTAACGCTTCGAGAACTGAGAAGCCTTACGTGCCTTCTTCAGACCAGCCTTCTTGCGCTCGATAACACGTGGGTCGCGCTTTAGGAAGCCAGCCTTCTTTAGTGAAGGACGGTTGTTGTCGCGGTCGATCTCGTTTAGTGCACGAGCAATACCTAGACGAAGTGCACCAGCCTGACCAGCTGAGCCACCACCTGAGATACGAGCGATAACGTCGTAAGCACCCTTTAGGTCAAGGATGGTGAATGGGTCAGTGATTAGCTGCTGGTGAAGCTTGTTTGGGAAGTACTCAGCGAAGTCACGGCCGTTTACCTTGATAACTCCGGTACCTGGCATGATGCGAACACGAGCAACTGCCTCTTTGCGACGGCCAAGGCCGGCACCAGGAGTGGTCAGTGCGCCACGTGACTTAGCCGGTGCAGCCTTAGCTGCAGGGGTCTCGGTGGTGTAGCTCTCTGTTGAAACTACGTCTTCTGCGATGTCTTTAGCCACGAGGGATTCCTTACTGAGCTACCTGGTCGATGATGAAAGGCTTTGGCTGCTGTGCAGCGTGTGGGTGCTCAGCACCGCGGTAAACCTTTAGCTTTGCAAGCTGGGTTGCACCTAGCTTGTTGTGAGGAAGCATGCCCTTGATTGCCTTCTCTACAGCCTTCTCTGGGTTCTTCTCTAGAAGCTCAGAGTAAGTGGTTGCAGTAAGACCACCTGGGTAACCAGAGTGGCGGTATGCCTTCTTCTGCTTGAGCTTGGCGCCGGTTAGAGCAACCTTCTCAGCGTTGATGATGATGACGAAGTCACCGTTGTCCATGTGTGGTGCAAAAGTCGGCTTGTGCTTTCCGCGCAACAGTGCTGCTGCGTGGGTTGCTAGACGGCCGAGAACTACATCAGCGGCGTCGATGACTAGCCACTCGTTGCTCAGCTCGTGAGCCTTTGGAGAATAAGTACGCACGTTAAATTGCCTTCTACTTCTGTGTCGGATTGAAATGAATCCGCGCTAGAAGAGATCTTCTCGGGATTCACGTTTTCACATTGGCTAACTGCCAATACCAAAGGTCAAGTCTAGCCCGAACATGTGCCTGTGGTCAAACCCTAATTTTCATCTAGGGTTCGCATGTTTCTGGCACGCTCGGCCTGCTCGGCCAATTGGTCATCGGCTGGGTAGCCAATCTCGATCAATGTCAGCCCTCGGGCTGGTGAAACCTTGTATGAACCAACTCGGGTTCGCCTTGCCAGCGTGGCAGCAATTTCAGTTGGTCCGGCCTTGCCCTCGCCGGCAGCAATCAGCCCGCCCACGATTGAGCGCACCATGTTGTGGCAAAAGGCATCGGCCTGCAATTCAACTTCGATGACGTTGTCATCAGCTGGATTGCGCTTGACGGTTATCTCGCGGACGTGGCGGATTGTGGTTGCACCCACCTTGGCCCGACAAAATGACGCGTAATCGTGAAGGCCAATCAGTTCAAAAGCTGCCAGCTGCATCGCAGTCACATCGAGCGGATGCTTAATCCAGTGGGTGTATCGCTGCTTGAGTGGGTTTTTATTAGCTTCGCCATCAGCAATTCGGTAGCGGTAGCGCCGATACGAGGCTGAGAATCGGGCATCAAAGCCCGGTGGGGCTAGTTCGACCGAATGAACCCGGATGTCCTCGGGCAGAAGATCGTTGAGTTTACCCAGGAACCCTTTGGTTCGACCAAGGCGCTTGAGCTGCTCTTGGCTGAGGTCAATGTGGATTACCTGGTCGTAGGCATGCACTCCGGCATCGGTGCGGCCGGCAACGCGCATATCGAAATCAGTCTTCGATTCACCGAATGCAGTGGTTAGCGCAGTAACGAGTTCACCCTGGACGGTGGCGAATCCTTTTTGCTTGGCGAAGCCCCAATAGTTGGTGCCGTCGTAGGCAAAATTCAAACGGTAACGAATCAACCCGTTAACCGAGCGGTCAACGGGTTGATTCATTTGAAACTAAAACTACTCTGCTGCTGGAGCCTCTACTGCTGCGTCCTCAGCTGGGGTCTCAACGACCTCGGCTGGAGCCTCAACAGGAGCTGCTACTGCCTTGACAGAGTTAGCAAGCTTAGGCTTCTTGGTTGCGTTCTTTGGGGCTACTGGCTCAAGAACAAGCTCGATTAGCGCCAAAGGAGCGTTGTCGCCCTTACGGTAGCCAAGCTTGGTGATGCGGGTGTAGCCACCCTGACGGTCTGCAACCAACGGTGCAACGTTTGCGAACAGCTCGTGAACAACTGACTTGTCAGTGATCTGCTGCATAACGCGACGACGTGCGTGCAGGTCTCCGCGCTTTGCGAAGGTGACAAGACGCTCAGCAACTGGACGTAGGCGCTTTGCCTTGGTCTCAGTAGTGGTGATCTTGCCGTGCTTGAATAGCGAAGTAGCCATGTTACGAAGCATTAGACGCTCGTGAGCTGGTCCGCCACCTAGACGTGGTCCCTTAGTTGGGGTAGGCATTGATTTCTCCTCTTAGATTTCTGTGATCTGGAGACCGGCTTACGCCTGGTCGTCCTCGTCGTAAGCCGAGCTGAAGTAAGCTGCGTCGAAGCCTGGGACGGCGTCCTTGAACTTTAGTCCCATTGAGGTTAGCTTGTCGCGAACCTCATCTACCGACTTGCTACCGAAGTTGCGGATGTTCATCAACTGGTCTTCTGACAGACCGATTAGCTCGCTAACGGTGTTGATGCCCTCACGCTTTAGGCAGTTGTATGAACGGACGGTTAGGTCCAGGTCTTCGATAGGCATTGCAAGCTCTGGTGAAAGGCCGGCCTCAACTGGTGCTGGGCCGATCTCGATACCTTCTGCTGCAACGTTTAGCTCGCGCGCAAGACCGAACAACTCAACCAAAGTGCTTCCGGCAGATGCAACAGCATCGCGAGGAGTGATTGATGGCTTGGTCTCAACATCAACAATCAGCTTGTCGAAGTTAGTGAACTCACCGGCACGAGTTGCCTCAACGCGGTAAGAAACCTTTAGAACTGGTGAATAGATCGAGTCGATTGGAATTACACCGGCATCTGCATCTGGGTTGCGGTTCTGAGAAGCCTGAACGTAGCCACGGCCACGCTCGATGGTTAGCTCAACTTCGAACTTTGCCTTTGCGTTGATGGTTGCAATTACCAACTCAGGGTTGTGAACCTCAACACCAGCAGGAACCTGGATGTCAGCAGCGGTTACAACGCCAGCGGTCTGCTTGCGTAGGTGAGCAACAACAGGTGCGTCGTGCTCTGAAGAAACTACGAGGTCCTTGATGTTCAAGATGATCTCGGTGACGTCTTCTTTAACGCCTTCGATGGTGCTGAACTCGTGACGAACACCCTCAATGCGGATGTTGGTAACAGCTGCACCTGGGATTGATGAAAGTAGGGTACGGCGGAGTGAGTTTCCTAGGGTGTAACCGAAGCCAGGCTCTAGAGGCTCTAGAGCAAAACGTGAACGGTTTGGTGCTAGTACTTCTTCGTGAAGAGTTGGACGCTGTGCAATCAGCACGTTTGGTTCCTTTCAGCTAGACATCCGCTATTTGATGTCTATTTGTTGGGGCCTGATCAGTGGCCACTGTTCAGGTTTGTTGCGAGATTAAAACTGGGCTGAAACCCGCGATTGGGTTTCTAACTCGGTTTGCAACTGCCACAGATTAAGCAACTGCAAACCGGGTCGGATGCGAAACCAAAGGTTAGACGCGGCGACGCTTTGGTGGGCGGCAGCCGTTGTGAGCCTGAGGAGTGACGTCTGAGATTGAACCAACCTCTAGACCTGCTGCCTGAAGTGAACGGATTGCGGTTTCGCGACCTGAGCCTGGGCCCTTCACGAAAACGTCAACCTTCTTTAGGCCGTGCTCCTGTGCCTTACGTGCTGCTGCTTCAGCTGCAAGCTGAGCTGCGAATGGGGTTGACTTACGTGAACCCTTGAAGCCAACATCACCTGATGATGACCATGAGATCACAGCGCCGGTGGCGTCAGTGATTGAAACGATGGTGTTGTTGAAGGTGCTCTTGATGTGGGCCTGGCCTACAACAATGTTCTTCTTCTCTTTGCGGCGTGGCTTGCGAACGCTTGCCTTAGGTGCTGCCATGAGTTTCTCCTAAATTCTTAAGGTTTGTGATGAGGGGCTGCTTAGTGCCTACGGGCTACTAGCGTGCCGCCTTCTTCTTGCCGGCTACGGTGCGCTTTGGACCCTTGCGAGTACGTGCGTTGGTCTTGGTACGCTGACCGCGGACCGGTAGGCCCTTGCGGTGACGGATACCCTCGTATGAGCCGATTTCAACCTTGCGGCGAATGTCTGCTGCAACATCACGGCGGAGGTCACCCTCAACCTTGTAGTTACCTTCGATGTAGTCACGGATAGCGACTAGCTGGTCGTCGGTAAGGTCCTTTACGCGGATGTTCTTGTCAACTTTGGTCTCAGCCAAGATCTGGACTGAGCGAGTACGGCCAATGCCGTAGATGTAGGTAAGTGCGATTTCGACGCGCTTCGCGTCTGGAATATCGGCTCCGGCAACACGTGCCATGGGATTTCTCCTTGTTTGTTTAGAAGGTCTGGAGCAACACATCCGAATCTCACGATTGGGCTCCGGCCTTCTCCGGAGGTAACACCCCGAAGGATGTTGTGCTGCCTTTTTTGTTTTTAGTTATTTAGCCCTGGCGCTGCTTGTGACGTGGGTTGTCGCAGATAACCATGACGCGACCGTGACGACGAATGACCTTGCACTTGTCGCAAATCTTCTTGACGCTTGGGTTTACCTTCATGTCTCTTACTTCTATTAAGGGTTATTGCTAACCGTTTTTATTTGTAGCGATAAATGATGCGGCCACGAGTTAGGTCGTAGGTACTCAACTCAACAATCACGCGGTCCTCTGGGAGGATACGGATGTAGTGCTGACGCATCTTTCCTGAAATGTGGGCAAGGACCTTGTGACCGTTGGTCAACTCAACGCGGAACATTGCGTTCGGAAGAGCTTCGACGACCGAACCTTCGATCTCGATGACACCGTCTTTACTGGCCATAACTCACTTATCTACTTCAAGTTTTTAGTGTTCGGGCGCACGCAAAAGAACCAAATCTTTCGATTAGGGATTGCGTGTAGAAACACCGAAATTCAATCCTATTGGAAATGCGCTGAATTTGGTAATTAAGTTTTCTAAGCAGCCAACCAACAGCGACCGATTTTGGTCTTTAGACCAGTGGAACCGGAACAACACCCAAAGGTGCAAGCTTGGATTTTCCGCCATCCTCGGCAGTCAGCACCCAAATTCCACCCTCGTGAACCGCAACAGTGTGCTCCCAGTGCGATGCATCCGAGGCATCCTTGGTCGACACAGTCCAGCCGTCACTGAGAATCTTGGTGGCAGCACTGCCAGAAACCACCATCGGTTCGATGGCCACGACTAGCCCCGGAACAACCTTTGGGCTCTTGCCGCGGACGCGATAGTTGTAGACCGGTGGGTCCTCGTGCATCGATCGACCAATTCCGTGGCCAACATAGTCTTCAAGAATTCCGTAGTCACCCTGGCTTACGATGTAGTCCTCGATGGCCGCGCCAACTTCGTTTAGCTCCTTGGCCTTAGCCAAAGCAGCAATACCTACCCAAAGTGACTGCTCAGTGACATCGCTCAGTTTTTGGCGGCTGGCAATAAGCTCTGATTCTTCGGCACCCGGCACGATGACGGTCATGGCTGAGTCACCATTCCACTCGCCGATCTCGGCACCGCAGTCGACCGACAAAATGTCTCCGGCCTGCAGCATCCGATTTGCCGCTGGGATTCCGTGAACAACCTCATCGTTGATTGATGCACAGATGGTGTGGCTGTATCCGGGAACTAGCTGAAAGTTAGAGTGGCCGCCAAGTTCTTGGATTTTGTCGTCGGCAATTTTGTCTAGCTCGAGTGTTGTGACCCCCGGGCGAACAGCTGCGCGGACTGCAGCCAATGCTGCGGCGGTAGCCAAACCGGCCTCGCGCATCATGATGATCTGCTGCGGAGTTTTTAGTTCAAAGCCGTGACGAGCCATTAGTTAGCAGAGTTACGGGCTTCGAGAGCCTCGAGAATGCGACCGGTTACCTCAGCAACCTCGCCCAAACCGTCAACGGTTACTAGCAATCCGCGCTCCGCGTAAACATCGGTCAGCGGAGCGGTCTGCTCTGCGTAAACCTCAAGACGGCGGCGAATAACGTCTTCGGTGTCGTCGGCGCGACCCTGCTCAATGGCACGGTTTAGCAAACGACGCACAACTTCATCGGTGTCAGCGGTTAGCTGAACAACCACGTCAAGCTGCTTGCCCTGAGATGCAAGGATGTCGTCAAGTTCTTCAACCTGGTCAGCCGTGCGTGGGTACCCGTCAAGCAAGAAGCCCTCAACAGCGTCTGCCTGAGACAAACGGTCGCGAACCAAAGCGTTGGTAAGGCTGTCTGGAACATACTCGCCGCGGTCCATGAATGCCTTGGCTTGCTTGCCGAGCTCGGTCTCGTTCTTCACGTTGTGACGGAAGATGTCACCGGTAGAAATGGCAGGGATGTTGAACGCAGATGAAAGCTTTTCAGCCTGGGTTCCCTTGCCAGCGCCTGGGGCGCCAATCAAGAGTAGGCGGATCACTTCAGAAGACCTTCGTAGTTGCGCTGCTGCATCTGTGCGTTGATCTGCTTCACAGTTTCAAGACCAACACCAACGATGATGAGGATCGAGGTTCCACCGAACGGGAAGTTCTGGTTGGCGCCGATGAGTGAGAACGCAATCAATGGAATCAATGCGATTAGACCAAGGTAGATGGCACCTGGGAAGGTGATGCGGCTCAACACGAACTCAAGGAATTCGGTAGTTGGGCGGCCGGCACGAATACCAGGGATGAAGCCACCGTACTTCTTCATGTTGTCAGCAACCTCGATTGGATCGAAGGTAATGGCTACGTAGAAGTAGGTGAAACCAATGATTAGGAAGAAGTAAAGAGCCATGTATAGCGGGTGGTCACCCTGGGTTAGGTAGTTAGAAACCCAAGTAACCCAGTCAGCTACCTTGCCGTTTGCATCTGGCTGGTTGAACTGAGCAATCAGAGCTGGCAAGTAAAGAAGTGATGACGCGAAGATAACTGGAACAACACCAGCCATGTTCACCTTGATTGGAATGTAGGTGCTCTGGCCACCATAGGTGCGACGGCCAACCATACGCTTTGCGTACTGAACCGGAATGCGGCGCTGTGACTGTTCGACCAGGATAACCAGGCCAACCACAACTACACCGATGGCTAGAACTACAAGCAAGGTCTCAATGCTCTTGGTCTGCGCAATGCCAGCAAGTGAAGCTGGGAAGGTAGAAGCAATTGAGGTGAAGATTAGAAGCGACATACCGTTGCCGACGCCGCGCTCAGTGATTAGCTCACCCATCCACATGATCAGACCGGTACCGGCGGTCATGGTTAGAACCATAAGACCAACTGCGATAGGTGATGAGTCAGTGAGGATCGGAAGCACACAGTCTGCACCGAACAATGCTCCCTGGCGAGCAACTGCAATCAAAGTGGTTGACTGCAATACACCGAGAGCGATGGTTAGGTAGCGAGTGTACTGAGTAAGAGTTGCCTGGCCTGAAGCGCCTTCTTTTGAAAGCGCCTCAAAGCGAGGAATTACAACTCGAAGCAACTGGGTGATGATCGAAGCCGTGATGTACGGCATGATTCCCAGCGCAAAGATAGAAAGCTGAAGCAAAGCGCCACCCGAGAACAGGTTGACGAGCTCGTAGAGCCCGCTGGTGTTCTGGGTCTGTGCAAGACACTTTTGCACGTTGCCATAGTCAACGAATGGAGCAGGAATAAACGAGCCCAAACGGAAAATGGCAACGATTGCAAGAGTGAATGCAAGCTTGTTACGGAGATCCGGTGTACGGAATGCACGAACAATAGCGCTAAGCAACTTAAAGCCTCCTGGCTAAATCTTTACTAGTCAGCGACTAGTCGTTGACTGAGCCACCAGCAGCGACAATCTTTGCCTTTGCAGACTCAGATACCTTGTCGACTGTGACATTGAGTTTAACCGAGATGTCGCCGTTTCCTAGGACCTTGACCGGCTCGTTCTTGCGAACGGCGCCCTTGGCTACTAGATCAGCAACAGTAACGGTGCCACCTGCTGGGAATAGCTCAGCAAGAGTCTCAACGTTTACTACCTGGTATTCAACGCGGAATGGGTTCTTGAAACCACGAAGCTTAGGTGTACGCATTACTAGACGTACGCCACCACCCTCGAAGCCAGGGCGAACCTGGTAACGAGCCTTAGTACCCTTGGTACCACGACCTGCGGTCTTACCCTTAGATGCCTCACCACGACCAACACGGGTGCGCTCTTTCTTAGAGCCCGGTGCTGGACGAAGGTGGTGCAACTTTAGAACGTTTGACTTCTCAGCAGCAGGCTTTTCAGCCTTCTTTGCAGCAGCCTTTGGAGCAGCCTTCGGAGCGGCAGCCTTAGCTTCCTTCTCTTCAGCAGCAGCCTTCGGTGCAGCAGCCTTTGTAGGTGCAGCCTTTTCAGCAGCTGGCTTTGCAGCAGCCTTTGGAGCAGCAGCCTTTGCTGGAGCCTTCTCGGCAGCTGGCTTTGCAGCAGCCTTTGGAGCAGCCTTAGCTGCTGGAGCCTTCTTTTCGTCAGCCATTAGTTGATCTCCTCGACCTTAACTAGGTGGGCAACGGTGCGAACCATACCGCGTACTACAAGGCTGTCATCTTTGACGATGATGTCGCCGATGCGCTTTAGTCCGAGACTACGAAGGGTCTCGCGCTGGTTTGGCTTGTTGCCGATTGCACTCTTGATCTGGGTTACCTTGAGACTAGTAGCCATTAGGCACCTGCCTTCTGCTGGCGAAGAAGACCTGCCGGAGCAACTTCTTCAAGCGATAGACCACGACGAGCTGCAACTGCTGCTGGCTCTTCGAGCTGGCGCAGTGCCTCGATGGTGGCGTGAACGATGTTGATGGTGTTTGAAGATCCCAATGACTTTGAAAGTACATCGTGGATACCTGCACACTCAAGCACTGCACGCACTGGACCACCGGCGATAACACCGGTACCCGCAGCGGCTGGGCGAAGTAGAACTACACCTGCAGCTGCCTCACCCTGGACTGGGTGAGGAATGGTGCTTGCGATGCGTGGGACGCGGAAGAAGTTCTTCTTTGCCTCTTCAACACCCTTAGCGATTGCTGACGGAACTTCCTTAGATTTTCCGTAACCAACGCCAACTAGACCATTGCCGTCACCGACAACTACTAGTGCGGTGAAGCTGAAGCGACGACCACCCTTGACCACCTTTGAAACACGGTTGATGGTTACAACGCGCTCTAGGAATGGGCTCTTCTCGGTCTCGCGCTCACGACGGTCACCACGAGGTGCACGGTCGCGTGAACCACGGCGAGCTTCGCGCTCGTTAGGCTCTACGGTCTCTGTGGCAACAGCTGTTGCTGCTGCGTCAGTAGTCTCAGTAGACAACTTTTGCTCCTTGTTATCAGCCATTAGAGGACCAACCCACCTTCACGTGCGCCATCAGCGATAGCTGCGATACGACCTGCGTACTTGTTACCACCGCGGTCGAATACAACCTCAGAGATGCCGGCCTTCTTTGCGCGCTCAGCGATTAGCAGACCAACCGCCTTTGACTTTGCGCTCTTGTCGTCAGCTGACTGACGGAAGTTAGCTTCCATGGTTGAAGCTGAAACCAAGGTGATGCCCTTGGTGTCGTCTACAACCTGGACGAATACGTGACGTGCTGAGCGGTTAACAACTAGGCGTGGACGAAGTGCGTCACCCTTGATCTTCTTACGAAGACGAAGGTGGCGACGAGTACGTGCAGCGCTCTTGCTCTTGCCGCGAGTCTTAGGAATGAGACCCATGTTTACTTACCAGCCTTTCCGGCCTTGCGACGAACAACCTCGCCTGCGTAACGAACACCCTTGCCCTTGTATGGCTCTGGCTTACGTAGCTTGCGTAGGTTAGCGGCAACCTCACCAACGACCTGCTTGTCAATTCCTGACACAGAGATCTTGGTGTTGCCCTCTACGGTGAAAGTGATGCCCTGAGGTGGCTGAACCAGGATTGGGTGTGAGTAACCAAGAGCAAACTCAACGTCTGAACCCTTTGCAGTCACACGGTAACCGGTACCGACGATCTCAAGTGCCTTGGTGAAACCGTTGGTTACACCCTCGATGTTGTTAGCAATCAATGTGCGGCTTAGACCGTGAAGTGAACGAGAGGTACGCTCGTCGTCTGGACGGGTGACAACAACGTTGCCATCTTCTAGTGCAACAGTGATCGGAGCTGCAACTACGTGAGACAAGGTTCCCTTAGGGCCCTTTACCTCAACGGTGTTGCCGTCAATCTTTACTTCGACTCCAGCTGGAACTGGAATCGGCAATCTACCAATACGTGACATGTGTGATTACCAAACGTAGGCGAGAACTTCCCCACCTACTCCTTTCTTGGCAGCCTGACGGTCAGTTAGTAGACCTGATGAAGTTGAAAGGATAGCGATACCCAAACCACCAAGAACGCGAGGAAGCTCGGTGCTCTTTGCGTAAACGCGAAGACCTGGCTTTGAAACACGCTTGATGCCAGCGATTGAACGCTCGCGGTTAGGGCCGTACTTTAGCTCGACGGTCAAAGTCTTACCGACTTCGGCGTCTTCTACCTTAACGCTTGCAACGT
Source organism: Rhodoluna sp. KAS3 (assembly GCF_026000575.1). Lineage (NCBI taxonomy): Bacteria > Bacillati > Actinomycetota > Actinomycetes > Micrococcales > Microbacteriaceae > Rhodoluna > Rhodoluna sp. KAS3. The sequence continues at coordinate 160,771 of NZ_AP026910.1, read as the reverse complement.
AACCCTCTGACTTGAGGATGTCTGCGATGTTGGCCTTTAGCTTGCTGTAAGGCAAGCTAACTGACTCGTGGTACGCAGAGTTACCGTTGCGCAGCCGGGTCAGAAAGTCTGCAACCGGATCTGTCATTGTCATTTATTTGTTTCCATTTCCTCGGAGGTTTCCAGGCCGTTTACAAGCGGCTGGACCTTCCCGATTTATTCGTTGGTCTTGAACGGGAAGCCAAGTGCCTTTAGAAGCGCACGGCCTTCATCGTTGTTCTTTGCGGTGGTAACGACAGTGATGTCCATACCGCGTGGGCGGTCAACCTTGTCCTGGTCGATTTCGTGGAACAGAGTCTGCTCCTGAAGACCGAAGGTGTAGTTTCCGTTACCGTCGAACTGCTGGTCGCTCAAGCCGCGGAAGTCGCGAACACGAGGAAGAGCAAGGTTCAATAGACGGTCTAGGAATTCCCACATACGGTCGCCACGAAGGGTAACGTGTGCACCAATTGCCTGGCCCTCACGAAGCTTGAACTGCGCAATTGACTTGCGAGCCAAGTTAACCTGTGGCTTCTGACCGGTGATTGCGGTTAGGTCGCGGATTGCGCCGTCGATTAGCTTGCCATCCTTGGCAGCGTCACCAACACCCATGTTTACAACAATCTTGGTTAGGTTTGGGATCTGGTGAGGGTTGGTTAGACCAAATTCCTTTGCCAGAGCAGCAGCGATGTCTGCGCGGTACTTTGCCTTAAGACGTGGAAGCGCCTTAGCTGGAGTCTTAGTAGTAGCCATTATTAGATGTCCTTACCTGACTTCTTCGCAACGCGAACACGAACAGTCTTCTTAACACCGCTGATGGTCTTGGTGTCAAGACGTGAACCAATGCGGGTTGGCTTCTTGGTTGATGGGTCAACTAGAGCCACGTTTGAAATGTGAATCGGAGCCTCAGCAACCTCAATGCCACCAGTCTTTGTGCCACGGTCGGTCTGGCCAACCTTGACGTGCTTGGTAACCATGTTGATGCCCTCAACAAGGACACGGTTGGTCTCCTTGTTTACGAATAGAACAACGCCCTGCTTACCGCGGTCGCCGCCCTTGTCCTGCTTGCGTCCGGTGATGACCTGTACTAGGTCGCCCTTCTTGATGGTCGCCATAATTAAATTACCTCCGGTGCTAGCGAGATGATCTTCATGAACTTCTTGTCACGAAGCTCGCGGCCAACTGGACCAAAGATGCGGGTACCCTGAGGCTCGCCGTCCTTCTTGATGATCACTGCAGCGTTCTCGTCGAACTTGATGTAAGAACCATCTGGACGACGGGTCTCCTTCTTGGTGCGCACGATGACAGCCTTAACGACGTCACCCTTCTTGACGTTACCGCCAGGAATTGCGTCCTTTACGGTGGCGACTACTAGGTCGCCTAGTCCCGCGTAGCGGCGCTTTGAGCCGCCAAGCACACGGATAACCAAGATTTCTTTGGCGCCGGTGTTGTCGGCAACCTTACATCTGGATTCCTGTTGAAGCATTTTTTACTCCTTGTTATACGACTTCCCATTACCGACGGGATGTCGAGGGGTGATTACTTGGCCTTTTCGACGATTTCGACTAGGCGCCAGTTCTTGGTTGCTGATAGTGGACGGGTCTCGCTGATTACTACGAGGTCGCCGATACCAGCTGAGTTGGTCTCATCGTGAGCCTTGACCTTGGTTGAGCGGCGGATAACCTTGCCGTAAAGCGGGTGCTTTACGCGGTCTTCTACCTCTACAACGATGGTCTTGTCCATCTTGTCGCTAACTACGTAGCCACGACGGGTCTTGCGGTAACCGCGACCCTCGGTAGCTGGAGCAGCTTCTACAGTCTTCTTGTCAGCCATTGTTATGCCTCCTCGGTGGCAGCTGCGTCTGCAGCCTTCTTAGCCTTGGTAGCTGGCTTGGCAGCTGCAGCTGGAACTGCACGAATACCTAGCTCACGCTCACGGATGATGGTGTAGATGCGAGCGATGTCACGCTTGACTGCACGTAGACGACCGTGGCTTTCTAGCTGGCCAGTAGCCGACTGAAAACGTAGGTTGAAAAGCTCTTCACGAGCCTTCTTTAGCTCTTCTACCAACACTGAATCTTCGATCTTGTCGAGCTCAGCTGGGTTTAGGTTCTTTGAACCGATCGCCATTATGCGTCACCTTCTTCACGCTTGATGATGCGTGCCTTTAGAGGCAGCTTGTGGATTGCGCGGGTCATTGCTTCACGAGCAAGTTCTTCGCTTACGCCTGAAACTTCGAAAAGTACGCGGCCTGGCTTGACGTTAGCTACCCACCACTCTGGTGAACCCTTACCTGAACCCATGCGGGTTTCAGCAGGCTTCTTGGTTAGCGGACGGTCAGGGAAGATGTTGATCCACACCTTTCCACCACGCTTGATGTGACGGGTCATTGCGATACGAGCTGACTCGATCTGACGGTTGGTTACGTACGCAGGAGTTAGCGCCTGGATACCGAACTCACCGAATGCAACGGTGGTACCGCCGGTAGCGTGACCCGAACGCTTCGGGTGGTGCTGCTTGCGGTGCTTTACGCGACGAGGAATCAACATGATTAAGCCTCAACCTTCTCTGCTACTGGAGCAGCGACAGGTGCCTCTGCAGCTGGGCTACGACGTGGGCGCTCCTGGCGCTTTGGTGCGTTTGCCTGCTGAACAGCTAGCTCCTTGTTGGTGATGTCACCCTTGTAGATCCATACCTTTACACCGATGCGACCGAAAACAGTCTTAGCTTCGTAGAAGCCGTAGTCGATGTTGGCACGAAGGGTGTGTAGTGGCACACGGCCTTCACGGTAGAACTCGGTACGAGACATTTCTGCTCCACCAAGACGACCTGAACACTGAACACGGATACCCTTTGCGCCCTGGCGAAGTGCACCCTGCATACCCTTACGCATTGCGCGGCGGAAAGCCACACGTGCGTTTAGCTGCTCAGCGATACCCTGTGCAACTAGCTGTGCATCCATGTCTGGGTTCTTAACCTCAAGGATGTTCAACTGGATCTGCTTACCGGTTAGCTTCTCTAGGTCAGCGCGGATAGCCTCTGCCTCTGCACCGCGGCGACCGATTACTAGGCCTGGGCGAGCAGTGTGAATGTCAACGCGGACGCGGTCACGGGTGCGCTCGATCTCAACGCGAGACACGCCTGCGCGGTCTAGACGTGAGGTCAATAGTGCACGAACCTTGATGTCCTCGGTTACGTAGTCCTGGTAACGCTGTCCCTTTTTGGTTGAGTCAGCGAACCAACGCGATACGTGATCGGTGGTGATTCCTAGACGGAAACCGTATGGGTTTACTTTTTGACCCATTAGTTGCCACCTTTCTTAGCGGTTGACTTGCTAGCAAGCTCATCTGGGGTTGCAACCACAATGGTGATGTGGCTGGTGCGCTTCAAGATCTGGAATGCGCGACCCTGTGCACGCGGCTGGAACCGCTTCAGGGTGGTGCCCTCGTCTACGAACGCCTGTGAAACGAACAAGTCGTCTTCGTTTAGGAAGGTGTTGCTTGCATCGGCCTTAACCTTTGCGTTTGCAACAGCTGCCTGAACCAACTTGAATACTGGCTCGCTGGCTGCCTGAGGTGCGAACTTCAGGATTGCCATGGCTTCTGAGGCCTGCTTGCCGCGGATCAGGTTAACGACGCGACGAGCCTTCATTGGGGTCACACGGATGTGCTTGACCTTTGCTACAGCTTCCATTACTTGCGACGTCCCTTCTTGTCATCCTTCACGTGACCACGGAAGGTGCGGGTAGGTGAGAATTCGCCAAGCTTGTGACCAACCATGGTCTCGGTGACGAAAACTGGTACGTGCTTGCGACCGTCGTGCACTGCAATGGTGTGGCCCAGCATGGCTGGAACAATCATTGAGCGGCGAGACCAGGTCTTGATCACGTTCTTGGTGCCAGCCTCATTCTGCTTGGCGACCTTCTGGAATAGGTGGTCGTCAACGAATGGACCCTTTTTCAAACTACGTGGCATTTGTTTTCAGACTCCTATTAACGCTTCTTGCCGACGTTACGACGACGGACGATTAGCTTGTCGGATGGAAGGTTTGGCTTACGGGTACGACCCTCGGCCTGACCCCAAGGGGTTACCGGGTGACGACCACCAGAGGTCTTACCTTCACCACCACCGTGTGGGTGGTCAACTGGGTTCATAGCTACACCACGAACGGTTGGGCGCTTGCCCTTCCAACGCATACGGCCAGCCTTACCCCAGTTGATGTTTGACTGCTCGGCGTTGCCGACCTCACCAACGGTTGCACGGCAGCGAGCGTCTACGTTACGGATTTCACCTGAAGGTAGACGAAGCTGTGCGTATGGTCCATCTTTTGCAACTAGACGAACAGAAGCACCGGCTGAACGTGCCATCTTGGCACCGCCGCCTGGCTTTAGCTCGATAGCGTGCACAACGGTACCAACTGGAATGTTCTTCAATGGAAGAGCGTTTCCTGGCTTGATGTCCGCTGCTGGACCCTGCTCAATGCGGTCGCCCTGCTTTAGCTTGTTCGGCGCAATGATGTAACGCTTCTCACCATCTGCGTAGTGCAGAAGGGCGATGTTAGCGGTACGGTTCGGGTCGTACTCGATGTGAGCAACGGTAGCTGGAACGCCATCCTTGTCGTGACGACGGAAGTCGATGACACGGTACTGACGCTTGTGGCCACCACCGATGTGACGGGTAGTGATACGACCAGCTGAGTTACGGCCACCAGTCTTGCTTAGTGGGCGTAGCAACGACTTCTCTGGAGTCGAGCGAGTGATCTCAGCAAAGTCTGAGACCGAAGAGCCACGACGACCTGGGGTCGTTGGCTTGTATTTACGAATAGCCATTTGTAGGTTCCTCTCGCCTAACCGACGTTGTTGAAGATGTCGATAGAGCCGGACTTTAGGGTAACGATGGCGCGCTTGGTGTCCTTGCGCTTGCCCAAACCGAACTTGGTACGGCGGGTCTTGCCAACGCGGTTAAGAGTGTTGACCGAAGCAACCTTTACACCGAAGATAACCTCGATGGCCTGCTTGATCTCAGTCTTGTTCGAACGTGGGTCTACCTCGAAGGTGTACTTTCCGTTGTCGATCAAGTTGTAGCTCTTCTCAGAAACTACCGGCTTGATGATGACCTCGCGTGGGTCCTTGTTGATCGCAGTCATGACTATGCCTCCTTGGCGGCCTCTGCTGAGGTAGCAACAGCCTTAGCTGAGGTACCCTTCGCTGGACCTGCGATGTAAGCGTCAAGTGCGGCCTTGGTGAATACCAAGTCGTCGCTCAACAGGATGTCGTAAGCGTTTAGCTGGTCAACCGGAAGAACGTGAACGTTCTGTAGGTTGCGCAAGCTCTTGTAGCTGGTGTCGTCGGTGCGGTCAAGAACCACTAGCACGTTGCGGCGCTGGGTTAGTGACAACAGGATTGACGCTGCAGCCTTGGTTGACGGGGTCGAACCAATTGCGAACTCGTTGATGATGTGTAGGCGGCCGTTACGAGCGCGGTCTGAAACTGCACCGCGAACTGCTGCTGCCTTCATCTTCTTAGGAGTGCGCTGGTCGTAGTCACGAGGCTTTGGACCGTGTGAGATGTAACCGCCACGCATCTGAGGAGCACGCATCGAACCCTGACGAGCACGACCGGTTCCCTTCTGCTTGAAAGGCTTCTTACCGGTTCCAGAAACCTCGCCGTGACGCTTGGTTGACTGGGTGCCCTGACGAGCAGCAGCAAGCTGTGCGACTACAACCTGGTGTAGTAGCGGAACGTTTGTCTGAGCGTCGAATAGGTCGCCAGGAAGCTCTACTGAGCCAGCCTTCTTACCTGCAACGTCAAGAACGTCTACCTTTGTGGTTTCAGCCATTCTGGTTACGCTCCCTTCACAGCGTTGCGGACGAATACAAGCTGGCCCTTAGGACCAGGGATTGCGCCCTTGATGATCAATAGGCCCTTTTCAGCATCAACTGCGTGAAGGGTTAGGTTCAAAGTGGTTACGCGGTCTGAACCCATGCGACCAGCCATACGGGTTCCCTTGAAAACGCGTGATGGGGTCGAAGAGGCACCGATCGAACCAGGCTTGCGGTGGTTACGGTGAGCACCGTGAGATGCACCTACACCCGAGAAGCCGTGGCGCTTCATGTGACCTGCGAAGCCCTTACCCTTTGAGGTACCAACGACGTCGACCTTTGAGCCGACCTCTAGTACCTCAACACCTAGCTCCTGACCAACGGTGTAGTCAGCTGCATCTGCGGTGCGGATCTCGGCGATGTGACGACGAGGAGTAACGCCAGCCTTCGCGAAGTGACCGCCGATTGGCTGGTTTACCTTGCGTGGGTCGATGGCGCCGTATGCGACCTGGATAGCAACGTAGCCATCGGTCTCTGCGTTCTTGATCTGGGTGACAACGTTCGAGCCAGCCTCAACTACGGTGACAGGAACAAGCTTGTTGTTCTCGTCCCATACCTGAGTCATGCCGAGCTTCTTGCCCAGAAGTCCCTTAACGGTTCTATTGGTAGACATGATTTCCTTAGAGCTTGATCTCGATGTTGACGTCTGCCGGAAGGTCGAGACGCATCAATGAGTCAACTGCCTTAGGAGTTGGGTCAATGATGTCGATAACGCGCTTGTGGGTGCGCATCTCGAAGTGCTCGCGGCTGTCCTTGTACTTGTGTGGGGAACGGATCACACAGACCACGTTCTTTTCTGTCGGCAATGGCACTGGGCCAACCACAGTCGCGCCTGCACGGGTAACCGTGTCGACGATCTTGCGTGCCGAAGTGTCAATGACCTCGTGGTCATATGACTTAAGTCGAATGCGGATTTTCTGTCCGGCCATCTTGACTCGCTCTCGTTCACATTCGCGGTCTCCCGCGAAACGCTTAGTAGCACTACTGATGTTGCACCACTGTTTTACTGTCAAACCCAGTTGCCTGGGGTACTGCTTGTCCGACCCACGCTGTCGGGCGTGTCGCTTATTTTTCACAAGCGAACCCGAGATTGTTTTATCGGATACATTTTTGTTCTAGCTGCCGGGGGATCTATCTCTCGATGAATCACATGCCTGCAGTGGTTTACGCCAGATAGCGCAACAACTCACGAACTTGTCTATCTTGCCACACATTGGCGTGTCTATGCAAGTTAATGTTTTGGGCAGGAGTATCTTTCTGCCCCGAGTTAAATCAAAACTCCCCCGGTCGAAACCGAGGGAGATTGATGATACTTACTTCTTCTTTTTACCCTTTTTGGTCAACTTCTTCAGGACCTGCTTGGCGACCTTTTCGGCCACCTTTTTAGCAATCTTTTTTGTCTCTTTGCTCGCGGTCTTCTTGGCCAGCTTTTCAGTTGCTTTAGCAGCAGCCTTCGCTGCAACCTTGGCTGGGTCTACTGGCTTCTTTGCGGCTTCCGGTTTCACTGGCTCGGTTACCTTGGTTGGAACCGCTGGCTTAGCGGCCGCGCGTGGAGCTGATGTGCGAGCAGGAGTCGCACGAGTTGCACGGACGGCTGGCTTGGCGGTGGATGGAGTTTTTGGAGTTGCTGGCTGTGCAGCTGAAGATTCATTGGTCATGTTTTAAGTCTGTCAAAGCCGGGTTGTGAACAACAGGCAAACAGGCAGTTAGAAAGTTAAATCTCTATTCACTAGGTGAACTTTAACGCGCCACCAACGACGTGGAATTCGCGCGTGGACGACTATCGCCGCCTGGCTCGGTTAGAGAAAAAGACCCGAGATTTCTCTCGGGTCTTTCTCTAAGTAACTGAAATTACTTGGTGATCTTGGTTACGGTACCCGCACCAACGGTACGTCCACCTTCACGGATAGCGAAGCGAAGACCCTCTTCCATAGCAATTGGCTGGATTAGCTCAACTGACATTTCGGTGGTGTCGCCAGGCATAACCATTTCAGTACCTGCAGGAAGGGTGATAACACCAGTCACGTCAGTGGTACGGAAGTAGAACTGTGGGCGGTAGTTTGCGTAGAACGGGTTGTGACGGCCACCCTCATCCTTTGAAAGGATGTAGACGTTTGCGTCAAAGTTGGTGTGAGGGGTGATTGAGCCTGGCTTACATACAACCTGGCCGCGCTCAACTTCTTCACGCTTGATACCACGGATCAAGATACCTACGTTCTCGCCAGCCTCTGCAAAGTCGAGTAGCTTGCGGAACATTTCGATACCGGTAACGGTGGTCTTCTGCTTGTCGCGGATACCAACGATCTCAACTTCGTCGTTCACGTTGATCTGACCGCGCTCAACCTTACCGGTTAGAACGGTTCCACGACCAGTGATGGTGAAAACGTCTTCAACAGGCATAAGGAATGGCTTGTCGGTGTCGCGCTGTGGCTCTGGAATGAACTCGTCACAAGCGTTCATAAGGTCAAGCACACGCTGACCCCACGCTGCGTCGCCCTCAAGTGCCTTTAGAGCTGAAACCTTGATTACAGGAGCGTCGTCACCAGGGAACTCGTACTGTGAAAGAAGTTCACGAACTTCCATCTCAACTAGCTCTAGGATTTCTTCGTCGTCAACCATGTCTGACTTGTTTAGAGCAACAACGATGTAAGGAACGCCAACCTGGCGAGCAAGAAGCACGTGCTCCTTGGTCTGAGGCATAGGACCGTCAGTTGCAGCTACTACAAGGATCGCGCCGTCCATCTGTGCGGCACCGGTGATCATGTTCTTGATGTAGTCAGCGTGGCCTGGAGCGTCTACGTGTGCGTAGTGACGCTTCTCGGTCTGGTACTCAACGTGTGAGATGTTGATGGTAATACCGCGCTGCTTCTCCTCAGGAGAGTTGTCGATCTGGTCGAACGCGTATGAAGCGTTGATCGCAGGGTATGCATCGTGTAGAACGCGGGTGATCGCAGCGGTCAAAGTGGTCTTACCGTGGTCAACGTGACCGATGGTACCAATGTTGACGTGCGGCTTGGTGCGCTCGAATTTCGCCTTAGCCATTATGGGTCCTCCTCAGGACTCGTTGTAAATCACCGGACAAGGTTTTGCCCAGAAAGATTTAGGGGTTTACAGGATTTCTATCTTAGTTGGTCTTGAAGCAGTTCTGCTGAACTACTACTCGCCCTTGTTCTTCTGAACGATCTCGTCAGCAACAGCCTTTGGAACCTCTTGGTAGGTTTCGAAGGTCATTGAGTAAACCGCACGACCCGAAGTCTTCGAGCGCAGGTCACCAACGTAACCGAACATTTCAGACAATGGCACGAGGGCGCGAACGACCTTGACGCCTGAAGCGTCGTCCATCGACTGGATCTGACCACGACGCGAGTTGAGGTCACCGATAACGTCACCCATGTATTCCTCAGGGGTACGTACTTCAACGGCCATCAACGGCTCGAGCAGAGTAGGTTGTGCTAGTCGAGCTGCCTCCTTGTAGGCAATCGAACCAGCAATCTTAAACGCCATTTCAGATGAGTCAACATCGTGGTAGGCGCCATCAAGAAGGGTTGCCTTTACGCCAACTACTGGGTAACCAGCAAGGGTACCGACAAGCATTGCATCCTGGATACCAGCGTCAACTGACGGGATGTACTCGCGAGGAACGCGACCACCGGTAACAGCGTTGACGAACTCGTAGGTCTTCTCGCCTTCAACTTCCATAGGCTCAAGAGCAATCTGGACCTTAGCGAACTGACCTGAACCACCGGTCTGCTTCTTGTGGGTGTAGTCGTACTTCTCCACCTTGCGCTTTAGGGTCTCGCGGTAAGCAACCTGAGGCTTACCAACGTTTGCCTCAACCTTGAACTCGCGACGCATACGGTCAACCAGGATGTCTAGGTGAAGCTCACCCATACCTGAGATAACGGTCTGGCCGGTCTCGTGGTCGTGCTCAACGCGGAAGGTTGGGTCTTCTTCAGAAAGCTTCTGAATTGCAAGACCTAGCTTCTCCTGGTCACCCTTGGTCTTTGGCTCAATAGCAACCGAGATAACTGGCTCTGGGAAAGTCATCGACTCTAGAACGATCTGGTTGTCTGGGTCACAAAGGGTGTCACCAGTGGTTACGTCCTTTAGACCGATAGCCGCGTAGATGTGGCCAGCGGTTACAGAGTCAACTGGGTTTTCCTTGTTGGCGTGCATCTGGAAAAGCTTTCCGATGCGCTCCTTCTTGCCCTTGGTCGAGTTAACGATCTGGTCGCCAGAGTTAGCTGAGCCTGAGTAAACGCGGATGTAGGTAAGACGACCGAAGAATGGGTGGGTCATAACCTTGAATGCAAGTGCTGAGAATGGAGCGTCAGACTTTGGCTCGCGGGTTAGACGAATTTCTTCGTTGTTTGGGTCTCCACCCTCAACAGCTGCAACGTCAAGTGGTGACGGCAGGTAGTCAACAACAGCGTCAAGCATTGGCTGAACACCCTTGTTCTTGAAAGCAGAACCACAAAGAACTGGGTAGATCTCTGAGTTAACAGTTAGCTTGCGAATCGCAGCCTTGATTTCCTTCTCGGTAAGTTCTTCGCCACCGAAGTACTTCTCCATAAGGGCTTCGTCGGTCTCAGCAACGGTCTCTAGAAGAACGGTGCGGTAGTGGTCAGCCTTCTCTTTAAGGTCAGCTGGAATCTCTTCAACGTTGTACTTCGCGCCCATTTCGACGTCTCCGCGCCAGGTTAGAGCCTTCATCTGAACGATGTCTACAACACCTTCGAAGGTTGACTCAGCACCGATTGGGATCTGAATTACTAGTGGCTTGGCACCAAGACGGTTGATGATGGTGTCTACGGTGAAGTAGAAGTCAGCACCTAGCTTGTCCATCTTGTTTACGAAACAGATACGAGGAACGTCGTACTTGTCAGCCTGGCGCCATACGGTCTCAGACTGAGGCTCAACACCCTCCTTGCCGTCGAACACTGCAACAGCGCCGTCAAGAACGCGAAGTGAGCGCTCTACCTCAACGGTGAAGTCAACGTGACCTGGGGTGTCGATGATGTTGATCTGGTTCTTGTCCCAGAAACAGGTGGTCGCAGCCGAGGTAATGGTAATACCGCGTTCCTGCTCCTGCTCCATCCAGTCCATGGTCGCAGCGCCATCGTGAACTTCACCAATCTTGTGGGTGATACCTGTGTAAAACAGGATTCGCTCAGTGGTAGTTGTCTTACCAGCGTCAATGTGAGCCATGATGCCGATGTTGCGAACCTTGTTTAGGTCGGTAAGCACGTCTTGTGCCACGGTGTCCTCCGGGAGTTTGTTTTTGTTGAATAAAGAAAAAAGTACCTCCGCCCAATTAACCCAGGGTTAACGAGCGGAGGTACGAAGTTTTTACCAGCGGTAGTGTGCGAAAGCCTTGTTTGATTCGGCCATCTTGTGGGTGTCTTCGCGACGCTTTACAGCTGCGCCAAGACCGTTAGATGCGTCAAGAATCTCGTTCATTAGACGCTCGGTCATGGTCTTCTCGCGACGAGCCTTTGCGTAGCTAACCAACCAACGCATAGCTAGGGTGTTGGCACGGTGTGCCTTTACCTCAACTGGAACCTGGTAGGTTGAACCACCAACGCGGCGTGAACGAACCTCAACGGTTGGACGCACGTTGTCTAGAGCCTTCTTTAGAAGAACAACAGCGTCAGTGCCTGACTTGTTGTTTGCACCCTCAAGAGCACCGTAAACGATTGACTCTGCGATTGACTTCTTGCCGTCAAGCAGGATCTTGTTCACTAGCTGTGAGACTACTGGTGAGCTGTATACCGGGTCGGCTACAACTGGACGCTTAGTAACTGGGCCTTTACGTGGCATTTAGATTACTTACCCTTCTTTGCACCGTATTGGCTACGAGCCTGCTTACGGTTCTTAACTGCCTGGGTGTCTAGTGCACCACGAACGATCTTGTAGCGAACACCTGGAAGGTCCTTAACACGACCACCGCGAACAAGCACCATTGAGTGCTCCTGCAGGTTGTGACCCTCGCCTGGGATGTAAGCGGTAACTTCGATACCGTTCGATAGCTTGACACGAGCTACCTTACGTAGCGCTGAGTTTGGCTTCTTTGGGGTGGTGGTGTACACACGAGTACACACGCCACGACGCTGCGGGCTCTGCTTTAGAGCCGGGGTCTTTGACTTTGAGACCTTCGGCGTGCGACCCTTGCGGACCAACTGCTGAATTGTTGGCACAACTTCTCCTTGTTAAATCCGGCACGTTTGCACCAGATGCTGCTGTTTTGAAAACATACTTTTGCGTACCAGATTGGTACTGCGAAAGTTTCTTGGCCCACCGGAGCAATTGTTTGCTAGCAAGGGCGATACGTATGCTTTAGCACACGTCCTTCCAAGACTACCTGAAAAGGCTCCGGTGGGTCAAATGGTTTTTTGGGCTACTACTTCTCTTCTGAGTAAGACTCGATAGAAGTGAAGCTCAAATCGGTTGCGCTGAAGTCATCTGAGAAGTCTGAAGACTCTACTGAATCAGCCCAAATGCGGTTCGGGTACTTCTCAGCCTTAGCCTCTTCGGTCGCCTCAACAGTGATGTTGCGGTAAACCTTAAGACCGGTACCAGCTGGGATGAGCTTACCGATGATGACGTTCTCCTTTAGACCAACTAGTGGGTCTTCGCGACGGTCAAGAGCTGCCTGAGTTAGAACTCGGGTGGTCTCCTGGAACGAAGCAGCAGATAGCCATGACTGCGCAGCCAATGAAGCACGGGTCATACCCATTACTTCTTGACGAGCAGACGCAGGCTTCTTGCCCTCGCCTACTGCAGCGCGGTTGATCGCGGTGAAGCGGTTGCGGTCGATGATCTCACCAGGAAGCATGTCGGTGTCACCACTGTCAATAACAGTGACCTTACCTAGCATCTGACGAACAATAACCTCAAGGTGCTTGTCGTGCAGAGGCACACCCTGTGAGCCATAGATTGCCTGAACACCACGGATGATCTCGGCGGCTGCTTCACGGGCACCCTTAACCATTAGAACTTCGTGTGGGATCGGGGTTCCGTCAACTAGGTAGTCTCCGGCCTTTACAACCTCACCCTTTTCGACCAATAGGTCATCTGGGTTAGAAACTGAGGTGATTGGGCTGTATGGAGACAGCTTCTTGAAGGTCTTTGAGGTAGTACGGCTGAATGAGTACTGGTTAGCCAGGTCTTCAGCTGCCTTCTCAGCGGCCTCACCGTTCGGACGAACGTAGATGTCGAACTTCTTGGCGCCACCTGAGGTTGGAACCTCAACGATGTCGACGGTGCCAGGCCAGAATGCCATAACGGCAACCTTGCCCTGCTGGCGCCAACCAACACGTGCTTCTAGAAGGTCGGTAACACCGTTTAGACCCTGGGTGATGTCATACGAGATCAGACGCTCAACACGAACCTTCTGACCACCGATTGACTTCAAGATGGTCTGCTTCTTAGCTGACGATGCAGCACCACCGGTGTGGAAGGTACGCATGGTTAGCTGAGTTCCAGGCTCACCGATTGACTGAGCAGCGATGATACCAATGGCCTCACCAAGCTCAACTGCGTCACCGGTTGCAAGTGAGATGCCGTAGCAAAGTGCACAAACACCCTGCAGCGACTCACAAGTAAGCACTGAACGAACAGATACAGACTCAACGTCAGCAGCCTTGAATGCATCCACTAGCTTCTGGTCAACAGTCTGACCAGCCTTAGCGATTACGTTCTTGCCAACTAGAACATCGTTCTGCAGCGCACGGTGTAGAACAGACAGTTCAATAGTCTGCTCATCCCAGTTGCCATCGATGTCCTTTAGAGACTTCTCAAGACCCTTGTTGGTGCCACAGTCGTGCTCGCGAACGATTACATCCTGGGCAACGTCAACTAGACGACGGGTTAGGTAACCGGCAGCAGCAGTCTTCATTGCGGTGTCAGCGTTACCCTTACGGGCACCGGTTGCGTTGATGAAGTACTCGTTGGCGGTTAGACCTACAAGGTAGTTACCCTTCACAGGCATCGGAGCAAAGTCACCAGATGAGGTAGCTACTGGACCACGCATACCGATGATCGAACGAATCTGTAGCCAGTTACCACGGGCACCAGATGTCACCATCTTGAAGATTGCGTTGTCAGCAGGGATTGACTCCTGAAGCAAGTTCTGGATCTCGTTGGTGCGCTTGAACCATAGTGCACCTAGCTCGTCACGACGCTCTAGGTCAGACTTCAGACCGTTGTCGAACGCTTCCTGAATCTTGGTGTGCTCTTTCTCGCCATCGATAATCATCTTTGAACGAGCCTTGTCGAATGCACCAGATGCGTCGAAGTTTGCGTCAGCAATAGACATCGATACACCCGAGCGAGTTGCCCAGTGGAAACCGGCATCCTTGATGCGGTCTAGAGACTGTGCAACCTCAACACGTGAGAACTTCTCTACAAGCTCAGCAACGATCTTTCCGATCTCTTTCTTGCCAACCTGTAGCTCCTGGTAGTCATACGCGTCAGGCAGGGCCTGGTTGAATAGCGCACGGCCAAGAGTGGTCTCGTGAAGCTTTAGCTCACCGTTCTTTTCGAAACGGATGCGAGCCTTGGCCTGTAGGTCAAGAGCCTTTGCGTCGTAAGCCATGGTGGCTTCTGCGATTGAACCGTATAGGTTGCCCTCGCCGACTGCGCCCTCCTTCAGGGTGGTCATGTGGAATAGACCAATGATCATGTCCTGAGTAGGAACAGCAACCGGACGACCATCTGATGGCTTCAAGATGTTGTTTGAAGCAAGCATCAAGATGCGAGCCTCAGCCTGAGCCTCTACAGATAGTGGAAGGTGAACTGCCATCTGGTCACCGTCGAAGTCAGCGTTGAACGCAGCACAAACGAGTGGGTGAAGCTGGATTGCCTTACCTTCAACTAGCTGAGGCTCGAAAGCCTGGATACCTAGACGGTGAAGGGTAGGTGCACGGTTTAGCAGAACTGGACGCTCGCGAATAACTTCTTCTAGAACACCCCAAACCTGCGGACGTGAACGCTCAACCATGCGCTTTGCAGACTTGATGTTCTGAGCTAGGCCCAGGTCAACAAGGCGCTTCATTACGAATGGCTTGAAGAGCTCGAGTGCCATCAGCTTTGGAAGACCACACTGGTGCAGCTTCAGCTGAGGACCAACAACGATAACCGAACGACCTGAGTAGTCAACGCGCTTACCTAGAAGGTTCTGGCGGAAACGACCCTGCTTACCCTTTAGCAAGTCAGATAGCGACTTCAGGGCACGGTTACCGGTACCGGTAACTGCACGGCCACGACGACCGTTGTCGAATAGAGCATCGACTGCCTCTTGAAGCATGCGCTTCTCGTTGTTAAGGATGGTCTTTGGAACTGCACCTAGATCGATGAAGCGCTTTAGACGGTTGTTGCGGTTGATCACACGACGGTATAGGTCGTTTAGGTCAGAGGTAGCAAAGCGGCCACCATCAAGCTGAACCATAGGACGAATTTCTGGCGGAAGAACCGGCAGAACGTCTAGGACCATTGAGGTTGGTGGGGTGCTTGAACCGATGAATGACTGAACAACCTTGAGGCGCTTGATTGCCTGAGTCTGCTTTGAACCCTTGGTGGTTGCAATCTGCTCACGAAGCTCGGCAGCAGCAGCATCAAGATCAAACTCAGCAAGAACGCGCTGAACGGCCTCGGCGCCGATTGAGGTGTCGAAGTACTCGCCGAAGCTGTAGTCGAAGTGGTCAAAGATGACGTCGTTCTGGATTAGGTCGCCTGACTTAACGGTCAGGAATAGACGCCAAGCTAGCTGCTCCTTCTGGAGGTTAGCTGGGCGCTCTACGCGAGCGTATTCCTTAACGATCTTGTCGGTCTTCTTCTTGAACTCAGAAAGAAGCTGCTTGATCTGCTTCTCTTCTGCAGGAGTGCGAACTACTGGCAACTGCTCGTTGTCGGCAGCCTCTTCAGCAGCGGCAACAGCCTTCTTGCCCCAGAAGCCCTCAGGGTTCTTCTCTTCAGCTTCAACCAACTGCTCGATGGTCTTCGCGAACTGAGCGTCAACCCAGACCGGAGCTTCCCAAACCTTGATTGATGGCTCTAGAGCAAGGCCAAGAGCGTTCAGTGCGTCGTACTCAGCCTGAGCAACAGCCAGCATTTCATCCTGGCGAGACTCAAGAAGAGTGTTCAAACGGTGAACGTAGTCTTCTTTGATTAGTGCACGGTCAAGGGTGATGTCTTCGTGGTGAATTGACATCACGCGGTAAGCCGCAAAGTAAATGATCTTCTCAAGGTCCTTTGGTGCCATGGCTAGCAAGTAGCCAAGACGTGAAGGAACACCCTTGAAGTACCAGATGTGGGTAACCGGAGCAGCAAGCTCGATGTGACCCATGCGCTCACGGCGCACAGATGACTTGGTTACCTCAACACCACAGCGCTCACAAACGATGCCCTTGAAGCGGACACGCTTGTACTTGCCACAGCTGCACTCCCAGTCCTTGGTAGGACCGAAGATCTTTTCACAGAAAAGACCGTCCTTTTCAGGCTTTAGGGTGCGGTAGTTGATGGTCTCTGGCTTCTTTACTTCACCGTTTGACCAAGAGCGGATGTCTTCTGAGGTGGCTAGACCAACTCGGAGAGCGTCGAAGTTTTCAACTTCCATGATTTCTTCTCTTTCCTAAATCTCTTAGAAACCGGTGAATTCGGTGTCGACCGATGATGATTCGTTGCGTGAAAGGTTGATGCCGAGTTCTTCCGCAGCGCGGTCTGACTCGAAGTCATCTTCCTTTAGAGATACAACCTGGCCAGCAGCGTTGAGAACCTCAACGTTTAGAGCTAGCGACTGCATTTCTTTGGCAAGAACACGGAATGACTCTGGGATACCAGGAGCCTGGATGTTCTCACCCTTAACGATTGCCTCATAGGTCTTCACACGACCGGTAATGTCGTCAGACTTGATGGTTAGAAGCTCCTGCAGGGTGTGCGCAGCACCGTATGCCTGTAGGGCCCAAACTTCCATCTCACCGAATCGCTGACCACCGAACTGAGCCTTACCACCAAGTGGCTGCTGAGTAATCATTGAGTAAGGACCGGTTGAACGGGCGTGGATCTTGTCGTCTACCAAGTGGTGGAGCTTCAAGATGTACATGTAACCAACTGAGATGTCCTCTGGGAACGGCTCACCTGAACGGCCATCGAATAGACGAGCCTTACCGGTCTCCTTAACCAAGCGCTGACCATCGCGGTTAGGCAGGGTTGACTTTAGAAGACCAACAATTTCGTCCTTTGAAGCGCCGTCGAAAATCGGGGTTGCAACCTTGGTGCCAGGCTCAGCTGAACGCATTGCGTCAACCATGCTGTCGGCCCACTTAGCTACACCCTCAACGTTCCAACCCTGCTTTGAGATCCAACCAAGGTGGGTCTCAAGGATCTGACCGAAGTTCATACGACCAGGAATACCTAGTGGGTTTAGAACAACGTCAACCGGGGTTCCGTCTTCCATGAATGGCATGTCTTCGACCGGAAGGATCTTAGAAATAACACCCTTGTTACCGTGACGACCAGCAAGCTTGTCACCCTCGGTAATCTTGCGCTTCTGTGCGATGTGAACTACTACGCGCTGGTTTACACCGGCACCTAGCTCGTCGTCGCCAGCCTCGATGTCGAACACCTTGACACCGATAACGGTGCCCTGCTCGCCGTGAGGAACCTTGAGTGAGGTGTCGCGAACTTCGCGAGACTTCTCGTTGAAGATGGCACGGAGCAAACGCTCTTCAGCTGAAAGCTCGGTCTCACCCTTAGGGGTTACCTTACCGACCAGGATGTCGCCAGGGCGAACCTCAGCACCGATGCGGATGATGCCGCGCTCGTCTAGCTGAGCAAGAGCCTCTTGCGAAACGTTTGGTAGGTCAGCAGTGATCTCTTCTTTACCAAGCTTGGTGTCGCGAGCGTCAACCTCATACTCTTCAATGTGAATTGAAGAAAGGGTGTCTTCCTTGACCAAGTTCTGGCTCAGGATGATCGCGTCTTCGAAGTTGTGACCCTCCCATGGCATGAATGCCACTAGAAGGTTCTTACCAAGAGCTAGCTCACCCAAGTCAGTTGAAGGACCATCGGCAAGAACCTCGCCGGCCTCAACGCGCTGACCAGCCTCAACGATTACTCGCTGGTTGATGGCAGTGCCCTGGTTTGAACGGTCGAACTTACGAAGGACGTATTCCTTTACGCCGCCCTTGTCAGTCTGAATGGTGATGACGTCTGCAGAAACCTCAGCAACAACACCAGCAAGCTCGTTGACGACAACTGCGCCAGAGTCGATTGCTGCAACGCGCTCCATACCGGTACCAACGAATGGTGAGTCAGAGCGAAGCAGTGGAACTGCCTGACGCTGCATGTTGGCACCCATAAGTGCACGAGACGAGTCGTCGTGCTCAAGGAACGGAATCAAAGAGGTAGAAACAGAAGCTAGCTGACGAGGTGAGATGTCTAGGTAGTCAACATCAGCTGCGTCAACCTCAACAACGTCACCCTGGTAGCGAGCAAATACCTTCTTGTTTGCAAAGGTCTTGTCTGCGTTTAGTGGGGTCTCAGCCGCACCGATTGCCTTGCCCTGCTCAGCAGCTGCATCTAGGTACTCGATCTTGCCTGAAACCTTGCCGTTTACAACCTTGTTGTAAGGGGTTTCGATGAAGCCGAATGCGTTGATACGTGCATAAGCGGTTAGCGAACCGATAAGACCAATGTTTGGACCTTCAGGAGTCTCAACAGGACACATACGTCCGTAGTGAGAAGGGTGAACGTCACGGACCTCCATCTGGGCACGCTCACGAGCGATACCACCAGGACCAAGCGCTGATAGACGACGCTTGTGTGCGAGGCCTGCCAGTGGGTTGTTCTGGTCCATGAACTGTGAAAGCTGTGAAGCACCGAAGAACTCCTTGATCGCGCTTACGACTGGGCGCAAGTTGATCAGGGTCTGTGGGGTGATTGCCTCGATGTCCTGAGTTGACATACGCTCGCGAACCACGCGCTCCATACGGCTTAGACCGATGCGGACCTGGTTCTGGATAAGCTCGCCAACGCTGCGGATGCGGCGGTTAGAGAAGTCATCGATGTCGTCAGAAGAAACAGCAATCTTGGCAGTCTTGCCACCCATCTTGACTGGGAACTCTAGGCGAGCACCGGTTGAGATGGCAGCTGAGTTTGCGATCTGCTGGTCGAATAGAAGTAGGTACTTCAGGGTAGCTACAACGTCTTCTACGGTCAGGGTGTTCTGAGCAGCGTCAACGTTTAGACCTAGCTTGCGGTTGAGCTTGTGACGACCAACCTTTGCCAAGTTGTAGCGCTTTGACTCGAAGTAGGTTGACTTCAACCAAGCTTCTGAAACCTCAGCACCTGCGGTCTCGCCACGTACCTTGCGGTACAACTCACGAAGGGCGTCTTCTTTGGTGATGATTGGGTTTGCGAAGACCTTTGACTTGTCGTAAGCCAAGGTGTTCTCAATTAGGTCAAGGTCGAATGTCCAGTTTGGAGCGCCGGCCTTTACAGCTGACTCGATGTCCTTGAACTCTTCGCGGATCTGGTCTTCGGTTAGGCCAAGAGCCTTTAGGAAGATGGTTGCTGAGACCTTGGTCTTGCGGTCAACCTGAACCTGGATGATTGGCTGGCCGAAGCGAGCGATTGGCTTGCGGTCATCGCGAACCCACTCGGTTAGGAACTCTAGGTAAGAACCACGGCTAGGGATGATCTGAGCCTTGTTGTTACGAACGTCGAGGTTACCGGTGGTGTTGGTTGAAACAGAGAAGTAAACACCAGGTGATCGAACCAACTGTGAAACAACAACACGCTCGGTGCCGTTGATAACGAAGGTTCCCTTTTCGGTCATGACTGGGAAGTCACCCATGAACACGGTCTGAGACTTGATCTCACCGGTTAGGTAGTTGGTGAACTCAGCCTTGATGTAAAGCGGCTGGGTGTATGACTTGCCCTTGGTCTTGCACTCGTCAGGGGTGTATGACGGGTCGTAGAGCTCTGGGTTTCCGAAGGTAAGGCCCATCTTTGCGTCCTGTGACGAGTTTGATGAGTCTTCGATAGGAGAGATCTCCTCGAAGATTTCCTCTAGACCAGTCTTAGCGGCTGGACCTTCTTTTTCACGCCATGCAGGGTTACCGACGAGCCAGTCAAAGCTCTCGGTCTGCAGGCTCAATAGATCTGGAAGTTCGATAGGTTCTGGTGACTTAGCAAAGCTAAGGCGTTTTGCCAGACGATCGTTCTTCATGGTTTTTGCGTTCTTCGCAGCCAATGTTCCTCCAAGGAATACTGCTATTCATCAATCGCGACTTGATAAATAGATGGGGTGAAAAATCGCAACCTAAAACCGGTGACGCCTCAATATGCGGTCACGCGCGCAGCCAAAATATGCATGCGGGGTGTTTGGGAGCAAAGGTTTAGTCTATCGCCGTTATAGAACGGTTGTAAACAATTTTTCTGTAAATACGCTGAGTTTTTCTGAATAGTGCTAGAAGAACAAAAACAGCTTGGCGCGCAGAGTTTTTTCGAAATTTTCCATCGAACCGTTGATGGTCGCCAGGTCGCGAGCGTCAAGCAACATCGATGTTGAACCGTCTTCAAATTTGGCCAAAACGCACGGCTCACGACCGGTGCTTGATGCGGTGGTTTCTAAACCAACCCCATAGTCAGCCCTAAATCTGGCGTCTAAAGCCTTGAAGGCTCCCTTTTGCCGTGAAATCCGTTTAAAATCGCAAGTTTTGGCTCCAAATAGCCCCTTTTGGGCCAGGTGAACCCCAACGATGGCAACCGGCGTAGATTGCATTAGCAGCTAACTAGAGCGTCGTTAATGGTGTCGGCCCAAACCTGAGCATCGTCGACGGCTATGACCAGGCGCTTGTATCGGTTGGCCTTGCCGGTTGCCAGTGTGATCTCGACTGATGGTCGGTTGGCGCGCCAGAGCGAGAAGGTCCAGCCACCGGTTTTGCCACCGCGCCAATAACTGCCGTAAAAAACGAACATAGGAACAGCCGTGCCGGGAACGCGCAGGCCGAGGGTCTTCCACACATCTGCCGACGCTACATTTGCACCGCGAACCAGAGCGGCGGGAATCGATAGGTCACCGTGCACAGCAAAAATACGCTCGGCAGTAGTGAGCTTGAGCTCAAGGTGGGTTGGGGTCAAAACGATTTGCGCCATGGTCTAAGTCTTACAGACGGCCGTGCCTAACCAACCCAAACGTCAAAGACTTTGTTGTCGCGCACCAGCAGGTTGATTCGCTGCGGCGAATAGTCCTCGGTGAGGGCAAATTGCTTGCCATCGCGCTCGGCAATTCGGTGGCTGTAGCCTGCTTCTTTAATTGCCTGGATGGCCGCTGCCTCAGTCATTCCGATTACCGTGATCGCAAACTGCATGGTTTCGTGGGCAATCTTGGCAAAGTCGTTGTCATCGTCGAGTTCTGCCTGGGTTAGTGCGACCGCTGGGGCATCGGTGTAGGTCCAGTTTGCTGGGTTTTCACCTCGGTTGGGGTCACGACTGAAGCCAATGGTCAGCACGTACAAGTCATCAATGCTTCTGCGCAAAGTCACAATTTTTGCCAGACCGTCATCCTGGCCAGGCATATAAAACATGACACCGCTGTAAAAAGTTGTTTGATCCCAGTTGATTAGCTCTGTGCTCATTGTTGTGAGGCAAAATTGCTGGGCTGCTACCTCGTTTGAGGCAAGGTTGCTTGCCGTTGGGTACTGCGAGTCTCGCGAATAACCGTCTGCCTGGAAGCGAGCCGCGAACGCCAAAACATCGGTGCAAATCTGATTTGGCTCTACCGAAATTGGCGCCGTGAAGGCAAGCTCGTAATACCGGTCGGCACAAACGACCAGGCCTCCGCAATCGCCCTCGGTGCTTTCTTCAAGCAGCGTGAAGTGGTCGAGGCCCGAGTTGGTGGCCAACTGCTCGACAAGAGGCTCGGTTCTTGAAACGCATCCGGTTAGCGAAATAGTCGCAAGCAAACCGGCCACCACTGCGGCCATGAATCTTTTTGGCTTAGCCCACGTTGACGTCAACAACGATGAGCCCCACGATTGAAAGATTGATTCTGGTTGGACGGTAGTCAAGAGTGACTGGGAACGATTCGCCGTCGCGTTCAACTACGCGGTACTCGTAACCGCGGGCCTCGATTGCTCGAATCGCATCCTGCTCCTCAAGTCCGATTAGCGTCTTGGCAAACTCCAAGGTTTCGGCGGCAACTTCATCGAAGTTGAATGGAGGGTCTGTGTGAGTTGGGCCCGGAACAGAAGAGGGCACCGGATACGGCACAAAAATTACACAGCCGGTGAGGGGCAAAGTCGTGCCGGCAATAAGGGCAAGCCCAGTTAGGAATCTTTTCATTAAAGCCTCCTGAAGATGGCGGTTACGGTGGGATTTGAACCCACGGTGGGCTTTCACCCACACAACTTTTCGAGAGTTGCACCTTCGGCCGCTCGGACACGTAACCGTCAAATAGGCTACTACACCCAGCTGGGCTTGCTAAAGCCCCAGAAGTTCTGCCAGGTGGTCAGGGTTTTCGGCGAGCGCATCTGCCTCGGCCCACTCGGCCTGGTTGCCGTAACCCCACTTCACCAAAATCACATCGATGCCGTGTTCGCGCGCACCTTCAACATCGTGAATTCGGTCACCGATCAAAACCGTGCGGGTTAGGTCAGCGCCTTGTTTTTGTAATTCATCGAGTGCGTAGGTGACAACGTCTTTTTTGGCACTGCGGGTTTGGTCGTTAGAAGCTGTGCCCAGAACGTCAAACAGGTCCAAGATTCCAAACATTTCACCGATAACTTCAACGCCCGATAGGCCTTTTGAAGTTGCCAGGGAGTTTGCCCGGCCGGCGGCGCGATTGCGCTCGACAAGGTCAACAACACCTGGGAAGAGTTGGCAGTTTTGAGCACCGCCACCGCGAAGGTATTTCTCGCGATAGACGTTTAGGCATTCGGCGGCGAGCGCTGGTTCGAAGCCAAGGATTTCACCAAAGGTCACCGGCAGCGGTGGGCCCATGAATGAACGCATCTCGTCAACCGGAGGAACCGGCAAACCCAAGGTAGTAAAGGTGTGAATGAAGGACTCGAAAATGCCGGGGGCTGAGTCAACAATGGTTCCGTCGAGGTCCCACAGGACAGTTGTATAGGTCAATTAATTAGCGCTTATCTGCAAAGAATTGCTTTAGTTGGGCGGCGGCTTGGTCTTCGAGTACTCCCCCGATAACTTCAACCGGGTTTCCAAGTCTTGAATCTCTTAGAAGGTCGTATAAAGAACCGGATGCACCAACGCGGTCATCCCAAGCACCAAAGACAACCTTTGGAATTCGGGCGGCAACAATGGCACCGGCACACATCACACAAGGTTCTAATGTGACCACCAAGGTGCAGCCGGTTAGGCGCCAGTCTTTGAGCAGCGCTGCGGCTTCGCGAATGGCAATAAGTTCTGCGTGGCCAGTTGGATCGTTGGTTACTTCACGATTGTTGTGAGCGTTGGCAATTTGGTTGCCGTCGGCATCGATGATGATTGCGCCTACCGGAACATCGTTGCCAGATTTGGCCGCTTCGGCGAGCGCGATTTCCATGAGTGCTGGGTAATCCATAGTCTTAAGAGTATGCGAGTTCACATTGCCGATCACCCTCTAATCACTCACAAGCTCACCATCTTGCGTGACAAGAACACCCCGTCTCCGGTGTTCCGTCAGTTGGTTGAAGAACTAGTGACTCTTTTGGCCTACGAGGCCACCCGCGATGTTCGCGTTGAGAAGGTTCAGATCGAAACCCCAGTGACTACTTTTGACGGTGTGAAGTTGGCAAAGCCTCGCCCGATTATCGTGCCGATTCTGCGTGCTGGTCTTGGAATGCTTGAGGGCATGACCAAGTTGCTGCCTACCGCGACCGTTGGTTTCTTGGGTATCAAGCGCAACGAAGAAACTCTACAGCCTGTGACCTACGCAAACCGTTTGCCAGATGACCTGAGCGGTCGCCAGGTGTTTTTGATTGACCCGATGTTGGCTACTGGCGGAACCCTGATCGATTCGATTGATTATGTGTTTGAACGTGGTGCGACTGACGTGACTGCAGTTTGCCTGCTTGGCGCACCTGAGGGTGTTGCGGCTCTCGAGGCACATGTGCACGGTAAAGATGTGAAGTTGGTTCTGGGTGCTCTCGATGAGCGTTTGAACGAACACGGATACATCGTGCCTGGCCTCGGCGATGCGGGCGACCGTTTGTACGGCTTGGCTGAATAACCCCGCTAACACTTTGGCTGTGGCCGTTAGCTGGCCCGGCCACACTAGAAGCACCTCCCGTGCGTTCAGTGAACCCCCACAAATTTGACCAATCTGGATAGGTTCACCCCCGTCAACCTATTCATAATTGACGAATTTTGCCTAATCAAAATGCCAACTATGTTGGCCGCTAAATCAGACCGATTTCTGGGCCTTCCGACCCTCGGGTTCTCCACACATTTACAAAACCGAATCAACTTTTTGCATAGGCAAAATAGTTTGGCCGCATGTCTAATTACGCCTACCCACCCCGCATGCACATCGACTTCACCCACATCATCAACACCAGTTGCCACCTTGTGATCGGTGTGATTTTCAAAATGCATACGCAAAACGCCAAGTTCAGAGGTGACCGGCACACAAACCCAATCGGGCCAACCAGATCACATACCTATACCGCCCTTCAAATTCTCAAAACCACCCAGGGCAAACTATCGGTGCACCGACGAGCCTTTGAGGGCAAGCACATTGATAACCACAAATATTTTGCCGTCACGCCGAATTTTCAGATTGAGCTACAGGCGGCGGTCTTGAAGCACTTTGAAGAACTGAACCGGTTTTTGATTGAGACCCGCTTGGTTCCGCTGACCCGCTCGGCCGCCCTACTTAGGTGTCTTGCACGCTACCCGATTGTGTCGATTCGTCAGCTGGCCGAAAACGCGCAGGTGGCCGAGGTCACGGCAAGGCGCTGGCTGAACATCCTGGTGAAGAATCACTTGATGACCAAAGAGTTTTTTGGTGGGCAGAATCAGTTTTTGAACACCGATTACCTTGCGCTAATCGATTCACAGGCAAAGCGGGCACTGGGGACAAACTCGGTGATTGATTCGCGATCTCGATGAATGGAGGCGGCCAACAAAGATGGCTTTTTGCGTAGGCAAAATCGGGCAATTATGAACAGGTTGGCGGGTGCGAACCTATCCAGATTGGTCAAATTTGTGGGGGTTCACTGAACGCACGGGAGGTAACCCTTGTGTGGCCGAGCCAGCTGACGGCCACCTTAGGCCTCTCGCTGATAGCCTAGAAACCTGATGAGCGAGACAAACACTGAAGCACGCGGATTTGCGCTGTACGTTGGCGTAGACGAAGAGACCGCCAAAGCAGCCGGCACCAGCCTGGCCGAATTGGTGACCAAACTTCGTGCCACCGTTGCCGAGGTGGTTCCGGCCGCAGCTAACGAGACTTACGCAGCAGTTGCCCTGGCACCAAAGGGTGCCGGAGGCCGACCTATCGATGTGGTGAGAACTGCGCTGCGCGACCCACGCGCGATTGACAAAATTGTTGACGCCCAGGTTCACGTTGAAGAAGACAACACCCAGGGCCTAGTGGTTGACGCCCAGCGCCACAAGGTTTTTGTTGACGGCGAAAACGCAGACCTCACCTACAAAGAATTTGCCCTGATCAACTACCTGATTTCACACGAGGGCGCGACAATTCCGCGCCAAGAAATCATCGACATTTTGTGGTCGGGCGATGAAGAAAATGCCCCAAACCAGAGAACCATCGATGTGCATATTCGACGCCTGCGCGCAAAGATTGCCGGCTACGAAGACATCATCAGAACGGTTCGTGGTGGCGGCTACCGCTTTGATAACCACCCAGACGTAATCTACGAAATCTAGTGTTGCCCGAGTCAAACGCAGCGCTCAAGCAAGCCGAACTAGTTGACAAACTAACCGCCCAAATTCTTGAGCTGATTGAAGACGGGAACCCAACCCCGATTGTTTTGATCGACGGCCGAGCAGGATCGGGCAAATCTACCTTGGCCGACCTATTGCAGCGCCGGCTGTTCAAAGAAGGCGAATCCCTGCCACGCGTGGTTCACATGGACGACCTCTACCTGGGCTGGGACGGACTTGAGCAGGGCTCGGACTACATGCTGCGATTTGTGCTGCGGCCAACCGCCAAGAGAACCGTTGCCGAGTGGCGCGAATTTGACTGGGCAGCCGAACAAACCGGTCACACCATCGAGCGCCTGGGTGCTTGGCGAGAATTTAGAGGCGGAACACCGCTGATTATTGAAGGCTGCGGAGCCCTGAGCGAAGCCGCTGCAGAGCTGGCAGACATCAAAGTGTGGCTGGAAGTCAGCGAAGAAACCCGTCACGAGCGCTGGCTAAAACGCGAAGGCTCTGATGAGTTTTGGGGCCGCTGGGCTGCGCAAGAACTTGAGTTTTATGCCCGCGAAAAATCGCCAAACCACGCAGACATAATCGGCAATTAGTTAATTAGTCGGTAAGCCTTTTTATAGGCGTCAAGATCTTCTCTTCGACCAACCGCAACGATGTAGATAAGGTCTTCAGCATTTTCTTGAATCGAGCCCTAGGGGCCGGTTGGAGCTTTTTCCAGTCCTTTAGAGCGCTCGGCTCGAATGCTATCGAGTAAGGCATCAGGACTCAGAGATCGTCAATTGAAACGTGGACCGCTTGGTCGCGATTTTTCAGAGCATCAGCAACTACAGGCACCAAGGCTGCGTCGTCCAGCAGGTCTTGAATGCGTTCCCAATGCTCAGGATTCACAACATAAAAAGCCGGTGAGTTATTGGTCAGAACGCAAAATACCTGGCCTTTTGCATCTCTAACCGCTTGATTTGGATTGGCCTTAAATTCAGAAATACTGATCGTCATGTCAGCAAGTATTACGTCCATTTGCCACTCATTTCACTGGATGAATAAATCAGTGTATAAGTCGCCGAGGTTTAAATCTAGACCTGAATTTAGGACTGTCTGTTTTTCATCCAAGCACGGAAGCCAGCAACCAAAGACGCCAGGATGAAGAAAATGGCGATGGCGTAGGACGCATTTTTTACCGCCGGAATTGAAGCGGCAAAATAACCCGTGACAGTTAGACCGGTACCCCAGGTGAGCGCACCAACCAGGTTGGCGCTAAAGAATTTGTAGTAGTTCATTCGAGAGATGCCCGCGATTGCCGGCACAAAAACACGCGCCCAAGGCATAAACCGCGAGATAACCACAGCCCACCAACCCCAAGCCGAATAAAACGCCTCAGACTTGGCGATTGCCGAACGCAACCACTTGCCCTCACGTTTATCGAGGTATGGCCGCCCAAAATGCCGGCCGAGGGTGTAACCAACCTGATCGCCCAGCCAAGCTGCAACACCAACACCGATGGCCATGACCCAAATGTTGACCTCATTGGCCGTGCCGGCTGTTCCGGCAGCAACCAAACCGGCCGCAAAAACTAGGGAATCACCGGTGACAAACGGCACAAAGGCGCCGACGAACAAACCGGTGCCGGCAAAGACCAAACCCCAAACCACTCCGTAAAAAAGCCACGGACCGATTTGGTCATACCAAGTAGCGATCTCGTCAGAAATCGCTAGGTGAATTACCGGGTTCATAAAGACAAGCCTATGGCTTGCCGGTCAACACAATCTCGTCAAGCTCAAGACGGGTGCGCGGAGCAATCTCACGCTCGTAAGCCGGACCCTCAAGGGTGGTGGCCGGTGCAACCTTGCCCAGAGTCACAACCACCAAGATCTCAACGCCAGCAGGTAGCTCAAGTGCCTCGGTCAAAACCTGGTGCTCAATGCCGCCCATGATGTGTGCGTGCAAACCAAGTTCGTGCGCCTGAATAACCAACTGCGATGTTGCCAAACCGGCATCAAACTTTGCGCTCTTAACCGGTGAACCATCAGCGTGGTGAGTGGTTACTGACACTGCAACGTAGGCCGATGCGTTTGGTGACCAAGCAGCGTTGAAACCGCCTAGGCCAGCACGAATCTTTTCAAACAAGTCGGTGCCGCGGGTGGCAACCGAGAAACGCCATGGCTGAGTGTTGTTGCCGCTTGGCGCCCAGCGAGCTGCCTCGAGCACAGACAAAAGCTCGTGCTGCGAAATCTCGTGGGTTGCGTCGTACGCACGTGGGCTCCAGCGCTCGGCTAGAACAGGAAGGATTGGGGCTGCGGTGATGGCTGATTTACTCATAGTTCAAGTCAAGCCGGGCTTGTCAGAAATTATTCCCAGAAATTCAAGGACTAAATTTCGAGGTTAGTGGCCCGCAAAAAACCTGACAAAAGCATTGGGTTGCCATACTCGGCGGTCAGAGGATCGACCAGGACGATGTAGGTCGGCGACTCGGCATCGATGATGACATCACCCTCAAGAAAGTAGTGACGAATCATCTCGGTAGGTGACAAAAAGCTGCCCGAAACGTGGGTGACTGCGCCGGCCTCGGCCGCGGCCTCAAGAACTGCCTCGTTGGATGACAAAACAATGGTGACGTCAATCTTGCCGTTTTCTAGCTCTTCATCGTCTTCATTATTTGGATAGTCGGCGATGGCCTGAATGCAACGGTCAAGCATAGTGATGCCGTGCTCATCGGGGGCAATGATGGCCCCAAACTGATCGGCGCTGGGAACGTGGTCGGCAATGACCGCGTAGACAAACTCATCGTTATTCATTGAAACCCCCGTTGGTTTGATGAAGCAATTACCGAAAGACTAGCGAGGTGGCACCTAGGGCGCAAGCAACCACATGACCGGCAGAGCAAACATGGCCAAAACTGCAAAGCCGAGCAAAATCTGCGACCAGCGCGGAGACACCCATCGGCCAAGCAATTGCTTGTCGCGAGCCAAGACCCAAACAATAACCATCAGAACCGGGGCAGCCAATCCGTTGAAAATGGCGGCCAGAATCAAGAAATTTACCGGCGGAATGGACACCAGATTTAGTCCGAGCGCCACCAACATTGACAACACAATGACGCCGTAAAACGCCTTGGCCTGACGCGGCTGCAATTCAAGCGACTCACGCCATCCAAAAGTCTCGGCCACCGCATAGGCCGTCGACCCAGCCAAAACCGGAATCGACAGCAAACCAACGCCGAGGATTCCGAGCAGGAAAAGCAGCCCAGCGTAAGGCCCGGCAATCGGCGCCAGGGCGGCAGCTGCGTCAGCGGCAGACTCTATCTGGGTAATACCCTGCGCGTGCAGTGTGGCACCAGCGGTGACCATGATGGCAAACATGATGAAGACGCCGGTGAACATGCCGGCAAAAACATCGCCGCGCATAGCCCGCATGTGTGTGCCCGACACGCGAACACCTGGCTCGTTGCGCTCTTCGATCTCTTCGGCCGCCTGCCAAAAGAACAGGTACGGGCTGATGGTCGTGCCGGCCAAGGCCAGCAACATGGCAATCGAGGCCTTATCGAAACCAAACCCAGGCAACACGGTTGCCACCGCCACCGCACCCCAATCGATGTCGGCAACAAACAGCACCGCCACATAAGCCAGCAGGCTGAGGGTTAGCCAACGCAGCACCTTGGCGTATCGGTGATAGGGAATGAACAGCTCAGATAACCCCAGCAGCACGGCAAACATGACCACGCCAAACAGCTGATTGATTGGCACCAAAAGCCCAAGGGCCGCCGACATGATTGAAAGATCGGCTGCGATGTTGACCGTGTTGGCAATTGCAACCAGCACCACAGCCAGCACCAAAACCCACCGAGGCAGGCGCGACTTGATGATGGCCGCCAACCCCTGGCCGGTAACCAGCGCCAAACGAGCACAGGCCTCTTGAACCGCAAAAGCTAGTGGCAGCAGCCAGAACGTGCTCCACAAAAACCCAAAGCCAGCCGAGGCTCCCGCCTGCGAATAGGTGCCGATGCCCGAAGGGTCATCATCAGCAGCACCGGTAACCAAACCAGGACCAAGCCGGTTGAAGTATCCGCTCGAGGCAATCTCGCTGCGGACCGGGTGATGCTGCTTTGCGTGACGCCTCATGACTTAATCATCTCTGCTCGATGCTCAAGCTGGTTGGCCGTTTTGCGAATTGGGTTTGACTCGTATGGCAAAACCCCCGCCCTAATCTGTGCGGGCAGATTGGCCAGCACTTTGAGTTGACGATCAATTACCTTCTCGGCGGCCTTTTGGGGCACGTACATCTCAGCGGCTGCCGCCAACATCAATTGGCGCGACCACCCGGTCTTTTTGCCAAAAAGCGGCAAGGCCATCGATGTGTCGTTGTCATAAAAAACCGTGCACAGCAGGTCGTAGGCAGGGGCAACCCGCCACTCGCCAGCTGTGGTCTGCAGCACAGATAGATTCTTGGCGTGAACATCTCCATTGCCCGTTAGCCAAGCAAAGACCAACTGCTTGAATAATTCGTAACCGGCAACTCCCCTGGCTGGGCAACGTGCAATTAGCGCCTTGGCAACATCGATGTATTCAAGCTCATACTTGGCCACCGGATAACGACCAAGCACCTGACAGCCGTCCTCGGCGGCAAGCCTTGATTTGCCCGCACCTCGGCCGTGCCTATCAAACCGTTGTAACCGAAGCGCATGGGCGCCATGGGAGTCAGTCAACAACTCAAAAGGCGCAGTGGCTATGCCACATTTGGCCGCCAGCGCTGAGAAAAACGCCTCATTCTCAACCACCAAAGGCATCTCGGCAGGGTTGAGTTTGAGAATGAAATCGGTGTCGGCCATTTTGGCCGGAACATTGAGCATGCGGCTCGATATTTTGTCTTGCACACCCGGAAGGCCCGAGGCCTTTGAGCCAAAAACCTGCTCACGCAGAACAACAAAGTCAACACCGGCTAGGTCACCGGGCAGCAGGACCGGTGGACGCTCGGCAAGGGGGTCTGCGCCGATGGGCAAAACCTGAGTGTCGCCGATTAGATCAGCCCCAATTTCGAGAAGCAAACCTAGGTCGTTGTCGCGAGAGATTTTGAGCCTCGATGCCACCGCGGCCAACCTGCGGCCCTCGGGCAAGAGCCCCGCAAAAAATGCCGGAGCCGACCCTCCCGAAGTCAGCACTGGTTCTGATGTCAGAGGAAGATTGGTTGCCACTTCAGGCAAACCAGCGGCTAAATAATCGGGCAGGTATGAGAATTTGATGTCGTCGCCCACTCGTTCAAGCTGCGCCGCCAAGATGCCCTGTTTGTATACGTTGGCGACCTGCCCAGACATTAGTTTGCTACCTCAAGGGCCAACCTCAAGCCCAATGTGCTGCAGACCAGCAGAACTTTATCGAGTGCTACCGATGGTTTGCCGCGTTCAAGGTCATAAACAAAGCGCTGCGAAACCCCGGCTAGGTCGGCTAGCTCACCCTGAGTCATGCCCAACGATTTGCGCCGCTGGCGCACGATCACGCCAAGCTGGTCAACTTGCTGCTCTGAATTACTCATAATTACCCCGATTTACGCACGAACGCGCGTATTAGGGCAAGATTACCCGACCCCACTGACAATTACAAGCAAATTCCGCACGAACGCGCGAAAAACGGCCCAAATTAGAACAACCTTGGCACCGAGTCTTCAATGCCGCGCATTGAGTCGTAGTCGAGCACCAAACATTCAATGCCGCGGTCTTCGGCCAGTTTGCGGGCCTGCGGCTTGATTTCTTGGGCGGCAAAGATTCCGCGAACCGGGGCCAACAGCGGGTCGCGATTCAAAAGCTCTAGATAGCGGGTCAGCTGCTCGACGCCATCGATGTCACCGCGGCGCTTGAGTTCGATGGCCACCACCCCACCGGCGGCATCGCGCAACAGAAGGTCTACCGGACCAATGGCCGTAAAGTATTCGCGGCGAATCAGGCTGGCGCCTTCTTCAACCAAATGCAGCTGATCGGCCAGCAACTCTTGCAGGTGCTTTTCAACACCGTCTTTGATCAGACCAGGGTCCTCGCCCAGCTCGTGCTCAAACTCGCTCAGCACCTCAAAAATGCTGATCATGAGGACGTCATCAGTTTTTACCTGCTGCACTCGCCACACGGCTTGAACGCCGATTGAGAGCTGGTCCTCACTCGGGTCAACAAAACTCACCACGCACGGCGGGTTCATCCAGTTGAGGGGCTTATAAGAACCGGAGTCAGAGTGAACCAAGACAGAGCCATCGGCCTTCATGACCAGCAGACGCTTGGCTCGAGGTAGGTGCGCCGAGAGCCTGCCCGCATAGTCAACAGAGCATTCGGCAATGATTAGGCGCATGCACCTATTGTGGCAGACCCCACCGATAACCTGGCGCCGCACAAGCCCAAGACCTTCGGTCTACCCGAATATTTGCCTAGCGGATCAAGGAAGAACACTCAACATAAGTAACGGCCAACACCGAAGATATGTCCGGACTACGCCCATTATTGTGCGCTCAGAGCATAACAACAATTGGCGTGTCTGGGCTAATGTTGTTGTTGGGGGACACGGAAAAGAACCATCGATAGAGAGATTGTCCCCCGCATGAACGAGAACCAGAGCACCAGCAACCCACTTGACCACCTAGCAGTGGCCCTAGACATCGTGTTGCAGAGCGACTCACTAGCCGACGCCTGCCGCCGTGCCGTTCTTGCCCCAGGAACCAACAACGTGTTCCGCGGAGCCCACATTCTCAGCCTTGACGTAAACGGCCAGCTTGTACCTGAGGCATACTTTGGCGCCGAGCTACCGACCAACTACCTTGAGCACGCCATGAACGCCGTGATCACCCGCAACCTAGAGTTTGCTGCCGAGACCGACACCACCGCAGCCACCATCTCGATTCCAATCATCAACAACGACATTCCAGAAGCTGTTGCTGTTCTCGTTATGGAGGCAGGCACCACCGAGCAATACATCAGCCCAGAGATTGTGCCGCTGATCAGCAAGGTTGCTGGCTACCACCTAGACGAAAAGCGCGCCAGCAAAGAAGGCCGCGTTCAGACATTTAGCGGCAAGCCTTCGGTAGAAGAAATGAGCACCCGCCAGGTAAAGGTTTTGGAGTTTATGGCCGAGGGCCTAACCAACGCAGAGATTGCCCGCCGCCTATTGCTGAGCGAGTCAACCGTGCGCCAAGAGTCGGTAAAGATCTACCGCTGCCTGAACACCGACAACCGCCAAGAGGCAGTTGCTCAGGGCCGCGCTTTGGGGCTTATCTCAAAGATTCAGCAAGCGAACTAGCTCTTAGCGCCAACAGCCTTCAGCAGGCGCTCTATCTGGGCGTCTTGGTGGGCAAGGTGCTGCTGCAACTGCTCTACCTCGTGAAGCAGCGCTGTGGCGTCTTTATAGGTGGCCTCGGCTCTAATCTCAGCCTGACGGTTCATTTGGTTCTGGCCAACAATAATCACCGATACCAAAACCAGCTGCAAAAAGGTTTGGGCAATCCAGTCAACAATCACTCGCACATCACCCGTAGCAACCGCTGCCGGCAGGCTGATTAGAGCCAAGGCCGCAAAGGCATAGGCCGCCCACATACTTCCCACTCGTTGCGTGATCCACAATCCAATTCGGTTGTTTAGTCCACGGATGTGGCTGTGGGTTGGCAAATGCTCGCGCTGTGATGCGTGTGGGTGCTGGGTGTATGAATACTTGTCCATGGTTCAAGGGTAGTGAGGCAAAGAGAAAACCCTCGGCTCTTGCGAGCCGAGGGTCTTCTGTGGAGCCAGGTAATTACTTGATAGTAACCAACTTGGTTAGAACAAGCGTTCCACCAACGTAGATGGTTACGGTGCGGTTGCCCTTTAGAGCAGCAATCGCAACAGACTTCTTAGCAGCGGTACCGGTGAAGCTGGTAACGAACTTGCCAGAAACCTTGATAACAACCTTCTTGCCAGCTGCGTTGGTAACTGATGCAAAGAACTTGCCAGTGGAACCAGAAGCAGCAGCAGTTGCAACTACAGGAGCAGCGCCGACGGTGACGACCTTGCTAGCCTTCACATCGATGTTGTCGCCAGTGTCAGTTGCGCTAATAGTTCCGTTCGCAGCACCATAAGTTGCTGTTAGGGTAGCGGTTCCTGAATCGTAGGTGCCTAGCAGAACGCGAACAACGAACTTGCCGTTTGCGTCGGTTTCAACTGGAAGCGATCCGACTAGTAGACCTGGGCCATCGTAAGTCACAACAAGACGAGCGTCAGTAGCGTCAAGTGCAGTAGCACCTGCTGCTGCGGTTGCATCCTGGTCGGTGTCTACAGGGTTGCCGTAGACATCAGTAAGTACACCTGTGATGGTTAGAGTTCTACCTGGCAAAACCGTTGCCGGAGCATCAATTGCGATTGACTTGCCTGAACGAGCTGCAGCACCAGTGAAGGTCACCTTTCGGGTAGCTGAAACACCATTTGAAGTCACGGTAACAACTGAATCCGACGCTGCCTTGGTTGAATAAGCATCTACCGAGAACTCACCCGAAGCGTCAGCCACAAATGTGATTGACCCAAAGGCATAAACGCCACCGGTTGAGAACAGGATTGATGAGTCACCTGAAATAGTTACAAGTGCGCCCGCACGAACAGCAGCTGTGGTTGCGTTTGCAACACGACCAGTGACGGTGACTGCGTTTGTGTAAGTAGGGACAGTTGAAACTGAAGATCGAGCGTCGAGCGCAACAGTTGCCGCAGCCGCAAGAGCGTCTGAGTCATCGGCTGTGCCTGAACCGTAAACGGTTGCTCCGTCAACATCAAGGGTGATTGCGTCAGTCTGAGTCAACAAGTTGGTGGTGTAGGTAACAGTGTCAGCTGCACCATCAGAGTTTCCATCGTTTGTTAGGTCCTGAGCGGTCCAGGTGCCTGAAACGTCCTTCTCGAGGTCAATTGCCGTCGAGATGGTTGTACCTGCTCCCACAGCGCCATCGGCAACTGCGACAGTGGCTGCACCAGCAGTAACTGTTGTGTAAGTTGTTGACACGGTGCGACCAGTGTTGGCAACCTTTAGTCGGTATGAACCGGCAAGTGGCTGCTTGAACTGGTCAGCAATCTTGAATGAGAATGACTGTGAACCGCCAACGGTTGTTGAACGAGTCACATCACTGTAGGCATTAGCAACTGCTGCATCGTAAAGAGTTGCGGTTGCGTTATCCCAGGTAATTGCATACGCGGCCTGAGCTGTGTTTGTAGACACATTTTGAGCCTGAATGGTCAGCGTTGCAGCGTCGGTAGCAAGAGCCGAAGTTGTTGAAACTACGAAAGTTACTACGCCATTTGCATCGGTCAATTCCTGGTCGCTAGTTGCGGTTGCGTTTACCTTGATAGTGCCGGTCGCCGCACTCAAAGTAGCGGTTACCGGGATACCAGCACCCACGAGCTTAGCCGGAGACGAGTCATCGTAGATCTTGGCAGAAACAGTTAGAGACTTGCCGGTGCGAACTACAACTGCGGTCGCAGAAGCTGCGGTTTCGTTTGCAGCGGCAGCGTTGTCCACAGTTGCAGCGACGGTTGACTTGACGTCAGCAGCCTGGGTAGAGCCTACGGTTGCAGATACAGCCGTCGCAATTGCATCAGAACCGATGTAAGGACGTGCTGAGTAGGTTCCAGCGAACACAACATC
The DNA here is from genome assembly GCF_026000575.1 of Rhodoluna sp. KAS3. Taxonomy (NCBI): domain Bacteria; kingdom Bacillati; phylum Actinomycetota; class Actinomycetes; order Micrococcales; family Microbacteriaceae; genus Rhodoluna; species Rhodoluna sp. KAS3. Next base: position 125,349 of record NZ_AP026910.1, on the reverse strand, counting down.
GTTTGCGTTAGTGTCGGCAAGGCCAGCCCAAGGGGTGTTTGCTGCAGACTGTCCGGTGTAAGCGGTCGCAACCCACAACTTGTCAGTTGAGTTCCAAGCCGTTGAACCGGCAAAAGGAGTTGTGGTGTCCGAAGCTGCAAGGCCGGTAGTGGTTGATCCCTGACGAGTGAACTTGACTGAAATGTCATTTGCAGACATCTGTGAACCGTTTAGCTCTGGGGTCGTTGCCACCTTCGCTACAAGCGATGAATCTCCAAGAGTCGGCTGAGTCCAGGTAACAGTTCCAGTTACTTCTGTGCCCTTCTTGAAAGTAACAGTGCGTGTAGGTGAAACATACTCAGTTGAGTCGATGTCGCCATCAGAGTTTGCATCAACCCACGCAGTTACGTCAACGGTACGGGTTGTGGTGCCACCGACGGTCAAGACAAGTGTCTCGTCTGTTGCTGAATCAGCAACGGCCGAGTTAACTACGAAGCTATTGCTTGAATCCCAAGCCGAGTGTGCAAACTCGATGTCGTCATCCGCAACCATCGCTTCTGCAGTGTTCGCAGTTAGAACGTCAGTCTGGAATGTGAATGTTGAGTTGGTCGCGTTTGTTGCTGAAACAATCGTGTAGAAACCTGCAGCAACGTCTGCACCAGTTGTAGTAACGATATCCGTTACCAAATGAACGCGGTCACCAGCGGCGAAGTCTGCTGAAGCGTCAGCAGTGTCGGTAATGGTAACGAGACCAGCAGAGTCACGGGCGATAGTATCGGCGGTGTCAGCAGCAAAGGTGTCTGTGCCTAGACCAGTTGAGGTTGTTGAAACGTCAACAGTCTTGTCAGCGTCGGTTACAAGGAATTTTACGTTTCGTCCTGTGCCCGCAACTGAAGATGCCTCGTTCGCTGTAAGTGAGAAGGTCTTACCTGCGCCAGCAACTACGGCGTACGCAGTTCCTGTTGTAGGCGCGAGTGATACGAATGATGTGTCCGCAAGACCTGCAGCTGATGCCGGAGCAACAGCTGAGATCGAGAGAGCAACCAACGCACCGAACGCCGCACCCTTTAGGGTTAGGTTCTTAGACATGTATGTCTCTTTCTTTCTTGGTTTATTCCCCGAAAATCCTTATGACCCCCGGATTGGAAATCTCAATGCCGGCCAACCAAGCAGGCGGGCACAAGAGACCTCACACTCTAGGTAACTAGACAGGACTACTGGCGTCACGGTGCTGACGCGAGGTCTATTCGGACATAGCCGATTGCTGTCCGGACTAAAGACAATGTATGACTGACCCCTCACCTATGGTTAGTACTACATACTTATAAATAAGACCTTGGGGGAGGTCCTCTATGACTACGTTTGGGGAAGAGCCGGCTGTTGACTTTGCAACAGTTGAGCAAGTACTTGACGCTTTACTGAAAAGTGAGAACGCAACTGAGTTTTGTCGCGCCATTGTTCACTCAGAAATCACTGTCACAACAGTTCAGGGTTGCCAGATCTTTTTACTCGACAACAGCAGCAACCTAGTTACTGTTGCTGGGTATGGGCTCAGCTATGAAACTGAGCGCCAAGAAATTTCAGCCTGGGACCAAAACCCTCTTTCAGAGTGTGTGCGATCAAAGACTTATGTATTTGCTGACGCCAAGTCTGCACCCCAGCCAGTCATCGCGATTCCCCTGCTTCGCGATGCAATTCCGGTCGGATGCCTTGCACTCGTTCTCAATGACTCAGTAAAGGCTCTTCCGATTCATGAACGACTCATCCCGATCCTGGCCAAACTCGGTGCCTACTGCCTGACCACCATGGCCTTCCCTCAGGCAAAGACCATGCACCGCGAGACCAATGGCGAGGACCTCACCTCACGCCAAATCGAAATCCTTGCCCACATGGCAGAAGGTTTGGTCAATGCCGAAATTGCAGCAAAGTTGATGTTGAGCGAGTCAACTATTCGCCAAGAAACCGTTCGCATTTACCGTGCCCTTGGCGTACCAAACCGAGCAGAGGCCGCCAAGAAAGGCCGTGCGCTTGGCTTGATTCGCCGAGCCGCCCAGCACTAATTACGCCAACAGGCATAAAAAACTGCCCCAGCTCATTGAGCTGGGGCAGTTTTCTTTTACAGGGGTAAAACTACTTGACGATTACAACCTTGGTTGACGACAACTTGCCGCCCACGAAGATTGTGATGGTCTTGGTGCCCTTTGCAGCAGCAACAGAAATTACCTTCTTAGCTGCGGTACCGATGAAGCTCTTTGCGAACTTACCGTCTACCTTGACAACAACCTTCTTGCCTGCAGCGTTAGTTGCTGAAGCGAAGAACTTGCCGGTTGAACCAGATGCGGCTGATGAAGCAACTACTGCAGCGTTGATGGTCTTGGTCGCAACAACAGCAGCAGTGGTGCCTGCACCGTCAGCGTCGTAGGTTGCAGTTACAACACCGGTACCGGTCTCATTCGCACCAAGGATGACGCGGAATGAGAATGCACCAGAGGCGTTGGTCTCGGTGATCGATCCACTTGCTGGAACAACGATTCCAGGGCCTTCGTAGGTCACTGAGAGGGTCGAGGTTGAACCAGTGGTGGTGTCAACAACGTTGCCGAACTTGTCCTTGACCACACCAGATACAACGAAGCTGGTGCCTGGGCCTGCGTTAGCAGGAGCAGTTAGCTCGATTACAGTACCTGAGGTCTCAACAGCCTTTGAGAATACAACTGAAACAGTTGAAGTTACTGAGCCGTTTGAGATGGTTAGGGTCTTGGTGCCGGTGGTGTTCGAAGCAACGAAGATCTCAACAACTGTTCCCTGAGCAATCTTGGTTGCTGAATCAGCGGTAACAGCAGCGCCGTCGATTGACAAGAAAGTGCCTGCAGCAGATGCAGTTAGCTTCTCACCAGCGTTGGTGCCGGTCAAAGTTACCTTTGCCCAAGTTGCGTTTGATACTGACGGAGCTGCAAGGTCAGCGAGAGCTGATGCAGTTAGCGGCTGGCTTACAACAGTTGTTGATGGAGCAGCGTTGTTGTAGAGAGCCACTGCAGGAGCAACTGAGAACGAGTAAGCAGCTGCACGAACCTTGATCACGCGGTTAGCAACGTCAGTGCCGTTGGCTGCCCAGGTGATGGTTCCGTTGGTGTTGGTGCTTACCTCTAGATCTGCAATCACGGTGACATCTGCGGTGTTGTCAGTGGTTGGAGTTACAGAGAATGCAGCCTTACCACCTGAAACAGCGATGTACTGAGTTGCTGGAGCGGTACCTGAGGCTGCAGTTGCTGAGACTACAAGGCGCTCGTTGGTGCGAGCTGAAAGCACGCCGAACTGGTCCTTGATGCTGTAGTTGAAGCTTGCAGCAGCGTTCTTGTTGGTAGCAACGATGGTTGATGCTGCATCGTCAGAGACGGTGTAAACAGCGTCACGCTGAGTTGCAACAACAGCTGAGCTTAGGTTCTGTGCAGCGAAGGTGACAGTAACGGTCTGGCCGTCTACTAGACCGAAGCTTGAAACAGCAACCGCAGCAAGGCCTGATGCATCAGTAGTCAAAGCGGCTACTGCAGCGTTCAAGGTTGCGTTGGTGGTGTACTTGGTGCCGTTGAAGGTAACGCTGATCTCAGTTACACCAGTTGAAGCTGGGCGAAGATTTGCGCTGGTTGCAGCAGAAGCTGAAACTGAAACGCCTGACTTGGCAGCTGGGGTGGTTGCGCGGTCAAATGCCTTGACCTGAGCTGTAAATGAGCCGTTGGTACGAACAGTTGCAGCAGTGTTGGCAACCATGGTGGTAGCTGCGGTTGCAAGTGAGTCGTTGCCCTTTAGAACGTTTGAAACCAAGCCAACAGTGTCGCTAATGGTGCGGGCTGATGCAACAGCTGAAGCAGCTGAACCTAGAGCAGTTGTACCGATGTATGCCTGAGCAGTTACAGCCTCAGATGCAGCGAGAGCGTTAGCAGACAGTGACCAAACGCCAGAGGCTAGCGAACCTGCAGTTGCAGATGCGATCTGGGTGCCAGCGGTGAACTTCACGGTCTCATCAGAAAGCTGTTCGATGTTTAGGTCTCCCCAAGCAACGGTTGCCTTCAAGCTGGTGTCGCCAGTTGCAGGAGCAGTAAGAGTCACGGCAGGAACGATGTCTGCAGCCTTCTTGAAGTTAACTGTGCGGACGGTGTTCCATTCGCCAGAAGTTAGAGCACCATCGTTGTTTGCGTCAACGAATGCGGTTACCTCAACAGCTGAGGTGGCGGTGGTGGTTACAGCAGACAGACCCAAGTATGAGACGTCGGTGGCTGCAGTAGCGGCACCAGCAACAGCTGCTGAGGTGGTGCTGATTGCCTGAGCAGATGCGCCTGAAACAGCATTTGCAAGGCCAGTGACGGTGTTCTGAGCAGCAAACTTAACGGTTGAGTTTGCATCAGTCTTTACTAGGTACTTCAACTGTGAATATGCAGCAGGAGCAAATCCTGGAGCAAATGTAGTTGAGAGGGTGAACTGCGCACCTGCGATGGTGTTGTATGAAGTACCAGCTGATGGAACTACGTTGATCTCTCCCGCTGCAAGTGCTGGTGAACCAGCAACTACAGAAGAAGTAAGAGCAACTAGTGCACCAAAAGCTAGACCCTTACGAGTCAAGTTCTTAGACATTTTGTCTCTTTCTAATCTTGGTTATAAAACCGACCCCCAATTGAGATCAGCCGAGATACCTGCCACACCAAGCAACCAAGCAAAATGGTGAAAAGGACCTCATGAGTGTTAGCGCGCAGTAGTCCGGACTATTACGGTTGTTGTCCGGATTTGTCTTTTTTCTTTTGGCATACTAGCTGACGGCAAAATGAGCGGCTTTTGGAGCGGAAATTTACGCTGGGTTTGCTCGAGTCAGGGGCATGGCCGTTCAAGTGCCGGGCGCCACCCCAGAAGCGAGTTACTAGCCGAGAAGGTCTAGGTGGGTTGAGACCACCGCGGTGCGCTCTTTGTTGACAACGAGCTCAATGCGAATGGTGCCCTTGGCAAGCTTGCTGTCGTTGACAATGGCGCCACTGCGATCGGTGATCTTGTCGATTGCGCCATAGAACACGATGTGCTGCTGACCAGCTGCATCGATGCCAGAGATGACCTCAATTTGAGTGGTCTTGGCCAGGTAAGGCAGGGCATCAACCAAGAAGTAGACGTCTACATTTGAGAACTGGTTGTCACCGCTGTAGTCAAAAGTGAACTCTGCATAAATGCCCTGGCTGGCAGAGGCAATGTAGTCACCCGAAAAGTTGACACCCTGGATATCTGGGCGAGAGTTTGCCAGCAAGAAGACAACCTCTGACTTGCTTGAGTCAAAGATTGCAGCTTCGGCCGCCTGAGTGAATGGACTTTCGCTCACACTTGGGCTAGCACTTGGGCTTGCGCTCTCGGTTGGTGCACTCACCTTTGGAAGGCTGATCACGGTTTCGATGACTGGCACCGGCTGCGTGATTGGCTCAGTGGTTGGGTCTATCGGTGTTGAAGATGCTGAAGGTGCTGCCGACTGGGTGTTGTTGCCAGTTGCGTCTGGGCTAGTGACTGATGGGGTCTCGACCTCGGCAAGGTTTTGCTCTTGGGTGCCACGGCCGCCAACCTGAATGAATGCGCCAACGGCAAGCATTAGGAACAACGCAAAGACCATGGCCTGAGCGCCAACCTTTTTGGCGTCATGGGCTGCCTTGCGAGCAGCAACCGAGAGGATGGCTGCGGCAGACATTCCGTTGGTGTTGACGTCGTCACCCAAAAGCGCCTTCTTAAAGGCAGAGCGGGCACGGAAGATTAGCTGGCGCGTTGCGTTCTCGGAGAGGCCGACCTGTGCCGCAATTTCATCGGTGGTCTTTTCTTCGTAGATGCTGGCCAATAGAACCTCTCGGTGGCGAGGGTTTAGCTTGCTGAGGGCAAGGCGCAAAACCGCAGCGTCATCTTGCTGTTCTAGGTAGCTAGAGATCTCAGGGTCGGTGCTGGCAGGTTCGGCAACATCGTCAATGCTGGCAAGGTAGGCCTTGCCGCTGGCGCGGATTACGTCGAGGCAAAGTAGGCGGGTCTTCCATTTGAGAAAGCGCAATACGCCGATCTCAGAGTCAAGCTCTGGAAGGCTGACCATTAGGTAAAGGAATGCGTCTTGAACGACTTCGTCAACCTGGCCCTGGTTGTTTAGAAAGCGGCGAGCGTGACGCTCTAGGTGTGGGCGAAAGCGGGTGTAAATGCTTGAGAAGTCTTGGGCAGACCATTCAGCCAGTTTGACCGGGCGGCCATCAGGGCCTGCAGCGCGGTCGCGGGTTACGACGTAACCAAAGTCTTCGTCAGACTCTTCGTCGAGCATTGAGTCAAACGGGTCTTCTGGAAGGTTTGCGTCTTCTGGATTTTGGTCAGGGCGTAGCGGTGTTACGTCGGACATAACTCGCTCCCCCCGGTGCATTTGATTACCAACAGTTTAGGTCAGTATCGAGTTATACGCCATTTGTCCGGATTTATTACGGTCGAGGTTGAAAGTTGAAGCGTTGCTACTTTTTGGCGGTGTCCTTGGTGCCGGTCAATTTGATCTTGATGGTCTTTTTGCTGAAGGTAAAGTTGTTGGCCGAGAGCTTCAACCAGCCGTCTGATTCACTGATAAGCGTGGTTGCCGCAGACTTTGAACCTTTCTCGTTTATGACACTCACAGACGCTCGAATCGGCGCACTGGTGAATCCGTAAAGGCACCTTGCAACATCGCTCCGCATGACCAAATCGTAAGTTCCTCGGCTAAGCGACTTGCCGCCAGGCAAGTAGTGCATGCCCGCCACCTGGTAGCTGAGGTTGCCGCCACTAAAGGTTGGGGTTCCGCCCTCGTAAACAGTCGCGTTAGTGGTCACAATCCCCAGCAATCTGGTCTTGCTTTTCATGCACGAATTGAGCTTTGGGCTGGGTCGTTCTATGCTCGCAAAATTCCAAATTCTGTTGACGTCGTCTGCCGTGTCATTGGCGATTTTCCTTAGTAGTTCGAGGGTTGGGATGCTGCTGGCACTGTTTGCTGGAATACCCACGGACTGAGCTCTTCCGGAATCAATTGCGTTCCACGTGCCACGAAAGATTGAGGTTTGCCTCAGCGCCGGTGTGGCGTTGCTTTTGGTCATTACAGCCTGCACTGTTGCAACTGCCACAGGTTCTGCCGTGACAGTGATTACGTTATCCGTGTCGCTAAGTGTTTGAATGTCGATCTCGGGGGCGGCTAAGCGTCCACTCAGCCAGCCTGTCACCTGTTCGAGACCCTGATTCTGATGCTGATGCGCGAATCAGCTGCAAAATTGTGGGCACGACCACAGTTGCCCTGATAGACGTACTCACAATTGGCGGCTATGCCGTTGACTCCCACAGTGTTGCGCGAGCCGAATTTTTTCTCAACGACCTCAAGATCCGAAAACATGGGGCTGCGCTTATTAACTACAGGTGAGACACCAGCCCCAATCGAAGTGAAGACCGCCTTGCCATTTGAAACACGAAACGCCAGCCGTGCGTAGGCAATGTAAGTTGAATTGCCGCCGGTGTGATTTACCCCTTCGGCGTTCCAAAGACTTTTCGTGGAACCCTGCGGGATGAGTGCATCGGGATATGCAGGAGTCGTAGGGCCAGGCAGTTGCTCAACAAATGTTGCCGGCACCGGCTTGGTTCCTTTCGCAAATACGCTCACCGATTCGATGCAGTTGCTTTCATCTGCCCGACACTTCGGAAGCAGGAGCTCACCGACCACACCGTACCCTGAGCCGGGGGCACACTTGCCCTGCCCGACCACTTCACACAGAAAAGCGCCAGAATTTGCCCCTGACTCTTTGTTTGCGCTAATAATGGAAACGCCGATTCCTGTGCCCCCTTCAAAAATGTTGACAGCACCGCTTCCAGGTTTCGGTATCGGCGGGGTCCAGAGCTCATCTGCTTGAGCAGGAGATATTGTTGCGAGCAAAACTGCCAGGGAAGACGCGAATGCAAATGAGGCTCTAAATCGGAGGGATTTCACTGGCTACTTCTTCGGCTTGATTTTCTTGGTGATCTTGACCTTGATGGTCTTTTTGGAGAAGGTGAAGTTATCAGCCCTCAACGATATCCAGTCACCCTTGCTCGAAACAATTTCCGTGGCTACATCTTTGCGGCTTACCCCACTGACTGAAACTGATGCCGTGATCGGAACTTGGCTGAGATTAAATAGGCATCTGGCCACACTTTTTCTCATAATTAGTGAGTATTGACCCTTAAAAACCGTGGATTTATCTGGCTGATAGTGCATGCCGGCTACCGTATAGCTCAAGAATCCATTCTTCATTTGTGGTGGGTCACCTTGATAAATCAGAGAGTTGGTACTGACCATGCCCAAAAGATTGGATTTGTTTGCAAAACATTTCTGGAATGGCCCTTGCCCCGCTGATCCAAAAGACCAAAGACTTAATTGCCCAGTGGCTGAGTCATCAGTTTGCTCACGAACAGCGTCGAGGTATACCGCCGCCTCAATATCCGTGCTTTGAACTCCATAGAACCCAGGTTTAAGGCCATTTTTCCTAAATTGCTGAGTCAGCGCTGCACTGGAGTTCGCGCCGACAGAAATGTTCAAATCTTGGACGATAGTTGGATTGGCTGAAACTGTGACCGTGGTTGCACTGCCTTTAGTAGATACGGCCAAGTCAGGTTTAGCTAGGTGCCCATTGAACCAACTACCAAGTCTCGAATTATCGAAAACAAGGGAGAGTTGAAGTCTGGTTTCCGGTGAAAATTCGACGCGCCCGTAACAAATATCCTTTTCGGCTAGGTAACAGCCCGTTGGCGGAGCACTGCCGGCAACTAGGTTTTCTCCAGTAACTCGATCTTTAGTGTTAAATTTTGTCGAAGGCTCTGCGCCAACAAGTTCTTCAACTTTCACGGGGACGATTGAGGTACGAAAATCAAGCGTTTCGAAAACCCCACTGCCCTCAAGCCGCAGGGAAAAATGCGAACTTACAATGTAGGTATTTGCGCCAGCCGAGTTGGGGACATCAGGAATGACCCACAGGCTAGCGGTCGCTCCCATGGGTAAGCCAAATCGAGCATCCGGTTGCACTGTGCTTCCCGCCAGGTACTTGACAAAAACTGCGCGAGATTCCACTTCCCCTCTAAGACCAGCCACTGATTCGATGCAATTTGATTTTGAATCCCGACAGACCGGTGCTGTTATGTCGGCTCGAAAACTTCGATTTGAAGCTAATTTGCAGTTAGCTGACCCGATTTTTTTACAGAGGTAAGTGCCGAGTGGTTCCGCTCCTGAGTTTTTGCTGGTTTCGTTTTTCCAGTATGAAAATCCCATCCAAGAATCGTTTGACCCTGCAATTCCGTCAATCACTGCAATACCGACGGGTTCGGAAGCAGACGCTGGCTGAAGTGCAAAAGCCACCAATACCAGGGAGATCAAGCTTGCAAAAATATTCACTGGCTACTTCTTCAGTTTGATTTTCTTGGTGATCTTGACCTTGATGGTCTTCTTGGAGAAGGTGAAGCCGTAGGCGGCCATCTTTAGCCAGCCATTCTTTTCGCTCACCACTGTTGTTGCTGTTGACTTGGTGCCTTTTTCATTTGTGACAGTTACTGAGGCACTCAAAGGAGCGTTGCTAAATCCATAGAGACATCGGGCAACATCGCTCCGCATGACGAGGTCGTAGGTGCCCTTAACGGTTGTCTCACCGCCAGGTTCAAAGTGAAGGCCGGCGACTTTATACGACAAGAATCCACCGCTGTATGCAGGTTGGCCACCGTCGTAAACCATGGCGTTGGTTGAGACAATTCCAAGCACTCGCGTTTTGTCACTTAGGCACTTATTGCCCGTGTTGTTTGTAATTGACCCAAAACCCCATAGTGTGTTGATCCCGGCGGCAGTGTCGGCGTTGGCCTTGCGGAAGTAATCCATGTAGGCAAAGGTGCGGCTGTCTGACGCTTTGGACCAAGTTCGAAAGCCATTCTCCCAGCCACCAGCCATGCCGTTTCGATTGGCAAACGCACGCTCAGTCGCATTCAAATCGGTGATCGGTTTGACCACGGCCATGCGCGGAACCGAAACTGGGCTGCCTTCTACAACGAGTTTGTTGTTTGTTGCTGAGAACTTGGAGACGCTTATACTTGCACTCTGTAAACGGCCTCGGAACCACCCGCCAATGTCGTCACTGACACGCGTGGTTAGGCGCACACGTGTTCCTGCGGAATAGTCCTGTGCGACACCGCAAACCCCAGTTCCAGTCCAAGCACATTCTGGCCCATGGCCACCGATGCCGATTCCCCTAACGCCCAGGTGATTTGATTCCACCGTGCTTTGAAAAGGGGCTCGGTAACTTGGATCCGCTGATTCACGGTAAGGAATTACTGCAGCTGTGACTGCACCGGAGTGCCATTTTTGAGTCTTTTTATCAAAACCAACTGACACGTTCACCATTACCGAATAGGTAGTTGTACCGCTCGCACTTGGCACTTCGGGGATGTCCCACAGAGAAACTGTTGACGCTTCGAAATAGTTGTACTTAGGTGCTTCGGCAAACTTGATGCCGTCCGGATTGCCCAGGAAAGTTGCGGAATGGAATACTCCGTCAGCACCAGCCAATTCGAGCTGCGCCACACAGTTCTCGTCCTTTGCATCAGTGCAGACCGGAAGGATTGAACGACCTTGTGTGTTTGAACCTGCTTTGTTCGAGAAACAAGAAATGTCATCTCCACCGTCACAGGTCCATTGACTATCGCTTCCATTTGCCAGCCTTTCGCTGGAGCTCAGTAAGGAGGTGTTGTCAATCGAACCATCGTCATTTATCAGGAACACAGCCTGTTCGCCGTCGCTACTCGTTGCATCGGCATTGAAGGCATCGGTGGTCAAGGGTTCAGCCTGAGCAGCGAGAGTACTGGTGGTGAGTACCAGTGCCATTGCGGCAAGAATGCCAACAATCTTTTTAGTGTGCGAACGCCCCATGAATTCCCCCAAATCCTGTTGCCAAGAATAGTAGATAAATGGGCGTGGTTGGCAGTAGATTTTTAGAAGGTAAGTCGGGGGCGGCGTTTAGCTGCACTTGCCAAATGATTGGGGAATCATGAAAAAGTTCAAAGGCCTTTTTGCTGCTGCAGCTCTCATTGCTGCAGTCCTAGTGCCAACAACATCAAGCAGTGCCGCACTGGTGGCACCAAAAACTGCTTGGTCTGCCTGCAGCGAGATCAAAGTCACCTACTGCGTTGAATCGGTATCGGTGCAGATGCTGGGCGGCCTGACTGAAACCCTTACCTACACCCCGGCAACAGCTCAGGACCCAAAGAAGTCATCTGAGCACGCGGGATACTGGACCAGCGAGACCTGGGCTGAGAACCACCTAACAGCTGGCTATGACGGTTTGGCCGTCAAGATTGCGCCAGCCAACGCGTATGTTCCGCACCTATACATGGACGTAATTCCGGTGAAGTTTGATGGCACCAAGGTGACCACCGCTTATCAGGAGGGCTCTGACTCAGCAGCGGTTGACCTTTTGCTTGACGAAACAATCACATTCAAGGCCAACTACGGCGAGATTTTGCCTGGCATCAACATTGGTCAGGGCATGAACCTGAACGTGGCCGACGACGGCAAGGCTTTTACGATTTCGGGCAACCCGGTATCGGTGTCTTTTTCTGAGAACACCAACAACTACCTAACCGGTGACTCAATCGCCGATTCAACCAGCAACTCGTTGAGCGTCTTTATGGTCATCGAGAATGACGACATGGGTATGGGCGTTGAGGGCTTGACCGGCAAGATGAGCGTTACCACCAACGCGCCAGACACATCAACCCCAAGCTGGAACGCCAGCACCGGTGAGATGACCTGGATTGCCCGCGCCCCTCACTTCAAGTCAGATGGCCTGACCATCAATGACGGCTTCTACCGCTCGGTTATTCCGGCGGCCGATGCTGCGATTCTTTGGGGACTGACCAACCCGGCCGATGCTGCCAAGGCGCTAAAGGTGACAATTGCCAACAACGTGAGCGGCAAGACCGTTGCAATCAGCAAGATCACCTACAACACCAATTTGAAGGCGATTGTGATTGAGCACTCGGGATTCCAGTACTCAAAGAACGCATTCAAGATCAAGCGCAACCCAACTTATAAAAAGTTTGCGTCACTGAAGATGCGCACCTGTGTGCAGATCAAACCTTCAGCACCTGGGCCGAACACCTTGAAGCAAAAAGCTGGCGCTTGCGGTGCTGGTTACCGCGCCAAGTAGGCGGCTCGTAAACTTATGCGCGCTGGGGCAATCGGTGTTGAAATCTTTACCGATTATTTCGATGCCCGCCGTAATAACAGACGGGTGTCGGCGTGTATTGGTAATGTAGGGATTACGACAACTTCACTTGAAACCAAGCCTTGTGAGAACGTCGTAAGCAATACATGGTTTGAAGAATTGCGATTCTGACGGCCAAAGGAAAGTCTCGGGACTAATGAATTCGTAGCCTCGGGACTTTTCCCTTTTAAGTGGGTGTTCCACAGTGACCGGGTTATCCACTGATTTAGAAATCACTTGATTGAACTAAGTTGAACTAAGTACAGTTAGTGCATGTCGAAAATCGTGAATATGCATGAAGCCAAAACGCACCTATCTAGGTTGGCCGATGAAGTTCACGCGACCGGGGAGTCTTTCATAATTGCCAAAGCGGGTAGTCCTTGGGTGCAGGTGAGTTTGATTCCGAACAAGAAGCCAACGTTTGGTTGCCTGGCAGCTGAGATGCAAAACGTAGACATCGAAGCATTTGAAGCCATGGACGAGGCATTTGCTAAGATGTTTGACAGCGAAAACGATGACCATGCTGCTTGATTCACATGTTCTTCTTTGGTTCAGTGCCGGCAGCTCAAAGCTAGGCAAGAATGCTCGGCGGCGGATCGAACGTGCACACCAGTTGCACTACTCCTCACTTAGCGCACTCGAGCTTGGAATAAAGAGCATAGAAGGAAAACTTAACCTCCCTAAGAACTACTTTGCTAGCCTCAAGGCTGCCGGTTTTCTTGAGGTTCAATTTGACTCTGACCATGCAACAGAATTGACGACTATGCAAGGCTTGATCGGGCACGACCCTATAGATCGAGGAATCGTTGCGACCGCAATTTCAACCAACATGCCACTGATAACCGCCGACCGCAGAATCCTTGCTCTGAACCTTCCGTTTGTTTTTGATGCGCAAGATTAAAGTCGTCTTCCTGACGTTCTACTTTGAGGCTTGGGACGCCCTGGCCGAAACCCACCGGATTATGAGCGGTGACCCACGGTTTGAAGTGACTGTGGTTGCGGTTGATCGGCGACTAACCGGCGATGAAGGTTATGGCGGCGTGGCCGACGTATCGGCGTTTTTTGACTCACACGGCATCAAACACCTGGTAAATGCAGACTTAACTGCTCTCGAGCCTGACTACATTTTTGTTAATTATCCGTGGCAAAGAAACTACGCGCCACAGTACCGGCCAGACAAGTTGGCGGCGATCGGCCGCATTGTTTATGTGCCCTACTACTCACTGCCGTTGGTGGCCGAGCCGGTTGATGGCGTGCACCCAGAATCTGGGTTTGAGGCCATTGGTGCCCACCTTTATACGCAGCGGATGCACCAGCTGGCGTCACTGGTTTTTGTGCAGGACAAGTTTTTGAAGGATGCCTATGGGCAGTTGCCGCGCGGAAACGATCATGTGCATTTTGTGGGGTCAACCAAGCTTGATGCGCTGATTGAAGAGGTTGAGGAAATTGCCGAGTCGGGCAAGCTGGCCGTGCGCGCGCTGACCACGCTGGTTTGGGCTCCGCATCACAGCTACTCCCCCCACTGGTTGAACTTTGGTGTGTTTGCATCGGTGTGCCACGAGGTTTTGGATTGGGCTGCTGCCCACCCGGCCGTGCAGGTTACTTTGCGCCCGCACCCGTTTTTGTTTGGCACGCTGGTTGACCGCGAGGTTATGGCCGCTGCCGACTTGGATGACTGGCTGGCTCGTTGGCGGGCACTGCCAAATACATCGATAGATTCTGAGAGTTCATCGGCCATGATTTTTGCTCAGGCTGATGCCCTGTTGACTGATGGAATTTCGTATTTGGCCGAGTGGCCAATGGCCATGGGTAAGCCGGCGCTGTTTATTGAGAACCCTGGGCACTGGATGTTTAGTCCGCTTGGCGAGTTAGCCGAGGCTGCTGCGGTGAAGGTTGAGGGCGTAGGCGAGCTGGAAGGTTTGCTTGAGTCAACACCGAGCCGGGCTGCTGAGATTAGCGCGCTGCGAGATGCCGCCATGCCGTTTGCCGGTGAGGCCGCCGAGCGCATTGTTGCTGCAGTAGTTGCCGACTTTGCTGGGCCAGATGGCAAAGGCAGTGGGTCGGCTTTGATTGACCCAGCTGCGATTACAGACTTGCCATGGGAGCTTCAAGCAGGGCGCGAACCGCTAAGGGATTAGCGGCTGCCTACGCGCATTACTTGATGCTGATTTTGCCCTCTGCGCCAGATGGCTTTAACTCAACCCAGGTGTTGCCCGGAGCCAGCTTGATAACTGCGCCCTCGGCATCGGTCAGAACAATCGGTGCTGTGGCACTGGCCTTAGACCAGGTGCCAATAACGTACTTTCCAGCCGAGAAAACCCAGACTTTTCCGGTTGAGACCATCACGGTTTTTGGCACATTGCCGTACTTGCGGTCGGCGTAGCTGCGGTCAATTTTGACCTCCATAACCACAACGTTGCTGGCGGCAACCTGCTTGCCGGTGGCGGCATCTTTGTGAATCTCGCCGTCTTGGGTACGCAGCCACTTGAACTTGTAGGTGCTAGGCGCCCACTGGGCCGAGGCCTGCGGAAAATTGACCGTGAAGCTCTTAGCAACCTCAGTGCCCGAGACCGCAGCGGTTGAACTGTTCAAGTCGGTGGCATAGGTGAACTGTGGGGCCGGAGCCGGAAGATCGGTGTGCTGGCTGGCCAGCTTTTGAGCATTGACGATTACGTTGTGCGGGGCTGGGCGGCTGCTGGTTCTAGAGAACGTGCCCTTGCCCTGCTCGGTGGTCTCGGACGCATTGAAGACGGGTGCCTTCTGCATCATTTGCACAAACGCATACTGGCCACCCGAGTAGCAAACAATGCCACCGAATGGGCTGATGATGTCTGGGTCCATTGGCCTAATTGAACGAACCGGACCAACCTCGGTCGGCTGCTGTGAGTGCCAGATGGCAACCAAACGCGTTAGCCCACCTTCGACCATTTCGTCAAACACGATGTCGGTTGAGTTGAGGCCAAGCTGAGGGCGGGCTGCATAAGAGTTATCGATCTTGCAAGCCACCGATGGCTTTGCAGTGAACGAGGTGTCGTCAACGCCCTCTTGGTAAACCACGCCGGTAAGCGGTGCGGTCACGTAAACCGGGGTTGGTGTTGGCGACGGACTTGGGCTTGCACTGTTGCTGGCATTTGGCTGACCGTTTGGACCAGCCGCACATGCGGTTAGAAGAAGTACTGATGTTGCTACAAGTGCAATTTTGCCGAGGTTCATGCTCGCAAGTTTATGCCGTCACCCGCCATTCAATAGACTTTTAGGCATGAAGGTTTTAGTTACCGGCGGCGCCGGGTACATCGGTTCACACGTGGTTCGACTACTGCAGCAGCGCGGTGATGAAGTTGTGGTTATTGACGACATGAGCGCCGGAGTCATTGAGCGCCTGGGTGGCGCAAAGTTGCTGCCACTTGATTTGGCTGCACCCGAAGCAATGACTCTGCTTACCGAACTGTTCAAGACCGAGAAGATCGAGGCAGTGATTCACCTGGCCGCCCGCAAAAAGGTTGGCGAATCGGTTGAGCTGCCTGAGTGGTACTACGAGCAAAACATCAGTGGCCTGGCGCACCTATTGGGTGCCATGCGCCAGACCGGCGTGACCAAGCTGGTGTTCTCATCATCAGCCGCAACTTACGGCATGCCAGATGTTCCGGCGGTTTCTGAAGACCTACAGTGTGAGCCAATTAACCCTTACGGCCAGACCAAGTTGATTGGTGAGTGGATGGTTGCCAACGCAGCCCGCGCCTGGGGTCTGCGCGGTGCAAACCTGCGCTACTTTAACGTTGCCGGAGCCGGCTGGCCTGACCTAGCCGACACCGCGATTGCCAACTTGGTGCCGATTGTTTTTGCGGCCATCCGTGCTGGCAAAGACCCGGTGGTTTTTGGTGATGACTACCCAACCCCAGATGGCAGCTGCGTGCGCGACTATGTTCACGTGCACGACCTTGCTGAGGCCCACCTGAGCGCCCTTGACTACCTTGACCGCGATGACCGCCCGCACGACACATTCAACGTGGGCACGGGTCAGGGCTCGAGTGTTTTTGAGGTTTTGGATGAGATCAAGAAGGTCTCTGAAATTGACTTCAAGATTGATGTTCAGCCTCGCCGAGCCGGTGACCCACCGTACCTAGCTGCAGATGTTTCGCGCATTCGCGAGACTTTGGGCTGGAGCGCAAAGCGCAACCTGCACGACATTATTGAGAGCGCCTGGAACGCCTAAATCGTTTATTTTAGGCTGGCGTTAGCGCGGTCTAGGTCTTCGGCAAAATCAACCTCAACCGCATAGAGATCACTGATGTCTACCGCTTGGAATTTGAGACCGTCCTGCTCGATGGCAACTTCAATTCCGCGCTCAAAGTAATCGGTGTCGTCAACCTCAGCCAGGCGCTTGATTAGCGCAGCTTTGTCTTGCGCGGCAACATAGTTGATGCCAACAGCCTCACCCAAACCGCCAAGAACCTGCTTTGAAAGCTGGGCAATTTGGCCGGCAGCATCGAGGGTGTATTTGACCTCTTCGTCGCTAACCTTGGCGGTGTTTACGACCACAAAACTCTGGTTGGCATCCATCATCGGGGTAACGCGCACCAAAACCTGCGGGTCAAAAACCACGTCACCGTTGAGCCACAAAACGCCGCCGTCACCCGAGGCACGCAGCGCCTTGAGCAAACTCTTTGAGGTGTTGGTCTGGTCATAGAACTCGTTGTAAACAAAGGTTGCTTCAGGAAACCGCTCGATGATGGCCTCAAGTTTGAAACCCACCACGATCATTACGCGACTGGTTTCGCCGAAGGCGGCATCGATGTTGTCAAACTGCTGCTTCATAATCGAGCGGCCGTCGCGAAGCTCGGTGAGCGGCTTTGGCAGCGGGCGGGCAAGGCGCGTGCCCATGCCGGCGGCAAGAATTACAACCTGTTTTGACATGCGTTCAAGACTACTTGCCGAAGACAATCTCAACCACTCGCGCGGCCGCTTTGCCGTCTTCGAGTGAGTTGAATTTTTGCTGCCAGGCTGCGTATTTTGCGGCATAGGTTTTGCTGTCGGAACCGATGTTCTTGAGCTCGGCCAGCAGATCATCTACATTGCTGCAAATTGGCCCCGGGGCCTCGGCTCTGAAGTCAAAATAGAAACCGCGCTCGGCCTCGTAGCGCTCGAGGTCTGGCACCAAAAAGAACACCGGTTTCCCGGTGACCGTAAAGTCAAACATCACCGATGAATAGTCAGTCACCAGTGCGTCGGCGGCCAGGTAAAGCTCGGCAACATCTGGGTAGTTAGTGACGTCAATGGCGTTGCCGGCCACCGATGAATTGTGCGCGCCATGGGTTAGGTGGTGACCACGAAACATCATGCGCATGCCGGCGGGCATCGGTGTGTTTTTGCCAAGGTAGTTGACCGCTTGCCAGTTGCCGGTGGCGCTGAGTTTGTAGTCGCGCCAGGTTGGGGCATAGAGCACCAGCCACTCGGTAGGGTCGGTCACGCCCAGCTCGCGGCGCACGCGCTCGCGCACACCCTCAGGCTGGTTGGTCAGGCGGTCGTTGCGCGGGTAACCGGTCTCAATAATGTTGCCCGAAAAGCTGAATGCGCTCGGGAAAATCTGGGTGCAGTATGGGCTTGGCGATACCAAGAAGTTCCACGCCGCTGCCTCGCGATCCATGGTGGCAAGGTAAGCCTTTGACGGGCCGGTGCCCTCAATGTCGCGGCCCAAGCGCTTGAGCGGTGTGCCGTGCCAAGTCTGCAGATAAACCTGCCCGGCCACTTTGCGAAAGTACCAAGGAAAGCTGTTGTTGTTGACCAGGTACTTGGCGGTTGCCAACACCTTGAGCCACTGACGTGAACCCCAAACCACACCGATGCTGCCTTCGGGCGCCTGAGCCTTGCCGCGGCGGATGGTCCAGTAAAAAGTAAGTTCTGGGTGGGTGGTTTTGAGTTGGTGAAAGATGTCTAGCGGGCTGTCGCTAACCGACTCACCGTGAAAGGACTCAAACAGCACGGCCTGGCTGAGTTGCTTGGTGTCTTGCGGGCGGTATTGCAGCTTTCGAAAAACGTCTGCTCGGCGGCGGTTTAGTGCCCCGATAATTCGAGCCGGCGAATACCCCTGCAGCAGCTTCATGCGCTGACTCGGCTCTTATCGATGGTCTGGCCGGCACCTCTAAAGAAGCCCATCCAGAAACCCCAACCCCAACTGAAGTGAATGGTTGGCAGCACGATCAAAAGCGCGATGCGTGACTTGAGGCTGAGCCCGCCGGCTGTGGCGGCCAACCCGGCAGCGCCCATAAAGTAAGCGGCCAGGGGCAAGATGCCGATGTACCAGCCAGCCAAAACCATCCAAAGCCCAGCGATTACCGCGGCGACCAAAAGCGGTGGCGCAAAGTAACGCTTAGGTGCGTTCTTTAGATCACGCTTGGTGAGGTCTCCGCGCCAAACACCGGTTGAGTAAAACTGCTTGACTAGGCGGTCAAAACGGCCGCGCGGCCAATAGACCACTCGCAGCTCTGGACTAAACCACACCAATCCCCCGGTGGCCTTGATTCGCTGCGCGAGCTCCCAGTCTTCACCGCGAATAATGCTCTCGTCGTAACCGCCAACCCGGGTTAGCGCACTCTTTTTGAAGATGCCTAGGTATGCGCTCTCGGCCTCGCCGGCCTCGCCGCCAACGTGAAAGTTTGCTCCACCGATTCCGAATCGGCTGGTGTACGCCCAGGCGGTGGCCTTTTGAAAAGCGCTGCGCCCACGGGCATCCATGATGCCACCCAACAAATCAGCGTTTTGCATAAGCAAAATGCGTACGCCGTTGGCAAAATACCCCTCGGCCGGCTCTGAGTGAGCATCGATTCGAATCACGATGTCGTGCTTGCTCTGACGAATTGCCTCGTTCAAACCAACCGTGGTTAGCCCACGAGGGTTATCGATTAGCCGAATGCGGCTATCGGCAGCAGCCAGCTCCTGCGCAATTTGGGTGGTGCCGTCGGTCGATGGACCAAGTGCCAGCAGCAACTCAAATTCACCCGGATAGTTCTGGTTGATAACGCTAGCCACGGCATCAGCCAGGTGACCGGCCTCATTCAGCACCGGCATGATTACTGAGATTGCCTCGGCTTTGCCAGCTTCAGAATTTGAAGACTTGCTAGCCACGATTAGTCGACCGTGGTTGAGCCGTTGGCTGCGTTGTATGCGTCGACAACGGTCTGAGGGTCGCCATCCATGCGCAGCACGCCTTTTTCAAGCCAGATAACGCGGGTACAGGTATCAAGAATTGACTTCATGCTGTGGCTAACCAAAAACACGGTGCCGGCGCTGTCTTTCATCTGGCGCATGCGAGCCTCAGAGCGGTTGCGGAACGCCTGGTCACCAACGGCCAAAGCCTCATCGATGATCAAAATGTCGTGGTCGCGGTGCGCTGCAATGGCAAAACGCAGGCGGGCTGACATGCCCGATGAGTAGGTGCGCATCGGCAGTTCAATGAACTGCTCAAGGCCAGCGAATTCGGTAATTGCGTCAACCGACTGCTCGGCCTCTTTGCGGTCAAGGCCCATTGCCATGCCACCCAGCAGAATGTTCTTTTCACCCGAAAGCGCCGGCAACAAGGCTGCTCCAACGCCAAGCAGGGTCGGACGAGCCGAGGCGTAGATGTTGCCTTTGTCGATTGGGGTTAGGCCAGAGACCGCGCGCATCAAAGATGACTTGCCCGAGCCGTTGCTGCCGATCAGGCCAACCGACTCACCCTCGTAGACGGTGAAGCTGACGCCCTTGACGGCGTGAACCTCGCGAAGCTGGGTCTTCTTTTTCAGCAGACCGTTGCGGCTGTTCTCGCCCACGGCACGCTTGCCCGAGGCATAAACCTTATAAACAATGTGAACGTCGTCGACAATGACAACCGGTTTGCGTTCGTTAGTCTCGGCCATAGCGCTCCTCGGCTTTCCAGAAGTAAACCGTGCCCAAGATGAACAACCCAAATGCCCACACCGATGCCCCGATCCAAAGCTGAGGCTCCATGCTGTGGCCACTGACCAAGGCACCGCGGCCAAGCTCGATGAAGTCGTAAACCGGGTTCCACTTCATGATGGCCATCAGGGTTGGGTACTGGTCGAGCAGGCTGTCGATGCTGAAGAAAATACCGCTGGTGTAGAACATGATTCGAGTGATGAACGGAATCAGGTTTGAAAAGTCGCGAACCTGGGTGGTCAAGCGTGCCGACACCATGGCCAGACCGGCGCTGAACACAATCATCAACAGCACCACCGGGATGAGCCCAAACCAGCTCAAGGTGACCTGACGCTGAATGATGAGCACCAAAACCAATAGCACTGCCAACTGCGGCAATAGGTTGATGAGCTGGCGGATAACTGCCGAGATTGGCAGCAGGATGCGAGGAAAGCTGAGGCTCTTGACCAAGCCGTTGTTGCTCGTGAGCGAGCTTGCGCCGGTTGAAAAACTGGCTGAGAAGAATGAGAACAAAAATACGCCGGTAAAGAGGAACGGCAAGAAGTTGTCGGGGCGGTTGTCCCCAAGGATGATGCCGAAGATCAGGCCGTAGGTGGTTGCCTGGATGGTTGGCAGAAGAACCATCCACCAGCGGCCAAGGCGGTTACGCGCATTCAGGGCATCATTGGTGAATTTTGAGAGTGCAATGGCAAAGTCTCGGCGAGCCCAAGCATCTTTGAGGTAGCTCGCGAAGGGTGGTCGAGCGCCCATGCGCTTAAGGCCATGCTGCGCTGCATATTCTGCGAGTTCCATGTGGTTCACCTGCCTAAGTTTATTGGAAAAGGGCCTGGGATTACTCCCAGGCCCTTTTCTAGATTTGTCTAAAAGACGGTACTGCTGAGATTACTCAGCCTTGTTGCCAATACCCTTGGCAACGATTACTGCAAGAGCAGTAACAGCGGTACCAATAAGGATTGCTAGTACGTAGGTTAGAGCGTTGGTCACTAGTGGGAACACGAAGATACCACCGTGTGGTGCGCGTAGCTCGTTGCCGAATACAGCAACTAGAGCACCGGTTACACCAGAACCAAGCATGATTGAAGGAATCACGCGGATTGGGTCAGCAGCAGCGAATGGGATTGCACCTTCAGAGATGAATGATGCACCTAGTAGCCATGCAGCCTTACCGTTTTCGCGCTCTGACTCGGTGAATAGCTTCTTGCGTAGCTGGGTAGCTAGTGCAAGACCTAGTGGAGGAGTCATACCTGCAGCCATAACGATAGCCATAACCTGGAACTCGGTTGCTGAAGCAACAGCACCAGCAGCAGCAAGACCGGTAACACCGAAGGTGTAAGCAACCTTGTTAACTGGGCCACCCATGTCGAATGCCATCATTAGACCGATAACGATACCTAGTACAACTAGACCTGCAGTTGAGATGCCGTTTAGCCACTCGGTTAGACCGGTAACAAGTGCACCAATTGGGGTCTTTAGAACTAGAACCATTGAAACACCAGCAATGATCGAAGCTAGTAGAGGAATTACAACTACTGGCATAACTGGCTTGATCCAGTTAGCTACTGGCCAGCGGCTGATCCATAGAGCAGCAAAACCAGCGATGAAACCACCAGCGATTGCGCCAAGGAAGCCGGTGCCGGTACCCAATGGGTTGCCGTCTAGACCGGTTGCAAGTGCACCAGCAACGAAGCCAGGTGCGATACCAGGACGGTCAGCAATTGCGAATGCAATGTAACCAGCTAGTACTGGCACGAAGAATGCGAATGCAGCCTTACCTAGCCAGAAGATGATGAATGCCCAGTTACCTACGTTTAGCAGGTCAAATCCGGTTACTGCTCCACCCTCGTTGGTTGGAACACCCATCTTTGCTGCGTCGTACGCGTGGATACCATCAGTACCTGCAGCAGCGGCTCCAAGAAGGAAGCCAAGAGCGATCAAAATACCGCCGGCTGCTACGAAAGGAATCATGTATGAAACACCGGTCATCAGCCATTGGCGGATGCGAGTTCCGATTGATGCGTTACTCACTATGAGTCTCCTATTAGCTCTCTAGTTTGAGATCTGGGCCCACGGGGCGTGGTCCCAGGTTGTGTATTACTTACTTCTTACCGAAGAGGCCTCCGAGGAAGCCGCCCTTCTTCTCTGAAGATGGCTTCTCTGCCGCCTTCTCTTTCTCTGCTGGTTGAGCAGCAGAAGCTTCGTTGCCAACTTTCTTGGCGGTTCCGTTGGCAGCTGCCTCTAGAACTTCAGTGATAAGTGCAGTTGCACCGCGCATTGCCTTAGCAACCGGTACCTCGATGTATGGCTTGCCGTTGAAACGCTCGCGGCCAACTACCTCTAGGTCAACACCAAAGATCACAGCGTCAGCTGAATCAATGACGTCTTGCTTTAGTGGGTTTGAACCTGCTGAACCCTGGGTCTCAACGATTACCTCGTGACCTAGCTTCTTGCCAGCCTGCTCTAGAGCCTCTGCTGCCATGTAGGTGTGGGCGATGCCGGTGATGCATGAAGTGACACAAACGATTTTTGCCATGATTACTGAACCTCTCGGGTAACGGTCTCTGCGATAGATGCTGGGCTCTTGTCGGCGCGCAGTGCGTCGCGGAACTCCTCGTGCATTACCTTACGAGCTAGCGAAGCCAGGATCGAAAGGTGTGCGCTGTCGCCAGATGCTGGCGCTGCGATTAGGAAGATTAGGTGCGATGGGCCGTCGTCGGCACCAAAGTCAATGCCCTCGACTGACGTTGCTACTGCAACTGATGGGGCGGTTACAAGGTCACTCTGTGCGTGAGGAATAGCAATGCCACCCTCGATGCCGGTTGGGAAGTGTTCTTCGCGCTTTGCGACTGCCTCGAGGTAACCCTCGATCTCGGTGATGCGGCCTGCAGCAAGCAAACGCTCTGCAAGAAGACGGGTTGCCTCTTCTTTGGTGGTTGCTTCAATATCGACGATAACGATGTCTGCAGTAGTTACAGCTGTACTCAAATTGCTTGCTCCTTTGGAAGCTTTGTTATTACTAACCCGGATTTACGATACTGAGCAAGACTGGAAGCGCTTGCCATTTTTCGATAAATGATGCGAGAAAGTAACAATTGTTATTTGTAGAAAAGATACAAATGAAGAATAGCCCCAAAAGACCGGGCAACTCAGCTAAAGCGGTGTGTTGTCACCATGGGTATATGTGTGGGAAACTGTACGTTCACCCCACTCACTTATATAAAAAACGGAGTATTTGATGTCTGTTATCTCGCTTGAGGTTGAGGTTCTTGACCCTATCGGTCTGCACGCTCGCCCAGCCAGCCAAATCGTGAAGCTGGTTAAGGAGTCAGGTTTGACCATCACTATTGGTCGCCCAGGCGAGGACTTCGTTAAGGCCAACTCAGCACTGATGCTGATGTCTCTAAAGATCAAGACCGGCGAGAAGCTAACCCTTCAGTTTGAGACTGAAGACTCAGCGGTTGCAGCAGACCTGCACGCTCAGATCCAAGAGTTCCTGAAGGGCTAGTACCTTGTCTCTTGCTCAGGGCACCGTTCTGTCTGGCCTAGGTGTCGGCCTCAACTCGTCAGTCGGCGAGGTCCTTGTTGTAAAGCCTCAGGCTCCGCTTCCGGAGTGGAGCAAGTCATCGAAGTCTGCAGGAGACGAGAAGGCTGCGCTTAAGCAAGCGATTACAAATGTTGCCAATACTTTGGACACCCTCGGCGAGCGCGCCGGCGGAACCACTGCCGAGATCTTCGAAGCACTCAAGTTTTTGCTTGAGGACGAAGAGCTTTTTGAGCTAGCTGAATCAAACATCGATGAGG
Organism: Rhodoluna sp. KAS3; assembly: GCF_026000575.1. Lineage (NCBI taxonomy): Bacteria > Bacillati > Actinomycetota > Actinomycetes > Micrococcales > Microbacteriaceae > Rhodoluna > Rhodoluna sp. KAS3. The sequence continues at coordinate 101,365 of NZ_AP026910.1, read as the reverse complement.
GTTGGACTGCCGGTGCCGGCTATGGCAAGGCGGTTGACACCTTTGCCGAGCTACTTGGCGGCGACCCTGACTTTGACGAGCGCGTAAAGGACCTACAGGACCTTTCAAAGCGTGTGCAGGCAGACCTAGCCGGAATCGAAATGGCACTAACCCTGCCAGAGACCGGCCGCATTGTTTTGGTGGGCGAGGACTTTAGCCCGGCCGACACCGCCCAGTTCACTAAGGCTGTAGTTGGTGTTATCACCCTCAAGGGTGGACCAACCAGCCACACCGCAATCATCTGCCGTTCACGCAGCATTCCAGCTGTGGTTTCTTGTGGCGCTGCTGCCGACCTATCAAACGGTGACACCGTTTTGGTTGACCCAGTTGGCGACCGCGTAGTTACCGGCGGAGACGAATCATTGGCAACCAAGGCAATCGAGTTTGTGGCCTTGAACGAAGACCCAGTGATTCCGGTTCGCGCAAACATCGGTACCTTGGCAGACGCCCAGGGTGCATCGGCCGAAACCTTGGCTGAGGGTGTTGGACTGTTCCGCACCGAGTTGCTTTACCTATCGGCAGCAACTGCTCCGACCATTAATCAGCAGGTTGCTAGCTACAGCGAGATTCTTGCTGCTGCACCGGCTGGCCCAATCGTGGTTCGCACCATCGATGCTGGTTCAGACAAGCCTGTGCCGTTCTTGCACATGCCTCACGAAGAGAACCCTTCACTTGGTGTGCGCGGATTCCGTTTGATTCAGGACCACCGCCAGTTCATCGAAGACCAGCTGACCAGCCTTGAGGCTGCACGCTTGGCCACCGGCCGCGAGGTTTGGGTTATGGCCCCGATGATTGCAACCGTGCAGGAGGCAAAGCAGTTTGCAGAGTTGGCACGTAGCATCGGTGGTTACAAGGTTGGCGTGATGGTTGAGACACCTTCTATTGCAGCCATGGTTGATCAGCTTGAAGGCGTTGTTGACTTTGTGAGCATCGGCACCAACGACCTGTCTCAGTACCTATTTGCAGCTGACCGCATGAACCCATCTTTGGGTGCTTTGCTAAACCACTGGCAGCCAGGATTGATTCGCACCCTGGCCCGCATTGCTGATGGCGGCAAGAAGGCCGGTATTTCAGTTGGTGTTTGTGGCGAGAGCGCGTCTGACCCAGCATTTGCTGTGGTGCTAGCCGGTCTTGGTATTTCATCGGTGAGCGTTTCTAAGTCTCAGGTGACTGTGGTGCGAAACGCGTTGTCTTCACTGGACCTAGCCGACTGCAAAGAGATTGCCAACAAGGTTTTGGCGGCCACCTCTGCAGAAGAGGCAAAGGCTGCTGCACTAAATGCTCTCGCGAAGCTCTAAGGTCTCAGTTGTCGGTGCCGGCTCAGTCGGTGCCTCAATGGCCTACGCCATGCTCATTCGTGAGTCTGCGCGCGAGGTTGTTCTGTACGACATCAATGAAGCCAAGGTAACCGCCGAGGTTCTAGACCTAGCCCACGGAACCCAGTTCACCGGAGCATCTTCTATTACCGGTGGCACCGACATTGCCCTGACCGCTAATTCAGATGTAATTGTGATCACTGCCGGCGCAAAGCAGAACCCAGGGCAAACCCGCCTTGAACTAGCTGGCATCAACTTTTCAATTCTTGAATCGATGATTCCAAAGCTGCTTGAGCACTCGCCTGAGGCCATCTTCTTGCTGGTCACTAATCCGTGTGATGTGTTGGCAACCGCAGCACTCAAGCTGACCGGGCTGCCTTCTAACCGCGTGTTCTCATCGGGTACAGTTTTGGATTCATCCCGTTTGCGCTGGTTGCTTGGAGCAAAGCTTGGGGTCAGCACCGACAGCATTCACGCGCTGATTGTTGGTGAGCACGGCGACTCTGAGTTTGCCCTTTGGAGCCAGGCGCACATCGGCCCAGTGCCATTGAGTAAGTGGATTACCGACACCGGCTCTGCACTAACCCGAACCGACCTTGATGAATTGGCGCTTTCGGTAAAGACCGCTGCCTACAAAGTGATTGAAGGCAAGGGTGCCACCAACTATGCGATTGGGCTTTCGGGCGCACGCATTGTTGAGGCCATTGTGCGAGATGAGAACGCGATTCTGCCGGTGAGCTCAGTACTTAGCAACTATCGCGGTGTTGACGGCATTGCGATGTCGGTACCGACTCTGGTTAACCGAAACGGTGCGGTTCGTGCGATTGATGTGCCGATGGATGCATCAGAGCAGTTGTTATTTGAAGCTTCGGCGAGCGCAATTGCAAACTCGCTGGCTCAACTAAACCTGTAGAGCTTTTACGCGGCTGCCTGATGCCACGCGCTCGGTAGTCACGCCTCTAGCCGCCATAGCGTCGGCCATGTCATCGGCATGTTTTAGGGCCAGCACCAATACCGGAACCGTGGTGCGGCTCAACCTTGGCTTGGAACCACGGGCCGATTGAGCCACGCGAACCTGATTTACAAAACCCGCAAGGACCGGAATGGTCGTGATGGTTATTGAGAGCAGCAAGGCCACAACCTCGGGAGCCACACCAAATCGGCGCCACGGCCCAAGCACACACTCGATGGCGATCATCATGTCTGAGGTCTTGGTGGTCAGCGAAAGCAGAGTGGCAAACATCACGCTCACTAGGACGCGACCCGAGTTGACCACGGTTTGCTCGAGGGTTAGAAAAATTAGCTGCGGCACAACCATCAACAGCACCAACCAGCGGGTCTGCCAAAGGTCATTCAAAAAGCCGCGGATGCCAAAACCGGCAAGTAAATACGTCACCACCATGGCGATCGCGGCCACCGATAGCGCAACCAGGTTGCGGCCGGTAATAGAGATGAGCAGCACGATGACCGCCAGGGCAATGATTTTTGGGCCGCCATTGATGCGGTGCAAAATGCTGGCGCCTGGGCGATAGAGGCTGAACACTAAACGCTCGCTAGGTAGCGATCAATAACTTTGTCTGGCTCGCCCATTTGCTCAAGGCGGCCATCTTCAAAGTGCAGCAGAACATCGCAGCGGGCTGCCAGGTTCATGTCGTGGGTAACCAAGACCAACTGCTGATCAAGTTCATCGAGCAAGAGGTTGGCAATTTGCTTGGTGTTGGCTGCATCAAGCAGCGCAGTAGGTTCGTCGGCAACAATCAGCCCCGGGTTGGCTACCCAAATTGCACAGATTGCCAAAAGCTGCTTTTGACCACCGCTGAGTGAGTGAGCAGGTTCTTCGGCAACTGCCAAGAGCCCAAACCTAATCAGTGCCGCACGAACCTTGGCTTCTAGCTCGGCTTTATCTAGGCCCGAACCGCGGAGTGAAAACGCAACGTCTTCTTGCACGGTTGGCATGATGATCTGCATGTCAGGGTTGCTGAAGATAAAGCCGACTTCTCGCCTAGCCGCCATCGGGTTTTTGCCCGGGTCAATCTCGTGAACTGAAACCCTGCCCTCGGTCGCGGTAACCAAACCGTTGAGCAGTCTTGCAAAGGTTGACTTGCCCGAAGCATTCAGACCAATGACACCAATTCTGCGCTGGTCCAACTTGATGTTGAGGTTGCGCAGAACCGAGCGACCACCGAATCGTACGGTCACATTGTCAAAGCTGATTGCTGAGGTTCTTGGCATGCTAGTTTGCGAAAGCCTTTGGGTAGGCGCGGTAAAGCGCAAGGGTTACAACTGTTGCAATTACGACCTTTATTCCGTCACCAATCAAGAATACTGATGCACCGACCAAAGCTTCGGTGAATGAAATGCCGAGAATTAGAGCCATGAATGGAATTCCGAAAGCGTAGATGGCAACGATTCCACCGAGGATGAAGCCAAGAACGGTGCGCACCACGCTCGGCTTACCAAGGTGAGCACGAACGATAAGACCGATAACGATCGCGCCGACGATCCAGCCGATTAGGAATCCGACGGTCGGGCCAACGAAGACACCCAGGCCACCGCGGCCACCGGCAAGAAGTGGCAGACCTGCTGCAACCAGCAACTCAAAAACGATTACCGCAACCGCACCGCGCCAAGGACCAAGAACCGCACCAGCCAGCATGACACCTAGGGTCTGAGCTGAAATTGGCACTGCGCCACCGAAAAGTGGGATGGTTCCAGGTAGACCTAGAACAGCAATAATGGCTGCAAACACAGCAATCTTTGAAAGGTCGCGAACTTCGATTGGCTTGCGGTTTGACATGGGGGTTCTCCTAGCAGCGGTCAGTGGTCATCGGGGTTAGTGGTCGAGCGTCTCTTGAACGCTGTTCACCTGAACACTGTTCAAGAGCATAGTATGCTGATTCTCAAATGAGCAACTTGACTGAGTCAACCGGCAAATCTTCGCGTCACACTCGCGACGATGTGCTGGCCGCTGCCATGAAGATTTTGGATGAGCTGGGCCTGCCCGACCTCACCATGCGCAGACTGGCCGCGACCCTTGAGGTTCAGCCGGGCGCTCTTTACTGGCACTTTGCCAATAAGCAAACCCTGCTGGCCTGCATCGCCGACGAGATCATCGAGCGCGCAAAGGGAATCGGTGTGGGTTTGGATTGGAAAGCCGCGACCCGCGCTGAAGCCGAGTCACTGCGCGACGCGCTACTTGCTTTTAGAGATGGTGCCGAAGTGGTTAGCAGCACACTGGCTTTGGGCTTGGGAGCCAATCAGGCCCAGGCGCGCTTGGCCAGAGCGGTTGCTGGCGGCGGGTTTGAATCAGCCACCGCAGAGACCGCGGCAGCAGCAATTTTGCACCTAATTTTGGGCCAGGTTTGGCACGAACAGCAACGCATTCAGGCCGACAGCCTGGGCGTAGTTAGCGGAACCGCTGGCGTAACCCCAGAGCACGCAGCCCTTGGCCTGCCTAGCAACCAGGCGTTTGAACTTGGTATTGCGCTGTTACTCGAAGGCCTCGAGCAGCTTGCGCACTCGAGGAATAACCTCGGTACCGTATAGCTCAATCGACTTCATCAAACGCTCGTGCGGCATTGGGCCGTTGGCGTATTTGAGGTCAAAACGCTGAGCACCGACCGATGTAATGGCGTGAACAATCTTCTTGGCAACAGTCTCAGGTGAACCTGCGTACACCGACCCGTGAATAACCTCACTCATGAAGTGCTGCGGGGTCGGCGGAGCCCATCCGCGTTCTTGACCAATGCGCCCAAAACCAGCCAGGTATGCCGGCCAAAGTTCGTTGGCCGCCTGTTCGTCATCTTCGGCAATGTGACCAGGTGAGTGAATTGAAATTGGCAACTGCTCTTTACCCAGCTCAGTTAGCTGCTGACGGTAAAGGTTGGCAAACGGGGCAAACCGGGCAGGGTCGCCACCGATGATGGCCAGCGCCAAAGGCAGACCTAAGCGGGCGGCGCGAACCACTGACTCTGGGCTGCCGCCAACGCCAACTCGGATTCCCATTCGGCCGCGATCGGTCTTTGGGTAGATCTCTTGGTTGTGCAGCGAACTGCGGGTGGTGCCCGACCAGGTGATGGCCTGCTCTCCCCATAGCTGAACTAGAAGCTCAAGTTTTTCTTCGAACAGAACGTTGTAGTCGCTGAGGTTGTAGCCAAAAAGCGGGAATGACTCAGTGAATGAACCGCGGCCAGCAGTGATCTCGACGCGGCCGTTTGAGAGGGCATCGATGGTGGCAAAACGCTGATACACGCGCACTGGGTCTTCACTAGACAGCACTGTAACGCCGGTGCCGAGGGTGATGTTCTTGGTTACGGTGGCAATGCCGGCGAGCATGGTGTCGGGGGCTGAAACCGCAAAGTCATCGCGGTGGTGTTCACCAACGTTGAATGCGTCGATGCCCAGCGAGTCAGCGAGCTTGGCCTGCTCGACCACATTGCGCAGCACTACTCCGGCTGACTGCGGGTTTCCCTGAAGGTCGTTGGTCATATCGCCAAAGGTGTCCAGGCCAAATTTGATGTCTTTTGAAATACTCACGAGATAAGTAAACCACCACTTGACAAGATTTTGTTCCCAGTAGATGCCGTAGGTTTTGACTATGGCCAAAATCACCCCTGAACAGTTCTCAGCCTTCGCGGCATCGCGCCGAACCACCCGCGATTTTTTGCCGACTCCCGTGCCCGAGAGCGTGATCGATGAATTGCTTACCGATGCAATGACCTCGCCGAGCTGGTCGAACACTCGCCCATTCTTGGTGGCAGTGGCCAGCGGAGATAAGCGCGACCGAATCAGTGCCGAATTTTTGAAGCGCTGGGCTGCCCTGTCGGCTGCCCGAGTAGGCGGCCTAGTGCCCAAGTTGAAATTGATTCTGACCCGCTACGGCTTGCCGACCAGCAACCGGATGATTGCCAAGCCCTACCCATCCGAACTCAAGGGCCGCGCAGCTCGGGTTGGCAAAGAGCTGTACTCGGCCATTGGCATTGAACGCGGAGACAAAGTCGGCCGCGACGCCATGTGGGCCAAGAACTACGAATTCTTCGGTGCCCCAACCGAACTTTTTATCTTCGTGCACAGTAGCCTGGACATTTTTTCGGCCTCAGATGCCGGCCTGTTTATGCAGAACCTGATGCTCAGCGCGCACTCCCGCGGGCTGGGCACCTGCGCCCAGGGTGCGGTTGCCATCTGGGATGACGTGGTTCGCAGTGAATTTGAGGTGCCAAAGCAGTATCGCCTGCTCTGCGGGGTGGCAATTGGCTACCCTTCTGACGCGGCAATCAATGACTTTAAAGCACACCGATTAGACGTGTCTGAAATCAAGGCAACGCCCTATAAATAGCCCTTCACGGTATGCTTGACCCTTGAATAATCGAAAAAAATGAGGTCACTTTTGAAAGACTTTTTACTGCGCGCAAGCAAGTACGCACTGAAGCGCGGCAAGGTTCGCCGTTACACCCTGAAACTAAATGAGTTGAGCGAAAAGTTGCTCCTCATGGGCCCAGATGACATCAACGCCCAACTGATCAAGAAGCTTGAAAAAGGTAAGCCACTAGACGAGATTCTGGTTGCTCACGTTCGTTCAACTTACCCAAAGGGCAACCGTGTTGCTGCCCGCGGTGCGCTACAGCGCATCTACGAAACCGAGTCAACTCGCACTCTCGGTGCGTTGTCATTCGGTACCTTCTTGGCTCTTGACGGTTTGTCAGAGTCTGCACTCGGTTTCTTCCGCGAAGCAGGCGTTGACCTAGCCAAGCGCGTTGCCACCTTTGAGTACTTTGACGTTTACGTAAAGGAAGAGCCTAAGAAGGCCCTTGCTGAGGTTGACGCGCTACTAAACGGCACCACCTTGAACCCGAGCGACTACGCTCAGCTAATCCGTGTTGCAATCAAGAACCAGCACACCAAGGATGTACGCAAGTGGGTTGCCAACCTTGACACCCCAAGCAACCGCAAGAAGCTAAGCGAGCTTGAGGTTATTGAGCTTGACTGGTGGGTCAAGATGCTGGCTGACGACGGCAAGCAGGTTAAGGCCCTAAAGAACACCGTGAACTTTGCGGTTATGGACTACAACATGCTCGACTACTGGCGTTCATCATCTAACCGTGGTGACTACGTTCAGACCCTTGCCGCTATTTCTCACCTACTGCGTTTCCAGAACGTTGAGTACGTTGGCGGCAGCGACCTAGCTGGATACCTAACCAAGCTGAAGTCACACGTTCAGAAGCACCGCCGCATTGAGGGCAAGGCTCCGGTCAAGGTTCAGCCAGTTGAGCTGCACCGCGACTACTCATCAGGCCGCGAGTACCCAGAGAACACCTGGTTGATCTCAAACGGATGGTTCATGCACCGCCCTTATAAGGGCGAAGTTGACTTCCCGTACCCAAAGAACGTCAACCCAATCATGATTTCGTTCCACATTCAGGACGCAGACGTGTTGAACGCCAAGGTTGCCGCTGAGCTAAAGAAGTTTGGCCCAATCGGTTGCCGCGACTGGACCACTGTTTACCGCTTGCGCGACTGGGGTGTACCTGCCTTCTTCTCAGGCTGTGTAACCACCACCGTTGGTCAGGTTCTGCCAAAGGCACGCTTCGGCGGCAAGATTCCAAAGCTTGCAGTTGTTGAGGCTGGTCGAAAGTGGATGAAGTTCCGCTACATGTTCATGTGGAAGTGGTTCTACATCCAGATCGGTGACTACGTACGCCGCTTCTCACTAGTTGAGGGCATCGAAGACGCACGTGGCATGTTGGCCAAGTACGCCGACTACGGCAAGGTAATCACCAAGCGCCTGCACTGCTACCTACCTGCACGCTCAATGGGCCTCCCAGTTGAGTTTGTTCCTGGAAAGCGCTCAGATGTTCGTTTCGAGGGTCTACTTGACCTAAACGAGGCAGACTTCAACAAGATCCGCCACGGCATCGAGCACAAGCTTGAGGTTATTGTTGGCCACATTCTTGAGGGCAAGTCATACGAAGAAGTTATGGCAATCTGGCGCGAGCTAGTTCAGCCAGACGTTGAGTTTGCTGAGCAGTACGCAACCAACCTTGAGCCATTGGGTGAGTCAGCAATTGACCTGCCTGAGGTTTACAAGAAGTTCAACTCACACGTTGTGAAGCTAAACGACAACAAGCGCGGCAAGAAGGCTGTTGACGTTGCGTTTGCGTGTGACCAGAACCTGCAGAACGAGCTAATCGTTGTTATTGCATCGATGATGAAGAACACCAAGCGTGAAGTTAACGCCCACATTCTGACTCGCGGTCTTTCTGACGACTACTTTGCCAAGGTTGCTAGCTTGTTCCCGAAGGTTAACTTCTACTTCCACGACTTCTCTGACATCAGCTATGGCAGCAAGGTCAACTTGATGAAGCACATCACTGTTTCAACATTTGACCGCTTGTTCTTGCCACAGGTTTTGACCGAGCTAGACAAGGTGCTTTACCTAGACGTAGACATCTTGGTTCGCGGAGATGTTGGCGAGCTTTACGATACTGCACTGGGCGACTACGCCTTTGCTGGTAAGAAGAGCCGCCTAGATGGCTGGTCAAGCTTGATCGACGTCATCACCCGCATCAGCTTGCAGTTGCCGGCTAAGCAGGCATGGGCGCTTCGCCGCCGTGCACACGCTACCGGTGACCTAACCGCTGACACCTACAACGCGGGCATCTTGGTTATGAACCTAAAGAAGATGCGTGCTGAGAACTTTGTTGAGAGCAACCTCTACCTAGTAGAAGAGCTGCGCCTAAACGACCAGGATGTCATGAACTTCTGGTCACGCGGCCGCGCTGTTGCCCTGAACGACGACTGGAACTACGTTCCAACTCAGGACTACTCAAAGAACCCGCAGATTGTTCACTGGGCTGGCCCGGGCAAGCCTTGGAAGCAGGGCTTTGCTCTGTACAAGGACGAGTTCCAGAGCTACGCCAAAGAACTTGGTTTGAAGATCGGAAAATAAATGAAGACTCCAACCAAAGCAGTTATCCCGGTAGCCGGGCTAGGAACACGTTTCTTGCCGGCCACTAAGGCCATGCCTAAAGAGATGCTGCCTTTGGTTGATAAGCCAGTCATTCAGTATGTCGTTGAAGAGTCGGTTCGCTCCGGCCTAACCGACATCCTGTTCGTCACCGGTCGCGACAAGTACGCGCTGGAGAACCACTTTGACTCTGCCGAGGCTCTCGAGTCTCGACTAGAAGAAAAGGGTGACGACGAAAAACTTGCACTGGTTCAGAACCCAACCCACCTAGGAAACATTCACTATGTTCGCCAGGGTGGAGCCAAGGGTCTGGGCCATGCAGTCCTAGCATCTCGTTCGTTCACCGGAGGAGAGCCGTTTGCGGTTCTCCTCGGTGACGACGTGATCGAAGAATCAAGCCACCTGCTTGAGCGCATGATTGAAGTCTTTGTTGAGACCCAGTCATCGGTGGTGGCCTTGGTTGAAGTGCCAATGACTGAGATTCACAAGTATGGATCAGTCAAGCCAGCCGGTCAGAATGGTGACGTAGTTAGCGTCTCTGACTTTGTTGAGAAGCCAAAGGCTGAAGTTGCGCCTTCTAACTACGCGGTAATTGGCCGCTACATTTTGCGCCCTGAGATTTTAGACATTATTGAAACCCTTGAGCCTGGTGCCGGCGGCGAGATTCAGCTGACCGACGCCCTGGCAATTGCTGCCCGCAACCCAGAGACCTCTGGTGGCGTGGTTGGTGTGCTGTTCTCTGGTGAGCGTTATGACGCCGGCGACAAGCTTGAGTACTTGAAGGCCACCATTCAGTTGGCCACCAAGCGTGACGACCTAGGTGCAGATCTTCTGACCTGGATGAAGCACTTCATCGCTGATAAGTAATTAGCCTAAAAACTCGGCAAACTGCTCGGCCGAGCCGGGTACTGAATTTTCATACAACTTGATGTCGTGTTTTTGCACGCGCGCCTTGAAGGCATCGACGTTGGCTTGATTGGTGCGGCCGCTTGGTAGACCACTCTCGAGCAGCACCTTGATCTGGCGCAAAGACAGCAGGCGGTCGGCCAACTTTTGGGTGTCGTTGGTCTGCTGGGTGATTGACTTGGCGCCCTCGGTGCGCACCCGCCACAAATAGACCGGCTTGGCCAAGATGTCGAACGAGTTGCTGACCAAATAAGCGCGGGTCATCAGGGTCATGTCTTCAAAGAAAACCCCGGTCGGAAACTCAAACTCGTGGTGCTGCCAGAAGCTGAACTTGAACAGGCGGTTCCACGCCGTGACATCTTGAATGGCCGCTGGGTGCTGGGCCAGTGTGGTGCGGCTGAGTGTGCCTTTGGCAAAAACCTGACGGGTATCAACGCGCTTGATGCGGGTTAGGCCCTTGATTCGCAGCACGTCGCCAACCACAAAATCGCTGTTGGTTTTGGTGGCCTGGGCAGCCAGCTCGTGCAGTGCGTTTGGGGTCAGCGCGTCATCGCTGTCTAAAAACATCAGGTAGTCGGTGGCCGCAATGGCACGCACACCAGCATTTCGAGCGGCACCTAGGCCGGCGTTGGCCTGGTCAACGATGGTCAGGTTTAGCTGGCCGGCAAAGCTTTGAGCCACCTTGAGTGAACCGTCGGTCGAGCCATCATTAACCGCGATGACCGCTAGGTTTGGGTACTTCTGGGCAACCAGGCTCTGCAGGCACAGGGCTAGGTAACGCTCAACGTTGTAGACCGGAACCACGACTGTGATTTTGGGAGCATCGGTGTTGGGCTTTTGCTCGGTGAGCTGGCCGTGGCTGGCCTTGCTGGCGATGGCCTTGTAGCGGGCCATCAGCAGGGCATCAGAAACCTTGGCGGCAAACGGGTGCGAAAGCAGGTTGTAGCCGGCGCGAAGCAGGGGTTTCATGCGGGCTCCTAGTCGGCAGCCGCAAGCTGGCCGCAGGCGCCGTCGATCTCTTTGCCTCGGGTGTCGCGCAGGGTGGTTGGCACTCCAGCTTTTTCGAGGCGGCGCACAAACTCATCGGTGACATCGCGGCTCGAGGCAGTCCAGATTGAACCCGGAGTTGGGTTTAGCGGAATTGGGTTTACGTGCACCCAGCCCTTGCCGCGGGCGTTTAGCTTCTCGGCCAACAGATCGGCGCGCCAAGCGTGGTCGTTCATGTCTTTGATCAGCGCGTACTCAATTGAAACTCGGCGACCGGTGGCATCAAAGTAGGCGCGGGCAGCATCTAGAGCCTCGTCAACCTTCCACTTTGAGTTGACCGGAATCAGTTCGTCGCGCAGTTCGTCATCAGGTGCGTGCAGTGAAAGAGCAAAAGTAACTGGGATGTTTTCTTCGGCCAGCTTTTTGATTGCCGGGACCAGCCCAACAGTTGATACGGTCACACCGCGAGCGGACATGCCCAAACCCTCAGGCTGTGGCGCAACCATGGTGCGGACCGCGGTCATAACGCGTGAGTAGTTGGCCAATGGCTCACCCATACCCATGAAGACGATGTTGGTAACGCGCGAAGGGGCGTCGGCCAGCTTGGCCTTGCTGCCACCAAGTTCTCCGGCAGCGATCGCCTGGTTGGCGCGCACTACCTGCTCAACAATTTCGGCAGCCGACATGTTGCGGGTGAGGCCAGCCTGACCAGTGGCGCAGAACGGGCAGTTCATGCCACAGCCGGCCTGCGATGAAATACAAAGGGTGATTCGGCCGGTGTAGCGCATCAAAACTGACTCGACCAAAGCGCCGTCAAATAGGCGCCACAAAAACTTGATGGTGTCACCGTTATCGGTCTGTAAGCGCTTTACTTCTGTGAGCAAAGGAGGCAACATTCCGGCCACCAACTCTTCGCGGCCAGCAGCCGGAAGGTCGGTCATCTCAGCTGGATCGCTGGTGTATTTGGTGAAGTAGTGGGCCGCAATCTGCTTGGCGCGGAACGCCGGCATGCCAAGCTCTTTCATTTTGGCAGCGCGCTCTTCGGCGGTCATATCAACCAGGTGAACCGGTGGCTTGCCGCGCTTTGGCTCGGCAAACATCAATAACGGCTTGCCCTCAGCGTCTTTTTGCTGCTTCCAACCTTCGGTCTTCGGACGCACCTGCCGTAGTTCAGACATTTGGGCTCCTAAGGATTTGGAAGAGGCTGCCCTGGCAAAAGATTTGCGGGCTCTATAACAGTTTACCTTCAGCCTGTTTTTTGGCCTAGAGGGGCTATATCATTGTCTGGGACCAAAATGTAATCGCTTACCGATTTTGGTCAAAAACACGAGGAGACACAAAATGACTGGTGCCAGCATCCTGGTTTATGCAGAACGCGTTGGCGGCAATCTTGGGGAGATTGAGAAACTACTAAAGGGTCCACTGAAGGACTTCAGCGGCATTCACGTACTGCCGTTCTTTCACCCATACGACGGCGACGACGCCGGTTTTGACCCGATCGACCACAAGATTGTGGACCCACGTCTTGGAAACTGGGCTGACTTCAAGCGCATCTCAGAAACCCACGAGCTAACCGCTGACCTAATCGTTAACCACGCGTCAGCACTTTCTCCAGAATTTATCGACTGGCAAGAAAAGGGCGATGCCTCAGAGTACGCCGGCCTGTTCTTGACCTTCGACACCGTGTTCCCTAACGGTGGTACCGAAGAGGGAATCACCTCTTTCTACCGCCCACGCCCAGGCATGCCGTTCACCGCATACGAGGTTGCTGGCAAGCGCCGCCTAGTGTGGACCACCTTCATGCCGTCACAGGTTGACATCGACATCAAGCACGAGAAGGGCCAGAACTACCTGAAGAGTGTTCTTGAGGCACTTCAGTCAGGTGGCGTAAAGGTTGTCCGCCTCGACGCAGTTGGCTACGCGGTCAAGACTCCGGGCACTGACTCATTCATGACCCCAGAGACCCTTGAGTTTGTTGAAGAAATCACCGAACTGATTCAGTCATACGGCATGCGCGTTTTGGTTGAGGTTCACGCTCACTACACCCAGCAGCTAGACATTGCTCCGCTGGTTGACCTGATCTACGACTTCCAGACTGCTCCCCTGCTGTTGCACTCATTCTTCACCGGCACCGTTGACCGCTTGGACGACTGGTTCAAGATTCGCCCAAACAACTGCCTAAACGTGCTTGACACTCACGACGGTTACGGCGTTATCGATGGTGGGCCAATCAACGGCCGCCCAGGTTTGATTACCCAGGATGAAATGGCGTTCATCTTCAAGAAGGCCGAAGAAAACACCAACGGTCACTCGGCAATTGCATCAGTTGTGCCGCAGTGGTTCACCCTGCCTCACCAGATCAACGCCACCCTGCCAAACATCGTGGCTAACGACACCGCCTACACAATCATGCGTGCGGTGCAGTTCTTCTTGCCAGGTGAGCCTCAGGTTTACTACGTAGGTCTTTTCAACGGCATGGATGACGTTGAGCTGTTCAACAAGACCGAGCAGGGCCGTGACGTAAACCGCCACAACTACACCCCTGAAGAAATTGCAGTTGCCCTTGAGCAGCCGGTAACCAAGGCCATCATCGCTTTGGCCCGCCTGCGCAACCTGCCAGTATTTGACGGCGAGTTCTCATGGAACGTAACCGGCGAAAGCAGCCTGCGCATGGGTTGGGTCAACGGAGATGACTCAATCTCACTTGAGTTCAACACCTCAGTAGATGCGCCAGAGTTTGTCATCGAGGTAAAGGATGCCGCAGGCACCCGCAGCTACAACTCGGTTGAAGCCCTAGGCAGCGCAGAGTAATTATGAGCGCGGCAACCAACGAGGTAAGCGGCCAGGGTTCTGTGGCGCAGGGTTCTGCTGGCCTGACCCGATTCACTCTGCTTGACGGCATGCGCGGCTTTGCTGCCCTTGGCGTGCTGTCATTCCACGTGGTCGTGCTGTCGATTTACCCTTACCTCGACTCTTGGTACCTGCTGGTTGACTTCTTCTTTGTACTCTCGGGCTTTGTGCTATTTCCATCGATGCCACAGAAGATCCGCAGCTTTCCAAAAGATGCCCTGCGTTTTGTTGTAAAACGCGTCTTCAGATTCTGGCCTATGCTCTTGGCGGTGCTGCTGTTCACCTGGGCAGCGCACACTTATTTGATTCAGGCCGAGAACATTCTGAAGCCGGCACCGACCTTCCCGGACCCCAACTTCACCTCTGAGCTGTTTGTGCAGTCACTGCTGCTCATGCACATCTGGGTTTCGGCTGCAATTGCCATGAACTGGTCACTCTGGTCGCTGTCGGCCGAGTGGTTTGCCAACCTGATTTTCACGCCACTAACCGCACTCAAGGGCTTTGGTATCTGGCTCGGAATCATCGCTGGTTATGTAATGCTCTGGTACGGCCTCAACCACGACCAAGACTGGATTGGAAACTCTTCAACCTTTGGTTCTGGCCCGATTCGCGAGTGGGAGGCCTTGGGCCGCGCAATGCTTGGTTTTGGTTTGGGCCTTTTGGTTCGTAAGCACCTGACTTTTTTGTCGAAGATTAGAAACTGGTGGATGTTTGTAATTTCACTGGCAGTGGCATGGCTTTTGTTTCAGTCACACGGATTCTTCCAAGACGACATGGTCTACTGGACCACGTACTTTGCGGGACCAGTATTTGCGCTGCTCGTGCTTCAGGCATCGCAGTTCAACCCAAGCGCAAGCGGCATTTGGGGCAAGTTCTTGACGTTCATGGGCAAGATGTCTTTTGGTATCTACGCATTCCACGTTGTAGTTTCACTGAACTACGACAAGTTTGTGCCAGAGGCCCTAGGCTCACCATTCCCTGGTGACGAAAAGTGGACCATCTACTTGGTCACAAAAATTGTAATGGTGTCGTTTATCTCGTTCGTTCTGGCATACGGAACCAACTGGATTTTTGAGCGCCCACTGCAGGCCCTGGGCCGCAAGATCGTTAAGGCTATTCGCTAGGCCAACGAGCACCAGCCAGGTATACAATTCCAGCATGGAAGCGAATGAGCAACCTCCAAAAGCAGGCTCACTCAGAAAAAAATGGGGCAAGTACCTGCTAATAGGCGGTGCAATCTTGTGTGTTCTCTCTCTGGGCAGCATCGCTAGCGCTGGGCTGACCATGTTCGGAGGTCTTGCCTCAGGTGGAATGGTTCCAGGCCACGGTCAGGATGAAATCGCTCGCTCGGCATCCTCGGTTGCGCAGGCTTCAGCTGGACTAGTTTTCGGAGCAATCTCCGCACTAGTAGGGCTCGTAATGGTGCTTATTCGTACTCGCGAGTAGACATTAGGAAATAGTAACCGCGTTCGCCCTCTCGGGTCCCCTCCGCCTCGAAAACAGAGTTCACTTGAACGGCAAAATACACCGTTCCCTCGGGGAACACTTTTTCCGCTGTGAAGACGAATCCCTCGGACTGACTTAAGCTACCGGAACCATGGTTCTCTGAAAGAGCATCGATACATTCGGATACCTGGGTTTCTGAATCGCTGCCCAGGGGTTCGATCTCGAAATCGCGCCGGATAGAGGTGTAATTGAGTCGATGTGCCAAGTCCACAACTGCTTCGCACACCATCTCATCTGTCAGGGACTCGGCAGCGAAATATGTGGTCGATTGGTAGGCGTTATTCGCGCTGCAGTCAAATGGCATGGCGCAGGATTTATCAATGCTGCCGCTAGGAAGACCAAGAGCACTTGCTTCCTTCTGAATTTCCACAAGAGTATTTCGATGGGCTTCGGCCAACTTCGGGTCAGGAATTACAGCACAACTCGACAGGGTCAATGCGAGTCCGACTACGGCAACAGCCCGCCCAAAACCAACGATAGGTCTCGAAATGGCCATCACATCCACTGCCTATCCACGAGAGTCCAGTACAGGTAAATTCAGCGTTGCTTTGAAGAGCACGTGCTGGCCGGCCTCTTGGGTTAGTGACCAGGAGCCATCGAGGTAGTCAACCCAGCTGCTGATAATTGCGGCTCCGCCACCGGGGTTTTGTGGGTTGCTGAGTGCGTGGCCATCATTTGCGATTTGAAAATCAAAGTGGCCGTCTTGAGCAGCGATTGAGAGCCACACGTTTCTTGCTTGACCGTGGGCTGCGGCATTCAAAATTACCTGCTCGGCAATTCGATACAGAGCCAACTTGGTTCGCTCTGGCAAGGCTGGCGACTGCACGGCAGAGTCAATCCCAATGGCCACCTTTACTTCTGGAGAATAGCGGTCGGCAATGTCACGGATGGCGGTTGCAACTGAGATCTGCTGCAGGTCAGGTGAAAGCTGCTGACTGGCCTTACGCACATCAACCCGCCGGATGTGCTCAATTTCTTCGATGAACGAGTTGGCTATGGCAGCTTGGTCGGTCGGCAGATTTTTGATTGAGTTGCGCATTTGCAACCCAAGAACAACAAGCTGCGATTGGAGTCCATCGTGAAGATAAGTCGCGATCTCTTTACGAACCTGTTCCTGAGCCTCAACAATCTTGGTGCGCTGCCCCTCAAGCTCGTGCAGCAAGGTTTGGGTTCGGTCAACCTCAGCAGCCAACTTTGCTGTGGAGCGGCCTATCGAGGCATTGATCGAAAGATACATCAGCCCAGTGACCCAAAATAGCGGCAGACCATCGACTAAGTCTCGGTTGAGTCGAACATCAAACATGTCGATCAGGAACCAACGCATAGGAACGATGAGCGCACCAAGGAGAATCGCGGTGGCGAAGTAAATCGGGGCCTGCACTTTAGTGAACTTTGCCATAAGTGTGCGCCCGAGTCGGAGCGGCAAGAAGACCACGGCAGCGGTAATAACCGCGGGCATCGTCATTTTTTGAATGGCCTGAAAAGCTGTGAGCCGAGTGGCTTCATCGCCAACATTCATCTCAACGACTGAACCGGACAGCAGCACAAAAAGACTCAACAAAAATGCTATTTCTTTGTCTCTAATCGGCCATGGGCCAAGCGCCCTTACGGCAGCCCGACCTCGGCTAGACATTGAATTCAGTGCTTCTGCTCTCACGCAGGTAATTTAGCACGGCTGTGGTTCTTAGATCAGTGCCAGGTTTAGGGTTTGGCACCAAGACCTTATAAACCTTGGATAAATCTTGACGAATTGTTACCGGAGCGAATCCTAGTTGGTTGGCAATTTCAACCGCGTCTAACCCCGATGCAGCCAGCGCCATGATCTGACGCTGCTTGGTGGTTAGCGAACCAAGGCCGCCACCAACGGCGACAACTGCATCGTTGAGGCGCACCTTTGGGTCGATGATGTTGAGACCCTTGGCGGTTGAGTTGAGAACGTTGACTAGGTAATCGATTGAGAGGTCAGCTGATTTTTGGATCATCGACCACCCGTATCCGGAGTCCTGCGGGAGTGAATCGGTGAAGGAAGCTGAGATCAACTGGGAGTAAAGAACGATGCCGATGTTTGAGTTTCGGGCGCGCAATTCAAGTCCGAGTTCGATACCTGAGAGCGAGTGGCTACCGAGGCCAACATCGAGCAGAGCAACATCAACCATGCTGATGTTTTCGGCCAGTGCGTCATCTGATGAGCCGGCTGTGATAACCGAATCGATGGCTGGGTGGGCCCGAAGCGAGACGGCCAAGAGGCCTAGTAGTGCGGCATCGTTTTCTACGAATAGAACTCGTAGACCTCGCATACCCACCGCCTCGCCATCAGGGCATTCATCCCGTGTGCCTCAAGGATAAGTCGAAAAGTGGGTGTCCGAACATATTCATACAGATGTATGGACATCACGACTAGCCTTAATGTTTACGCGAGGCCAAAACCGGCCGGAATGGGGGCATTATGAGCAAACAATGTCAAAGCTGTGGCATGCCACTGCAGACCAAAAAGGCGGGCGATTGCCGCGGCACCGAAGCCGACGGAAGCCGCAGCGAAAAGTGGTGTTCACTCTGCTACGCCGACGGAAAATTCTTGACGCCAAACTGCACGGTTACTGAAATGCAGGAGATTGTGGACAAGGCGCTAATTGAAAATGGCAGTGGCAAACTAATGCGCTTTCTGGCCAAGAGGCAGATTCCAACACTCGAGCGCTGGAAGGCCTGAGCCCCGCTAGATTGTTCCGGCGTCTAGGCCGGCTAACACCTCTTGGGCGCGCTCTTGCAGCTCGGGCAAATCACTCAATCGCTTTAGACCAAACACCTGCTGGCTCATTCGATGGTTCTTTACGAACGTATCTTTGTGGCGCTCAAGGAAATCCCAGTACAAAGTTGTGAACGGGCAGGCATCGGTGCCCACACGCTTCTTTGGGTCATAGGCGCAAGGTTTGCAGTGCTGAGTCATGCGGCTCAAATACGCACCGCCAGCTGCGTAGGGCTTGGTCATCAGCAAGCCGCCATCGGCGTGCGTTGCCATACCGATAATGTTTGGCACCATTACCCATTCAGCAGCATCGATGAATTGCTCGCGCATCCAGTCCAAAAATTGCTGCGGATTGGTGCCGGTAACCAGGGCAAGATTGCTCAAAATCATGAGCCGCGGAATGTGGTGGGTCCAGGCGCGGGCCTCAACATCGGCGACCACTGAACGCACACAGTTCATCTGAGTTTTTGACGAATCATTGAACAGCGGCAAGAGTTTGCGATCAGCATTTAGAAGGTTGAGGTTTCGGTAATCCTCACCCAAAAACCAATACATTCCGTTGATGTATTCGCGCCAGCCAATGACCTGCCGAACAAATGCCTCCACCGATTCAATCGGAGCGCGACCGGCGCGGTAGGCATCGACCACTGCAGCAACAACCTCACTGGCATGCAACAAACCATTGTTGAGATACGGGCTGAGTAGTGAGTGGTGAAGCGCCCAGTTATCGGCCGCAACGGCGTCTTCATAAGGGCCAAACCCAGCCAAGTGGTGCTCAATAAAATTAGCCAACTGGCTCAGTGCACCCTCGCGGGTGGTGGCCCAGGTGTTGGTAGGTTCGTGCTCCAACTGGGTGGCAACCTGGGCATCGATGTCATCGCGACCATGCTCAAGATAGGCGGGCCAAGTGTAGTTTTTTGGCGGCGGCAGGCGGTTTTCAGAGTCGTAGTTCCAACGACCACCCTCAGGCTCACCGTTAGAAACCAAGATGCCTAGGCGCACTCGTTGAGCCCGATAGAAGTTCTCCATCACAAAAGATTTCTGCTTTTGAGCCCACAGATCAAATAGCGCCCGAGTGGTTAGAAACAGGTCATTTTCGACAAAGTCGACGCCAAAGTCTTTGAGCTGCTGATACTGACGAAACGATGACGGTTCAGCGCAGTGAATCGGTAGGTTGCCAAATTCAGCTTGGGCAGCTTTGAGGCCATCGATAGTGGTTGGCGCTTGGATGTATCGAACGGTGAAACCGCGCGACTGCGCCTCAGCGGCAAAGTGTCGTGCTGATGAAAGCAAAAAGAACAGGCGCTCTTTATGCCAAGGACGGCCAGTAATCATTCTCTGGCTCTCGACAAGCACCAGGGCATCGGTGTTGGAATCAGCGGTCTTGAGAATACCGTGATCAAAGTTAAGGTGATCGTGCGCCACATACAGCAGGCGCGTGGGCTGGGCAGCAGTCACTAGCCCCTGCACTTTTGCGAGCAGTACTTTACGTTGGCCCAGTCGCGGGCCCACTTTTTGCGCCATTCAAAAGGAAGCCCGCAGCGTTCACAGATTTTGGGTTCAAACCCATTCTTGGTTTTGGCTGCAGGCATGACTCAAGCCTAACTATCTCGCCCTCACTAATTCGAAGACTAGCGCACGGTTCTGAGCCGCAGGGCATTCAGCACGACCGAGATACTCGAGAAAGCCATCGCGGTGCCAGCCAACATCGGGTTCAATAATCCGAGTGCAGCCACTGGAATCAGAACCACGTTGTAGCCGAAAGCCCAACCGAGATTCTGCTTGATGTTGGACCAGGTTTTGCGCCCAAGGGCCAGCGCGTAGGGAATACAAAGCGGGTCGTCGTCAACAATCGTGATGGCCGCAGCTGACTGGGCCGCGTGAGTACCCGACCCCATGGCTAGGCCAACATCAGCGCCCGCAAGCGCAGCAACATCGTTTAGCCCATCGCCAACCATGGCAATGAGTCCACTGCCGGTCTCGGCCTTGATCTTTCGGACCACCCCTAGTTTTTGCTCCGGGGCCACGCCCGCATAGAATTTAGCAATACCGAGGGTTGCAGCCACCGATGCCACCCTGGCCTCAACGTCACCCGATAGCAAAACCGGTTCGATTCCCAGATCGTGAAGTTTGGCAATCGTTGCAAATGCCTCTGGTCGAAGGTCATCTTCAAGCGCAATCAATAGCACCGCTTGGTTATCAATCGATGTGATTGCGAGTGAGCGCGGGCCGGCCTGGGCGATGGCTTGCTGGAGTTCATCGGAGTTTGAGAACGTGCTTGAATCTCGGCGCGAAACCTCAACTGAAACACCGGCTACGGTGCCCGAAACACCAGTGCCCGCAGTCTCAAGAACGCCCTCGGCCGCAAACGAATCATCAAGGTCAGCAATTGCTTTTGCTATTGGGTGAACCGAATTGCGCTCGATAGCTGCAGCCAGTGAAATGGCTCGTGGTTCGCTGAACCCGGCCATCGGTATGGTCTTAGCAACTCTCAGCTGACCGGTGGTTAGAGTGCCGGTTTTATCAAGCAGCACACTCTTAACTTTACTTAGCAACGAGAGGGCATCGGGGTTGCGAATCACAATGCCGCGGCGAGCGCCCATCGATGTGGCGACAGCCAAACTCATTGGCACGGCAATGCCGAGCGCACATGGGCAGGCAATTACCAATACCGCGATGCCGGCGCGCAGACCAGCCTGAGCATCACCGCCAATCAACCACCAGGCGGCAAATGTCACCACAGAAATTGCGATAACCGAAGGCACAAAGACGGCTGAGATTTTGTCGGTCAGGCTAGAAATTTTGGCCTTGTGTGCGGTGGCCTCGCGCACTAGGTCGGCGATCTGAGCAATGCGACTATGTGCACTGGCCGCAGTCGTTTTTATGACCAAACTCGCGCCGAGGTTCAATGCGCCGGCCGCTACTGTCATGCCTTCGGCAGCCTCAGTTGGCACCGATTCACCGGTGATTAGGGCGTTATCGATTTGACTGTGACCCTCAACCACCACGCCGTCAACCGGCACCTTTTGACCGGCAGCGACAACCACAAGGTCTCCGACTACAACCTGGCTGGTGGCCAAGGTCATTTGGGAGCCCTCGCGCCTAACCACCGCAGTGTCCGGAATAGCCGAGAGCAGTGCGCGGACCGAGTCGGTAGCTGATCGACGCGTGCGAAGTTCAAGCCAGCGGCCGAGCAAAACCACCGTCGGTACTACGGCGGCAACCTCAAAGTAGGCTTCGTGGCCACCCATCAGCAATTCGATCAAGCTGTACAGGTAGGCAATGATCACGCCGAGTGAAACCAGGGTGTCCATTGTGGTGGAGCGGTGGCGAAGGTTTTTGAACGCGGCCGAGTGAAACGGCCACGCAACCCACAGAACCACCGGAAAGGTTGCAATCGCTGAGGTGAGGTTCCAGTTTGGTGGCATCCATTCATGCACCATGCTGATGAGGGCAACCGGTAGTGAAATTACCCCGCCCACCCACAGCCGAATCACAGTGCTCTTGAGTTCGTTGCGCTCGGCACCCACTGAGTACCCAGCTTCTTCAACAGCCTTCACTAAATCGGCTCGGTCAACATCAGCCGA
This sequence comes from Rhodoluna sp. KAS3, assembly GCF_026000575.1. NCBI lineage: Bacteria > Bacillati > Actinomycetota > Actinomycetes > Micrococcales > Microbacteriaceae > Rhodoluna > Rhodoluna sp. KAS3. Next base: position 79,468 of record NZ_AP026910.1, on the reverse strand, counting down.
CAATGTGAGGTGCGCTTTTTCAGAGGCAAAGTCAACATAGGCACTGACGCCGGCAACCTTGTTCAGGCTCTTTTCAACCCGCCTCGAGCAAGCCGTGCAAGTCATGCCCTCGATGTCGAGATCTAGGCTCTTGACTTCAGCCGGGCTCATGGCCGACCTAGCTGACCGAAACGAGTTTGTAGCCGGCCTCATCAATGGCCGCGCTCAACTGGTCTTGCGAGACAGCGTCCTCAGCCTGAATTGTTGCCGACTGAGATGCCAGGTCAACCGATACATCGGTCACGCCGGCAACCTTTTCGAGCTCTTTTGTCACCGATGCAACGCAGTGGCCGCAGGTCATTCCTTCAAGCTGAAGAGTTTTTTTCGATGACATATTTACCCCTTTTGTAGAGGCCTAGGCTTTAGACGGCTTCGGCAATTACCGGTAGTTCTTTACGCAGGTTCGGGCAACAGCCCACTGCACAAGCATCTACCCATGGGCCCAGTTTAGACAGAGCCTTCTTCTCGGCACCAGCCTGGCGCTCAAGAATTAGGTCGGCAATGCCGTCAACAAATTCTGGAGCCACACCTGAGGTAACTACCCGAGCAAACTTCAGGTCGCGTTCCTCAGCAGTTTCTTTGGCCTCGTTATCAAGGTCCCAGATAACCTCAACGTGGTCGCTAACAAAACCAATCGGCACAATAATTACGCCCTTGGTTCCGGCATCAGCTGCAGCATTGATGGCATCGTTTACGTCTGGCTCTAGCCATGGCACCGATGGTGAACCTGATCGTGACTGGTAAACCAATGACCAGTCAGGCAATTCAGCACCGATTTTTTCGGCTACCTTTTTCATGGTCTCTGAGGCAGCGGCTAGATGCTGAGCAGCGTAGGCCCCACCTTCACCGGCTAGCTCGGCAAATTCTTCACGGCGAGCTTCAGGGCCAGAGCTAACGCCCATCGCAGTTGGAATTGAGTGGGTGGCAAACATGATTGAAATGTCACCCGCGGCAAGACCTTGGTCATACATTGCCGAGATCTGGGTAGCTAGGTCATCGGCAATTGGGGTGATGAAACCCGGGTGGTCAAAGTAGTGGCGCACCTTATCGATGTTCAATTTGCCCTCTAAGCCGGTCTCGATGAGCGCGACCGCAAGGTTCTCACGGTACTGACGGCAACCCGAGTAAGACGAGTAGGCACTGGTTACCCAGGCCAAAACGTTGCGGTGGCCGTCTTCGTACATCTGCTTTAGGACATCGGCAAAGTATGGCTCTGAGTTGCGGTTACCCCAGTAAATCGGAATGTCGATGCCGCGTGACGGAAAGTGGCTACGCATGGCAGCCAACAGCGCGCGGTTCTGCTCGTTGATTGGGCTAACGCCACCGAGAGCAAGGTAGTGGTGAGACACCTCTTCAAGACGCTCGCGAGGCACACCGCGGCCAGCGGTTACGCGCTCAAGATACGGCATGACTTCGTCAGGGCTTTCTGGGCCACCGAATGAGGTCAAAAGAATTGCGTCGTAGGTCATGCGAAGGTCTCTCCGATTAGGTTTGCGTCAAGAATGCTGCCGGTAAAGAACGGTACTTCTTCTCGAACATGACGACGGGCCTCAGTATTTCTCAAAGTGCGCATCATGTCGACAATCTCGTGAAGATCTTCTGACTCAAGGGCAAGCAGCCACTCATAGTCACCCAAGGCAAACGATGAAACCGTATTGCTCTGCACACCCTTGTAGGTGTGACCAGCCATTCCGTGCTCACGCAGCATCTCTGAACGCTCGGCCTCTGGCAAAAGGTACCACTCGTAGGAACGAACGAATGGGTAAAAGCACAGCCAGGTCTTTGGGGCGTAACCCTGCATAAAAGCTGGCACGTGTGAGCGGTTGAATTCGGCTGGGCGATGGATTCCCATGCCCGACCAAGTTGGTGAAAAGTTTGCACCAAATTCGATGCGGGCAAAGGCGTGGGTTGCTCGCTGAAGTTGTTCTGCGGTGTCAGCGTGCAGCCAAAGCAACAGCGCTGCGTCGGCACGCAAGGCAGTCAGATCGTAGGCTCCGCGCACGGTCACACCGGCCGCGGCACACTCAGCGACCCAGGCTGCATAGCTGCGGCTAGCCGAAGCGCCGTCGGCCACGCGACTGTCTAGCTGATAAGCCAAAAAGGTTGTGTAGTGAATGGTCTCGTTGATTTCGGCCGGCGTTGGGCGGGCCGCTGGGGTTGTCGCTTCAGTCATGTTGTTCATCTTCCTTCGCTCAGAATTCCAGTAATGCCGTTTCCCCCGAGCCCAGCACCGATGATTGCCAGACGGGAATCAGCGGCCAGCGCCGCTTTAACCCGCTTAACGATAACCGAGTGCCCCGGACCGGATTGCACCAAAGCTTTGGGCCAAAGTTGAGTCACAGATTCAACCACCCGGATGTCATCGACACCGAAGATCTTGGCTGCATCCGCCACGGCGAGCGCAGCGAGAGCATCGGTGTCTGCCGGCAGGATGCCGTTGCGGCCAAATGAAAAACGCAAAATGTGCTGGTTTGGCGGCAACTCAGAATTGACCCAAGCCCACTTGGCATTGACGTGCGTGGCGGCCTTGGCACTGATGCCCTCAACGTCGGCAGCCACCAAAACACCGCTACCTCGAGGCAGCTCGTTAAGTTGCTCTGACTCGACCAAGAGTGCAACCACCGCTGCATCAACACCGCGGATAGCCGCCAGGTCAGAGAATAGTTGCGCTGCACCCTCAATGCCGGCAGCCAAAACCACTCGGTCGTAATCGTTCAGATCAGCAAGGGACTCAACCGGACGGTTGAGGTGAATCTTGGCACCGGCTTTGATCAGGTGGCTCTCGAGCGCGCTTACCAATCGGTGCATTCCACCGGATATTGATGCCACCGCAGCGCCAGGCCGCGCGGCAGAATTTCTGGTTGCCCCAACTGCCGCCACTAGTGAGCCAAGCTCGGCCGCCTTGGCCAAAAGGCCAGGTGCAACCGTGGCTGCCTCGAGAGTCATGGCATCAGATGAATGAACTCCGGCAATTACCGGCGTCAAGAAATTATCGACAAATGCCCGACCCAGCCTTGCCTCAACCAGGGCTCCGATAGTGATTTCGGGCGGGTAATTCCAGGCAGCAGAATCAAGTTGCTTTGCGGCCGCTACGGCATCGGCGCCAACCACATCAACAACTGCCGGGTCATCTAGATCACTCGGAATACCGAGCACCCCGTGAGGAATCAGGTGGGCTCCCCCGCTGGTGAGGATTCTGGCATCGCTTCGCTGTGGCGAAACAATCAGTTGCTCAATACCCAATTCGGCGCAAAGCTCAGGCACTGTGTTTTTTGCCACTGCAAAAGATTCAGCACCGATGTCGATTTGGTGCCCGCCAAGGTTGGCTGACGCAATAAGTCCGCCGACTCGGCTGGTGCTTTCAAAGATTTCAACCTGATACCCAGCTTCAATCAGTCGCTTAGCCGAAACCAATCCTGCGATTCCGGCGCCAACTACTGCAGCGGTTTTGGGCATTGGGTCTAGATATCTCCGTGGACTAGGGCAACCATTTTGGTGATTACATCTGGGTCGGTCTCTGGTGGCACACCGTGGCCCAAGTTCACAACGTGACCCGGCGCACTCTCGCCTCGAGCAATTACATCGCGAACATGAGCCTCAAGCTCTGCCCAAGGTTTGAACAAGAAGTCTGGGTTAATGTTTCCCTGCAGAGGCACTTTTCCGCCAAGAATTCGGTTGGCTTCGTCAAGCGGGGTCTCGTAGTCAACACCCATCACGGTCGCACCAACGCCATACATTTCGGCCAGTAGGTCTTTGGTCTGAACTCCAAAGTGAACACGCGAAACCGGTAGGTCAAGAAGTGAATCCATGACTGCCTTTGAATGTGGCGCCGCAAACTTTTTGTAGTCTTCGAGACCTAGTCGGCCAGCCCATGAGTCAAAGAGTTGCAGCGCACTGGCGCCGGCCAAAACCTGGCCACGGATAAAGGTTGCGGTAACCCGGGCGGTCCACGCCAAGATGTCGTTCCACAGATCTGGGTCGTTGGCCATCATTGCGCGGCTAACTGGCAACTCTTTTGAAGGGCCACCCTCAATCAGGTATGAAGCCAAAGTAAACGGTGCTCCACCAAAACCAATCAGCGGGGTCTCACCAAGCTCAGCAATAATCAGGCCGATTGCCTCTTGGATTGGAGCAAGGCTGGCTGGGTCTAACTCTTCGAGACGTTCAAAGTCGGCGCGGGTGCGAACCGGGTTTTCGAGCACCGGCCCAATTCCGGGTGCAATTTCAACGTCAACACCAGCTAGTTTCAGTGGCACCACGATGTCGCTAAAGAAAATAGCTGCATCCACTTTGTGGCGGCGGACCGGCTGCATGGTGATCTCAGCAGCTAGCTCTGGACGCAGGCACGAGTCCAACATCGCAACGCCTTCGCGCACTTTGCGATACTCCGGTAGCGAACGCCCGGCCTGACGCATTAGCCAAACGGCTTTGGTATCGGTCTTCTCGCCCAGGTAAGACCTGACCAATGCAGAATTCGAGGTTTTTCCGGAGGCAAGTGGGTGCGCGCTAGGTAGGTTCACCGATTAATCATTACACGGCCCGGCCAACCCGTTGGCGCTTAGAATTTACCTGTGACTCTCGTATTGCTAGGTGCCAATTACAACGACATCCCGTTGAGTGAACTAGAAAATCTTGAACGTCACACCGATTCAATTCGCAGCAAACTTTTTTCAATTTCAAAAGAAGAAAGCGGCATCAGCGGGGGCGTTGCCATTGGTACTTGCAACCGCTTTGAGGTCTACCTAGACACCGATCGGTTTCACAGCGCCGTTGAGAATGTAATCGGTGTGGTTTCAGAAATTACTGGCCTCGACCGGGATTACTGCAGCAAGCTGCTGCGAGTTAGCTACGGTTCGGCAGCGGTTCAACACCTCTATTCGGTGACCTCGGGCCTTGAATCGATGATTGTTGGCGAGGGCGAAATTGCCGGCCAGGTTAAGCGCAGCCTTCAGGTAGCCCAGGCAGATTCACACACCTCAACCGAAATTGAGAAGCTGTTTCAGTCTGCAGCTCAGGTGGCAAAAAAGGTTTCTAACGAGACCGGCCTCGGCGAAGCCGGGCGCTCAGTATTCACCGCAGCACTTGCCCTGCACAAAGAAAAGTTTGGCTCCATCGAGGGCAATAAGGTTTTGGTCATGGGCACGGGTGCATACGCCCGCGTTGTGGTGGCCGCTTTGCAACGCGAAAACGTTGCGCAGGTTTTTGTTTACTCATCGAGCGGCCGCGCCGAAGAATTTAGTGAGGGCCGCGGAGCCACCCCGATTGCCAAGCCTGACCTAGCCGAAACCATGGCGGCCTGCGACTTTACTGTGACTGCCAGCGGAGGCAGCGGCCACATGATTGACTTCAAACTTGCCAAAGCTGTGTTGGCCATTGAGCCAAAAGAATTGCGCATCATCGATGTGGCCCTGTCGGCCGACGTTGCGCCTCCGGTCTACGACCTTTCCTGCGTATCGATCATGGACCTCGACTACATTCGCCTGCACACTCCGAGTGAGCACAGCGAGGCAATTCTGCGAGCCCAAGAAATTGTGCGCCACCAGGTAAGCGATTTTGAGAATGAAGCAATTGCCCGTGCCGCAGACCCAATGGTGGTGGCAATGCGCAAGCACATTGCTCAACTGATTGAAGAAGAAGTCGAACGAGTTAGAAATAAATCGGGCGACGAAATGGCTGAAGAAGTTCATCGCAGTCTAAAGAGAGTGACTTCAACCTTTATGCACGTACCAACTTTGGCCGCCAAGACTTCGGCAAAAGAAGGCAACGAAAAGCAGTTCATCGATGCCCTTCGAATGGTCTTCGGCATCGAAATCAACCGCGTGGCCGATGCCAAGTAGGGTCTTGAAGCTTGGCACCCGTGCCAGCTTGCTAGCCAAAACCCAATCGGGCATGATTGCCGACCAGGTTCTTGCAGCCACCGGCCTTGAAAGCCAACTCGTGTTTATCAAAACCGAGGGTGACAACCCAGCCAGCAATCTTTTTGCCCCAAAGCGCCCAGGTGTTTTTGTTTCTGCCCTTAGAGACGCGCTGCTTGCCGGTGAAGTCGATTACATCGTGCACTCATTTAAGGATTTGCCATCAGCCCCGATTGATGGAATTACCCTGGCGGCTATTCCTGAGCGCGAGGACTACCGTGACATTTTGATTAGCCGCGATGGTCTTGGCCTGGCTGATCTACCGGCCGGCTCAGTCGTCGGCACATCATCTCCGCGACGAGCCGCGCGCGTAAAGCACCTGCGCCCAGACCTTGAGGTCAAGCCCATCCGCGGCAACATCGATACCCGTCTAAAGAAAATCGACGACGGCGAATTTGATGCCACGATTCTGGCGGCAGCCGGGCTCAATCGCGTTGGTCTCCGCCAGGGCGAAAGCAACTTTTTTACCGATGACGAGCTTCTGCCGGCGCCAGCCCAGGGCGCACTAGCTATTGAGTGCCGCTCAGACGACCACGAATTATTGGCCGAGCTCCACAAAATCAATGATGCTCAGACTGAACTTTTGGTCTCAGCCGAGCGTGCAGTATTGAGGGGCATCTCGGCATCTTGCACCACCGCCATCGGAGCCCACGCGGTACTTGAGGGCGGGCTGATTCAACTTACGGCTGAACTCTCTGACAATGACTCTGATTGGCATGAGCGCATCTCGATCTCTATCGATGCTGCAGAAGCATCGGGAGCCAAAACCCGTGCGTTGGGCTTAAAGGTTGCAGACCAATTGATGCAGACCGATCTTGGTCTAAAGCTTGGAACCCCGCGCGAGAAATCGGTGTTGCTGGTGCGTTCAAGTGACAACAAGCCAGATTCAGATGCCTTTGAGGCGGCCGGTTTCAACGTAATCAGCGACGCCTACCTGCAGATTTCTAACTTTGAAAACCCGGTCGGCGCGGGCCGAATGCTAGACGCCCTGGTGAATGCCGAGCCAGACACCTGGTTGGTAATTACCTCGATAAACGCAGTGCGCTACTTTGCCGAGCAGGTTGGAATGGTTGCGCTTCAGGCTGCGATTGCCAACCCAAACCTTAGATTTGCAGCAATCGGCGAACGCAGCGCTGCCGAGGTTAAGGCCCTGGGCGTCGGTGATGTGTTGCTTGCCGATGCGGCCAATGCGGTCTCACTGAGCCAGTCAATCTTGGTCCACAATCCAAAGCGCGTAATTCTGCCGGCATCAAGCATTGCCATGAAGTCACTGCAAGACGCAGTAACTTTTGCGGGTGTTGACCTCGTCACTGAGGTGGTCTACAGCACCCAAACTGTGACCGCCGAGCCGCGTACCGCAAAGGCGTTGGCGCAGGGTGAAATCGATGTTCTGGTTTTGCGCTCACCAAGTGCCGCGCGTGCGGTGGCCAGTTTTGTTACCCCTAAAGACTTGGCGACTCTGGTTTTGGTGACCGGAAATGCCACACTGGAACAGGCAAAGAGCCTTGGATTCGGCAACATTGCCCTGACCAACGGCACCACCCCGGCTGCACTGGTAGAAGCCGCCAGCAACAGGAGAACAGCATGAGTTTGATTGAACGCCCACGCCGCCTGCGGGCAAGCCAGGCAATGCGCAACCTCGTTGCCGAGACCAACGTGGTGCCGAGCCAACTTATCTACCCAACTTTTATCAAAGAGGGCCTGACCGAGCCAAAGCCGATCAAGGGCTTGCCGGGAGTTTTTCAGAACACTGAGGCATCGCTTCTAGCCGAAGTCGATCGCGCAATCGCTGCCGGCATCGGCGGAATCATGATCTTTGGTATTCCAGCTGAGCGCGATGAACTGGGTTCTGCAGCTTGTGAACCCAATGGAATTTTGAACCGCGCGGTGGCTGCAGTGCGCGAGCGCGCCGGCGACAAACTGGTTGTAGTGGCTGACCTCTGCCTTGATGAATTCACCAGCCACGGTCACTGCGGTGTGCTCGATGGTCACGGAAACGTTGACAACGACGCCACCTTGATTGCGTACGGAAAGATGGCCGTTGCCCTAGCCAAAGCCGGAGCTCACATGCTGGGCGCCAGCGGAATGATGGATGGTCAGGTTGGCTATGTTCGAGCCGAGCTCGACAAAGCCGGGTTCATCGATGTGTCAATCCTGGCTTACTCGGCCAAGTACGCGAGCGCCTTTTATGGGCCATTTCGCGATGCCGTTGAATCTGAACTCGATGGCGACCGCCGCACCTACCAGCAGGACCCACGCAACTTCACCGAGTCAATGCGTGAGGTGCGCCTAGACGTTGAGCAGGGTGCCGACATCGTTATGGTCAAGCCAGCTTTGGCCTACCTGGATGTGATTCGCGAGACCTCCCAGATCGTTGACGTACCGGTTGCCGCCTACTTGGTCTCGGGTGAGATGGCCATGATTGAGGTTGCTGCCGAACAGGGCCTAATTGACCGCGAACGCGCGATTCTCGAGGCAGTTGCTTCAGTTCGCCGAGCCGGCGCGACAGTTATTTGCACCTACTGGGCTCTTGAGCTCGCCGACATGTTTTACGCACGAAAGACTCTCTAATGACCCAGAACATCGATGCCTCAATTGCGTGGCACGAGCGCGCAAAGAATGTAATTCCGGGTGGCGTTAGCTCGCCGGTTCGGGCCTTCTCTGCTGTTGGCGGCAACCCTCGATACTTTGTGCGCGGCAAAGGCTCGCGTATTTGGGATGCCGACGGAAACGAGTACGTAGACCTAGTGGGCTCATGGGGCCCGATGATTGTTGGCCATGCCCACGATCACGTTGTGGCCAAGGTTACCGAGGCGGCCGCACTCTCAGCCTCGTTTGGTGCGCCTAGCCCAAATGAGGTCCTGCTGGCCGAAGAAATTACTCGACGAGTCGGCATTGCCCAGCGCGTGCGCTTTGTGTCATCAGGCACCGAGGCAGTTATGACCGCAGTGCGTTTGGCACGTGCCGCTACCAACCGCAACGTCATCGTCAAGTTTGCCGGCTGCTACCACGGTCACACCGATGCCCTTCTCGTCCAAGCCGGCTCGGGTGTGCTTACCCTCGGTCTACCAAACTCACCAGGTGTTACCCCAGGCCAGGCCCAAGACACCGTGGTTCTGCCATACAACGATGCCGAAGCGCTCGAGCAACTATTTGCAGCGCGCGGTGACGAAATCGCTGCCGTGATTACCGAACCAACTCCGGCCAACATGGGTGTGGTTCCACCGAAAAACAATTTCAACGGCAAGATTCGTGAGATCACGGCAAAGCACGGTGCGCTGATGATTCTCGACGAAGTAATGACCGGCTTTAGAGTTTCAGCCGCAGGTTGGTGGGGACTAGTCAACGAATCAGAAGGCTGGCATCCAGACATCCTGACCTACGGCAAGGTGATTGGCGGCGGGTACCCGGTTGCTGCTGTTGCTGGCAAGGTCGAGGTCATGGACCTCTTGGCACCACTGGGTTCGGTGTATCAAGCCGGAACTCTGAGTGGTAACCCGGTGGCAACTGCCGCCGGCCTGGCAACTCTTGAGCTCTGTGATGCAGCGCTTTACGCCACCCTAGACCTGCGGGCCGAGCAGGTCGGCAAGGTCATCTCGACCGCACTGACCGCTGAGGGCGTGGCTCACCAAACCCAATTCGGTGGCAACCTGTTCTCGTTCTTCTTCACCGATAAGCCGGTGGTCACCTTCGCCGATGCCCAAACCCAAAACACCAAGGCATTCAACGCGTTCTTCCACGCCATGCTTGAAAACGGAGTCTCTCTGCCACCATCAGCCTTCGAGGCCTGGTTTGTTTCAGGGGCCCACACCGATGCCGACATCGAGAAGATTGAGTCAGTGGCAAAGCTGGCCGCAAAGGCAGCCGCAGCAGTAAGTTGAACTTCTAGCTAAAGAAAAAGAGCCCCCTGTAGCAGAGGGCTCTTTTTCTTTGGCTGATTTACTTCACGGCACCGCTTGAGATACCTGAAATGAACTGGCGCTGCAGGATTAGGTAGAAGGCAATGATTGGGATAACTGCAAGCAGTAGACCCGCCATAGCCTGACCGTAGTTTGCTGAATACTGACCGTAGAAAAGGTAGGTAGACAATGGAAGGGTTCGTGAGTCACGGTCAAGTGTCAGAACCGGTAGCAAGAAGTCGTTCCAGATCCACAGTGCGTTAACAATTGCCACGGTAGCGGTGACTGGTGAAAGCATCGGGAAGATGATCTTCCAGAAGATAGTGAAGTCGCTAGCACCATCTAGTGCTGCTGCCTCATCAAGCTCGGTTGGAATGTTCGAAATGAAGCCGTGGTACAAGAAGGTTGACAGGGCAACACCGAAACCGACATAGAAGAACACAAGTGACGCACGGTCGTTGATCGAAAGAATCGGCGCAAACAAACCCATGAATGGAATCATTAAAGCCTGGAACGGCACGATCATCGAAGCGACCAAGATCATGAAGGTGACCTTAGAAAACTTGTTGTGCATGCGTGACAGGTAGTACGCCAACATCGAAGAAACCAAAATCAGTGCGCCCACTGAGAAAACAGTGATTACGACTGAGTTGGTTAGCGAGGCAAAGAAGTCCATCTTCTTGATGGCCTGCTCGAAGTTGTCGGTAGTGAACTCGATGGGCAAGGAAAGCGGATTTTGAAGGATTTCACGCTTTGGCTTAAATGAGTTGACCAAAACCAAGAAGAATGGGAACGCATAGATTAGGGAAAGGACTCCACCCACCCAGAAGGTGACTCTGAGACCTAGTTTTGATTTCTTCATTATCGCTGGACCTCCATGCGCTTGCTAATGGCCACCTGAACTGTAGCTACGATAGCCACGATCAAGAACATCATGACTGCCTTTGATTGTCCGGTGTCAAAGTTTCCGTAAACGAAAGCCTCGTTGAAAATGTGTGCCGAGATGAGCTCAGTGGTGCGGAATGGGCCACCACCGGTAAGTGCTACGTTGACGTCGTAGGCCATGAAGCCGGCACGTAAGGTTAGGAATAGCGAGATTGTGAAGGCCTGAGCCATCAAAGGCATTTTGATAGAGAACAGAGTGCGAAGTGCACCGGCACCGTCAATTCGGGCTGCCTCGAGAACATCTTGTTCAACGCTCATAAGACCGGTGATGTAAATGATCATCATGTAACCAGAAGCCTGCCAGGTAGTCACGATGATGAGCGCCCAGAAGGCTGTGTCGGTTTCGTTTAGCCATGATGACTGGAAGAACTCTGGCCATTCATAGTTTTTGGCGACCGATACCAATGCACGGTTGAAGATGAATTGCCAGATAACACCGAGGATCACACCACCGATGAGGTTTGGCACGAAGAAAAAGGTTCTGAAAATGTTAGCGCTGCGTAGTTTGGCGGTTACCAAAAGCGCAAGCGAGAAGGCCACAACGTTGGTCAATACGACTGACACAATCACGAATGAGGCGGTGAACCCTAGAGTCGCCCAGAAGCGCTCGTCTTCGAAGGAACGTGCGTAGTTCTCAAGTCCAACGAACTTGTTGAAGTCGAAGCCGTTCCAGTCGGTGAAAGTCAGGAAGAGACCCTGGCTGAAAGGAACCACTAGAACGATGAAGAATATCGATAGCGGTATTGATGCAAATATCAGGAATTTTTTGATGTTTTTGCCCTTGTGCATTCCTGCCTCCTGGCTTTCATGTGTTGCTTGGTTACTAAGAGTTTAGGACCATCCTGAGGCGGTATCTGCCGCCTCAGGATGGTCCTATTTGAAACTATTCGACTAGAAAGTCAAGTTCGTTAGAACTTACTCGACCTTCTCGCCACGCCAGGTCTTGGCAACGCCAAGCCAGGCCTTCTCAATTTCATCAGCGTACTGAGCGCCGGTGATCTTGCCGGTGATTAGCTTCTGGCCTGAAGCACCGTATAGGTCCTGGCCGCCAGCTGGGTAGTAGGTGTTGATCCACTCGATGGTCTTGCCAGCAGTTACGTACTCTGAGATCTGCTTAGCCATGAAAGTGGTTGGTTCAACGGTGAAGCCGCTGTAAACAGGGATGAAGCTCATGTTGCCGTCTTCAACTGAACCTGCAACGTGTAGCTGACCCTCTGGAGTGGTGTACAACCAGGTTAGGAAGTCAACAGCGCCATCGCGCTCTTCCTGAGTCGACTGCTCGTTGTCAATCATGAAGTAACCAGGAACACCAACTGAGATTGAGTCGTTGCCGTATGAGGCAGCGTCATCGCTGATTGGTAGAGGCATGATTCCGAAGTCGGTGCCTGCACCGTTGGTGATTAGGTTTGGCTCAGCCCAGTTACCCATGAACCAGAAACCAACGTTGCCATCTGCAAGGTTTAGCAGAGCCTCGTCGTACTCGGTGTCAGTTAGGTTCGGGGTTGAAGCGTTGTACTTCTTTAGTAGCTCGAAGGTAGCTAGCCAGTTCTGGAACACTGGGTCAGCGTCTAGGTCCTTAGTACCGTCTGCAAGACCGTCAAGAACTGCTAGACGACCCTCGTGGTCCTCAGCTGCCATTGCGAAGTACTTGTTGGTGAAGTGTGCACCAAGTGACCACCATAGAGCTGAGAAGTGGATAGCACCCTTGCCTGAAGCCTCGATTGCCTTGAAAGCATCCTCTAGGTCTGAGCGAGTTGCGATTGCAGCTGGGTCTACACCTGCGGCGTCAAGGACGTCCTTGTTGTATAGAAGACCGAAAGCCTCAGCAGTTGATGGAACACCAACAATCTTGCCGTCGATGGTAGCTGCTGCTAGAAGGCCCTCGCCAGCTAGGCCAGCAAGTTCAGTTCCAGTCCAGTCCATAACCTTGTCGGCCATGTCAGGGATCTCCTGAAGGGTGTACATGATGGTCGGTGCTTCGTTAGCTGCGTACATCGGTGTGACGTTAGCTAGGAAGGTAAGGTCTGGGGTACCAGCAATTGACTCAACTTCGTAGCATTCCTGTGATGAGTTGTACTCGTCAACAGCAGCTAGGAACTCGTCCTGGATCTCTATCTTGATGGTTCCAAGCATGGTTACCTTGGTCTTGGTCTCACAAGCTGCGCCATTGCCGGTCTCGGCAGGTGCACAAGCTGAAAGAGTGGTGACCAAACCAGCTGTTACTGCAACAGCAATAAGTTTCTTGATCAATTTTTCTCCTGTTTTCATGGAGGTTGGTCTCAGGTAGTTGATGGACCTAAGGAACCTCGATTTGTGGATGAGCAAAACGCATAGGTTACGCGTCATGACCAACACCAAATTTACCCACTGATTTTGCTCTCAGGTAGCGTTTACAGTTTTCGTTAGCAATTTGAAACATATGGGCTATTTGGAATGTTTTTGGCCTCATCGGTGTTCGGTCAGCCCTGCTTGTGAGCGATATAAGTTTTTAGGCTCTCCCTTTGTTAATAAGGGCTTCAGGCTCATAGCCTGGCACGGCAGGCCGATGTCGACGGTTCTTGAAAAATAGAATTATTTTCCTGTAAACGATTACAGTTTTCTGCAAAATTTTGCACTTAACATCTCATTTACATCACGACGGCTGAAGCGTGATTATTTGAGCAAGTCCTGAAGGGCAGCCTCAAAAGTAGGGAACTTGAACTCAAAGCCATCGCGCAACAGCCGGTTTGGAAGCCCTCGGCGGCCGGTCAGGGCCAACTGTGGATCGGTGCGAAATAACCACCGTGCGCCAAGTTGAATTGCAAACCTCGGAATCGGCGGCACCCAAGGCCGAGCTAATGCAACTCGAAGCGCTTTCATCATGTTGCGGTTTCTGATCGGCACCGGGCTAGAGACATGAACTACATCAGAGATGCTCGGGTGGTCGATGATGAAATCAATTGCGCGCAAGAAGTCATCGATGTGGATCCAAGAAACCCACTGCTGGCCATCACCCACCGTGCCGCCCATGAACCGCTTGGTTATGGTCAAAAGCCGATCAAGCGCTGGCGAGTTTGGCTGCAGCACAACAGCCGTTCGCAAAAATACAGTGCGGTCAGCTTTTGCTCCCGCCATGGCTGCCTCCCAGGCCTTGGCCACGCCGGCCATCTGCCGAGGGCCTTCTGCAGGTCGGCTGATTTCAGTCAATTCGCGCTCACCGGCATCACCGTAGATAGCGAGTGTGCTCATCTGCAACCAAAGGCTAGGTGCGCCAAACCGGTTTGAAGCAGAAACTAGCGCCAGGGTTGGCAGCACGCGTGAGCGCTCAAGAAGGTCAATGTTTTCTTGCGTTGGCACCCGGTCAACAAGTTCGCCGGCAAGGTTGATAAGAATGCAGCCACTTAGCTGGCTCCCCCAACTCTCTTCGGCATCGATACCGTTCCACTTAATTGAAGGGATGCCAGAATCAGACTTTGGGTTGCGGCTCAAAATTGAGACCCGGTGCCCTCGGGCCGCGAGGTGGTTAGCGAGCGCTCTGCCGAGAGTTCCAGAGCCGCCAGCGATTACGACTGGTTTCAACGCGGCTCAATCTTGCAGGCAGGCGTGCCACCCGGCAATTTGTGACGATACTTTGCCACTAACCGGTAGGCCGGGCGAGCCAGCAAGGCTATCGGCGTGTACATAATCAATGCACCGGCCAGCTTGAAAAGCGGGTTCTTCTGGAGCAACAAGATTTTGGCAAAAGCACGGTGGCCACCAAAGGTCTTTACGCCCTCGACAACGAACACTCGATCCATAGTTTGCTCTTGGGTCAGGCCGTATTTAGTGACGTCAATAAATTGCCACGGATGGATTTCTATCGGTGTGCTGGAATTTTGACGAATGTAATTTGCGGTGGTCGTGCAGAAACCGCAGTCGCCGTCAAAGATCAATACCGGTTTAATTTGCCCCATGGTCTGATACTAAACCTGCGTCGTAGTGTTGAGGTGAGGCCAATGGAGGTATCTAAGAATGGCAATTGAAAAGCCCGAGTACCGAGTGCTGAGCAAAATTGGTGACATCGAGATACGGCACTATTCGGAATATTGGCTAGCCGAGTGCGACGTATCAACAGTCAAGGACCTGCGGTCTGCCTCTAACCAAGCGTTCAACCGCCTTTTCAGTTACATCAGCGGCGATAACTCACGTGGTCAGAAAATTGCCATGACTTCGCCCGTGCAGCAAATTCCTGCGGCAGCTGGCTGGAAAGTATCGTTCGTGGTCCCAAAAACTTTTAGCCCCGAGCACATACCCGTGCCGAGCAGTCAGGCGATCCGGTTGCGAAAAGTTGAAGCTGGAACTTTTGCCGCGCTGCGGTATCGGGGTGTTTGGAACAACCGAGTATTTGAGACCAAGAGCGCCGAATTGCTGGCTGGTGTTTCTGCCGCCGGGAGAATGCCGATTGGTGAGGTGTCCAGTGCCGTTTATAACCCGCCGCTGACGCCACCGCCATTGAGGCGCAATGAGGTTTTGGTCAGAGTTTCTGACTAGCCCTTCGGAGTTAGCCCGCTTGCACCAAACCACCAAGGCTTGCGTTCGGCAGGGCAACCCAACCTTCAATTTTTGCCTGCTCAATAAGAGCTGCCTCGGGCGCCTGGTATTGACCAAGCGCAGCCGAACGAGCTGCCAGCGCGGCGATAACAGAATCGAAGGCATCGCAAGACTCAATCATCAGTTCTGTGTTGGATTGAAGGTCAAGCCAGGGGGCTTCGGCCAAAACTGATTTGAGAAGCTGGGCTCGAATGTCGCGTGAGGCTCGATAACCCGAGGTTTGAAAACCCCAGATTCGCATCGATGCCGCCGGGTAAATTTCGACGACCTTGCCCACCCCCGAGCGATCTATCGGGATTCCACGGTGAGCCATTTTTGAAAGTAAACCGGTTGCGCGCATTGCGGTCATGCCAAGGCGATCAGTGGAAACACTCAATGGCCAACGGCCAGTTACCTGCCGAACGCGCCGGTCAGTCTCTCGGTATGCAAGCTTGCGGCGCCAATCGATTCCGCCATCAAATTGCGGAGAACCCGTGCTGATTTCAGCTTGAAGATTTACGAAATTTATGAACTCGACGGGCCAACCAAGGGCACAGTCAATACCCATCTTGGTAACACCGGTCGCTGCAGCAACAATGGCCTCGTCGGCGACGCCAAGTTGTAAATCAGTCAACACTGCGCGACCAGGAATCCAATCAATCAGGGCCAAGGCTGTGCCTTTTGGCTCAGCTGCTAAGTCCACCCCTGCGATCATCATGGTTGAAGTCGCTGAACTTTCCACTCGCCAGGTTGGCCGTCGGCATTCACCTCTCGAACATATTCAATTCGGTCGTGCATGCGATTCGAGCGGCCCTTCCAAAACTCAATCCGAGTTGGAATGATGCGATAACCGCCCCAATAATCGGGCCTAGGGACATCGGTGTTTGAAAATTTGGCCAGCGCTTCGGTGAATTGGGCATCAAGGGCGGCGCGGTTTTCAATTGGCTGCGATTGGTGACTTGACCAGGCCGCCACCTGCGATTCGTGCGGGCGGGAGGCAAAGTATTCATCTGACTCAGTTGACTGGACCTTCTCGGCAACACCCTGAATCAAAACCTGCCGGTACATCGAGTACCAACCGAACACAGCGCTGACGCTTGGGTTTGCGGCGACCGCTTCACCTTTTCGCGAAAGGTAATTGGTAGCAAAAAAGAAACCGCGGTGGTCAACGCCCTTTAGCAAAACAGTGCGGGCTCGCGATTGGTTTTCTGCATCGATGGTGGCCAACACAAATGCGTTGGGCTCGTAAATTTGTGCTGCCTCAGCCTCAATCAGCCAAGTTTTGAACTGCTCAATTGGGTCAGCTACCAGGTGGGCTTCGTCAAGCGCTGCTTGGCCATAGTCTTCGTGGCGATTCAGAGAATCCACGTGCCCACCTCTCGCGTTGAGCCCCGGGCTCATCCTTGCTTTGATTTTATAAACCTAACCCCTTTACCCAAACTGAAAATAGACTGGCCCCATGCACAAGGTTTTTTCGATGGCGTTCTCAAGGGTGTACCCGCTTTACATAACCAAGGTTGAGAAAAAGGGCCGTACCAAAGCCGAGCTCGATGCAGTTATCTGCTGGCTGACCGGTTTTAGCGCTGAAGAACTTCAAGAACAAATCAACACCGATGCCACGTTTACCGAGTTTTTTGAACGCGCCCGCCTGAACCCAAACGCGGGCCTGATCACCGGGGTAATTTGCGGCATGAGAGTTGAAGAGATTGAAGACCCGCTGATGCAGAAGATTCGCTACATGGACAAGTTGGTTGACGAACTTGCCAAAGGCCGAGCCATGGAGAAAATCCTGCGTTCGTAGAGCACGAACAGATGTATGTAAAAATCAGTGCCCCGCTAATTTCTACCTAGCATTCAGTCGAGTCCGTATGTAATTCGGATTCTGACTTTGATAGGAGTTAGCCATGAAATTCAAGGCCGTCTTACTCACTTTGATTTTGGGTCTACTGCAGGCCCTCGTGCCAACGGCTGCATCTGCCGACTTGCCGCAGCCGCCTGCCGGACCGGTATTTAACCAAGTTCAGCTCAAGGTTTTGGCCGACAACGACTTTGCCGTCTTCATGGGCAACGACACTGAAATCACAAGGCTCTTCTATCAAAACATGGTGAGTTGGCCAGATCAGGTAAACAACATCCAGACTCTGGACGTCTACCCAGAGAGCGGTGAAACTTACATCTACATCGTGCCGATGGGTGGAAACTCGCCGTATCGCGCGGACAGCGGAGGCACCGAAGGTGGCGGCGAAGAAGACTGGAATGGTGTTCTAAACGGCATTGCGCTGTTGGATTATCCGGGCGCTGAAGTCGCAGTCGGCCGCCGGGTGTCAGACCCGCGTGACGTTTTGCAATACGACTACCTGCTTATTCACAAATACCTCACTGGCTTTGAAAGTTCATCGGGCGCCATTTCGGGTGGCTGGTTCGATGCAAGGCTGGACGACATGAAAGTTGCGAGTCAAAATCTGACCTGGGCACCCGCGCTACGCAACAACCACCCAAGCCGAATCATCATCAAGAACTCTTGCTCGGTATCTTGCAGCGGCAGCCGATTCAACCCGGCTATCGCAGACGGCGCCTGGAACGTACCGGATGCTGCAGCTGCGCTGTTCCGCTACCCGTTGAGCAACGCCAACCTGCCGGTATCACCTGGCGACCGCCAAGTAACCGTGACCTGGAAGGACCCAGGTGCTGGCGGCGCCGTAGACAACTATCTAGTTGAATACAAAGAATCAAGCCAGCCAGACTCAACCTTCAAGGTTTTTGGCACCGTGCCTGGCACCTCTAGAACCTCAACTGTTACCGGTTTGACCAACGGAACCGCCTATACGCTTCGAGTCACGGCAAATAATGCTGCCGGTTCGGCGTCATCCTATGGCCGCTCGGTTGTGCCTACCGGCACCCCGGATAGGCCATCAAACCAGAGTTACGCGGCTGGAGACGGCTCGGTTTCAATCAACTTCAGTCCGCCAGAAAACGATGGTGGCCTTGCAGTTACAAACTATGCGTACTCCATCGATGATGGTGTGACCTGGACTACTCGAAGCCCAGCTTCAACCAGCTCACCAATCACGGTATCGGGCCTAACCAACGGCGTGGTTACATCAGTTAAGTTGCGGGCAATTAACCCCTTCGGTGCTGGTGCGGCTTCTTTGCCGATCTCGGTAAAGGCCGGAATCGTTGCCACACGAACTCTTACCTACGAATCAGGAACGTTGGCACCAGTAACAGGACTACCAACTGGCTCTGAGTTAACCGCTGGCGCCACATTCACTGTGCCGGCCGGACCAACCCGCACTAACTTTACGTTTACTGGTTGGAAAGAAGGCGCCACTCCCTACGCTGCGGGCGACACATACACGGTTGGGGCAACGAACCCAACTCTGACCGCCCAATGGGTGCAGAACTCGCTGCTTGGTGTAACCCCGGGCAGTCGGTCAAAGGTGCTGACCTGGAACATCGTTGCAAATGAAAGCATCGACCTAACCGTTGCTGCAGGAACCGACAACTCGGTGCGCATCCAGATTCCGGCCAATGCCCTGGCGGCCGGCACTGAGGTGATCTTCTGGCGACTTCTGGACGACCAACTTGCCAAGGCGCGCATCAGTGATGAACGCGAGTACTTTGTGAACCTGGCCGTGACGTGGTCAAAGGGTGACGACATTTCTACTCCGAAAGTTGTTGTGGATGCTGCCAGCCCAATTGTGCTTACCCTGATGAACTCTGCGATTGTTGAGGGCGCAACGGCTTGGCAGATCATCGGTGACACAGCCAGAATTGTGGGCAATGCCGAACGTGCTGGCGAACTGACTCTGCGTTTTACCGAGGACCCAGTTATCACGGCTGCCAACGAACTTGTCGTAGCGGCTGAGCCAACCCCGACACCAACACCAACCCCGACGGTTGACCCAACACCAAGCCCAACCCCGACACCAACTCCAACAGTTGCACCTATGCGCCGCACCATCGAAGTTGGCGGGTTTGCTGGCGGTTCGTGGGAACTCACAGCTGCCATGAAGAGTTCTATGAATGCGTTCTTGAACTCGGTGACTGACCCAACGAAGATTCGATGCACCGGCTACACAATGGGGCCAACGGTGCTGAGCATTGACATGAGTTTGGCTAAGCGCCGTGCTCAGGCCGTTTGTGACTACATGATGTCGAAGGCTGGATCAATCACGAGCCGAACCACCTTGGGCAAAACGACTGTGAGCGAGAAAACCAAGTATCGAAGGACCACGATCACGCTGACCTACTAGCGCACAACCTCGACCAATACGGCCATACCCATTCCGCCTCCGACGGCAACGGTTGCGATACCAAGTGACCCAGCTGGTGCGCCGCCACGAACCAGGCGACTAAAAAGTCTGACTACGCTGACGGCTGCGCTGGCCCCCCACGGGTGACCCAACGCCAGTGCTCCGCCGTTGGCGCACACTCGCGGGTCAACGGTGAGTTGATTGGGCTGGTCGGTGTCAATCTGAGCCAAACCAAGGCCCAGCAACACCGATAGAGTCTGAGCTGCAAAGGCTTCGACCATCTCAAACGCGGTGATGTCGGCCATGGTCAATCCCGACTGGTTCAGCAATTCGGTCACAGCTGCCACTGGGCCAATTCCTGGCAATTCAGGATTTACCCCGATTGAAACCATTCCAACGATGGCCAGTCCAGGCTGGCCCGCAGATCTTGCGGCATTTGAAATCAAGGCAACAGCTGCGGCGCCATCTGAGTTTCTGCTGGAATTGCCGCCAGTCACGGCAACCTCGGCCGGGGCCAGGTCTGGATAAAGCCCGGTGAAACGCTCGACCATGGCACTCATGCCCTCGCGAGGAGCATCGTCAGCTTCAAGCTCTGGCAACATCGCTATTTCTGGCTCAAAGCCACCCTTTGCCCCAAACGCACTTGCGAGGTCATGGCTTCGCACGGCGTAGGCATCCTGAATTGGTCTAGCGATGTTGTGTTTCACGGCGAGCGCCTGGGCTGCGGGCCCCATGTCTGGGTCGGGAAAACCGGCAGGGGCAAAGGGGGCTCGAGAGTAGGCGACGCCGTCGATAGATCTTGTTGGAGCCGTTGAAGCGCTTTCAGCACCGCCAGCGATCGCCAGCTGCCCACTTGGAATCAGACCACTTTCGATGGCTGATGCCGCTGTCATGATTGCTGACAAACTGCTGCCGCATTGGGTATCAATGGTCATAGCCGGGACCGACAACGGTAGGCCGGCTGCTAACGCACTTACTCGGCCTAGGTTGCCACCCGGCCCCATACAGTTACCCAAATACACGCCGCCGATAGCCACCCCAGCCCCTTGCACTTCGAGTGATTTCTGCGCTTCGGCGCTAACTGCACTAATCACGGCAGCGGCCAAGTTCTCGACCGGCACCTTAGCTAATCGACCACCACGGGTAGAAATCGGTGTGCGTTTGGCACCGATAATGACCGCCGTGTTGGCGCTAACCAAAGTCTTGTGCAAGTGCAGAGCCTTTCTTGGCCGATTTAGTGAACTACTGGAGTTTTGACAGAGCCTTTTGCATGGCAAGCTTTGCCACCAAATTGCGGGCAATTTTTCCGCCGGCAGTCCTAGGAATTTCGGTGGTTTCAAACCAAATTCTAGGGCGGTGGGTAGGTGAAAGTGACGCAACCGTTTGTTGCCTGAAGAATTCGAGATTGTGTGCGGGGTTCTGAGGTGACCGTTCAATTAGAGCCGCTACCAAAATGCCGCCGGCCGTGGCTAGCCCAAAAACCACGCTTGCTTGCACGCCATCGATTTGATTCAGAACCGCCTCAACCTCTTCGGGAATCACGGTGGCGCCTGCTGTGAGTATTGCACCGTCGGATCGACCCAAAATTCGGTATCGGTCTTCCTGGCTTCCTAAAACGTGAACTGACTCACAAACTGCGATGTCGCCGACAGTGGCCCAGCCATCGTCATCTTTCTGCAGCGCACCAGCAACACCATCCAAATAGCCCAAACTTTGATAGCGGGAACGCGACCAAAGAATGCCATCGCGCAACTCAAGGTCAACACCGGGAAAAGCTTGGAGCCCGCAGCCATCTGGGTCTATGGCCACGAAAGACAGCTCGGCCGCGCCATAGTAAGCAACCACTGTTATACCGAGAGCCTGTGCGCGAGCCCGCAACTGCGGAGTGGTATTTTCTCCTCCAACTAACGCGACGCGTAATTGACTTGGGTTTCCGCGCTCTAAAAGAGCGAGCACCTGCTCGAACGAGGTGCTCGTGCCGTGGAAGAAAGTAGCGGCCGATAGGTCGGCGGCATGAACTCCGACAGAGGCGCCGAGAACAAGGTCTGCCCCAAGATCTTGGGCATGGGCAATCGAGAAAAGCGTCATTGAAGAAGCTGTGGAGCCCGGCGCATAAAAAGTGTCATCAGCAGTTAGTTGCAGGAGCTGGTTAAGTGGCGCAAAAGAGTTTTGCCAGGATTCATGAGTTCGGATAATGACCCGAGGGCTACCCGTGCTGCCACCGCTAAATGCCGCCCAGGCTACCCCTGGAGGAGTCGGAGCCGAATCATATTTTTCAATTAGAGAAGCCCAGAACTCTGGCTCCCACCGATAATCTCCGATGAGTGGAACATTTCCGTTTCTTCTAACCCTCATTGCCGCATCGATCGACTGCCCGAGCGAGGGCTCTAGAAGAGCGACGAGCACTGTGGGTTCCTATCTGAGGACCGACGGAAACTTCATCGGGTTTTTGACACAATCAACGAGTAAAGAATAGGTCTGCTCAGGGGTAAAAGAAAACCCGGCTCTCGTGATTGGGGTGCGATTTAGTGCTGGACTACTTCTTGCAGCCACCCTCAATAGCGTTGCCATACCCTTTGAGCACATTTAGGTCTTCCATGAAGCCAAACCCGTAGCCATATCCCGGATCTTCTATGCCGTGCTCGGCTTCGTCCCAGGGGTCAATCGCCAAGCAGATGTGCAACCCCTCCGAGTTAGTCAGGTCAAGACGATTGGCCACTCCTGGAGTGGATTCAACGACTTGGATGTCTAGCGGGTGGCTATAGGACTTCAGGATTTCCCTCACAAAAACGGGATCCGTGGGGTTCCTATCTGGGTTCGCTAAGCGCTCTTGCCCAATCAGGGTTAAGAGGTCATTAATTTCTATATCGCCTTGAGCTAACCCACCAGAAAACGTCAAAGGGTCTTCGTTGTATGTGGTGTGAATCCTAAGTTCATAAATCCATGCGTTTGGGCTATCGCCTAACGAACCCTGTTTGAGTAAGGTCAGCTGGACCGCGAAAGGGCTACCATCCCCATCTTTCGAGGTTCCAGCCAGTATGAACTCAGGTGAAGCAACCGCGTGCCGCTGAACTTTCAACTTCGGATAACCGTTTAGCGCCGACAAACAACCAGCCTTTGTTCCTATTGGATCGGTTACCGCGCCAGTAGTTTTCGAATGCTTGTCGGCCCAATCGGTTGCACCCAGATCGATTGCGTATGAAATCACGCTTTCACAGATGCGCTCCAAAGAGTCTTCGTTTAATGGCATAGACTGCGCGCTCCAGCGTGCGTTTACCTCTTCTTGGTAGTAGTTTGGCTCAGCACCTTCAAAGCCTTTGGGCAAGTCTTGGGTTTGAATCCATTCCATTGTTCGAGCAGAGGCATCCATCTGACTGACCAGCTTTGCACCAGCAGCGTTGGGCCCAAGCCCACGGGCTATAACTGGCGCAAGTTGAGCTTGAACAAAAAGCAGTTGAACCACGGTGATGCCGACGATTACCCAAAGGCGTCTTTTACTTATGCGCTTTTTTATCACAATCGCATAGATCAACATGGCTAAACCGATGGTGCTAAAAGCTAGGATGTCGAGAAAAGTGGATAAGCCCATGGTCATACTGATGCCGGCGTTGGTATTTGATGGTGTGCCGTAGAAAGTTGGAATTCCCCGCAGGTCGTTGGTAAAACTAATCTCGATAATCACATTGAGGGCGAGGAGCGAAGATCCAACAACCAGTGGCACTAATCCGGCCTGGGGTTCGATTTGTGATGCATTGGAAGTGTGTTCTAAATCGGGTGCTTCGCCGGTGCCCCTTGAGGCAGGTTGAGGCGAAGCAATCTCGCGGTTTAGTTTGCGCGCGCGCATGTGCAACCAAGCACCGCCAAATAGAGCAAAAACGGCTGTGCCACCTGCAAGCCCCAACATTAATGCTGGGATGGCAAGCGGAATCATAATTACAGCACCGGTTGTCACAAGTGCGCCAGCATTAGTCTGAAAATTCCAGAGCCGTTGGTACGAAGCCCGCACCTGTTCTTCGCTGTCGGCACTCAATTCAGTCAAGCTAGTAGCCGTTTTAAGTGCCCAGCGCAGCTTCCACACGGCGATTAGGGCAGTTGGCAACGTTAGGTACGAGACAAAAGAAGGGCCACCGCCTAGAGCGGAACAAGTGGAATCGGGCAGCCAGAATGAGCAAGTTTGAAACAGGATGGCTAAGAGGCTCAAGCCGACAGTGATCCACGCCATTTTGACAGCAAGGCGATACAGCTTGACCAACTGATCGATATGTTCTGATCTCATTTCAACCCCCGTTGAAATTAGATGTTAATAGAAAAAACCCGGCTCTCGTGGTTGGGGAGTCGATCCGTGGTTGGGTCGCGCTTTGACTCGGGAACTTGAAAAGCCATCGCGTTCATCGAAGGTGGCGAGCACGAGGTAAATTATGCTCGGCCATGTCACAAACAAGCGATTAGTGGTCATCGGATCCAGTCATGCGTCTAAGTGCGTCTGAGCGGAAGGATAATTCAAGGAGGTAACTATGAAACGCAACCTCTTCAAACCGATGATGGACCGCAAACGGATTGCCGTTGACATTTGCATTGAGCCTTGGATAACTTGGCCGCTTTGGTTTCGAAACGAAATCGGTGACTTGCCAGAACTTGCGCCAATCTCAGAGGGTTTGAAACTCGAAGCCTACGCGCTGAACAAACAATTCAAGGAGTCAATTCACGATTGCAAAGTCACGGATAACTTCTATGTCGATAATTTGGAGACGCTGAAAAAGTTGAACGAGTCGGCACTCGCTTTGAAGTTCAAGTTGGAACGGGAATTGGGTGGCGATTACGAGGTTCGTGGCCAGTACCTTGACCTGTCGACAGACGGGCACGTGATAAATCGCAGCGTCAAGGCCTCAATGTATAGGCGCGCACTCCAGGGAAGATCCGCCGAAGAGGTTTTCAAGGTGCGCTGGCGCAATCACAGCTGTCGCTAGAAATACTGGAGATTAACCAGACCCCGGGGTAAAAGAAAACCCGGCTCTCGTGAGAAGAAACCGGGTTTCGTGCGCTTGGAGGGACTCGAACCCCCAACCTTCTGATCCGTAGTCAGATGCTCTATCCGTTGAGCTACAAACGCATTCGCAAGCCAAAAACCTGCTGCTTTGTTAGTTGGTGTTGCCTAGGCAACTTTGATAGTTTACGTGGTCTTGCGACGCTTGTAAACCCCAGGCTTGCTAAAGACCTGGTAGATCATCCGTGGCGGAGTTGGAGGGATTTGAACCCTCGAGGGAGATTTAACCTCCCTACCCACTTAGCAGGCGGGCGCACTCGACCGGGCTATGCGACAACTCCACGGACTGGTCTAGTTTAGTCGAAAACTAAACCCGACCGAAACCCAAGACTAAAACTAGGACTGCAACCAAACGGTGGTGTTGCCAGGAAGGCGGTTGCCTTCTAGCGGCCCACTGCTCAGCAAGACCTTGCCCTTTGGCAACTTGACCGAGCGGTTGCCAAAGTTGGTGACCGAACGCCAGCCGTTTGGACGAGTAAAGTCGAGCACGTTTGAGTTGAACCAGTGTTTGTTCCAGGTCAACTTTTCGGCACAGACTAGACCCTTACGAATCATCAGCGCGGTGCGGTAAAGCTCAAGGGTTGAGCCGGCAACGCCATCTTGCTTCTGAACGTTTACATCTTTGAACCACTCAGGCTGCGGCAGGTGAGAACCGCCAGGGCCAAACCCAAACGATGAACCGGTTGAGGTCCAAGGCATCGGGACACGGCAACCATCGCGGCTAATTGAACCCTCACTGCGGAACCACTGCGGGTCTTGCATCTGGTCCGAAGGAATGTTCAATGGCTCGTGCAGACCCAGCTCTTCACCCTGGTAGAGGTATGTCGAGCCCGGTAGCGCCAAAATCAGCATGGTGGCAGCGCGAGCACGAGCCAAACCTAGCGGCTTGTTGATCTTTGATTCGCGATCTGCTGAACGGAACCACTTAGGCAGGTTGCTCAGAGACTCGGCGTCTAGACCAAAACGCGTTGCGTGGCGAATAACGTCGTGGTTTGAGAAAACCCAGGTGTTCGAAGAACCAGTCTTTTCAGAGGCAGCCAAGTTGTAAGCAATAGTGTCGTGGAACTTCTTGGCATTCCAAGGCTCGAACGCTAGGTCAAAGCTAAACGACTGACCAAGGCCTTCTTCGCTGGCATAGCGTGCACGGCGGTTGGCGTGAACCCAGGCCTCAGCAACTGCAACGCGCGGTGGGTCGTACTCGTTGTAAACCTGGCGCCATGACTTGTAAATCTCGTGAACTTCATCGCGGTCAAAGAGGTCATCGGTGCCATCATTTTTCATGGCTGACAGGTCAAAGCTGGTGCGGGCAGGCAGGTGGCCGTCTTTGAGGTTTTTGACCAGTGCGTGAGCAACATCGATGCGGTAGCCGTCGACACCGCGGTCAGACCAGAAACGCATGGTCTTGATGAAGTCATCGCGGACCTCTTGGTTGTCCCAGTTGAGGTCAGGCTGCTCCTTGGCAAACAGGTGCATGTACCACTGGCCTGGAGTGCCATCTGGCTCGGTGATGCGAGTCCAACCGGTTGGGCCAAAGTGGCTGGCCAACTCTGACGGACGGATCTCTCCGTTGGCACCCTTGCCGTCGCGGAAGATGTAGCGGTCACGCTCTGGTGAACCCTTAGGCGCCTTGAGAGCAGCCTGGAACCATTCGTGCTGGTCTGATGAGTGGTTTGGCACTACGTCAACAAACACACGGATACCAACTGCGTGCAGAGCCTCAAGCATCTCGTCGAACTCTTCGAGAGTTCCGATGCGAGGGTCGATGTTGCGGTAGTCGGCAACGTCGTAACCACCGTCAGCAAGTTCTGAAGGGTAGAACGGGCTCAACCAAACAGCGTCGACACCGAGTTCTTTTAGATAAGGAACGCGGCTGGTTATGCCCTTTAGGTCACCAATGCCATCACCATTCTGGTCGGCGTAGCTTCTTGGATAGATCTGGTAAACGACAGCTTGACGCCACCAGTCTTTTGGTCCACGCAGGAAAGTGTGCTCAGCCATAGTTCTACCTCGGGTTCAAAAAAGAGCGTTGATAAAAGTACTTAATCTAACCATGCCTAGCGCTTACAGAAATGTAAGTTAACCAGAGCAGGTGGTGACCGCAGCGTTGGTGCCTCGGGCCCAATCAGGCAATACCTCAGCCGATGGGCTTGGGCTTGCTGAGCTTGAAGCACTTGGGCTTGGGCTGGCACTTGCCGATGATGACGGTGCCGGGCTAGCCACGACCGAGCCGCTACCGGTGTTGGAACCGCTTACAAGAAGTGGCTCATCGTTGGCGATTTTGCTGAACAAGACATTGGCCTGCTCGTAAATAGGAGCAACGCGACCTGAGTATGGCTTTGGCAGGCCACCGCGGCTAGGCACCTGCAAGAAGGTAATTTTGTCGAGCTCGACATCTTTGAGTGCACTAGCCAGAGCCACCATTACGTTGACGTCAGTCAGGCTCTCGCTCAACTGCATGTTTCTAGCCGCGGCACTTGCCAGCGAGTAAAGGTATACCGGGTTAGACAGAACGCCCTGGCTCTTTACCTTGCGAACCAGAGAGGTCAAGAAGCTCTGCTGGTTACTAATGCGGCTGAGGTCTGAGCCATCGCCAACACCGTGACGGGTGCGCAAGAACTGAAGGGCTGCCTTGCCTGAAAGCGTGTATTCGCCCGGCTGAAGGTAGGTCTGGGTGTACGGGTCACTGATTTCCTCGGCAACACAAACATCAACACCACCGATGGCGTTTGACATCTCGATTACACCCTTGAAGTCGATCATGGCCAGGTATGGAATGTCGACACCGGTTAGCTGCTCAACGGTCAACAGCGTGCAGCCTGGGCCGCCGTTAGCAATCGTGGCATTGATTTGGCCAAGGCTTTGAGCTAGGTAACCAGGGCCCGGCGGGTTTGAGGTGCTTGGGCAAGCAGGCCAAGGTACTAGCAGGTCGCGCGGAAAACTCAAGGCAACCGCATTTTTACGGTCAGCTGAAATGTGAAGCAAGATGATTACGTCTGCCAACACCGATGTGTCGTTACCGTAGCCGCCACCCTGGCCTTCGCGGGTGTCGCTTCCAACCAAAAGCATGTTGATTGGGCCATCGAGGTCAGCTTGGGTCAAGGCGGTGGCGCCGGCAATTTCAATGCCATTGTTCTTGATGGTGTTGCTGATCTCCCATACAGAGATGCCGACAATAGCAACGGCAACGCCGGTGAGCATGCCCACGGCTTTGAAGAACAAACCCCAGAATGCGCTGGCTTTTGATTGCACACGGATGCGCCCGTGGCGCGCGAAGAGTTCTGGCTTTTTCATGAACTTCTAGTTTAAGTTGACTGGCCCAAGATAGACAGGGCTCCAAGGAAATTAACAGGTAAAGAAAAACCCTCGAGAGACTCGAGGGTTTTACTGGAGGAAGCGGTGGGATTTGAACCCACGGTCGCTATTAACGACGACAGTTTTCAAGACTGTTCCGTTCGGCCGCTCCGGCACGCTTCCGTATGATCCACTTTACCTGAAAAACGCAGGGTTGTCTAAAGAAAGATTTTTAGGCCTCGCGGCTGAACAAGATTCCTTCGAATCCTGCGAGTACCTGAGCCACACCATTGTCTTCAACCGCAGCTGTAACCGCGGTGGCTCGAGCCTTTACGGCCTCTGGTGCCTGGCCCATGGCAAAAGCCAAACCGCCACCCTGGCGGGCCCATTCAAACATCTCAACGTCATTATGACCATCGCCAATGGTGATGACCTGAGCTGGGTTGATTCCAAGAGCAGCGCGCTGCACCTCAAGCGCCGAGGCCTTATTGACCCCGGCTGGGGCAATGTCTAGCCAAGCGCTGTATCCGATGGCATACGAAACCGACTGCAAGCCGACCTTCGAAATTAGCGCGGTGAACTCATCGACCTCATGGTTTGGTGACAAAACTACGATGCGACTTACCGGGTGAGCCATCAAGTCTTCGAGCGGAGTCTCGTGGTTTAGGTCACCAAGGGCATAGGCCGGAAATGGGCGGTGAAAACGGTAACTGCCATCGATGTCCTCAACGGCAAAATGAGCTTCGGGCAGGTGCTCGATCAGCTCGCGCAAAACCTCTGCCGGCTCAAAGGTAATGACCTCACGGGTAGTGAAGCCCCGTTCATGCGCAGGGTCAACTTCTACAGTCACCGCACCGTTTGAACAAATGCTGATTCCATGCTGAATGCCCACATCGCGAACCACCGGAATGGCATTGGCCGCACTTCGGCCAGTGGCAACAATTACCTCGTGACCCAGTTCGCGAACCCGCTGAACCTGCTCAACCACGACCGGCGACAAAAAGCCGTCGTCGTGCACAAGCGTGCCATCGATGTCAATGCCGATCAGCCAGCGATCGTTGCCGGTTGCTTTGGTCATTTAGGAGAGATAAATTCTTGGCCACCAAGGTAAGGGCGCAGTGCTGCTGGAATTCGAACCGAACCGTCAGCCTGCTGGTGGGTTTCGAGAATTGCAACCAACCAACGAGTGGTTGCCAAGGTTCCGTTCAAAGTGGCAGCCGTCTGGGTCTTGCCGTTTTCATCGCGGTAACGAACGTTGAGGCGGCGGGCCTGATAAGTCGTGCAGTTTGAGCTTGAAGTTAGCTCTCGGTAGGTCTGCTGGCTTGGCACCCAAGCCTCAGAGTCATACTTGCGGGCAGCAGATGAACCTAGGTCACCGGCTGCAGTGTCAATTACTCGGTACGACAACTCGCAGGCCTGCAACATTGCTTCTTCAAATGCCAGAAGCTTGAGGTGCTCCTGCTCGGCATCTTCAGGTTTGATGTAGCTGAACATTTCGAGCTTGTTGAACTGGTGAACGCGCAAAATTCCGCGGGTATCTCGGCCAGCAGAACCGGCTTCGCGACGGTAGCACGTGCTCCATCCGGCGTAACGCAGTGGGCCATTTGAAAGGTCGATGATTTCATCGCGGTGGTAACCAGCTAGGGCAACCTCTGAGGTGCCGGTCAGGTAAAGGTCATCTGCAGGAAGGTAATAAATCTCGTCTGCGTGCTCACCCAAGAAACCGGTGCCGGCCATTACCTCTGGGCGAACCAGCGTTGGGGTGATCAGTGCGGTGAAATCATTTTTGGCAGCTAGGTCCAGAGCCATGTTCATCATGGCAAGCTCTAGCCGGGCGCCCCAACCCTTCAGAAAGTAAAAACGTGAGCCCGCTACTTTGACACCGCGCTCAATGTCGATGATGTCCAGAAGCTCACCCAGCGCAACGTGGTCACGCGGTTCAAAATCAAAAGTTGCTTTGGTGCCGACCTCTTTAATTACGGTGAAGTTTTCTTCGCCGCCAGAAGGAATGCCCTCAATTACAACGTTCTCGATTTTCCAGATGATGGCATCGAGTGTGGCCTGGGCTGCGTTGGCAATCTCGTTGGCGGCCTTAACCTTTTCGGCCAAAACCTGACCGGCTGCGATGAGCGCAGGGCGGTCTTCTTTTGACGCTGAACCAACCAGTTTGGCAGCCGCATTTTGCTCGGCCCTCAGAGCTTCAAACTCCTGCAGTTGCTTGCGCCAATTTGCGTCAGCGGCAACGGCTTGATCAACAAGCGACTCATCGTTTCCGCGGGCACGCTGCGAGGCCTTAACGGCATCCGGGTTTTCTCTAAGCAGGTTTAGGTCAATCACCCTTCAAGGTTACCGCTTGCTTGCTGCTTGGGCTTGGTTAGGCTGATGACATGGCAGCAAAGAAAAACCGCGCGGCGGTGATCTACTACCCGGGGAAAATCAATCGACACAAACTTTCGGCTGCCGTGAATTTGACCCTGTTGCCACTTGGCTGGGAGCCTACGCTTTGGCTGCCAACCTCAGCCACCGAGCGCGGTGGACCCCAAGCTCTGCGAGCGATTGCGCAGAACGCGACCCACATTTTGGTTGGCGGAGGTGACGGCACGGTTCGCGAGGTGGTCGAGGCCATCACGCTGAACGGACTGAGCGACCGAGTGACGTTGGGTATTTTGCCTGCGGGCACGGGCAATGTTTTGGCCCGAAATCTGAGCATCGACCTCAGCGATTTGACCACGGCCGTGAGGCGCGGATTGGTCGGCAACCGGCACCCGATTGATCTGGGTTTGGCGCGAATTATTTTTGAGGATGGCGCCCGAGCCGAGAAGGTATTTTCGGTCATGGCTGGCGTTGGTCTGGATGCAAAAATCATGCAGAAAACCGACCCAAAACTTAAGCGTGCAATTGGCTGGGTGGCCTATGTTGAAGGCGGTTTGAGAGCTCTGCCAACATTGTTTGAGCGGATGCTCGTCTCGGTTGATAACCGTGAACCACGGCGCCTCAAAGTTGTATCGCTGATCATCGGAAACGCTGGGTGGTTGCCCGGACGAATTACCCTGATGCCCGATGCCAGCCTTGATGACGGGTTGCTGGATGTTGCAGCAGTTGGGCCGCGCCGGTTCTGGAACTGGATTGATTTTTGGGGTCGTGTTACGTGGATAAATTCACTGCGCGAAAACCGTCAACTTAGGCACCTGATTGATGCCACGGCCGACGTAAAAACTCTCGAGAATCTAAACGGCAAAAAGATAAGAGTCACGCCGGATAACCCAGTCTTCATTCAGCTGGATGGCGACCCAATGGGGGTTGTCCTAGAGGTAGAGTTTGAAGTTCAACCGCGCGCGGTGACTATCAGGCTTTAGGGTACGAGCCCAAGAACACAACGTTTGCGCTCAATTGGCTCAATCCGGCGAGCGCAGCCGCCATCTCTGGGTCATCGATGTGACCTTCAGCATCAAGGTTGAATCGGTAGCGGCCAAGACGGTCACCAACCGGGCGGCTTTCAATGCGGGTCAGGTTGATTCCGCGCGAGGCAAATTGCTGCAGCATCTCAAGCAGTGCACCCGGGTGGTCATCTGGCAATTCCACAATCACAGAGGTTTTGTCGTGCCCGGTGCGCGCCGGCGCTGCGTGCTCGTTGTCTTCGGTTGCCTCTAGGCCAATCTGCAAAAAACGGGTTTCGGCGTGCTTGTGAACACCGATGTCCTCGGCCAGGGTCTCGAGTTGGTAGTGACCGGTGATGCTTGGCGCGGCAATCGCGGCATCGGCCACGGCATTCTCATCTAGCAGCGCGGCGGCTGCGGCGGCGGTAGAGCTGGCCGGCACGTAGGTGTGGTGCGGAAGTTTTTCGAACAGCCATTTGCGCGCCTGAGCGTAGGCAACCGGGTGCGTCGAGACGGTCTTGATGTCGGCTAGCTCGACACCTGGCTTGGCTACCAAGTTGAATGTGACCGGCACTAAATACTCACCGTAAATGTGGATGTTGTCGGTGGCGGCCAAGGCATCGAGGGTTGCGGTTACGCCACCATCGGTGGAATTTTCAACTGGAATGATTGCGCGAAACGCCCGCCCTGAGATTACGTGGTCAATTGCCTCTTGCACGTGGGCGACTGGCAACCACTCTTCACCCTTAGCTTCAGGCACCTGTGCGAGGGCCATTTCGGTAAATGTGCCGATTGGACCTAGGTACGCGTAGGTGTGCGAATCAAAAGAGTTATTTGCCTGTGATGCCATGAGACTAGGTTAGCCACCAAAATAGTTTCATGAGCGAACGAGCAGGCCAGAAGGCACAGGCATCAGATCTAGTTGACATCAGCAAGTTGATTGATGCGTACTTTGAAATTCACCCCGATGTAACTACCGCTGAACAAAAGGTGACTTTCGGCACCTCCGGTCACCGCGGAACATCGCTAAACGGTTCGTTCAACGAAGACCACATTGCGGCCATCACACAGGCGATTGTCGAGTACCGTCGCGGGCAGAACATCCAGGGTCCGATCTATGTGGGTAAAGACACTCACGCGCTTTCGGGCCCGGCTGAAGTCACCGCACTCGAGGTGCTTGCCGGTAATGGTGTGCCGACTTTGATTGATGCTGAAGAGCGCTACGTGCCAACACCAGCGGTCTCGGTGGCCATCATCAATCACAACTTGGGCAAGGCACTCGATGATCCTTCACTTGCCGATGGACTGGTAATTACCCCTAGTCACAACCCGCCAACAGATGGTGGTTTCAAATACAACCCGCCTCACGGAGGCCCGGCTGACTCGGACGCTACCAACTGGATTGCTGCTCGCGCCAACGAAATTATCTTGGGTGGGCTTCGTGAGGTAAAGCGCGCCAAGCCGGCTGCAGAAGGCTTTAACTTCCGCGAGAACTACATCTCGCAACTCGGTCAGGTTTTGAACATGGATGCGATCCGTGACTCGCAGGTTTCGATTGGCGCCGACCCAATGGGTGGTGCGTCAGTGGATTACTGGGGCGCGATTGGTGAGCGCTACGGTTTGAACCTAACGGTGGTAAATCCAGCCGTTGATTTTCAGTTTGGTTTTATGAACTTGGACTGGGACGGCAAGATTCGTATGGACTGCAGCTCGCCGCACGCCATGGCCGGTTTGATTGAGGGCCGCACCAACTTCGATATTTCAACCGGAAACGATGCCGATGCAGACCGCCACGGAATCGTGACTCGCGATGCCGGCCTGATGAACCCAAACCACTTTTTGGCGGTTGGCATTGATTACCTTTACCGCAATCGTCCGGGCTGGTCGTCATCGGCCGCCGTGGGTAAGACCATGGTTTCGTCGTCGATCATCAACCGCGTTGTTGCCGACCTTGGTAGAAAGTTGATCGAAGTACCGGTGGGCTTTAAATGGTTCGTACCTGGTCTGATTGATGGATCAGTTGGTTTCGGTGGAGAGGAATCAGCAGGTGCTTCGTTCTTGCGCCTCGACGGAAAAGCTTGGTCAACCGATAAAGATGGTTTGATCTTGGCGCTGCTGGCCAGCGAAATTACCGCTGTAACCGGCAAGACGCC
Source organism: Rhodoluna sp. KAS3 (assembly GCF_026000575.1). NCBI lineage: Bacteria > Bacillati > Actinomycetota > Actinomycetes > Micrococcales > Microbacteriaceae > Rhodoluna > Rhodoluna sp. KAS3. The sequence continues at coordinate 46,001 of NZ_AP026910.1, read as the reverse complement.
ATCGCAGCGATACGCCGAATTGACCGACAAGTTTGGTGCGCCGGCCTATGAGCGCATCGATGCTCCGGCAACTCTTGAGCAGAAGGCCAAGTTGGGCAAATTGTCTGCCGAGGCCGTTACCGCAAGTGAATTGGCTGGCGAAAAAATCACTGCGATTTTGACCCACGCCCCCGGCAACGGTGCAGCTCTAGGTGGCTTGAAGGTTGAGACTGAGAATGCTTGGTTTGCGGCCCGTCCATCTGGAACCGAGAATGTGTACAAGATTTATGGTGAATCATTCAAGGGGGCCGAGCACCTCAAGCAGGTTCAGGTTGAGGCCAAAGCACTCGTTGATGGTGTTCTCGGGTAACTGTTTGGTCGACTGATAAATCCGGCCGAATTTTCGAATTTGGGCGGCCTATTACCTATCCAATCCATTCGCTGAACCTAGTCAGATTAGAAGATTCTGACTAGTTTTGGTGCCCTCAACCTGCCCAAAGTTGCCCAATTTTGCCTATGCAGAAATCTCACATCCGCCAGGTTTGCGGCCGGCCTTCGGCCCGCCTATGTGCGCCATGCGCCAGGTTTGGACCGGCCTTCGGCCATCCAATCTGAAACATCCCCCAGCTTTTTGACTATGCAAAATTGGTCGGAATTGAGCAGGTTGAAGGGGGCGAAGGTGCTCAATTTGGTCAAAAATGGTGGGGTTTACTGAACGCCAGCGGGGTCAGTACGCCTCTGGGCACAGGCCGAGGCCCAGGCCCAAGCCCAGGACCAAGCCCGAGCCCGAGCCAAACCCCAGAATCAGTAACTTGGCGCCGACGGCAACCCAAAGAACTGCTCAAGAGTCTTGATCTTGCGAGTCTTCATTTCAGTGGCCAACTCTTTGCCAACAAATCGCAAGTGCCAAGGCTCCCAGACGTAGCCGGTAACCTCAGTCAACTTCCACGGATATCGAACAATAAATCCGTACTTATGCCCATTGGCAGCAATCCACTTATACGCATCGGTTGAACCAAAAGCACCGATGCGGCATCCGAGTGAAGTAATCGAAACATCAGCGGCCAAGCCGGTCTGGTGTTCACTGTGCCCAGGCCGAGCGGCCAGATTTTCGCCGGCAACTTTGCCCAGCGCTGCCACTCTGGCCGAGTGAATGCTGGTTTGTGAACCATAACTGCGGTACCCGCTATTTAGGCAAAGAGTGCCCAATCCTTGCCGCTGGATTTCTGCCTTGAGTGCCCAGAATGCAGTAGCTGCGGCCGGCGCAAGATTGATCTTGGTGTGAAGCACAGGTGCATAGGCCACCGGATTCAATCGGCGCTTCTTGTTGACCACAACCCAAAGCGACTGGGCCTTTGCTGTTGGATGCAACCGCATGTTGAAAAGCGGGCTAGTAGAAGTCGTTGGGCTCGGGGAAGTCGTAGGTGTTGGAGAAACCGAGGGACTAGGCGAAACCGATGGGGTTGGTGAAGCCGAAGGACTGGCTGAATCGGTTGGAGATGCCGAACTCGATGACTCGGGCGCAGGTGTTTCAGCAGCACTTCCGGCAAATTGGAATAGCACTGTGCTGAAAATGATTGGAAGGCTTAGAAAAAGTTTCCAAAAACCAGGCTTAGGCTTAAACACAGTCCCAAGCCTACTTTTCTTTAGAAAGAGATGCCCCTTAATGGCACGTGCCGAGCGAAAAGCCGCCGCAGCAGAATCTGCAAAAACCGGAGTCATGACCCACCGACAGATCATGTTGGTCCTGGCCGGCTTGATGTCAGGTATGTTCCTTTCGGCACTCGACCAGAGCGTTGTCGGCAGCGCAATGCGAACCATCGCAGACGACCTTAAGGGCCTTGAACTTCAGGCCTGGGCAACCACTGCCTACCTCATCACATCAACAATCACCACACCGATCTACGGCAAACTTGGTGACATTTTCGGTCGCCGCCGCCTATTCATCGCAGCCATCACAATCTTTGTGGTCGGCTCGGTTGCAGCCGCATTCTCAGCATCGATGTTTGAACTTGCAGCTTGGCGAGCACTACAGGGTGTCGGCGCCGGAGGCCTTTTCACCCTGTCGCTGACCATCCTCGCCGACATCGTTCCGCCACGCGAACGCGCCCGCTACCAAGGTGCATTCATGGCAGTGTTCGGCACCTCATCGGTGCTCGGCCCACTAATCGGTGGGTTGTTTGCCGACATGAATCAGTTCATCTTTATTGATGGTTGGCGCTGGATCTTCTTGATCAACTTGCCAATTGGTGTCGTAGCCATGGTCATGGTCGTGTCATTTCTGCACGTTCCTCACACCGCTCGCAAATCGCGCATCGACTGGTGGGGTGCAGCAACAATCATCATGGCTGTGGTTCCACTTCTTCTCGTTGCCGAACAGGGCCGCGAGTGGGGTTGGGCCAGCAGCCTATCGATCAGCATGTATGCCACCGGTGTAGTCGGCATCATCGCGTTCATTCTCGTTGAGCGCAAAATGGGCACCGATGCCCTACTGCCACTGAGCCTATTCAAGTCATCAACCTTCAGCATGAGCACCATCATCGGTGTGATTGTTGGTGTTGGAATGTTCGGTGGAATGATGACCATTCCCCTTCTCCTTCAGATTGCCAAGGGTGCTTCGCCGACCGAAGCGGGTCTGCTGATGATTCCAATGACCATTGGAATGATGACCGCCTCGATGGGCTCTGGAATCATCACCGGAAAAACCGGCAAGTACAAGGGATTCTTGATTGGCGGAACCGGCCTGATGGCTGCGTCATACGTTTATTTCTCGATGATGACCCTAGAGTGGGAAATCTGGCAGATTTCAATCGGCATGGTGTTCTTAGGTCTAGGACTCGGTCAACTCATGCAGACCCTCACCATCGCCGCACAAAACTCAGTTGGTCCTCGTGACATCGGAGTAGCAACCTCGTCGGCCACCTTCTTTAGACAGATGGGTGGAACCCTAGGAGTTGCCGTGTTTATCTCACTACTCTTTGCAGCCTTAAGCGAAAAAGCCACCTGGATTGCCGAGCAAATTGCTGCAGCACTAAAAGCAAACCCAGCACTGCTGAGCCTGCCGGAGAATCAGATTTTGACTGAAGCCGGTCCGGGCGGACTAGGCGAATTGGTGAACACAGACTCATCATTCTTGAACACAATCTCGCCAGAGATCGCTCACCCAATTCAGCAGGCGTTCATTGAATCGTCAACCGTGGTCTTCAGTTCTGCAGCTGCGATTATTGCGGTGGCCTTTGTTTTGACCTTGTTTGTAAAAGAGATTGCACTGCGCGATAAAGCTGGTTTTGCTGCCGCCGCCGATGATGAAGCGGCCGAGGCAAAACTCTCAAGCATGCACTAACTTAGAACTACACGGGAGTTCGGTAACACCGGACTGAGAGGAAGACTCCGTAGTCTTCGACCGTCGAACCTGATCTGGGTAATGCCAGCGCAGGGAGGACCTCTAACCCGTGCCCTATCTATTTCAGGAGGGCACGAAAGTGCAAATCAAACACATCATCACCATTACCGTTGCCGGGCTTATCGCAGCAACCTCAATAACCGGATGCTCAGCCGCAACCGGACCAACCTCAACCAATGAACTGACCATCGTGACCCACGACTCAGCGGTCTTTACCGAAGAGCTTTTGGCAGAGTTCAAGGCTGAAACCGGCATTACCGTGACCCAAGTAAAAGCGGGCGATGCCGGCGAGATGACCAACAAACTGGTTTTGACCAAAGATGCCCCGATTGGCGACCTGGTCTACGGAATTGACAACACCTTTGCGCCAGCAGCTATCGAAGCTGAAATTTTTGACACCACCGGTGACTACGCCGATAACCCGTTGCGTGAAATTGACTACGCCGACGTTTGCTTGAACTACGACAAAGCTTGGTTTGCTGACCAGGGCCTAACGCCTCCGACCAAACTTGCCGACCTAACCAAGCCTGAATATAAGGGCCTAACCGTACTCACCAACCCAAGTACTTCGTCACCAGGTTTGGCATTCCTAACCGCCACGGTGGCAACTTTTGGTGAGGCAGGCTGGCAGCAATACTGGTCTGACCTGCAGTCAAACAAAGTCAAAATTGCATCGGGCTGGGAAGACGCTTACTTCACTGACTTCTCAGGCTCAAGCGGCCAGGGCGCCTACCCAATTGTCTTGAGCTACTCATCATCACCAGCTTTCGAAGTACGCGACAACGGCCAGAGCCAGACCGCCTCAATCATGGATGGCTGCTTTAGACAGTGGGAGTATGCGGCCGTTCTAAAGGGTTCAAAGAACGTAGTCGGCGCACAGAAATTTATCGATTTCATGCTTGGTCAGTCTTTCCAAACTGCACTGCCTGACAGCATGTATGTCTATCCGGTGACTGAGGGTATTGCCCTGCCAGAAGCTTGGGCACAGTTTGCTCCGGCCGCAACCAACACCGTTGGCGGAGACCTAAACATCGCAGCCAACCGAGTCACTTGGCTCGAAAAATGGTCAGCTATTTTCGGTAACAACTAACCGTAGATTGATTGCATGATCAAAAGGTCAGCACTGTGGGCAGCGCCCCTACTCTTTGTGGGGGTGCTGTTCTACTGGCCGCTGACCAACATTTTGCAAACCGGATTCACCAGCGAGTGGATTGAAACTTTTTCTGAACCCAGCAGCCTGCGGGCCATTTGGTTCACGGTTTGGCAGGCGCTAGTTTCAACACTGCTTTGCCTGGTCCTTGGAATTCCAGGCGCCTACCTGCTGTATCGAAAGTCATTTCCGGGTCACAAAATAATCCGTGCCCTAGTGACAGTGCCCCTGGTGCTGCCGACCATTGTGGTTGCTATTGCATTCACCAGCTTCAGAGACCTACCGGCAATTTGGCTGATCATTTTGGCCCACATATTCATCAACTACTCGATCACGGTCAGAACTCTCGGTGGCGTTTGGGCAACTATGGATGTCGAGACCGAGGAGGCAGCGGCAATCGCGGGTGCCGGCCGCCTGCGCACACTGTGGTCAATCTCACTTCCACAACTTAAACCGGCCCTTGTCTCGGCAGGTGCTCTGACATTTTTGTTCTGTGCTTCAAGCTACGGAATTGTTTTGGTGCTCGGCGGCGGCCTGGTTCAGTCGATTGAAACTGAAATTAGCGTTGCCGCACTTCAGTACCTTGACCTTCCAAAGGCATCCGCTCTGGCCATATTTCAAACCCTGCTAACTGCGATGGCCTTCATCGTCAGCGACCGAATCACAAAGGGAACAGTCGGCATTGAGCAGGTGGACGAAGGCGGAAACAAGCCGAGAGTAGACAAGCGTGATTGGTTGGCCGTGGTTGTGACCGGCGCAATTATCGTGGGATTGATTGGCTGGCCGATTGCTCAGGTGATTGCCAAATCGTTCAGCTTTGACGGCGTTTTGAGTATGCAAAATTTTGAGAATTTGAGTACCCGCGGTGAGCGCGATCTGCTCAACATCACTGTGCTGGACGCAGCAGTCAACAGCCTGCGAAATGCCGCAATTGCAACAGTTATTTCGGTTGCTCTGGGCACTCTGGTTACCTACCTGCTGTCTAGACCAGCCGTCACAAAAATTGCCAAACTCTCAAACCGCACGCTCGATGCCCTGTTCCTGCTTCCGATGGGAGTCTCGTCGGTGGTGCTCGGGTTTGGTTATCTGGTTACCTTTGGCGGCGGACCCCTGCCGCTTCGTTCCAGCTGGCTGGTTGTACCACTGGTTCAAGCACTAATGGCTCTACCCTTGGTGATTCGCCTGGTTTACCCAGCGCTGCTTTCAATCGGATCGGAGCATCGCGAAGCGGCCGAAACCGAGGGCGCCTCGGCCGGGCAAATCTGGTGGCAAATTGAAGCACCGATGATTCGCGGGGTTTTGGCAACGGCAACCGGATACGCGGCTGTGGTTTCTATCGGTGAATTTGGCGCTGCATCACTGCTGGCATATGGAAACCAGGCAACCCTGCCGACAATTCTCTACTCACTAATTTCGCGCCCAGGTGCTGTGAATTACGGAATGGCTATGGCGGTCTGTGCCATTTTGATTGCGCTTACTTTGCTGCTGGTTTTTTTGGTGAGCGTGCGCGGATCAAATCAAACTCAACGCCAGCCTTAGCCATTCGCTGAGTTATGACCTCAATACTCTCGGGGTTTTGATCAACCAAAATAAAGTTTCGGTCTAGCGATGCTGCGGCGGCACCGGTGGTTCCCGAGCCAGCAAAAAAGTCCAGAACAACATCGCCCGGTTTTGACGATGCCTGAATTACGCGACGCAAGATACCCAATGGCTTTTGCGTTGGGTAACCAGTCTTTTCTTTACCGGTCGGCGACACAATGGTGTGCCACCAGACATCGGTGGGCAGTTTGCCAAGTTCAGCCTTTTCGGGGGTGACTAGCCCGGGTGCCATGTATGGCTCGCGGTCAACCTCAGCTGAATTAAAAAAGTACTGGGCTGGGTCTTTGACATAAACCAAGATGGTGTCGTGCTTGGCAGGCCAACGCTTGGTTGACTTTGCGCCATAGTCGTAGGCCCAGATGATCTCGTTCAGAAATGACTCTCTGCCAAACAGGGCATCGAGCAAAACTTTGGCGTAGTGCGACTCTCGGTAATCCAAGTGCAAATAGAGAGTGCCGGTCTCATTCAGCAGGCGCCAAGCCTCTTCTAATCGGGGTTCAAGAAAGCCCCAGTAATCGGCAAATTCATCGTCATAAGACAGCACGGTTGACCGAACAATTTCGTAGCGCTGACCCTTGAAACCAACTCGACTGCCGGTCTCACTTCGGCGGGTGGAGTTGCCGCCGCGGGATTGAGTGCGGCCGGTGTTGAAAGGCGGATCGATGTAAATAAGCTGTACCGATTCGTCGGGCATAGACTTCAGCACAGAGAGGTTATCTCCGAAGAAGAGCTTGTTTTTATTTGCCGGCACAGAAAGAGGTTAACAGCATGAGCGCTGAAGCATTGAACCCAGAGGTTATTCACAACACCGAGTTGCACCGCTACGAGATTTGGCTCGAGGGCAACAAAGTGGGTCATGCCGACTACAGCATGATGCCGGGAGAGATTCACTTTGTGCACACCGAGGTTGACCCGGCACAGCAGGGCAAGAATCTTGCAGCAATTTTGATGCGCGAGGCAATTGCCGATGTTCGTGCTGCGGGCAAGGCAAAGATTGTTCCGGTTTGCTCTTACGTGGTGCGATACATGGAGCGCCACCCTGAGACCCAAGACCTACTGCTCAACCCAATCGAAGAAGCAGCCGCGGCCTGCCGCCTGCCGAATGTGGCAAAGGCCAGCGAAAAGCTTGGACTCAAGAAGCCCGAGTAAATTGCCTAGTTTTAGGCAGTTTGGTTTAGACCTCGTCGAGGTGCTCGGTCGGCAACATCCGGTCGTTGATCCAAGCAACGATGTCGGCTAGCACCCCGGCCTTATTGGTCTCGTTCACCATCTCGTGGCGGCCATCGTGGTAAATAATTGCCTCGATGTCCTTGACCCCTGCTCGGCGATAAGCATTCAGCAAAAGCTTGTTGCCTCGTTCGCCACCAAGCGGATCATCTGAGCCGGCGATGAGCAGAATCGGAACATGGCTATCGATGTTTTTGCTCGGTACACCCAGCAACTGCAAAGTGTTTGGAACCCCAAAGACCTGAAGGGCGCTCTCTGGGAAATTCTTTGGATCGGCCAAGAATGCCCGACCAATCTCAGGGTCGCGACTCAACCACTCGTAGCCGGTTTTATTTGGAGTGGAATCCCACTTCTTGTTGAAACCTGAGCTTGGCAAGATTCCCGGAACCGCAAGGGTGGATCCGCTAAGAATTAGGGCGTCATATTCATCGCTGTAATTATTGAAAATGCGCTGGGCAATCAGTGAACCCCAACTGTGGCCAAACAAAACAAGAGGTTCTTCTGGGTTCTCACCAACGATGATGTGGCTGAGCTGACGAACACCAGCAAAGACCGCCGCCATGCCGCCCGGGCCTAGGTTGCCCTGCTTTTTTGTAATTCCCTCGGCCGTCATTCGCAGCCCAGTCTGACCGTGACCGCGGTGGTCGTCAGCATAAACGCTGTAGCCCTCACGATTCAGAGCAGCGGCCACGTGGTCATAGCGGCGGGCGTGCTCACCTAATCCGTGCACTATTTGCACCGATGCCTTTGGGTTTGCTACCGGCCACTCATAAAAAGTGATCTCGATACCCTGGGCGTCTTTGAAGCTGCGTACGATTGGCAATTCAGTCATAGCGACAGATTACGCCTCTTTGGTGATCTCCACGCTAACGAACAACTCTGAGTTGAACGGCCCGGCAAAAACTCCGCGCAAAGGCGGAACATCGTCGTAATCACGACCGCGCCCAACCACCACGTGCCGAGTATTTACATCGATGTCATTGGTTGGGTCGAAGGCAAACCATGACCCGGCCCACCACTCAACCCAGGCGTGCGACTCACCCACTACCTTCTCGCCGATTTTTGGATCGGTGGACGGGTGCAGATAACCACTTACGTATCTAGCCGGAATACCCACTGCTCGCATCGCCCCCAAGGTGATGTGAGCAAAATCTTGGCAAACACCGATTTTTTCTGACCAGGCATCACTGGCAATTGAGTGCACCCCGGTGACACCGTGCATGTAGGTCATATCTTGAAACACCTTGTGGCAAATGGCCAGGGCAGTCTCGTGGGGGTTGTGAGCACCAGCCAGTTTCTTGGCAAACTTCACCAGATCATTGGCCGGCTGAGTGCGTTTGGTTTGGCCAACAGCATCGGTTAGCTCGAGCGAACTAACAATTTCCATGGCGAGGTCTGACCAATTGAGTCCGGGAATTGGTTCTACGGTTGGGCGAAGCTCGACCACCGAGGTGGCGGTGATATTCAACTCGGTGTGTGGCTCGAGCACCTCAAACATCACCGCACGGGTTTTGAAATAGTCCAGGTATTCGTGCGCGGCACCATCGGGGTGAATTTGCAGCTTGGCGCTAAAAACCAACTGGGCTTCATCACGGATGGGCAGCAAACGGGCCTCATTATATGAAGCCACGACTTCACCCTGGTACTTAAAGCCGGTGGTGTGAACAATGCGATAGCGACTCAAGATACCTCTCCGTTCCAGGTTGGCATCACGTTGACCGGAAAGTAACGTGACCGGATTGACTCAGAAATTTCGCCAACCCCGCGCTGTAGTTCGAGCATCTCTTGAGTGAGGTTTGCCAGGATGTCTGGCGCTGAACGGTACTCGAGGTTGTTTCTGAGCTGGCCAACCTGACGCAAAGCAACGTCACTCACGCCAACGCGGTCCGCGCTAGGGGCCAAGTCTCCCAAACACTTTTCAGCGCGGGCCAGCGCAAACGCAACCGAGCGCGGAAAGATGCGGTCAAGCAACAGAAACTCAGCGGCATTGGTGGCCGACGGGACACCGCGATAAGTTCGCAGGTATGCCTCATAGGCACCGCAGCTGCGGAGAATAGTGGTCCAAGATGGACCGCTAGCCTCAGTAAGTTCTGAGGTAGCCAGCAGGCGGGCGGTCATGTCAACGCGCTCAAGTGAGCGGCCAAGGGTAAAGAAAGTCCAGGCCTCATCGCGCGAGGTCGAGCTTTCGACGATGCCTACGGCGAGCGCAGTACGCTCACGAACCCAACCAAAAAAGTCGTGCGCGCGGTCGATAGAAACCTTGCGGGGCATTCTTGATCGAGTGGTGTTGAGGCACTCCCAGAGTTCGGTAGAAACAATCTCGCGCACCCGTCGAGCATTCTCGCGGGCTGCGGTTAGTGAAGACGCAATTGAGCTGCTTTCACCCCGATCGACCGACAGAATATTCAGCAGATCCTGGCGCGTCAGCTGATGCGGGTATTCGGCATTTGCCCCGATAACTTTGAGTAGCGAACGGCAGGCGGTGTCTTCATCTACCCAAGGGTCTTCGAGCAAAAGCTGTAGGTGCACATCAAGTAGGCGTGCGGTGCCATCGGCGCGCTCTACGTAGCGACCGATCCAAAATAGTGATTCTGCGATTCGACTAAGCATTGTTCTGCGCCTCCTGATTGGACTGCTGCTGCTGTTCCTGTTGACGCGAGAATCCCGAATCGCCAGAGGTCTGGCCGGCAACTACAGATGAAACGTGTGAGTTGGTGTTGAGTGCACGGATGTCGTTGGGCCGGTCTACGCCGACGACCCAGGTGTCCTTGGAACCACCACCCTGAGATGAATTAACAACTAGCTCTCCTTCGGGGAGAGCTACGCGGGTTAGGCCACCAGGCAAAACCCAAACATCGTTGCCGTCGTTTACAGCAAATGGTCGAAGGTCTGCGTGACGAGGGCGCAAACCCTGGTCGACCAACGTTGGAATGGTTGACAGCTGAATTACCGGCTGGGCAATCCATCCGCGCGGATCGCGAATTAATCGTTTGCGAAGATCGGCAAGCTCCTTGGTGCTGGCTCGAGGACCAACCACCAATCCCTTGCCACCTGACCCGTCAACCGGTTTGACAACCAGTTCATCCAATCGATCAAGCACTTCCTCGAGACTGTCTCTCTCTTCCAGTCTCCAGGTCTGTACGTTTTCGATGATTGGATCTTCGCCAAGGTAGTACTTGGTGAGGTCTGGCATGTAGGTGTAAACCAACTTGTCGTCGGCAACACCATTGCCAACTGCGTTTGCCAGGGTCACGTTGCCCAGTCGCGCAGCGGTTAGCAAACCTGGCGGCCCAAGCACTGAGTCCGCTCGGAAAGCCAGTGGGTCCAAGAACTCGTCATCCACGCGTCGATAGATAACGTCTACTCGGCGGGCACCCCCGGTGGTACGCATGTAGACCTTGCCACCCGAGCAGAATAAGTCGCGGCCCTCGACCAGCTCAAGACCCATGAGTCGAGCAAGCAAGGTGTGCTCAAAGTAGGCGCTGTTATAAACACCTGGCGTGAGCACTACAACCACCGGGTCTTCAACCCCCGATGGCGCTGAGGCCCTAAGGGCCGCGAGCAGCTTATTTGGGTATTCACCAACCGGCTGAATACGCATCTGTTGAAAAATCTCGGGCAGCGTCTGCGCCATAACTCGACGGTTTGAGATCACGTAAGAGACGCCAGATGGCACTCGCACATTGTCTTCGAGCACACGCCAGGCTCCATACTCGTCACGCACCAGGTCAATGCCGCTGACCTGAATGCGCACACCGTTTGCCGGGTCAATTCCGTGGGCAGCGCGGTGATAGTGGGCCGATGATGCAACCAGTGCAGCGGGTATAACCCCGTCACGAATGGCGTTTTGCGAGCCGTAAATGTCAGCTAGAAATGCCTCGAGGACTTTCACTCGCTGCTTGATTCCGGACTCGAGCGAGTTCCACTCGTTCTTCTCGATTACTCGCGGAACAGCATCTAGCGGAAACGGGCGCTCCTCGCCGGCAAAGTCAAAGGTCACACCTTGGGCCAAGTAAGAATCGGCCAGGGCGTTGGTTCGGCCCCGCAGCTCATCCTGAGTCATCGAGGCCAGGGTCTCGTGAATCTTTTTGTAACTCGGCCGCACTTGCCCAGCAGACGCAAACATTTCATCGAACGCCGGTAACTTGCCCGCGCGTCCATCCCCCGAATCGGTTTGCACCGCAACGGGATATTTCTCGAATAGATCTCCCATGCTCAAAAATTAGCCAGCGGTTGTTGCGCGAGTGTTTCGGGAGTGGGTCGTTCGTGAAACACTTAATCTCAGAGGTGGCTTGCAGGCTTCATTCAGGAAACATCCAGATTGGTAGAGCAGATTAGAAGCATGTTCAAAGACCTGCAGCTCGTGAAACCCAACGGTAAAGTCCGTTTGGGTGTGCGCAAGTACTTGCGCCTCAAGCGTGCCCAAGACATCATCGAGGGTATTGCCTGGGCCAGCGTTGTTGCGGTCATTGTTATGTTTTTGGCAGCCGGTGGCCTGAAAGACATCACCGATGTTCCCTCAGCACTCAAGGCAATTAGCCGCCTAACTTCACTTATCGGCACCGACCTGCTTTTGATTCACATGTTGTTGGTGGCACGAGTGCCTTGGATCGACAAGTTTTACGGACACGACAAAGCAACCCTGGCTCACAAGCGTTTGGGCAAGCCGGTTCTGTACTTCATCGTGGCCCACTTTTTGGCATCTCTGATTGGCATGGCAATCACCGATGGGCGCACACTAATTGCCGAGTTGACCTACCTAATTACCGACGTGCCAGACATGCTTACCGCAAGCTTGGCCTTGGCTCTGATGATCTTGGTGGTCGTTACTTCGCTCAATTTTGCACGCCGAAAGATGAGCTACGAAGCCTGGTACATCGTTCACGTGATGTCTTACGCGTCAGTTCTATTGGCGGTGCCACACATCTTTACCTCCGGCACCGACATCGCCGGCAAACCGGTTCAAACCATTTTTTGGGTAACCCTGTACCTATTCGTGGCAGTGAACCTAATCTGGTACCGCGTGCTCGCACCGATTATCCGTGGCTTGAAAATGAACCTTAGAGTTCAGGCTGTAGTGGCCGAGTCGAGTGACGCAACCTCTTTGTACATCACCGGCAAAAACATCGAGCAGCTCGGTGGGCAAGCCGGCCAGTTTTACATGCTGCGTTTGCTGACCCCAAAACAGTGGTGGAGGCCTCACCCATTCTCAATCTCAGCGGCACCTAACAACCAGTTCATGCGCTTCACCATCGGCAACCGAGGTGACGACACCGCTGCGCTGCAGAAGCTAAAGCCTGGCACCCGCGTGATGGTCGAAGGCCCATACGGAGTGTTTACCGAAGAACGCCGCACCAAAGAAAAGGTGGTTTTGATTGCCTCTGGAATTGGTATTCCACCGGTTCGCGCGCTTGCCGAATCGATGGCTGCCCGCCCGGGTGACATCACCATAATTTATCGAGTGCGCAGCGAAGAAGATGCCGCGCTGCTTGAAGAGGTGCGGGTAATTGCACGACGTCGCGGCTTTCAGTTGCACGTGCTTACCGGCCCACGCGGCAAAGATGGCTCTTGGATGAACCACGACACCGATGGTCTTCCGGATCAAGCCCGCCTAACCGTCATGGCACCTTGGGTCTCAGATTCTGACGTCTATGTTTGTGGCCCTGAGGCTTGGACCAAGATTGTAAGAAAGTCCGTTATTCGCTCCGGCACCCCAGAAGAGAATATTCACGCAGAGGAGTACTCCTGGTGAGAACCGCAACGAAATCAACGCTTGGCTTGGTGAGCCTTGGCCTATTTGCAGCCAGCTATCAAATTGGCCTAACTGCCGAGACCGGCTTTACCTTTGCTGAACCTAGCGCGACCGAATCAACCAACCCTGATGGCGCGGCCTCAAGTCAGATCATGGCCGAGCCAACCCCTACGGCCAGCACAGCATCGGTGACCAAAACCGGCGATGTCATTGACGTGGGTAAGGGTTACGGATTTGTTCAGGTTGAGGTGGTTAAAAAGGGTGATGTGATCACCACGATCAAACTGCTTCGGGCTGAGTCATCAGATGGTCGCGACAAGGCTTTCCCGAGTTTGGTAGCCGCAGCCATCAAGGCAAATGGCAGCAACTTTGGCAACATCTCAAATGCCACCTACACAACAAACGCCTTCAAAAAAGCAGTGGAGTCAGCGCTTGCTAAATTCTGATCAACCACTTTTGGCAGTGCCGCCGAAGCGCAACTGGGCCGGTGGTCTGGTCGCGTTTATCGCCGTGAGCATCGGTGGCGGGTTTGGCATAAATGCCATTTTGAACCCTCCTTTGGCCAGCGGGTCAGCCGATGGCACCACCACTACGCAGACTGTTACCGGCGATGCCATTACCTACCGATACGGTGAAGTTCAGTTAGAAATTACGGCCACCGATGGTCAGATCGAAAGCATTAACGAGGTTGTCGCCACCGCTACCGATGGTTATGACGCAGTTTTTCCGGTGCTGAACGCAGCGGCGCTAAAAGCCCAAAGTGCTGATTTCGGAAACGCCTCTGGCGCAACCTTTAGCACTAATGCCTACCAAGAGGCGCTGGCCAGCGCGCTATCGAAGCTGCAGTGATGACCACCTTTGACCACACCGAAATCTGCATGGGCACTGCCTTCAGATTTGCGGGACGAACTGAGTTGCCAGAGGCCCAAGTGGCAGCATTATTGGCCGAGGCCTGCCGAGTCTTGCACCGGGCCGATGCAACTTTCAGTACCTATAAACCAGAATCACCAATCAGTCGTCTGGCACGAGGTGAGACCAACCTGGCCTCACTGCCACCGGTGGTTGCCGAAATTTGGGACGCCTGTGATCACTGGGAAAAGGTGACCAACGGCTGGTTCAGTGCCATGACTCCACAAAATACTTTTGACCCATCCGGGTTGGTAAAAACCTGGGCCGCTGCCGAAGCAGCAGCTGTGCTGGTAACCGCCGGAATCGATGACTTTACGATGAACGCCGGCGGAGACGTTTGGTTGGCCGATGGGCTTACCGAGGCGCGCGACTGGCGAATCGGTGTTTCAAAACCGGTGTCAATTGCCAGCCCAGAGGCTGGGGTGCTAACCGTGATTGACCTGGCCAACACCGATTATCGTGCGCTGGCAACTAGCGGCTCTGCCGAACGCGGCGAGCACATCTGGAACCCAAAGGCTTCGGGCAAAGCACCGGCACGCGAGTTGTTGCAGGTAAGCGTGGTGGCAAAAGATTTAGTCACCGCAGATATTTGGGCAACCGCCGCATTTGCCGAAGGGCCTAGAGCCATTGCCGACCTCAACAAAGTCGACGGCATTGAAGCGATCTTTATTTTGCCTGATGGCGAATTGGCTGCCACCGATGGATTTGTGGCCCTGTTGGCCAGCGGTGAAAACTAACCGCTAAGGCCAAATACTTGGGGCCGGCTCTTTGCCTTTTGGCAGTGCCGTGGTCTGAGCCCAGTCTTTGACCCACTGTGGCAGTTCTGGCTTTGGCCCGTGCCAGCCACCGCTGCCCTCAATAACCTCACCCGGCAACAGAATTCCACGAGCCTTTTTCAAGAACCTAATGCGAACAATTACCCGAGCGTAAATTTCTTCGCCGACCACGAATCGCTGGTCAAAGTAAAACGCCTGGTCATCCCATCCGATCACCTTGGACTCGATGTCAAACTTTTGCCAAGGAGTTAGCGACTTACGGTAGGTGATGGTCTGAGCCACCACTACCGGATACCAACCAAGCTTCTTCCAGGCCTGCCAAAGCCCAGAACGGTAAGACAGGTCAAGGCGGCTTAGGTCGAGCAATGACAAAAAGATGCCGTTGTTCATGTGGTTGAACACATCCAGATCAGTTGGCCAAACCCTAAAACTGCGGCGGCCAACCTCCTGCCAACTTAGCTTCGAGCGGCTTCGCCACGACAACATTGCATAGGCCAGGCGGATCCAGAGATTCATTTTTTACCAGATGGTGACGCGGTCGGCAGGGTCTAGCCAGAGGGCGTCGCCCGGCTTGACATCAAACGCCTCGTAGAAGGCATCAACATTTCGCACAATTTGGTTGCAGCGGAACTCAGGTGGTGAGTGCGGGTCGGTGGCCAGACGCTGAATCACAGTTTCGTCGCGACCCTTCGAACTCTCGATGCGAGCCAAAGACAAGAACACGCGCTGAATGCCAGTCATGCCGTCAATCACGTCGTCGCCTTCCTTGCCCTCGCGGCTCATCTCGTAGGCCTTGAGCGCAATGCAGAGACCCCCAAGGTCACCGATGTTTTCACCGATGGTGAGCTCACCATTAACCTTGTGCGATTTATCGGCCAACTGGTGTGGGGTGAGTTCGTTGTACTGAGCAATTAGCTTGGCTGCACGAGCTTCGAAAGCCTCGCGGTCAGCCTCACTCCACCACGATTCCAGCTTTCCGTCGCCGTCATACTTCGAACCCTGGTCATCGAATCCGTGACCAATTTCGTGACCGATTACGCTGCCAATGCCGCCGAAGTTGGTGGCGTCATCGGCATCTGGGCTAAAGAACGGTGCCTGCAAAATTGCAGCCGGGAACACAATTTCGTTGAAACCAGGGTTGTAATAAGCGTTGACTGTCTGAGGGCTCATGAACCATTCATCGCGGTCAATCGGTGCACCGATTTTGGCCATTTCAGTTGCTGCAACCCAGGCTGATACTCGGCGAGTGTTGCCAACTAGGTCATCGCGCCTAATCTCGATGCTGCTGTAGTCCTTCCACTTATTTGGGTATCCAACTTTAGGAGTGAACTTATCCAGCTTGGCCAACGCCTTGGCCTTGGTCTCTTCAGTCATCCAGTCAAGGTTCTTGATGCTGACGCGATAGGCCTCGGTCACAAACTTGACCAACTCATCGATGCGCGCCTTGGCTGATTCGCTGAAGTACTTCTCGACATAGATCTTGCCGATTGCCTCACCCATCGAACCCTCGACCAAAGAAACCGCGCGCTTCCAGCGTTCACGATTAACCGGGATGCCCGCCAGCTTGGTGCCGTAAAACGCAAAGCGCTCGTTGACAAATTCGTCACTGAGCAAACCGGCGTTGCTTCTAATTACCTGCCAGGCCAGCCACAGTTTGATCTGCTCAAGGTTGGCAGCGTTCCAAATCTGCTCGAGCCCCTCAAAGAAACTTGGCATGCAAACGTTGGTTTCAGCCAAGATCTTGGCGTCAAACTTGGCAGCTCCAAGCCAAATGTTCCAGTCAAAGGTCGGGGTCAACGCGTCAAGGTGCGCGCGGGCGGTGAGGTTGTAGGTCTTCTCGGCATCACGGCTGTCTACCTTGGTCCAGTGGACGGCAGCCAGTGCGGTTTCAAAAGCCATGATGTGGCGTGCGGCCACTGCTGCTTCGTCGGCGGCCCAACCAGCCAGCGTCAGCATCTGAGCAATGTGTGGCACATACGCTTCACGAATTTCAGCGTGCTTTTCATCCTTGTAATAGGCCTCATCTGGCAGGCCAAGACCACCCTGAGCCAGGTTCACAATGTATCGGTCTGGGTTGCCCTCATCGTTGTCTACCCAGATGCCAAACAGGCCGCTAAAACCACTGCGCTCGTACTCACCCAACAGGGCGGTTGCGTCGTCAATCTGACGTATCTGCTCAATTAGTTTTAGGTCAGCTGCGATAGGCGCAGCACCCAGCTCGTTTGCTCGAGCCTCATCAAGGAAAGAAGCGTAGAGGTCACCAATCTGCTGACTCACACCAGGCTGCGGGTTTGCCGCTGCTTCTTCAAGGATGATTCGGACCGCAGCCTCGGCATCATCGGCGAGCATGTGAAAACTGCTGTAGATGCCCTTATCTGCAGGAATCTCAGTTTCGGCCAACCACTTTCCGTTGGTGTATCGGAACAGGTCATCTTGAGGGCGGATGTTCTTGTCGAACTCGGCTGGGTCAAGGCAAGGGTTGATACTCATCCCCTTATCCTAAATCGCCCCGAAGAGTAGAATTAGGAGCGTGGACCTACAAAAAATCATCTTGTATTACGGCTTTGCGCCGGTTGCCGACCCTGTTGCTCTAAAGCTTTGGCAAAAGACCCTCTGCGAGTCACTTGGGCTCAAGGGTCGCATCATCGTTTCAAAGCACGGCATCAACGGAACCCTTGGCGGCGACATGATGGCCCTCAAGAAGTACGTTCGTCAGACTCGCGAGTACCCGGGCTTCGGCAAGATCGATTTCAAGTGGTCAGACGGAACCGGAAACGACTTTCCTCGCCTATCGGTCAAGAACCGCAGCGAGCTAGTGGCGTTCACCACCCCGGATGAAATCACTGTAGAAAAATCTGGCATCACCAATGGCGGCAAGCACCTAAAGCCAGCCCAGGTAAACAAGCTGGTTGAAGAGCGCGGCGATGACGTGGTTTTCTTCGATGGACGCAACGCATTCGAAGCCCGAATCGGCAAGTTCAAAAACGCCATCGTTCCAGACGTTCAGACCTCACACGACTTTGTTGCAGAACTTGAATCTGGCAAGTACGACCACCTAAAAGACAAGCCAATCGTCACCTACTGCACCGGCGGAATTCGCTGCGAGATTCTTTCAGCCGTGATGATCAACCGCGGTTTCAAAGAGGTCTACCAAATCGACGGTGGCATCGTTCGCTACGGCGAGAAGTTCAAGGACCAGGGTCTTTGGGAAGGCTCGCTCTACATCTTCGACGACCGAATGGTTCAAGACTTCTCTGACGAAGCCAAGGTCATCGGAGAGTGCGAGGGTTGCGGTGGTGCAACCAACGCTTTCCGCAACTGCTCTCATGTTGGCTGCAAAGACTTGATTCTGCTTTGCGACTCTTGCTATGCAGACCCAAAGCATTCAGAGCACAAGGCCAGCCACACTCGCGGCAAGCGTCACGCCCAAGAAGTTGGCTAGTCGCAAGCTGCAAACTGATCTAGTACTTAAATAGAAAACCCCGGGCTCAACCCCGGGGTTTTCTATTTACTAGAGAGAGGAATTACTGCTAACAGGAGGTTTAGCGGTGTCCGTGTTTCTTGCCGTGCTTGCCTTTTTGTGCCTTTACAGCCTTGGCCGTTGGTGCGGTGTAAGCCGCAGTGACATCAGCTGAAGTCGTAGCCGTGGCAACTGTGCCGGTGGCATCTACCGTGACGGTTGCAAAAATTGCAGTTGCGCCATCGGCGGTGTAAATCGCGTAGTTAGTTGTGGTTCCAGCCAGGCCGCCCTTTAGCTCGAGAACGCCGGTCAATGTGCCGTCGGCCAGGGTGCCAGACTTCACATGGATGCGCTTGCCGCCAACAGTTGGCTGCGTTGCCGGAACTGCTGTGGCGTCATCTGCCAATTTATAAACGATGAACTGGGTGCCGTGTGCCGCAGCCTTGGCCGAGGTGACCGTTGTTGGAACGGCGGTGATGGTTGCGGTGACGCTTGCCTTTACTGCCTCAAACTCGGTGGTGCTTGAGGTCTCGGTGCCGACAACGCGATCGTGTGCAAAAGATGGGGTGGCTACTGCAAAGGCCAAGATGCTGGTGGCACCGATGACTGCAATCGCTGAACGCTTGGTTTTAAGCTTCATGTTCTTTCCTTTCGTGGGGACCTTTTCAATCTAGAAAAATCTCAAACGCGAGGTGGCAAAACTCAGGATGCTGGGGGTGTTTTATCAGCAACCTCTCAGGTGTGCCGGAAGGTAAACTTGTTCAACGACGATAAGGATGACGTGGGCTTTTTAGAGAACTTTGAAAAGGGTTTGGAACGGGTCGTCAATGGCGCGTTCACCAAGACCTTTAAGTCTGAGCTCCAGCCTGTGGAGATCTCAGGGCACATCCGTGCCGAGATGGATGCCAAGGCCAGCATTCTCAGCCGCGACCGCATTCTGGCGCCAAACACCTTCACGGTTAGCCTCTCAACCCCCGACTTCAAGCGCATGGCTACCCTCGGTGAATCTTTGATCGAAGAGCTAACCGAGGCCGCAACCAAGCACGCCAACAAACAGGGTTTTCAATTTGGAGCAACCCTCGGTATTCGTCTGATCGAAGATGGCAGCTTGAACCTGGGTCAGGTACTGGTCCGCTCGAACACTCAAAAGCACCAGGTCGAATGGATGCCAACCTTGGATGTTGCCGGCAAGCGCTTTTTGCTGCGCGAGGGTGAAACCTCGATTGGCCGCGATGCCTCGGCCGACATTCAAATTGATGACACCGGTTTGAGCCGTAAGCACTTTGCCATTGTTTGGAACGGCAAAAACGCGGCTGTCAAAGACCTCAACAGCACCAACGGAACCCGGATTGGTGGCCGCCCAATTACCGAGGTCGGCATCAACGCCGACACCGTAATTTCAGCCGGTCGCAATGACTACGTGTTTCGAATCATCGCTAAAACTGTGACCGAGAGTCAGGTGCCAAGTGAGTGAGTTAGCTCTCTTTATTGTTAGAGCCGGATTTTTAGCGGTTCTCTGGATTTTTGTCTTCAGCATCATTTCTGTAATTCGCGCTGACCTCTTTGGTCAAAAAGTGGTTAGCCGCGTTGCCGAAGCAAACGCTCCTCAGGTGATTTCTTCTCCGGTCGCACCCGCTGCTCCAACCGGCAAATCGCTGGTAACCGAGTCATCCGGCAGCAATGCCACCAAGTTGGTGATTATCGATGGCGACCGCACCGGTCAGGTGATTAACCTTGACCGCCGAGAACTAACCATCGGTCGCGCCGAAAGTTCTGACCTTGTGGTCGACGACGAATACGCATCCACCAACCACGCAAAGTTGGTGCTGATCAACAACGACTGGCTGATTCAGGACCTAAATTCAACCAACGGAACCTACCTAGACGGCGGCCGAGTCGGCACCCCTGCGGTGGTCAAGTTGAACACCCCGGTTCGAGTTGGCAAGACTGTTTTTGAGCTGCGGGCGTAGGTCAAATAAATAATGTCGATCAAGCCACTGAGTTTTGCGTCATCTGACATTGGTCGGGTGCGCTCGAGCAATCAAGACTCTGGCTATGCCGGCTACAACCTATTTTTCGTAGCCGACGGCATGGGCGGCCACGCCGGCGGAGACATTGCCTCAGCCCTGTGTGCACAGCGAATCGCAAAAATCGATACCGTCTATGCCTCGCCAGAGGAAGCAACCAAAGCGCTCATCGATGTGATTTGGGAAGCCAACGGTGTACTTGGCGAGACTGCGCAAGCCCACCCAGAGCTTGCCGGAATGGGTACAACCTTCAGCGGCATGCTGATTACCGGCAACAAGGTGACCATCGGGCACATCGGTGACTCAAGAATCTATCTAGCGCGTGACGGCAAAGTCACCCAGGTAACTACCGACCACACTTTTGTTCAGCGATTGGTAGACACCGGCCGCATCACACCTGAAGAGGCTTTGGTTCACCCGCGCCGATCGGTACTGATGCGTGTTCTCGGCGATGTTGAAGAGTTCCCAGATGTAGATTCTGAAACCCTCGAGACCAAGCCGGGTGACCGCTGGTTACTTTGCTCCGATGGCCTCTCGGGTCCGGTACCCGAAGACATCATGAACGGAATTTTGCTCTCCAAGATTGGCTCTGAAGAAGCAGCTGACCTTTTGGTGGGCGAGGCCCTTGAGTTTGGTGCTCCAGACAACGTGACCGTTGTCGTTGTAGACATCGTTGATTCACAGACCAAAACCGATTTTGTTCCGAGCGCTGTTTTCGTTGGCTCTAGCTCGAATGAGGTTGTGATTGACGAGCGCAAGGGTCGCCGAATTCTGCGAATCCTCAAGCCGCTAAACATCACCGAGCTGTTGCGCCGACCTGAAGACCCAGCCGACTATGTGCCTGAATCGGACGAATACCTCGAGAAGATTCTGCGCGAAACTCACCGCCGAATTCGTTGGCGCAAGATTCGCCAGCTTCTGACCGTGGTGGCACTGGTGGCTGCCATGGCATTCCTGGTGGTTAAGGCTTACGAATACACGCAGACCCGCTTCTACATCGGTGTTTCAAACGGGCACGTCACAGTCTTCAAAGGCATCAAAGAGGCACTTGGGCCACTGACTTTCTCTGAGGTTTACCAAGAGACCAACATCGATGCCACAGACTTGAGCATCTACTACCAGCAGCGACTAGAGCAGTCGATCAGTGCCGACAACCTGCAGGAGGCCATGCGTTTGGTGCGCCAACTGCAAGATGCTGTGGTGCCGAGTGAGTAAATTGAACGCGGCTGAAGCGCTGCCAAAAATCGTGCGTGTTGTTCCTCGTAATCGCAACATCGAGGCATTTTTGCTTGCCTTTGCAGTGGGCCTAAACGCATTCGAGTTGTCGCAAATTCAACTGTCACTGCTCAAGGTGCTGACCCCCGAGATCTTCTTGTACCTGCTGCCACCAGCGTTCTTTGCTCTGGTAATTCACATCATTTTGCGCCGCCGCGCCAGCGAGGCAGACCCGATGATCTTGCCAATCGCGGTGGTTCTCAATGGCCTCGGACTATCGATGATTTATCGACTGGACCTCGCGACCATAGCCAAGGGTGGCACCGAGCTCTTTGCCGAAAAGCAGGTTGTTTGGACAGTAGTTGCCATGGCATTTGCGGCGGCGGTAATCATTTTTGTGCCGAGCCATTTGTTCTTGCGTCGCTACGTTTACGTCTCGATGATCGTTGGCGTTGGTTTGCTGATTTCACCGATGATTCCTGGCCTGGGCCGCAACATCAACGGAGCCCAGTTGTGGATTGCCATCGGCGACCTAACCTTTCAGCCGGGTGAGTTGGCCAAGATTGCCCTGACGGTTTTCTTTGCCGGATACCTGGTTACACGTCGTGAGTCGCTTGCCATCGTTGGTCGAAAAGTCCTCGGTGTGCGCATTCCTCGCGCCCGCGAACTTGGTCCAATTCTTGTAATTTGGGGTGCCAGCCTTTTGGTGCTCATCCTGCAGCGAGACCTCGGAACCTCACTGCTGTACTTCGGTATTTTCATCGTGCTGGTCTACACGGCAACCGGTCGGGCCATCTACGTAATCGCCGGCATCACCATGTTCCTAACCGGTGCATTGGTTGCGGGCCGAATGATGGAATACGTTTCGGGCCGCGTTGACTCTTGGCTCAACCCGTTCTTGGCTTCTAACTACGATGCCGCCGGTGGTAGTTACCAGCTTGCGCAAGGCATCTTTGGCCTAGCCCACGGCGGACTACTCGGCACCGGACTCGGCGGCGGACTCCCTCAGCTAGTCCCACTGGCTGAGAGCGACTTCATCATTGCCGCACTCGGCGAAGAGATTGGCCTTATCGGCTTGTTTGCCGTGTTTGCGCTCTACCTACTGCTTGTTTCACGTGGCATTCGCATCGGCTTCAACCACCCGGATGATTTCTCCAAACTGCTGGCCACCGGATTGGCGTTTGTAATCGCACTCCAGTGCTTCATCGTTATTGGTGGCGTTACCCGAGTGGTGCCGCTAACTGGATTGACCACTCCACTGCTAGCCGCCGGTGGTTCATCGCTGCTGGCAAACTGGATCATCATTGGCTTGCTGCTGAGAATTTCTGACACCGTGGACAGCGGAAATAAGTCGGTGAACGCATGAGGCGCGAACTTAAGCGTGTGAGCCTGGTCATCTTTGTGATGTTCCTGAGCCTCTTCATTTCGAGCACCGGAATTCAGGTAATTTCAGCCGATGACCTGGCCACCGACCAGCGAAATGTCCGCTCAATTTACGACAGCTACAAAACCCAACGTGGCTCGATTTTGGTTGACGGCAAGCCCATTGCCGAATCCATCCCGGTTGATGATGTGTACCGCTACAACCGCGTCTACTCCGATGAAATGTACTCTTCGGTCACCGGTTTCTTCAGCCTGTACCAAGGTGCCACCGGTCTAGAGTCAGCAACTAACAGTTACCTAACCGGGCAAAATTCATCGCAGTTCTTTGAACAGATTAATGCGCTTCTTTCGGGCAACCCGGTTGCCGGTGCTTCTGTTGAGTTGACGATTGACCCAGATGTTCAAAAGGCCGCTTGGGATGCCTTGGGCAACAAAAAGGGTGCGGTCGTTGCCATAAACCCAACCACCGGCAACATTTTGGCTATGGTCTCAAAGCCAGCATTTGATGCCAATGAGTTGGCCGTTCACGATGGTGCTACCTCAAACGCCAACTACAAGGCTTTGATCGAGGATGAAGACGGGCCGCTGCTGAACCGTGCCTACAGTGAGCTCTACGCACCTGGGTCAGTCTTCAAATTGGTGGTTGCCGCCGCAGCTCTAGAGAGCGGCGAATACACCGCCGACAGCACTTTTCCGAACCCAAGCAAGTACACGCTGCCGGGTACCAGCACCGTTGTGATGAACTCAGGCGAGGGTAAATGTGGTGGTGCGGCTACCGTAAGCATTGCCGATGCCCTGCGACTTTCGTGCAACGTGCCTTTTGCCCAGCTGGGAATTGCGCTCAAGCAAAACCGGATCAGCTCGCAGGCTGGCCTATTTGGCTTCAGTAAAAACATCGAGTTTCCGATGACCTCGGTGGCCAGCGTTTATCCGAGCGGTATGGACGATGCCCAAACCGGACTTTCAGCTTTCGGCCAGTTTGATGTTCGCGTAACACCGCTGCAGATGGCCATGGTTAGTGCTGCGATCGCCAATAAGGGCGTGCTGATGCAGCCGAACCTGATTGAAAACGTATTGACCGCAAACCTTTCGGTTTTGCACCAACCAAGCCCAAGCGTCTTCTCGCAACCGATGTCTGCCACGACGGCAAAATCGATGACCGAGATGATGGTTGGCGCCGTTTCTAATGGTGTTTCGGGGAACGCCAGAATTAGCGGAGTCGAGGTAGCGGGTAAAACCGGTACCGCCCAAAATGGTACGGACCAGCCATACACACTTTGGTTCACAGGGTTTGCACCGGCCAACAACCCACAGGTTGCTGTTGCCGTTGTAATCGCTGACGGCGGGGGGCTCGGTCAGTCAGGAAGAGGAAACTCTTTGGCTGCACCGGTGGCTAAAAAAGTGATGCAGGCGGTGTTGAAGAAATGATTCCAGAAGCAGGTCAGCTTTACGGTGGCCGATACAAACTCATCAGTCGAATCGCAATCGGCGGAATGGGTGAGGTTTGGAAGGAGCACGATGAGGTAATTCTTCGTGACGTGGCAATCAAGATTTTGAAGCAAGAGTTCATGGGCGACCCAGGGTTCTTGGAGCGCTTCCGCACCGAAGCCCGCCATGCAGCCATGGTTAACCACCCGGGTATCGCGGATGTTTATGACTACGGAGAAGACTCCGGCTCTGCCTACCTGGTCATGGAACTTGTTCCGGGTGACTCGCTGGCCAAGATTCTTGAAACGCAAAAGACCCTGCCTGCCGAACAGGTGCTCGACATCATCTCGCAGACTGGCCGTGCACTATTTGAAGCGCATGAGGCTGGTTTGGTGCACCGCGATGTAAAGCCAGGAAACCTGCTGATTACCCCCGACGGTGAAGTAAAAATTACCGACTTTGGTATTGCTCGCGTAGCCGACCAGGTTGGTCTAACCGCCACCGGCCAGGTGATGGGAACCGTTCAGTACCTTGCGCCCGAGCAGGCAACCGGAAAACCGGCTACCCCGTCTACTGACATCTACTCACTGGGAATCGTGGCCTATGAAGCACTAGCCGGAAAACGCCCGTTCACCGGTGACTCGCAGATGCAGATTGCCATGGCGCAGATCAACCAGACTCCGCCACCGTTGCCTGAAGAGATTGACCCTCGGGTAGCTAATTTGGTTATGTCCTGCTTGGCTAAAAAGGCAAACCAGAGGCCAGAGTCTGCTTTGGCATTGGCCAAACGCGCTGAGTCGATGATGTCGAACGCCCCAAGAAATTCGGCAGCTACGCAACTGATCAACCAGCCAGTCATCAATGACAGCACTGCCGTGCTTGAACTGCCGACTACAACTGCACCTAACCAAAAGCCGCCGGTGGTTTGGCCGTGGTTTGCGCTCATCGGGGTATTGGCCCTGACTGCGATTTCTGTGGTTGTGGCAATTGTGGTTACGTCACTGCAGCCGGGCATCACCCCAAGCCCAACGCCAACCGATAACCCAAGCAATTCGGGCACTGCTACCCCAACCCCAACCTCTTCGGCTAACCAAGAAGTTGTGGTTCTGCTGTCCGACATCCAAGGTAAAAAAGTCACCGATGTTGCTGCATCACTGGGCCTGATGGGTCTGGTTGTGAACGCCGTGGCCGGTGAGGTTGTTGCCGAGGATGACCCGCGCGTGATGACCGTATATGCGGGCACTCCGCTCGGAACGCTAAAGGTAGGCTCGGCTATCGAAATTACCTATTACGTGGCCGGCACACCTAGCCCGAGCCCAAGCCCTTCGACCAGCACGCCGGCACCAACTGAGTCGCCAAGTGCACCGGTCGAATAGCCCGAAATAGCAGCACAAATCACTAGACTGAAAATGTTTTTTATCAACGAGTGGAGCACGAATTGACTGAGCACCAGCGGGTTATCGCAGGCCGATACGAGGTAGGACACCTCATTGGTCGCGGTGGCATGGCAGATGTCTATGAGGGTGTTGATACCCGACTAGGCCGCACCGTTGCAATCAAGTTGCTCAAGTCTGATTTGGCCAACGACCCATCTTTCGAGGCACGCTTCCGCCAAGAGGCTCAGGCTTCGGCTCGCATGGCGCACCCAACCATCGTTCGTGTTTACGATGCCGGCGAAGAAGAAACCACCGACATCAACGGCAACCCACACAAGTTTCCGTTCATCATCATGGAGTACGTAAAGGGCCAGCTTCTTCGCGATCTTCTGCACGAACGCCGTCTAACTCTTCAAGAAACCCTAGACATTGCCTCTGGCGTACTTACCGCTCTCGAGTTCTCGCACCGTGCCGGTGTGGTTCACCGTGACATCAAGTCGGCAAACATCATGCTCAACGAGGCCGGCCAGGTTAAGGTCATGGACTTCGGCATTGCCCGTGCAGTCTCTGACTCATCGGCAACCATGGCGCACACCAGCGGCATCGTGGGCACTGCTCAGTACTTCTCACCAGAGCAAGCCAAGGGTGAGACCGTAGATGCCAGAACAGACCTTTACTCAACCGGTGTTTTGCTTTACGAAATGCTCTGTGGCCGCCCACCATTCAAGGGTGAGACCGCTGTTTCGGTTGCCTATCAGCATGTTTCAGAGGCAGTAATTCCTCCATCGCAGTTTGAGCCAAGCGTTAGCCCAGAGCTAGATCAGGTTGTGCTGCGTGCCCTGGCCAAAGACCGCGAAGAGCGCTTTCAAAGTGCCGAGGAATTCCGCGAGAACCTGCTGGCCGCAGCCAACGGTTCGCCGGCAACCATCGCTGCTCCGGTAATCGCTGCCCCAGAAACACCGATTGCTGAAGAGCCGGTTGTCGAGCCTGAGGTTGCACCTGAGCCAGAGGCAATTGCTGCCGAGGTGCCCGATGTTGCCGAAGCATCGGTGCTAGAAAACTCATACGCCGACGACGATTTTGAGGCGTTGCTGGGCGAGTTTGCCTCAGACAAAACAGTCGTCATGCCGACCGCTCCTGAGCCTGAACGCGCAGCTGCTCCGGCACCTGCGCCAATGTCTGCAATGGCATCAGCATCTGGCCCGTCGACCAACCCGTTCGACACCCTCGGAGTCACGATTCCGGCCAACACCGGTTCGACTCCGGCGCCGCTATTTGCCGAAGTTAAGCGCCCTTCAAACGGAATGCTTTGGGGCATCAGCTCTGGTGTCGGTGTGGTTTTGATTGGCTTGCTGATTTGGCTGTTCTCAATCAGTTCAACACCAGTTCCAATTCCTACCGATGTTGGCACCAAGGTTGCCGATGTTAGCAATTTGACCTACGACGTCGGCTACTCAACCCTCACCGATCAGGGTTTGATTGTCACCAAGATGTCTGAAACCAGCGACACCGTTCCGGTTGACACGATTATCCGCACCGATCCACCTGCGGGTACCAACGTTCCGGCTAACACCGTCATCACGGTTTACGTCTCAAGCGGCAAAAACACCGTCAAGGTTCCGGCCCTTTCGACCATGACCGAGGCCGAGGCCGCAGCTGCACTGGCGGCGGTAAAGCTCGAATTAGGTTCGATTACCCAGGCCCACAGCGCAACCGTTCCGGCAGGCATTGTTATTGAGTCCGACCCAGCGCTGAACAGTCAGGTACCTGAGGGCACCATCGTGAACCTCATCGTCTCTGATGGCAAGGTTATGGTTCCTGATGTAACCGGCCTAGGCATCGCTGAGGCCCGCTCGGCTATGTCTGCCCCGGATGTTGGTCTGCCATCAACCATCGGAACCATGGAGCCGTGCACCGGCACCAAGGGCACCACTGTGATTGGGCAGTCGATTCCGGCAGGTGTGGCTCCGCAGGGCACACCGATCACCCTCTATGTGGAGTGTTTGGCCGCCCAATAGGCAATTGAACTAGCCAGTTAATTGGCTAAATGATTTTTGGTTAGAACGTAACCATTGGGCTGAGCGACTTAGCGCGCTCGGCAGCGCCCTTCAGGCCGATTGACTCAAGCCAGTTGCCCAACATTTGGTAGCCACCCTGGGTCATGACTGACTCTGGGTGAAATTGAACTCCGTAAATTGGCAGTGTCTTGTGCTGCAGACCCATAATCACGCCACCCTTTGAGTTCTCACCCTTTTCGGTGCGGCTGGTCACAATCAAGTCATCCGGAACAGTTGAATCTACAACCGCCAACGAGTGGTATCTGGTTGCGGTGAAGGTGTTAGGAACATCCTGGTAAATCAAAGAATTATCGTGGGCAACCTGAGAGGTTTTGCCGTGCATCAGTTCTTCGGCGCTGGTTACCGTTGCACCCATTGCCTCGGCGATGGACTGGTGACCTAGGCAAACGCCAAAAACCGGCTGGCCGGTCTGCAAAGCCAGCTTGACTACCGGAATGCTGAGGCCGGCCTCGGCAGGAGTGCCTGGGCCTGGGCTGAGCAGAACGGCGTCATACTTGGCAAGCAGGGCAGGCAACTCTGACTCCGGAACGATGTCGTTGCGCAAAACCTCAGTCTCTGCACCAAGCTGCTGCAGATAACCGTTCAGCGTGTAAACAAAGCTGTCGTAGTTGTCGAGTACCAAAATCTTGACCATGTTGACTTAAGCCTACTTTGGAACTGCAACCAATGCCGGTGTCCCGCTAGAATTGCCTCATGTCTGAAAAGAAAATCAAGGCGCCTAAGGTACAGGCCACCAACACTGAAGATCAGCCAAACCCAGCTTGGTTCAAGCCGGTCATGTTTGGTTTCATGCTGCTTGGCCTCATCTGGATCATCACCTACTACGTGACCAGCGCCCAGTTCCCGCTAGGTGCAGGAACCCCGTGGAACCTAGAGAACTGGAACATTCTGATTGGTTTCGGAATCGCGATGGTTGGCTTCATGATGTCTACCCGCTGGAAGTAATCCAAGTATTCAAAAATTAGAAAATCCCCCGATTGGCTGAGGCCGGTTGGGGGATTTTTCTTTGACTTAGAGGGTGCGGGCGTTTAGCCCATGAGCATGGTTTGCATGCGGTAAAAAGTTAGGCCCACAAACACCAAAACCACACCGATAGCCCCGATGAGCTGGGTGCTGCGTTGGTTGCGGTTGCGAGTATTGGCATAAACGGCGGTCATCGCGCCACCGGCAAATAGTCCGCCAAGGTGAGCCTGCCAACTGACGCCAGGCATGATGAAGCCAAATACTAAGTTGATGGCAATGAGTCCAAGCAGGCTCTGAGATCTTTCGCCGACCGCGCGCAGAACCACAAAATAGGCTGCCATCAGGCCAAAGACTCCGCCAGAGGCACCGATTACCCAGGTATCTGGGGTGTTCAGGTACATAACTGCTACCGAAGAGCCGAAAACGGAAATCAGCCAGACGGCTAGGAATCTGAGTCGTCCGAGCATCGGCTCAAGAATTGAACCAAAGATGTAAAGCGAGTACATGTTTAGCAACACGTGCAGCGGGTTGGATTCACTGTGTGCAAATCCGGCCGTAATCATGCGCCAAGGCTCGGTGTAAACCGAAAGTGGCACAAAAGCCAGCTGGCTAGTGAGGTTTGAACCCGGAAAAATCTGAAGCAGCCAGATGGCAAGGTTAAGCGAAACCAGCCCGAGGGTTACTCGGGCTGGTGAACGCTTAAAGATGTTTTTCAAGAAAAATTAGATCTTCTCGATGGTGATTGATTCGATGATTACGTCAACCAGTGGCTTGTCGCGACCGTCGGTCTCAACGCCCTCAATCTTGTCAACAACCTTCTTCGAAACCTCGTCTGCAACCTCACCGAATACGGTGTGCTTGCCGAACAACCAGGTGGTCGGAGCGGTGGTGATGAAGAACTGTGAACCGTTGGTGCCTGGTCCAGCGTTAGCCATGGCCAACTTATAAGGCTCGTTGAAGTTCAATTCAGCGTTGATTTCGTCGCCGAACTGGTAGCCAGGGCCACCCATACCGGTGCCGGTTGGGTCTCCACCCTGAAGCATGAACTGAGAGATGATGCGGTGGAAGATCACGCCGTTGTATAGCGGCTTGTTGGTCTGAACCGCGCCGGTGCGAGGGTCGCGCCACTCGATAGAACCGGTTGCTAGACCCTCGAAGTTCTCGACAGTCTTAGGTGCGTGGTTTCCGAAAAGGTTGATTTTAATTGCGCCATGGTTTGTGTGAATGGTCGCTACAGAAGTGTGTGCAGTCATTCCTTTATTCTCTCACGGCAGCACTCTCTGGCAGACTAGTGAGATGGCAAAAAGGCGACCAGTTGGAGAGATGCTGGTTTCCGTTCAACTTGGTCGAGTTGTGCAAATTGATGCCGAAAAAGTCTCTCGCGGCACCTTTTTTACCACCGATGACCGCTGGCTAAATCAGCCGGTCAAAGAATTCTTGTCATTCGCCTTTCTGGAGCAAACCTCAGTCGGCAAGACGGCATCGGTGTTGGACCCTTTTGCCGGAGATGGCCACCTACTTGAAGTGCTAGCTGAGACCTACGGGGTGGAAACCAGCGGATACGACATCGCCGGCGGACAGTGGCCAGTAAACGATTCGCTGAAAAAGGTGCCCAATCCGCAGGGTTCGGTAATCGTGACCAATCCCCCTTATTTGGCCAATCATTCGGCCAAGCGCAAGGGGGTCAATTCCATAGTTGCCAGCTATTTCAAGCAGGGTTACGACAACCTCTGGAAGCTGGCTTTGGACCGCTGCCTGGCCTCGGCAGACTATGTCGTGGCGATTTTGCCTGAAACCTTCTTGCTCTCGACCTTTCCTAAAGATCGGCTGGCAGTGATTTCAGTGATTGAGGGGCAGTTGTTTGATGACACCGATGCCCCTGCGCTGGTGGCTTGTTTTGGGCCGGCAAGTGTTTCCGGGGCAGGATCGGTGTTTATCAACGAACGACTGATTGGCTCACTGGCCAGAATTATGGAATGCCGCGGTAAGGGTGGACGCCGCGGAAAACCGGCGCACTTCAACATTCCTGATGGGCGAATCGGTCTGCGGGCGGTTGACGGCGCCGATGGAAATACCCCGATTGAGTTTCTGCTGGCCGAAGACTTTGATTACCCGCGCAGTCGGGTCAAGGTCAGTTCACGCCTGATGACCTACCTAGAGCTGCCGACTCTGACTGATGCTGAGCTGCCGGGTTTTGTAATTCGAGCCAATCAACTGCTCAACTCGATTCGAGTTGAATCACACGATTTGGTGTTGGCGCCATTCAAGGGAAACATGAAAAACGGGCGCCGCCGCCGCCGGCTTGATTATGAGCTGGCCCGCGAAATCATTGCGCGATCTTTGTCCTAACAAATGGGCATAAACTCTAACCATGAATTTGCCACAGCCAAACATCATTGACCCATCCTCTGTTACCCCGATGCGTTGGGGCGTGATGGGTGCTGCCGGAATTGCCGAGGCTTTTGTATCGGGCGTACAGAAGCACACCAAGCAGCAAATTGTTGCCGTGGCCTCTCGCACACCGGGCAAGGCCGAGGCTTTTGCCGAACGGTTCGGCATTGAGTCACACGATAATTACGAGGACCTTCTGGCCCGCGAAGACATCGATGTTATTTACATTCCGACGCTGCCGACCCAGCACCGAGACCACGCACTGCAGGCCATTGCCGCGGGCAAGCACGTTTTGATTGAAAAGCCAATTACCCTCGATGCTGCCGAGGCTGCCGAAATCTTTGCCGCCGCAAAGGCTGCCGGTGTTTTGGCTATGGAGGCAATGTGGACGCGATACTTGCCTCAGTACGACATCATTCGACAACTGCTGGCCGATGAGGTTTTGGGCGACATCGAAATGGTAAACGTAAGTATGTGTCAGGCAAACCTAGAGGTGCCACGACTCTGGAAAAAGGGTCACGGCGACCCATTTTTTGACATGGGTATTTATCCGGTCAGTTTTGCACAGAGTTTTCTGGGCAACCCAACCTCAATCACCGCGCAGGGCAAACTAAACGCTGACCGAATCGAAGAAGAGGTCTCAGTTCAGCTCGGTTACGCCAATGGCGCCCGCGCTTACATCCTGCTGTCTGCTCGCGCATCAATTCCGGCGGTTGGGCAGGTTGCCGGAACCAAAGCCAAGCTAACCGTGGGGCCGGAATTCTGCATTCCATCATCGGTGGCTCTTGCTGGGGTTGATTTTTATGCTGAAACTGAGGTTTGGAAGGACCCGAACCCAATTGGCCACGAAGGGCTGGCCTACCAAGCCACCGCATTGGCTAGCTTTGTAGATCAGGGGCTTCTAGAGTCGCCGTTCGAATCACACAAAGACTCAATTGCCAACCTAAAAGTCTGTGAAGAGGTTATTCGCCTGATCGGCGCCGAGGTTGTGTAACCGCAATCATTAGGGCAACAAAGCCAAGTAACGCCGGAAATACGCCAAGTTGATCAATCGCTAGCCAAATGTATGTGCCGGCGGCCAGGGTCGATGCTCCCATGATGATTGACCAAAGCTGACTTCCGGTTCCCATTCTCGAGACCAAACTGAGAATGACCGATCCAAAACCGAGCATGGTGAAACTAATCACTGTGAAGAGCGACATGTATGGGTCTGGCTGCATAACCTGATTATTGCCTATCTGCCTGGCCCAAAGCCATTAGTTGGCGAGAAGCTCCTGCATGTATTCAATCTCTGCGGTCTGCGAGCTAATGATTGCTTCAGCCAGGGCACGAGCCTCGGCATTTGCGGAGTCCTTGATCATGCTGGCCATTTGAATCGCACCTTGGTGATGCTCGATCATGCCCTCGAGGTAAAGTCGATCAAAATCAGCGCCCTTAGCAGCCGCCAATTGCTCCATCTGCTCATCGGTGAGCATGCCGCCCATGTCGTGGCCCATATCGTGACCCATGTCGATAGATGCCCCGACACCGTTTAGCCAAGCCGTCATCTGTTCAATCTCAGGCGCCTGTGCGCCCTTGATCTGCGCGGCCAAGTCAAGAATTAACTGGTTTTCAGTGTTGGTTTCGGCCAGTGTAGACATGTCAACGGCCTGCTGGTGGTGAGGAATCATCATCTGGGCAAACATGATGTCCATGCCGCTGAAGTCTGCGGTTTCAGACTGCGATGAGCCCTGAGGGGCGTTGATGTTTACGGTGCAACCGGCCAATGCGGTAACGGCAATCGAGGCGATTGAAATTGCAACAACTAAACGGCGTGAAAGTCTCATCTGGCAATTGCATCACAAATTACTGAAAGCTGACTGGGAGTCAAAGCTAGACTGCACTGATGGACGTTTTGGTTACCGGATTTCTTACTGGCCTATCGCTGATCATGGCGATTGGAGCCCAAAACGCCTACGTTCTGCGCCAGGGTTTGGCCCGCAACCACGTATTGATGGTGGTTTTGATTTGCGCCATCTCTGACGCTGCCTTGATTGCAGTGGGCATCGGCGGCTTTGGCGCGGTTATTCGCAGCCTGCCGGTCTTGCTGGTCATCATCAAGTGGGTTGGCGTGGCCTACCTTGCCTGGTTCGCGTTCAAATCCTTCCGGCAGGCCACCAAATCTGAGGTCCTTCTGCCTTCTCAAGAGGCGCCGAAATCTGCGGCCGCTGTTGCCGGTGCGGTGCTCGGATTCACATTTCTAAACCCGCACGTTTATCTAGACACGGTTTTGTTCTTGGGCAGCATCGGGGCTCAGTTTGGCGAGGCTCGTTGGCTGTTCGGTATCGGTGCCGCCGTGGCTAGCGTAGTTTGGTTCTCAACCATCGGGTTCGGCGCGCGCGCTGCCTCAAAGCTCATGTCCAAGCCGGTGTTCTGGCGGGTCCTCGATGTTTTTATCGGTGTAGTCATGTTGGCAATCGCAGTCTCGTTGGCCTTCACCGACCTGAGTTAGACCTTAAACCAATCAATTGAGAGGTATAGGCTTTACGCATGACTTTTGCTGCTGATCTTTCGCCACGCGCCACCAAGGCCTGGCACATCACCGTGCTGATCTATTTCACGATCTTTGGGCTGACCTTTTCATCATTGATGGTGCGTTTGCCGCTGGTCCGTGAACTGGTTGATGTCACCACATCAGAGCTCGGATTGATTTTGTTCTTCGGCTCAATCGGTTCAATCACATCAGTCACGCTTGCCGGCCGATTTATCGCCAGATTCGGTACCAAAGTTGCTGTAATTACCGGAGTTTCCATCGTTACCGCCGGTTTTGTTGGTCAGGTTTCGTTTATTGCTAACGGAAGCGCGGTTGGTTACGCAGTATTTGCACTGGTCGCTGGTCTTGGTGTGGGCGTTGCCGATGTTGGCATCAACGTTGACGGTGCGGCAATCGAGGCAGCCACTGGCAAAACCGCCCTGCCAAAAATGCATGCTGGGTTTTCTATCGGTTCGTTGGCCGGGGCCGGTATCGGTATTTTCGCAACCCAAATCAACTTTGATTTGTTCTGGCAGATTGTAATTTTGAGCGCCATCACCATGGCCGTGCCTTTGACCACGGCCCGATTCTTGCCGGCCGGAAACGGCATTGAAGAACGCAAACAAGCTAAGGGCTCCAAGGTTCGCGAACCACGTGCTGCAATTTGGAAAGACCGCAGAATCATATTCCTGGCAATCGGCATCTTGGGAATCACCTTGGCCGAAGGCGCCTCAAACGACTGGCTAACGATTGCGTTGGTAGATGACTACCAAGAGAGCGATGCCAATGCAGGAATTGCCTATGCGGTTTTGCTTGGCGCTATGACGGTTACCCGGTTCTTTGGCGGCAACATCGCCGACCGATTTGGCAAGGCCCGCACTCTGCAGGTGTTGGCATTCGGCGGAATCATCGGCCTTTTGCTGATTATTTTTGGTGGCAACCTATACCTGGCCTGGCTCGGTGCTTTGCTCTGGGGCTGTGGTGTGGCCCTCGGATTCCCGCTTTACCTGTCCGCAGCTGGCGAAGGCGAAGACCCTGCTCGCAAGGTTGCTTTCGTAGCCAGCTCTGGATACTTGGCTTTCTTGGTTGGCCCGCCACTGCTGGGCTTCTTAGGTCAGGCCTGGGGTGTAACCAACATGTTCTTTGTTCTGGTCGCAGCCCTAGTGGTCACGTTTATCTTTGCGGCGGGAGCCGGCAACACCAAGGGCGCAGGCTCAGGCCACTAACGCCAATTACTTATTGGTGAAGTAACCGGTGTCGCCAACCAAGACGGTGTTGTCTGCTGGTACCGGTGCTGAGGCAGCCTTGACGATCTCTTCAGCAAATTCTTCAACGTTGTAAAGCTTGCCCACGGCTTCTTTACGAGCATCGATGGCGCCTGGGTTTAGGCGGTCAAGCAGGGTAGCCGTCACGGTTCCCTCAATCATGTCTCCCGAAACCACAACAAACTCGATGCCCTTTTCGGTCAACTCTGGAATCATGTCGCGAAGAGCATCCTCACCGGCACGCTTGCTTAGCGCCACTGGTACGTACTCA
Source organism: Rhodoluna sp. KAS3 (assembly GCF_026000575.1). Lineage (NCBI taxonomy): Bacteria > Bacillati > Actinomycetota > Actinomycetes > Micrococcales > Microbacteriaceae > Rhodoluna > Rhodoluna sp. KAS3. The sequence goes on along the minus strand of NZ_AP026910.1, from coordinate 10,837 downwards.
GGCATGGTTGGAGTCTCGCGGATGAAGTGCGCCTGGTGGCTGGTGACAAACACAATGCGTGAGCCGGCGTTCATCAGTGGCAAAGCGGTCTTCACTAGGTTTACCTGTGCATCGCGGTTGAGCTTCATGGCGTAGTCCTCTCCCTTGCCGGTCTCCATACCGCCAGAAGCGTTGAGAACCAAAAGGTCTAGGCCACCAAATTCAGCCTTTAGGGTTGCTGCCAAAGCGTCAATGCTTGAGTAATCGGTTAGATCTGCACCAACAACGATGGCTTTGCCGCCGGCTTCGATGATCTGGTTTGCAATCTTCTCGGCGCGAACCACCTTGTCGCGGTAGTTGATGGCGACGGTTGCGCCCTGCGCAGCCAGCATCTGGGCAACTTGTGCGCCAATGCCTCGTGATGAACCAGATACAAAAGCGTGCTTACCAGCGAATGAGTTAGTCATGCTTCAAGTTTAGTGAGAGCAAACCCCACGGCGATTCAGACTTTGAGGTGCCATAGATACAAAAATGCCCCCCTAGAAGGGAGGCATTTTATTTTTGGTGGAGATTAGGGGGGTCGAACCCCTGACCCCCTGCTTGCAAAGCAGGTGCTCTACCAACTGAGCTAAATCCCCGGGTCTTGTTGCTTTTGTTGCTTTTTGATTCTGCGGTTCAGAACCTTCTTTTGGTGAAGAAGCTTCCTGGTGGGCCTAGGAGGACTTGAACCTCCGACCTCTTCATTATCAGTGAAGCGCTCTAACCACCTGAGCTATAGGCCCGTAGAACCTCTATGACTTTACACGAATTTATTTATGAGTGCAAAGTCAGAGAAGAACTTAGTTACTGGTCGTTGGTGAAACCCACTGAGATTCCGCCGGTCAAACGTGCAATCACGTTGTAAATCGCGGCTGAAATACCGGTTAGCAGGGTACCGATAACAATGTTGAACAGTGCGGTGGTAATGGCAAATGACATCACGCGTGGCAAGCTCAACTGCTCGGCAACGTTTACGCCCGCCTCAGTTGTGCCGCTTCCGCCACCGATGATTCCGTTGATTAACGTGCTCAAGCTACCGAACAATCCGGTGCTGCTGACCACAAGCCAGATCAAGAAAAAACCAACAATCATGGCAATGCCGGTGGCAATGGTGACTAGCAGGCCTGCCTTGACAGCCGACCAGAAGCCAATTTGAACCAGCTTTAGCTTTACCTGCTTTGGCGCCGGACCGGTTGCGCGCGATGCGGCGCTCTTGGCTGCGGCCTTTAGGCGTTCTTTCATTCAGCTGCTCCTTCAGTGGCTACTTCGGCGGCTTCAACTTCGTCATCGCCGGCAATCTCATTCGACTCTAGATTGCGTTCGGTGTTTTTCGCTAGTCCGAGAATTACGTCATCCTCTTCGAATCGAGCAAAGACAACACCCATGGTGTCACGGCCCTTGGCTGGAACCTCGTTCACAGCTGAACGAACCACCTTGCCACTGGCTAGAACTACAAGAACTTCGTCATCTTCGGCAACGATGATTGCGCCAACTAGGTCTCCGCGCTTTTCTTCAAGCTTGGCTACCTTGATACCCAAACCACCGCGGTTTTGCGGGCGGTACTGAGAAACCTCGGTGCGCTTGGCGTATCCGCCTTCAGTAACCACAAATACAAAGGCTTCGTCAGCATCATTGATCACACTGGCAGAAAGCAGGTGGTCACCTTCGCGGAAGTTCATACCGATGTTTCCTGAAGTGTCGCGGCCCATTGGTCGCAGCATTTCATCGCTGGCTGAGAATCGGATCGACATACCCTTGTGTGAAACGAGCAGTAGGTCGTCAGCCTCGGATGCCAACATCGCTGAGACCAGTTCGTCGCCTTCGCGAAGTTTGATCGCGATAATTCCACCGGTTCTTGCAGTGTCATAGGCGTCTAGTGAGGTCTTCTTAACCAAACCATCACGGGTAGCAAGCACTAGGTATGGCGCCTGCTGGTAGTCCTTAAGGTCAAGAACCTGGGCAATCTGTTCATCAGGCTGCAGGGCAAGCAGGTTAGCTACGTGCTGGCCCTTGGTGTCGCGGCCACCTTCAAGAACCTCATAGGCCTTGGTGCGGTAAACGCGGCCCTTGTTTGTGAAGAACAACAACCAGTGGTGGGTTGTGGTCACAAAGAAGTGCTCAACAACGTCATCAGCACGAAGGTTGGCTCCCTTTACGCCCTTACCGCCGCGGTGTTGCTGGCGGTAGTTGTCACTCTTGGTGCGCTTGATGTAGCCACCGCGGGTGAGAGAGATAACCATTTCCTCTTCAGGAATCAGGTCTTCGACTGAAACATCGCCGTCAAAACCAGCAATGATTGCGCTTCGGCGGTCATCGCCGTGCTTTGCCACAACTTCATCAAGTTCTTCACTGATGATGGTGCGCTGGCGAACTGGGTCGGCGATGATTGCCTTGAAGTCAATGATCTGAGCCTCAAGCTCGGCTGCTTCATCAATGATTTTCTGGCGCTCAAGGGCTGCAAGCTGGCGCAACTGCATGTTCAGAATTGCACGTGCCTGCAGTTCATCGATGCTCAACAATGCCATCAAGCCATCGCGTGCTTCTTCAACGTTGGCGCTCTTGCGAATCAAAGCAATTACGGCGTCGAGTGCGTCGAGAGCCTTTAGGTAACCGCGCAAAATGTGGGCGCGCTCTTCTGCCTTACGCAGGCGGAACTGGGTGCGGCGAACAATAACCTCGACCTGGTGCTCAACCCAGTTGCTGATAAAGCCGTCAAGGCTCAAAGTGCGCGGAACACCATCGACCAGAGCCAACATGTTTGCGCTGAAGTTCTCTTGAAGTGGAGTCAACTTGTAAAGGTTGTTCAAAACAACGCGGGCAACTGCATCTTTCTTGAGCACAATTACCAAGCGCTGACCGGTGCGGCCAGAGGTTTCGTCACGGATGTCGGCGATGCCTTGGAGTCGGCCTTCCTTAACCAAACCGGCAATCTTTTCTGCCAAGTTGTCAGGGTTTACCTGGTAAGGCAGCTCGGTTACAACCAAACAGGTGCGGCCGTGCAGCTCTTCAACATTGATGATTGCGCGCATGGTGACCGAGCCACGACCGGTGCGGTACGCCTCTTCGATTCCCTTGCGGCCAAGAATGTGTGCGCCGGTTGGGAAGTCTGGGCCCTTGATGCGCTCGATCAAAGCCTCAAGCAGTTCTTCTCGGGTTGCCTCTGGGTTCTTTAGGTACCACTGGGCACCATCGGCTACTTCACGAAGGTTGTGAGGTGGAATGTTGGTGGCCATACCAACCGCAATACCAATGGATCCGTTGACCAGTAGGTTAGGGATGCGGCTCGGTAGAACGGTTGGTTCCTGGGTGCGACCATCGTAGTTGTCCTGGAAATCAACGGTTTCTTCGTCGATGTCGCGAACCATCTCCATGGCCAGCGGAGCCATGCGGCACTCGGTGTATCGAGGTGCAGCGGCAGGGTCGTTACCTGGTGAACCAAAGTTTCCCTGGCCTGAAATCAGCGGGTAGCGAAGGTTCCAGTCCTGAGTAAGTCGGACCATGGTGTCGTAAATCGCGCTGTCACCGTGTGGGTGGTACTGACCCATAACGTCTCCAACAACGCGCGAGCACTTTGAGAACTGCTTGTCTGGCCGGTAACCACCATCAAACATTGCATAGATAACGCGGCGGTGAACTGGCTTTAGGCCATCGCGAACGTCTGGAAGGGCGCGGCCCACGATAACGCTCATCGCGTAGTCGAGGTAGCTGCGCTGCATTTCGACCTGAAGGTCGACCTGCTCAATATTGTCGATTAGTCCACTTGCATTGGTGGTTTCGTCAGCCATGATTTCTCTTCTCTAAATCTTTCGTCGGTGTCGGCGGCCTAGATGTCTAGGAAGCGGACATCCTTTGCGTTCTGCTGAATGAATGAGCGGCGAGCATCTACGTCTTCACCCATCAGGGTTGAGAAGACCTCATCAGCCAGGGCTGCATCTTCGAGAGTTACCTGAAGCAAGGTGCGCTTGTCTGGGTCCATGGTGGTGTCCCAAAGTTCGTCGTAGTCCATCTCACCCAAACCCTTGTAACGCTGGATGGCGTTTTCTTTAGGAATACGCTTGCCAGCTGCGGCGCCGTCGGCCAAGGCCTTGTCACGCTGGGCGTCTGAGTAAACGTACTGGTGCTCTGAGTTTGACCACTTGATCTTGAATAGCGGTGGCTGGGCCAAGTAAACGTATCCGTGCTCAATGAGTGGGCGCATGTAGCGGAAAAGCAGGGTAAGAATCAGGGTGCGGATGTGCAGACCGTCAACATCGGCGTCGGCCATCAAAATGCACTTGTGGTAGCGGGCCTTAGTGACATCAAATTCTTCACCGATGCCGGTACCGAAAGCTGTGATGATTGCCTGAACCTCGGCATTTCCGAGGGCACGGTCTAGACGGGCCTTCTCGACGTTCAAGACCTTACCGCGCAGAGGCAAGATTGCCTGGGTCTCTGGGTTGCGGCCACGAACGGCTGAACCACCCGCAGAGTCACCCTCAACCAGGTAGATTTCTGAAAGTTCTGGCTTGCGGCTTGAGCAGTCGCGAAGCTTGCCCGGCATACCGCCAGACTCTAGCAATCCCTTGCGGCGGGTAGCCTCGCGTGCCTTGCGAGCAGCGTGGCGGGCAGTAGCAGCCTGAATTGCCTTACGAATAATGTCTTTGGCAACGTTTGGGTTGCGGCCAAGCCAGTCGCCCAGCTCTTCGTTGACCACGCGCTGCACAAAGGCCTTGGCCTCGGTGTTGCCCAGCTTGGTCTTGGTCTGGCCCTCAAACTGAGGCTCAGAAAGCTTTACCGAGATCACGCAGGTTAGGCCTTCGCGGCAGTCGTCACCAGAGAGGTTCTCGTCTTTTTCTTTGAGCAGGTTCTTCTCGCGGGCGTATTTATTTAGCAGCGATGTAAGTGCGGCGCGGAAGCCCTCTTCGTGGGTTCCACCCTCGTGAGTGTTGATGGTGTTTGCGTAGGTGTGGACGCTCTCGTTGTAAGCGTTGGTCCACTGCATGGCAATCTCAACCGACATGTTCTTCTCTTTGGTCTCAGACTCAAAAGAGATGATTTCTTCGTTGACGATCTCGTTCTTCTTTGAAACGTTGAGGTACTCAACGTAGTCGCGAAGACCGTTTTCGTAGTGATAGGTGTCGGTACGGCCGGTGCGCTCGTCTTCTAGAGAGATGCGCAGGCCCTTGTTCAAGAAACACATCTGCTGGAAGCGGGCACGAAGGGTCTCGTAGTCGTACTCAACAGTTTCGAAAATTTCTGGACTGGCCAAAAACTCAATCTGGGTTCCGGTGTAATCAGCTGGCTCACCCTTGGCAAGCGGGGCATCAGGCACACCAATCTTGTAGCTCTGGTTCCACAAGAAACCTTCGCGGGCAACCTGAACTCTTAGCTGGGTAGAAAGGGCGTTTACCACCGATGCACCCACACCGTGAAGACCACCTGAAACGGCGTAACCGCCACCGCCGAACTTACCGCCGGCGTGAAGAATGGTCAGAACAACCTGAACGGTTGAGATGCCCTCAGTTGGGTGGGTAGAAACCGGAATACCGCGACCGTTGTCTTTTACGCGGATCCAGCCGTCTTTGGTAATAGTGACGTTGATGGTGTCACAGTACCCAGCCAATGCCTCGTCAACAGAGTTGTCAACGATTTCGTAAACCAAGTGGTGCAAACCACGCGGGCCGGTAGAACCGATGTACATGCCGGGGCGCTTGCGCACTGCTTCTAGGCCCTCGAGGACCTGGATATTTCCGGCTTCGTAAGTGCTGTCAGACATATTCGGTTTTACTCCTTATTCGCGTGGTTAGGCCCGGTGAAATGCGGCTTCAGTAGCCGACTGATATTCGGGGTAACTAACTACCAAGAAGTCTACCTTTTTGGCCTGACAAAACCCTGTATTTGTGCGTTGTGTCGAGAAGCAAAAAACCGCGCCGTAGCGCGGATTAAGGGCCAATCAGGCTGGGGTTAAAGCGCCCAAAAAAGGGGGTTATCCGTAGGTGTCTCTCGGGCCTCTTCCGGGCACCGATCGAGGGCCCTTTTTCCAGCTCGGAGCATCCGGCCCCAACAACTTCAAACTTGTAATTTCAAGCTTCGGAAAAGCTGCCCTAATTTGCTCTAGAAGTTGAGTCTGCATGAGTCTCAATTGGGTTGCCCAGGCAGTTGACTTGCACCTAATTGTCAGCACGCCGTTGATTAGTGCCTCGGGCTGAGAGCTGGCAGCGTTGGTTTCGCCAACCACGGTGGCCCAGTTATTGAATAAATCAGCCTCTGAAAGCTGGCTTTCCCAGCGGAATGACTTTAAAAGACCCTCGATAGAGTCTCCGGCGGCAATGATGTCGCGTCCCTTCTCGAAAGGACGAGAGTTTTTGGCGTTTTCTTTTTCGGCAATCCGTTTTGCTTCGCGGCTAAGCCTTCCGGTAACCGCTTCACGCATTCGCCAATAGAACTCCTGGGCAAAATCTCTTTTATCCACCGGTCACCGTGCCCGAAATTACATTAAATACTGTGGCCTGGAGGGCCTTTGGAATGTCCTCGGCTACGGCTGCGGTGATCAAAACCTGTTCGTTGTTGGCCACCATTCCGGCCAATCGCTCACGCCTACCAGAGTCCAATTCAGCAAACACGTCATCCAGAATCAAAATTGGGTCGCCAGATCTGGTTTCGGCTCGTAGCAGCGCAATTGAAGCCAATCGCAGCGCCAAGGCGTAAGACCAGGATTCCCCGTGGCTGGCATATCCTTTGGCCGGTAAGTCACCCAGCATCAAGACCAAGTCATCGCGGTGCGGGCCAACTAATGTAATTCCCCGCTCAAGCTCTTTTGGCCGCACGAATGACAACTTTTTGCTGTACAGCTCGGTTATTTCTGCACGATCAGAGGTGTTGATGTACTCCAAATCCTCAGAGTCCTCATCAAACTGCACAATTGCTGCACCCAATAGCGATGATTTGACCAAAATCCTAGGCTCGTTGTTTGCAATTGCAATCGATTGGTAGGCCTCAAATAGATGTGGGCGAAGTCTTTCAATCAGGTCCAGCCTTGCGGCAATAATTTCAGAGCCGTAAGAAACCAATGATGCATCCCAGGCATCCAGTGTGCTCAGAGCAGAACCTTTGGTTCCGGTTTGTCTGGCGGTTTTTAGCAAAGTGTTTCTTTGCTTTAGAACACGCTCATAATCTGAATAAACACCGGCAAATCTTGGCCAAACCTGAATTACAAGTTCATCGATGAAAGCCCGGCGATTACTTGGATCACGCTTCACAATGTCGAGGTCTTCGGGCGCAAAAGTGACCGAATTCACAAACCCAAGAATGTCGCGCACTTTCGGGGCGGGTGATTTATTTATGCGGGCCTTATTGGCCGAATCGCGGTTAAGTTCTAACTCGATCAATACATCGCGCTCATCAAAACTTGCCATGGCCCGAATGACCGCCTGGCTTTGGTTTTGTTGAATCAGAGGAAGGTAGCCCGCGACCCTGTGGCTACTGAGGGTTGATAAATAGCGGATTGCCTCAACCAGATTGGTCTTACCCTGGCCATTTGGTCCAACCAGCAGGTTGACGCCTTGCGATAGCGAAAGCTCTGCGCTTTTGTAATTACGAAATTGGGCGAGCGAAAGATGCTTTATGTACATCTAACGCCCGCCCTTTTCTAATTCTTGTAATTCAGCCTTTTGTTTTAGTGCCTAGCGAACCAGAAGGTTTGGCTGAAGCAGGTAACGGTAGCTGTCAGAGTCGGTCTTTTCTTTTGATCCGTGGCTAGAAATCAGAACAGGACCAGGTTTGTTTGGGTTGTCGTTGTTGGTGAAAGCAATTTTCACAAATTCCCCGTGAACACCGGCTAGGCCATCAATCAAGAACTGAGGTTTGAGTGAAACAACAATTTCTTTACCGGTTAGCTCGGCGTTAATGTTTTCAGATGCCTGAGCAGTTTCATTTCCGGTGGCTTCCAGTGAAAGCTCGCCTTCGTTGAAGCTGTATCGCAGTGGGCTCTCGCGCTCAAGAACTAGAGCTACTCGACGGGTTGAATCGACTAGGTCACCGGTAGAAACCACAGCAAAGTTATCGATGTCAGTTGGGAACAAGCTCTTCACCGGCGGAAAGTTGCCCTTAAGTAGCAATGAAGTCACTGATCGGTTGTTTGCCTTGAAAGCAATCATTTCGCGATCGTCAGTCTTTGCAATTGCAATAGAAATTTCACCCTGGTTACCAAATGTCTTAGCAACTTCTTGCAAAGTTCTTGCTGGAACCAGTGCCACTGATCCGGCGCCCGATGGGCTTGCTACCCAGGCTGCTTCTCGAAGTGCCACGCGGTAACGGTCAGTTGCAACGAATGAAATTGATTTTTCACCGGTTTCTAGCTGAACACCGGTCAATACTGGCGTTACGTCATCCTTTGAGGCGGCAACAGCAACCTGGTGAACGGCGTCTGCAAAAGCTTCGCCAGAAATGGTGCCCGAAATAGCTGGAATTTCAGGAAGAGTTGGGTATTCCTCAACCGGCATGGTCAAAAGTGAGAACTTGGTTGATCCACATGAAACGGTAACTTTTGAACCATCGGTGGCAAATTCAACCGGAGCGTTAGGTAGCTTGCTGGCAATTTCAGAAAGCAAACGGCCTGAGACCAAAACTCGGCCTGAGGTTTCTACTTTGGCAACGATTTCTGCCTGAGCTGATACTTCGTAGTCAAACACCGATAGACGAAGTGCGTTGGCATCCGCTTCGATCAAGATTCCACCAAGAATTGGCAAAGTGGTGCGCTGAGGCAAAAGGCGGACAGCAAAAGAAACAGCTTCGCTGAGCACGTCTTTGTTTACTTGGAACTTCAAGGTTGACCCCAAATCTGCGCATGTTCAAGCGCAATAGTTTCTAGTCCTCAATCTTGGCACATTTATGCCCTAAAACCTTTGGTTTCAAGCCTCTGCACACCGAATGCTGTTTACCCCAAGAGTTATGAATCTGTCTAAATCTTTAAATATTTAAAACAACATTATTAACACCTGTGGAAAATGTGGATAACTGGCAACTTCTCAATGTTTCTCACGAAACTACAACCGTGTGAGATGTTTATACACTTGTGGATTATTCTGTGGATAACTTGACCGCCTGTGAGTTGTAATTTTTGTCATCACAACTTCAGCGTCCGTATTGCACTGTTAATTGCTAGTTATCCGGACTTATCCACAGACATGTTCATATGTTAATTTCTCCACATTTTTGTGGATTAATCACCCAATCGATCCTTAAATGACAAAACCACCCAAGATTTTGAGTGGTGATTGATGGCTTAGGAACTACTTTCTGAAGTTACTAACCCTTTGACGCTGTCTTAATACGCGCAATAATCTCGGTTACCTGGTTGTAGACGTAGCGGCGCTCATTCATGAATTCTGTAATTTTGCGCTGGGCATACATCACAGTGGTGTGATCACGTCCACCAAATAGCTGGCCAATCTTTGGCAGTGAAAGGTTGGTTTGCTCGCGGCAGATGTACATGGCAATTTGTCGTGCCAATGCAATAGCTGCGATGCGTGAGGAACCGTAAAGGTCATCTGGGGTGATCTTGTAATACGCAGCAACTGCATTGATGATTTCAATCGGTGCAATTACCTGGTCTGAACCCACTGGAACAATGTCTTTTAGAACCGTCTGAACCAGCTGCATGTCAACTTTTTGGCGGTTTAGGGCCGCAAAGGCGTTTACACGGATCAAAGTACCTTCGAGCTCGCGGATGTTTGAAGAAACGCGGGCTGCCATGTACTCGATGATGTCGTCGTCAACGCGAAGTTTGTCATTCTCAGCCTTCTTACGAAGGATGGCGATGCGGGTTTCGAGCTCCGGAGTTTGAATATCAGTGAGTAGACCCCACTCAAACCTAGAAACCATGCGGTCTTCAAAGCCGGTTAGCTGCTTTGGAGGAAGGTCCGAGGTAATTACAACCTGCTTGTTGTGATCATGCAGTGTGTTGAAAGTGTGGAAAAACGCCTCTTGGGTCTGATCTTTACCCTGCAAAAACTGAATGTCGTCGATTAGAAGAACATCGATGTCTCGGTATTCAGCTTGGAACATACCGGTGCGGTTGTTTTGAATGGCGTTGATGAAGTCGTTGGTGAACTCTTCACTGGATACGTAGCGGACCTTGATTCTTGGGTAAAGGTTCAATGCGTAGTGGCCAATGGCATGCAGCAGGTGGGTTTTACCCAGACCCGAATCACCGTAGATAAATAGCGGGTTATAGGCCTTGGCCGGTGCTTCGGCCACTGCAAATGAAGCTGCGTGGGCAAATCTATTTGATCCACCGGTAACAAAGTTGTCGAAGGTGTACTTAGGGTTTAGCCGGGTTTCGAAGCCAGATGTTGTCGCCGGGCCGGTAGAGACAGAGTCGGGAAAAGTTACCGGAGTTCCGGCTGGGTTTAGTGGCGGCCAGTTTGACTCAGGCGTAACTGCCGGAGGAGCCGGAACAAAATTTGCCTCGATATCTGGATTCACCACGGTTGCAAAGTTGATTGGGCCGCCGAATTCAGCGTTTATTGCCATGGCCTCTTGAATAAAGGGGCGCATGCGCTGCTGGATCATTTCGCGGGTTAGTTCGTTTGGAACCTCTAGATAAAGAGTCTCGCTAAGAACACCTTTTGGCTCAACCAGGCTCAAGAAGCCCAAGAGCTGAGGGGTTAGGCGTTCATCGTTGTTGAGTTTAGTAATCAGCGAGTGCCACAAACCTGTGACTAGATCTGCTTCTGCCATCTCAAACGCCTTCTTCTGCAACCGGCTGATTGCCAGTAAATCATTACCCTACGCCAAGTTTTCCACAAGGTTATCCACTATGTGAATAATGTGTGGATAA